>NZ_AQVE01000005.1 GCF_000371925.1 Thiolinea disciformis DSM 14473 | reverse complement strand
ACCTTGAAGCAACTCTTGGAACGGTTGACACCTTTCAAACTGGCATTGTATTGCACGGATGATTGGGGCGCTTATGAGCGTTTATTGCCTGAAGATAAGCATTTAATCACTAAGCGCTACACACAAAGCATTGAACGGCAAAACCTGAATTTGAGGATTTGGATTAAACGTCTAGCACGCAAGACGATCTGTTTTTCTAAGTCTATCGAGATTCATGACAAAGTCATTGGAACCTGTATCGAAAGACGCTTCTTCAACTCCTTTAAATCATGACCCAAAAAATTAAGCTAACTTATTACTTTTAACATTATATGAACTTTTCACATGTTATGATGCCATTTTTTGTAAAAATTTGGAAGTACAACTTTATACAGGGCAGGGCAGGGCAATCGCTTGAAAAAATCACGTCTGATTTCACAAGACCTGCTCCAAGAAATCAATCGACCAAGTGGCCTGTTTGCGTCTGACTTTAAACGGGTCTTGCCAGATACTTGCCGTAGTAGGTTGGTGATGACATGCCGCACGATGGTCATGTTATTAGCGCCATATCCCGCTCGGACACGGGCATCGTCTTCTTTGAATAAGACATCCAGAACACTCTGAAATGGTTTGATCTGGCCAGATAATCTCGGACACCTCAAGATGCGAGAGCTTTAGCCTCAAAGTCCACGGGACTAAGATAGCCAAGTGGACTGTGCAGGCGGTTACGGTTGTAGCCTATTTCAATATATTCAAACACAGTTTGCTTAATGTGTTCACGGGTGGCAAAGCGTTTGTTCTGGTCAAGTGATTTAGGACACCTGTTTAAGAGTCATTTGTTCAAAAGCCACTGGCGATAAATCGCCATTGGCGGTATGTAATCGTTGGTGGTTATAGTAGCAAATATAGGCTTGTACATCCTGAGTCATTGCTGAACGTGTGGGGTAAGTTATATTTTTTAACCACTCGTGTTTCAGGCTGTCGAAGAAACGTTCGACCACGGCATTATGATAACAAGCGCCTTTGCCACTTATGGATGGTTGAATCCCGTGTAACGCGCGTGTTTGCTGAAATCGCTGGCTGGTGTATTGTGATCCCCGATCCGAATGAAACATCAGCCCTGACGAATGGTTGGGTTGTCGTAATACTAAGGCGTGGTGCAACGCTTGTAACACTAAATCGGTGGTGATATGCACCGACAATGCCCAGCCAATGAGGCGTCGGGAATGTAAATCCATCACGATAGCCAGGTAGTGCCAGCCTTCACAGGTACGCAGATAGGTGATGTCCCCCGCCCACGCCTGATTGATACGGTGGGGATTAAATACCCGATGCAGGTGATTATCGACGACGCCGTGTGACGGATCACGCACGGTGGTCGCTTTGTCTGCCCGTCGTTGCTGAACCGTCAGATTCAAGATTTTCATCAGGGTACGAACCCGATAGCGTCCCACCGTAAAGCCTTCTTGGCGCAAGGGTTTTACTAAACCACGAGAACCCAAACTGTCCCGACTCTCGTCAAATAAGGTCTTCAACCGAAGACGTAAACGCCAGACGGTGGAGTTTAACGGCTTCGACTGTGCTAACGATGTCCGCCAGGCATAATAGGCACTACGGCTAACACCCATCACCCGACAGGCTAAGTGGGTCGGATAAGGCTTCGATAACCGTTTAATAAAACGATACTTTACTACATGTCTCGCGCCAAGAAGGCGCTCGCCTTTTTTAGAATGTCTTTCTCCCACTGAAGTTGTTTTACTTCACGGCGTAAGCGTTCCGTACGCTCCTCCGTCTTTAATACCTCATTCACACTACCAGTCTGTGTATACTGCTGCTTCCAACGTTGCCGATTCTTCACACTCGTGCCCACCGCTTCGGCGGCTTGCGTCATGCCATATGCCATACCCTTGCTCCATGACTAACAACACCGCCGCTTTCTTAAAAACTGTATCGTATTGATGTTTCTGTTTCATCTGAAATTTCCTAGATGGCATCATTACTGATCGTAAAACACCTCTTAACAAAGTGTCCGGTTCTAGTAGACCAGAACAGTTCCTAAACTCACTCAGGGGCTGACCGGCAAGCTGTTTGGCGACAAAGGCTATTTGTCTAAAAAACTCTTTGAAACCTTGATTGAACAAGTCTTACAGCTCATTACTCGTGTAAAACGTAATATGAAAAACCAACTGATGCCCGTAGAGGATAAAATCCTCCTGCGTAAACGCGCCTTAATTGAAACCGTCAATGATCAGCTCAACAATATTTCACAGCTAGAACACACGCGGCATCGCAGTGTCGCTAACTTTATGTTCAATCTCCTCTGTGCGCTCATTGCTTATACCTGGCAACCTAAAAAGCCATTTCCTACAATGGGCTACTGAATTACACATGCTTTGTGTGTGACTCTTATGCAAAACTCACGTTAGTTACATTTCGCTTCTTAGGCTATCCGATTTCGCTGGCAGGGATCGCTAAAAAATAATCACAGATTTTTTTTGTGATGGAGTGTTTAGTTTTATATTCGACATCCAGATAGATAGGGCTTGAGTTGCACTCCAGCATAACGTACTTACCTTCAGATGTTAGGCGTAGATCAATGCCGGAGAAGGTAAGGCCGAGTGCTTTTACAGCATTGCGGCATTGTTCGGCGACTGCCTCGGGTAAAGGTTGTTCAACATATTGTGTCAACCCCTCTTGGTAGCCGGGGGCATTACGGAAGTCGAGCAAGCCTTCCGGTACATTGATGATGACGCTAGAGACAATTTCGCCATTCACAATGGTCACGCGTACGTCTTTACCGATGATGCGTTCTTGAAAGATGGCAGGGGCGGCATGTAGGCGCTCGAGAATACCTTGTTCTAATAGGTGATTGGCTGAGACGGTTAACGAGCCTCCCGCCGCTGGTTTGGCGATACATTCGGGGTAATTGTTAATAAAGGCACGTGCAGCTTTTGCATCATTGGTGATTAGGGTAGCGGGCAGGGTACAACCAGCTCTTCGCATCGCCTGAATTTGGAAGGCTTTGCGGCGCGAAATAATACTTTTGCTCGGTGCATTTAGCATTTTCACGCCATGTTGCTCCAGATGAAGTAATAAGCCTAATAGCGTATCGGAGCGGTCGCGTTGTAAACCAAACTGTTGATACCATTCTTCCCAATTAATGCTGCCATGGGGGTGCTTATAAAAAGCCTCTTCGGTTGGAAATTCAGGAGCATTAGCACTGAGTATGACACCCTGCACGTGGTTAGCAGGAATGGGGTAGTCAGCCCATGTAATATAATCATCGCTCCAAACTAAAGGGGCATACTCACCATTCCGACCATAAGGGTCAAGATTGACCACGCGTGCGCCACGAGCCAACAACATATTAATTTGATGTGCAGTTTGTGGTTGGTTGGCATAACCAACTACTAAAATGAGTGGCTCAGTCATAAACAAGGTGTCAGGTAATGGATGAAGGCTCTATTAAAGCAAAGTAATGCTAAGGCTAGACTGAACAAAAATCTTACTAAGGGGAAGTTAAGACCTCGGTTGAAGGTTTGTTTCAAAAAACAATAGATAGCTGTCTCAAAAATCCGTATGACAAGTTTACGGCTAATTGCTTATCCCGCGTTTTATCTAAGCACGGGATAAGCTTATCATGAGTTAGGGGCAAGCCTAATTTTCGCCAAAAGCAGCTAGAGTTCCTATATGGCGCGAAGGTGGTAGACTACTGCTCTCTTCCTCACCGTGAGCGCGAGTAGACCAAATCGGGGTTGGATGAAATCCTCCATCCTCTTCACCAACCGCAAAAGTGGTTGCCATAGGTGGTCTTGGAGGAAGCCCACCATCCTCTTCGCCAAGAGCTTGAGTCGTCACACGCGGCTCACAATCACCATTGCGAATGCAGCGTAGCCAATCTTTATACATAGGTGGCAGGTAGCGATGAGCGCCGCCAAATGGCCCGCAGAAAAAGTCGTTGCAGCCATAACGATGGTCGTCGATTGGGCGATGGCGTGGTCTATCAGCTAGGTCGCGATGGTTAGGTGCATAACCACGGGTACGTGGAATTTCGTAATTAAAAATCCCGCTCATAATGTTTTATTCCTCTAAGTGATTTTACCAAGCGTCTCTAAGTACAGGCACTTGAGCTTTCTAGAGTTTGATATAAGTCACGATGAGTATTTGCGTTGTATTGTGTTCGATAATTATTTTTGGATGGTGACCCTAGCTAAATTCAAGAAAACTTTGAGCGCATTACATTAAAGTTTATTGAGAGGTCAAAATTTACTATCTCAGGGTTGAAGCTTAGCGCTAACAAAAGATGTTGAGCAAAGTCGTGGGTTATTAATGGTAGGTCTAAGGCGATGAAGCTTCTTTGGCGTAAAGATTAAAGAGTGGCCGGGCAGAGAAGACGAGGAGACGGCGTCTTGATGCTAGGAGGAGTCATTCACTCTGCCCGGTCTCTTGATGTCAGCGTTACTTTTGCAAGCAGGTTTAGTATTAAACACACGACCTTGCTAGAAACTGAGCAAAGAATAACATAATTTCAAAGAGTTATGGATTGGAGGCTAAAGGGCGCTTTTTGCCGTCCGCATCAATAGCGACATAGGTGAAGTCGGCTTCAGTTACTTGATAATGCTCGCCTTGAGAGGTTTTTACCCAGACTTGTAGGTGTAGGGTAATAGAGGTAGTACCCGTATGAAGTAGTTTGCCATAGCAACCCACTGTGTCTCCCACATGCACAGGATGCATAAATTTCATAGCATTAATACCAATGGTCACCACGCGGCCTTTAGCCAATTCTTTTGCTAAAATGCCGCCGGCAATGTCCATTTGCGATAAAATCCAACCACCGAAAATATCCCCATTGGGATTGGTATCACCGGGCATCGCTAAGGTTCTTAACAATAAATGCCCATGTGGTTTAGTAGTATCGCTATTCATGCCCGTCGCCATGTCGTGTGACCTGCCTTATCTTCCAAAATAACGCCCTGAGCCTTTAATTCATCCCGAATGCGATCTGATTCAGCCCAGTTTTTGTTGGTGCGTGCTTCCAGCCTTTGTCTAATCAAGTTATCAATCGTAGCATCTGACAAGCCAGTGGTTTGGCTTCCACCCCGCAACCAAGCTTCTGCCTCTTCATCCAGCAAGCCTAAAATACCAGCCAGATACTTTAAGGTTGCCCCTAAATTTGCAGCTTGGCTTAGGTCTTCTTGGCGTACACGATTAATCTCACGTGCTAATTCAAATAATACTGAGATGGCTTCTGAGGTATTAAAATCATCGTCCATGGCAGCGCGGAAACGCTGTTCATAGTCACTGCGTGCTAATACTGTACCGACTGGCAAATCGCGCAAGGCTGTATACAAACGTGTCAAGGCGGCACGGGCATTGTCCAAGGACTCATTGCTATAATTCAGTGGGCTACGATAATGGCTATTCAGCATGAAATAGCGAATTTCTTCTGCTTTGTAGCTTTGCAACACATCGCGAATCGTGAAGAAATTATTTAAGGACTTAGACATCTTTTCATCATTGATCCGGATAAAACCGTTGTGCATCCATACATTGACATAAGTATGTCCGTGGCAGGCTTCGCTTTGAGCAATCTCATTTTCATGATGTGGGAACTGTAAGTCATGCCCACCCCCGTGAATATCAAAATGATGCCCCAGCAACTCCATCGACATGGCTGAGCATTCAATATGCCAGCCAGGGCGACCGTTGCCCCAAGGAGAATCCCAAGCAGGCTCGCCAGCCTTAGCCGCTTTCCATAACACGAAATCCAAGGGATCATCCTTCACTTCATCAATCGCAATGCGTTCGCCCGCACGCAGATCTTCTAGTTTTCGCCCCGATAATTTGCCATACCCTTCGAATTGCGACACATCGTAATACACATCCTGATTGCGTCCCACATATGCAAAACCTTTTTCAATCAGGGTTTCGATGATTTGAATCATGCCTGCAATACTTTGTGTGGCTCGCGGTTCATGCGTGGGTGGCAGAATTTTCAGTGCGCGCTCATCTTCGTGCATAGCATCAATAAAGCGTGACGTGAGGGCTTGAAAGGGTTCCCCATTTTCATTCGCCCGCTTGATAATTTTATCGTCAATGTCCGTAATATTACGCACATAAGTGACTTGATAGCCAGCGGCTTGTAGGTAGCGGTACACCATGTCGAATACCACCATCACGCGCGCGTGTCCCAAATGACAATAGTCATATACCGTCATGCCGCACACATACATACGAATTTTATGGGGCTCAATCGGGATAAAGACTTCTTTACGGTTGGTGAGGCTATTATAAATATTCAACATGATTTTGATTTTTAGACAGTTTTGGGGAAGAGGTTAGTCGACTAGCTTAGTCAAGATGCTAGCACCTTGGCTTAAGGTTTTATGGACTGGGCAGCGATCTGCAATGTCTAATAAGCGTTGGCGTTGTTCTTCATCTAAGTTGCCGAGTAGCTTAATATCGCGCTCAAACACACTGTTCTTATTAGCATCTCGGCTATGCCTGAGTGAAACAATCGCATTCTCTAACGGCCATTTTTTGCGCTCAGCGTACATTTTGATGGTCATGGCCGTGCAAGCACCCAAGGCGGCCTTGAGGTATTGATAGGGGGCTGGGCCTGCGTCATTGCCACCGAGTGGAATGGGTTCATCCGCGATCAGTTGATGATTGCCTGCTTGAATGGTGCAACTATAACCCTCGCTTTGACGCAATTGCACAACAACACCCAGCGGATCTTTGGTCTGACTCATCACAGTCTCCCTCTAAGGATTAGTTAAAAGTGGGTTTGCACCTGAATTTTATATGGTAGCGGAAAGGTCTAAGTCCTGCTAGGGTGTTGCAATACGCTATTGGGGCTAATAGGACTATCAGCAGTGAAGCAAAGGTATGTTATCTACTTTTATCAAATCGTATGGATATTGGTTATGAGTTTTGGACTAAGTGCGTGTGCCTCCTTGCAAGTACCTGTCGGGGAAGCTAAGCAGCCCATTCAATTGCTGAATCAGCCTGTTTTTAAAGCCAGTGATGGTACACTGTTATATGGCAATCATTGGCAACCTGAAGGTAAAGCGCGTGCGCACATTTTACTATTTCATGGCTTTAATGAATATGCTGGCGCATTTGATCAGGTTGGTAAACGTTTTGCCAAACAAGGTATTGCGATGTGGGCGTTTGATCAGCGTGGCTTTGGACGTTCGCCCTATCGCGGCTTGTGGTCTAGTGCGGAACGTATGGCGCAAGATGCTCGCGAAATGACTCGTTTACTGCGTAGCACTTATCCAGACACACCCTTGTATGTGATGGGGATGTCGATGGGGGGCGCGGTCAGTTTACTCGCTGCGGGGCGCAACACAGGTTTAGCGGCAGACGGTCTGATCCTAGAAGCGCCGGCGGTTTGGACGCGCGCTACACAGCCTTTTTATCAGCGTTGGGCTTTAGATTTTACCTTGAAATTTACGCCAGGCTGGTCACCTTCTGGTGAAGGTTTGAAAATACAAGCTTCCGATAATATTGCGATGCTCACAGCGTTGGGGCGTGATCCTTGGATGTTGCGTAAAGCGCGTGTGGATACCTTGGCAGGCTTAGTCGATTTGATGGATAAGGGATTTGAGGCAGCAGATGAGATTAAACTGCCTACCTTGCTGTTGTATGGGCAAAAAGACGAGTTAGTACCAGAAAGACCGATTAATTTATTGTGGGAACGTTTACCGAAAACGTCAAACACGCAGCAGATTCGTTATGAGAATGGGTGGCACATGCTGTCACGTGATCTACAAGGGGATAAGGTGATTAGCGATATAGTCGCTTGGATTGAGCGTGGATCACGGAAAGAAAAAAGGCTAGCTAAATAAGTGCTAGCCTTTAGTAAAGCCGAAAAAATTTGATTCTAATTAATTAGAAAACGGCTCTAAGCAAATTGCCAACTAAACCTGCGCCCCATGGATTGTAAGGTGCAGCAGGATAAGCCCAAGGGTTAGGTGCATAGGCTGGCGCGTACGGTGCAGCATAGGGGTTATAAGCCCAAGGGTTAGGTGCATAGGCTGGCGCGTATGGTGCAGCATAGGGGTTATAAGCCCAAGGATTAGGCGCATAAGCCCAAGGATTGCGCCATGGGCCTGGATAACCCCAATGGTTAGGGCCGCCCCAACGGTTGTGACCCCAATGGTTAGGACCTTCCCAACGATGATCACGATCTGGACGGGGTGCGGGCGCTGGAGCCGGTGCTGGTGTAGCCATGAGTATCTCTCCTTATTGCATTAGTTTTGTCGCCTTAATATAAGGCAGATTAATCAATTGCTATCTACATAAATAGGTGAACTGAATTTGTTGTCCACGTGTTGATTTTCAACAAATTAGTGCGCTGGGGAATTAGAGCAGTGATTGCCGAGCGTTAATTAACGATGAACAGTCAATAGTATTATGAGTAAGCAATTACTATTAAGCTGGTAGTTTTGTTGAGCTTGTAATTTTTGAATGATAAAAAAAATAAGGCTGACATAAGTCAGCCTTATAATTTAACTGAAACTTAACTTTATACTACAGTACGCTGATTAGAATTAGAGGTAGATTCAGCATTAGCTTGGTTAGATAATCTATTAATGATGTTAATGATGTTAACATCTTGTGGTTCATTCCAAGCGCGAGGGCCCCAAGGGCGATTATTATTACCCCAGTTATTAGCATTCCATGGACGATAGCTATTCCAGTTATTGTAACCCCAAGGGCGATCCCAAGTGTTATAACGACCCCAAGGACGGTCGTGTCCCCAAGCTGGGCGATTCCAATGATTATTGCAGCTTACAGGTCCCCAAGCGTCATAACCACAAACTGCTGGTGCTGGGCGATAAGCGCCGTATAAAGGATAGGCCATGAGTTTATCTCCTTATTCCATTAATGTTTTTGCTTCTATAAAGCAGATTAATCAATATGCTTTATTCCTTAATGATGAGCCTCCGAGGAAACTCATGACTGAATATTTAACGTAAGTGATTGAATTCGAGAATCCATCATAGGATTATTGCGGTTTAATTAGCGACGAACTGCTATCTTTTTATTATAAATTTTTCTAATTAAAATTAATTTATTTATAATTATTAATTTTAATAAATAACATTTTTGGAGACAAAGTAATATAAATTATTTTCGGTTTTTAAGTACGTCAGCGCTTATAGCTTGAATTTGGCTCAGATTGACTCCCGTTAGCTCATAGGTCTTGCCAAAACCTGCTACATATTTGCCATTTACAGGCGTGAGTTCAAATAAACGAAAGTCCTTGAGTTCGCGCAGCAAGCTAAACATTTTGCCAAATTTTTTCTCAAATTGATCTAAGCAACTGGTGAAATCAGGGGTATCTCTAGCGAGTTCGCTAACTTCACAATTCAAGCTGAAGCGTTGGCGCGCAAATAGATTTTTGGTGTCGGCTTCATTTTCCAAGAATAAAATCTGGCACTTAGGCTTCGCTAGGAGATTGTGGGTATGGCTAGCGAGTGTGCTGATATAAATATAATAACGCTGTTGTTGGGCGAGATAAGGGGCATAGCTTGCTTCCGCTTCGCCTTGAGGATTAACGGTTGCCAAAATCAGGCTGTCAAATTGACTTTTAAAATTTTCGCACGCTTGCAAAACAGCGTTTAACTCAGTCTCGGTATCCATCCATATTAGCCTTCAATCTTAGCTATAAGTTAGATTATCCTTATAGGATGCCATATTTACAGTAGCTTAGAGCATTTTGCTGATTTGATTGCGAGGGTGTCAAGATGAAGGTCTTTGTATTAGGCAGCTATGTGAGTGCCCATAGCTTAACATTGTCACGCCTACCGCAATTAGGTGAGTCTTTAGAGGCGTTAGCGGTGTGGAGTGAGCATGGCGGTAAAGGCCTAAATGTAGCGGTCGGTTTGCACCGTTTGGGTGTGGAAGTTGCTGTTTTGATTGCCACCGGTCAAGATCAAGAAGGGCGTAACCTGCGCGAAGTCTTGCTACAAGAAGGAATGAATGCCGACTATGTCATGAGTTTTCCTGGTCGATCGGGATTTGGCATTGGACTAATCGGACCGAATGCACAAAACTGGATTGCTATTTGTGCGGGTGCTAATGGTTTATTAAACCCCCAGCATATCCAAGCAGTCGCTCAAACACTCCAGCAAGCGCAGTTAGTGTACGCACAATTCGAGATTCCTGAAGCGCCTATTTTGGCAGCGTTTGAATTGGCTCGTGCTAGTGGCACAAAAACATTATTGAATCCTTCACCGTGGCGTTTACCTAGTCAAGCCTTGTTGCAAGTAACCGATTATTTGATTGTGAATGAACGCGAGGCAGCTTGCTGGTTAAATTTAAGCAGTTTGCCAGAAAGTCCCCAGCTTTGGCTTAATCTATTGAGGCAATTGCAGCCATTTGAGCATTGGTCGGGGCAAGTTTGTATTGTTACTTTAGGCGAGCAGGGCTGTATTGCTTGGCGACGGGGGGACAGTGAACCTTGTCATATAGCGAGCTATCCAGTACAGGTAAGCGACGCAACAGGCGCAGGCGATGCGTTTAGTGCGGGGTTTGTGTGGGCACATGGTGCAGGTTTCGAGTGGTTAGAATGTTTAAAGCTGGCTAATGCCTGTGGTGCACAGGTCGTAAGCCGCCTTGGCGTATTGGCGGCCTTACCAAAGGTAGAGGAGTTAATGCGTTTTCGTGCGTTGTACTAAGTGCGACTCAGGACACAGGACGGCCACTACGTAAGGTAATGCGATACGTATAAGAGTCGCCACGGAAAGTACCTTCGGCATATTCCACCATTTGTCCTGTGGTAGCATAGGTTTTGCGCTTTAGTAATAAGCAAGGGGTTGGCTCAGTAAAGCCAAAGACTCTCATTTCCTCTTCATTACTCATAGCGGCTTCCATGCTTTGCTCTGCATCCGACAGCGTTAAGCAGCATTGTTCTTGCAAATAGTTATAGACTGAGCCTTCGACATCCCATTTAGCTAAAGCGGGTGCAACGGTTAGATCATACCAAGCCACTTCGCGGGTCATGGGCAGGCCATCGGCTAAGCGTAAACGTACTAACTTTAAAAAGCGTGTATTAGACGGACGATTGAAAAAAGAGGCAATCGTGCGATCAGGGACAATTTTACGCTCGATTAATTGAGTGGATGGTTCCAAACCTAATTCGCGCATTTCTTCGCTGAAACCTTTTAAACGCCCAATTTCAGGATTGATACGCGGTGGCGCTTTTACCATGACTCCAGCACGGCCATGTGTGCTAATGTAATCTTGTGAACGCAATTCATCATAACAACGGCGTACCGTGGTGCGACTTAGGTTCAAGGCTTCAGCCAAGGTTCGCTCCGAGGGCAAGCTATCGCCATCGCCTAGTTCGCCTTTTTGAATCATCTGAATGATTTGGCGCTGTAGTTGGCGATAAACCGGTTCTGAAATACGGTGATCAGGTCTTAAGCGTCGTATAAAGGCAGTACTGTCATTAACTGCATCAAGATTGAAGGGGGCGGGTGTTGATTTTTTAGTCGACGCGTTTTTCATGGTTGTGATGCCTTTTACCTAACTATCCTAACTCAATGATAATAAAATTTATCTTAAATGATACATTTAACTGAATCAATGAGCGAAAAACCGTGTCACAAGTAGGTTTGAGTGGATAGTTTAGGTTTTAATCAGCAACTGCTAAGGGTTGCTGATTGGCGCTATAAGGGTTTAGTGAAATTCAGCTAGTTCCTTAACATGCGCTGCAACACTGCGACCAAGAGATGAAGGGTCATATCCACCTTCCAAACAAGAGACAACTCGCCCACCTCCATAGTCGCGTGCAATACGACAAAGTTCATGCGTGATCCAAACAAAATCCGCTTCAACTAAATTAAACCCACCCATGTCATCTTCTAAGTGGGAGTCGAAACCAGCCGAAATCATGATTAATTCTGGACGAAACGCTTCTAAAGCAGGCAGCCAACGCTCACGCACTTTTTCACGCCACTCGGCAGAGCGAGTTCCTGCTGGCATAGGAAGATTTATAATATTAGGTGAATGGGTATCCGCGCCGGTGAAGGGATAGTAGGGGTGCTGAAAAGAAGAGCAGAATAGAACGCGCAGATCGTCACGGAAGATTTGTTCAGTTCCATCACCATGGTGCACGTCGAAATCAATGATAGCTACCCGTTGAATACCATAGTGATCCATGGCATGTGCAGCGCCAACGGCGACATTATTAAAAATACAGAAGCCTGCTGAATGTCCGTGTCCTGCATGATGGCCAGGTGGGCGTATGGCACAAAATACATGCTTGTGCATGGGATCTTCAGTCATGACTAAATCGACAGCTTGTACGGCTGCTCCAGCAGCTAATAAAGCAGCATCTAAACTATGACAGTTCATAGCGGTATCACCATCAAATACCACTGTGCGCTCATCCTTAGGAGCTAGGTCAAATACTTTATTGACATGAAATTCATCATGTACACGCAATAAGTGCTCACGGGTGGCTGGAGTCGCGTCATAATGACGAGTAATCCAGTCGACGCCTGAAGTGATCATGCGATTATTAATAGCATCTAAACGCTCGGGTGACTCTGGGTGATCGGGCGTGCCATTATCATGAAGGGAGCATTTGATGTGACTAATTACGGCTGCTGTCATGGTGTTTTCACAAGCTCTGTTATACAATATGCTGCAATGCACAAATATATTGCTAGCGGCTGGTCGGTCGACAATCTGACCGGTAAATAAAAAGTATAGAGGTTTTTAAAATGGGTCACCATTACTTAAATCAACTATTCGCCCCCGAAAGTGTTGCTATTTTCGGTGCCAGCGAAAATCCAGAGTCCGTGGGAACCTTAGTGCTGAAAAATATGTTAGAAGCAGGGTTTAAAGGCAATATTTACCCTATTAATCCTAAGTATACTTCAGTGCAAGGTCTCAACTGCCATCCTAATTTATCGCATATTAGCGAGCCAATTGATCTGGTTGTTATTGCCACGCCCGCGAAAACGATTGTAGACATTTTGCACCAGTGCAGTGATCACGGTGTGAAGGGCGCTCTTATTTTATCAGGTGGATTTAGCGATGGTGGCGCTCGGGGCAAGCGTTTAGAGAAAGATGTGCTTGAAGTGGCACGTCAATACAATATTCACCTCATAGGCCCCCATTGCACCGGCGTCATGCGTCCTTCAGCAGGTTTCAATGCCTCTTATAGTCGAGGTCAAGCGCGTGCCGGTAAAATTGCATTGGTTACTCAATCCAGTGCTATCGGTAATGCGATTGTGGATTGGGCAGCATCGCGTCAAGTCGGTTTCTCTGCGGTAGTCAACTTAGGCGATGCGGTGGATGTAGATTTCGGCGATGTGCTAGATTATTTAGCACTTGATCCACAAACGCATAGTATTCTGCTTTACATCGAAGGGATTCACGACGCGCGCGGTTTCATGAGTGGATTACGTGCAGCTTCACGCATGAAGCCGGTGATTGTGCTAAAAGCCGGGCGTTATGAAGAGGGTTCGCGTGCTGCTAGTTCCCATACAGGGGCGATTGTAGGAGGTGATGATGCCTTTGATGCCGCCTTAGAAAGGGCTGGCGTGGTGCATGTTAAATCAATTGCCCAATTATTCTCAGCCGCTGAAATTTTGTCTTCAGGCATTTCGGTTAATCAAAATCGCCTACTGATTATCAGCAATGGTGGTGGCCCTGGTGTCATGGCGACTGATCGTGCGATAGAGGTAGGCTTGCGTATACCAAAGCTTAGCGAAGCCACACTAAGCGCATTAAATAAATTATTACCTTTGCCATGGTCACAAGATAATCCTGTCGATATTTTGGCCAGCGCTACACCCGAGCGTTATGAAGCTGTATTAAATATCTGTTTGATGGATGAAAATATTGATGGTGTCTTGGTCATTTTGGCACCGCAAGCGCTAACCGATGCTACTGGTGTGGCACAAGCTGTTATGCGTTGCCATGAGCAGTCCAAGAAGCCCATCATTGCTTGTTGGATGGGCGAAGACCAAGTGATTTTGGGGCGCGAAATTTTATCGGCGGGTAATGTGCCGAATTTCCGCACGCCGGATGCAGCGGTAGAAGCTTTCTCGTATCTCGCAAAATATCGTAGTAACCAGAAAATGTTGATGCAAGTGCCTGCTTCTGTAGAGCAGCAAGCCTCAGAACCAGATGTGGAGGGTGCGCGCCTCATTATCGAAAGTGTGCTGGCGCAAGGTCGACGTATGCTGTCTATCACAGAATCACGGGCGATTTTATCGGCTTTCCGCATTCCTTCTGTGCCCACTATTCTGACGCGTAGCCCGGCGGAAGCATTAGTAGCGGCTGAATCGGTTAACTTTCCAGTCGTTATGAAAATTAGTTCACCGGATATTATTCACAAATCTGATGTGAACGGGGTACGTTTAAACATTAATAGTGCGCGTCGTGTGCGTAGTGTGTATCAAGAATTATTGGAAGATACCGGACGTAATGCACCAGAGGCTCGTATTGAAGGGGTTACCGTAGAGCCCATGTATCGCGGCAGTAATGGGCGTGAATTAATGATCGGCGTGGTGCGCGATCCCGTATTTGGCCCCGTGATTAGCTTTGGTACCGGTGGTACAGCCGTTGAAGTACATCGTGATCGAGCGGTAGCTTTGCCGCCTCTAAACGATTACATGATTAAGAAAACCATCTGTCGCACGCGCTCTGCGAAAATGTTGGTTGAATTCCGCAATATGCCGGAAATTAATTTCCCTGCTTTGCGTCAAGTCTTGCAGCGGGTGTCAGAAATGGTCTGTGAATTGCCAGAAATTATTGAAATGGACATTAATCCGCTGATGGCCAATCCTGACGGTGTGGTGGCGGTGGATGCGCGTTTTAGTATTGGCTACCCTAAAGGTGCAGCACAGCCTTATGATCACATGGCGATTCATCCTTATCCGAATAATCTGGTTAAACATCAGCAGCTCGCGGATGGCACGAATATTCTGATTCGCCCGATTCGACCAGAAGATGCGGAAATGGAACAAGAATTCGTGCGCAATCTCTCTAAGCAGTCGCGTTATATGCGTTTTATGCAGTCATTGCGCGAATTGACGCCCGATATGTTAGTGCGCTTTACCCAAATTGATTATGATCGTGAGGTCGCGTTCTTAGGGATTGCGCGTGAGGATGGCAAGGATGTACAGGTAGGCGTGAGTCGGTATTCAATTAATCCTGATCGTGCGAGTTGCGAGTTTGCCTTAGTCATTGCAGATTCATGGCAGAATCGTGGTTTGGGGGGCTTGTTGATGCAAACCCTAATTGATGTCGCACGTCAACGTGGCTTACGCGTGATTATGGGTGAAGTATTGGCTGAAAATACGGGCATGTTAAAGCTCATGGAGCGCCTTGGGTTTGAAAAGCGCAAAAGTGAACATGACAGTGGCGTAGTAATCGTGACTAAGCGTTTGTCTAATGGCAATGGAAAAACGTGACTGACGATTTATTACCGGTTCAAGCAATGGCTAAGTTGGCGCATGACGAGGTGGTGCGCCAAACGCAAGCGTGGGTAGAACAACTTGTTATTGCAAAAAATCTCTGCCCTTTTGCGAAACTCCCTTATGAGCAGGGCAGAGTGCGCTTTATAGTCAGTGAAGCGACTCGTCCGGAACAATTACTGGGCGATTTGTTATGTGAGCTGCGGTATTTAGATACCCTTTCAGTTAAGCAGCTCGAAACAACACTCCTAATACATCCCTTGATATTGCAGGTTTTCCACGATTACCATGACTTTTTAGCCCTTGCTGAGCACTTGCTGAAGCGCGAGGGCTTTAAGGGGATTATTCAGATCGCAAGTTTTCATCCCGAGTATTGTTTTGCCGGTGTCGATCCCTTAGATCCTAGTCATTATACCAATCGTTCGCCCTTTCCCATGCTGCACTTGATTCGTGAGGAAAGTTTAGCTAAAGCACTCCAGCATTATCCCGATCCTGACGCTATTCCTGCACGGAATATTGAGCTTATGCAACAGCTTGGCGTTAATGCGCTACAATCTTTGCTTCATCGTATTCAACGAGGTTGATTTATGGGGCAGCATGTTCATCAAATCCGCGAAGAATTGCCGTGGGTACTGCTATTTATTGCGAGTATCTGGGTAGTGTTTGGCCTCGAATACTTTATGCCTTCCCTGACCCAGTATGGTCTGATTCCGCGCACCCCTGAGGGTTTGACAGGTATTCTGACGATGCCTTTTCTGCATGGCAGCTTGTCACATATCCTAAGCAATACATTTCCACTGTTTGTCTTAATGATTTTATTAGCAGGTTCGCGGGCGAATAGCTGGACAGTGGTGTTTATGATTATCGTGATTGGTAATGGCCTATTGTGGCTATTAGGGCGCGGTGATGCAATCCATATCGGCGCTAGTGGTTTGGTGTTTGGACTAGCTATATTTTTAATTGCTTCGGGCTTTTTTGAGCGACGTTTCGTGCCCATTATTGTCGCTGTCGTCGTGGGCTTTCTGTACGGTTCTAGCTTGATTGCTGGCATGATGCCTTTTCAAGATGGTGTATCGTGGGATGGGCATTTATTCGGTGCAATAGCCGGTGGTATAGCCGCTTGGTGGTTGGCACGTCGCATTCAAGACGGTAAAGCTTAAATATGATCAAGCTGGATCAAGCCCAGATTTTTCAACAGCTTGTGCCAAGGGTGCAAGCTGCCATTCCAGCTATCCATATTTTTGACACCTTGCCATCGACTAATGAATGGCTATTAGAACAAGATCAAACTTGTGGCCATGTATGTCTCGCAGAACAGCAAAGTGCAGGGCGGGGCAGGCGAGGGCGTGTGTGGGAGTCGCCCCCCAGTGGTAATATTTATTTTTCCTTACGTTGGTGTTTCACCGAAACGCCCCAGTATTATGCTTGGTTAGGCTTAGTCGTGGGGGTAGCAGTAGCGGAAGCACTAGCCAATTATGGTTTACACCATCATCAAATCAAATGGCCGAATGATGTGTATATGCATGGTAAAAAACTCGCTGGTATTTTGCTGCAAACCGCACAGCCTTTACAGCAGGTGGTCATTGGTATTGGTATCAATACGGGTATGTCCGCTCACCAAACGCCAATAGACCAAGCGTGGTGTGATTTAGGGCAGTTACTAGCGCACACGATTGATCGTAATCGTTTAATTGCATTGCTACTGAATCGTTTAGTGCCGAGCTTGCAACAATTTCTGCATTTTAATCAGCCTGATTTTTTACAACAGTGGCAGCGTTGGGACTATTTAGCGAATAAATCTGTGAATATTTTTAATAATAACCAGCAGTTGCAAGGTTTAGTGCTTGGTTTGGATGCGCAAGGACAGTTATCTGTTAGATTAAACAGCGGTGAAACACAAAGCTTTTCATCCGCTGATATTTCCGTAAGAACAGCCTAGCTTAGCCTTAACCCTAAGCTAGGATTTGACGCCTTACATATTCGGATAATTGGGGCCACCACTGCCCTCGGGCGTTACCCACGTAATATTCTGGCGCGGGTCTTTAATATCACAAGTCTTGCAGTGAACACAGTTTTGTGCATTAATCTGTAAGCGCTTTGAACCAGACTCTTCGACAAACTCATAAACCCCAGCCGGACAGTAACGTTGCTCAGGGCCATCATAAAGTGCCAAATTCACATCCACTGGAATGCTAGGATCAGACAGTTTTAAGTGTGCTGGTTGGTTCTCTTCGTGATTGGTGCCTGAGATATACACCGAGGACAAACGATCAAAGGTTAAAACCCCATCAGGTTTAGGGTACACAATCGGCGTGGCTTGCTCTTTGTTGAGCAGGGTTTCATTGTCTTTGTGACCGTGTTTTAAAGTCCATGGTGCTTTGCCACGGAAGAGAATTTGATCAATACCGGTATAGAGTGTACCGACCCACAAACCCCATTTGAATGAAGGGCGTACATTGCGTGCAGCATGTAATTCAGTTTGCACCCATGAGTTTTTGAAGGCCTCAGTATAGGCACTTAGCTCAGGACTACTGTCGGTGTTTTGTAAAGCTTGGAAAGCCGCTTCTGCTGCTAACATACCGGACTTCATGGCGGTATGGGTTCCTTTGATTTTGGGCATATTCAGGGTGCCCGCATCGCAGCCAATCAATACACCACCGGGGAAAGTAAGTTTCGGTAGGCACTGTAACCCCCCTTCATTCAAAGCGCGTGCACCATAGGAAATACGTCTGCCGCCTTTGAAGGTATCGCGAATATGAGGGTGAGTTTTAAAACGTTGGAATTCTTCGAATGGGCTGAGATAAGGGTTTTTATAATCTAAACCGACGACAAAGCCCACGGCAACTTGATTGTTTTCCAAATGATAAAGGAAAGAGCCGCCATAAGTATCACTCGGTAAAGGCCAGCCAGCGGTATGAATCACTAAGCCTCGTTTATGCTGATCGGGTTCGACTTCCCAGAGTTCTTTGATACCAATGCCATACGTTTGTGGCTCTACCGCTTGTTCGAGATTAAATTTCGCTTTTAGACGCTTGCCTAAATGACCACGGCAACCCTCGGCAAAGAAGGTATAACAGGCATGTAATTCCATACCCGGCGTGTAATTGGAACCAGCCTCGCCGTTTTTCTCAATTCCCATATCACCGGTTACAATGCCTTTTACTGCGCCGTTTTCATCATAAAGTATATCAGCCGCCGCAAAGCCCGGATAGATTTCTACGCCCAGTGCTTCTGCTTGCTCAGCTAGCCAACGACAGAAGTTACCCAGACTGATAATGTAATTACCACTGTTATGCATAGCAGGTGGCAAAAATGCTTGGGGGGTGCGTAAGCTACTGGTTTCCGTTAAAAACAGAATTTGCTCTTCACTAACGGGGGTATTCAGTGGCGCATCTTTCTCTTTCCAATCAGGAATTAATTCATTCAGGGCAGTGGGTTCTAATACGGCTCCCGATAAGATATGTGCACCGATTTCCGAACCTTTATCCACTAAGCATACCGACACCTCATGGTTGTACTCTGCAGCTAATTGTTTTAAACGGATAGCCGCACTCAAACCAGCTGGTCCACCGCCGACAATGACCACATCAAATTCCATGACATCGCGTTCAATCGCTTCCACGTCCCATCTCCTTTCGCTGAAAATTGTTTTTGCTATTTGAACTTGCTTAGTCGCTTGATAACCCCTAAAAAAGTGAGTGACCAAGCTAGCAATCGACCATACATCCTATACGGATACGCTAACACAAGGAAGTTGTTGCATACTATGTAGCGTAAGAATACGTGATGAATTGATGAAATTAGTCTTTATAATTATTAAACAAATGTGAAAATCACTGAAACGATAAATTTGATTAATTTTTGATCTTTTTTGTCATCATTGGGGGCTAGCTTAAATGTTAAACTTTGATGACAATATTTGGAACAACCTTACACTTTTAATCAATACCTCTAATAACAGGAAGATAGGCTCATGGAAAAAGACCTTTCGATGGTGAAGTATGTCGGTCCATCCTTACAGCAACGTTTAGCAGAACATCAAATTACAAGCGTAGAACAAGTCGCAGCAGCATCGGTCGAAACACTGAGTGCCATTCCGGGCGTCGGTAAGTTAGCGCCAAAAATTCTAGCCAGTGCGCAAGCTGTTTTAGCGGACGAAGCACCTAAGCCTAAAGCACTGCGTGCTCCTAAAGTCGCTAAGCCGAAACTTGAAAAACAGCCAGAAGCTAATGCGGCTGCAGAAGATAAACCTGCAGACACTGAAGCGAAAAAGACTCGTGCCAAAAAAACGTCTAGTGAAAAAGTAGCAGCACCAAAAGCCAGCGTAGCAAAAGCTAAGAAACCCGCTGTTGCAGCGGCTCCTGAAGCTAAGCCTACGGTAACAACATCAACCAAAGCAAAAGCACCGAAATCCGAGAAAAAATCACCTGTGAAAGCTGCTAAGGAAGAGGTGGCCTCTAAGCCAACAGCAGTCAATCCTTTGCTGTCTGACTTTTTAGATACTGTTGCAGCGAAACAGGAAAAGAAGAAAAAAGAGCAAAAGAAGGCTGCTAAAGGTATTGTTAAAAAGTTAAAAGATCAAGACGATGATGCCAAGAAGAAAGAGAAAAAGGCTAAAGTGAAAGAAGACGCTAAGAAAAAGCCTGAGAAAAAAAATAAGAAAGACAAGAAAGACAAGAAAGACAAGGCTGAGAAAAAAGCAAAGAAAGAGAAAAAAGCTAAAAAAGCTGAGAAGAAAGAAAAGAAGTCAGAAAAAAAATCAGCTAAAAAAGCTAAATAAATCCAAGTGCTTTACGTCATCACCGCTAGTAAAGGTGGTTGTGAGTGACGAAGAGTTTTTGCATAATCCTCGGTTTGTGTCCAAATCGGGGATTTTCACGTGTATAGCTTAATCCGCCCATTATTATTTGCCTTACCACCCGAAGCTTCGCATAACCTTGCCTTAAGTGCTCTGAAAGTGGTGAGTTATTTAAATACTGGCGAGAAATCACACGCTATCCCAGGTCAAACCGTTAAAGTCATGGGGTTGGATTTTCCTAATCCAATTGGTCTAGCGGCGGGTTTAGATAAAAATGGCGATTATATCGATGCCTTAGCAACGGCTGGCTTCGGTTTTCTTGAGATTGGTACGATTACGCCCCGTCCCCAAGCAGGCAATCCCAAACCACGTCTATTCCGTCTCCCTGAGCATAAAGCAATTATTAACCGAATGGGTTTCAATAATCAGGGCGTTGATTATTTGCTTAAGCAGGTAAATCGTGCGCGTTATCAAGGAATTTTGGGAATTAATATCGGTAAAAATGTTGACACGCCGGTAGAGCGAGCTGTGCATGATTATTTATTAGGCTTGCATAAAGTTTATAAATACGCTGATTATATAACGATTAATATTTCATCCCCCAATACGCCCGGATTACGTTCTCTGCAATACGGTGAAGAGTTGCAGCAACTCCTCCGTCGGCTAAAACAAGAACAAAAAATATTAGCCGATCAAACGCAGCGCTATGTGCCCCTAGCGGTTAAGCTTGCACCGGATTTGGATCAAGCCGCTATTCAGTCGATGGCGCAAGTGATTCTTGAAACACAAATGGATGCAGTCATCGCAACCAATACGACGTTGGATAAAACAGTAGTCGCCACCTCGAAATATGGTGCAGAGCAGGGTGGCTTAAGTGGTGCACCCCTGACCGAATCTTCCACACGCGTGATTCGTGCCTTTCATAAAGCCTTAGCAGGACAAGTGCCGATTATTGGGGTAGGTGGCATTATGACGGGGGCAGATGCACAAGCCAAGTTAGAAGCGGGCGCGAGTTTAGTGCAGGTCTATAGTGGATTAATTTATCGGGGTTTAGGCTTGGTTAAGCAGTGTGTGAAGGCCACTAACCAAGCCCCCGAGGAGCTTGGTTAACGCTTAAAGGATTATTGCTTTGGTGCAGCAGGTGCTGCTGGTTGTGCAGGCGCTGCTGCATTAGCGGCTGGTGCAGGTGTGTTGACAGCAGGAGCAGGCATTTGAGCTTGAGCTGCTTTTTGCTGTTCTTGCATCTGCTTGACATAAGCATCAAATTGTGCGCGTTGTGCGGCCATTTGTTGCTGCATTTGCTGTTGCATCTGTGCAAAATTAGGCGCCATCATCGGTTGTGGCTGCATCATTGGCATAGGGTAAGCATACATGCCGGGGGCTTGCATCGTTGGTGCTGGTGCAGCAGGTGCTTGCGCTTGTGGTGCTGGCATTGGCGGATACATCATCATGGGTTGTTGATAGCCATAGCCACCCCAAGGATTGTATCCACCCCAAGGATTATTGCCGCCACCGTATTGCTGGGTATTACCATACAAATTATTGTAGCCAGTGCCGTAGCCAGAGCCTTGACCGTATAAATTACCGGCTGTATTACCTGCGCCACGACCTGCCATATCGGAAGCCATATTGCTCTTGCCTTTGCCTTTGAAGGTGATATTGAAATCCATTTCACCATCAGCATCGCCTTGTCCGCGTCCCCAACCATCTGCGTTACCAGCGCCCATACCTGAGCCTTGACCATAACCACTGGTGTTACCTTGGCCTGAACCTACGCCTTGACCACTACCAGTGCCGTTATTGAAGCCATCAAAGAAATCAGCGGAAGCTAGGCCAGTGCTGCTTAGTAAGACGATAGCTAAAGCGATCTTAGATAATTTCATACATGAATCCTCCGTAAAAGTCATATTGGTTAATATAAGAATATTATAATATTAGATTTAACAAAAAAGCAATCAATTTTAATGCAAGTATCTACAAATTGTTATGTATTTAATCTGTGAGTAATTTGGCACAAAAATTGCTTAATAAAGAAAGTTGCAAGCGCGTATCAGTTTTTGCTAGAGGGTATCTCGTTTTTTTTCAGTAGCTGAAATAATATAGGCAGCCATAACGCCAGCTTGATTTTAGTCATAGAATGAGTAGGCAATCAATAAAGGCTAGGAGGATGGCATGTTTGTTGTGTGTGGTGAGGCATTATTTGATGTGTTTCTTGAGCATGGCACTAAATTAACAGAGACCACGCTCAAGTTTGAAGCACGTGTGGGCGGATCACCTTTTAATGTGGCGATTGGCTTAGCGCGCTTGGATCGCTCCGTTGCCATGTTAACCGGTCTATCGAGTGATTTTCTAGGTGAGCGTTTGATGGCTGTACTGCAATCCGAACAGGTTGCTACGCATTGGATTACACGCAAACCAGCGCCTACGACCTTAGGGTTTGTCCAGCACGGTGAGGATGGCGTGCCTGCCTATGCCTTTTATGGTAATGGTGCCGCCGATCGGGTGCTAGCGCCTAGTGATGTGGCAGCTTTCGATTTGAGCCAGATTAGTGGCTTGCATGTAGGGTCGTATTCGCTGGTAGTGGATAGTGCAGCGCAAGCCTATCACCAACTGATTCAGCAAGCGGCGGGCAAGAAGCTCATTTCGATTGATCCCAATATTCGCCTCAATGTAGAGCCAAATAAAGCTATTTGGCGTGAGCGTGTGGCGGATTTATTGCCGCTGGTGGATATGGTTAAAGTCAGTGATGAAGATATTGGTCTTTTATATCCTGATCAAGATCCCGAAGTAGTGATGCAAGACTGGTTAGGCAAGGGCTTAAAACTTTTAGTCTTAACGCGTGGTAGTAAAGGCGCAAGTTTGTGGAGTCAACAGGCGCGCGTAGATATTGCTGCGCCCACGATTAAAGTGGTTGATACGGTGGGGGCGGGAGATACCTTCCAAACAGCGCTTATTGATGCGGTGTTAACCCTGCGAGATGCTTCTTTGGATGCATGGGATAAGCACTTAACAGCCCATACCTTAGAAAAAATTGGGCGCTTTGCTGCTACTGCAGCGGCAATTACCTGTTCACGACGCGGCGCAGATTTACCTAAGCGTGCTGAAGTTGAGGCACAGCTTAATGCCTCTTAATGCATGGAATAGATGGAATGAGTAGTATCGTTATTCCAGTCGAACCGTTTGACTTGGTCATTTTTGGTGGAACTGGCGATTTATCAATGCGTAAATTATTACCTGCTTTGTATCGGCGCGATGCCGATGGGCAGATCCCCCCTCCAGCGCGCATTATTGGTTTGGCGCGTGCGGATCAAACCACCGACGATTTTCGTCAAGAAGCGCGCGAAGCCTTACAAAAACATATTCCGGCGCAAGAACTTCAAGCTGAAGCGCTTGAGCGTTTTATTAAGCGTTTGGCCTATCTACATAATGATGTAACACATCCTGAAGGCTGGGGCGATTTGGTAGCACTACTAAATGAACAGCCTAATCATATTCGTGTTTATTATCTGGCTGTGAGTCCCAGTTTATTTGGCGTCATTGCAAATGGTCTGGCAAAGGTTGGCTTGTCGAATGGCCAATCACGTTTAGTCGTCGAAAAGCCATTGGGGCATGATTTAGCCAGCGCGCGTAAGCTCAACCAAGCAATTGGTGCGGTATTTGATGAGTCGCGTATTTATCGCATTGATCATTATCTTGGCAAAGAAACGGTGCAAAACCTCATGGCGCTGCGCTTTGCGAATGCTTTATTTGAACCCATTTGGAATGCGCATTGCGTAGATCATGTGCAAATTACCGCCGCCGAGTCCTTAGGGGTAGGGTCACGCGGTGAGTATTATGATAAAGCGGGCGCGGTACGTGATATGGTGCAGAATCACTTGATTCAGTTATTGTGCCTGATTGCGATGGAGCCGCCTTACACCTTTAATGCGGATGCAGTACGCGACGAAAAATTAAAAGTGCTGCGTTCCTTACGCCCATTACAAGGGCGCGCGGTATTAGCCAATACTGTGCGTGGTCAATATCAAGCCAGTCACGACTCTCCTTCTTACGTACAAGAAGCAGGGAATCCTGATAGCCGCACCGAATGTTATGTAGCCATCAAGGCAGAGATTGATAATTGGCGTTGGTCAGGTGTGCCATTTTATTTACGCACTGGCAAGAAACTACGTGCACAAATGACTGAAATTGCCATTGTTTTCAAAGAGCCTACACATTCGGTTTTCGGTGAAATTGAAACCCCTATGATGCCGAATGTATTGAGTATTCGTTTGCAGCCTGATGAGGGTTTGCGCTTGAATATTATGACCAAAGATCCGGGGCCGGGTGGCTTCCGCTTACGTGATATTCCTTTGGACATGACCTTTGCGGAGGGACGCGCTGCCAATTGGCGGATGCCGGACGCTTATGAACGGCTGATTATGGACGTGGTACGTGGCAATCAGACGCTTTTCATGCGTGGCGATGAAGTTGAAGCCGCGTGGGCATGGATTGATCCGATTATTGCGGCGTGGGATGCCTCTGGTACGCGCCCTGATCATTATGAGCCAGGGAGTCGTGGTCCCATTGCTTCGGTCGAAATGATGGCCTTAGATGGTCGGCGTTGGCGCGAGATTGAGGCCAAGGAGCACGATTAATGACTCGTTTGCAAACTTGGCCAGATCGCGCAAGCCAAGCCAAGGGTTTAGCTGCTTTGGTGGCGCAAGAATTAGGCCAAGCGTTAAGGCTAAAACCGTCAGCGAGCTTTGCTGTTCCGGGGGGCACAACACCTGCACCTTTTATGCAAGCCTTGGCTCAACATGCGCTCGATTGGTCGAGGCTCACCGTGACTTTGACCGATGAGCGCCAAGTACCTCCTGAGCACGAGCGTTCTAATGCATTGTTATTACGCGAGAACTTACTGCAATTTGTGCCCGATTTAAGGTTTATTCCTTTATATGAAACAGGCGCTATTCAGCAGATCTCGGAGCGCTTAACACAACAAGTTTTGCCATTCACCACGTGTGTATTGGGGATGGGCACCGATGGGCATTTTGCTTCTTTGTTTCCCCAAGCTAAGCAATTAGCGCTTGGTCTGGATTTGCAGCAACCACAAGCGCTATTGGTAATGGAAGCGCCAAACATTCCCGAGACCCGCTTAAGTCTCAGTTTAGCAGCGTTGTTAAGTGCTAAGTCTCTACATCTTTTAATTAGCGGGGCAGAAAAATTGGCGGTGTGGCAACAAGCGCTTGCTCGGGTTGAGCAACAGCAACGTGTTTTGCCGATTGATTATTTATTGGCTGAGGCGGGTGATAAATTAGTCACTCATTATGCGCCTTAGTCTTGCTTTTGGCATTGCCAAGAGGAGCTATAAACCATGAGTGAATCTCATCCTACCCTGCGTGCTGTCACCGAACGTATCAAACAGCGCAGCCATAAGACGCGTGCACATTATCTAGATACGGTGCAACAAGCAGCCCAGCGTAGCCGCCAGCGCCCATTAAGTTGTGGCAATTTGGCTCATGCTGTTGCTGCTGTGCCTGAATTGGACAAATTGCGTATTGTTGAATGGACAGCAGGTAATATTGGTATTGTTACTGCTTACAATGACATGCTGTCTGCGCATCAGCCGTTTGAAAAATACCCTGAATTAATACGTCAAACGGCGCGTAAGGCTGGTGGCACCGCCCAAGTGGCGGGTGGTGTGCCTGCGATGTGTGATGGGGTTACCCAAGGGCAACCGGGGATGGAGCTATCGCTGTTTTCACGCGATGTGATTGCGATGGCAGCCGGTATTGCTTTAAGTCATGATGTGTTTGATGCTGCGGTATTTTTAGGGGTTTGTGACAAAATCGTGCCCGGCTTAGTGATAGCGGCAGCGACGTTTGGACATTTACCTTGTATCTTTTTACCCGCAGGCCCTATGACCTCGGGGATTTCGAATGATGCCAAGTCCAAAGTACGTCAGCTTTATGTCACGGGGCAGGTCGGGCGTAAAGAATTACTCGATGTTGAGATGCAGTCCTATCACAGTGTAGGCACTTGTACCTTTTACGGTACGGCCAATACCAATCAAATGCTGATGGAATTCATGGGCTTACAATTGCCTGGCAGTAGCTTTATTAATCCTAATACACCGCTACGCGAAGCTTTAACGGTGGCAGGGATACAGCGTGCCTTGGCGATGACACGCCAAAGTGGCTCTTATAAACCAGTCAGTGAGATTTTAAGTGCTGAAGCCTTTGTAAATGGGATGGTTGGCTTAAATGCGACCGGAGGCTCTACCAATTTAGTGCTGCATATTGTGGCTATGGCACGTGCAGCAGGGTGGTTGATTCGCCCGGAAGATTTTGCTGATTTATCGCGTATGACACCGCTGATGGCAAGGGTTTATCCGAATGGTTCTGCCGATGTAAATCATTTCCATGCTGCCGGTGGTTTGCAGTTTGTGATTCGTGAATTGTTGGCGGCTGGCTTATTGCACGAAGATGTGGAAACGGTGGCAGGCAGGGGGTTAACACATTACGCCCAAGAAGCGTTTTTGAATGCCGATGGAACAGTGGAATGGCGTGAGGGGGCGAGCGTGAGTCATGATCATGACATCTTGCGCCCTTATCATGATGCCTTCCAGCCGTCTGGCGGCTTGGAGCGTTTGCAGGGCAATATGGGTGAGGCCGTAATAAAAGTCTCAGCGGTAAAGCCTGAAAAGCGTTTTGTGGAAGCACCAGCGCGCGTTTTTCATGACCAACAGGATGTCAAAAAAGCGTTTGAAGCGGGTGAATTGAATCAGGACTGTGTTTGTGTAGTGCGTTTCCAAGGGCCAAAAGCCAATGGAATGCCCGAGTTACATAGCCTTACGCCACCATTAAGTGTGCTCCAAGAAAAAGGTTTTAAAGTGGCTTTAGTGACGGATGGACGTATGTCTGGTGCAAGTGGCAAAGTGCCTGCTGCCATTCATTTAAGCCCAGAAGCGGCTGATGGCGGTGCCATCGCCTGTATTCAAGATGGCGATATGATTCGACTCGATGCAGATAATGGCATTTTAGAGGTGTTAGCCCCTAATTTTGCTCAGCGCAGTCCCGTTAAAGCGGATTTATCTGCCAATGATTGCGGGATGGGTCGCGAATTATTCCAAGTATTTCGCCAAGCTGTTGGTACAGCCTCTAATGGAGCGATTTCATTATTTAACGAAGGAGCAGTGTCATGAGTGTAGAGTCCCATTGGGCGACATTGCGCCAGCACGCGGAGCGTCTGAGCCAAACAACATTACGCGATTTATTTGCTCAAAATCCAAAGCGGTTTGACGAATTAAGTGCTAACCAAGACGATTTATTATTTGATTATTCGCGCGAAAAAATAGATCAGGCGGTGATTGCCGATTTATTGAACTTGGCGCAAGCTGCGGGTGTGGAACAATGGCGTGAGAAATTAGCGAGCGGCGAAAAGATTAATAATACGGAATCGCGTGCCGTGCTGCATATGGCCTTGCGCGACGGGGCATCAGCTAATGTACAAGTTGATGGGGAAGTGGTAGCAGACAAGGTGCACGAGGTGCGTGAGCGTTTTCTGCAATTCGCTGAATCGGTGCGCACTGGGACTTATGCGAGCGCCGATGGTCAGAAGTTCACTGATGTGGTGAATCTAGGGATTGGTGGTTCGGATTTAGGGCCAGTCATGGCGACCTTGGCGTTACATCCTTGGCACGATGGGCCGCGTCTACATTTTGTCTCGAATGTTGATGGGGCCCATATTATTGATACCTTGAAGCCACTGAATCCCGCTAGCACCTTGGTGATTGTGGCTTCCAAAACCTTTACTACCGCTGAGACCATGCAGAATTTTGGCACCGCCTTAGCGTGGCTTAAGCAATCCTTAGGCGACCAAGCAGGGAAACACTTAGCGGCAGTTTCAACTAATTTAGCAGCTACACGTTCGTACCAGATTGATGATTCACGCGTATTTGGCTTTTGGGATTGGGTTGGCGGACGTTATTCCATTTGGTCGGCGATTGGGTTGCCACTGGCTATCGCGATTGGAAAAGTGCAGTTTGAAGCATTTTTGGCCGGTGCGAAAGCAATGGATGAGCATTTTCGTTCTGCACCCTTGGCGCAAAATCTGCCAGTGCTCTTTGCTTTAGTGGGTATTTGGCGACGTAATTTATTAAATTATCCAACCGTTGCGTTGATTCCTTACGATCAGCATTTGGCACGTTTTCCCGCTTATGTTCAACAATTGGATATGGAGTCGAATGGCAAGTCAGTCACTCGCACGGGGCAGTCGATTGCTCAGCAAACGGGGCCGGTGATTTGGGGCGAACCAGGGACTAATGCCCAGCATTCTTTTTTCCAATTGATCCACCAAGGCAGTGATGTGATTCCGGTGGATTTTATGGTGGCAGCAAATCCTAGTTCCAGCGCCGATTTTGCCGATGCTCAAGCCCACCAAGATAGCTTGCTCACCAATGTCTTAGCGCAAGCACAAGCCTTGGCCTTTGGACGTGATGAAGCGACTGTGCGTGCGGATATGCAAGCGGCAGGTTTAACGCCTGAACAAATCGATCCATTAGCAGCACCGCGCACTTTTCAAGGTAATCGACCTTCCAGTATGTTGATTTATCGCCAATTAACACCCGAGACCTTGGGGCGTTTAGTGGCGCTTTTTGAACATAAGGTATTCGTACAAGGTATTATTTGGAATATCAATTCTTATGACCAATGGGGCGTGGAGTTAGGGAAAAAGCTCGCGAATGCTTTATTGAGTTTTGTACAAAAACGAGTAGTACCTAATGATATTGATAGTGCTAGCGCAGGCGCATTAAACCATATTAATCAGTTACGCCGCTAAACCTGTCAGTTACAAGGATTAAATCAATGTTAGCCATCAAAGAAATTTGCCAACAAGTACCGGTTATTCCGGTGTTGGTTGTGAAGGACGTTGCACATGCTGTACCACTAGCCGAGGCTTTAGTGAGTGGCGGCTTGCATGTACTGGAGGTTACTTTACGCACGCCCGCTGCCCTAGAGGTAATTCGTGCCATGAGTACAGTGCAAGGTGCGATAGTGGGAGCAGGGACAGTACTGAATGCCCAAGATGTACAGGCGGCTAAGCAAGCAGGTGCTACTTTTGCTGTTTCCCCCGGCGCAACTGAGAGCTTATTAGCAGCCGCTGAGACTGAGCAATTAGCCCTTTTACCAGGGGCTTCTACAGCTTCTGAAGTGATGTATTTGCTAGAGCGCCAGTATACAGCTTTGAAGTTCTTTCCTGCGGAGTCGGTAGGGGGTATTGGTATGTTGAAGTCCTTATATGGCCCTTTGCCAGCAGTTTCATTTTGCCCCACGGGTGGCATTAGTCCCCGTAATGCGGCTGATTATTTAGCCTTGCCGAATGTGATGTGTGTGGGGGGATCGTGGCTTGCGCCCGAGGATTTAGTTCAAGCAGGGCTATGGGATAGCATTGCGGCCTTAGCTGAAGCCACTCAAACCTTAGGTACGCGCAAAGCTTAAACTTTAGGATTTATAATAATGAATTTATCACCATTTAAATTAGATCGTCGCACCAAGATCGTTGCCACCTTAGGGCCTGCGTCACAAGAGCCAGCGGTGATGCGCCGTTTGGTGGAAGCTGGCGTCAATGTATTCCGTTTGAATTTTAGTCATGGTACACGCGAGGCTCAGCGAGCTTTATACGAGACAGTACGCCAGATTGAAGCCGAGATTGGTCGCCCACTTAGTATTCTGATGGATTTGCAGGGACCCAAATTGCGCATTGGAACCTTTGCAGAAGGGCCGATTCATCTGCAAACCGGCGCTACCTTTACCTTATATTTGAATGCACGTAAGGGGGATAAGGAGGGGGTAACGCTGCCACATCCTGAGATTTTTGAGGTACTGCGCTCAGGGCATGAGTTGCTCTTGGATGATGGCAAACTGCGGCTTAAAGTTACCAATACCGCTGAGCCAGGCGTGGCCGTCACCGAAGTTTTAGTGGGTGGCGCATTATCAGATCGCAAAGGTGTGAATGTGCCACAAACGCAATTACCCATTAGTGCTTTAACAGAAAAAGACCGTGCTGATTTGGCCTTCGGTTTGGAGTTGGGAGTTGATTGGGTCGCTTTATCTTTCGTACAACGCCCTGAAGATATTATTGAGGCGAAGCAATTAATTGGGGATCGTGCGGGCGTTTTAGCAAAATTAGAAAAGCCATCTGCTTTGGATAATTTGGAGGAAATCATTGAGTTATCGGATGCGGTGATGGTGGCTCGTGGTGATTTAGGTGTGGAGCTGCCACCCGAGCGCGTGCCTATGATTCAAAAGCGTATTGTCAGTTTGGCGCGCCATCATGGTCGCCCGGTTATCGTAGCGACTCAGATGTTAGAGTCGATGATTAACGCGCCGGTTCCAACACGCGCTGAGGCCTCTGATGTTGCAACAGCGATTTATGATGGGGCGGATGCAGTCATGTTGTCGGCGGAAACAGCGGCTGGTAAATATCCGCTAGAAGCAGTTGAAGTCATGGGGCGTATTATTAGCGAGACTGAAAAAGATTTGCGTAGTCGCCATGTCTTGAAAGCTGATCCTTTAAGTGATGAAGAGTCAACCGATGCGGATGTGATCGCTTATGCGGCCTCACAAATTGCCTCAGTACGCCATTGTAAAGCCATTGTGACCTTTACCAGCACGGGTTCTACCACAGTGCGTGCTGCACGGGTGCGTGGTGATGTACCGATTTTAGGGTTAACGCCTTCCTTACAGGTATCGCGCAAATTAGCCTTAGTATGGGGTGTTTATAGTGTGCAAACGCGTGATGTCGTTTCGTTCTCAGATATGGTAGGTAAAGCGGTGCGTATGGTGCAACGTAAAGGTTTTGCTGAGCAAGGCGATCGTATTGTCGTCACAGCGGGCGTGCCCTTTGGTAAGCCGGGCACCACTAATGTGCTGCGTTTAGCGATGGTGTCTTCGGAGTACGGCAAGCCTTAATACTGTCAAGCGCTTGCCATGGTGGTGGAGCCGCGCACGATTAAATCAACCTCTAAGACTTGTTGGGGACGTAATTGATTGCCAGATTCAATAATCTTGTGCAGGTGATGACCTAAGAGGTAACCGGCTTGTGTTAAGGAGGAACTCACAGCGGTCAGTGGTGGGTTAAATTTGGCGGTCTGTAAATAGGGAAGTTCATCATCATGGGTGATGAGCGAAATGTCTTTCCCCAATTGCAAATCGAGTTCACGAATCGCGCGTTTTACGCCCAATGCCAAGATCAAGCTGGAAACGAGGAAAGCACTAGGTTTAAGGTATTCTAAGGCGTGTTTGGCTGCCTGATAGCCTTTTTCCTCGGTCATTTCTACTTCATAGACCAACTTGGGATCAAAGCTAGTGCCTTTTTTTCCTAAGGCGCATTGGTAACCGAGTAGGCGATGATAGGCAAAGGTATAACGCGAGTCGTCATTGATGAGTACGATGCGTTGATGTCCCATATTGAGTAATAGATTGGTGGCGCGCTCGAAAGCGCCTTTATTATCAATATCCAAATAGGCGAAGGGCATATCTTTAAATACTTCAGGGCCATCATTGGGTTGTAGACGGCCATGCAAGATAAAGGGCAATCCCATATCCGTGAGGTGTTCAATACGTGGATCATTGCGTAGCGGCTTGATGACGGCGATGCCATCGACCCGTCCTGAATGCGCCAATTGGCGATAGGTTTGCAATTCTTGCTCCGCAGGAACGGGCATAATCGTTAGGTCCATATTTTTTTCGACCAACGAGCTCGTAAAACCCCGTAAAAAGTCATTAAACAGAGGAGTAACCAATAGGTTGTTTTCAAGTGGTAACACAATACCCACATGCCCACTTTTGCCAGTGGCTAGGGATTTAGCGAAGCGGTTGGGCTGGTAATTTAGCTCCTTAGCCATCTTTAACACGCGTAAACGTGTGTTTTCCCCGACTTCCGGATAGCCATTTAATGCACGGCTCACCGTGGTTTGAGACAAACCTAATTTTTGAGATAACTCCTTGAGATTCATGTGTCCTCTTAAACCGTCCAATCGTTTTTAGGGAGGATAATGCCGATTCTTATAAGCGTCTAGTCATGTTGTTATTCTTGCGGTCTAATGAGGAAAATTATGCAGTCATCACAGCAACGCGCAGCGTTTTGGTTGGTTATCGCCGGTTTTTTTGCCTTGGGCATTATGTTTGGTGCTTGGCAGGTCATGATTCCAGATTTACAACGTGCCTTAGGGATTTCTGAGGGGCGTTTTGGTTTTGCCTTAACATGTGGCGTAGTGGGTTCTTTTCCAGCTATGTTTTATGTTGGGCGTTGGGCAGATCGGTGGGGTGCACGCTATCTGATGCTCATTAGTTGTGTGCTATGCGCCATCGCCTATGCTTTATTAGCCCTCGTGAATGATTTTTTTAGTTTAGTTTTAGTTGTATTTTTTATGTTAGGGGCAGCAGGGGCTTTGGATGTCGCTATTAATGCCGCAGCGGTTAATTATGAGCAAAATACCCAAGATAAAAAAATGAGCTTTTTTCATGCAGGTTATAGTGGCATGGCAAGTTTTGCGGCGATGATGACCGGATTTGCCTTGTTTTCAGGGGTGCCCTTTCGCTGGATTTACCCGACGATTAGCTTAGCCTTTTTAATCCTAAGTTTTATTTTCTGGCGTGTGCGCAGTTTGGATAACTTAATTCATCAACAGAAAACCCTAGCAAACACTGAAAAAGCCCCTACCACAGGTCGTTTACACCTGTTGCGCCAACCGATTATTTTGTGGCTATCAGCCGTTATTGTGCTGTGTTTTTTTTCGGAGGGCAGTTTAGAACTTTGGTCAGCGGCTTATCTGCGCTCTTCGTTGGATTTGCCCGTACTGATTGGTGCGGCGGGCCCTGCGATTTTTCATTTTGCCATGATGACAGGAAGACTGAGTTCAGGCTGGGTATTACGCTATTTTGATCGCTTGAATGTATTAATTGTCTCAGGGGTATTGGCTTCGCTCGGGATGTTTCTAGCGGTAGTGACCTTAAATCCTAGTATTATTTTGCTGGGTTTTCTGTTGGCCGGATTATCGTTGGCAGCCATTGTACCGATTGTATTTTCGTTGGCAGGTGATCGAGCACCCAGCCAAGCCGGTGAAGTGATTTCCGTGATTACCATTTTGGGCTATGCCGGTTTTATGTTAGGACCTTCTTTAATTGGCGGGCTAGCACATGCTTGGGGTCTGCGCGGAGCCTTCATGGCGTTGATTGTGGCAGGGATTGGTATTTTTGGCATTGCTGTAATGATACGCAAAAAAATTCACACCTCCGCCAGTGTAGTTAAAGCCCCTCAAGCCTGAACGCTTGCGCTGTAACGGCCTAGTTTACTAAACCTAGGCCGTTTTACGTTCAACGGAGTGTCAAAAAAAATTCACTGACGTGTCATGCCGATTTCTTAAGCTTTCTGCTCAATAAGATCATTGTGATAGTGAGGCCTAAAAATTGATGCAGTGTGTCATAGAGCTGTCATATTCACCCCTTACACTGCGCGCAACTTAAGCGTTTATTTACTGGAGACCTTCTCAATGAAAAAGCTGTCTATGGCGATTGCAGTTAGTTTATTAACTGTAGCGGGTGTCGCTCAGGCTCGTGACAATATCGAAATCGTTGGTTCTTCTACGGTTTATCCTTTTAGCACAATGGTGGCTGAAAATTTTGCGAAAAATAGCGGTAATGTTGCACCTAAGGTTGAGTCAACCGGTACGGGTGGCGGCATGAAATTATTCTGTGCGAGTGCTGGTGCTGAGTCTCCTGATATGACAGGCGCATCACGTCGTATTAAAGAAACTGAATTGGCAGATTGCAAAAAGAATGGCATAACACCGGTTGAAATCAAGATGGGGTATGACGGTATTGCGATTGCAAACTCCAAGAAAGCACCTAATTTCAAAATTACCCGTAAGCAATTATTCTTGGCCTTAGCCAAAACCGTGCCAGTAGAAAAAGATGGTAAAGTAGAGATGATCGCCAATCCTTATAAAAATTGGAAAGACATTGATGCCTCTTTACCAGATGAGCCGATTGAAGTATTAGGCCCACCACCTACCTCAGGAACGCGCGATGCATTTGTTGAATTAGTAATGGACGCAGGCTGTAAGGAATTTCCTAGCATCAAAGCCTTAGAAAAAACGGATGAAAAGCAATTCAAAGGCATCTGCGGCAGTATGCGTGAAGATGGTAAATATATCGAAGCGGGTGAAAACGATAATTTGATCGTACAAAAGTTGGATGCTAACCCTAAAGCAGTCGGTATTTTCGGCTTTAGCTTCTTAGAGCAGAACGAAGATAAGGTGAAGGGAGCCAATGTGGATGGTGTCGATATTTCTTTCGATAATATCGCTTCTGGCAAATACCCTGTGTCTCGCCCCTTATTTTTGTATGTGAAAAAAGAGCATGTGGGTTCAGTCAAAGGTATCGAAGAATTTTTAGCTGAACTCACTAGTGATGAAGCGTGGGGCGATACTGGCTATTTGACTGAAAAAGGTATGATTCCTATGCCACAAGACGAGCGTGATAGTTTTGCTGAGGCTGCTAAGTCACTGAAGGCACTCGAAGCACTCTAATACCACCGAAAGGGGGAATGGGAAAATAGAACAAGGATGTTGTTTAGAAAAATAATAAGAGTATGAAGGGCAGTTTTCGCCCTTCTTTTTTTGGCGGGCTTGCTAAGTTTTACAAGACTTGTAGCCAAATGGTCATAAAACCCCGATAGCATAGCGCCGCTTTGCTTGGCTTTTATTCTAATCGTTTCAACGCTTGGTAAACGGATGAATACATTACCCTTATTGCTAGTGCTCTTAGTACTAGCGCTATTTAGCTTTTTCTTAGGACGCAAACGTTCGCTGGCGGTTTCCAAAGGAAATCGCGGCAATTATCGCGCTCCAAATAAACTTCACTCACTGCCTAGTTATTATGGTTATTCCGCCATGATTTATGCGGTGTTGCCTGCTTTAATTGTTCTGTTGTTATGGTCCGCCATTAGTCCAGTATTAATTGCGAAGAACGTAGCGGCGTCCTTACCTGCTGAGATTCATAATGCCGGTGCTACCCAAGTGGAACTGACCATGAATCGGGTAGAAAGTATGGCTCATGCAGGCAAAATTGACCCGACCGCCGATCCTATTCAACAAGCTGCTGCCCAACACTACCTAAGCTTGGCTAAGAACAGCCAGAATATTAAAACCGCGTTGGTGTTATTAATTGCCTTAGGTGGTTTGTATCTAGGTTGGAAAATGATCTCGCCTCAATTTCGGGCGCGTAATCAAGTAGAGAATGTGGTCAAAGGCCTAATGATTTTGGCTGCTTCGGTGGCTATTGTGACCACTTTGGGCATTATTTTATCGGTTTTATTCGAGTCGATTCGCTTTTTTCAGGTCGTACCGGTGAGCGAGTTTCTGTTCGGAACGCACTGGAGCCCGCAAACGGCGATCCGTGCTGATCAAACGGGTGGCTCAGGCAGTTTTGGAGCGGTTCCCTTATTTGCCGGAACTTTACTGATTTCCGTGATTGCTTTAGCTATTGCTGTCCCTTTAGGTTTAATGGCTGCGATTTATTTATCCGAATACGCCCAACCGAAAGTAAGAGCCATCGCCAAACCTACTTTGGAAATTCTGGCGGGTATTCCAACTGTCGTTTATGGTTTCTTTGCAGCGTTAACCGTCGCACCTTTCATTCGTCAATTAGGGGAAGCAATAGGGTTAAGCGTAGCGTCTGAAAGTGCGTTGGCGGCTGGTTTAGTGATGGGCATTATGTTGATCCCCTTCATGTCGTCATTATCGGATGATGTGATTAATGCCGTGCCACAATCCTTGCGTGATGGCTCTTACGGCATGGGTGCAACACGTTCTGAAACGATTAAACAAGTGATTATTCCTGCCGCCTTGCCTGGCATTGTGGGTGCATTTTTATTGGCTGCCTCGCGCGCGATAGGTGAAACGATGGTGGTGGTGATGGCTGCGGGACTGTCCGCGAATCTTACGGCGAATCCTCTGGAAGCCGTTACCACTGTAACGGTGCAAATTGTTACCTTACTCACCGGTGACCAAGAGTTCGATAGCCCGAAAACCTTAGCGGCTTTTGCCTTGGGATTAACGCTATTCGTGTTGACGCTGATTTTAAACATTATCGCCTTGCGCATTGTGCGTAAGTATCGCGAACAATACGATTAAGGAGTGAGTCAATGAGTAATGCCACAGCGATTGTTAAGGCTGGATTGACTAAGCGTTATGCCCGTGAGCGGCGCTTCCGGCTGTTTGGTTTGGTTTCTATTGTGATTAGTTTGTCTTTTTTAGCAGCCCTATTAATCACTATTTTCGCGCAAGGTTTGCCTGCTTTGCGCCAGACTTATATTCAGCTACCAGTAAATCTTGATCCTGCTCTGTTAGCCGTAAATGCGAGTGACAGCCCAGAACTTTTGCAAAAAGCCAAATACGCTAAAGCCATTGAGGCAGCGTTAATTGAGCGTTTTCCTGGGGTTACGGATCGAAAGCAGAAAATGGCCCTCATTAGAGGCTTGCTGAGTAAAAGTGCTGATAATGAATTGAAAAGTCAGGTACTGGCTAACCCTAAGTTGATTGGTTCGCAGCAAAATTTTTGGTTTTTGGCGAATGATGATATTGATACGTATATAAAAGGCAATATTGATCGGAGTTTGCCAGAGGCCGATCGTCGTATTAAAGATTTTCAATTGGCTTGGCTCGATGATCTGGAAGCGAAAGGTCAAATTGAAAAGCGTTTTAATACGGTGTTTTTTACTTCGGGTGATTCACGTGAGCCAGAGCAGGCTGGTGTCTTAGGTGCATTAATGGGATCGTTTTACACCATGTTTGTTACCTTGGCCTTATCCTTCCCCTTGGCCGTTGCAGCCGCCATTTATTTGGAAGAGTTTGCTCCTAAAAACAATCCATTGGTGGATTTTATTGAGGTCAATATCAATAATCTTGCGGCGGTACCTTCGATTGTTTTTGGTTTATTAGGCTTAGCGGTATTTATCCAATTCTTTGGTGTGCCACGTTCCACACCCTTGGTGGGTGGTTTGGTGCTCAGCCTGCAAACCTTACCAATTATTATTATTGCCGCGCGTGCCGCCTTAAAAGCAGTTCCACCGTCGATTCGCCAAGCCGCCTACGGGATGGGAGCATCACGTATGCAAACGGTATTTCACCATACCTTACCCTTGGCAATGCCCGGCATTTTAACCGGTACTATTCTAGGCATGGCGCACGCGCTGGGTGAAACAGCACCGTTATTAATGGTGGGAATGGTTGCCTTCATTATGAGTGTACCAGAAGGTATTACCGATCCTGCGACGATACTGCCGGTACAAATTTATCTCTGGTCTGATAGTCCAGAACGCGCTTTTGTTGAAAAAACCTCTGCTGCCATTATTGTTCTGTTATTCTTTTTGATATTAATGAACTTACTGGCAGTTTTACTCCGTAAAAAGTTTGAGAGACGCTGGTAAACTATGAATACTGTAACTTTGGCAAATGATTCTATGACTTTCCCTAGCAGCGGTACGACGACCACCAGCTCAGTGAATAAGACCGATGTGGATATTCATTCGGTAGTCGAGGAGTTGAAGCGTGCGAAACAAGCGGTTGGTAAGCCGTTTCTGGATAATCCAAAATTCAAAACGCGCGATGTGAATGTGTATTATAACCAAACTAAACAAGCTATTTTTAATGCAAGTTTAGATATTGGTCGAAATGAAGTGATTGCTATGATTGGGCCGTCTGGTTGTGGCAAATCCACGTATTTACGCTGTCTAAATCGCATGAATGACACAATTCCGGGTACGAAAGTAACGGGCGATTTGCTCTTAGATGGCGAAGATATTTACGCTAAAGACCAAGATCCTGTGTTGTTACGGGCGCGAGTCGGTATGGTTTTCCAAAAGCCTAACCCTTTCCCGAAGTCGATTTATGATAATGTGGCGTATGGGCCGCGTTTGCATGGCTTGGCCGTCAATCGTTCTGAATTAGATGATATTGTTGAGCAGAGCTTGACCAAAGCAGGTTTGTTTAATGAAGTTAAAGATCGTCTCAATTCGCCGGGCACGGGTCTCTCCGGTGGTCAGCAGCAGCGCTTATGCATTGCGCGTGCGATTGCGGTGAGTCCGGAGGTGATTTTGATGGATGAACCTACGTCAGCGCTTGACCCGATTGCAACCGCGACGATTGAAGAGTTGATTGATGAATTACGCAGTAGCTTTACGATTTGTATTGTCACGCATTCCATGCAACAAGCAGCCCGTATTTCGCAGCGTACCGCGTATTTCCATTTAGGGTATGTGGTTGAAGTGAACGATACTAATACGGTGTTCACTAACCCAGGGCATCGCTTAACGGAAAATTATATTACAGGTCGTTTCGGATAATTCCATTAATTATTAAAAATTCGGAGTTTGTATGGATATCGGACATCACACGTCGCAGCAATATAACCATGAGTTGGAAGACGTGCGCAATATGGCATTACAAATGGGGGGCTTGGTAGAAGAGCAACTCAATAAGGCGATGCGTGCTTTGATGGAGTCGGACAGCCAATTAGCGGAAGAAGTGGTTAATTCTGACTATAAGGTTAATCGCTTAGAAGTACAGATTGATGAGGTATGCGCCAAAATCATTGCGCGCCGTCAACCTGCGGCGAGTGATTTACGCTTACTGATTAGCATTATTAAATCAGTGACCGATTTGGAGCGTATGGGTGATGAAGCAGAGAAAATCGCACGTTATGCTTTAACCAGTCAAGGAACGTCCAGCCCGGCTTCTTTACATTCGTCGCTGCGTCATTTAGGCAATGAGGTACGTGATATGTTGCGCGATGCCTTAGACACGATGGCGCGTATGGATGCGGAAAAAGCGAAAGTAGTTGGGCAAAGTGATGAGCGTATTGATGCGGAATTTGATTATTTGTCGCGTGAATTATTGACGCATATGATGGAAGACCCACGTAATATTAAACAAAGTTTGAATACGCTTTGGTGTGCGCGTGCCTTGGAGCGGATTGGTGATCATAGCCGCAATATTTGTGAGTATGTGATTTATTTGGTGGAAGGCAAAGATGTGCGCCATACCGCGCCAAAAAATGGCACTATTCCAGCTATTTAAAACTTGTTAAGCAGAATTAGAAACCTCGGTAATCCAATATCGAGGTTTTTTTATGCTAAGCTACAGTCCTTTCAATAATAAAGGATAGTTTACAGTGGAGATCGCCGTACTTTTTGGTTTGATTTTGTTAAATGGCTTTTTTGCAATGTCAGAAATTGCCTTGGTTGCAGCACGTAAAGCTCGACTACAAAATCTAGCGCAAGAAGGTGATGTTCCTGCAACAGTGGCCTTAAAACTGGGTCAAGACCCTACCTTTTTTCTCTCCGCAGTACAAATCGGTATTACCACAATTGGTGTTTTGAACGGGATTGTGGGTGAGTCCGCTTTAAGTCCTTATATTGCCTCATGGTTACTCCAATTTGGCGTACCGGAACATCTTGCTAATCCTAGTGCGACGGCACTAGCGGTTATTTTGATTACTTATTTTTCCATTGTGGTAGGTGAATTAGTACCCAAGCGTATCGGGCAGACTTTTCCTGAAGCGATTGCACGTTTTGCGGCTCGCCCCATGTGGTGGTTAAGTATCTTAACCCGTCCTTTTGTTCGGCTATTGTCATGGTCAACCCATTTTATTTTAAGATTATTGGGAATAAAAATTGATAATGGCTCTACAGTTACTGAGGAAGACATTCACTTCTTATTGAGTGAAGGCTCGGATGCGGGAGTGATTGAGCAGCAAGAACATCAAATGGTGCGTAATGTGTTCCGTTTGGATGACCGCCAAATTGCTTCGTTTATGGTTCCTCGTAGTGATGTCGTTTATCTTGATGTAGATAAATCCATTGAGGAAAATTTGCTGCGCATTGAGACGAATCGCTATTCGCGCTTTCCGGTGGTTCGTGGCAATTGGGATGAAGTACTGGGAGTGGTCAGTACCAGCCGCCTATTAAATCATATGTTACGGGGTGAAAAGCTTGAGTTAGTTGAAGATTTGCGTCCTCCAGTCTTTGTGCCCGAGTCACTCACTGGCATGGAGTTATTAGAAAACTTCAAAGATACCGGCGCAAAGATGATGTTTATTATCGATGAGTATGGCGAAGTCCAAGGGATTGTCACCCTGTATGACATGATGGAGGCAATTACCGGCGAATTTAAGCCACAACATCAAGATGATGTGTGGGCGGTTCAGCGTGACGATGGCAGTTGGTTATTGGATGGCTTAATTCCGATACCTGCCTTAAAAGATCGCTTGGGACTAAAGGCAGTTCCAGAAGAAGAAAAAGGGCGTTATCACACCTTGAGTGGCATGTTGATGGTCTTAATGGGGCGCTTGCCGAAAACGGCTGATAGTTGTGAGTGGGAAGGTTGGAAGCTAGAAGTCGTGGATATGGATGGCACACGCATTGATAAGATTTTGGCGACACGCATCATCCCAACGGATGAAGTATTAGAGCCATAATATTTCCCTTTAGGTGAACCTGATCAAGCCTGTAAAGCGCTTCAAGGTTTCTTGGGAAAGTACAGATCCGCGCATATCAATGTACAGTTGCTTAAAGAATTAGTCGCCTCATTAGTAGATTAGGATCATTCAAACTAGCGAAAGCAATCACTAAAGGGATAGTTTAAAAGGCTCATGCTTACCTCTCTAGAGTGATAAATAAAAAGTGCTAGCTCCCCTATGCTTGGCATTAGGAGGATTAGCCTATGACGCAACTAAAAGCACTACTATTTGATGTGGACGGGACACTGGCCGATACCGAACGCGACGGTCATCGCCCTGCCTTTAATCAAGCCTTTACTGAGGCTGGTTTGGATTGGCACTGGGACGAAACGTTGTATGGTGAGTTACTACAGGTTACCGGTGGTAAAGAGCGGATATTATTTTTCATCGAACACTATCAGCCTGCAGTACTCAAGCAAGCTAACCTGTCTCAACTCATTGCACACTTACATAAGCGCAAAACCCATTTCTATTTCGAACTCCTACAAACGGGCGCTATTCCTTTGCGTACGGGTGTTAAACGTTTGCTACAAGAAGCGCGTGCAGCAGGGCTACGCTTAGCCATTGTTACGACTACCACGCCTGAGAATGTCACTTATCTGTTAAAGGCTAGCTTAGGCGAAGAGGCGCTCACTTGGTTTGAGTGTATTGCGGCAGGCGATATTGTGCCCAAGAAAAAACCAGCTCCTGATATTTATGAATATGCTTTAAAGCAGCTGAAGTTAAGACCAGACGAGTGTTTAGCCTTTGAAGATTCGGAAAATGGTCTAAAAGCAGCTTTAGGCGCGGGTATTCCTACTGTGGTGACTGTGAATAATTACACAGCCCAACAAAATTTCACGAATGCTTTGGTCGTAATCGATCATTTGGGTGAGCCAGACCAACCTTGTCGCGTTTTGCAAGGTAATCTAGGGTCGCACACTTATATTCATAGTGATTTGCTGAAAGCAGGGTGAGTTTAAAACTTTGAGCGTGTGCGCTTCACCGCTTCTAGCCAAGCATGATATTTCTGCTCACGCACTCTGCTATCCATCTGTGGTTCAAAGCGTTTGTCCAATGCCCAGTCTTTCGCAAATTGTTCAGGGCTAGGGCAAATGCCTTGTTGTAAGCCCGCCAAATAGGCAGCGCCGATGGCTGTTGATTCTAAAACTTTGGGACGATCGACATAGCTATCTAAAATATCGGCCAGAAACTGCATTGCCCATTCGGAGGCTGTCATGCCACCATCAACACGTAGCACGGTTTTGGTTTCCTTTAAACCTGCGCTATCAGCTTTCATGGCTTGTAATAGGTCGCGGGTTTGGTAACCAATACTTTCGAGTGTGGCTTTGGAAATCTCGGCGGGGCCGGTATTGCGAGTTAAGCCATATAAGGCTCCACGGGCGTCTGGATCCCAATAGGGTGCACCCAAACCTACAAATGCAGGCACTAAATATACATGCTGATGAGGATCAGCAGCTTCGGCTAATGCTTGGGTATCGCTGGCCTTTTGAATGATTTTAAGACCATCACGCAGCCATTGCACTGCAGCACCTGCAATAAAAATCGAGCCTTCTAGCGCGTAGGTGCGTTGCCCATTCAATTGATAGGCCAGTGTGGTGAGCAAGTTATTATGCGAGTTGACCGCGTGTGTACCGGTATTTAACAGGGCAAAACAACCCGTACCATAGGTTGATTTCATCATACCGGCTTGGAAGCAAGCTTGTCCTACCACGGCGGCGTGTTGATCACCTGCAACTCCTGTAATTGGAATCGCAGCACCTAAAATAGCCGGATCAGTTACACCAAAGTCTGCCGCGCAATCTTTTACTTCCGGCAATAAAGTCTCGGGAATAGTTAAGAGCTTGAGGAGTTCTGCATCCCATTGTCCAGTGTGAATATTGAACAGCATGGTACGTGCAGCATTGGTGGCATCGGTCGCGTGTACTTTGCCAGCGGTCAAATGCCAAATTAGCCAAGTATCGACTGTGCCCATGCACAATTGTCCCGCTTCGGCTTTAGCGCGTGCGCCAGCAACATGATTTAAAATCCAACGTACTTCGGTGCCACTAAAATAAGGATCGGCGCGTAAGCCCGTTTTTTGTTGAATGAGTGCTTCGCTGCCATTATTTTTTAGTTCTTGGCAGTAATCGGCGGTGCGGCGATCTTGCCACACAATCGCATTGTAAATGGCTTTACCCGTAGTTTTATCCCACACAATGACGGTTTCACGCTGATTGGTAATGCCAATCGCCGCAATGTCTTTTGCACTTAATGGTGATTTAGCCAGTGCGTCTTTGAGCGTGCTCAGTGTGGTATTCAGTAAATCGTCTGGATCGTGTTCCACCCAGCCGGACTGGGGGAAATATTGTGGAAATTCTTGTTGGGCGCTGGCGATCACTTGTAATTTTTCGTCAAACACAATACTACGAGTAGAGGTTGTGCCTTGATCAATTGCAATGAGATAAGCCATAGCCGACTCCTTTAAGGTTGAAAAGCAAACTGCCTACCGGCGTAAGCAGTTTACAATGTTAGCTAATTGAGATTAGCTTTTGCTCCATGATTTTACCAATTCATCATAGTTGATGGTTTCAGGTTTTGGTTTCTCGTTTTCTAACTTCGCTTTGGGAGCGCCGGGCGCATCTAGCCACTCTTTCGGGTCTTTAGGTTCGTTCATTTTGGGTCCCAACTCACCCTGCACACCGCTCTTTTCCAAGCGTTCCAAGACTTTCTCTTGCGCTTCACATAAGGCATCGAGTGCTTGTTGAGCAGTTTTTTCGCCAGAGGAAGCATCCCCTATGTTTTGCCACCAAAGTTGCGCTAGCTTTGGATAATCAGGCACATTCGTACCGGTTGGCGACCACTGTACGCGAGCTGGTGAGCGATAAAACTCTATCAAACCACCCAGTTTTGGCGCGCGCTCTGTGAAACTCTTGTCATTGATGGTTGATTCACGAATGAAGGTTAAACCCACCTGCGATTTCTTCACATCCACAGTTTTGGAGGTGACGAATTGTGCATATAACCATGCGGCTTTGGCGCGATCCGTTGGAGTGGATTTCATTAAAGTCCAAGAACCGGCGTCTTGATAACCGACTTTCATGCCTTCTTCCCAGTACGCACCATGTGGAGAAGGAGCCATACGCCATTTTGGCGTACCGTCTGCATTCATAACTGGCAAGCCTTCTTTGACCATGTCAGCGGTAAAGGCGGTATACCAGAACATTTGTTGGGCAATTTCACCTTGTGCGGGCACAGGGCCTGCTTCTGAGAACACCATACCAGCCGCAGCAGGAGGGGCGTATTTCTTCAACCAATCGACATACTTGGTGATTGCATAAACTGCTGAGGGATCATTGGTCGCACCACCACGCGCCATACAAGAACCTACTGGCTGGGATTTTTCATTAACACGAATACCCCATTCATCCACGGGCAAACCATTCGGTTCACCCTTGTCGCCCATACCCGCCATCGACATCCACGCATCGGTAAAACGCCAACCTAAAGAGGGGTCTTTTTTACCGTAGTCCATGTGACCATAGACTTTTTTGCCGTCAATGTCGCGACCTGTGAAGAACTCGGCAATATCTTCGTAAGCAGACCAGTTGACTGGTACGCCTAGGTCATAGCCGTATTTCGCTTTGAAATCGGCTTTATTCTTTTCGTCGTTGAACCAGTCATAGCGGAACCAATACAGGTTCGCAAATTGTTGATCGGGTAATTGATAGAGCTTTTTATCAGGGCCGGTCGTGAAGCTTAAACCAATGAAATCCTTCAAATCTAAGCCCGGATTGGTAACATCTTTACCGTCACCCGCCATCCAATCGCTTAAGTTACGCACTTGCTGGTAGCGCCAGTGCGTACCGATTAAGTCCGAATCATTGACAAAGGCATCATAAATATTCTTGCCTGATTGCATTTGCGTTTGCAGTTTTTCAACCACATCACCTTCACCAATCAGATCGTGCGTGACTTTAATGCCCGTGATTTCGGTGAAAGCTTTCGCTAAGGTTTTAGATTCATATTCGTGGGTGGTGATGGTTTCAGATACCACATTGATTTCCATGCCCTTGAACGGTTCAGCGGCTTTAATAAACCACTCCATCTCTTTTAATTGATCTTCTTTAGATAGGGTTGAGGGTTGGAATTCGCTATCGATCCATTTCTTGGCCGCTTCTAGGTCGGCAAAAGCGAGTGATCCGTAGGAAAATAACACCGCAGCTGTAACCGCAAATGTTAAGCGTTTGAGTTTCATAACAGCTCCTCCTAAGTTACAAATTTTATACCCAGCGAAACACCGCCAAGGCATAAACGATACACACCAGTACAGCCCACCATAAGGGTGGTCCAAATGCGGCTAGCCAGCCTAAGCAGATAAACGCACTGCCTAGGAGTGAAATAAATAGCCGATCGCCCGGTGTGGTTTCGATGTGTAAAATCCCAAGGCGTGGTGCTTGCGGCGACTTTACACTCCAAATTCCCATCCCAATCAAGGTCAACACAATGAGGCTAAAAAACAAAGCGGTTTGCCAAGTCCATGCCATCCAACTCAGATCCATCTTGACCTCCTTTAAACCCGACCCAAGGCAAAGCCCTTGGCGATATAATTACGCACAAACCAAATCACCAACGCCCCCGGAATAATGGTTAGTATGCCCGCCGCCGCTAATACTCCCCAATCCATACCTGACGCTGATACCGTGCGGGTCATGGTAGCTGCAATCGGTTTGGCAGCAACCGAGGTTAGGGTGCGTGCGAGTAATAATTCGACCCATGAAAACATGAAGCAGAAAAACGCTGTCACACCAATACCTGAGGCAATTAAAGGCATAAAGATGCGTGTGAAAAAGCGCCCAAAGCTATAACCATCAATATAAGCTGTCTCATCAATCTCTTTCGGCACACCGGACATAAACCCTTCTAAAATCCAGACTGCTAAGGGTACATTAAATAAACAATGCGCTAACGCCACACCAATATGCGTATCGAATAAGCCCACTGAGCTATATAACTGGAAAAAGGGTAGGGCGAATACCGCAGGTGGGGCCATTCGATTAGTGAGTAGCCAAAAGAATAAATGCTTGTCACCCAAGAACCGATAGCGCGAAAAAGCATAAGCAGCAGGTAAAGCGACTGTAATCGAAATGACAGTATTGATGAGTACATAAGTAATCGAATTAATATAACCAGAATACCAACTGGGGTCGGTAAAGATGGTCATATAATTTTGAAAGGTTAAATCATGCGGCCACAAACTAAAAGTCGATAAGATTTCTTCATTGGTTTTTAAACTCATATTGAGCAACCAATAAATCGGCAATAATAAGAAGATTAAATACAGCGTCATCACTACCCCTTGACGGGTAATGCGTGAGCTTTTGGTAGTTTGCTTAGTGCTCATCTTAACGCCCCTGCTTATCAAGGTTAGTCATCACTGTATAGAAGATCCAACTTAATAATAAAATAATTAAGAAGTAGACCAGTGAGAAAGCTGCCGCAGGGCCTAAGTCAAATTGCCCGATGGCCATTTTCACTAAGTCAATCGACAAGAACGTAGTCGCATTGCCAGGGCCTCCACCGGTTACTACGAATGGCTCGGTGTAAATCATAAAGCTATCCATAAAACGCAATAGCACTGCTATTAATAAGACTCCGCGCATTTTAGGCAATTGGATATAACGGAAAATCGCCCATTTACTCGCACCATCAATCCGAGCGGCTTGGTAATAAGCTTGCGGAATTGATTGTAAACCCGCATAGCAAAGCAGGGCGACCAGTGAGGTCCAATGCCACACATCCATGATGACCACCGTGAACCACGCATCCCCAATGTCACGTGTGTAGTTATAATCAATCCCCAGTTTTGCGGCTGTAGCACCCAATAAACCGATATCCACCCGCCCGAAGATTTGCCAAATTGTACCGACCACATTCCATGGAATTAATAAGGGCAGAGACATTAAGACTAAGCAGACAGAAAGCGCCCAGCCTCTCGTGGGCATATTCATGGCAATGAAAATCCCGAGTGGAATTTCAATTAAAAGAATTAAACCACTGAATAAAAACTGCCGTGCTAATGCGTCATGAAATCGTTCGGAATTAACAATTTCTTCAAACCACTGCAAACCTGCCCAGAAGAATTGATTATTGCCGAAGGTATCTTGAACTGAATAATTCACGACCGTCATTAACGGAATCACCGCACTGAAGGCGACTAATAGAACGACGGGTAAAACCATCCACCACGCTTTATTATTCCAAGTCTTATTCATGCTGCGCTCTCCCGTTTGAGTCGCCGGCCATTGGCGTATAAATGGATATGCTTGGGATCGAGATTCAAATAGTGGTAATCAGTTGAAACCGGCTGATCTTCCGGCACCAGAATATTCACTTCCTGACCTTGATAATCGGCGCGCACGATTTTGTGGCGACCAATATCTTCAATGCGTTTGATGGTCACAGGGAGGCTATTAGCAGTCGGGCTTGGGCTTAACTGTGTGAATTCGGGACGAATTCCTAATTCCAGCTTAGCACCCTGTTGCGGCGCGTAATGCGTATTTAGCGGAATACTTTGGCCGTTCAAATGTGCAGTATTACCATCCACTTGCACTGGTAATAAATTCATTCCCGGACTACCGATAAAATACCCCACAAATGTATGTTCGGGCTGCTCAAAAAGTTGCTGCGGCGTCCCCATTTGCACGACATAACCGTCATACATCACCACTACTTGATCCGCAAAAGTGAGAGCTTCCGTTTGATCGTGGGTCACGTAAATCATGGTGCGATTTAAGCGCTGATGTAGGGCTTTCAGCTGCATTCGCAATAGCCATTTTAAATGCGGATCAATCACGGTAAGGGGTTCGTCGAATAAGATTGCTGCTACATCTTGGCGGACTAAGCCTCGGCCTAAGGAAATTTTTTGTTTCGCATCGGCGGTTAAACCACGGGCTTTTTTCTTTAAGTCAGCACTGAGTTCCAGCATCTCGGCGATTTCAGTCACACGTGCTTTAATACTAGCCTCGTCCTGTTTGCGATTGCGCAAGGGAAAGGCGAGGTTGTCGTATACCGTCATCGTGTCGTAGACCACGGGAAACTGAAACACTTGTGCAATTTGACGTTGCTCGGTCGGCAAATGCGAAACATCTTTACCGTCAAACAGTACTTCACCTTGGCTAGGGGTAATGAGTCCGGAAATAATGTTTAAGAGGGTGGACTTGCCGCAGCCTGAGGAGCCAAGTAAGGCATAAGCTTTACCATCTTCCCAAACTTGGTCGATTTCTTTCAGTGCATAGTCTTCTGGCTTTTGGGGGTTGGGGAGGTAGCTATGTGCCAGTTTTTTCAGGTAAATTTCTGCCATACTTGCTCCTTAGGCCACCGACGCCAATGCTGAATTACTCACTAACGTACCGTCGGCACCAAACACATAAATATGCTTAGGCTCCACATACATAGTTAGTACAGTATCGGGTGCCAGTTCATGAATCCCCGACAACAAAGCGACCCAGCGTTGCTCGCCATGCTTGACATGCACAAAACTTTCTGAGCCACTGATTTCCACCACTGTGACGGCAACTTGAAAGCTTAAAGCGTCAGCGCTGCTGCGCTCTAAACTTAAATGATTAGGTCGGAAACCAAGGCTATAATGAGCAGTGGGCAAATTGGCAAACACACCACTAGCAGGCAGGGTTTGTCCCTTATCGAAGGTCAGCTGCTGAGCTTGCTTAATGAGTTGCAGAAAATTCATGGGCGGATCAGAAAAAACCCGTGCTGTGGTCATAGTGTTCGGGCTGCGATACACCGCTAAAGTCGGGGCAAATTGAGTAATGCGGCCTTCCCAAAGCGTTGCGGTATTGCCGCCTAGTAATAAAGCTTCCGTCGGCTCGGTCGTAGCGTAGACGAATACCGCACCAGAAGCGGTAAAGATTTTGGGGAGTTCTGCGCGCAGCTCCTCACGCAGCTTGTAATCGAGATTTGCTAAAGGCTCGTCGAGTAAAACTAAATCGGCATCTTTCACTAAGGCACGTGCTAAGGCGCAACGTTGTTGTTGACCGCCTGATAATTCGAGGGGTTTGCGCTTGAGCATTGGGGTGAGTTTGAGTAAATCGGCGGCTTCTTGCACACGCTTATCGATGCCTTTTTTATTCAAACCACGAATGCGTAAAGGAGAGGCAATATTTTCATACACAGTCATCGCCGGATAATTAATAAACTGTTGATAGACCATGGCTATATTGCGTTTTTGGACGGGCTGCCCCGTTACATCTTGGTTTTTCCATAATATTTGGCCGCTACTGGGTACATCCAAGCCGGCCATTAGGCGCATTAGGCTGGTTTTGCCAGATAAAGTAGGCCCTAGCAACACGTTCAAGCTGCCCGCTTCGAGGTGTAAGGATGTAGGATAAATATGCGTATCCCGTCCGACTACCTTGGACACTTGCTCCAGTGTCAAACTCATGAATTGTCTCCCTCCTCCTACGTGGAATCGTGGCTAGTGCAGCCACGCCTTGAATGCGTCGCGCTGTTCGGGTGTTATATGTAAACCAAACTTAGTTCGTCGCCACAGAATCGCCTCTGCATCCTTTGCCCATTCATTGGCACGCAAAAAATGCGCCTCACGTTCTGTTAAAGTAGCACCAAATGCTTGCCCTAGATCGCCTAAATTTTTAGCATCGCCCAAGACTTCCCAAGCACGTTTGCCATAGCGACGCATGAGACTTTCTGCCCAAGCCTGATCGACAAACGGATAGTCCCGCTGTAATTGTTGAACCAGTTTGGGACGATCTTCTAAGAGAAATTCACCACCGGGCAATGCCGCCTCTTTAGTCCACTCCCCACTAGCAGTAAGCATCCAAGGCTGTAATTTGCTTAAAGCATCTTCGGCCAAACGCCGATAAGTGGTGATCTTGCCGCCGAATACATTTAATAAAGGCGCTTGGCCGTTTTCATCTTCCACGCGCAACACATATTCGCGGGTTGCTGCTTGGGCTTTACTCGCACCGTCGTCATAAAGTGGACGTACCCCCGCATAAGTCCAAACGACGGATTCGCGTTTAATCGGATGTTTAAAGTACAAACTAGCCGAATCACACAGATATTGTGTTTCTTCTTCCGTGATCTGGACGTGAGTTAAATCGCCTTTATGATCGGCATCCGTGGTACCCAATAGCGTAAAATCTTGCTCGTAAGGGATTGCGAACATAATACGCCCATCGGTATTTTGGAAAAAATAGGCACGATCATGTTGATACAGTTTAGGCACAACCACATGACTACCACGTACCAAACGTACATTGTGCTTAGCTTCGGGTAATGCTTTAACGTCATGGAGCAAATGGTCAATCCAAGGACCTGTGGCATTCACAAGCATTCGCGCTTGAATAGTTTCGCTTTGTTTCGTTTCTTGGTTTTCTAGCGTGATGTGCCATACTCCATTGCTGCGTTTGGCATGAGTACAGCGCGTTTGAACACGAATATCCGCGCCACGCTTGGCGGCATCTAAGGCATTTAAGACGACTAAGCGGGCATCATCTACCCAGCAATCAGAGTATTCGAAAGCGACGTCGAAGTCATCCTTAATGGGATCACCCAGTTCAGGATTGTTGTGCAGCTTAAAGGTTTGAGTGGCAGGCAATAGTTTACGCCCGCCAATATGATCATAAAGAAATAAACCGAGGCGCACCAACCATGCAGGACGGACTGCTTTATTATTTGGTAATATAAAGCGCATCGGCCAAATAATGTGGGGTGCATTTTTTAATAGGACTTCGCGTTCTGAAAGGGCTTCACGTACTAAACGAAACTCATAATACTCTAGATAACGAAGACCCCCATGGATTAACTTGGTGCTTGCGGACGAGGTACCTTGGGCTAAATCACCTTGTTCGGCGAGCAGAACCTTCAAGCCACGACCCGCCGCGTCACGGGCGATGCCACAGCCATTAATACCGCCACCAATCACAGCTAGGTCATAAACTTCAGTACTAGGTAAATTTAACATCGATACTATCCTATGCTTGTTTTATAGTGCGATGATTACTCAGTAAAGTATCTTCGCGAATTTTCGTTTTTACAAGAATTATTTTCGTTATTTAGCTATTCTTATAAGTGCCTGTTCAGGGCGGAGAAGATAATGCAGCTTTCATTGCGACAACAACAAATTATGGCCTTAGCGCGTAGTGCTGAGCATGTTTTGGTGGACGAACTGGTAGCAGCGTTTGATGTTACCCCGCAAACGATACGCAAAGACCTAAATGAACTGTGTGAGGCAGGTTTGCTAGCGCGTGTGCATGGTGGGGCTTTATTAGCATCAGGCGTGGCAAATGTAGGTTACGAACAGCGTCGCAATATGGCGTCGGAAGAAAAGCGTTTAATTGGGCAATTGTGTGCGGCACAGATTCCGAATAATAGTTCCTTATTTATTAATATTGGTACAACACCCGAAGCAGTGGCACAGGCTTTATTGGAGCATCGTAATTTAATGGTGGTGACCAATAATTTGAATGTAGCGAACATATTAATTCAAAAAACCGATTTTGAAGTGATTATTGCGGGTGGTGTATTGCGCCATACTGATCGTGGCATTATTGGTGAAGCGACCGTGGATTTTGTGAAGCAGTTTAAATTAGATTATGCCGTGATTGGAGCATCAGCTTTAGATGAGGAGGGTACTTTATTAGATTTCGATTATCGAGAAGTGCGCGTCACTCAAGCGATTTTAAATAATGCGCGCGAACGGTTTTTAGTGACTGATCAAACTAAATTGGAACGGACAGCGCCTGTGAGAGTAGGGCATGTCGCGCAGCTTACCGCATTATTCACCGATCAAATTCAATCAGAAGGTTTTCTATCAGTGTGTAAACAATATAAAGTTACCGTACACACTATTAATTAATCTTTAGCTATTAATTAGATATAGAAATGAGAAAGTCAATAGTAGATCTTTTGTGAAAGTGACTTTCTTGATCGATAAATCAATGAGTTAGTAAAATTAACCCCCAACTTTCGCAGGAGGTCTAGTATACTGATTTAATGCTAGTCGGTATCACCCGCACGCAACGCATAAAAATCTTGGATGAAGGTTTCAAAACGATCTTCGTCCAAGGCTTTGCGGATACTTTGCATTAATTCTTGGTAATAATATAAATTGTGAATGGTATTGAGACGTGCTCCCAAAATCTCGCCACATTTGTCTAAATGACGCAGGTAAGCGCGAGAATAGTGTTGGCAAGTATAACAGCCGCATTGCTCATCAATCGGACGCGTATCATGCTGGTAGCGGCTATTGCGCAGTTTTAATTGTCCGTAGCGCGTGAATAAAAAGGCATTGCGTGCGTTCCGCGTGGGAATAACACAGTCAAACATGTCAATGCCACGGCGTACCCCTTCTACAATATCTTCAGGCTTGCCAACGCCCATCAAATAATGCGGTTTGTCGGCGGGTAAATGTGGAACGATAGTTTCCAAAATGCGGTCACGATCTTCTTTCGGTTCACCGACGGCCAAACCACCCACCGCATAGCCATCAAAGCCAATGTTGACTAAGGCTTCAGCGGAAATCTGGCGTAAATCCTCATACACGCCACCTTGCACAATGCCAAAGAGCGCTGAAGGATTTCCTTCGTGTGCCGCTTTACTGCGTGCCGCCCAGCGTAAAGATAATTCCATGGACTGTTTGGCTTCATCATGGGTGGCAGGATAGGGCGTACACTCATCGAAAATCATCACAATATCTGAACCCAATTCGCGTTGCACTTGCATGGATGATTCGGGGGTCATCAGGATTTTGCTACCATCCACCGGCGATTGGAAACGCACACCTTCTTCAGTAATTTTGCGCATTTTGGCCAAGGAAAACACTTGGAAGCCGCCAGAATCGGTCAAAATCGGTTTATCCCAGTGCATAAACTCATGCAAATCACCATGCAAGCGCACAATATCAGTTCCGGGGCGCAACATCAGATGGAAGGTATTGCCCAGAATAATTTCCGCACCTAATCCCTTTAACTCTTCTGGCGTCATGGCTTTCACCGTGCCATAAGTACCGACCGGCATAAAGGCAGGGGTTTGCACCGTGCCGCGTGGAAAGCTTAATTGGCCGCGCCGTGCTAAGCCTTGGGTTTTGAGCAGGGTAAACTGCAAATGCGACATGCAACTATTCCATGATTAGCCTGAAAGTTTCGCATCATAACGGCTGCATGGTTTGGATTTCAAAGATTTTGGTACTTTTAGTCGTGTATACATTAGATGCTAGTGTGTGCCTACTGGTCGATAAAGGGATGGTGAATTAACAATGCTCCTTACTGCTTTGTCAGCTCAGCCACTAAGTGAGAGCGGCGAATTACTGGCTATGAATGTCATCTTTCTTGTTGGTGTGGCTAGTTTTTATCACGTCAAGGATCATAATCAGTTGTTATACTTTTTAAATTCAACCCAATTTTATGCGAGATAGGTTTGAGCATGGTCAAAAATAGTCCAATTTTAATTAAAACGGCAAATGCTGATAAACCCACACCAGCGCAAAAAAAGTTTAACACCACCATGAAGCGCATTAATAAGCAAAAACAAGCGCTGGAAGCGTGGAAAGAACTTTTACCACGTTATCGACAAGACTATCAGGCTATGATGTCACCCTTAGAACGGACCTTTACTCAAGGGCAAGAGCAAATAGTACTTGCTTTGGATAATGCTTATAAAAATGAAAAGTTAACTAATAATCAAAAAGAAAAAATTTGTGATTTGATTGGTCGGATTTGTGGGCATTTGATTGAAGTTTATCAGCGCGAGGATTTAAAGCCGCTTTATAATTTTTATGCAAATACCGATTATGATCGGGATGCAGAAGAGGCTAAGGCGGAGTATTTCTCTAATCTGAAAGCAGCCATGAAACAAGATTTTGGTGTTGAAATGGAGGATGCGGAATTTACTCCTGAGGGCATGGCTGGTATACGTGAGCGTCTGTTTGAAAAGTTAGAGCAGGAACAGGCAGCAGAAGAGGCACGGCGGGCTAAGCGTAAGAAAAGTGCAAAGCAACTAGCAAAAGAAGAACGTGAGCAAAAAGAGTCAGAAGAGCTGGGTAAATCGATACAAACGATTTATCGCCAGCTAGTAACGGTTTTACACCCCGATCGTGAGCCGGATGAACAGGAGCGGGTGCGCAAGACAGGGTTAATGCAACAAGTAACCGTAGCTTATGAGAATAAGGATTTATTAAAACTATTAGAGTTACAATTAGCACTAGAACAAATTGACCAAGAGCACCTGAATAATTTAGCGGAAGAGCGTTTAAAGTATTTTAATAAAATCCTGAAAGATCAATTGGATGAGTTAGAGCAGGAAATATTTCACTATGAGCAACAAGCTGCTCAATTAGTCAATCTTGGTATACCCATGGGAATAACCCCGCAGCAGGTTCCTCTGTTAATGAAACGTGAGCTTGCTAATTTTAAACGGCAAGTTGATCAGTTACAGCTTGATGTACAGGCCATGCAAGAATTACGTTCTTTAAAAGCATGGTTGGACAATTATAAAATTCCTCAACCTGTGCAATATTTTACGTTTGAACTTTAAGAGCAGCAGATAGTGACTTGTCCTTGGACTGTGAAAATTTTGTTAGCAAGCTGGTAGTTGTTCTGCCAGATTTTGCCCCTTCACGGGTTTACGCAGGTCATAATCAACCAAAACTGGCAAATAGCCTTCTTCAGGATTCAGGCTTAGATAATTGCTAATGGGAATTGCGCCTTCTCGTAACTCACCCTTGCGGCACGCTGCAACACTAATCCCCATGGTGCCATGTTCTTTTATCCCAGCTGCTTTTCTAGCCTTAACTGTCTCACGTAAAGCTAAAAGGCGTGGAATATCATTAGGATTAATGCGATAAGTATACAACTGAAAGCCTGCTTTGGTTTCTTTCGCTAACGCCGTTTGTGCCAAAGCAAGAGGGATAGATTGCAAGATAAAGGTTTCTTTAGTATCCGTCTTTCCGTCTAGTTGTGTTGTTATTTCTAGTTTAGCGCCATCGGGGCGTGGTTCAATCCAATCCGGCATACGCGCTGCAACACGCATCACAACAGGATCAAGGGTGAGCGGGTCGGTTGTTGCCAATTTATACAAGGTTTTTACTGGGATAGCGGTGCAAGCACTGACTAATAAGCTGCTGAGGGTCAGTAAGATGAGTTTTTTCATGGTGATTTCGCTTTAAACCTTAAGATTTCGTGGATTGCCATAATGACTGCTTCAGGTTGCTCGCTTTGAATGTAGTGACCTGAGTTAATCGTTTGAATGATTGGAGCGTTTGTTTTCCGTTGCCAATCAAGGGCTAATTCTTTTAACATCTGCTCAAAAGCCCCTTGTTCAAGTGCTGTGCGTTGAGTGCTGACTAATAAACGCGTTGATATTGAGTTGGGTAGTTTAGCAGTCAATTGTTCAAGACATGTTTGTTGTGCATCAAACTCTTGACAGGCTGTTGAGCCAAACACTAGGCGGCTAGTCGAAAGTAGCGTAGCTATTGCAGGTAATTCCGCTTGAATACGTTGCCAATGCTGCGGGTGGGTAGGATCTAGTAGCACAAGACCTGCGACTTCATGCGGGTACAGATTGGCATATACATATTCATATAAACCACCTAAGGAGTGCCCTACTAAAATATAAGGGGGGCTGATACCTAATGTTTGTAACAGTTCGTGTTGTTCGCTGGCAATCTGACAAGGTGTGCGTGGCGCAGAGGCAGCAGCACTTGCTCCATAACCAGCACGATCATACCGCAAGCTAGCCACCTTATCTCCTAAGCCTTTTATAACAGCTTGCCAGACCGTTTGATCATCCCCTAAGCCCGATTGGAACACCACGGTAGGTTTGGTGGTGTGCGAGGTGCTGGGTAGATAAGTATAAGCCAGTACATGATGGTTGATTAGTATGGTGGGTTTTATACGATGCGTGCCGTAGGTACAGCCATTCAAACTTACTATGAGTAGCCCACTAAACACTAAGTGAAAAGCTAGGCAAGGCGTTAGGGCATAAATCCATTGTTTCATGGCTGTCTTTTAATACTGTCTTGTTTGTAAAAATTATTGTATTACAATAATATTTTAAAATGCAAATTTAACGAAAGGTGTAAAGTGACCACCATTAATCCTCGTCTAGCGCATGGTTTGTCCTTCGTGACTAAGGTTCTAATCAGCATTTGTTTGTTAGCCAATATGCTGGGTTGGTTTATTCCTGAAGCGGCAGAGATCATCGCGCGCAATATCACTAACCTACACACAGAACCTATTAAACTCACAACCCGAGCGCTGGTATTGGGCTGGCTTATTTCTACATTTCAGCTAGGTTTGTTGACACTTGGCTTTTGGGCGATGGCAACGGTGTTTGAGCGTTTTGCTCAAGGGGATAACTTGCATCCTGATATTGGTAAATATGTGCAGCGCTTTGGCAAGACCTTGCTGCTCTTTGGTATGCTAAGTCCCTTTATGCGTACCTTGCTGGCCTTAGCAATCACGCTGGATAATCCTCAAGGGCAACACTTCTTGATTATTTCCTTCGCTTCAACCGATATCGTCGTGGTATTGGTGGGTATTTTGTTAGTGATGTTGGGCTACGCTCTCCAACAGGCGGCTTTGGTTGCGGAAGAAAACCGTCAGATTGTGTGAGTACTATGCCGATTATTGTTAATCTTGATGTCATGTTAGCCAAACGCAAAATGCGCTCGAAAGAGTTGGCAGAACGTATTGATATTACAGAACAAAATATCTCCCTGCTGAAATCAGGCAAAGTGAAGGGTATTCGCTTTGAGACTTTGGAAAAAATTTGTCAAGTATTAGACTGCCAGCCCGGAGATCTATTGGTCTTTGAACCTGAGGTCGAATCACAATAAATAAGCTTGGGCTGATTTATTGTGGAAACAGTATCTAGGCGCTATCTCACCTCTTAACCGTTAGAACGATGCGTTTGTCATTTGCGCCTACTGCTAAAGAGATACAACACGGCTTTTTAATTGACAGTAGAAACAACGCTTTGCCATGATCAAAAGTGGTAATGGGCAAAGCTACCTTTGCCGCTACCATTTAAACCTGCTTTGTCGCTGGAGAGGAGAGACAATGTCATACACTGCTAAGGCTAGCCCTATGCTAGCGCTCATCGTTTTTGCTAGCTGTTATAGTTCTTCCGTATTCGCTACCAATGGTATTGCACCAATTGGCTTAGGTACTGAACACCGTGCGATGGGGGGTGTAGGAGCTGGGTATCCTGCCAACAGCTCCAGTATGGCTAGTAATCCAGCCGCCGCCGCTTGGGTGAAGGATGGTTTTGATGTGGGTGCTGAACTGTTTCGACCCGATCGTGAAGCGACTTTCAATGGCAAAGCCTTTGGTATGCCCGCTGATCAAGTCTTTGATGGTAATGGTAAAAAGAGCTTCCTGATTCCAGAGGCATCGTATAAACGCAATCTGAAAGGTGGCGTAAGTCTGGGCGTTGCAGCCTATGGCAACGGTGGGATGAACACTGAATACGCCATCAATCCGGGCTTTGGTCAAGGCGAGGCTGGGGTTGATTATCAGCAACTCTTTGTTTCCCCAACAGCGGCTTTCCAGCTCAATCCCCAACACGCAGTGGGTATTTCTGCCAATATGGTTTATCACCGTTTCAAAGCTTCTGGTTTGCAAGGCTTTGATAATGCAATGACCACCGCGAGTCCCGGTCACATAACGAATAATGGTTATGATTCCAGTACCGGTATTGGTTTTGCGGTGGGCTGGCAGGGCAAGGTCGCCCCTAATCTTATCGTGGGTGCAGCCTATCGTAGCAAAGTGAAAATGGGCGAGTTAGACGCTTATTCAGGTTTATTTGCGAATGGGGGTGAGTTTAATGTACCGGGTGCGGTGAGTGTGGGGGCTTCATGGCAAGTCACACCAAGCACTACCGTGGCCGCTGATGTGCAGCACATTTATTACAAGGATTCAGAGGCGATTAGTAATAGTGCTTTAATCCAAAAACCGTTTGGCGCGAATGGTGGTCCAGGTTTTGGCTGGGATGACATGACCGTTTATAAAGTTGGTTTAAAGCAACAAGTAAATGAAAAAATGGCGTTGATGGCAGGATTCAATTATGGCAAACAGCCCATTGATTCGGCACAAACCACACTCAATGTACTTGCGCCAGGGGTAGTAGAGAAACATCTCACTTTGGGTGCGCAATGGACACTATCCCCAAAATCTAAACTCAATGCCAGTTACGTCCATGCGTTTGAAAATGAGGTCAAAGGCAATAATAGCTCACGCATGGATGGTTATAATTTGAAAATGAAACAGGATAGTTTAGGAATTTCTTATAGCCACGAGTTTTGATGAGCTCGTTGCTGTTGCGGCTTAAACAGGCTTGGCAGAGCGCCAAGCTTGTTAGCATAAAAACTTTATTGGCGATGGGGTTGAGAGAGTACATTGACCCATAAAGCAGTGGCTCCGGCGACACCGACAGGCATGGCTAAGAAGTTTAAAAACGGAATAGTTGTCATTAAGGATAAAACCGAACCAAAACCTAGCGCTTGGGCGCGATATTGTTTCAAAGTGGCTAATTCTTCTTTGAAGTAGAGTTCGTGATTCCCCATCGGATAATCCACATATTCCACAGCCATCATCCACGCGCCAAAGACTGCCCAAGCAAACGGGGCAATGGGTGCCAGTAGCGGAATAAAAAGTGAGATGAGGGTAAGCATGACTAGGGGGATTAGCCATTTGACGATATACCAGAGTTTACTGAGTTCACTCCGAAAGGTACGCACTATTAAACTGGGAACACTTTTTAAGCCTTGAAACTCTGCTACCGGTAAACCTTTTAAGTGCTGCTCAATACGTTCTGCCAAAATGCTATTAAAGGGTGCAGCGATAAGATTTGCCAATAAGGTGAAGGTATAAAACACGACAAAAGCTACCAGTACAATAAAAATTGGCATCACTAACCATTCTAACCACTCAAGATAGGTGGGTAATAGTTGCTCTAACCATACATGCAATTGATTGCTTAATAGCCAAATGCCCCCTGAAAAAAGCACAATGTTGATTAATAAAGGGATAATCACAAAGGGGCGAATGCCCGCTTGATTCAAAAGCTTAGCGCCGCGCAGAATATAGTTAGGTCCAGCGCTGAAGCCTGCTATCGGATTGCTTCCTGTAACACTCATACACTCTAATCCACATAAAAGTTGGCGCGAGTTTCCCGCAGAAGTTTTATTTGTGCAAGATAAAGCACTTGTTCTCGTTTTTCTTTTGCTGATAATGCAGCATCTTTTTTAATAAGTCTTAAAGCCACTATGACTCCTATTGCTCAACAAATTGCCCAAGAATTATCCGTTGCCGAGCGTCAAGTTAGCGCTGCTATTCAACTATTAGATGAGGGTGCTACCGTGCCCTTTGTGGCGCGTTATCGTAAAGAAGTTACGGGTGGTTTGGATGATGGGCAATTGCGTAATTTGTCCGAGCGCTTGACTTATCTACGTGAATTAGCGGATCGCCGCAGCGCTATTTTGAAAAGCATTGAAGAGCAAGGCAAATTAACACCTGAGCTCGCGCAAGCCCTGCAAGCAGCTGATACCAAAACCCGTCTTGAAGATTTATATCAACCGTTTAAGCAAAAGCGGCGTACCAAAGGCCAGATTGCCATAGAGGCTGGCATTGAGCCTTTGGCTAATGCGCTGTTAGCCAATCCGAGCCTCTCACCTGAGCAAGAAGCTAAAAACTATATTAATCCTGATGAAGTATTTAAAGCAGCCTTTAGCGATGAGAAAGGGGTTTTAGAAGGGGCAAAATATATTTTAATGGAGCGTTTTGCCGAAGATGCTGAGTTGGTCGGGAAGTTGCGGGATACCATGCAAGAACAAGGCAAATTAAGCTCTTCAGTCGTCGTGGAAAAAGCAGAAGAAGGTGCGAAATACCGCGATTATTTTGACAATATGGATGCCTTAAGCAAAATTCCCTCACATCGTGCATTGGCGATGTTTCGAGGCCGAAATGAAGGTTTTTTAAATTTAAAACTCGATATTCCACACGCTGAGGACACACTTCATCCCAGTGAGGTGATGATTGCGCGTCAATTTGGTATTGAGAATCGCAAGCGTGCAGCCGATGCTTGGTTAGCTGAGGTCGTGCGGTGGACGTGGAAGGTGAAATTACACCTTAAACTGGAGACAGAATTGTTGTCTGAGTTGCGTGAGCGCGCTGAAGCGGAAGCGATTCGGGTGTTTGCGCATAATCTCAAGGATTTATTGCTAGCAGCACCTGCAGGCGCACGGGTCACCATGGGTTTAGATCCTGGTATTCGTACTGGTGTTAAGGTGGCCGTGATTGATGCTACTGGACAGTTAGTTGACCACACGACGATTTATCCACATCCGCCGCGTAATCAATGGCAGGAGTCTTTGAAGTCTTTAGCACAGTTAGTGGCAAAGCATAAAGTGGCTTTAATTGCGATTGGCAATGGGACAGCGTCGCGTGAGACAGATAAGTTATGTGCTGACTTAATCAAGCAACATCCTGATCTTTTAGTACAAAAAGTCATAGTCAATGAAGCGGGGGCTTCCGTGTATTCCGCCTCGGAGACCGCTGCGAAAGAGTTTCCTGATCTGGATGTAACTCTACGTGGTGCGGTATCGATTGCGCGGCGCTTACAAGATCCTTTGGCAGAATTGGTTAAAATCGATCCCAAGGCAATTGGTGTAGGTCAATATCAACACGATGTTAGTCAAACCCAATTGGCAAAGAATCTCGATGCCGTAGTTGAAGATTGCGTCAATAGCGTTGGCGTCGAGGTAAATACCGCGTCAGCGGCTTTATTACGGCGTGTTGCCGGTTTGAATCAAACTATTGCCGACAATATTGTCGAGTTTCGCAATCAACAAGGACGTTTCACGAATCGTAAAACTTTACTGAAAGTGCCGCGTTTAGGGCCAAAGGCTTTTGAGCAAGCCGCTGGTTTTTTACGGATTCAAGGTGGCGATAATCCCTTAGATGCTTCAGCAGTTCATCCTGAAACTTATGCCGTTGTTCAACGTATCGCTGAGCAAACAGCAACGCCCTTGGCTAAGCTGATAGGGAATACTCGTTTGCTAAAATCGCTTAAACCTGCTGAGTTTACCGATCAGCAATTTGGTTTACCAACGATCACGGACATTATCAACGAATTAGATAAACCGGGGCGTGATCCACGGCCTGAATTCAAAACTGCAAATTTGAAAGAGGGCGTAGAAACGCTAGCAGATTTAAAGCTCGGTATGATGCTAGAGGGTACGGTCACCAATGTGACTAACTTTGGTGCTTTTGTGGATATTGGTGTCCATCAAGATGGCTTAGTACATATTTCCATGTTGGCTGAGACATTCGTCAAAGATCCACATGATGTTGTGAAGGCAGGCGATATTGTGAAAGTGAAGGTGTTAGAGGTCGATCAAGCCCGTAAACGGATTGCCTTGACCATGCGTTTAAACAATGAACCACAACCCATGACTAAACAAGCCCCTAATAAACCTGCAGCAACTAAGCCTGCTTTAAAATCAGAACGTGCTAGTAATAATGTTTTTGCGGATGCGTTTGCCAAGGCTAAACAGAAAAATCAAAATTGAATAGCCTATCAATAAAAACCATAGAACGAAGCTTAACTATAACTTAATGATGGGTTAGTATGAATATAAAATAATCACGCTGTATACATAAGTACTATATAGAGGGAAAAGTTATGTCACAGGTCACTAGCAAAGGGAATGCTTCTAGGTTTAACAAGGAGTTTGAGGCAGCCTCTACTGAAAACTGCCCGAAGTGTGGTAGCGATCAGTGGGTAAGAATTCGTAGAGGGTGGTGGCAGAAGTTTGTACATAGTCGGGAAAATCGTTGTTATTGCCTGAATTGCCAGCATAAGTTTTGGCGTGTGAGCCATTGGCGGTAAAATTACTGCCTTCTATCCTGCACTTTTTGTCCTGACCTCATTTCTTAGCCAAGCTCGGCTAGTATTGAAAAATCGCAACTCGCCCTGATGTTGCGATATATCTAATAATTACCTGTCCCTATGCCATTAAGCTTATGAGTAACTACTATGTCATCGCGTCATATTCATAAAATGTGGGCTGAAGCTTGTGAATTATTATCGCAAGCTGAGCGTTTACAGCGTCAAGCCTTTCGTCCGCTGGCCTCTGCAGGTTTTGCTACTTGGGAGCCGCCGATGGATATGTTTGAAACCGATGATGGCTTGTTTCTGACGGTTGCTTTGCCGGGGATTGATGCTGAGCGCATGGAAGTTTATGTAAGTGGTGGTGCCGTTACTATTAGTGGAATGCGCCCCACGCCGCGTTTGGCGCAACAAGCCTTGATTCACCGCATGGAACTGCCTTATGGGCGTTTTGAGCGACGTATAGCTTTACCATCAGGTCATTATGAGCTAGCCACCCATCAATTGCATTTGGGTTGCCTCCAACTGAATTTACGCAAACTTTGAGGTTATGCCATGAATGAATATCAAACACTAGTGGTAGAAGGGTCGCCTGCGGGTGTTGGTCACGCAGATCAATTAATTATCCTGCCAACGCGCAATGTGGTGCTATTCCCTGGCGTCATTTCGCCATTAACTTTGGGGCGCTCCGCGAGTATTGAGGCAGCACAAGAAGCGATGCGTCAAAATCGTCGTTTGGGTTTGTTATTACAACAAAATCCTGAAATCGACGATCCTAGTGCCGCCGATCTTTATCAGATGGGCATAGTGGTCAATATCTTGCGCTATGTTACTACGCCGGATGGTACGCATCATCTAGTTGTGCAGGGTGAAGGACGTTTTCGTGCGCTAGAGTTTGTGCCTAATAGTGTGCCCTTGGTCGCGGTGGTAGAAGAGCTTATAGACGCGCCGACCGACGATACTGCAATTGAAGCGCGGATGCGCCATTTGCAAGCTAAAGCCTTGGAAGTTGCCGAGTTATTACCGCAAATATCTGCGGAAGCCGTGCAAGCACTGCGGAATATCAATTCGCCCGGCCAATTGGCAGACATGATTGCAAATCTGATTGATATGCCACCTGCTGAGAAGCAAGCTTTATTGGAGCTTATTGATTTACGCGCGCGTTTAGACAAGGTCGCGGAATTGGTACGTCATCAATTAGAAGTACTGAAAATTACGCAAGAGATTGATAAAAATGCGCGTGCCTCCATGAGTGAGCGGCAACGTGAATATATGTTGCGTGAACAATTAAAAGCGATTCGTAAACAACTCGGCGATGAAGACACGAATAGTGCCGAAATTGAAGAAATTCGTATGGCCTTAGATGCGGCAGCTTTGCCTGCCGAGGCAGATGAACAGGCACGTAAAGAATTACGCCGTTTAGAGCAAATGCAGGAATCATCTGGTGAATATACGATTACGCGCACTTATCTGGATTGGTTAGTCAATTTGCCGTGGAGTCGGCTTGACACTGAAACTATTGATGTGGCTAAAGCGCGCGCGATTTTGGATGCTGACCATTTCGGTTTAGAGAAAATCAAACAGCGTATTTTAGAGTACTTGGCGGTTCGTAAATTGAACCCGAATGGGCGTAGTCCCATTTTGTGCTTTGTTGGGCCTCCTGGGGTGGGTAAGACCTCCTTAGGCCAAAGTATTGCACGAGCGATGGGTTTAGAGTTTGTACGGATTAGTTTAGGTGGGGTGCATGATGAAGCCGAGATTCGTGGCCATCGTCGTACTTATATGGGCGCTTTGCCGGGGAATATTATCCAAGGTATGCGTAAAGCAGGTACCCGTAATCCGGTATTTATGCTAGATGAGATCGATAAGTTGGGCGCCGGTGGGTTTCATGGTGATCCGGCTTCGGCCTTTCTTGAGGTCTTAGACCCCGAGCAAAATGGTACTTTCCGCGATAATTATCTGGCGCTGCCGTTTGATTTAAGTAAGGCGATTTTTATTGCCACGGCAAATGTTTTGGACGCAATTCCAGGGCCATTACGCGATCGGATGGAAGTGATCGAGTTATTGGGTTATACCGAAGAAGAAAAGGTGGAGATAGCTAAACGCTATCTTGTAAAACGCCAACGCGATAATAACGGTTTACAAGAAGGGCAAGTACAGGTCACGGATGCGGCCTTGCATAGTATTATTGGTGATTATACCCGTGAAGCTGGTGTCAGAAATCTGGATCAAAAAATGAGCGCAGTCATGCGGCGCGTGGCAATGCGTGTCAGCGAAGGTGAGGTGACGCCAATTATCATTGATGCTGCGGATGTCCCCAAAATTTTGGGTGCGAAGCGGTTTGAAAGTGAAGTTGCGATGCGTACCAGTGTTCCAGGGGTGGTTACGGGCATGGCTTGGACACCGGTAGGTGGCGATATTATGTTTATCGAAGCCACTAAAATGCCGGGGCATGGCCGTTTAATTACCACCGGTAAGCTAGGCGAAGTGATGAAGGAAAGTGCGCAAGCCGCCGTGAGCTTGGTTAAATCACGAGCAGCCTCTTTGGGCATTGATTCAGACTTGTTTGAAAAGAACGATCTGCATATTCACTTTCCAGCGGGTGCTATTCCTAAAGATGGTCCAAGCGCTGGTGCGGCTATTTACACGGCTTTAGTCTCGCTTTTTACCAACCGTTGTGTGCGTAGTGATGTCTCTATGACCGGCGAAATCAGCCTACGTGGTTTGGTGTTGCCGATTGGTGGCGTGAAAGAAAAATGCTTAGCGGCATTACGTGCTGGGATTAAAACGGTGTTATTGCCAAAACGTAATTACAGTGATCTTGAAGATATTCCGGAAAATGCGCGTAAGCAATTGCAGTTCATTTTCATGGAGCGGGTGGAAGATGCGATTGAAAATGCCTTAGAGCCAGCCCTATATGATTTGAAATCCGCTGCTTAGCTCAAATCCATTGAACCACTGGAGTAGATAGAATGCTCCAGTGGTTCTCATCAAAAAGGCAGTGCTGTATCAGACTGCCTTAAATGCCCAATCCTAAGATGTTTTAGTTATCTGGCATAACTTACATGTGTAACGCGCCCGTTGTAGTGTGACACACGAGGGTGATCATCATAACGGCTAGGACGCTGTGCACGATAATGGCTAGCTGCAAGGCAGTTGCGCTCCCGTTGTGTGACACGTCCGTCAACACGCACACAACGATTATTGGCAGATAAGTATGGTGAGTGACGTAGCTTTTTCATATAAGCAGCACGAGTGGGTGCTTGCTTTTTTATCGCACAAGACGCTGCGGGGCGTTTACCATGTTCATTAGAACCGGCAAAGGCCGCGTTATTTGCCATTAACATACCAACAGCAATCGCTGTGACTGCAATTAATTTGCGCATGATTTGCTCCTTAGAATGAATTAATTCGTTGCGTGTTTCGGTGTGAAAAGCATCCAAGCCCTCGGATGCCTTATAACTTACGACCACATTGCGCAAAAAAAACTCCCTAATCGTGTAAAAAATATGAATTTAGCTAAATACTCTTATTAACTACGAATACCAACACCTCGATTGAGCAAGGACAAGCTAAAGCTGCCCAATATTAGAATGAAGGTAATAATAATGAGGTAGCTAACCCATAAAGGAATGTCGGCAAAACCCAAAATGCCATAACGGAAACCATTCACCATGTATAACACTGGGTTCAATAAAGAAACTTTTTGCCAAAATAGTGGCAGCATGGAGATGGAGTAGAAAACGCCGCCTAAATAGGTAAGGGGGGTTAATACGAAGGTGGGGACGATGGAAATATCATCGAAACTGCGAGCATAAACGCCATTAATCAAGCCAGCCAGTGAGAATAGCATGGAGGTGAGTAGGCCAATGCTGATCATGACGAAGAGGTGCTGAATGGATAGATTGCTGAAAAACAATGAAACCAAGGTAACTGCAGTCCCGACAGCCATCCCCCGTGCGACACCGCCACTGATAAAGCCCGCTAAAATAATCCAATTCGGGGTCGGTGAAACCAGCATTTCCGCAATATTGCCTTGAAATTTGCTGCCATAAAACGAGGAAACGACGTTCGCATAAGAATTGGTAATCACGGTCATCATGATTAAGCCAGGAACGATAAAATCGATATAATTATGGCCTTCCATTTGCCCAATCTTAGGGCCTATGAGATTGCCAAAAATAATGAAATATAAAGCTGTAGTAATGACAGGTGGCAAAATGGTTTGAATCCAAATGCGCGAGAAGCGTAATACTTCACGTATCAAGAGAGTGGTATAGGCTGTCCATTTTTGTTGGGTATTCATTGTTTTTCTCCCACCATATCAATGAATAATTGTTCTAAACGATTGGTACGATTACGCATACTAATGACTTCAATCTGTCGTTCATTTAGTACTTGAAATACCTCATTCAGTGAGGAAGTACTGCGTAAAAACGACACATCAAGGGTTTGCGGATCGCGTAAGGAAAAACGACAGCATTCGGGGCTATCAATCGTTTCTAAGGGTTTAGCGAGGTCAAATACATAATGTTCGCTATCCATACGGCTTAGCAATTCTTTCATACTGGTGTTTTCGATTAGTTCACCTTTAGCAATAATCCCAATATGGCGACATAAACTTTCCGCTTCTTCTAAATAATGCGTGGTGAGAATAATCGTCGTGCCTTGTTGATTGAGTTCGGTGAGAAATTCCCACATGGAGCGACGAATCTCTATATCAACACCCGCAGTAGGTTCATCCAAAATTAATAAGCGTGGCTCATGGATCAAGGCACGTGCAATCATGAGACGCCGCTTCATGCCACCAGATAAGGTTCGTGCTTGCTCTTTGCGCTTTTCCCATAAGCCTAATTGGTTTAATAAGGTTTCGGCACGTTGCGTGGCTTGTGGGCGTGTAATGCCATAATAGCCACCCTGATTGATGAGAATTTCGCCGACTGGTTCGAAGACATTGAAATTGAATTCCTGTGGGACTAAGCCAATTTGTGCTTTGGCTTGTTCGCGCTGGGTATCCAGATCGTAGTCGAAGATTTTGACGGTGCCTGAGGTTTTGTTAACTAAGGAGCTAACGATCCCAATCGTAGTGGATTTACCTGCCCCATTCGCACCCAATAAAGCATAAAAATCGCCTTGCTCAACGCGTAAATCAATGCCTTTAAGTGCTTCGTGCCCATTGCTATAAGTTTTGCGTAATGCTTGAAGTTCTAGTGCGGCGGTCATAGCGCCTCCTGATAATCAGAGGGCGCAGATAGTAGCACGCCGAGCAAAAGCACAGAAGATGAGAACTTTTTCGCGGGTGATTAGTGACGGCAATCTAATGTAAGGGTTTGAAATACCGAGGTATGATCTTCAGGGAGTTTTACCGTTTCTTTGGATAGAGTAATTTTTTTGCAGCTCTTTGCTAAAGTGGCATCGACCTTAACTTGCTCAAGATTGGGATAGTTTAAATTGGCTGAGCCATCTTGATCGGCCATGCGCAAACTAAATTCATGACCGGCTACAGTTACGGGTGATTGGAGTGCAACACTGAATTTAAGCTTGAGCTGTTTATTGGTGTAATCCATACCAAGATTGGTGTATTTGCCCCACCCAAGGCTTTTGCCATCCAGCTTTGGCTCGGCATAATAATTTAAAGCAACCAAATCGCGTAAAATATCCTCTGAGCGTTTCTGCAAGGTCGCCAAGCGCATAGCTGGTGATAAATCATCGCCATCCAAAATAAAGCTGGAAACTTCAGGATCATAGGTCCAGGTCATTTCGACAGCACTTAATTCCCCGCTGTCATTCGCTTTGAATTGATTTGCTATGTCAATTTGATAGTGCACGCCACCTGCTTGCACGAGTACACTGAAAACTAGACCTAGGCCAGCTAAGCTAAAGCGATAGAATAACGATTTCATGATAGTCATACTCCTATGCTCAAACGAGCCATTAAGGTTTAAGGGGGGATAAAGGGACGAGTAGCATTAAGGCTAGTACCATGCTTGCGCCAGCGGTGATCCATGCCCCCAATATTCTGACTGCCAATCCTTGCCACGGTTTATTGAGGAAATAAGCTATGACTTGAGCACTAACTAACATGAGTCCACTGCCAAGTGCCACAGCGACCAGGTGTTCTGCCATCTGGTGTGTTTTCATTCCCGGTAGGCTAGGGGCTGTAGATGCCAAACCAATAAATAGGCCTACCAGTAAAGCTGCAAAGATGAGAATGCTTAAGGGCAGTCGGGGTGGGCGCAGCGCGATTATGGAGCCTATAAAAACACTAGCAGCTAAAAGATAATAATCACTTTGTGGCAGGCTAATAAGTCGCGTTAATAGTAAGCCTAGGATTAGGCTAGGTGTCAGTGCGAACCACAAAGCACGCATCCCTAGCCTACCGCATTGCACGCTCAAAAGCGCTAGTGTGATGAGACACATGACATGACTAGTTGCCCACAAAGGATGCAACAAGCCGTTCCAAAACCATGCGCTCATGAAGTCATAGGATTCCTGTTAAAAAGCCGACACCGGCTAAGGCGATGACGCCACCTGCTGCGCGAGCCACCATTTTACCCACTGGCCAACGAATCAGTTCCCCAATCGCAATACCAGTGAGGTGTAATAAGCCTGTGGAGACCACAAAGCCTAAGCTATAGGCTAAAGGATTGGCGGCACTCGGTAATTCAGCGCCATGGGCATAGCCATGGAAAATCGCAAAAATAGCGACCACGATGGACGCTATCCACAGTGAGGGTTTTGTGGGTAATACAATCATGATGCCCAATACTACGGAGGAAAGTGCAATACCTATTTCTATTCCTGGAATAGGGAGTCCAGCTAAGCCTAAAACCCCTCCGAAAGCCATGACTAGAGGAAATACAATCGGTAGCACCCAAATCGCGGGGCGGCCCATAAAAGCACCCAAAATCCCTACCGCAACCATAGCACTCACATGATCTAATCCCATGAGGGGGTGCATAAAACCACTGGCAAAACCACCCGCTAAACCTACACCAGTATGTGCAAAAGCCGCTGGACTCAATAAAAAAGTGAAGATAATACTTAAAACTATCTTGCTAGAAGGGTATCTCATATCTGCTGTCCTCAGGTAAAAGTATCTGATTCTATTCGATTTTATCACGCGCAAAAACGGGCTCATGGGGTTTTTGGCTTAAGTCTGGACGATACCTATAACCGTTAGCCTGAAAGTTTAGTAAGTCAGCCTCGTCCGATATTTGCTGTTCAAGTATATAACGAGTCATCAATCCGCGCGCGCGTTTGGCAAAAAAGCTAATTATACGATACTTGCCTTGTTGTGCTTCTTTAAAAACAGGTGTGATCACTGAGGCTTGGAGTTTCTTGGGTTTAATGACTTTAAAATACTCTTGCGAAGCAAGATTAATGATTTGTTTTTGCTCTCTGGTTGCTAGTTCGTGATTGAGATGCTCCGTGATGGAATCGCCCCAAAAGCTATACAAATCTTTGATCGCCTCTTGTTGAAAGCGCGTGCCCATTTCCAAACGATAAGCCTGCATCAAATCAAAGGGACTTAATAAACCATAGAGGCCAGATAAAATACGTAAATGCTTGCGTGCGTGGTCTAGAGCGCTGGCACTGAGTTGGTGGGCTTGTAAATGTTCATACACCTCTCCTGCAAATACGAATAAGGCTGGTTTAGCATTAGTAAGGGTAAAGGGAATATGCCATGCTTGATAGCGTTCCAGATTAAGCTGCGCTAAATCGTCACTCATTTGCATCAGTTGAGCTAATTGTTGGGGCGAGTAACAACGTAACCTCTCTACTAAGTAGTGAGCTTTATTGAGAAAGACCGGCTGGCTGGTTTCAACCAGTGGATAGTTTAGGTCGTAGCGTAGTTTTTTAGCAGGTGAGAGTAATACTAACATAGCTTGGTTTTAGGGGTGTTAAGATCAGTTATTTTCGTGAGGTTTATAGGTTTAAATCGTTGATTTTGCTAATATTGGTTGCTGTGTAATCCCAGAGCTAATAAGGCAGAATAATTTGCAGTCGGATTCGTAAAAACGCAGCGTTATTCGTACTACTGTTGTATTATGGAGACATGAAGAGAGTTAGTTTGTTCGTGGATGTACAGAACATTTATTACACTACGCGCCACGCCTACACAAGGAATTTTAACTATAACCGCTTCTGGGACTTGGCAACCAGTCATCGAGAAGTGGTATGCGCTTGCGCCTATGCGATTGATCGTGGCGATCACAAACAGCAACAGTTCCAAAATATTCTGCGCAGTATTGGTTTTGATGTGAAGTTGAAGCCTTATATTCAACGACGTGATGGCTCATCTAAAGGCGATTGGGATGTCGGCATTACACTGGATGTAATGGAAGCTGCTCCCAAAACGGATATTATTGTATTGGCCTCAGGGGATGGCGACTTTGATTTATTGTTGCAACGTATTCACCAACGATACACCCTAGAAACTGAAGTCTACGGTGTACCTTTATTAACCTCGAATGCCCTGATTCAGTCCGCCACGCGTTATATACCGATACGCGATGATTTACTGCTCTAATTTACACTAAAGACTGGCCTGTTTTTTTCCAATCTTCCATAAAAGCCGCCAAACCTTTATCGGTTAAAGGATGTTGGTACATTTGCTTTAAGATTTTTGGTGGCAACGTTGCTACGTGAGCGCCTGCAAAAGCTACATCTAGCATATGCTTGGGGCCACGAATCGATGCGGCCAGTACTTGGGTTTTTAAATTAGGGTAATTGTCATAAATGGTGACAATGTCACTAATTAAGGCTGAGCCAGACTCACCAATATCATCTAAGCGTCCTACGAAAGGCGACACATAAGTTGCGCCTGCTTTTGCAGCTAATAAGGCTTGTAAGGCGCTAAAGCATAAAGTGACATTGGTTGCAATACCGTCATCTGAAAGCTTTTTGCAAGCTTTGAGACCATCCACGGTGAGGGGTAGTTTAATGCAGACATTGGGTGCTATAGCACTGAGTACTTTAGCTTCTTTCAACATGCCTTCTGTATCAGTAGCTAAGACTTCAGCGCTTACGGGGCCTGAACTGATTTCACAGATTTCCTTGATTAAGGATTTAAAATCACGGCCTGAACTAGCCACTAATGAAGGGTTAGTCGTAACACCATCGACAAGACCGGTTTCACAGGCTTCGCGAATTTCTTTAATATCACCCGTATCAATAAAAAATTTCATAGGCTACATCCTTCCTTTGTGTTGTTTTAATTGCCAATAGCATAGCAGATTAATGAATGCGTTGGATGCCATTTGGGTTTGGGCACTGTAAACAACCCTTATGCACATGTAGGCGGGTATGGGATTGATAATCAGGGTGAATATGGGTGATATATTGATCTTTATCGGAGCAGCCGGGCAGGCGCACTACATGGGTGTGTGGTTGATTAGGAACATTCATAACAAACTCACCTAAGGCCGGATCAACAGGGTCTTTCGGTGCAGTAGGGGTGTTGGTAGTACAAGCAGTTAAGCTAGTGATCAATAAAAGTGATATGGCAATTTTTAGCGACATAAGCCCATTCTCAAGTGAGTGGAAAACGGGGGATTTTACGCGCTACACAGCAGCCTCGCTAGAGAGCCACCAATGATAAGGAAATGCAGGTACAAGCCTTAAGCACTCTATCCAGCTAAGTTGAGGCTGCTTGGTGTTTGTATGGTATGCTCGGTTTAATAACTGTTCTAACTGATAAATATAATAATGAAAAAGACCTACACCATCGAATCCATGACCTTCAAAGAAATATCGCCCTGTAAAGGCTCAGCAGTGTGGTTATTGTCTGATGAGAAAGGGATGCCTCGTAAAGTGAGTGGAATTGTTGAATTAGACGCGAAGGGCTTGATTGAAAAGATTAATGCTATTTATTCACGTGAAGAACCTTTGGTTGAGTCACTGAAAAACCGTTCAGAGGGCGATACTTTCACGATTGATTTTACAGGCTTCAATGAGCAACACTCTTTTCCCGAGCGTGATATCTATCAAAATATGCGCCGTCATGAACAGACCCAAGGCTTGGGGCGTAATGCTTGGCGTATCGTTTGGGTACTGTTGATTATGGGTTTGTTAATGCTTGCCTATACGGGGGTGAATAGTGTTGTTAGTATGAAGGATAATTTTAGTACACCTTTGCAACGGACTCGATGAGCTATTTAGATCGTATTGCAGCTTGCCATCAAGCAGATCTTTCACAATATCTAGCGTGGTATATCGCAGGGCAGGTGTATGGCTATCTCTTACCAAGCTTTAGCGAACGTTTGCAGCGCTGGCCGACAGTTTTTCAGTTTAGCCGGCAGGGTATGCATTTCTGTCCTAACTTACAAACTTGTCAAGAACGCACGGAAATTTTAAAGCCCATTTTGCAACAATTGCATCAGGAGGCTGTCATTGATACTTGGGTCGGTGAAACTTATCCGGTGACATTAGGTTTTGATCAGCCTGCACAATGTGAAATGGAACGTGCGGCAACTTTATATTTTGGTGTAAAAACCTTTGGTGTGCATGTCAATGGTTTAGTACGCAAGCCGGATGGCATTTATGTTTGGGTGGGGCGGCGTAGCTTAGCTAAGCCTTTCTGGCCGGGTAAATTGGATCAATTAGTCGCGGGTGGTCAGCCATTTGGCTTAAGTCTCTTGGATAATGTTGTTAAAGAAGCTCAGGAAGAAGCTAATATTCCTCGCGATCTAGCGCAGCAAGCCAAGTTGGTCAGTCAACTGCATTACCAGCAAACGACCCCACGTGGCTTAGAAAATTCGACTATTTTTAGTTATGATCTGTGGCTGCCGGAGGATTTTGTGCCTAAAAATAATGATGGTGAAGTCAGTGATTTTTATTTGCTATCCTTAGCAGAATTGGCGCAGCTAACCGAGACCACCACGGATTTCAAAGACAATTGTAATTTAGTCAATATTGACCTCCTACTAAGACAAGGTTACATCACCGCGCGTTATCCTGATGTCGAGGTAATACGCCAAACACTTTATTGTCGCTTTAGTTAATTGAACATTTTGGGAATATTCATGAGAGAAGGCCAGCCGAGCACCATTTACCTACGCGATTATACACCCCCCACTTATGACGTGTTGTCACTGGAGTTGAGCTTTGACTTGGGGGAGGACTATACGCGGGTTAACAATGAGGCCGTTTATCAGCGCCGTGACCCATCGACTACCACGCTCGAATTGATGGGTGAGCAATTAGTCTTAATTAGTATTGCGATCAATGATCGTGTATTAGCGCCGCATGAATATGTAGTTTCAGACACTGGCCTCAGCTTATTCAATTTCCCTGAGCGTGCAAAGCTTACAATAGTCACTGAGATTTACCCGCAGAAAAACACCTCCTTAGAAGGTTTATATCAATCAAGTGGTAATTTCTGTACCCAATGTGAGGCACAAGGTTTTCGTAAAATTACCTATTATCCCGATCGTCCCGATGTGATGACTGTATTTACCACACGTATTACAGCGGATAAAGTGAAATATCCGGTATTATTATCGAATGGTAATTTAGTCGAGCAAGGTACTTTGGCCGATGGTCGTCATTGGGCGCGTTGGCTTGATCCTTTTCCTAAGCCCTCGTATTTATTTGCGCTGGTAGCGGGTAATTTATTGCATGTCGAGGATCATTATACGACGACATCTGGTCGTGTAGTGGTATTACGTATTTATACTGAGCCACATAATATTGATAAATGTGATCATGCCATGCAGTCGCTTAAACGTGCTATGTATTGGGATGAGCAGCGCTTTGGTTTGGAATACGACCTTGATATTTATATGATCGTAGCCGTAGATGATTTTAACATGGGGGCTATGGAAAATAAGGGCTTAAATGTTTTTAATTCCAAATTAGTATTTGCTAGTCCTGAAACAGCGACAGATTTTGATTATATCAGTATTGAATCAGTAATTGGGCACGAGTATTTTCATAACTGGACAGGTAATCGTGTCACTTGTCGTGATTGGTTTCAACTATCACTCAAGGAAGGTTTAACCGTTTTTCGTGATCAAGAATTTACAGCGGATTTACATTCGCGTCCGGTAGAGCGCATTGAGTCCGTGCGAACCTTGCGCACTTCGCAGTTTGCGGAAGATGCTAGCCCGATGGCCCATCCGATTCGGCCTAGCTCATATATGGAGATCAATAACTTCTATACCATGACGGTCTATGAGAAAGGCGCAGAAGTAGTACGCCTTTATCAAACCTTATTAGGGCGTGAGGGTTTCCGTAAGGGTATGGATTTATATTTCCAGCGCCATGATGGTCAGGCGGTGACAACGGAAGATTTCTTAGCAGCCATGGCGGATGCGAATCAGGTTAATTTGAGCCAATTGCAGCACTGGTATGATCAAGCAGGTACGCCAGAGGTGACGGTGAGTTTAGACTATGATGCGGCCACGCAAACGTGTACCTTGCATTTGAGTCAGACTTGTCCACCCACCCCAGAAGCTTCCACAAAACAAGCGTTTTTAATCCCGATTGAGCTAGGTCTATTAGCTTCCGATGGGCGTGAAATACCTTTGCAATTACAAGGTTCTACTGCACCGGCTGCTAATGCTATGGTCTTGCGTTTAGAGCAAGCCCATCAGGTGTTTAGCTTTAATCATGTCCCAGAAAAGCCTGTGCCTTCCTTACTACGCAATTTTTCAGCGCCGGTGCGTTTGCATTTTGATTATACGGAGGCTGAGCTGATTTTCTTAATGCGGCACGATCAAGACGCTTTTAATCGCTGGGATGCGGGTCAGCGCTTAGCGATGTTAACTTTTAAGCGTTTATTGAGCGATTTATCCAGTGATGAGCCTTTGGGCTTGGAGCATGAGTTTGTTAGTGCGTGGCAAGCAGTTCTAACGGACGAGAGCTTGGATGTTGCCTTGCGTGCAGAAGCTTTGACCTTACCCTCCGAGGCTGATATTGCAGAAGTGAATCGTCCGGCTGATCCAAGTGCGATTCATACGGTACGCGAATTTGTGCATACCACGCTCGCCAAAACGTTACGCTTAGATTTCGAGGCGTGCTATGCAAGCTTGCAAGATCACGGCACTTATCAAATTGATGCGGTAAGTATGGGCAGACGCCGCTTGAGAAATATTTGCTTAGCGTATTTAGGTCGTTTGCGTGAGAGCAGTATCAATAGCTTATGCGTTAAACAATATGCCGATGCTAATAATATGACTGATTCCTTGGCGGCGCTCAGCGTATTAGTCGATATTGATTGTCCTGAGCGTACGAAAGCTTTGCAGCATTTCCATGATCGTTGGCAGAATGATACCTTGGTTATGGATAAATGGTTTAGTTTGCAAGCGACCTCCAGCCTACCCAATACGTTAGAGCATGTTAAGCAATTGATGCAGCATCATCTGTTTGATATGCGTAATCCTAATAAAGTACGTGCGTTAATTGGTAGTTTTACCCAGCGTAATCCTTTGCATTTTCATGCACCTGATGGCAGTGGTTATCAGTTTCTGACGGAGTGTGTATTGGAATTGAATGCGCTGAATCCACAAATTGCTTCGCGTATGGTGCGGCCTTTAATGAATTGGCGGCATTATGAGTCAAAGCCAGCGGCTTTTATGCGCGAGCAGTTAGAGCGTATTAAAGCACATGAAGGTTTATCACCAGACGTGTTCGAGATCGTGAGTAAGAGTTTGGCCGCCTAGGTGCATGGTTAAAAATAATTAAAGAGCGGTATCAAAGCCGCTCTTGTTGTTTGTCCCAATCACGATAATTTAAGACATGGCCTTGGCTACGAATAGCGCGGGTTTTAGCTAGATCTAAATCCGCAAAAATCCACATAGGTTTATCAAGTTCACCTTGTACCAAGACCCCATTTTCAGGGAAACCCTGATCGACAGGGGTATAAACGCCTGCACAGCCTCGACTTATATCCACCGCAGGCGACCATGCCGCCTCACCGACCAAGGGCGCATGAACCACATAGCATTGATTTTCTAAGGCACGCGCTTGGCTACCAATTTTTACTCGATGATAACCATGCAACGTTTCAGTGACACTAGGAACCAAAATAAAGTCAGCACCCCATTCGATTTGGCGTCGAGCGATTAATGGAAATTCTGAGTCGTAACAAATACTAATGCCGATCTTGCCCACGGCGGTTTCAATTACTTTGATTTCGGTGCCAGCATCAATAAGCCATTCTTCACTTTCAAAACGGGTCATGATTTGTTTGTCTTGAAAATCCACTTTGCCAGTGGGATGAATCACATAACTACGATTAACAAACACAGTTTTCGCTTCAAGCTGCGTTTTTACAGGGAAACTACCAGCGACTACAGTGACTTGATAGTCCTTAGCTAAGCGTTGATGCGTTGCGAGAAAGTCAGGAAGATAAACTTGTAAGGCTTGTAATTGAGCTTGTAAATCACTTTGTAGGGGCTTGTCTAATAAAGAACACAATTCTAATGCAGCATATTCGGGGAATAAGAGTAATTGAGCGCCTTGTGTAACCGCTTCTTTTATCCAGCGCTCAAGTTTTTGCTCAAAGGCGGGAAAGCTTGGAAAATAGCTAATCTCATATTGTGCAGCGGCGATGCGGACGATGCTCATACTAAGGTTTTCATCCAATAAGTCAGTGTTTTTTCGGTGGGAAGAGGCTGGTCAATATCTTGCCAACTTAAGCGTGCCACTAAATGCGATTGCTTCACATAGCCACGTTTTGTCCAAAACTGATCCAAGGGTACGTAATCCATAGGACGTAGCGGGTGATTAAGCGGACGATCCACCGCACAAAAACAGGAATGGGTAAAACCCCCTAAGCGTGCGGCATGAGCTTCACGCTCACGAAAAAAAGCTACGCCTAAACCTTGCCCTCGATAAGCTTGCGCTAAAACGGATTCCCCACAGTAAAAAATTGTATCCAGCGCAAAGCCTGCAGCACGTAATGGTTTTTGAAAGGCCTCATCTTCGGCCCGCAGGGGAATACAAGACGAAGCACCGACCACTTGATCTTGATCGAATACTAAAATCATGGCCGCGTCTGGGCAGCGTAAATAAGTTTCGAGGTAATGCGCTTCATATTCCAGCGAGCCGTCATACAAATAAGGGAAGGCGCGAAACACCTCCATCCGTAAGCGTGCTAGGTCTTGGATATATCGGGCAAGATTATTACCTGTAACGGTTTGTAGCGTTATAGCCATAACCCCACTAAGCTCCCACTTGCGTTAACCAGTCTTGCAGGTTGTAGTAGTTGCTAATACGTGCCACTTTGCCATCACGTATTGCAAAAAATGCTCCAGCAGCTAAGCGATACGTTTGACCATGTGCTTCTGGCAAGCCCTCATCTGTTGCAAGATATTCACCTAGCACGACAAACTCAGCCGCCGCACGCTGCCCATCTTGGCTAACCATAATGGCAATATCTACTAAGCGCTCGCGATAACTGCGATTCATCTTTTGCATAAAAGTGCGAAAAGCGTCTAGGCCTATTTCACGTCCCGCCTGATTAATGTCGTGAATGACATCATCCGTGAGTAAGCTAAGAAAAGTATCCATATCGCCAGCATTAAAGCTGGCGTAATAACGATGAATCAAATCAAGTGTTTGTTGAGCTGACATACTAGACTCCTGCTATATTAAGCCTAGTATGATAGCTCAAAACCTACCAACAAGCGTTAAGTCCACCGCTACCACTGGCAGTACGTTGACCTGTTTGGTTCACTGTTAGCGTGCCACACTCCGTATCTTTCGCTAATTGCACGCCAATCGGTGTGGCAACCACCCGAAAGGTTTTTGAAGCCAAGGTGTCGACGGTAATCGTATAGCGTGTATTGAGTTTGCTGTCTGTTTTACAGTTAAGAGCCGGAATGCTTATCGCCGTCCCAGCGCTGGTTTTATTGTAAGCAAAGTTAGTGGCATAAAAGCGTTCCATATAGCTTACATGCTCTAACATGCAGGCTTTTGCCGTTGCACGATAAGACTTAAGGACATGCGCCATATAGGAGGGATAGGCTATTGCAGCTAATACTCCAATAATGGCTACAGTTACCATCAATTCTATTAACGTAAATCCAGCTAGTTTTTGGTTTTTCATAAATTCTTATCATTATTGGTTGATGACTTCGCGCCACGAAGTACGAGAGGGTACACCATGAGCACCTTGGGTCAGAATAGTGGTAATACTGCCGTTTTCATTAACAACCTCCATGAGATTGTCAATAAAGATAGGGTTGTGTGGACTGCTATCAAAACCAATACCTGAGATAATGGTGGGTACATTGTTGATGGTTAATTGGTCTAGTACATCAAATTTATCATCATCATTCACATCAAAAAATACCCGATCTAGGCGGGTGCCAGGGAAAGCATTAATAGCCATAATATAACCGGATCCGGACGGGCGACATACATCTTCTCGGCTAGGAATACGTGTTGTCCCAATTAAGGTATCTCCTTGGAAGAAGTTAGGGACAATAATCCGTTCACTAGGCGTAGCGTCTGCTGCATTTGTGGCAGGCGCTTCTAGATCAATATACCAACCTTTATAACCGGTTAAATCCGCAATTGAGCCGGTGTCTATCACTCTAACATCGTAGTTACCTAGCGAGCCGGTATTAGTAATCAGGCGTTGCTTTAATTGATTGCGATTCACTAGCACCCCTTCATCTTGAATACCATACCAAGTCTGTTGTGCCGTGTCGGTAACATCGCTTGAAGTCCAGAAGCGCCCTGTACCAAAGAATACCCAGCGCTTATTGGTCAAGGGGTCTTTACCTACGGCAGGAGCGGCAGTGATATATTGACTTTTTCCAGAACCGTCTTTAGCGGTAAAAAGCTTGGTAAAGTCATTACTTGCTAAGTTAAAACGCCATATATTACCGCTTAAATCGCCTGCATAAAGATCGCTAACAATGCCATTCGTTTGTTCGCTCCAAGCACTGACAGCAGTTAATCCATTATTAGTACTGCCACCTGTATCAAAAACAGTGGCGACTGCCGTTTTAATATCGATCATAACAAGTTTTGCTTTATCGTCAGCGCTATTAGGGCCATTACCCATAACTACCTGCCATGTGCCATTGGAGGTTTGAACAATAAGCGGTTTTCCTAGGGTATTGCCTAAAGCAGGTACGGTGGTGGAGTTAACCTCCCACAAATACTTGACATCAGTGGGATCAGTAACATCGAGTGCAAATAAGGCTTTTCCACCACGTCCCAGTGAGCCCACTAAGATAGTTTTCCAAGCGCCATCTAGATAAACATCCGCAGCCGTGATTTCACCATCAACAAAATAACGATGTTCATAATTACGTTCAGCGAGCAAAGGCATATTGGGCATCACAGTACTGGGTACAAAGGCATAGGTTTCTACACCGGTGATGGCATTAAAACCATGTAACATACCGTCGTTACCGCCGACATACAGTGTGGGTGTCCGATTGGCACGGGTGGCGGCGAAGGTGATGTAGGAAGATGCTCCTTGGAATTGCTTATCGACATAAAGTGTATCGATAGGTGCACCAACAACAACAGCTTGGGATTGGATCATATCCCCTAACATACTAACGCGTTTGCGGAATAAGCCGGTATCATCATTTTTAAATTCATTGGTAGAGTCGCCACGCAGGTAATTGATTAAATTCTCTGAGCCAAAAATACTTTGCTCGGCGATACTCATGGAAGACCATTGAAAGCGTCTATCTCCACTCATACGAATATTACGCAAATTCCAAGCGGGTAATTTTTCGGAGGTTTTCCAAGTGGGTGTCAGTGCGAATTTGCCTGTGGCAGGATCAATATCATAAGCCAAGATTTCACTATTCCAAGAACGTGTAAAATAGGCTGTTTGATAAATACGATTGCCCGTGGTCAGTTTTGACGATACAGAGGCAAGTGATGCACCGGTGGACAGGAAATTACTGGTCAAGTTGTTAAAAGCCTGTCTAAGGTTTTTAACCATCAGCGTTGCTTCACCTGCGGTGAAATAGTTATCAGGTCGTTTATAGGTGTTGCCATCTGCGGTAATAGTTTGCCCTGTTGTATTATACCAAGAGATGGGAATAGAGCTGACCCAAGTATCAGGATCATAGGTTTCAGCGGGGGGTACGATAAAGCCACCATATTTAGTCGCTAGCCAATAGACATTACGATCAGGGGGGGCTTGATATTGATTTTCCAATACATCCACCCAATAAGTTGATGCGGTCTGTTTGCCAATCATGGCTGCTTCTGGACGCAAATCACGTGTATTAGCATACCAAGCCAAGCCTGCCATAAAAGCCGAGTTATTGTTTCCAGAAAAATTATCTGTTTCACCTATATTACCAAGACCCTCCATCATCCCAATCTTGTTAGTTAAGGTAACGACATTAATAGCAGTGTCATTGGCTACCTCTGGAGGCATCGTTGGCTCGTAGGAGCGATAGCTAGGATTAGTGTTGCCTGGGAGGTTTTTATCACGGTGTGTATAAATGTCCCCAATGCCTAAAATAGCAGTTGCTTGACAGGGGGCTAGATAAGGATCAGTCCAGTCGGTAATAATGGGGAAACCATCCGCGTATTTATATTTCTCAGTTGCGGATAAAGTGTTACTGATCGAAGTGTAACTACTGACATTACCTAAATTACGCAAATAGCGAATCGCCATATAATACATCTCGCTGACGGGGTCACGTGCTTTATGACCGTTTGTCATCATTTGCCCGAATTTATTAATGTAGTTAATGACTCCACTGTCTGCAATGCTAGTAATACCTAACATGGTATTGGTCGCGCTAGCATCTGCACTATCTGGGTTTTGGATCAATATACCCGTATTGGGATCCCATTCCTTGTTCGGATTATCAATGTCAACACCACTGGTCAGATTCGCAAGATAAGGACCTATGGATTTTTGGCGAGCACGCAAGACTGCACCATCGCGGGTGTCCTTATTGATTTCCGGCACGGGAGAGGGATTTGATTTGTCATTGGTGTAGCCAAATACGCTATATCTGAGACGACTTGAGTAATTTTGTAATAAGCCTTCGGGTTTGTAATTTGAACCGTAAGCAACGCAATTTGCTTCGAGCAAATTGGGAACACAAACCTTAACGCGAATGCTAACTTCATACGTTCCACTATTGGTAGCGCTTCTTGTTTGAACACTTGGATCATAGGGCGTTATAGTGGTGGCTGTTTTGGCATTGGTATTATTCAAGCTAAAGTACATTCGATTACCTAAGCCATGAATTCTCATTTGAATATAGTTTTTATTAAAAGGCACGCTTTGACGTACTAGCGTGCTGTTGTCACCAGACGCTGGTAAGCGACGATCAGGGTACATGACATCGTAATACCAATCATCCTGCCATGCTTTTTCGAGAAAGGTTTCGTTCACGGTATCTTTGACGCGGTAGCCACCCGTTAAACCCAAACGGAACGGATCAATAGTTTGGGTGGCAGCCCAGTTAAGGAAGTTACCACTCCAGTATTGCTGAGAAGTGGAGCAGCTGTAGGGATAAGAGTTTAAGGTTGTATTGAGGCCAACAGGATAAAAGTGACGTTTTTTCTCATCGGCATCGTATTGATAGGCATAGCATTTTTTGGAGTCGAAATAGCCTATGTAGGTTTTATTGGCTGAATAATCGCCCAGATTAGCCACGCTATTAATGGTCGGATATTCAACAGAAGGTAAAAGCACCAGATTATCAGGAACCCCCCCCGAAACCACCAAGGGGGATTGTGATAAGGCTGTCGATGCCTGACTCGCTTGTGTCACAGCAAAAAGGCAGAATGCTAAGAGCCATTTTTTATAGAAAATGCTTGTTATATTCATTATTAAATTGCTCGACTAATCGTAGTTTGTAACACAACAATGGCTCGGTCAGAGCTTGCGCTAGGAACGCTACTGCGGGCAGTAACACGGTAGAAACGTTGAACCTGAACACCGGTATTGACTCCGTATTGAGCATTACTCAAATTATTACCTTGGCCTGTTGCCCCAAGGCTTGTGCCGATACCTAATAATTGAATGTAATACTGGGGATTACCACCTAGCATGGTCTTATTAGGGTAGTCAGTGACATTCACCCAGCCTGTGGTATCGTCAGCCACGAAAGTGTTAGCGGGAACAGGTGGGCAGAGATTGACCGCCATGAGGGTGCAATCAATCATCGTGTTGCTGGATGAGGTTGATTCCAGTAATTTTTCGGCAGCACGTAAAGCAGCCTCCGCTGCTTGAAAAGCCATTTCGCGATCCTGCAAGTTAGTTGCCATGCTTTCTTGTAGATTCACGCCTTGTACACTGGTTAAGCTCATCAGGGTCATGATCAGTAATAAAACCAAGGCGAAAATCAGCACATTGCCTCGTTGCTTTTTTTTATTCATGGTGTACGATTCCTGAGGGCAATAATATGAGAGACGCGTCGTTCTAGACGACCATTACCACTTGTCGTCGTGGATAGGTCAGTATCAGTCGTTTGAACCGCAAGGGTAATTCTAACGGCATCAACCTCTTCCCAATTACTAATAAGGCTGGCATCCTGCCACTGGTTGGCCGCATTGGTGTGATATTGGAACACAAGATCACTAACGCCAGAGACAATTTCTTCATACACAATATTGTTCTTTTCAAGCCGAGCTCGATACAGTGAGCGCCCACCTTCGGCTTGTTGTCCATTATTACCGAGATACCAGATACTGGAATAAAAACGTGATACTGTGGCATTGGTGTTATAGGAGAAGGTGTTGCCTTGTACGGTGCCGCAAATAATCGGAACCCCTAAACCACGACTACAGTTGCCTGTGGTGCCAAAGTTATTGTCATGTGTCACTAGGGTTTGTCCACTGCCATTGACACTTACATCCGTGGCTTGGAAGATAGACGCTTGGGTAATATCACAAACCATCAAAATATCGTTAGTAGCCAGATTCGTGGTATTCGAGGCGATAGTCATAATGGCATTACTGGTGTCATGTCCCACCAAGGTGTAACCCATATTTTCAGTACCTTGGACTAATAGAGCGCCGAAACCTGCTACTCTATTTGTCGCAGCAGTGCCTGTGGGAACGCCTACAATGTTTGCGGTATCGGCTGCAAAGCCTCGAAAGCCAAGCCATTGACGCAATGGTGTGGTATTAGCATTGTTTAAGACGTTCGCTACCCTCCCGCTATCCCCACAAGGGATGAGTTGTGCTTGGCGTATATCGCGCGCTAAGAGCTCAAAAGCAATTCGACTACTTTCTTGAATTTGGGCGAGACCATTATTGCTGCGATAGACTTGGCGTGAGGCCGACAGAATATTAATTACGCCTAAAAGCAGTACCAAGCCTATTAGGGCTGAAATCATGAGCTCGATTAAACTAAATCCGCGCTGTTTCACAATCTTACTTCGACCCCTAATTGTTGAGTCGATGAGCCATAGGTGGCACGACTATCATCCCATTGGATAATGACCTGACAGATTTCTGTGGTGTTATTACATTCCACTGAGCTAGTCGCTGTTTCACCGAGTAGATTTTTTGTACTACTACGCCATTGGTTGAGGGTGTTTTGTGCGAAGGTCAACATATTGCCACTTGCTAGATTAGCTGAGCTTACTGGCGTTTCGGTTAAGCCAATATCAAAGCTTCCGGCCAATGCATGGGCGCGATCAACGCGCATGGCGTCGGCAATACTATAAGTGAGCAGAATAGCCATGCTGCGTTCTAGGGAACTGGTATTATTTTTAACCGAACGTGCTTGCAGGGACGCGACACTTAGTAAACCGATGGATAAAATGACGACAGTGATTAATACTTCAATCAGGCCGATACCCTGTTGATAGGTTGGGAACTTAGCCATTACAAGCTCCTGTTTTTTTCACAACCTGTAGGCGTGTTCCTGCGCCAAATTTTAGGCAGCGCGAATTACCCTCACTGTCGTTAGTACCGATAATCTGAAAGTATTTGCCGCTACTTGCTAAAGCACCATTAATGCGAGCTAAGCCATCGGCGCCAAACACGATGACATTGCTGGTACTATTGAGGGTTTGGCTTAAGCTTTTATTGGGTGATAAACGGCCACGATAAAGAACTGAATTACTATTCGTGCGTATCATCCAAAAATTCCAAGCGGCACTGCCGGTGGCACAGCTAGTCGCTGTTTCACTGGTGGTGCGACATAAGGTAATGGGGATATTACGTAAAACGCTGGTAGATCGCGCAAAGTTAATATGATTAATCAGCTCGTTCGCTTGGAGCGTGAGGGTGTGATCACGATATAAGTTGCGTAATGAAGGCAATGCGCTGACTAATAATACACAAGCAATCGCTAAGGCAATCATTAGCTCAATGAGTGTAAAACCGCCTAAGCGGGTTTGAGGAGCACACTTAGCTTGTTGGTAGGAATAACACATTGTCATGAGTTTTTATTTTTTATTAGCTAAATCAATGAGTTTGTTTTTTTTATTACAATTGTAATTTTTATTATAAATATTTCTTATCGATTTATGAATACCCGCTTAGCTGATTAACGCCAGAAACTCGCCCCAACAAGCTTTTAGGTGCAGGCAGCGCAAAGAATCATGCGATAGCGTAGCAGTATGCAAGTGAAGATTCGCTTAAGCTAAGCTTTGTCAAGGATTAAGGAGGTAGTGCTGATGTATTTAGGGATTGATTTAGGCACATCCAGTCTGAAAGTGGTGCTGATGGATGAAAGGCAGCGCATATTAGCGAGTAGTCAACAAGCTTTGAGCGTGGCTCGCCCGTATAGTGGCTGGTCAGAACAAGATCCGGCAGATTGGATTAAGGCACTGGAACAGGCCATGGATCAGCTAAAAGCTGAGCACTCTCAAGCGATAGCCGCCGTCACAGGCATCGCTTTATCAGGGCATATGCATGGTGCTTGTTTACTGGATGCCACTAATCAAGTCTTGCGTCCTTGTATATTGTGGAATGATACCCGAAGCCACCAAGAAGCCGCGCAGTTGGATGCTAATCCTTTGTTTAGGAAATTATCCGGTAATATTGTTTTTGCTGGATTTACTGCGCCAAAATTAGTCTGGGTCAAGCAGTATGAGCCGACTATTTTTAATCGCGTTGCTAAGGTGTTATTGCCTAAGGATTATTTACGTTGGTGGCTGACAGGCGAGCATGTGTCTGATTGCTCAGATGCAGCAGGAACGTCATGGCTGGATGTGGGCAAACGTACTTGGTCGGATGAGCTGTTACAAGCTTGCGATTTATCGCGACAACACATGCCACGGCTGATCGAAGGCACAGAGGTTAGTGGGCAATTGCATGCCGATTTGGCCAGGCGCTGGGGTATGGCGAATAGTCCCATTGTGGGTGGCGGGGCAGGGGATAATGCTGCTTCGGCCTGTGGTATGGGCGTGGTGCAGGCCGGTTCTGCTTTCGTATCTTTAGGCACCTCGGGTGTATTATTTGCCGCTACTGCAAGCTACCTACCTTATCCCGAGAGTGCCGTGCATACTTTTTGTCATGCCTTACCTCAAACGTGGCATCAAATGGGCGTTATTTTGTCTGCTACTGACTCGTTAAATTGGTATGCCAATATCTGCCAAGAACCAGCGGCTTTGCTGACTCAAGCCTTAGGCCATGAGCTTAAAGCCCCAACTCAAGTGATATTCGCACCTTATTTGGCGGGTGAACGTACTCCCCATAATGATGCCAAGATTCGCGGCGCTTTCTTAGGTTTATCTCAACACAGTGAGCGTCATACGTTAACGCAAGCGGTCTTGGAGGGTGTGGCTTTTGCGATTCGAGATAATTTATTAGCCTTACACCAAGCGGGCACAACATTAGAGCGTGTCATGGCGGTAGGCGGAGGCTCTCGTTCAAGTTATTGGTTGAAAATACTAGCAACGGTTTTGAACATGCCGGTTGATTTGCCAGCTGAGGGAGATTTTGGCGCGGCCTTTGGAGCAGCGCGTTTAGCATTCATTGCCGCTAATCAAGCAGACCCCCTACCAGTCTTAAGTCCGCCACGCATTGAGCGAAGTTTCGAGCCAGCTAAACACTTAGTCGATGACTTCGCTCAAGCTTATGCCAATTACCGGCGCGTTTATCCGGCACTAAAGTTGTTGCAATAAGGAGCTTCTACAGCACTTGAATGGCGGCGGCTTCAAACTGCCCCGCTTGATAATCGCGCATAGCTTGGTAAATCTCCTCTTTGCTATTCATGACAAAAGGGCCGTATTGCACAATAGGCTCGCCGAGCGGTTTTCCTGCCACGATAAGGAAGCGCGTTTCCGACTGAGGACTGGCGCTAACTTTCAGGGCTTCACCTTGGTTGGTTAAGATCGCCATGGTACGGTCGGGCACCGCCTGTCCCTGAATATCAATTGTGCCGCGATAGGTATAGGTAAAAGCATTGTAAGCCGCAGGCATTTCTTGAATATAAGTCATGCCCGCCGGTAAGTGCACATCCAATAGCAATGGCTCGGTATCGGGGCGTTGCACGGCTCCTGCTAAACCCTGAGCGCTACCGGCTAAGATACGCACGGTAATACCGTCTGGGCTAGTCCATTCAGGAATGGCTTGATTTGCTACATCCTTATAACTAGGTGTGGTCATTTTGTTTTTGGCAGGCAAATTTAGCCATAATTGAAAACCCTCCATGAGCCCTTGTTCTTGCTCGGGAAGCTCGGAATGAATTAAGCCACTGCCTGCGGTCATCCATTGCATACCACCTGCACCCAATAAGCCTTCATGCCCAGCACTATCTTTATGGCGCATCCGCCCCGCTAGCATATAAGTCACGGTCTCAAAACCACGATGTGGATGATTGGGAAATCCCCCGATATAGTCTTCAGGGTTTTCGTTTCGAAACGCATCCAACATTAAAAATGGATCAAGACGTTGTTGCCACGTTGGCGTTAAAACACGCGTGAGTTTGACGCCTGCGCCATCTGAGGTCGGTGTTCCAGTAATCAGATGTTCTACGGTTCTAAAGTTCAAAGCGGACATAAATTTACCACTCCACTACGCTAAAAGCAGACTTGCTAGTTAGTGAAAAACTAATCAAAGCAAGCACCTCAATGATAGCGCTCGTTCTAGTATGAGTTCTAAGGGCTATCGTTCTTACTGCTAAAGTAGGGTCGCTATATGGTTAAGTCAATGAAGCCAGAAGTTGAAGTATTTTTAACTTTAAGTTTTAGTTATTGGTATTTTTAGGGGTGATTACTAATTTGTAGTTAAGGTAGTGTAAATGATATGCAGCGCGAGTAACGTTAGTAGCCATTTTACGATCTGCTGGAAATTCGTTTCCGGTACGCGATGGCGAATCTTGGTGCCAAACCACGAGCCTAAGGTAGTGGCAATGATCATTCCCAAGCTCAGTTGCCAGTATTGACTAAAGCTAAAGCCTAGAAAGCCAAACAAAACCAATTTTAGTAAATGCGTGATCACCATAAAAACGGCGGAGGTAGTGACCAAGGCATCGCGTTTTAAGCCTTTACGCACCAAGGTCGATTGTCCCATGGGGCCGGTAGCGCCCACTAACATGCCTAAGCCAGTTTGAATAAAGCCAATGGTTACAAATTCACCTTTGGGATTGGCATTAAACTTAATTCCGCCCCCCCAGACATTGAATAAGATAAAGACGGCCATGATTAAGGGAAGGTAGTGCACATTAATCAGTGAAGTGAGTTTGGCAGCTAAGACTCCGCCAACTATCGAACCCAATAAAAAGCTTAAGGTGAACTGCCATTCAATTTCACGCCACGCGAATAAAGCACGACTACCATTCGAAACTAATTGCGTAGCCGCGTGAATCGGAATAATGGCGGCTGCGGGTAGGAAGAATGGCATACACGCAATCAGAATCATTCCACCTCCCAAGCCAAATACAGCTGTGAGGCTGGAGGTACAAAAAGCGATGAGGATTAAGAGCAGTTCATTCATGGCACGGGAGTATAGGGGATTTGAAAGTAGTGAGCATTCAAGTTTTAACCCAGTGCCTTTATATTAACAGTTGCTTATCAGGCGCATAGGTTTTGCTATAAAACCTTATCTCGTCGTCTTTATTGTTTATCGTGAGTCTCATTGCAAGTAGCCATGTGTTAACAGGTGCATTACTTGCACTTAGCACCTGTGCCCGTGCGTGCTGTCAAGCGTTTTTTATTAGAAAAATCGACCAATTCCAACTTAACAATAGGGAATGCAGATGCAATCCCTTAAGCAAGCTTCACTACTATTTGGATTGACTAGGTTTTCTTACAGTAAGTCTAAGCGCTCCAGACAGTGGCGAATTTCGGCTTTCACAGGTGTTGTTAAGGGCACGCACCTCCTCACTGCATAAGCCTAATAAGGATGCCGCATATTTTGGACCTGAAGGGTTTGGCTCGCGAAAGAGGGCTTGATGTAAGGGTACGAGTTTTTCATGAATAGCTAAAGCTTCACCATAATGACCTGCTAAACAAGCCGTTTGAAATTGTGCACAGAGCTTCGGCGCGATATTCGCAGTCACAGAAATACAACCATTACCGCCAGAAGCGTTATAAGCGATGGCAGTAATATCATCACCGGATAAATAGCTAAATGGTTTTTTGATCAGTTGTCGCTCTTGGCTAATGCGAGTTAAATCCCCAGTCGCATCTTTTACACCAACGACACGTGGCAATTGGGCTAAGCGTGCCATGGTATCCGCTTTAATATCCACGACAGCGCGCGGTGGAATATTGTAGATAATAATTGGAAGATTGCAGTGGTCGTGTAGATATTTGAAGTGCTGGTATAAACCTTCTTGTGAAGGACGATTGTAATAACCGGCCACACATAAAATCGCATTAGCCCCTAAATCTTGGGCGATTTGTGCGTAATGCACTGACTCAATAGGATTATTGGAGCCAGCTCCAGCAATCACTGGAATTCGCCCCGCCGCTTCCTCCAAAACAATGCTAATCACTTGCTCATGCTCGGCCTGACTGACCGTTGGTGATTCGCCAGTCGTACCCATAGGTACTAAGCCATGCGTGCCTTGCTCAATATGCCAATTGACCATATTGCGTAGAGCAGCTTCATCTAATGCACCCTGACGAAATGGTGTAATTAACGCCACATACGATCCACTAAACATTGCAATTTCCTTTTTCACTAGGCAAAAAAAAACCTAGCCGCAGGTTGTGCGGCTAGGTTTGGTATACGTCAGTCTAAAGTTAAATGCGTAAACTACCCTGAACCGCAGAGGCTGCGGCGTTTAGACTTCTTTACTGAATGAGTGGCAAAGTTAAACATGGGAAAGAAAAAGCCTTAAATAAGACAAGGTGTACAGTATAAAAGCGTCGGTCTCGCTTGGCTAGTAGTGATTGGTTATAGCTCCTTAGTCTAATTGAAATTTGAATTTCAATTCATTAGTGTGACACTTAATTAATGAGCGAGGTGCAGCCATTGCGAATGGTTAAATCAGATAGTGAACGCGAAGTACGTGGTCATCGGCGTGATGGTGATGTGACGCGCACGCATATTTTAGAAGTGGCGGGGCAATTATTTGCGGAGCGCGGCTTTGCTAATACCACCAGTAAACAAGTGTGCTTACAAGCAAAGACCAATACAGCGGCAGTAAATTATCATTTTGGCAGCTACCAAGGCTTATACATGGCTGTTTTGCAGGAGGTGCATCAGCGTTTATTAAGCCTTGATTATCTAAATGCTTTGGCAGATAGCGCTTTGCCAGCAAGGGACAAGTTAGCGCAGTTTGTAGAGAGTTTAATTTATGATTTGTTAGAAAACCGTAGTTGGCATACACGACTGTGGGCACGGGAGTTGATGACACCATCGGCTTATGCTGTGACTGCTGTACAAACCTATGCTTTGCCTAAATTTGGGGTGATTCATCGCTTAGTAGCAGAAGTGAGTGGCTTGGCACTGGATTCACCCGCGCTACAGCGTTGCGTGCTGAGTGTGATGGCGCCTTGTATGGTGCTACTGGTGGTCAGTCATGAGTTAGATACCCCGCTTAAACCTATTTTGCAACAACCGACTGCTGTGTTGGTCGAACATATTAAGATCTTTATGTTTGCGGGTCTTGACGCGCTTTCCCACCATCAATCCACCCCAAAGGTAGCCCGATAGTGAAAAAATTCTTCAAAAATTTTCTGATGTTTGCGCTCATGATTGCGCTAGGTGTGGGGGTGATGGTGTTTTTGAAAAAGACCAAGCAACCATTAGTACACCAAGCGAACGAAATGACAGCACGACCCGTAGAGTTGATCACTGTCACTAAACAAGCGTTTGAGGCTAGTGTGGTTGCTTATGGTAATGTGGAGCCAGCGAGTACTTTGCAAGCTAAAAGCCAAGTAAACGGTAAGGTGAGTTTTGTCCATCCTAAGCTGAAAGTGGGTGGCAGTATTGCCGAAGGGGAAGTAGTGGTTGAGGTTGATCCGGAAGATTATCAAACCTCACTCACCCAAAGCCAAGCTGATTTAGCCGCCGCTAATTCGCAATTATCCCAACTCAATCAAGAAGAACGTAATGTACGCCAAGCTTTGGTGGTGGCGGAAGAAAATCTCAAGGTTGCACAAGCGAATCTAGGCAATGTGCGCCGCCAAGATGAACCTGTGCGCAAGAATACTGACTACATCCAAAAAAATCTGAACTTAGCACGGCAAAATCTCCAAATTACCCAACAAAATCTGGCCTTAGCGAAAAAGGAGCAAGCCCGTTTACAAAAATTAGCGCAGCAACGTTTGATTGCCTTAAGTCAGGCAGAAAGCCAACAGCAACAAGTTTTGCAACTGGAACAGCAGGTGGTAAACCAACAACAAGCTATTGTGCAAATGGAGCAACAACTGAGCCAACAAGATCAATCGGAAGCCAAGCAAGATCAAAGCGTGCTCCAGCAGCAACAAGCTATTTTGCAACAGCAACAACAAGTTACGGAGTTACAAGGGCAGCTCAAAACCTTCGAGAGTCGACGAGCGAATATTAATGCGCAAGTAAAACGTGTTGAGCAGCAAGTCAAAGGACAAAAAACTAATTTGGGACGTACCAAAATAACGATGCCGTTTAGTGGTCGTTTGAGCGCGGTGCATGTTGAAGTTGGCAGTGTGGTTGCCGTAGGAACAAGCTTATTTGAGGCGGATAATAATCAAGGGGTCGAGATTCGAGCTGAACTGCCAGTCCAACATTTGAAGTCTTTGTTAGCGAGTTTTAATGGGCGACACCTTGATTATAGTGCCGCCAATATGGCTATACTCATGCAAACCTTGAACCTCAAGGCTAAGGTTAGAATCCTCGGCGTTGATCAGCAAACCGAATATCTAGCACGCGTCGATCGTTTAGCGGAAGCTGTCGATCTGGTGAGTCGCACGATAGGTGTGGTGGTGGTAGTTGATCATCCTTATGAAAAAGTAGCGGGGCAAGAATTACCACTCTTAAAAGGCATGTATGTAGAGGTCATTTTATCCGCCATCCAAGCTGATGCTATTGTGATTCCGCGTAAGACAGTCCACCAAGGACGGGTTTATTTAATGAATGCAGAACAGCGTTTGGAAATTCGTTCTATCACGATTCAAAACCAAGAAGGTGATCACGTTGTCATTGCGAGTGGTTTACAAGGCGGTGAACAATTAATTGTAAATGACCTGATTCCCGTCATTCCAAATATGCCTTTGCGTGCAGTAAGTCAGGCACTCGCGAATGATAAGCCCCTGACACTGAAGTCTGAGGGCGTTCAGTAATGGATAAAATACTACGCTATTTTGCCGCTCACCCAACCGCTGCCAATATTCTTATGATGAGTATCGTGCTATTAGGTTTGGCAGTGTTACCCAGTTTAAATAAAGAAACTTTTCCGCAATTAAAAGCACGTTTAGTGAGTGTTTCAGTGCCTTTTCCAGGAGCCAGCCCGTCTGAAGTGGAAGAGGGCATTTGTCGCCGTTTGGAGGATGCCACGGATGGTATTAGTTTCTTAAAAGAACAGCGCTGTGAGTCGCGTGATGGGGTTGGAACGCTAACGGCCGAAATGCAAGAAGCCGGTGACATCAAGCAATTTAAGGATGATATCCAAGCTGTCGTGGATACCATTACGGATTTTCCGAGTGGTGTAGAAGATGTCACCGTGCGTGAATTAGGGCGGGTCGACTCAGTTTTAGTAGTGGCCATTAGTAGTGATTTACGGGAGTCCGAACTCAAGGCTTTGGCTGAGGATTATCGCACTAAACTACTAGCGCTTAAGGGTGTTCCTATTGTCGAGGTGCTGGGTTTTTCAGAGCATGAGTATAGCGTGCTACTAAAACCGGAGATTCTGCAGAAATATAAATTGAGTGTGCAAGAGGTCGCGAATCTAATTCGTGCTCAAGCGCTAGATACCCCTGCTGGCCTTGTTGAAACGCACGAACGTAGCTATCAAATTCGTTTTGAGAATTTGCGCCGTACACCTGAGGAATTAGCTGATTTAGTGATTATTGGCAATAGCCGTGGCGCACAGGTGCGCTTAGGCGATATTGCCACGATTGAAGAGCGCTTTGAGAAGCGGGAAGCGCGTACTGAATTAAACGGTCGACCAGCAGCTTCCTTATTAGTCAGTAAAAATAAAACGGATGATACCTTGAAAGTTTATCAAGCCGTTAAAGCCTTTATTGATGCAGAAAATCAAAAATTACCGCTAGGGACGCATTTGTACATTACCCAAGATTCAGCCTCTATTGTCGAGGATCGCCTGAATTTATTATTGTCCAATGCTTGGCAGGGCTTTGTCTTAGCGACTTTAGTCTTGTTTCTATTCTTTAATTGGCGTTATACGTTTTGGGTGACCTTGGGCTTGCCGATTTCGTTTCTGGGTGGCTTAGTGGTCATGAGTTTGTTTGGTATTACCATCAATATGATCTCCATGGTGGCTTTATTGATGGCTATTGGGATTTTGATGGATGATGCGATTGTTTTATCCGAAAGTATTGAAAGCGAATTTCGCAAAACGCAACAACCCTTACAAGCCGTTTTGATTGGTACGCAACGGGTGGCGAGTGGTGTATTTTCATCCTATCTCACTTCTGCTTTTTTATTTGGCAGTTTGCTATTTATGAAAGGGGATTTTGGGCAAATTCTGGGGGTGTTGCCGGTTGTCCTTCTCTCCGTCTTAACCGTAAGCTTGATCGAAGCCTTTCTGGTATTACCACACCATCTCAAACACTCCTTAGAAAAGCATCGGGAAGATCATAAGTGGCGCTGGCGTATTGTTTTTGAAGCATGGTTTGAGCGTTTACGTCAAGCCGTTGGTTGGTGTGCTGACCTTGCGATTCGTTGGCGTTATCTGGTCGTGGGTGGAGCAATCGCTTTATTCATAGTTTCCATCAGTTTATTAACGACAGGTATCGTCAAATTTAAAGGTTTTCCAGATATTGAAGGTAATCGCTTGGAAGCACGGATTTTGCTGCCGCAAGGTACGCAGTTGGAGCGTACTGAACAAGTGGTGGGTCTTTTATTGGAGAGTTTACAAACCACCCTCACCCAATTGCCTAAAGAAACACAGGGCGATTTAGTCAAAACGATTCAGGTAAGCTATAACACCAATAAAGATGCAAATGAGTCTGGCGCCCACCTTGCTACGATTGCCTTGGATTTATTGAATGCGGAATTGCGTACTAATTCACTACGTGAGTTAACACGACGCTGGCGTGAAAATACGCCGATTATTGCGGATGCAGTCAATATTCAATTTAAAGAGCCAGTGTTTGGGCCTGGGGGGCAGGCGATTTCGATGCGTTTGCAAGGTGCTGATTTGCAGCAGTTGTCGCAAGCCTCATGGGAGTTGCAAACGTGGCTACAAGGTTATCAAGGTGTTTCCAATGTGCTAGATGATTTGCGACCGGGCAAGCCGCAGTTTCGCGTGACTTTATTACCCGGCGCCTTAAATTCAGGAGTCGATGCGCAGTCACTAGCGAGCCAATTACGCGCTGCTTATCAAGGTGTGAGTTTGGGTAAGGTCTACCAAGGCATAGAGTCTTATGAGATTACGGTCAAATTGGATAGCCCGCCTGAGAAAGCCTTGTTAGCCTTTGAGCAATTAACGATTTTATCCAAGCAAGGTAAGCCAATTCCGCTGAAGGCGATTGCAAAGCTAGAAGAACAACGTGAGTTTTCCCGCATTATGCGCATTAATCACCAACGCACGGTGACAGTGGGTGCCGATGTCGATTCAGCTATCGCCAATGCGGGCGAAATTATTAAAGATACCCAAACCCGTCTGCTGCCGAAGTTACAAGAAAAATATCCCGGCCTCCTCGTGGGTTTAGAGGGGGAAACAAAAAACAGTCAAGAAACCAGCCGCTCGGTGTTAGTGGGTTTTGTGCTGGGTATTGCAGGTATTTATTTTCTGCTCAGCTTACAGTTTCAAAATTATCGCGAACCAATTGTCGTGCTATTAAATATTCCACTAGCCTTGATTGGCGTCATCTGGGGACATTATATAATGGGCTTAAATATGACCCTGCCGAGCATGATTGGGTTTGTTGCCCTGTCGGGTGTAGTGGTGAATGATTCGATTTTGTTGGTCGAGTTTGTTAAACAACGTAGTGCTGAGGGGATGAGTTTGCACGAGGCAGCGGGACAGGCCGTGCGAGATCGTTTTCGTGCCGTGTTCTTAACGTCTGTTACCACGATTGCAGGTATGACCCCGCTTTTAATGGAAACCAGTCTACAAGCCCAAGTATTGATCCCTCTTGTAGCCAGTATGGTATTTGGTATGTCCTCTTCCACCGTATTGATCTTAGTTGTCTTACCAGCAGCGTATGCGATTTTGGAAGATATGGGGTTTACGCAATTATTTGAGCCAGTGGATGCGTTAGCTAAAGTAGAAGCCTAAACAATGCGCTTTTGCTAAGCCGTAGTCTTAAACTACGGCTTAGTAGGTGGCTTTTATTTGCCTAGTTGTTGTTCTAACAAATCTAATACTTTCATCGCAGCTAACGCTTGTTGCACACTGGCATTCGGTTCACGCTTTTCGCGTATGGCGGCAATAAATTCACGATCTTGTAGCTCAATTCCATTCATAGATACATCGACTTGGCTAACATCAATGGGCTTTTCATAACCATCCACCAGATCATCGTAACGCGCAATATAAGTACCATTGTCACAGATATAACGGAAGAAAGAGCCTAGAGGGCCGTTGTTATTGAAGGATAGCGATAAAGTACAAATTGCGCCCGATTGAGTTTTAAGACCAATACTCATATCCATCGCAATGCCAAGTTCTGGATGCTGAGGGCCTTGCATGGCTTGAACTTGCACAATCGGTTCACCTGCTTGATAAGCAAATAAATCGACGGTGTGACAAGCATGATGCCAGAGTAAGTGGTCTGTCCATGAGCGAGGCTGCCCTAAAGCATTAAGATTTTGGCGGCGGAAGAAATAGGTTTGCACATCCATTTGCTGAATCTTGAGCTCACCCGCAACAATCTTTTTGTGTACCCATTGATGGCTTGGATTAAAGCGCCGTGTGTGCCCAGCCATTGCCACCAAACCTGTTTCTTGTTGTTTTGCCACGATTGCTTCAGCATCAGCTAAGGTGTCTGCCATCGGGATTTCAATCATCACATGCTTGCCTGCATTCATGACTTGCAAAGCTTGTTTAGCATGAATTGGAGTCGGTGAGGTAATAATCGCTGCTTCAATCTCAGGCTGAGCGAGGGCTTCGTCTAAATTCAGCGTCCAAAATGGGATCCCGTATTTCTCAGCAGTCGCTTGAGTACTTTCGGCGACACCGCCTACAATAGCGGCTACCTCCACATTAGGAATATTTTTTAAAGCATCCAAGTGCTTATGGCCAAATGCACCTTCACCAATCATTAATAGCTTCATAGCAACTCCTAGACTTACATCCTCTCTGATGCGCTGATTGTACTAATCGTGTAGTTAGAAGCTAGGGGCAGTCCTAGGAATGCGGGAAATGGGTAGTTTTTTGTGAGAAAAGTACAAGATGAAAGGTAAATTTACTTTATTAGTGGCTCTAGTCTTCTTCTTCGGGCTAATACTTTGGGCTGCAGGTAGCTACCTTTCAAAGCCGGTAAACCAACTAGTAAAAATGCCTGTAGAGTTTGAGAAAATAGTTTTCAATAGTACGCATGGTTCTTTTTTAAAATCAGAAAGCAACAGTATTTGTGCACTTCTTCTGCATGGTGTCAGGTCTAATCGAGCGAGCATGATAGGTAGAGCCTCTTTCCTGAAGGATATGGGAATATCATCTCTACTTATAGATTTACAGGCTCACGGGGAAACCCTAGGCTCAGAAATTACCTTTGGAATTCGTGAGTCTGTTGATGCTGCAAACGGGGTTAGTTTCCTAAAGGAAGTTAAAGAGTGTGGCAAAATAGTAGCAATAGGCCAGTCATTAGGTGGCGCGTCGGCCTTACTTGGAAATGGTCCCATTCATGTTGATGCATTAATTTTGGAGTCAGTCTATCCAACCATAGAGGAAGCGGTTCAAAACAGGCTCGAAATGCGTCTGGGCAAGATGGGAAAAATCATCGCTCCTTTTTTATACTTACAAATACCATTAAGAATCGATGTGTCACTTTCAGAACTAAAACCCATCGAAGCTATAAAAAAAGTAAACGTTCCTGTATTTATTATAAGTGGTTCAAATGACGAACATACCAAGGCTGAAGAAACTGAACGTCTGTTCCACGCTGCCAATGAAAGCAAGCAACTCTGGTTGGTTAAGGGTGCGGCTCATGAGGATCTACTCTCGTACAGACCCGAAGAGTATAAAGCAAAAATATCAAGCTTTATTAAGCAATCCTTGTAGCGTCTAATAAGAGCGTCACTTGCAAGCTGATGTCTGCTGGGATGTCGCTACACGGTGCCCATGTTTTCAACTCCCCCTTAGCACCTGTTAAACTAAAAATTAAGATCCAAGGAGAATTACATGAAGAAATGTTTAGTAGTGGTATCGCATCCATTAAAAGAGAGCTTGTGCCACTATTTAACGGGCAAAACGATTGAGCATCTTGAGTCTAAGGGTTATCAAATCACTCTGCTTGACTTATATGACAAGCAATTTTCCCCTGTGCTTACCACTCAAGAACGACAAAGCTACTATGCCTCTACTTTTGATAGTTCTTTACTTGAGCAAGAAATCCACCAATTGAAGGAGGCTGAGTCACTGGTGTTAGTGTTTCCCACCTGGTGGTTTGGTTTCCCTGCGATTTTAAAAGGTTGGTTTGATAGGGTATGGGCTCCAGGACATGCGTATAATCATGCATCGGATTTAGGTGCTATTACCCCGTGTTTAGACAATCTGAAGGATGTTAAGGTTATTACGACTTTAGGTTCAGCATGGTGGGTAGATAAACTTATTCTTTGGCAGCCAGTCAAGCGAATACTAAAAATTGCTTTATTAGGCGCTTGCACCAAAGATTGTCGATTTAAGATGCTCTCATTTTATAAAAGTGAAAATGCGTCACCTGCAAGAGTTGAGGCTTTTGTGCGTAAAATAAAAGAGCAGTTTTAGCAATGGTAGATGTTGGCGCCAAGCTATGAGCCAAACTTCGACTTTATATTCACTTTATGTAGAAAGACACAGTAACTATTCGTATGGCTTGCTTAAATTTAAGTCATAGTCAAAGCGTAAAAATGCCCTGTAGGTTTATAGAGTTGCTTGAGCACGTTTTTGAAGCACACTACTTTTTGTTTTTATTTATCTACCGTTTATCTTCTCCTATACTGTCATGACCCACTCATCGCAAGGGTTAATAATGATTACTCTCCCCCAAACACTCCGTGTTTTTATTAGCTACAGTCATGATTCTGAAGCCCATTGTGCTTTTGTATTGCAGCTTGCCCAGCAGATGCGGGCTGATGGTTTAGACTGTCAGTTAGATCAGTGTATTAATGGCTCGCCTCCAGAAGGTTGGCAGCGTTGGATGGAAAATGAAATTGAGCAGGCAGATTTTGTGTTGGTGGTGTGCACGCCGACTTATTTACAGCGTTATCGTGGCCAAACAGAGGACAGTAGGCATAGGGCCATTGAGGGGTTGGTGATTTCACGGAGCTTGTATGAGGCTTTTTATTGTAATACCAAGTTTATTCCTGTCTTGTCTGATGCTGGGGATTTTGATGATGTGCCTTTGCCTTTGAAGGCGTTTTCGGTCTATCGGCTGATGGAGGAATATGAGGATTTGTTTCGGCTGTTGACAAGGCAGCCGAAACCTATTGGTATACCATCAGTATTTCCGAAGAGTGTACATTGTAAGCGCATAGTGGAAGGTCCAAGATATGCGGAGGAGCGTGCACGTTCAACATCAATTGACACAAACTTATTTTCAATAAATTTATTTGAAAAATTCAAAAATATTTCATTATGGTTTTACAAGAGATCAAAGAGTTTAGATGTTACCATGTTCGCCCCTCAAGATATCAAACCAAAAAAAGCTTTTGCTATAAGTGTTTGTCTACACAAGGAAAGTGATTTAAAAGAAGTTCTTTATAAAATGCAGTATTTATTTTCCTTAAAAAGAATTGGCTATAGCACTGGTAATCCCATTGAGCCTAATACTGAGCTTAGCATAAAATTAAAATTACCTGACTTCAATATTCATGATGATGATATAAAAAATATTATTTGGCGTGATAAACCTATTAATTTAGAATTTCTAGTAAGTTCTAAAATAGAGAATACAGTGGATCCTTTTGCTGGTACTTTAACTGTAACTAGCTATGGGATTTTAATTGCGGATGTAAAATTTCTTATTAATTTTTCGAATCTCGATAATAAGTCATTCAGGTATCGTAAAAACTCTATATCCATAAAAGGTAATTTCTCCCCTAGAAGCGCGTTTGCATCTTACTCATCAGAGGATAGAGCTGAAGTTTTTAAGCGAATACAAGGTATAAAATCTATTGTTCCAGATATAGATATATACATCGATGTATTGAAACTAAGAGCGGGTGAGCAATGGGAGGAACAGTTATTATTACATATAGCCGAGAAAGATATATTTTATTTGTTTTGGTCTGAGTTAGCGATGAAATCAAAATATGTTGAAAAAGAATGGCGACTCGCGCTAGAAAAACGTGGTATCAGTTATATTAGCCCTATCCCTCTAGAAAATCCCAGCAAGGCTCCACCACCTAAAGAGTTGGCTTCTCTACATTTCAGTGATACTTTTTTAGCTTATATTGACTATTATCAGGAGCACATGAATTAGCTAATAAAAATAATGAGGAACTATGGACATTTAGAAAATTGTACAAAATAATTTTTCTTCGAAACTGAACTAGCTAAGGTCTGCGCCTCCAATCAAGTGCTTAGTCATGCAAAAACGATCTTGGTAGGACATTGAAAGGTATTGTCCTAACCAAAATCACATATCATAAGTTAAGCTTTTTTATTCTCCACCACCAAATGCCCCACAGCTGTATTCGAGGCAGGTACATGGTAAAAACGATGTTTTAGTTCAATCTCGTCATTTAGTGCGCCGCGCATAATCAGCCACATGACCAGCTCAATTCCTTCAGAACCCGCCTCACGCACGTAGTTGATATGTGGCACTTTCGCTAGGTTTTCGGCATCGTCAATTAAACGGTCGAGGAAGTCATTATCGAAGGCTTGGTTAATCAAACCTGCGCGTGGACCTTGCAGTTGATGGCTCATGCCGCCCGTGCCCCAGACTTGTACATTGAGGTCTTCGGGGAAGCTTTCAATCGCTTTGCGTAAAGCTTTGCCTAAGTCGTAACAACGTTGCCCTGAGGGTGGTGGATAGAGCACGACATTCACCGCAAAGGGAATAATCAAACAAGGCCATGCTTCGACTTGACCAAACACTAAGGACAGGGGCACGGTCAAGCCATGATCCACATCCATTTTATGCACAACGGTGAGGTCAAAGTTATCTTGAATAAGGCTTTGGGTGATGTGTGCCGCCAGTGCAGGATGGCCTTTGACGATAGGCACTGGGCGCGCGCCCCAACCTTCATCCGCTGGTTTAAATTCGGGTGCACAGCCAATAGCAAAGGTGGGAATAAAGTTCATATCAAAGGCATTAGCGTGATCGTTATACACTAAAAAAATCACATCTGGCTTTTGCTCTTTAATCCACTGTCTGACGTATTCATAACCCTTAAACAGCGGTTGCCAATAAGGTTGTTCGGTCTTACCTAAATCCATGGCTGCACCAATGGCAGGAACATGGGAAGTGGCGACGCCTGCGGTGATTCTAGCCATTGTTTTGCTCCTTATAGAGGTTGCCTTCAGGTCTACGTCCACCATTCAGCATCATTTGTGCATAGGCTTCTTGTGTCATACCCGTCATAGAAGCGGCGGCATGTTGGAAGCTTAAGCCATCGGTAGAAAAGATTTTGGCAAGAAAATACACATTACCTCCGAGCTGCATCATCTGATTGTAATCACGCGCTAATACCGCTTGCTTTTGCTCCTCACTCATCGCCCACTCATCTAAATAAGCACGCTCATTCGCCTTAAATTTTTCGCGGTTAGCGGCTTGCATGAGTGAGTTAGCAAATTGATTGAGGTGATAACCAAGTTGTGCCATTTCAGGGTCGAAAATAATAGTCCCTGGAATGTCATGATAGGGCTTTGTTGTCATAGCAAACCGACCTCTTGTAAGCGTGCATCTAAACGTGGGAACACACGGCGGGTGTTTAATTCAAAGACTCTACGTTTGTCTTCTGCACTTAAACGACTACCATCAATATAGCGCTTAGTATCATCAAAATAATGGCCTGTTTGCGGATCAATGCCACGTACTGCACCAATCATTTCAGAGGCAAACAGAATATTGTCTATGGGGACAACATCGAGCAGTAGATCAATGCCTTCTTGATGATAAACACAGGTGTCGAAGTAGATATGGTCTTTAATAATCTCATTCAAGTTCGGCAGTTTCAGCATATCCGCTAGACCACGGAAACGTCCCCAGTGATAAGGAACCGCGCCACCGCCATGTGGAATAATCAATTTGAGATTGGGGAAGTCTTTAAACAGGGTTTTCGCCATCATGTAATGCTGGAAGGCCGTGGTGTCAGCACCTAAGTAATGCGAACCTGTGGTATCAAAACAGTGATGGCAAGAGGCACTCACATGAATCATGGCAGGCACATCCAGCTCACACATTTTTTCGTAAATCGGATACCAATACCGATCATCTAAACGGGGTGCAGTCCAATGCCCACCTGACGGATCTGGGCTTAGATTGCAACCAACAAAGCCTAGCTCTGTCACACAACGTTCTAATTCTTTAGCACTCGCTTGCATATCCGCTTTGGGCGATTGTGGGAGTTGTGCAGCACCCATAAAGTTTTGTGGATAAAGTTGGGTAATGCGATAAATCAAATCATTACAATGCTCAGTCCAGTACTTACTGGTGGATTGATTGCCAATGTGATGCCCCATCCAACTGGCACGCGGCGAGAAGATGGCGACATCTGTACCGCGCTCGCGCTGTAATTTGAGTTGTGCACCTTCGAGGCTATCGCGAATCTGGTCGTCACTGATATTGATCACACCTTTAACATGTTCAAATAGTGGATCGGTTTTTACATCTTTTTTTTGCTGTTCACGATACTCACCAAGTTCATCGGGCGCGGTGGTGTAATGTCCGTGGCAGTCGATCACTAAGGTTTTACTCATGCTAGATCCTCCAAGCGCTGAAGCTGAGATGCCAAACAGTTAGGCTATGGTGCATAAGCTTTGTTCTCCTCCTAAAAGACAATGCAAACATTCTAGGTATTTTTCAAAGCTATACCCATGCCTAAAAGATCGATGCTCTTGTACTTTTTAAGTATTTACCATTAGCCAAGCGTTGACTGCAGCGCTCACAATCTAAGGTGCTAGGCCTGCCTGCAATACGCTAAGCATTTTTTGATAATGTTGCTCAATACTTTCCTCATCCCAAGTGGGTGCTTGCATCATCAAATGCTGTTTGATGCTGTCAATACTATTTGTTTGATAATATTCTTTTTTGGCGGTTGGCATAAAGTTGCTGAGTCGTGAATTCTTTTCATGACTAATCAAGCATAGATTGCCGAATGAGTTTAAATCAGCACTCGCTAAAATCTTGGAGCCAGCTAATGGATGTTGTGGGTAATAGTGCTCGACTGAGCTGCGAAATGTGAAGTGATAATTTCTAATTTTTGCGTCGCTTGTGTTACTTGATTCACACCACAATAAATAATCTAAATAGTTAAATATTAAATTATTTTCAATATTGCCAAATGATAAGCTATATCTTAACTGCTCATCAGGGATTTGGTTGAATGTACCTTGTGGTTTGCATTGATTGGTATAAATGATGGTAAAGTAATTGCTTTTATTAATTGCTAGAAAACGATCAAGTATAAAGCTTTTCGCGGTAGATTCTAAATGTTGCAAGTAGTGGTCTGCGTTAATAGTTTCAGCATTAAGCAAGTAATATAGAGCAGCATTCAGCCAATTTTTATAAGCAAGAGTAGGGGTGGAGGCGTGAAATGCAGCTAACAGCATTAAAGTTCGTTGATTTTTTGTCTCATCATCGAAAGAATTTACATAACTAAGCGTATTATTGCCTTTTTTTAAACGCTTTAAGCTCCATTGTTCTTGGCTAGCTAAAAACTCTCGTTTTAGGATGAATTGGTCAAATAAAAATTTACTTTTTAATAGATTGAAAATAAAAGTTTTTACTTGCTCAATCGCATTAGATCTATTCATTAAGTGCTCTTTGAAAGCATTTAGTAAGTTTTTATCATCGAGTGCAATATCTTGCTTTAGCTGAACGCGTAGTACTTGTAGTAAGAAATTGGGAAAATTAATAATTGAGTTAAACCGTTCAGCTGAATTATCATCTGGGTGATTTAAGTCAGATCTTAAGCTGTTTTTACCTGCAATAATCTCATTGAGAGTTACACTCGTTTTTGACGGTGCTTCTTTAAAGGCTTTAGCTAGCTCGGTAAAGTTTTTTACTTGTAGTTGGCTCCAATTATTATAGCCAAATATATTATCCCTCTGTTCTACCGAAAAGCCATATTGCACATACTTTTCCATATTAGCACAAGCTTCCCATACCTGATGTAAGCATTGTTGGCTTTGTTGTCGTTCTGTTAGATCGGTTATTTTGTTGAGGATTTCTAGCAAGTTCGATTTGAGTACTTCATGTTTTTCTAGCTGCTCGCCGCGATTATTCATTATTTCAAAATAATGATTCAGATCAGTATCATGCGGTACTTGCATACGCATAATCTGTACTTTATTTAGAAGATAGTCAGAAAAGACTTCCAAGCTTAGCGCTTCACACTCTTTGAGCTTTTGTGGTAAAAGCCTTCTAATTAATTCATAGCCATTCCATAGTGCTGGGTTAAAGTTTTCTGCTTGCTCAGCTTGGGTGCGAAGCTTGTCAAGCTGCTGATTAAAAATGGCATTAAAGGTCTGAGTTGAGTTACCACGACTTTCAAAATGAAAGTTACCTGCCTGATACCAGCTTAAATCGAGTTTTGTTTCGTTTTTGAGGTAACAGGCCAGTAGTGAAAGGGTAGTGAATCGTTGTTGTCCATCAATAGTTTCATAGACCTTCCTTTGATTTTGCTCAGGGCGCAGATAAACAATCAGGCTACCTATATAGTAGTCATTTCCACTCTTTGCGTAATCCATGATATCTAGGATAAGTTGAGTAATTTCAGCTTCTCCCCATGCATAATTACGCTGATACATCGGAATCACGTAACTATCCGAATGGCCCAGTAATTCTCTGACTGAAAGCTGTGTTATTGCAGCATTATTATCCACAGTAGTGCATATCCTTAAATAAGTTTTGAATTAAATCCACCTTGTTTGATTTAATCTCATTTACTGAAATAATAGGTAATGAGTGATTTAAAAAAGTCTCTGGATTAATGGAATGATTGATTATTTTAAATAAATTATTTTCTAAGACATAATTATCTATGGTTGGAATAGAGACTGCATACATTGTTAGACGTAAGCTGTAAGCCCAGATAAAAATCTTTTCAATAGCCTCTGAGATTTTATGCTGACCAAAGCGATCAATATAATATAGCAATAAACAATCAAATAAAGCACGTACATACCTATCGCCGGTACGATAGGAGCCCTCATAATCGTTAATGTCTTTTAAAATTCTTTTAGCTATTTCACTTAGTTGATTCGTTGAATCACTGAGGTATTCTAAATTTTTAACTTGCTGTTGGTAATGTGCAATCATTTCAAAGAAGCGTCGACCATTAATAATGGTTTGATCTAACTGGAAGGGAAATTCCTTGATTTTTTTATCAATTTTACCTTCCTGCTGATGGTTATAGTAATCTATAAAATAGTGAACTATATTTAATGATTCAGTGTAATTGTAGGAGCTTAGTTGATTAACACTAATTCCCTTGAAAACACTTACATCTCTTTTATCAAAGTAACGTGCTGAATTGCCTTTCACCCAATAACGGATGCGATACAAGAACTGTGCAAATAAATCAGCTAGTTCTTCCGTTTGGCAGTTCTCCCAATGAGCAACTGTTGCGGATTTTAATACCTCATCGGCCTCAACAAATTCGCGTAAATGATAAGCTTTGAGCAGATCATGTGGCGCTAAATCGCGTCCACGTGCATTCTGTGTATCAAAAAATTGGAAGGCTTCAGCAATGTCTTGCAGTGTAAAACTGACAAATGTACATTTATTTAATAAGAAATCGATTAGATCTCTATCAAATGTGTTTCGAGAGGCTAAACGACTAATTTCTAGGTAATTCTGATATAGGTTATTTTTTGAAATATCATTTTCAAATTGAGGATTGATCATGGTTGCTTCTAAGGCTTTTAGCTGATCAATAACCTCATCATTGAATATATGTTTATGGACTTGGATTAATGCATGAGCAATCAATAACAGGGTCAGTGTACGCTGCTGCCCATCAACAATATTTTTTCTAACTGAAGTGATTCCCTGCTCAACCCATGTTTGCTCGTGCAGAACTAAAGTTCCTAAGCGATAAGAGGATTTGTTTTGATGGCGTTTAATATCATTAATCAGTTGGTTTACATGTTGACTTTTCCATTTATAAGGGCGCTGGTAAATAGGGAGACTCAAACTAGAATCACTAAGCAGCTCGTGCACACTGATAATTTTCTTAGTTATTTGTTGTGATTTGGTATGGTTATTTAAGACCACGCTCATGGTATTTGCCCTAATAATTTATTTTTAGAATTTAGGCTTTAAGGCTATGTTTAGAACACTAGCAGGTGCTTAGTTAATTAGCAAAATAGCGGGATAAACAGCTTAGTAGGTTCGCATCAACTGCTAGGCGAATAACCTAGCAGCATTTCGGGAAACTAGGATAAATCTTCTAAGCGCTCGACATATTTAAAGCCTGCTGCCTCTAAACCGGGGCGCATATTGTACATATCTAATCCTAAAATACCGGATGCGAGTTTAGCGCGTTTTTCACCTTCAAAGGCTTCACGTTTTTGCGCAGCAACCAATGTTTTAGTGGCATTTAAACGCGGTACAACACAGACTCCATCATCATCTGCTATGATCACATCGCCTGGCATAATATGCTGACCTGCACAGATAATTGGCACATTGACTGAGCCTAAAGTGTTTTTCACTGTGCCTTTAATCGAAATAGCCTTTGACCACACGGGAAAGTTCATTTCAGTCAGATCACGCACATCCCGCACCCCTGCATCAATAATCAAACCGCGTACCCCGCGTGCTTGGGCAGAGGTAGCCAGTAAGTCACCAAAATAGCCATCGGTACAAGGAGTGGTGGTGGCTACTACAAGAATATCCCCTGCTTGGCATAGCTCAATGGCGACATGAATCATCCAATTATCCCCGGGTTGGGCGAGGATCGTGACAGCACTACCCGCAATTCGTACACCCGCATAAATGGGGCGCATATAGGGGTTTAAATTTCCAATCCGCCCTTGGGCTTCATGCACTGTCGCAGCGCCGAGTTTGGCAAGCCCATCAATCGTGCTTGGATCAGCGCGTTCAATATGCTTCACTGCAACACCTTGGATAGTGTGAGTAATCATGTCTCCTCCTAGAAAAACTGCTGGTATAGCGAATAGTGTAGGTACTTTTTTATTGGAAGGGCATGGATAAACGACAGGTGTTTTTGTACTTTTTGAGTGTAAGACTGTTGAGAGCGCTATTGCCACCTACAGGAGTAGCAATAGCTCAGCGGAGGCTTAATTCAATTTCTTTAACGCTTCTTGAATACTGGTCACTTGCATTCCGTATTGATCAGGTTTTGCCTTTGCTAAGGTTTGCGCTACAGTCAAGGCTTCTTCAAGGGCGCTACGAGCTTTGTCAGCTTGCTTCCAGTCAATATAAGCATCGGCCAAACCTTCTAAGGTCCTAATGACTTGACCTTGATACAGGTCGCGCAAATAAGGGTCGGGGTGGGTAGCAGCTAACTGGCGGTTGATGCTTAGGGCTTCATTCATGAGTTTTTCCGCTTCACCGTGCCGCGTGTCTTTTTTACTTAAAAAACTCCCCAACCCAGCAAGTGTCATCGCGACATTGGGAAGATGCTCATTAGGTTTGGCTGAGGCTAGCTTACGGTTTAAGGCGATTGCCTCGGTGTACAGCTTTTCTATGGTCTCCTGTTGGGTACTGGCGTTGTCGCTTTGCTGCAGCATGATGGCTTGAATGTTTAAGGTGTTAGCAAAGGCAGGGGCATAGATCGCTTGATTAGCGGCTAGTGGGCGCAGTGTCTCAATCGTCTCGGCATAATGTTTAATAATATCGTCACGATGCGTCGTAGTACTATCAAAGGCCATCCACAAATTACTGAGGCTTAGCGCTAATTGTTCTAAAGCCTCGGGTGTACTCGCAAGGACTTGGCGGGTATTCGTTAATGCCTCGACTTGAAGTTGATAGCCTTCCTCACTTTGAGGGTCGTTAGCCTGCTTCATTGAACCCAGCTCGCTTAGCAGCATCGTCAGATAGCCCAGCGACTCGGGTTTAGTGGCAGCTTGCTTGCGTGCTTCGGCTACTAATTCACTGAGTAAGTTTTCAGCCAATTTATTTTGCTTATTGTGTTGTGCGAATTGTGCATATTGGTAGAGCACTTCAGAATTACGTCCTGATTTCAGTGCTTGTTCAAAATAACTCCCCGCTTTACTGATTCTTTCATCGCCTAATGCATAATTAATTTCTGTTAATCGCGCTAATAAAACTAATTCAACTGCTAAATCATCTAATTGCGCCTGAACTTCTGGTTTTTTAGCTAATTGCTCTAATAAATTATTTTGCTCTTGTGTGATAGCATTAATATCCAAAGCGGCACGCGCTTTTTCATCTTCTTTGGACTTAAAATGGTTGGCTGCTTGTTTGAGGCGTTCCGTGTTGAGTGGCATACTTTGCAGCAATGCTTGTACTTCAAAGCGCATCATCGCCTCGTTGGCCTGCTTTTCATCTAACGCATTAAGATTAGGAATCATCATGCTAGGTGTGAGCGTTTCCCCCCGAACGGGATGAATTGGTAGTGCTGTTAATATAAAAGTATTTAAGCCAAGGATTAGAAGAAGACTACGCTTTAATAAATAAATTCTTTTAATACTATTTTTCATCATTGTGATCCATCATTATTTTTAAATGAGCTTAGTATAGGAATGAAATTGTCACAACAGGAGTTTTTTAATAGAGTAGGGCTTTGGATAAAATATAGTCGAACTTAGACAGATATTTTGTGATTATATAAATATATTTTATATAAATGACAAATGCTATATGGGTTTGTGACATAAAAATTTCTAGCAGAAGCATTATCTCTATTAATATTGCAGACCCTGTTAAAAAGCCTTAACTTTGGCCTTTAGTGCTAGACCCTAGCGACACTGATCATCACTCTAAGTGCTAGTAAGCTTTTTAAGGATGCTTTAGAATCGTTAATTTCTTAGTTTTAAGCAAATATATAAGTGGAGTTTCAAAAAATGAAAAAACTATTTTTAGGTTTGCTAGCTGCGCTTATATTGTTAAGCAGCTTTCTAGCTCATAGTGAAGATAATAGAGTAGTCATGAATTCTATCGTAAGCTTTATTCCAGAGCGGTTAAAAAGTTATGCATATAGTCAAGTAAGTTTAGGGAAAATGGATTTTCCAAGTGGTGTGGTTGTAGCATGTGATCCTTTTTATGTAGGCAATGCTGACTTGGCGGCTCCTTTTAAACAAAAAATCAAAAGTGGTAAGTATGTGGCAGGAGTTATTAAAGCTAATATACCGACGGTAGGTGAGCGAAATATTCTAGCTTATCTTGTTTTGCAAAATAAGAAAGTGGTTAAGTGGGAACAAGCAGAGGTAGTAAAAGAAGATGTAATGTTTAAAAGTAAGTATGGTGTTGATTCAGGATTAGGGGCTTTTTTTGATAAGGACACTGCACAGCAATTTAATAATACTTTAAAAGATTATATGCAGAAAAAACCCAATGAAGATTACTATAATGATGTGATCCTAGGTGGTAAGGAGGCAGATACGGTAGCGTATAGTTCATTAGTTAAGGTCGCCCCTCATTCTGATTTACACTTTGCTTTGTTTTCCTCAGGGATAGGTGATGGTATTTATCCTTCCTATTGGGGGTTGGATGATCAAAATAACCCTGTGGCATTAGTGACCAGTTTCGAGAATGAGTATATGTATCGAGAGTAGCATAGGTAGGTTTAATTAAACACTACTCGAAAGTATACAAATTGCACTGATCTTTTAGGCTAAGCTACTGATCAAATAGGGAGTGGCTCAGCTTTTTCAGCTTATTAGTTCACTAGCTCACAAACCTGCTACAATACCCCACCTTTTCACACAGTCTTTAGTAGTAGCACCACCATGTCAGCAGCCATTACCCCGTTAAGCGCCAAACCGATTTTTGATTATCCTAAGTACTGGGCGGACTGCTATGGTACTGCCGAGTATTTGCCCATGTCGCGTAAGGAGATGGACAAGCTCGGTTGGGATTCCTGTGACATTATTATTGTCACGGGCGATGCCTATGTCGATCATCCTTCGTTTGGTATGGCGGTGATTGGGCGGGTGTTGGAGGCGCAGGGTTTTCGGGTCGGCATTATTGCGCAACCTGATTGGCAGTCCAAAGAGGCGTTCATGGCATTGGGCAAGCCCAACCTGTTTTTTGGGGTGGCGGCGGGCAATATGGACTCGATGATTAATCGTTATACCGCCGACCGCAAAATCCGTTCTGACGATGCCTACACCCCCAATAATGAAGGTGGTAAGCGTCCTGATCGTGCCTCGATTGTCTATTCACAGCGCTGCAAAGAAGCTTATCCTGATGTGCCGATTGTTTTGGGGGGAATTGAAGCTTCCCTGCGTCGTATTGCGCATTTTGACTACTGGCAGGAGCAAGTGCGCCGCTCGATTTTGCTTGATGCTTCGGCGGATTTGGTGCTGTATGGCAATGCCGAGCGGGCAATAATTGAGGTGGCGCATCGCATTGCCGCAGGTGAAAAAATCCAGAATATTACCGATGTACGTGGTACGGCATTTATTCGTCGTGGTTCGCCCGAAGGTTGGATGGAAATCGACTCTACCCGTGTCGATCAGCCAGGCAAAATTGACCGTATTATCAATCCCTATCTCAATACCACCGAAATGGACGAGTGCGAGATGGAGAAGCGTAATGCGCAATGGATCGACTACCAAGACCCGCGTTCTAAGCGTCCTGATGAGCATAAACTCACTTTCCATCCGCGTGCACGTTTAGACCGATCCAAAACCGTGATTCGCCTGCCGTCGTTTGAAAAAGTCAGTAAAGACAAGGTGTTATACGCCCATGCGAACCGCGTGCTGCATTTGGAAACCAATCCGCATAATGCGCGTGCATTGGTGCAAAAACACGGCACACAAGACGTGTGGATTAACCCGCCACCGATTCCGCTCACCACGTCCGAAATGGATTATGTGTTTGGTCTGCCTTATGCGCGTTTGCCGCATCCTGCTTATCAGGGCGCACGCATTCCTGCCTATGAAATGATTCGTTTCTCGGTGAATATTATGCGCGGCTGCTTTGGTGGCTGTACCTTTTGCTCGATTACTGAACACGAAGGACGCATTATTCAAAACCGTTCGCAGGAATCCATCATTCGTGAGGTGGAAGAAATCCGCGATAAAGTACCTGGCTTTACGGGCGTGATTTCCGATTTGGGTGGCCCTACCGCGAATATGTATCGCTTAGCGTGCAAAGACCCCAAAATCGAAGCCTCTTGCCGCAAGCCTGCCTGTGTGTATCCTGATGTGTGCCAAAATCTCAATACCGATCACGATGCCTTAAAACAGTTATACCGCGAAACGCGCAATCTCAAAGGCATTAAGAAAGTATTGATTGGCTCAGGTTTACGCTATGACTTGGCGGTAAAAGACCCTGAATACATTAAAGAATTAGTCACCCATCACGTCGGTGGTTATCTCAAAATCGCGCCCGAACACACCGAAGAAGCACCCTTATCCAAGATGATGAAACCAGGGATTGGTGCATATGATGAGTTCAAAAAACTGTTTGAAAAATTCAGCAAAGAAGCGGGCAAAGAACAGTATTTAATCCCGTACTTCATCGCCGCTCACCCTGGCACACGCGATGAGGACATGCTCAATTTGGCGCTATGGCTGAAGAAAAATGGTTTTCGTGCTGATCAGGTACAAGCGTTTTATCCCTCGCCGATGGCATCCGCCACCACCATGTATCACACCGACAAAAACCCATTGCGTCCTGTCACCTATAAAAGCGAAAAAGTACAAACCGCCAAATCACCCGAACAACGCCGTTTACACAAAGCCTTTTTACGTTGGCATGACCCGAAAAATTGGCCGTTATTACGCGAAGCCATCGCCAAAATGGGCAGACAAGAACTGATCGGCGATGGCGAAAACCAATTGATTCCACACTATAAAAAGGGTGAGGAAGAATTGGAATACGTCTCACACCGCCGCAAGAATAGTGATAAGGCGCATCAGAAGCGGGTGGAGCAGAAAGGTAAATTGAATCAGGCTCAAGTAGCGAAAAAGCCAAACGTTACTGCAAAGCCACCACAACCGAAAAAGGGGACAGTGTTGACGCAGCATACGGGGTTGCCGCCACGTGTACAGGGTAAATCAAAATCGAAGTCACGTTAATGCACTAATATTGTGTTACAGTTTTCAGGTCTTAACTATCAGTCGCCGTTAGTAGTGTATGGATATTACCATTAAAAATTTAGGTGTTATTAGTGAAGGCATAGATTTCATCGCAGGAAAAGCAACTTATATTTCCCAGTCTTTTATTTTTAGCGCTACCACTCGCCCAAACTAACTCACATTTCTGCGGCACGACAGTTAACGCTCCTTAAAAAGCAAGGGGTTTCAGCGAAAGCGGTTTAAAATGATACCCGCCACACCAAAAGCGGCAGGTTTGCCAAGAAAAATACGCTTATCGATCAATTTTACTGTAGAAAATGGACACGCGCTGATAAGCGTATTGCTGGGTGGGTGCGCTAAACGTTTTAGCCAAACATTTCGGCGGTGATGTTTTTATACCAACCGTGTGCATAAGCCGCTTCGGCGCGGCGTGTAGTGTCGTCAGCGTCTTTGGCCGAAACACCGCCGGAATCTTTCACGGCAATAATGCTGGTTTTGCCATCCTCGCCCGTACCGACTTTATAAACCCCTGCAACGGAAATGCCATATTCCCTGCCTACTAAACTGTAGCAAGTATTGATATGCGAGGTTTCCGGCAATTCGATGGAGCGCAAAGCAGCAACGACAGCGGCAGCAGCGGTTTTGGCTTGTGAGTTCGCGGAATAAGCGGACTTAGGCATAGCCCCTGCAATACAAGCATCCCCAATCACATAAATATCCTTGTGCTTGGTGGATTCAAAGGTTTTGAAATCAACCGGACACCAGCCTGAATCACCGGTCAATCCTAAGTCAAAAGCTAGTTTTCCTGCTTTTTGGGCAGGGATAATATTCAAAACATCTGCTTTTACAGTATCGCCAAAATCGGTAGTGACGGTACGGGTTTTCACATCGACTTTAGTAACATTGGCTTGATCTTCTAAGCCTTTCCATACGATCAAACTATTATCCGTTTTATAGCCATAGAGCTTTTCCCAGCCTTGCATAAACAAGTCTTGTTTGGCGAAGGAGGGTTTAGCATCTAGGATAATCAGCTTAGATTTTGGCTTCTTTTCCTTAAGGTATTGGGCAATGAGGCTGGCGCGCTCATAAGGCCCTGGCGGACAGCGGAAGGGGTTGGCCGGTGCAGTAATCACCACTACGCCCCCATCAGGCATGGCTTCGAGTTGGGCACGTAATAGTGTGGTTTGTTCACCGGCTTTCCAAGCATGAGGAATCTCTTTCGCAGCGTCCTCATTATAACCCTCAATCGCGTCCCACTTTAAATCAGTTCCGGGCGCGACGATCAATTTGTCATAATTGAATTCAGCTTTTGCTGTGGCAATTTTCTTAGCAGCAGGATCAACTGTAGTGACCTCATCAATCACGACATTGATACCTGCTTTTTTCAGACCCTCATAGCCAAAACTAATCTGCTCTAGGGTACGATCGCCAGCTAAGACTTCGTTGCTCATATAGCAAGTATGGTAAGTCGGGTTACGCTCAATCAAAGTAAGCTCGATACTGGGATCGTAGTGCTTTATATAGCGTGCTGCGGTGGCGCCACCACTACCGCCGCCAATAACGACAACCTTTGCCGCTGCGCCAAACGATATAAGGGGAAAGCCCATTAAACCTACTGCCCCTAAGCCAGCTCCCAGTTTGAGAAAATGTCTGCGTGAAAACTGTGTCATACAGGAACTCCTTTAGTTGGCCGGTTTAGTGTCAGCAGCTGGGGTAGCGAGATAGCCAGCGATGAGTTTTAAATCCTCATCTGAATAGCCTTTGGTGATGCGTGTCATTAAGGTAGACGGTCGCTCCCCCTTTTTTAAAGCCATTAATACCTCATAAAGTTGAGCTTCCGTTTGACCAGTGATGTTAGGAATAGGTAATCCAACACTATTCCCGTTAACCCCATGGCAGGCAAAGCAAGGTTGTGTGAGTAGTGAGGCGCGGGTGATTTTCACCTCCTCAGCCGCATAGGCAAACGCTTGGCAAGCTAGCAAAAGTGCTAGTGTGCTCGACACAACAGTAAGCTTCATTGAGTTATCCTCCACCTTGAAGACGCAGAAGAGCGTCGAGTCGCAATTAATAGTCGTGCTTGCATAAGACCTGATAAAAACGTTTGAGTGTTTTGAGTAAACGCTAATGTAGATAAAAGCGTTTGTGAATTGAAATAACAAAAACCGAAATGCTTATGCCGAATTATGATGATTTATTTGAGGCTATGCTGATTTTACAACCGTACTTTATGAAGCAGGTGTCTAAGTTTAGAGGCTAGGAACACGCTAAAGAATAGAGAGTTCTTTAGCGCAAGCTATGCCATCTAAAGTGCAAGAGGGCAGGTAAGAAGGCTACAAAAACCGACTCACCAAGACTTTATCCGTCTGCAAACTCGGCACTGGAATCTTCACAAAATGACCACTACCTGGTGCTACTTCAATCGGTTCGCCGTGCTTATTGCGCATAGCTTCCAAAGTGAATTCTTGATTTTGCCCATTGGGCACAATTAACTCTAAACGATCACCCACCGCAAAACGGTTTTTCACCTCCACATCCATCCAGCCATTTGCTGCATCATAGCCAGTCATTTCTGCAACAAATTGCTGCTGGTGAGATTGCGAAGCACCCTGCATATAGTTTTGATACTCATGCGTATGATGGCGCTCATAGAAGCCATCGGTATAACCACGATTTGCCAAGTTTTCTAAGATACCCAAGAGCTTAGGATCAAATGGACGACCTTCAGCCGCATCATCAATGGCTTGCCGATATGCCTGTGCTGTGCGGGCAGCATAATAATGTGATTTAGTACGCCCTTCGATTTTTAAGCTATCCACGCCAATTTCACACAAGCGCTGCACATGCTCAATCGCGCGTAAGTCCTTGGAGTTCATAATATACGTGCCGTGTTCATCTTCCATCACCGGCAATAATTCACCCGGGCGGCTGGCCTCTTCCAAGAAATACACACGGTCGGCTAAGGGATGACGCTGTTGATTGCCACAATCGGCAGTACTTGCAATTTGATTAAACGCATCCATGGATAAAATCGCTTCAGCAGGTACATAAGTACCATCAGGTGTTTCAGCAGCAGCCGTTGTTTTATAATCCCAACGACAGGAATTGGTGCAAGTGCCTTGATTGGGGTCGCGGTGATTAAAATAACCAGACAATAAACAGCGTCCTGAATAAGCAATACAGAGTGCGCCATGCACAAATACTTCTAATTCCATGTCAGGGCATTCTTGGCGAATTTCGGCAATTTCATCCAACGATAATTCACGGGATAAAATAATACGTTTTACCCCCATTTTTCCCCAAAACTTGACGCTGGCGTAATTCACCGTATTCATTTGCACGGATAAATGAATGGTTAAATCGGGCCACGTTTCGCGAGCCATCATTATTAAACCAGGGTCGGCCATAATAAAAGCATCTGGTTTCATTTGGACAACGGGTTCAAGGTCGCGAATGAATGTTTTAACTTTGCTATTGTGCGGCATGGTATTGGCAGCAACAAAAAACTGTTTGCCCATGGCGTGCGCTTCGTTAATGCCCTGTGCGAGTACGTCGTTTTGGAAATCATTATTGCGTACTCGAAGGCTGTAGCGTGGCTGTCCGGCGTAGACCGCATCAGCGCCATAAGCAAGCGCATAACGCATCATTTTTAGGCTACCCGCAGGCGCGAGTAATTCTGGCTTTTTCATGTTGAGTTCCTTAACCAGATTGCAGGTCTAGTTGTTGGGAGTTAGAGATGGGGGAGTATTCTAGCGGCTTTGTCTATAAATCACTAATACTAGGTCTAAACACTAAACTATCTTTGATATAATCACTAACCACCCTGTTCTCTAAGGTAACTCAGTATGTCGATGGTCAGTAGTAACCCAGAGGTTTTAGGCGGAGTCTTAGTCTTTAGTCAGACGCGGGTTCCCGTTAGAAACTTATTTGATTATTTATTAGCTGGTGATAGCGTGAAGGACTTTTTAGAAGACTTTCCCACGGTTTCCTTTGAGCAAGTACGTCATGTTTTACAAGGTGCGGAAGTAGCTTTTGAAAAAATGGCAGCTTAAGCATGAAAAATATTACTGGTTAGAAAAGGATATTTTCCAATGGGTGCAGTACCACAAACCAACTATGTTGCCCCTGAGGACTATTTGCGCCTAGAAAATGATCGTGCTGATGAGGGCATGCGCTGCGAATACAATAATGGGCTGGTTTATGCGATGGCGGGTGCTAGTCGGAACCATAATATTCTTAGCATGAAACTGGCAAACGTGTTGTTTAACCATTTAGCAGGTTCACGCTGCCAAGTCTTCCAATCCGATATGAAAGTGGCTATCGAAACCTTGGGTGATACGCGCGTCTATTACCCTGATGTACAAGTGAGCTGCGAAGAAGAAACCGACACTTATGCGAATAAAGCCCCCTGTTTAATCATTGAAGTGTTATCAGTCAGTACTGTGCAAAAAGATCGTGCGGAAAAGCTCAGTGGCTATCGACTGATTCCGGCTTTGCAAGAGTATTTATTGTGCTCACAAGATTCGCCTTATGTAGAAATCTATCGGCGGCGTAATGAGTGGAGCATGGAATATTTTACCACTGGGTAAAGCGCGCGCTTGGAGTCAGTGGGTTTGGATGTGAGTGTGGATGAGTTGTATCAGTTTCTAAAATGAGAAGAAAACTCTATTTTCTATAAAATAGAAATACTAATAATAACGAATTTACTCTAAACTCTACTTCATAGCTGATGGAGTAAATCTAATTATGATCCCCAACATCCTACGCCAAGCTTCGGCTTTTATTCTGGCTCGTCCGCAGCCAAACTATCAGCGCTTTTTGCTCCAAAAAATTGATTTTAAAGAAGCTTTGATTGGTATTAAAGGCGCGCGAGGCTGTGGTAAAACCACTTTACTGCTACAACATGCCTTAAATGCTGGTATTGAACCTGCACGCATCTTGTATATTGCCTGTGATCATCCCGCGATGGTTGATGTGAGTTTGTATGAGCTAGCCCAAACTTTCTACCAAGAAGGCGGGCAACTCTTGTTATTAGACGAAATTCATAAAAGCAAAAATTTTGCGGCTCACCTCAAAGCCATTCGTGACACCTTTGACTTGCAAGTGATCTTTTCAGGTTCGTCAGCCTTACGAATTGAACATGAGTTAGGCGATTTATCACGCCGTGCGGTGGTCTACCACTTGCCAGTTTTATCCTTGCGTGAGTTTATGGAGATTGAGACAGGACAAACATTTGCTGCTATGAGCTTGCCGGAATTATTAGACCAGCATGTGAATCTTGCGCAGCAGATCATGCGTCAAGTTCGCCCGATTGAGCAATTTAAAAAATATTTAAATTATGGCGCTTATCCATTTTATCGTGAGTCTTTGGATAATTACCCGCGCAAATTATTAGAAGTGATTAATCAAGCCATAGACTCGGATTTAGCAGGCATTTATTCGATTGAAACTAGCAAGCTCGATAAATTAAAAAAGTTGCTCTATATGCTGTGTAGCACTGACCCTGTTGAGCTGAATATTTCCAAACTGAGTGCAGCGGTTGGCACATCATGGGCAACCTTAGCGAAATATTTAGAGCGCATGCAAGCGGGTAGCCTAATTCATATAGTGCGTGCTGGTTCTGGAATGCGCACGGTAAATAAGCCGGATAAATTATTATTGGATAACGCTAATCTCTTTCAAGTATTGTGTGCTGCACCTAATAGCGGTTTTTTACGTGAAACCTTTTTTGTTTCTCAATTAAGCTATCAACATCAAGTGCATTACCACGATCAAGGGGATTTTAGCGTTGATGATGACTGGATTTTTGAGATTGGCGGGGCAAATAAAAGTTTGAAGCAACTCAAAGGACAAGCGCAAAGCTATGCGATACTGGATGATGTGGTAGTGGGTGATGGGCGGCGTGTACCTTTATGGATGTTTGGGATGTTGTATTAGTGTTTATTACGGTTTGGGGTTAAGTTGAGCCAATATTTAGGCTAGTAAATTACCTTGTTTAATTACCGGTGTTTTATCTGTTAGCACTGTAAAAAATATCGATCTGAGGAGCTAATCGGTTATTGAATTATTTCAATTTTAGAAAAACTGAAATCAATAATTTTAAGCGATTCTAAGTATATGAAAAATAGCTTCTTGTTTAGAGAGGCCTATAAATTTAAGGCTTAAGCTTTAGTTTATAGGTTTTTTCTATAAAATATCCCATAATTTTCCAAGTGCCTTGATCATTATGTAAAGCCACTCTTTCATTGGCACTTAAATTTTGGAAATGAGTTTCTGTTCCAAGCATGGCATACTCGCCCACCGGTGCGTCATCAACAGTATTCATGAAAGCAATAGCTACAATTTTGCGATGTTTAACCATGCCAACAGCATCACGCATCTGATGCAGGGTGGTGAACCAATTCTTTTGGTTTAAGCTTTGCTGTAGTAATGGGCTCACAGTCTCCCATGTTTCATCTATTTTCCCCTTATCCAATTTTTCTAAGAAAGTACCAGATGCTTTTGCGACCAGTTTTTGTTCTTCAACAGTGCCCCGTCGCATTTCAGGAGACTCCTTAATTTGGGCTTTAACGACACAACCTGCTAAAAGAAAAGCCGAAATAAAAAAAATTATGAGCTTCTTCATTAAATACCTAGCTTTAAATTTAATTGGGTATAGCAAATTTTATAGTAATTTCTATAAAGTGTACATTATGAAATTGATGTTCAGTTAATCACGCTCATAAAAGCTAAAAATATCTCGGTGCATTCCCAGCCTTCCATTTAATATTACAACCCAAAGAAGCTACCTGATTCTCTGGTGCTGCCATGCCTGCCAACAAACTATCGACAGCATCACGCATATCTTGACCTGTGATTGGTTCGTCATTGCGTGGACGTGAGCCATCGAATTGACCGCGATAATAAAGCTTGTGATGCGCATCAAATAAGAAGAAATCCGGCGTACAGGCGGCTTGATAAGCTTTTGCTACTTGCTGAGATTCATCAAATAAGTAGGGGAAGGTATAAGGGACATCGTTGACTTGCTGAATCATTTTTTCAGGACTGTCATCAGGGTAATTGGCCACATCATTTGCATTAATCGCAACAACGGCAACACCCTTGGCTTGATATTCTTCAGCAAAACGCGCAAACACGTTTTGAATATGCAACACATAAGGACAATGGTTGCAGATGAAAGCAACTAATAAAGGTTGGCCTTGAAAGTTATTTAAGGAAACGGTTTTGCCTGTTGCTGGTTCTGGCAAGGAGAAATCAGGGGCAGTCGTGCCCAGAGCTAACATTGTTGAAGGTGTACGTGCCATAGCTAATCCTCAGTATTATCTGGACTTAGTGTAGAGCGGCTGGGCAGTACATGCTATTACACTAAAGTGATGAGGTATCAATGCTGAGTAATTTATTGGGATTTAACACCCAATGGGGGTCAAACAAGGTTTTCAAGGCGCGCATATAAGCGATTTCCTCGGCACTACGGCTATAAGCTAAATAGTCGCGTTTCAATAAACCCACCCCATGTTCCGCCGAAATACTCCCCTGCAAACTTTGCGTTAAAACGAACACTTGCTCATTGACGGCGGCACAATGCTCGAAGAACTCAGCTTTGTCCATCGTGGCAGGTTTGAGGATATTCAAATGCAGATTGCCATCACCAATATGCCCATACCAAATCACTTCAAATGCCGCATAGCGCTCGGTCACAATCTGGTCGACAGCCTTTAAGAATTCAGCCACCAGTGAAACGCGCACCGACAAATCATTTTTGTAAGGCGTATACACCGCAATCGTTTCGGAAATCATTTCTCGCAAACGCCATAAATTTTTCGCTTGAGTTTGGCTTTGACTCATCACACCATCCAACACGAAGCCTTGCTCAATGCAATCCTGAAATGCTTGCAAAGCCGCCTGTTCGCGCTGCGCACTGTCATTTTCAAATTCCAGCAAAGCATAGTAGGGCGCGGGTGTCACAAAAGGTTTGGCTAGTCCTTTATCTTGCACCACATAATGCAACGCGCGATCTGAGAAAAACTCGAAAGCCGTTAAATCCAAGTTCGCTTGAAAGCGTTGCAAGATCTGCATCAACGCTGCAAATTCGGGTACACCTAATACCAACACGGTGAGATTTTCCGGTGCACGAAGCAACTGTAAAGTGGCTTGGGTAATGATCCCCAGGGTGCCTTCTGAACCAATAAACAGATGGCGTAAATCGTAGCCTGTCGCATTTTTTACAAGGCCATGATTGAGTTTAAGCAGTTCGCCTTTGCCAGTGACAATTTCTAAACCTAATACCTGCTGACGAGTCAAACCATAGCGAATCACTTTAATGCCGCCTGCATTAGTCGCTATATTGCCGCCGATTTGACTAGAACCGGCGGAGGCAAAATCGACAGGATAAAAAAGCCCTTTAGTTTCCGCAAACTGCTGAAGCTGTGCGGTAATTACGCCTGCCTCACAAACCAGACTACGATCCTGCGCATGGAAAGCTAATATTTTATTCATACGTGCTAGCGATACGACCAACTCGCCTTGGGCAGCAACGGCTCCACCACTTAAGCCTGTTCTCCCACCAGAAGGGACCAGTTTAAAACCGTTTTGATTGGCTAATTGAATAATCGCTTGGACTTGTGCCGTGGACGTGGGCAAAGCAATGGCGGACGGGGCTGGCTCATACGTTTTGGTCCAATCACGCCCGTAGGTTTGGCAACTTAGGGGATCAGTACGCAAGCCTTGATCGCCGAGTAGGTTGTGAAGACGGCCGAGAATTTCTGGATTCATATGCAAGCCTAATTGCTTTGAAGCAGTTCAATATAGCAGATTGCTGCGTGCAAGAATTGCCAAAGCTCGTGCAAGCTCGCACAATAGCGCCGCATGAAAATCCTAGAAAATATATCGCTTAAATCGCTTAATAGTTTCGGCTTGGATGTCAAAGCCCGTTACTTTTGTACACTCGCAACTTTAGGTGGTTTGCGCACGGTCTTGCAGTGGCGTAAAACCTATCCGGATTTGCCAGTGCTATTTCTGGGCGGTGGCAGCAATATGCTGTTTGTATCGGATTTTCGCGGTTTAGTGGTGAAGGTAGCTTTGCGCGAACGAAGCGTATTAGCAGAAGATCAAGACTATGTCTATGTACGTGCAGGGGCGGGCGAGAATTGGCATGAAACCGTGCGTTGGGCGATTGAGCAAGGTTATGCGGGTTTAGAGAATTTATCGCTCATTCCGGGGACGGTCGGCGCTGCGCCCATGCAGAATATAGGTGCTTATGGGGTTGAACTAAAAGATTGTTTTCATGAGTTGCTAGCGCTGGATTGGCAAACCGCAGAATTGCGTCATTTTAGTTTAGAAGCTTGCCAATTTGCTTATCGGGATAGTTATTTTAAGTCAATTGAGCCGAATCGTTGGTTGATTGCCTCCGTTACCTTTCGTTTACCGAAAAAGCCGGTGTGGCACTTGGATTATGCAGGCGTGCCGGAGTATTTAAAAGGTCAAGAACCAAGTGCGCGCTTGATTAGCGATGCCATTATGGCTATCCGCCAAGCTAAATTGCCCGATCCTGCGGTGTTGGGTAATGCCGGAAGTTTCTTCAAAAACCCCTTAATTAGTGCTGAGCACTATGCGCAGTTGAAAGTAACTTACCCCAACATGCCTGCTTGGCCACAAGCGGATGGTTTAGTGAAGTTATCAGCCGGCTGGCTCATTGATCAACTGGGTTGGAAAGGGAAGCGTGTCAAAGATGCCGGAACCTATGAGAAGCACGCTTTAGTATTAGTCAATCATGGTACTGCAACAGGTACAGAGCTTTGGGCGTTTGCGCAGGAAATCATTCAGTCAGTACAGGTGCGCTTTGGGCTGGCGCTTGAGCCAGAACCTCGAGTGATTGAGTAGAACCCCAGCGTTGAATGGCTTTTTCCAGTTCTTTCAATTGGATAGGTTTTAATAAACACGCATTCATGCCCGATTGAATATAGTGTTCTTGATCTTCCGGCAAGACATTGGCCGTTAACGCTAAAATGGGTATTGGCCAATCTGCATAGGTGCTGCGAATCTTCATCGTCGCTTCTACGCCACCCATGACTGGCATCTGTACATCCATCAAAATCAAGTCAAAGCTTCTGTTCTCGGCCAGTTCAGTGAGTGCTTTTGCGCCATTGTCTAATATAGTGACATGATGACCCAAGCGCGCTAATAAGCCGTTTGCTACTAACTGATTCACCTTATTATCTTCTACCACCAAGATATTTAAACGTTTTTGTTGTTGAAATTTTTCGTTATCGTTGGGCTGCGTGTTGGCTTGAACGCCTTCGTTATGAAAAAGTTGAGATAGTTTTAGCGGTGTGACCGGTTTATGTAGAATGTGGTAATCATTAGCATAATGTTTAAAATTTGCCGACCCATTGGGGCAGGGGCAATAAACAGATTGTCCAGTTAAATGCGCAAGGTGTTTAATACGATCTTTGAAGCGTTGGGCTAGAGAATGTAATTGGTTACATTGATTCCATTGTGTGTCTGTGCAGTTTTGTGGGATAGATAATAACCAATCATATGTTTGCTGTTGGATAAGTTTCTCTACAGTCTTTAAATCAAACGCAATTTCAATAGATTTTAATTGTAATTGTTGGAGTTGCTCGAATAAAAGACGCCCTTGTAAAGGTGAGTCCGTTAATATAATACAGCGGATTTCCGGACAGGGTTTTAAAGCCAACGCTTGAACGACTTTAGCTTCAGTCTTAAGTAAGGGTAATTCAAACCAAAAGGTTGTTCCTTTATCCAGTTCACTATACACGCCAATTTTGCCGTGCATTAAATTAACTAATTTTTGAGTAATGGCGAGACCTAAACCAGTACCACTTTGATTATGCTGATCTTCTGGTCTTATTTGGCTGAAGGTCTTGAATAAATCATTCATGCGATCTTCTGGAATACCACAGCCGCTATCTTCTATTTCAAAGCGCAACATCTGCGCGTGTTTAGAACGTTTAATACGTAGAGCAGTATAACCTTGCTTGGTAAATTTCAGCGCATTTCCAATTAGATTGGTAAGGATTTGCCGTAAGCGAGCCGAATCACCATATAAAATAGCGGGCACATCATGGTGTATAATACTGACTAGCTCTAATTGTTTTTGGCTAGCAATACCATCTAGGGTTTCTAAAATAGCAGAGATATGTTGGCAAAGATCAAATTCCTCCTGAATTAATTCAAGCCTATCAGCATTGAGGCGCGATAAGTCGAGAATGTCATTAATGAGGCTAAGTAGTGATAAGGAAGTATTTAAAATCGTATCGACTTGGCGTATTTGATCTGGTAGTAATTGGCTGCCTTTTAATAAAGTAGCCATTCCAATAATACCATTCATCGGAGTACGGATCTCATGACTCATGGTTGCTAGGAAATTAGTTTTAGCACGATCTGCCTTTAAGGCAGTATCGCGTGCTGACACTAGTTCTTGAGTACGCTGAACGACTTTTTCTTCCAAAGATTCAGCAAGCTGACGTAATTCTTGGTTGGTGTAATACAATTCACGGCTTTTATCTTCTAATAGCCGTTCAGCTTCTTGGCGCGCTTTACGCTCGCGATATAAGCGTTGTTGTAGGCGTTTAATAGCGTCGCTTTGATCCATGATGACTATTGTAAGATGATTTCAAAGTCAGCATGTGCACCATTAAGCGGCTTGTGATCGTGGACTACCATTTGGGCACTCGTATTGTAGTATTTAAAACAAGCTTGTAAAAAACCTTCAATAACCACTAAAAAAGCATGAGGAGAGCGGTAAGTGAATAAAAGGCGATTCGTGTCTAGGCGTTTAGTTTGAAATGAGGGCATTCGCTCATTCGGATAGAGCTTTAATATTTCTACTTCAACATAAATATTTAGTGATTCCAATAGATCGAAAGCAGTTTCACGTTTTTTGAAAAAATGCGCGTTTAGCTTAAATAGCTCATGAAAAATATGAGCGCCATATTGGGATAATATGTAGTTTAATGATTCGCCTGTTAACGTAGATAAGGTATGCACTAATGAAACGAGTTCACTATGGTGATAACTTCCAACAGTAGTATAAGCCCCTTCAGAGGGTAAATTCGATTTTGCAATAATATCATCAACCATATTCGCTGAATAAAGTTGTTCTACCATTTCGAGAAATGTTGTGAAGAAAATACCTTTCATTTAGGGTGTCGCGCTAGTTGCTGGGCTGGATGCTTGCGCTAGCCACTGGTTAAGGAGATGAAATTCTTCCAAAGCCTGCAGATAATCCTTACGTGCGCGTGCTTGATCTTGGTGATGACGATAGTTCTCTAATTGAATAATAGCCTGTGCGAAAGACATGGCACCGAGGGCTTGACTGGTAGATTTGAGTTGGTGACAAAATTGACCAACTTGTTCTGCCTGATGAGCGGTTAAAGCCGTACCGATTTGTTTCATTAAGTGTTCGGTATCGCTTTGGAAACTTGCTAAAACAGCCGTGAAGCCTTCTTCACCTAAAGCTTCTTGGAGTGCGGTATAGGTTTCGGTATTAAATGGGTGCATAGCGTCAGCCAGATAGAATTTGTTATATTTGTAACTTATACTACCATAGTTGTATTAAATGACTATAGCCATAAGACTATCGGTTGCACCTGTTTCAAGCTAGTATAGCGCCCCATACTCTATGTTATAAATTCACATGTCTTATCAGCCCCCTCCTAATCATGGTCTCAACTGCGTCTATGTTGATGATTTTCTTATTGTAGTGAATAAACCGGCTGGTTTATTGTCAGTGCCGGGTCGGGGTGTTGAAAAGCAAGATTGTTTATGGAGTAGGGTGGGTGAGGTCTACACGGATGTACGCACCGTACATCGTTTAGATATGGGGACTTCGGGTTTAGTGGTGTTGGCTCGGGGTGTTGAGATGGAGCGTGCTTTAAGCATCCAATTTCAAAAACGCTTAGTGAGCAAAAAGTATCAGGCGCTTGTGACGGGTAATATTTATCCTAGTCAGGGCGCGATTGATTTGCCCTTACTGACTGATTGGCCTAATCGACCACGCCAGAAAGTTGATTTTTTAAACGGCAAGCCTTCACAAACTTTATATCAAAAACAGTGGTTTGATCCAGATCGAAATATAAGTGGGGTGGATTTACAGCCTTTAACGGGACGTTCTCATCAATTGCGCGTGCATTTAGCAAGTTTGGGTCATGCGATTTTGGGGGATGAATTGTATGCAATACCTGAAGTTTATCAGCAATCTACACGCTTATTACTCCACGCTTATTATTTAGGTTTTACTCATCCAATCACAGCCAACTTCTTAAGTTTTTATGCACCGGCACAAGATTTTTTCATGCCATAAAAAAAGCCCAGCAAGCTGGGCTTTGTAGGACATGCTAATGCTTAGGGCATAGCATCCAATTCTTCATCTTTGCGCTCAGGCGGAATGAGGGATTCCTTACTAATACCCATCGTAATCAACATACTGCTGGCAATATAAATGGTAGAGTAAACACCACTAATAATACCAACGATTAAAGCCAAAGAGAAATTGCGCGTAGCATCACTACCAAAAACATAAATGGCGACCACTACAATCAAAGTAGCGAAGGAGGTCATAATGGTACGCACTAAGGTTTCATTGATCGAGATATTCAAGACATTAGTCACGGTTTCAGTACGCAGCTTACGGAAGTTTTCTCGTTCTCGGTCGAAAATAACAATGGTGTCATTAATCGAATAGCCCAGAATCGCCAATACAGCCGCAAGGACAGATAAATCAAATTCGAGTTGAGTGAGAGCAAAGAAGCCAACAGTCACAACAGCGTCATGTAATAAGGAGGCAATAGCTGCAACCGCAAAACGATACTCAAAACGGAAGGCGACATAGAGCATAATGCCACCCAAGGTCACTAAAAAGGCTAAGCCACCTTGCTCACGTAATTCATCGCCGACCTGCGGACCCACGAAATCAACACGTTTTACTTCAACATTCGGCGTTTCACTTTTTAGAATGGCCGTCATTTTTTCGCTTAACGCTGCACGTGCTTCGGGCGATTCATTATTTTCACCTTTTTTAGGGGTGAGGCGAATCATAATGTCACGGCTACTACCGAAGTTTTGCACAATGCCCTGATAGCCATTCTTTGCAAGCAATTGACGTACTTCATCAGGCGCTTTACTACTTGGGTAGGCAACCTCCATGACCGTGCCGCCCGTGAAATCGATACCTAAATTGAGGCCGCGCACTACAATTAATATTAGTGACGCAATAATAAAAAATATCGAAAGGGCGGCAGCAATCCGACGATTACGCAAGCCCATGAAATCAATAAGTTTCTTAGTTAGCATAGCGTAATCTCCTAGATGCTCAATTTATCGAGGCGACGACCGCCATACAGTAAATTCACAATGGCACGGCTACCCATGACTGCTGTAAACATGGTCGTGAAAATACCAATCGCTAACGTAACTGCGAAGCCTTTAATCGGTCCGGTACCAAAGGCGAATAAAGCAATCGCGGCAATCAAGGTGGTCAAGTTAGCGTCGAAGATGGTATCAGAGGCTTGCGAATAACCACGGCTAATCGCGGTTTGTATCGGTACTTTATTCGCTAACTCTTCTTTAATACGCTCATTTATTAACACATTGGCATCCACTGCCATACCCAGCGTTAACACAATACCCGCTATGCCGGGAACCGTTAGTGTTGCTTGAATAATCGACATGGCAGCAATCAACATCACCACGTTGATAATTAAAGCTGCATTCGCAATTAAACCGAACATACGATAAGCCACTGCCATAAAGAGCATGACTAAGCCACAGCCAATTAAGCCAGAGATAAAGCCTTTATCAATATTCTCTTGACCTAAATTAGGGCCAACCGTGCGCTCTTCCACAATGTATAAAGGCGCAGCCAAGGCACCTGCACGTAATAAAAGTGCTAAATTATTGGCTTCGGTGGGCGAATCTAAACCGGTAATTTGGAAGCGCTTACTTAATTGCTCTTGAATGGTCGCAACATTGATGACTTCCTCGGTTTTAATTGGGGTCCGAACGGTTTTCCCTTCGACTTGGGTTTCTTGAATTTTGCTTTCAATAAACACCACCGCCATGGGTTTTTGTACGTTTTCACCCGTAACTTTGCTAAAGCGATTGGCGCCTTGCGCATCCAACACTACATTAACGGAAGGGCGGTTATTTTGGTCAAAACCCGCGCTAGCATCGGTAATCGAATCACCGGTGAGCATCACTTGGCGCTTCAATAAAATCGGACTGCCATTCCGTTCTTTATACAATTGTGTGCCCATGGGAATACGTTTTGTCGCAGCCGCTTCAGTGGCGCTTGCTCCCGAATCATCGACCAAGCGAAATTCTAAGGTCGCTGTCGCGCCTAGAATATTTTTCGCTTGTGCCGAATCTTGAATGCCGGGTAATTGCACGACAATACGACCTGCACCTTGTTGCTGAATAATAGGCTCAGATACCCCTAATTCATTAACCCGTTTGCGGAGGGTGGTAATGTTCTGTTGTAGTGCAAAGGTTTCAATATTAGCTAAGTGCGTAGGCGACATGGTGGCGACTAAACTAACGGTATCGCTAGCGGTGCCATCTTGGAAAATTAAATCCGACTGATAAGTTTTTTGCAGTTCTTTCAAAGCAGCCGTGCGATCTTCAGGTGTTTTGAATTTGACATTCACTGCATCATTTTCAATGGCTACCCCTAAGTAGGCGAGCTTAGCTTCGCGCATGACATCCCGAAACTCTTCCTCATAACGCGCCAACGCTTTTTGCCGTGCTGCAGGCATATCCACTTCGAGAAGAAAATGCACCCCACCGCGTAGATCCAAGCCCAAGAACATCGGCTTTGCCCCTAAAGCGCTTAGCCATTTTGGGGTAGAGGGTGCTAAATTCATCGCTACAATATATTCATTCCCCAAGGATTTTTTGGCCTCTTCTGCGGCACGTAATTGGGTTTCCGTATCATTAAAGCGAATGAGTGTTTGCTTGGTATTAAATTCAGTCGTTTTGGGCAGGAGTTTTTGCGCAGTCAAATCCTGTGTGAGCTTGTCGATCACTGCTTGATCGAGAGGACGTTCGTGCACCGGACTAATTTGCAACGCCGGATCAGAAGGATAAAGATTCGGAAGTGCGTAAATTAAGCTAATAAAGAAAGCGCCGAAAACAAGCGCGTACTTCCATAAAGGATAGCGATTCATTGTTATGTTCCATTGCAACAAGCCCCTAGCTTGCGGTGTGACACAAGCTTAGGGGAAACGTTGGAAAAAATTATGCGCCCTTGATCGTGCCTTTTGGCATGACACTGGCAATTGCGTTCTTTTGTATTTTTACTTGTACCCCATCAGCAATTTCAAGTTGGATAAAGTTATCCCCAACCTGTGCGATTTTGCCTAATACGCCGCCATTGGTGACGATTTCATCCCCTTTATTTAAGGCTGCTAACATAGTTTTATGATCTTTTTGGCGTTTCTGCTGGGGGCGAATAATCATAAAGTACATAATGCCGAAGAAGACCAGCATCATAAGTACTAGCTCCAAGCCGCCGCCTACGGGCCCCGCACCTGCTTGTTGCGCATAAGCATCCGAAATCAAAAAACTCATGGTATTACTCCGTGTAAACATCAAAACAAGAGGCGGTTTCTGCCTAATTGATACGCAGTGTGCCGCAAGCGCGCGCTATTATGCCAGTTCCCACGCAAAACTAATAATGTGTTGTAAGTGTTTTTCGCGCAAACGGCATAGCAAGACGCGATCCACGCCAATCGCAACGCCTGCGCAGAAGGGTAATTTCCCTAATTCAAGTGCGCTTAAAAAGCGCTCATCCACTGTCACCGCGGTCTTACGCTGCTGATTGCCGTGGATTAGGGTGTGCCGATTAGCCACAGGGTTCTGCTGTTCTTGATAGCCATTGCCCAACTCCATTGCGCCGCAATAAACCTCAAAACGCTCTGCCACCCAATAGCCTTGTTCTTGTTTTACACGCGCTAAAGCGGCTTGCTCGGCGGGGTAATGATAAATAAAGCTTAAGCGATCGGGGGCGAAATTGGGTTCAATACAGTGTGTAAATAACAGGTCATACCAAGCTTGGCGCGACAAATCACTTTGCACCTCTAGGCCTTGTTGTTTGGCACAAGCGGCTAATGCTGTATCGCTCGCTGTATAGGGATCGATAGCTAAATAATGTAGAAAGCTCTCACGATAGGTTAAAATATCAGGTTCAGGCTGCAAATGCGGAATTAAGAGCTGTAGTAGCTGAGCCACTTCCTGCATTAAACGCTGATAAGTGAAGCCGACGCGATAATATTCCAGCATGGTAAATTCTGGATTATGGCGGCGTCCATATTCATCGTCACGCCATACTTTGCATAACTGATAAATATCACCACTACCATTGGCCAATAAGCGTTTCATGGGATACTCAGGCGAAGTATGCAAATAGCGCCTACCCTCGGGTAACACTACACTAAAACTGGCTAAGGCGGGATCGGTTGTGCCCGCTTGTGAGAGTGCAGGCGTTTCGACTTCCAATACTCCCCGTTCAGCAAAAAACGCGCGTATTTGCTCATTTAAGCAAGCGCGCGCTTTGAGTGCATGAAAAGTGGCGGAAGGACGCCAGCTAGGATTCGGCATTACTTAACGCGAGAAACGTATTCGCCAGTACGAGTGTCGATTTTCAAAATTTCGTCTTGTTCCATGTATAAAGGTACTTTAACCACAGCACCCGTTTCTAAACGCGCTGGTTTTGTACCTCCACTGGCCGTATCACCTTTCACACCCGGATCCGTTTCGACGATTTTCAGCTCAACAAAGTTAGGCGGTGTAATCGTTAAAGGTGCATCATTCCATAAGGTAACCATGCAGATTTCATTGCCTTTGAGCCACTTTGAGCAATCGGCCACTGCTGCTTCGGTTGCGCCTACTTGCTCGAAAGAACCATCGGTCGCCATGAAATGCCAGAATTCACCGTCGTGATAGAGAAATTCCATTTCACGATCCATGACATCAGCCGCTTCAACGCTATCCCCTGACTTCCATGTTTTCTCAACCGTGCGGCCTGTTTTAAGATTGCGTACCCGAACGCGGTTAAAGGCTTGGCCTTTACCAGGCTTTACAAATTCATTCTCAACGATGGTATAAGGATCACCATCAATAATCAGTTTTAGCCCCGAACGGAATTCGCTAGTGTTATAACTGGCCATGATTAAGCTTGCTCCAAAAATTACTCAATTTTAAAAGGCGTGTATGATAACCGGAATTGCTCAAAAAAATCAGACAAAAAATTTAACCTTTCCTCTCTTCAGTGATGCTATTCCTTCAGGTTGTGACATGCCTAGCGCTTGGCAACGTCAATTAGCCAATGCGGTGCGTGATCCGCTTGAACTGATTCGTTTGTTGGAGTTGCCACCAGCGCCGTGGGTCAGCCGTGAGGCAGCACAATCATTTAGCACGCTAGTGACACAGAGTTATCTAGCACGGATGCGTAAAGCCGATTGGTCCGATCCTTTATTACGCCAAGTTTTACCTTTAACGGAGGAACTAATAAGTATTGCTGATTACGGAGTCGATCCGGTGGGTGATCAGCACGCCTTAGTAAGTGAAGGTGTGCTACATAAATACTATAACCGTGTGCTATTAGTTACTACCGGCGCTTGTGCCATTCATTGCCGCTATTGTTTTCGCCGTCACTTCCCCTATAGCGAAGCTACCGCCAGTCGGAATCATTGGCAGGCTGCTTGGGATTATCTGGCTGCACACCCCGAGGTAGATGAGGTCATTTTAAGTGGCGGTGATCCTTTAGTGCTATCCGATCAAAGGCTATTCGATTTGTGCCACAAACTTGAGACTATTAAACACTTAAAGCGGATTCGGATTCATTCGCGCTTGCCGATTGTTTTGCCTGAGCGCATTGATGAGAGTTTTATCAATGGCTTACAAGCTTTGCAGTTACAGCTAGTGCTCGTGGTTCATGCTAATCATGCACAAGAGTTAGAAGGCGAGGCCATTGCCACTGCTTTTCAGCGGTTACGGCGTTCCGGTGTGATTTTGCTGAACCAGAGTGTCTTATTGCGCGGTGTGAATGATTCAGTAGTGGCGCTAAAGGCGTTGAGTGAAGCGTTAATAGCGCATTCGATTCTGCCTTATTACTTACATTATTTAGATAAGGTGCAAGGTGCGGCACATTTTGCACTACCGCTGGTCGAGGCACAGCAACTTATACGGCAATTACGCAGTCAAATTTCGGGTTATCTCGTTCCTGAACTGGTGGTAGAAGAGGCAGGTAAGCCTGCTAAAACACCTATACCGACTGGCGATTAAAGTGGTTTTTTTAAAGCTAACGTGATAAAAAACAAAGAAAAATAACAATGCTAACAATGGCACATAATATGAAAAATCATTCTATAGCACTCCGTTTTATGTCCGTTACTTTGGTGCTTGGCGCATCTATCACTAGCGCTTATGCTGGCCCCTTGTTACGTTGGGTGGATGAAAATGGTAGGGTAAATTACTCCTATGACATCCCTAGTCAGCTAAAAACAACAGGCCATGTTGAGTTGTCACCAACGGGCTATGTCGTCAAACAAATTGCACCCAATAAAACGCCGCAGGAGATTGCTGAGGAAAAATATCTTAAAGATCAAGCAACGGCGCGACGTTTAGCGGATGATCAGTTACGCATTGAGGATTCCGGTTTATTAGGCACTTATGAAAGCTTAGAGCAATTGGATGAGTTTTATAATGTGCGTATCGATTTGGTCAGAGATCGTCGTAAACTCTTGGAAGCGTTCAAACCTAAGCTGAATAAAGAAATCGAGGTTTCTGAACAGCAATTGGCTAAAACCCCCTCAGAAAGTAATAAAAAGAAGCTGCAAGAGTTAATTGCTGAAAAAAAGAAAGAATTAGAAACGTATGCGACGGCCATCCAGCAGAACTTCGAAGAAGAGTATAAAATGCAGACCGAGTTCATGCAACGTCGTGAGCGTTTGGAGTTCTTGTTGAAGCAGCGTGAGGCGCGTTTAGCCGAGAAAACACGCGAAAAAGATGAGGTAGAAAAGGCTTATCAAGAGCTGCTACGTAAAAAATAGTTTATAAGTCTTCTGCGCTTTACTAATAATTTTTCCAAAGCGCTTCAATTTAGGACTAAGCAGGTGTTTAAAATTTAATCTAATCGTTTTAAGTTGCTCTCTTCTTGGAATCTTCTATTTTATCAAAGTCAGGCTTGATAAAACACGTTGACCTATTGTTGCTAAATTGGTTAATCTTAGATTTATGCACCAACACCTAATGCAAAAATTCAAAGCGCTTTGAGTGTCGTGTCGCGGGTCAATGTTTTTTAAAAGTGAGGAGAGTCACAATGGGCAAGTTTCCCAAGAAGTCTTTGTTAAGCGTTTGCTTGGCAGCGATGCTGAGTCTAGGCGTTAGTGCACAGGCAGCTGATTTGAAGTTTAAGCCGGGCGAGGATACAAAGCGTTTTCACTGGGATAGTTATGAGGCTTTAAAAAAGACCGATCTGAAAGGGGAAAAAATTACTGTTTTTGGTCCTTGGGTAGGTGCAGATAAAGATTTAATCGAAAGTGTTCTAGAGTATTTCCGTCAGGCGACTGGCGCTGAGGTTGAATACACTGGCTCGAACTCTTTTGAGCAAAAAATTGTGATTGATACTCAAGCCGGTAGTGCTTCAAATATTGCTATTTTCCCACAGCCCGGCTTGGCATCTGACTTGGCCGCTAAAGGTTTATTGACCCCCTTAGGTGATGACACCAAAAACTGGGTGAAGGATAATTACTCAGCAGGCCAATCATGGGTTGATTTAGGTACCTATAAAAATAAAGAAGGCAAGGATGATTTCTACGGCTTTTTCTTTAAAGTCGATTTGAAGTCTTTGGTTTGGTATTCGCCAGAGAACTTCGAAGATGCGGGTTATAAAGTTCCAGAAAGCATGGAAGACCTGAAAGCATTAACCGAAAAAATGGTCGCTGATGGGCATACACCTTGGTGTATTGGTTTGGGTTCTGGGGATGCAACAGGCTGGCCAGCAACAGATTGGGTTGAAGACCTCATGCTGCGCACTCAAAAACCAGATGTGTATGATAAGTGGGTTAAAAATGAGGTCAAATTCGATGACGCTGCTGTGACAGGCGCAATTGATGAATTTGGTTGGTTTGCACGTAATCCAAAGTTTGCTGATGGTGGTGCAAGTGGTGTAGCGTCTACGGATTTCCGCGATAGCCCTAAAGGTCTATTTGCTTCACCGCCTAAGTGTTATTTACATCGTCAAGCTTCTTTCGTCTCCACCTTCTTTCCTGAAGGCACAAAATTGGGTGAAGATGCAGATTTCTTCTATTTCCCTGCTTATAAAGAAAAAGACCTCGGTAAACCCGTATTAGGTGCTGGTACGCTATTTGCGATTACTAAAGAGTCTAAGGGCGCACGAGCTTTAATTGATTTCTTGAAAACCCCAATTGCGCATGAAGTGTGGATGGCACAATCGGGCTTCTTAACACCGTTTAAAGGTGTGAATGCGGATGCTTATGCCAATGATACCTTGAAGAAGCAAGGTCAAATTCTATTAGATGCGACTACCTTCCGCTTTGACGGTTCAGATTTAATGCCGGGTAAAATCGGTGCTGGTGCATTCTGGACTGGCATGATTGATTATGTGGGTGGCAAGGACTCTAAAGAAGTCGGTGCTAGTATCCAAAAAACATGGGATGCGCTTAAGAAATAGATCCATGAGTTGGATGATATAAAGTCCTTTCACCATCTCAATTCCTGTCTAGAATTGAGATGGTTTTAAGACGACTTTACCTAAAGGAGGAGGCATATGGCACTACAGCTTTTCTACGCTTTTATCACCGTTGCATTAGGTTTATTTGGTGCAGCGTTTTATTTTTACGGTTCCAACTTACTACTTGATAAACTTTTTCCACTCACCACTGATAGCCACGCGAAAACGGCGCGTAATCTACGCATTACCAATGCTATTCGCCCTTGGCTTTTTTTGGGACCCGCTTTATTAGCCCTAGGCTTATATCTAGTTTATCCCGCTGTTGACTCAATTCGCCTCTCTTTCTACGACCGCAATGGCGAGCATTTTGTAGGTTTCAGCAATTATACGTGGCTATTAAGTGATGCTGAGTTTTGGCGCGCTTTCAAAAACAATATGTTGTGGCTATTAATCGTTCCAGCCTTATCAACCTTTTTCGGTTTGATTATTGCTGCCATGACCGATCGTATTTGGTGGGGCAATATCGCTAAAAGTCTAGTGTTTATGCCAATGGCAATTTCCTTCGTGGGTGCATCGATTATTTGGAAGTTTGTTTATGATTATCGGGCTGAAGGCGAGCAAATTGGCCTATTAAATGCTGTTGTGCAGTTTTTTGGAGGTACACCAGAACCGTGGATCACCTTGCCATTTTGGAATAACCTTTTTTTAATGGTTATTTTGATCTGGATTCAGACTGGCTTTGCAATGGTGATCTTGTCAGCAGCTTTACGGGGTATTTCTGAGGAAACCTTAGAAGCAGCTGTGATTGATGGCGCTAATGGGATGCAGATTTTCTTTCGCATCATGGTTCCACAAATTTGGGGAACCATTGCTGTCGTATGGACGACCATTACTATTACCGTTCTGAAGGTATTTGATATTGTTTTAGCCATGACGAATGGTCAGTGGAATACCCAAGTACTGGCGAATATGATGTATGACTGGATGTTCCGTGGTGGTGGTGATTTTGGGCGTGGTGCTGCGATTGCGGTGATTATTATGCTGCTGGTCATTCCCATCATGATTTGGAATATTCGCCGCGCTAATCAAGAAATGGAGGGGCAGTAAATGGTTAGGTCTAAGCAAGGGAAATTGCTCAATATCACCATGCAACTCAGTGTGCTATTGTTAGTCGTTATTTGGGTTGTGCCAACCTTTGGCTTATTAGTGTCTTCATTGCGTGACAAAAACCAGATTTCGGTGAATGGTTGGTGGAAAGCGCTAACTACTACCGAACAATCCTTAATTGCGCGTACCGATGACCTTGATAAGCAGCAAGTAATCGATGACAAGTATGTCCTTAAAGGCAAGATAGAAACCACTCATCCTATTTCTGCTTTTGGTGTGCGCTCTCAAGAGCCTAAAGCTTTCCAAGCAGGGCAGACTGCTGATTTAGGTAATAATCAGAGCATGACGGTTAATGCGGATGGTTCTTATAGTTTAAGTTCACCCACTGCCTTTGAAGCAGGGCGTGGTAAACGTATTTTCTATACTACCGAAGTCCCACCCCGTTTTACCCTTGATAATTACCGTGAAGTCTTAAGTGCACAAGGCTTAGGTCGCTCTTTTATTAATTCACTCACAGTAGCAATTCCGTCAACCATTATTCCGATCTTAGTGGCGGCCTACGCCGCTTACGCATTGGCCTGGATGCGCTTTCCTGGCCGTTCTTTGATTATTGCAATGGTGGTCGGTTTATTAGTCGTGCCGCTGCAAATGTCCCTGATTCCTTTATTGCGCTTATATAATGAAGTGGGTCTGGCCAAGACCTATTTAGGGGTTTGGCTCGCCCATATGGGCTTTGGCTTGCCATTAGCGATTTATTTGCTGCGCAATTATATCGTCGGCTTGCCGAAGGAAATTATGGAGTCAGCGCGCGTTGATGGTGCAACCCACTTTAATATCTTTCAGCGCATTGTATTACCCTTATCTTTCCCAGCGTTGGCATCCTTTGCTATTTTCCAGTTCTTATGGACTTGGAACGACTTGTTAGTGGCTATTGTGTTCTTAAGTAGTAGTGACGATCAGTTAGTCTTAACTGCGCGCTTACGTGCCATGTTAGGTACTTTAGGCGGGAACTGGGAAATTCTAACTGCTTCCGCATTTGTGACTATTTTTGTACCATTAATGGTGTTCTTTGGCCTACAACGCTACTTAGTACGAGGTATGTTGGCAGGTTCAGTGAAGTAATGGTGGAGATTAGCTGATTAACGGTAGCAGGTGCGGTAGACTTAAATGGCACGAGCGTAGGGAACTTAATGCTCCACTCGTCTGTCCAGCTTTATTTAAACGGAGTTTTTTATGAGCCAGAACCGCTTTTTTGTACCCTTTGCTACTTTGCTATTTGCAGCTTTGTTGAATGCTACTGCCTATGCAGCACCGCTTGAACTAAATGAGCCACAGTCGGCCAATTTGCAAAAAGTCGTTAATGTTGCACAAGGCGATACCTTAAATATGCGTGCCGGTGCAGGTATGCAGCATCCAGTCGTTGCCAAAATTCCTCACAATGGTTTGACTATTGTTGCCACCGGTCGCCGCAAAGGTAATTGGGCGGAAGTATTTTGGATGGGGCAAACAGGCTGGGTGAATGCTCAGTTCTTAAAGCCTATGAGTGATGGGGCAAAGGCGAGTGTTGATGCCGTTGACACACGAATGACTGAGGATGCCGAACCCATTATGCGTCCTACTAAAGATATGTTCCGCCCTAAATTTTCTAGCCAAGATTACTGGAAAGAGCGTTCCTATTGGAAGCAACCCAATCTTAATTAGTTTGTATAGACTTTATAGCAAACGCCGCGTTTAGTGCTACTAAGCACGGCGTTTTTAGTAGCTGATGCAGCTTAGAATACAATATCCCCTCGCACGATATACTGTTGTGCTGCTTTAAAGCGCTGAAAATATTCTAAACCTTCTAACCATGGGCCATGACCAGAAGCAATATTAATATGGCCTACTGCGCCTGCATTAATAAAACCACTTTCCCAACGTTCTGCCCATTTTTTTGCCTGTTCTAAAGGCATCCACGGGTCATTAGTACTAGCAATAACTAACGTGGGGAATTGCGGATAGTGTTGGGGTAATTTCAAAGTCAGCGAACGCTGAGCCGAGATATAAAAAATGCTCTCTTGAAAGCCATCACTATTAAAACGTTCAGGATTGGCAGGAGCAACTAACATGGCGCCTGCAATACGGTTGGTATATTGCTGTGCTGCTGCCATGGTGGTTAAACAGCCGAAACTATGTGCGACAATCCAAATCCTGCCTTGTACTTGCTCCATGTAGCGATTGAAGGTGTTCACCCACTCAGACAAAATCGGATTATCCCAATCAGGTTGTTCAACACGCACACAATTTCTGACCTTATGCTCAAACCACGATTGCCAGTGTTGTAAGCCGCTACCGTATAGACCAGGAACAATGAGAATATTTTCCATGAACTGTGTACTTAGATAAATAGAATGTCGACTATAAATCGGTTGGGCTGAGTCAGAAAAATAGTAAAAAATGGTTTATATATACTTATTCTTAAAAAGAACGAATAGCCTACTCAATATTCTTTTTCACGATAAGCAAAGCAATTTAAGTTGTTTTTTTATTGAAACAAAGCCTGTTAAGGTGTGTGCATCAATTAATCGGAGAAAATACGCCGTGAGCAATGCCGATTCACTTAGCAATGTTTTTTATACCAAACCTGTCGAAATTGTAAATCAAGAAAAAGCTGAGCAGATTTTAAATCAGGTACGTGCTGAAGCTCAACAGCAAGGTTTATTATTTGCGGGGCATATCACACCCTTAGAAGCATGGCAATTAGTAGTGTCGCAGTTTGCTGTTTTAATTGATGTTCGAACCAAAGAAGAATTAATTTTTGTCGGTCAAGTCCCTAATAGTTTACACGTCGCTTGGGCGACAGGAACTAGCCTAACGCGCAATCCCCGTTTTACACGCGAATTAGAACAAAAAGCCGCTAAAGATAAGGTTATTTTATTGTTATGTCGTAGCGGAAAACGCTCTGCCTTAGCTGCGGAAGCTGCCACTAAAGCAGGTTTTAAACATGTCTTTAATATTAGTGAAGGTTTTGAAGGTGAAATGAATGAGCAACAGCAGCGCGGTAAGCGTGGTGGTTGGCGTTACACAGGTCTGCCATGGTCTCAAGCTTAATCTATAAGGATATGGATCATGAGTTTACCCTTAAATAATTTTTCTGAATTACTACCTGAATTACATCAAAATGCTAATTGGCATCTAGCCACTATTGTTGCGGAATTAAATCAATTAAGAACCCAATGGCGTCATTCCCAACAGCGCCCACAGTTTTTAGGCAAACGGAATTTGCCAGTCTTGGAAATAGTACAGTCAATTATAAAAATTTTATCTAATGCTTTATTTCCGATGCGTTTAGGCTCGGCGGATTTACATCAAGAAGCGGAAGATTATTATGTCGGTTTGCAGTTAGATATTGCTCTAAACAAATTATTAAGCCAAGTACGCCTAGAGTTAATTTATCAGGCTTATTTAAATCAACCGCCTGCGGTTATTGATTATCCTTTTATTGAGCAAGAAGCGATTAAACGCACCCAAGCCTTTGCGGTGCAATTGCCAACTATTCGTCGTTTATTAGATCAGGATGTATTAGCCGCGTTTAAAGGTGATCCGGCCGCACGCAGTGTGGACGAGGTACTCATGTGTTACCCCGGTATCAAAGCAGTGTTGTATCACCGTATTGCACACCAGTGGTATCGACAAGAACTACCTTTATTAGCACGCATGCTTAGTGAGGTAGCTCATTCCGAAACAGGTGTGGATATTCATCCTGGAGCCACGATTGGTGAAGGTTTCTTTATTGATCACGGCACTGGTGTGGTGATCGGCGAGACCGCCATTATCGGCAAACAGGTGCGTTTATACCAAGCGGTTACACTGGGCGCTAAGAGTTTCCCGCGTGATCTGCACGGCAATTTACAAAAAGGTTTGCAACGTCATCCCACGCTTGAGGATGAAGTGGTGATTTATGCAGGTGCTACTGTGTTGGGCAATATTACGATCGGGCATCATTCCGTTATTGGCGGCAATGTCTGGCTCACGCATAGCGTCCCCGCACACAGTCATATACTACAGGAAAATCTACCCGTAAAAACCACACAACCACAGTCTTTTTGACAGTTTCCAACAATACTATTCACTTTTATTTTCATAAAGGAGTGCCGACATGGCTGAAACAACTCAAGCTCAACGAGCCTTGGGTGATGTAGCTGCGCGTCAACTAGCTAATGCTACCAAAACCGCCCCACAATTATCGACCCTCACCCCACGTTGGTTAGTGCAATTATTGCAATGGGTACCTGTGGAAGCAGGTATTTATCGCGTCAATCAGGTCAGTAATCCACAGCAAGTGCGTGTAGCTTGTACCCAGCGTGACGAAGCCCATCTACCTGAAACCTTTGTCGATTACGAAACGCAACCACGCGAATACTTCTTAAATGGTGTATCCACGATTTTAGATGTGCATACGCGTGTTTCTGATTTGTATAGCAGCCCACATGATCAGATTCGTGAACAGTTACGCTTGACGATTGAAACGATTAAAGAACGTCAAGAAAGTGAACTAATTAATAATCCTGAATACGGCTTACTGGCTAGTGTGAGTGATGAACAACGTATTTCCACGTTAACAGGTGCGCCAACCCCCGATGATTTGGACGATTTGTTAAGTAAGGTGTGGAAAGAACCTGCATTTTTCTTAACGCACCCACTTGGTTTAAATGCCTTTGCACGTGAATGTACTCGTCGTGGTGTACCACCGCCCACCACGAGTTTATTCGGCTCACCATTCATTACATGGCGCGGTATTCCGATTATTCCCTCAGACAAAGTACCGTTAGATGATGGCAAAACCAAATTTCTCTTATTACGCACAGGTGAAAAACGCCAAGGGGTCGTAGGCTTATTCCAACCTGGTTTAGTCGGTGAACAAAGTCCAGGCTTATCAGTACGTTTTATGGGCATTAATCGCAGTGCGATTGCTTCGTACTTAGTGTCTTTGTATTGTTCGCTCGCGGTGCTGACGGATGATGCACTAGCGGTTTTAGACGATGTGGAAGTAGGGAAATACCATGACTACCCAGACACCTATAAGTGATTCATTCGGAACAAATTGGAATGAAGCCACCCTCGCCGAGCTAGCTTCAACGCTTTATGGTACGTTGCAAACCGATAATGCGTTAGGACAATCCTTGCCAACCACGCTGAAACAATTGCCTGAGACACAAGCACACCAAGTAGTCAATTACCCTGCCCTCGCACAACGTGCACCTGCGCTTGTCAGTAGTAGTCTCGCCACAGGAACTGTACCTTATACCTACCCTGATCTCACAGGATTGCCACGTCATGGGGATCTACCCTCATTCCATCAAACCGCTTCAACGCCACAGTTCTATTTCCTCGATTCGTCGTTTGAACGGGTAGCGCCGCTTGCTCTCAATATTCCCACTTTTCCATTGGGAGCAGAACAGTGGTATCAACCGCAACCTCTAGGATTAGGGGGTAAACGCACAGGCTTTGACATACACCAAATACGCCAAGATTTTCCTATCTTGCAAGAAAAAGTGAATGGCAAGCCGCTGATTTGGTTTGATAATGCCGCGACCACCCAAAAGCCCAAGGTGGTCATTGATCGGCTGACTTATTTCTATGAACACGAGAATTCCAATGTGCATCGTGCCGCGCATGAATTAGCAGCACGTGCTTCGGATGCTTATGATCATGCTCGTTCGATAGTGGCTCATTTCATTGGGGCTAAATCCTCTGAAGAAGTGATTTTTGTACGCGGTACCACCGAAGGGATTAACCTGATTGCCAAGTCTTGGGGGCAGCAATACCTCAAGGCTGGTGATGAGATTATTATTTCGCATCTCGAGCATCATGCCAATATTGTGCCGTGGCAACAGTTACGCGAAACCCTTGGTATTGTTCTCAAAGTGATTCCTGTGGATGAGACGGGACAAATCCTGCTCAATGAATACCGTAAACTGTTATCACCGCGCACTAAATTAGTCTCGGTTACCCAAGTCTCGAATGCGCTGGGTACGGTGACACCAATTGCTGAAATCATTGCTTTAGCCAAAAGTGTTGGTGCTAAGACCTTAATTGATGGCGCACAAGGTATTTCGCATTTGCCAGTTAATGTACGAGCGCTGGATACCGATTTCTATGTATTTTCAGGGCATAAAATCTTTGGCCCGACAGGAATAGGAACAGTCTACGGTAAAGCAGAGGTGCTGGAATCGCTACAGCCTTGGCAAGGTGGCGGCAATATGATTGAGGATGTCACTTTTGAGAAAACCATCTTCCGCAAACCACCACTCCGCTTTGAAGCAGGCACGGCCAATATCGCCGATGCTGTGGGCCTAGGAGCAGCCTTAGAGTATGTGACTCATCTAGGATTACCCGTTATTGCAGCCCATGAGCATGCTTTATTAGAGTATGCAACCGAAGGGTTACGTCCCATAAAAGGGGTTAAACTGATTGGAACTGCCGCCGAAAAAGCCAGTGTAGTATCGTTTATTTTGAATGGTTATAGCACAGAACAAGTCGGTAAAGCCCTAAATGAACAGGGTATTGCGGTCCGAACAGGCCATCACTGTGCTCAACCGATCTTGCGTCGTTTTGGTCTAGAAACCACAGTACGTCCATCTTTGGCGTTTTATAATACCTTTGAGGAAATCGATACATTCATTGACGTGGTGAAACACTTAAGTCAACGGGGGTAAGCCTTTATAAGAGTCGTTCTGAATGAATGGCTCTTTCTTGTCCCAGCCACTAAGCATGTCCCTATCATATGAGTTTAGCCAACTGTTGCATACCCTAGTGTCATACTGCGAAAAGATAAGACTTAACGCTGTTAAATCTGTTTTGGATTGGTTCTTAAGGGCGTGCCTGCAAATACATTAGAGGTGTTGTATTATTAAGGTAGCATTCATAAGAAAGGCTTGTCTTTCTCATGAAATTTTTATTTGGCCAATGGTGCCTAAGCCGCTCTACGCTCTTCAGTATCTTGATTGGCAGCATTCAAAGCAGTGCTGTACAAATTATTAAAAGCTAACAACGCGTTGTAGGTAACGTGCGGCGTATCTTGTACCGCTTGATCTAAAGTCCATGGGTAGGCTGATACCCCTTGGCGCAATAAAGCACTGGAAATACCAATATCTACCAAATTATCTTCGTTTAATTCGCGTAATTGTTGGAGCGTTTTGGCTTTTTGACGGTGAGCAGCTAACTGCTGACCAGCTAGGCTAATATAATGCAGGATATTCATAAAAAACTCGTAGCGGGGTTAACGCTTATTATTTCTGTAAAATTTAAGATAAGCTTAGGCTACGTCGTTCATAACCCAAGCTCAAGCGAGTTTTTCTTGCTAGATTCGTTAGAAAATATGACTTGAACAGACCAAAGGTCAGTTAGTTTGCGTTTGTAGATGCTTAACCAATACACTCATTAACAAACCGTAAGCCGGAACGAATAAAATTAAACTAATAAAAATTTTAAAAGCATAATCAGTCGCTGCAATTCCTGGCCAATGGGCAGCCATAATTGGATCGGTACTTCGATAAAAGGCTAACCCAAAGAAAATAATGGTATCTAGTAAACCGCCTATAATGGTAGAGCTAGCCGGTGCTATCCACCAGGTTGGTAGTTGGCGTAAGCGATTAAAGACGGCAATATCCAATAGCTGACCGCATAAATAAGCTAGAAAACTGGCTAAGGCAATACGTCCAAAATGGATATTAAATTCACTGAGTGCCATGAAGCCTTGAAATTGGCCTCCATCAAATAATACTGAAAGTAGATAGGAAGTTACTAAGGCAGGTAGCATCGCTACTAAGATAATGCGCCGCGCTAAATCCGAACCAAATAGACGAACCGTTAGATCAGTCGCTAAGAAGATAAAAGGAAAAGTAATCGCTCCCCACGTCGTGGTTACACCAAAAATTTCAATGGGGATTTGGACAAGATAATTGCTGAGTGCAATAACGGCTAAGTGAAAACTTACCAAAATGAGCATGATGCGCTTCATAGAGGTATTTTGCGTTGTGAGAAAGGTCATTAATCTTGTTTCCTTTTTGTCGTTGGGGGTGAGGGAACCCAAGTGTTCATAAAACCCAAGCGGGCATTTAAACGCGGCGATTATAGTCAGCTATCAGCCTAAGGTTCAACTACTAACTGAAGGGGAGTGTCGATCAACTCGCCATCTAAATAGGCGCCATCCTTGCCTAAGCGCAAGCGTCCAGTACAAAACCATTGCAGTACGGTCGGGTAAAGCACATGCTCATAGCGTAATACGCGTTCAGCGAGTGTACTGGCGGTATCATAGGCTTCAACCGGTACTTTAACTTGTGCCACTACCGCGCCACTATCTAATTCAGCAGTGACAAAATGTACGCTAGCGCCATGTACCGTGGCACCCTCAGCCAATACACGTTCGTGGGTGTTAGTGCCTTTATAGGCAGGAAGCAGGGACGGGTGAATATTAATTAAACGGCCTTGATAGTGCTGTACGAAGCCTTCTGTCAAAATGCGCATAAAGCCCGCTAGTACGATTAAATCCGCTTCGTAAGAGTCAATCATGTTGATGAGCGCTTGGTCAAAGCTTTCGCGCGCCTTAAATAAAGTATGATCGATGGTGTGGGTTGGAATCTTCGCTTTACGAGCGCGCTCAAGGCCATAAGCATCGGCACGATTGCTAATAACACCGACGATTTGGCCTTGTATGGTTTGTTCTTCGCAGGCATCTATAATAGCTTGCAGATTGCTGCCATTACCTGACAGCAAGACCACTAAACGCATGACATTAGACATATTTAACGCAAGGTTCGGCTTCGTCGGAACTTACGATGTCGCCAATGACCCAAGCTGGCATATGCTCTAAACGGCAGGCGGTTAAGATATCTTCGTGTTGGTGAGCGGGGACGACTAATACCATGCCAATGCCGCAGTTGAAAGTGCGTAGCATTTCGGACTCTGAGACATTACCGTTTTCTTGTAGCCATTGGAAAACCGCAGGGCGTTCCCAACTATTTAGTTTTATATGCGCTTCAACACCTGTTGGCAACACGCGCGGGAGGTTTTCAGTTAGACCACCGCCGGTAATGTGCGCAATGGCATGGATAGGATGATGCTTTAATAGTTTCAATACTAATTTGGCATAAATGCGAGTAGGTTCGAGCAAAACGCGTCCAATAGTGGACTCAGCAAATGGCATATCCAATGGCGTTTCACTGATTTCGAGAATTTTACGAATGAGCGAATAGCCATTAGAGTGAGGGCCTGTTGAGCCTAGGCCAATCAGCACATCACCGCGATGCACACTGGAATTATTTAAAATTTTGTCGCGTTCGACGACGCCAACGCAAAAGCCTGCCAAATCAAAGTCCGAGCCATGATACATACCCGGCATTTCAGCCGTTTCACCGCCTGCTAAAGCAGCACCAGATTGCATACAGCCTTCCGCAATTCCTTTAATCACTTGCTCAGCCGCATCGACATCTAATTTGCCCGTTGCGTAATAATCAAGGAAAAATAAAGGCTCTGCCCCACTGACAATAATATCATTGACACACATAGCAACTAAATCAATGCCAATCGTGTCATAGATGCCGGTATCAATAGCGAGTTTGAGTTTAGTCCCAACGCCATCCGTGCCTGACACCAAAATGGGGTGTTTGTATTGCGGTGGAATGGCTAATAAAGCACCAAAGCCACCGATGCCAGAGAGAACTTCAGGGCGTTTGGTTTTTTGAGCAATTGGTTTAATGCGTTTTACTAATTCATTGCCTGCATCAATATCGACACCCGCAGAGCGGTAGGTCAGTGATGAGTCACCTGCTGCCATGATCTAAGTCTCTATACAAAATTGGGGAATGCGTGATTTTACCATGAGTTTTTAGCCACTGCCTGCTTTTCCACGCCTTAAAATTCAGTTCGGGCTGTTAGTTTTGTAGGTAGGTACGAATGCGCTCAATAGATTTTTCCAAGCTTGCTTGATCCGTGGTATAGGCAAAACGCACATGCTGGCGTGCGTGATGCATACCAAAATCAATGCCAGGTGTTGCGGCGACACCTGCCTTTTCTAATAAGGCTAAACACAGTGCTTGGCTATCGTCATGTAAAGATGCTGAATTGGCATAAATATAAAATGCACCCTGTGGTTCAGCCTGCACCTGAAAGCCCAGCTCTCGCAAAGCAGGCAATAAGAAATTGCGCCTTTCTGCAAAAATATTACGACGTTGTTCGGTAATTTCTAAGGTGTGCGCCTCAAAAGCAGCCAATGCTGCATATTGTGCTGGTGTCGGAGGAGCCAGAAACAAATTCTGCGCTAAACGATTAATAGCATCTAGGGCATAATCTGGTGCAATTAACCAGCCTAAACGCCAGCCAGTCATCCCAAAGTATTTCGAAAAACTATTAATAATCCAAATATTATCAGCGCAAGCTAGTGCTGTACTTGGGGCTTGTCCGTAAGTTAAGCCTTGGTAGATCTCATCAATTAATAAATCGCCGCATTGTTGTTGAATGAATTGGTGTAATGCTTTGATGGTCTGGGGCGCTAATAAAGTACCAGTAGGATTAGCGGGTGATGCAAAAAGAGCCGCACGTGTGCTTTCAGTCCAAGCCTGTTGTACAGCAGTCAAACTCGGTTGGTAGTTGGTGCTCGCATCCACTGGAAGATTAATCGCTTTGCCTTCAAATAAGTGTACAAAATGACGATTACACGGATAACCCGGATCCGTGAGGATAATTTCTGAATTTGGATTGACCAACACACCTAAAGCGAGTTGCAAAGCACCTGAAGCACCGGGTGTGACAATGACGCGTTCAGGTTTTATCGTGATGTGAAATTGGTCTTGATACCACTGGGCAATTTTTTCACGCAGTTGAGGAATACCACAAGCTGGCGTGTACTTAGTGTACCCAGCCTGCAAGGCTTTTAAACCAGCTTCAATAATCGGTTGCGGGGTAGCAAAATCGGGCTCTCCGACCTCTAAATGGCAGATGCAACGTCCTTGAGCTTCTAATTGCTTGGCGCGCGCTAGGATTTCCATGACATGAAACGCCTGAATTGCTTCCATGCGGGTAGCAAGTGTTGGCTTGCTGAACTGATCCATCATGACTTGATTCATAAATTTTTTTTAAAACAATAAGTTATAATATTAGACTACGTTTTTCTGCTTAAAAAAATCTATTGAATAAAAAATCGCCCTAACATTCAGGTTCGATTCAGTGCATCGTACCTAAAATAAGCAACAACTTCAGCAGGAATCGCGAAAATTGGGGTTTGTGGTAGCGGTTCTGTCGTCAAGACGATGCTGTAATAGAAAAAATAAGTTTCATGCCGTTCTGACACTCAATGGCTTAAAGGTTTCAGAATGACGCGAGCTGAAGTTGCTTTTTACTTGCCTTTCAACCGGCCATTCATTGGGGAGCTGGTTGTTGGGTAAGAGGAATAAGATGGTTATTGGGATTACCTGTCTTATTCCGACCAAAGCTAACACTTTGGGGTTTTGAGTCATCTTTTATATAGAGGGGATATGTTTTCATATCCCTTTTTTTATTGCATGTAAGTTATTATAAGTTATTTTTATAAATAAACAAGAGCTTAATTTTACTTTTTTGCCCTTGGCTAGTTATTTTTTAATCAACTCGCTACTAGGGGCGCTAATTGGTATTTAGCGCGGGCTTTGTCGCAGTCTGGATTGATCTTTCCCTGTTCGCCTGAGGCTTGAAACTCGCGGCAAGGTGATGGACGTTGTTCATAAATACGGCACGCTACCTGTTTACCTAATTCGCCGTCCAGTCCGACACAGCGTGGATTGGCTTGATCTGTGCCCAGCATGGCGACCCGATGCGGTGCTGCAATAGGCGCAGTTAAGGCCACGGGTACAATACCTTCTGGACTAGCAGTCGTCTCACCCCAATAAAACGAGACCCGAAAACACGCACAACACGCACCACAGGTGATACAAGCATTCATTTCAGCCATAAAATTTTCTCTCTAATTGAGCCAGCCTTGTGCATGTTCCGTAATGGCTTTGACTGCTGGGTGAGTAATGCGCCGCTCAATGGAAATTGCAAAATAATGTTCTTTAATTTTGGGTGCGTGCCCCAAAACGCGTGCCTTGCCTTCCGCTTCTAACTGGGCTTGTAGCACGGTAGGGGCGATAAAAATACCACTGCCCGCTTGACCAAAGGCTTGTAATAAAGCGCTGTCATCAAACTCTCCGGTAATTACAGGGCGTACCCCTTGCTTAGTAAACCACTGCATGAGTTGCTTACGTACGGCAGCCCCTTCACTGGGTAATAAAAGCGGTGCATTGTTTAAGCAAGCTGGAAATGCAGTAACCAGCGTTTGCTGCAGTTCTGGTGTGGCAAAAAAGCTAACACTACTCGAACCTAATTCATGATTAAAGCCTTTGACGTTTAAATTAGCGGGCATCGGGCTATCGGCTAAGACTAATTCCATGCGTTGTACGGCCAGCTCGCCGAGCAAATCCGCTAATTTACCTTCCATGCAAACAATGCGTAAACCTTTTAATGCCATGGCAGGTTGTAGCAGTTGGTAAGCGATGGCTTTGGGGACTAAGTCTGAAACGCCAACCCTGAACACGCGCGTTTTTCCTTTGGTAGAAAAGTTCTGAAAGGTTTTTTCTAGCTCATCACCGAGTTGAAAGATTTCATTCGCGTATTCTAAAGCTACTTCTCCAGCTTCTGTCAGTTCCAGTCGTCGTCCTTGGCGACGGAATAATTCGACGCCAAATGCCTCATCTAAGAGACTCAATTGAGCACTAATGGTTTGTGGCGTGAGATGTAAACGGTCACTGGCACGCGCTAGGCTGCCCGCTAAGGCCACTTCGCGTAAGTAATTGAGGTGTTTGTAATTAATCATGGTAATAAAGCCAAAAAGTTCAAGTAAAATTATTCGTATTTTACGAAGTTTTATCTATAAAAATTCGAATTTTTCTTATGATAGCAGTTTTGTATAGTAGCTTCATTGATTTCAAGGGAAGGTTCTTACAGTAGGAGGTTATGATGAAACTGACAACGCAAAGCCAACGCGCGGTAATGGCGATGATGGCACTCGCATTGCACAATGATCGCAATGTGCTGCGGCTGAGTAATCTAGCCAAGGAACAAGGTATTTCATTGTCTTATATGGAGCAGTTGTTTTATGCGCTGCGCCACGCCGGTTTGGTTGAGGGTATTCGTGGTCCTGGCGGTGGTTATCGTTTAGGCCGCCCAGCTAGCCGCATTACCATTGCACAGATTGTACAGGCTATTGAAACGGGCGAAGATGAAGAAGAATTAGTCGCTAAAGCGGGTAGTAAAAAACAAGAAGGCGCAGAAAATCTGGCGGTTTCCATGATGCTAGATAGTTTGGATGAACAGGTATTTGAATTTTTAGATGGTATTACGTTAGATAGTTTAACGCGTAAGCATCAGAAAGTAGAACCTGCTTATCGTGCTGGCACAACAGCCAGCTTAATTGCGCGTATGTTCCCTGCTCGTGGTTTAGGGATGCCGCAGCCCGTAGGGATTTAAGTCCCTACAGGCTTTCGGAATAGTATTAGCGCCTATTCAGAAAACTTCTGAGCCAATCTAAAAAGCTATTTCCAGAAGTGCTTGGGCGTGTTGGGGTGGTTGTAGAATTGCTAGAGCCACCTGTTGTTGGGGGTGTACTCGGTGTCGAGCTGCCTGTGCCGCGATTTGGTGGGGTAGGTAAGGGAGGCGGAGTCGGTTGGCTAGTGCTAGTTTCTTTCGATAAGCTTAGTAATTGCTCAACAATCTTACTCAAGGGAGCACGTTGTTGATTGGCTGCCTGTAGTGCAGCGGTGCGCCACGCTTGAGGTAGTGCTTGGCGTGTGTTCCAAGTTCCACTCGCATTATTCTCAAAGCGCGTTTGTGCCTTCACGTTCTTCACGGGTGTCCATAAAAAATCCGGATGACGATTGCGATACCATTCTCCACCAATAATGACATCACTCGCATCCAGTTCTAAATCGTATTCATAAACAACTTGCTGAATGGCATCCATAGTGGCGGCATCGGTATCTCGCTGTAGTGGAGTGGTTTCCACCATGTAAGAAACAGTCATTGATATACCGACAATAGCGCGAGCATTGGCACTACGGAAACGTTTAAATTTGTCATTCGTGAAAGCATTAACAGCAACTTTCGCTTCCGCAAGCGTATTCGTAGCGCGGCGGGTTTGCGGATTAAAGTAGGTATAGCTATAACCCAGTATAGGCTGATTCCAGACCTCATAGTCAAAAGTAGCGTCCAATACAAAACTACGCTTGCCTAAGCCAATCTGATTGACCACAGCTAAATGCCAAGTGCCCGGATTGGTATCAAAACACTGTTCTGAGGTAATGCGTCCCGTGGCGGGGTCGGTTTTGGGATTTTGATCATTGCAACGCCCACCAATAAAGCGCGAAGTCCCTGGTACATTCGCCCACAGTAAAGTGGCTAAGGCTTTAATGTCCGCAGGAAAAAATTTAATCGCTATATTGCTGGGCGTGAATAAAGTAACGCTAGTTTTGGGGCGTGGTAGCATATAAGCGGCGACTGCCCAACCGTGACATAAGCCCATCCACGTTTCTACTGAGCCATTTGCATCATAAAATGATTGACCTTCCGCCCACATCAGCTTCGTGAGTGTGCCAGTATTGTCGCCAATCAGCGCATCGTACTTTTCAGACGGGGAGAGTTGATTAATGCGTGCTGCGCTTCCACTCTTCAGAATATCCGCTGCTTTATTGGTTTGAATATAAGTGTAATTAGTCTTCCAGTTTTCCGTATCGGGAAAGCGTGGATCGCCATAGCGTGCGCCCAAACTGCCTTTATAAATCGCCCAATAATCATCCGACCACGGTTGCTCTGCTAATTTAGCAGTCTTAAGTTTGGCGCTTTCCATGTCTTGCAGTTTTTTGTAGCGTAATTCATCCACCAGATTCGCGGCTAAATCATTCGATGCTGCTGCTGCGCGTGTCCCAATTCTGGGCCCATCCGCTAAAGCTTGTTCGCGCTGTTGGTCGCGTGCGCTAAGATAGACTTTTTGCTGAATCGCTTTGGCGGAAAACAAGGAGCTACCCGCAATAGCCTTGCCATGTTCATCGTATTTAGGGGGCGCTTCGTTCATGAATGCAACGGGGTTATTATCAAAAGCTGCTAAGCGTTGATTAAGCGCTGCTTCGTTATTGGCATCCGAACCGTTCGGCATACATCCTCCTGATGCTAAGTATCGTGGGTTTCGTGGTAAATAGTTTAATATAGAGTATAGTTTTGCCGATTAAGTTTAGACAATGTTATGAAAGAAGGCTTTGTGACAAATAGTTCGACACATGATGAGCAATGGATGCGTTATGCACTGAGCTTAGCGGAGCGGGCTTACCAGCAGGGAGAGGTTCCGGTTGGTGCGGTAGTGGTACGCGACAATATCAATCTGGGTGAAGGCTGGAATCAACCGATTAGTGGTCATGACCCTACCGCACATGCAGAAGTGATTGCATTACGTCAAGCGGGCAAACAAGCCCGTAATTATCGCTTACCCGGCGCAACGTTATATGTGACTTTAGAACCTTGTCTTATGTGCGCGGGCGCATTGATCTATGCCCGTGTTGAACGCATTGTCTTCGGTGCTTATGATTCAAAAACCGGCGCCGGTTCGGTTTTTCATTTGCTAGAGCATCCGCGCCATAACCATCGATTGCACATTGAAGGGGGCGTGTTAGAGGAGCAGTGTGCGGCACAATTACAAGCTTTTTTCCGCGAGCGACGCGCTGAGCATCGTCTTGCACGCGTGCCGCTGGGTTCCAACGCACCAGAGGCTTAATTCTAGTGTATTCATTCAGTACTCGCATTAGCCGCGCATTCGGCGCACTATGCGCGGCTTTTCCGACAGGTTAGTTGCTTCATGAGTTCCACTTCCCCTTCGCATTGGCGTGCTGATGTCTATATTTTAAGTGCCACACTCTTGGCATCGCTTGGTTGGATTTTTTCCAAAGAAGTGCTAGCGGGTTTATCGCCGCTATTATTTATTGGGCTGCGCTTTCTCGTGGCGGGCTTTATTTTATTACCATTTGCGTGGTCAGCGCTGCGTGCGCTTTCAAGCAAGGATATTCAACGCTTAAGCAGTGTTGGGGCGATGTTTGCATTGGGGATGATGCTATGGATTTATGGCTTGGCACATTCAGAGCATTTAGGGGTGGGAGCGTTTTTAAATAGTCTAAGCGTGGTGCTTGTGCCGGTAGTGGCCTTGGCTTTTGGTGAAAAACCGAATCGCATGATTTGGCTATCTTTGCCGTTGGCGCTGCTGGGGATGGCGTTATTATTTTTAGAAAATCATGTTGCGCTAGGTGTGGGTGAAATAGCCTATTTGTTGGGTGCGGTTGTGTTTGCGGTGTATTTCAATCTCAACAGCCAAGCGGCGTATCGTTTGCCCTTATTAGCGCTCACCGCGCTGCAATTAATCGTAGTGGGCGTCATTACACTGACCGTATCAGCGCTACTTGAAACGTGGAACTTTCAACAACCCATCGCTTTATGGGGGTGGTTGGCGTTAAGTATTCTGATTTCTACCTGTGGCCGTTTCATTCTGCAAACCAAAGCACAAGGCTTAGCGCCTGCTAGCCATGTAGGGTTAATCATGTCTTTGGAACCTGTTTGGGTGGCATTGTTGGCGGCGGCGTGGTTTGGCGAAAGCATGAGCGCTGTGCAAATACTCGGCTGCTGCTTGATCTTTGGCGCAGTGTTATTGAGTCGCTGGCGTTCCTTTTGGTCGCTCCTGTATTCGTGGCGCTCACGCAATGCAGCGCCACCCTCGCCACACTAACTACTGACAAGCACGATAGACCAGTTTAAATAAACGGGGGTCGGCAGTATCAGTCGATTGGATAGTCACTTTCGCTTCACCTTGCCCACTTCGTGTCATCAGTCGCACATTGGCGCGCAAATTCGCGTCTTCGCCGCATTTCGTCCAATGTGAGGCATCGTCTGGATTGATCGTGTCGCTTATATCAAATTGTTTATTGGCATCGGCTGTGAGCGTGCTGGTTTGTGTGATCCCAGCATCGCCTGCGAGGAAATAAGAGCGTTGTATGAGGATCTTTAGATTAGTGCTGTTGAAAGTGCCGCTAAACCGCAATGGCATGACTGCGACCTGATAGCCTTGCGCAACTCGCACTGGAATAGCGATATTACAGTTCACATTTCCCGATAAGCCCGGTTTTATGCCGATGACTATTTCTGGAATGTTAATTTTTAAACTGTCTTGATTGGCTTGAAGTTCTGATGTCACACTATCCACGGGACAAGCAGTACCTGCTATTGCAGGTTTATCCAGCGTTACAGGTGGGGGCGCAGGCGGAGTCGCGGGCGTTGTGCTTGGGCTGGTGACAGGTGTGTTGGGTGGCATGATGCCGCTAGCATTCGCTGTATTCACAACGGTGGCTGACGTGGATTCAGTCTTCTCTGATTTGTCCCCACAAGCTGCCAGTAAACTGCAACTCAACGCGATCAAAAAATAGTTAATGCGCATGGTATACATCCTTCCTTGTTATATACACCTTAACTGTAGGCTATAGCGCTTAAATTAGCCTGTAACGATTTTGCTCAAGCTGAACATTACCCATCGCGCATAAGGTTTCCACGACGTCTTCCAGCATTTTTGGCGGCGTTTTAAAGTATTTATTGAGTTCGCTTAAGGTTTTTGGCTGGCTCAATAAGTCGCGTACCAGTTTGAATTGGGCGGGCAGTGCTTTCGGCCATGTGCATTTGCTAGCTGGTTCCGGTGTTGGCGCTTCGTTACTTTCTTCGCTGTCCACTTGCAATTCAGTTTGCTGCACGATTTGCGCTTGTGGCGCTTGGAATTCTGGGCGTAACCAGCGAATCAAGCCTTGGGCTTCTTCGGCAGCGCGTTCGGCATTTAAGGCGACTAAGCGGCTTAAGAGTTCTTCTTCGGCTTGGGCTTGTGCTTCGGGTTTGTCGGGTAACGGGGTGGTTGCTCCGGCTTTGCCAACCAGTTGTTCGGCGAGATCATTCCAGCCATAGGCTTCAAATACGGCGCGGTCGAGTTCGTCGTGGAGTTCTTTGAGAATGGTGATTAAGCCTTGTTGGTGGGTGATTTTTTCTTTGTCATTGAGGGCTTGTTCAAGGCGTAATTTTTCCAAGACGTTGTACATATTGGTGAGAGTAAGTTCAGGATGAGCGGCTTGTTGACGTTTGCGGTGGGCGTCAAGTTGTTCGGCTAGGTTGCGGATTTGGGTTTTTTGGGCTTCGGTGGGCGTTGGGAAGGGGAAGGTTTCAAAGCATATGGTTTTGTTATAGACAGGACGATCTTCTAATGTAGAACCAGCATTAAACGCCCATAGTAAGTGAATGCGGCTAGATAAATAACCTAATTGTACACTATCAGGAAATCCAAAAACTACCAAGCGGTGTTCTGGTTTTATGCCAGCATCAACGAAGCTAAATACTCTATGTTTAGCGGTTTCAGCAGTAACAATAAATTTTGGTATGTTTTTGATCAACATTCTTAGTTGTTCATTACTTCGTCGAAAAAGCCACCAATTAGCTTTAACTTTAGGATCTGGATTAATTTGTCGCTCTGGATAAACTCGTTCTTTGAGTAACTGCCATAGTTCAGGTACTAAGATCGCTAATTCATCAGAAGAAAAACCGTAAGCATCAATTACATGGAAATAACGTGGCTTCCCTAAAACATCGTTTCCATTCAATAGAGGAAATATAAATGCTTGTATATTTTTATTTCTTTTAACTAAATCTTGGTATTCATTTTTATCAACAACAAACCCTCTGCCACCCAAAATGAATCCTGTATTAGCTAATTGTGCATTCGATAGCAATTTTTGAGAAGCTGATATATCTGCGCCCGTACTTAAGTTTGCATTTAGTACTCCTAGTTTTGTAGAAATCTCTATTTGCTTAGTTTCATCATCAAGTAAATATTCTTTGATTACTGAAGATAAAAGCCCATTTTCCTTGCCTTTCTTACCTACCGTCATCGCTATTCGTACCGCTGCACCATCCACACTATCCACCCAAGGATGATCAGGAATTGCAAAAATCAAGGACAACGGCTCTTTTGCTTCCAATTGCGCTTGTACCACACGCCTATTAAAGGTTTGTCGCAGGCTATTCGTTGTAATAAAACCAAAACGCTGTGCTTGTCCTAAACGTACCGTTTCTGCTGCGTGATGCCACCAATACATTACAAAATCCGCTGAATCAGGTATTTCCTTCCATGTATCACGCAAAGCTTCAACATAACCATCTCCCAAAGCTGAGCGCATATTTAACTTCCCAATAAACGGCGGATTCCCCACAATAAAATCCGCCTTAGGCCATTCCGCCTTACGCGGCTGCACATAACGCCACACAGGTACACGCGCCGCATCATCCGGCACATCCTTTCCCGTCACCAGATGCACCTTCATACTCACCCCATTCCAGCGCGTGACAGGCTTACCCGATTCATCCAATTCCGGCTCAATCGCCTCCCACGCCAATACCGCATCCCGACATTCAATATTATGAAAATCACGCAAAATCGGCTCAGGCGGGGCGACATTGCCATGCGTGCGGAAATGCCATTGCAAATACCCAATCCACAACACCATTTCGGCAATTTTTGCCGCACGCGGATTCACCTCAATCCCTAAAAACTGCTGTGGATTGACCGACACACTTTCCATTTCCAAGGAGGTTTGCGCAAAGCCTAATTGCTGCAAAAAGTCGAGAATTTCGCCTTCCAGCTTTTTCATGTGCTCCAAGGTCACATACAAAAAATTCCCCGACCCACAAGCCGGATCCAGAATGCGCAAGCCGCACAATTTAGTATGAAAGGCACGCACTAACGCAATCGCTTCACTGTGCTTTTTAGTTTTTTTGCTGGGTTTTTGCTGCTCCAATAACACCGCAGCGGCTTGCACATTTTTCCATTCCTCACGCAATGGCTCAATCACGGTGGGAAACACCAAACGTTCCACATAGGCACGCGGCGTATAATGCGCGCCGAGTTTATGCCGCTCTTTGGGGTTTAAAGCACGCTCCAATAAAGTCCCGAAAATAGCGGGTTCAACAAAACGCCAATCGGAGAGCGAGGCTTTGAGCAATAATTCAATCTGTTCTTTATTCAAAGGCAGCGCATCCGCTTGCGCAAATAAACCGCCATTGAAGCGTCGAATTTGCTCCATTGTTACGCCTTCAAATCCACCTGTGTCCATCAAGCTCCATAGATTCTTCAAGGCAGGTGCACAGCTTTCAGGCTTGTCTTTTAAGCGCTCCAATAATTGGGTGAACAGTTTTTCCGGCAATAAACCGACATCTTCCGCAAACATGGTGAATAAGCAGCGCATTAAAAACGTGCCCACTTGTTCGGGGGTATGCGCTTGTTCTAAGGATTTGGCTAAACCCGCTAAATGTGTGGCAATCGCACGAGTGACTAACGCAGCTTTCTTGGAGGGGTCAAGGCTATGCGGATCAAGCCAAATCAAGCGCAAACGTTCCCGAATTTCAGGCTTAGCTAAATCCGCTAATTGAATCCGAAACGAGTTCTGATCAGGAAACGCGGTATAAGTCGAACCCGAGCAGGTGAATTCGCTATACACCTGCAAGACATGCCCAACATCGGTCACGATTAAAAACGGTGGCTTCTTTTCAAAACTCGGCAGGTTTTTAATATAGCCTTCTGCTTGGTTATAAGCGCGCTCCAGTGCCACATCCAAACCACCCGAACCGACTTTCTTGCCCGTTGATTTCGCTTCCAACACAAAGCTATCGCGCTTATATAAATCAATAAAGCCCGGATTGGATTTACCGCTGGAATCAAACATATCCACGCGCCGCTCGAACACATAGGCATTTTGCTTATTATCGTTTTGCGCAGGCTCAGGCTTGTCAACCGCTAATAATTCACAAAGCTCGGTGAGAAATAATTGATAGTTCGCTTTTTCTGAACCGGTTTTACCTTGCCAGCGTTGAATAAAGCTTTGAACGGATAAATCGGTATTAACCACCATGCCAAGCCCTTTATTTAATAAAAATTCACCAGCCGCAATGTAAAGCATCTCCCTGCTTGCAGCTAGGCTTATAACCAATTATTAAGGTTTTCTAGCCGTTTAGGGTAAATGCTAAGCGATTTAGCAAGTGCTTGACTACACTGTGAAAAAAGGAATTATTCTTAATTATCAGGAGTTAAGAGGCTGTTATGTTGCGTTTTACTCACTATCAGCGTATCCCCGCACGGATACTACCACGCCTCCTACTGGCTAGCTTGCTCTGCTTGAGCCCAAGCGCGTTTAGCGCCAATCAAGCCCCTTATGGCACCAAAGCCGCACCCAGTGCCCAAGGGACAATAGTCGCGCGTGAAGTACAAAAGTCATCCCAAGCGAAAATCACGAAAGTGGCTAATAACAAAGCAAAAACTAAATCCACTAAAGCCCCGAAGCCTATTAAGAAAGGTGGGCCTGCGCGGGGATGGGTATTGCGTTGCGGGGGGAGTTCGCCGAGTTGGAAAGTGGAAGTATTATCAAATTGGCTCTCAGGGACGTTAAGCGGTCAAAAAGTGAGCGTTCCTATCACTGGCAAATCGCAGGCCCACGGCAGAAATAATGTTGCCTTAAAAACCGTGGTTAATGGCGCAGGCGACGGCGGTAGAATCGGTTTAACCTTACGCTATACCCGCGCGTGTCGCAGTATGCCTTTTAGCGCGAAGGGGACTATTAACGGTCAATCGGTCAGAGGTTGCTGCCGCTCAGTGCGTGTTTATTAAACCATTTTTAAACACTAATCATGTTAACCAACACTGGGTTTAATAATAAGCAGCTGTTGCAGTGTGGCGTAGTGGTATTGAGTCTGTGGCTTCACCCCTCGGTCAGCGCCGCCGTTACGTATCAAGTCACCCAGATTAAAGCGGGCGATATCTTAAATATGCGTGCGGAGCCAAACACTTCGGCTAGCGTGAAAGTGCGCATTCCTGCTGATGCTTCAGGCATTGAATTAACCGGAGCGACTAAAAAAGTCGCTAGCCAAACCTGGGTTGAAGCGCGCTGGCAGGGGAAGACAGGCTGGGTCAATCGACGTTATCTCACTAGCGCAAGTACGGCGAGCGATAAAACCGACGCTAAAACCAGTGACACCAAAGCCACCAATGTCGATACGAACCAAGACGCTTTGAAAAAAACCTTCGAAGACCCCAGCATCCAGAAAACCCGTCAAACCGGCATGTGGATTTTGGAGTGCTCCGGCCGTTCGCCTCGTTGGAAAATGGATGTATTGCCACAATGGCTAAGCGGTTCGATTGATGGCGCAAAAATAGGTATGCCCATTACGGCCAAGCATCAAGAGCATGGAAAATATCATCGCGTGGCATTAAAAACCGAAGTGCGCGGCGCGAACCAATGGAGCAAATTAGTCTTAACCTTGCGCTACACCAAAACTTGCCGCAGTATTTCGGGGCGTTTAGTGGCATTTTCAGTCGAGGGCAGCTTTAATAAATATACCTTAAGTGGTTGTTGTCGTGCACTCAAAGTGAATTAAGTCAGTCCTGAATACCCTAATTTAACTGTTGATTAGTTTGCCTTGTTATAATTCCGTGCTTAATGATGAGAGATTAGGCGTGTGGACAGTCAGCAAACGCAAGCGTATTACCAAAATCACCCAACAGCACGATTGATTGTATTGGTCGTGGTGTGTATTAGTGCCTTTTTAACCCCACTCTCTTTGTCAGGTTCGTTGGTCGCCGTACCTGCGATGTCGGAGGCTTTGCATATTGATGCGATTTATGCGAGTTGGATTCCTGCATCCTTTTTACTGAGTAATTTGCTCTCCATGCTGCCCTCAGGACGTTTAGCTGACACTTATGGACGGAAGCGGATCTTCATCTTGGGTGGAGTGATTTTTGCGCTGGGCAGTATCCTAGCCGGTTTTGCCAATCATCTGTTTATCTTACTGCTAAGCCGTGTGATTCAAGGCATTGGTAGTGCTATGTTTTTTACGACAGGGGTTGCAATTATCGGTGGGGTGTATGAAGCGCGACAGCGGGGTGCAGCCTTAGGTTGGTTAGTGTCTGCGGTCTATCTAGGACTCACTTGTGGACCTTTACTGGGTGGTTGGGCCACTGAGCATTTTGGTTGGCAAGCGATTTTCCTGTTGCCAATGCCCTTGGTACTGGCGGTGTTGCTCTTAACGGCTGTGGTAATGAAAGGTGAATGGCGTAGTACTAGCCCTGAGCGCTTAGATATCGTAGGGGCGCTTTACATGAGTATTGGCATTGGCAGCTTGTTTATGGCTAGCAGTCGTTTGCCGAGTTGGGAAGGGCTAGGTTGGTTGGTAGCAGGGTGCGTATTTGTGGTGGTATTTGTGCGCCACTGCGCAACAGCTCCCAGTCCCTTAGTGCGTTTAAATCTTGTCTTAGCGTCCAAGCCCTTATCGAAAGCCTTATCTGCTTCGATCATGGTCTATGCCAGTAATTATGGTCTGATTTTTCTTCTAAGCCTTTATTTGCAATATAACCGTGGTATGACACCTGTCGAAGCGGGCAAGGTTTTAATGGTACAAGCCTTAGTGATGGCTTTTCTTGCACCCTTGGCGGGTCGCTTATCTGATCGTTATCGACCTCGTGTGCTAGCGACCTTAGGTTGCTTTTCCATGGTGTCGGGTTTATTGCTATTACTCCTGTTTCTCACACCCACCACGCCTTATTGGGTGATTCTCCTTGCCCTCATCACGTTTGGCCTTGGTTTTGGTTTATTTTCCACCCCGAATAGTAATAGTGTCTTGAATGCGGTTCCCCCCGATAAAATGGGCATGGCCTCCGCTTTATTAAATCTCTCAAGACTATTGGGGCAGATGCTAGGAACAGCTTTAGTCACATTACTCATGTCACTCGCGATTGGTAAACTTAAAATTACCCCTGAGCTGTATGGTGCACTGATGCAAGTACTGCGTTGGGTGGTCACGGTTTCATTAGGCTTTGCGTTGACCGCTGCGTATTTCTCGTGGGAGCGTGATCCAAAAAAAACAGTCCACTCCAATAAAAGCTAACAAACTTAATTAATTGAAGCTATTCTTAAAAGCATATTGGTTTAAAGTTTAGGCAGGTGCTTTATGTGGGGGCAAAGTAAAAGATGTATTTCTTTCTTGAGTATTTTAATTTGGCTATTGGGTTTAACAAGCCTTTGTTTTAGTGCCACACTATATGCTCAGCCACTGACTCCTAAATTATTCGGAGTGCAGTTACGTAATGACGACCGACCTTTACCTGAAAACTGGCCATCAATGGTGCAGCAAACGGGCTCCAATCTAGTGCGTATTCCTGTTCCGTGGGCTTGGTTTGAGTTAAATAGTAAAGGCAATAGTCCGAGCTGGTTCTGGCCAAATTTAGATAGTATGGTAAGTAAGGCTAAGAGCGCTAACCAGAAAGTTTTGATTAGTGTTTTTTCAACGCCTTGCTGGGCTACAGTGAACTATAGTGGCAAAAATTGTACTGCTACCACATTAGCCACGGGGGCATGGAAATATAATATGCCACCTGCCAAAGCTAGCGATTTTGCTGATGCCTTAACCCGCCTTGCCACTCATTACAATACTAGCACTTACAAGTCGACAGTGATCGCCTATGAGGTGTGGAATGAGCCAAATACCATTACTTTTTGGGCGAATGCTAAACGACGTACTTTGCCATTTGAATACAATGATGGTTATCCATTTCATGTAGATCGCGCCAGTATTAAAGCTTATACACAGCTTGTGGTAGCTGGTTATAAGGCAGTTAAGGCTGTTAATCCTAATCTTAAATTACTAGCGGGTAGTATTGCAGGTAATGACTTGTACTTCTTGGATGAGATGTACAAGGCAGGCGCACAAGGCTACTTTGATGCGCTTTCTTTGCATCCCTATCCAAGCATCATTCAAGCAGCGCGTCACCCCTTCTATGGGCGTGCGGCCAACATGAATGATTGCTTTAGCGTTGGCGCAATAACTTATGACGGTTGTTTAAAGCAAGGTGTGGAAGCTTTTCGCCAGAAAATGCTGAGTTATAATGATAATAAGCCTATATGGTTCACGGAGTTTGGTGTTTCATCAACTCCAGATTGGGGCGGGGTGGGAGTTAGTAAGACCTTAGGTGCTTCTGAACAAGCGCAAGCTAGCGAAGCATTTAAAATGATCCATTTGATTAAAAGTTGGGATTTTGTTGAAGCAGCGATTTGGTATGAATTAATAAATCGCCCGAAACAAGCTGATTACAGCACCAATCTGTGGGCACAGCCAGAAGCTTTTTTTGGTTTATATCGTGAGGATAGTTCAGTTAAACCAGTACGTGCCACTTATCAAAGTGAAGTGAAAGCAAAACCTGTGCCTGTTCAACTTTATCCAGCCGGTGAAGTTAATAAGCAAAGCTACACCCGTGAATTTAGTTGGCAGTCTGTGCCTAATGCAACGGGCTATGTGTTATGGCTAAATTATCAAACCAATCCTGTGCAAAATGGCAAGATTAATCGTTATGTAACAGCAGCACAGGCCAATTGTGCAACGGGCTATACCTGCAGGTTAGCGGATACGACCGCGTTTGCGAGCAATGTGCCAAGTCAATGGTGGATTAAAGCATTTTTCGCCGATGGGACGACCCGCGATAGTAGTGTAGCGAGTTTTAAACTTATCGAACCCGCTTATCCAACTTTGATTAGCCCAAAGCAAAATGTAGTGGTGACAACTATAGCTGAGGCGAATGCGCCGACTTTTATTTGGCAACCTTATCCGAATGCACAAAGCTATCGGATTTGGATTCGTGGCTATAAACCATTTGGAGTGGAACGTGCTGATCTAAATGGCGAAGAACAGGTGATTTCCAACACTTTAACGCCAAGTCAAGCGGCCTGTACGACTACGACTTGCCGCTATAAACCACCAAGTGTCAATTTAGGTTATTCACCGAGTAAATGGGGGGTGACGGCAGTATTAAGTAACGGGCAAGAGCGTATTTCACCTACTCAAGCGTTTACGCTTTATCCTTCCAAAACACTTCTAACCAAGCCTGCTCAGATTGAGCCTGAAGGTATGGTAACGACTCAAAGGCCTACCTATGCATGGTTGCCAGTCGCTACCGCTACAGCTTATCGTTTATGGGTGAATAGTGCAGCAGGCGCAGGTGTGATTAATATAACAATCCCTAGCTCAGTTTGCTCGATAAGCGAGTGCCGCTACACACCTACTAGAGCAGTTGGCAAAGGCGATGCAACGTGGTGGGTAACCGCAATCGGTACACAAGAGGCCGTTAGTGAAGGTATGGTTTTTCGCGCTCCATAAAAGTAGTAGAGCTTAACTAATTCACGAAATCATCATTTCACCATTTGATCAAGTTAATGAGTTGGTGAAAAATCTGGCCGGTTGTTTAATAAAATCTATATAAGTTATTGAAAATTAATAAAAATAATTTTGGCACAGTATTTGCATAAAGTAGCTCGACTCTTAGGTTTTCGCTTTGGAGGAAAGCAAAGCCATGGATATTGGAACTACTTCAGATATTTCAAAGCGCTATGTGCGCGTCACGGGCGTGCGCAACCAGCGTTTTGTCGAGTTCGACTTTTCCATTGGCGATCCAAGCTTGTTTGTTGAATTGGTCTTGCCGTTTGAGCAATTTCGCCAATTCTGCCAACGCCAACAGGTTCAAGAGCTTACACCCGAACAGCAAGCACAAGTCGATTATGACCGGTTGAAATGGCGTTATGGCCAGCCCGGTGTGAGTGCTTAACGTGTTTGCTTAGGGGGTTTTACAATTGGAGGAGAGCAGACTATGTCATTGAGTATTGCGGCCAAAGAAATAAAGCCGCTGCGCATAAATTATGCGCACATTGCGCGACGTGTAGGGGAAAATAAACCCGCCACACGTTATCAAGAAGCCGTCTACGATGTGCAACCCACGACCAATTTCCACTATCCCGCGACGTGGGACACCGAGCACCAATTATTTGATGCGTCACGTACCGCCATTAAGATGAAGGATTGGTATAGCTTTACCGACCCACGCCAATATTATTACACCGCCTATGTGACTGCCCGTGCTAAGCAACAAGAACTGATGGAAAATAGTTTTGAGATGGTGGAAAAGCATAATCTGTTGCAAAACATACCGGCGGAAGTCTTGGATATTGTACGGCAAACGCTAATCCCTCTACGGCATGTTGAATACGGAGCCAACTTAAATAATCAAGATATTTGCGACCGTGGCTATGGGGTGACGATTACCTCTTTAGCTTCGTTTAATGGCTTTGACCGTATTGGCATGGCGCAATACTTATCACGCATCGCCTTATTGCTGGATGAAAACGAAGAAGACACCTTAGTGGCTGCCCGCGAGGCTTGGTTGACGAATCCAGTATGGCAGCCTTTACGTCATGCTATGGAAGATAGTTTTGTGCTGGCTGATTGGTTTGAAATCATGGTGGCGCAAAATGTGGTGATGGATGGTTTGTTATACCCGCTGATCTACGAGCGTTTGATGGCAAAGCTTGCCGCCCAAGGCGGTGCACCCTTATTAATGCTGATTCAATTCATGACCGAGTGGTATGACGAAACGGTACGTTGGACGAATCAGCTCATGAAGGTCACTGCAGCCGAGTCACCGGAGAATGCGGCGTTACTCAGCCAATGGACGCAGCACTGGCTCGCGCGTTTAGAACCCGCTATGACCTCGATTGCAAGTCTAGGCTTCGGTGACCAAGCGGCTGAACAAGTCATGGCGGTAAAGCAGGACTTGGTGACGCGCTTGGCGAAAAACGGCGTGAAGGTATAAGGGGTAGCGTATGTCAGAAGGCAAAGTATTTCTCATTTTCCAAGATACCGCCGAAGCGCGCCCTTTCATTAATGCCCTAGAGCAAGAAAACCCTAAGGCCAGTTTCGATTATCAACCTGGTATGGTGCGTATTGAAGCCATGGGTGAATTAGGTATGACGCGGGAGGTAGTGTGTGAGCAAGCAGGGCGAGACGTCGATTTGCAAGAGTTGCATCTCACCTTGATTTCACTGTCCGGCAATATCGAAGAAGACGACGACTATTTTCGTGTCGTGCGCCATTAAGCAGAGGAGGACTGAACATGGCTAAAAAATTAAATATGCGTAAGCGCTATGAGTTACTCACCCGTGGCTTAGGCTGGGAACCAACTTATCAAGCGAAAGAAAAAGTATTTTCGAACGAAAGCTATGAAGGCATCAAAATCACCGACTGGAGTAAGTGGGAAGACCCTTTCCGCTTAACGGCGGATGCGTATTGGAAATATCAGGCTGAGAAAGACAAGAAATTGTATGCAGTCATGGATTCTTTCGCGCAGAACAATGCGCATTTGAATCTCTCCGACGGTAGTTATGTGAATGCACTGAAGCTATTTATTCAAGGGGTATCGCCGCTTGAGTATCAGGCGCATCGCGGCTTTGCCCGTTTAGCGCGTCAGTTTAGTGGGGAAGGGGCTCAGATTGCTTGTCAAATGCAGTCCATTGATGAATTGCGTCACGCCCAAACGCAGATTCATACCATTAGCCATTACAACAAGCACTTTAATGGGATGCACGATCCTTTCCACATGCATGATCGGGTGTGGTATCTGTCTGTGCCTAAATCGTATTTTGACGATGCGAAATCAGCGGGGCCTTTTGAGTTTATTACCTCCGTTTCCTTCGCCTTCGAGTATGTCTTAACCAATCTCTTGTTCGTGCCCTTTATGTCGGGTGCTGCCTTTAATGGCGATATGGCGACCGTAACTTTCGGCTTTTCTGCACAATCGGATGAGTCGCGCCATATGACCTTGGGCTTGGAGATTATTAAGTTCTTGGTGGAGCAGCACGAAGACAATCTACCGATTATTCAAGGCTGGATCGATAAACACTTCTGGCGCGCTTACCGCGTCCTGGGTTTGGTATCCATGATGCAAGACTACATGCTACCGGAAAGCCCGATGTCGTGGAAAGAAGCGTGGGACATCTATTTCGTCGAGAACTCGGGGGCGCTATTTAATGACTTGGCGCGCTATGGCTTAAGGATGCCTAAACACCATGAAGTAGCGACGGCTGAAGCTGAGCATCTAAGTCATCAAGTGTGGGGGATTTTCTATAATTATATTCATGCGGCAGCCTTCAATATTGGTCTTCCGACCGAGGCCAAAATGAATTGGTTAAGCGAGAAATACCCGAATACTTTTGATAAGTATTATCGCCCCCGTATTGAGATGTGGCGTGAGATGGAGGCGCAAGGCAAGCGTTTCTTTAATATGGGCTTACCGCAGCTTTGCCAAGTCTGCCAGATTCCGATGGGCTTTACTGAAGTCAGTAAAAATGACCCGATGCAAATTGCCTATCGTGTTAGCGAATTTAATGGCGAGAAATTCCATACTTGTTCGGATGGCTGCAAAGACATTTTTGATCATGAGCCAGAAAAGTATGTACATGCGTGGTTGCCAGTCCATCAAATCTTCCAAGGTAATTGTGGTGGCGCGGAAATTCCAGACATCCTCAATTGGTATCACTTTAAACCCGAAGATGGTGGCGATTATAAAGGCTCAGCCGATGAGGCACGTTGGAAGGCCATGAAAGGTGAGGCGAGCCCTGCCACTTCTCAATCGAATGCAGCGGCATAAGGGGTGAATTATGACGGTTAAATGTCTAACAGGTGAATATCCTATCACGATGATGGATAGCGTTGATCGTTTCCACGGGAATCAATTGGTGTATGTCGGTTGGGATTATCACACCAGTATTTGTACCGCAAATGCTTATCCGCTGCCGCCAGATATGCCATTTGGTGCTTTGACCGAAGCAGTCTTGCCTAGCGTTTTAGGCCCCCATCCTGACTTCCCCAAAATTCAATGGGATAAAGTCGAATGGCTGCTTGATGGGCAAGCTTTTACGCCGGATATGAGCAAGAGTCTCAAGGATAATGGCGTGGGACATAAGTCCTTAATTCGCTTCAAAACACCGGGTCTCGATGGTTATAAAGGTACGGGGAACTAATCCCTCCCAGCCTCCCCTGATAAAGGGGAGGTCTATTTTCAAATAGCACTTGTCTTTCTTCCCTATTCTGAGCAGAAGGGTTTTAGAGAAAGTAAGCGGAAAGCATCAGGAAAAGGATCGAGTTATGAGCTATCAATTCACCATTGAGCCTTTAGGCGAAACGATTGAGGTGGAAGAAGGACAGACGCTCTTGGATGCGGCTTTACGTGCAGGAATTTATTTGCCCCATGCTTGTGGTCATGGTTTATGCGGCACTTGCAAAATTGAGGTGTTGGAGGGCGATATTGATCACGGTGCGGCTTCAGCTTTTGCCTTGATGGACATGGAGCGCGAAGAGGGCAAATGTTTGGCCTGTTGCGCCACACCGCTTAGCGATCTGACCATTGAAGCGGATTTGGAAGAAGAACCTGATGCCAAGCATCATCCGGTACGTGATTTTATTGGTGTGGTTTCCAAAATCGAGGCACTAACGCCACGCATTAAAAGTATTTTTCTAGCCATTGAGCATGATGGTATTGAATTTCAAGCCGGACATTATGTGAATTTGCTGATTCCAGGGTTGGAAGATAAACCGCGTGCCTTTTCGATTGCGAGTCCACCTTCTGAAAAAAATCTTATTGAGTTGAATGTTGCTCTGGTGGAGGGGGGTAAAGCCACTTCATGGATTCACCATGAATTAAAAGTGGGGGATGAAATTCGTTTTAGTGGCCCTTATGGGCGCTTTTATATTCGTGAATCAGCACCAGAACCTATGTTGTTTCTCGCAGGTGGTTCGGGCTTATCAAGCCCTAAATCAATGATTCTAGATTTATTTGAGCGTGGCGAACAACGTCCTATCACTTTCATTTACGGTGCACGCAATCAGGCTGAGTTGTATTACCGCGATTTATTTGAAGAGTTGGCGGCAGAGCATAGCAATTTCACTTATATACCGGTGTTATCCGATGAGCCAACGGAATCCAATTGGCAGGGGATGCGAGGCTTTGTGCACGAAGCCGCTAAAACACATTTCAATGGCAAATTTAATGGGTACAAAGCGTATATGTGTGGCCCGCCACCGATGATTGATGCTTGTATCACTACCTTGATGCAGGGGCGTTTATTTGAGCGCGATATGTTTATGGAAAACTTCTATAACCAAGCTAGTGGAGCGACCGTTAAAAGCCCATTATTCAAAAACATCTAAAACTATTGAGGAGTGTGTCATGAGTGTGAATCCAGAAATTGCCCATTCGATTCAAGCGGCAGGCATTCTGACGAATTACCATGATGTGGGCAGCGGTGAGCCAGTGTTACTGATTCATGGCTCTGGCCCTGGGGTCAGTGCGTGGGCAAATTGGCGTTTAACCATGCCTAGTTTAGCAGAAGCGTTCCGCGTCATAGCGCCCGATATGGCGGGTTTTGGTTTCAGCGAACGACCCGAGAATTACACGTATAACATGGATAATTGGGTCACTCAGGCGCTGGGTTTATTAGATGCCCTCGGTATTCAACGTGCTTCCGTTGTGGGTAATTCATTCGGCGGTGCACTAGCTTTGGCACTGGCGATTCGCCATCCAGACCGTGTGAATAAATTGGTGCTAATGGGGAGTGTGGGAGTACCTTTTACGATCACTGAAGGCTTAGATCGCGTTTGGGGTTACCAGCCATCTTTGGAGGCAATGAAGGCTTTGCTGGATATTTTTGCGTATAGTCGTGAATTGGTGAATGACGAGTTAGCCAATTTGCGTTATCAAGCCAGTATTCGCCCCGGTTTCCAAGAATCATTTTCAGCCATGTTTCCCGCACCACGCCAACGTTGGGTGGATGCGATGGCGAGCAAGTTAGAGGATATTCGTGCTTTACCCCACCAAACCTTGATTATTCACGGGCGCGAAGATCAAGTCATTCCTCTCCAAAATGCCTATGATTTATTAGGTTTGATTCAACGTGCCGAATTGCACGTGTTTGGGCAGTGCGGGCATTGGACGCAAATTGAATATGCTCCGGCGTTTAATATGCTAGTGAAGCATTTTTTACTGAGGGAGTGATTATTTGACCTAAGACAATCATTAAATATCGACGAAATAAAAAAATATCGATATTATTTGGTTTAAGTCAAGCGGAGGAGAATGCATGACCTTTACCATTCAGATTACCGATTCTGGCGATAGTTTTCCTTGCAAACCCAACGAGATGTTGCTCCTAGCGATGGTGCGCTTGGGTCGTAAAGGTATTCCAGTGGGTTGTCGTAATGGGGGTTGTGGAGTCTGTAAGGTACATGTTAAGTCGGGTGAATATAGCAACGGCAAGATGAGCCGCGCTCATGTGACCGAACAAGAGGAGCAGGATGGCTATGCCTTAGCTTGTCGTTGCCAACCGAGCAGCGATTTAGTGATTGAGGTGGTCGGCAAAATGAGGAAGGCCGTTCATCCCGAGCAAGCTGTCGTGATTAAAACTGAAAGAGGAGAGTAGTTATGGCAATGACAGGCGTTTTGAGGCCGGGGCATGTGCAATTGCGTGTGTTGGATATGGATGCATCGCTAACGCATTATGTTGAACGGATGGGGCTGATTGAAACCGCACGCGATGAACAAGGACGTGTCTATCTGAAGGGCTGGGACGAACAGGATTGGTTTTCTGTGGTATTGCGCGAGGCAGACGAGCCCGGCATGGATTTCATGGCTTTTAAAGTCGACAGCACAGCAACTTTAGATCGCTTAGAGCAGGGTTTGCGCGAGTTTGGCTGCAAGGTTGAGCGCATTCCTGCTGGTGAGTTAAAGCATTGTGGTGAGCGGGTACGTTTTGACTCACCCATGGGACATTTCTTTGAGCTTTATGCTGAGAAAGATTTTAAAGGCAATGGAGTAGGGACGCTTAATCCTCATCCTTGGCCAGAAGATTTAAAAGGTATGAAAGTGAATCGTTTCGACCATTGCTTGTTATATGGTGACGATCTAGACGGTTCGGTTAAGTTATTTAAAGACGTTTTAGGCTTCAATGAAACGGAAAAAGTGATGGCAGGGCCGAATGGCGATTTCCAAATTGCCAGTTTCTTAACCTGCGGCATGAAGGCTCACGATATTGCTTTAATTCGTCACGCCGAAAAAGGCAAATTACACCATGCTTCTTTCTTACTCAAATCGTGGGAAGAAGTCTTACATGCGGCGGATATTATGGGGCGCTACAAAATTCCAATTGATATTGGGCCCACTCGCCATGGCATTACCCGTGGTCGTACCATTTACTTCTTTGATCCATCTGGAAACCGTAATGAAACCTTCTGTGACTCCTACGATTGGTATCCGGATCATCCCCAAATTACGTGGACGGAAGACGAATTAGGCGGCGCGATTTTCTACCATAATCAATCCTTAAATGAGCGCTTCTTGAGCGTCGTGACCTGATCGCAGGCTTCATTAAGTTTTTGAGAAAGCTATGCCCTATAAAAGGCATGGCTTTTTTTATCTGTGATTGATCTATTCAATGGCTGATAGATTATCCATGGCTAGCCTAAGTAGTTTCAGGTAAGCTAGTGCACCTATGCTCAACAATAAAAGTTAGGTTTAGGAGCGCCACTCATGCACACATTGATAAAGTATTTTTTAAGCGCCTGTCTGATGGCGTCATTTTGTATGGTAAGTGGTTGTGCTGTCCATGCCGATAACCTGCCTGATTTTATTGCCTTAGTCAAAACGCGTAGCCCCGCTGTAGTAAATGTGAGCACTAAAGCAAAAGTGTCGGTTACGCATATGCTGCCTGAGCAATACCAATCGCCTGAAGCAGAACGTCTATTGGATGAGATGCTGAAACGTTTCTTTAAAGAGGAAGGAAAGGGCGGGGGCGGTTTGCCACGTTTTGATCAAGGCGCGAGTGGCTCCGGTTTTATTTTATCTGCTGATGGTTATATCGTCACTAATCATCATGTCATTGAAGATGCTGACGAAATCTTAGTGAAACTCAATGATCGCCGCGAGTTCAAAGCTAAATTGATTGGCAGTGATAAACGCAGCGATGTCGCTTTAATCAAGGTTGAATCTAACAATCTACCGACACTCACTATTGGTGACTCTTCCAAATTACAAGTCGGTGAATGGGTGTTGGCAATTGGTTCACCTTTTGGTTTAGAGTCGAGTGCCACCGCGGGCATTGTGAGTGCTACGGGTCGAAATTTACCTACCGATTCTTATGTGCCTTTTATTCAGACCGATGTCGCTATCAATCCGGGCAATTCCGGCGGTCCTTTGTTTAATTTACAGGGCGAGGTGATAGGGATTAACTCACAAATTTTTAGCCGTTCGGGTGGGTATATGGGTTTGTCCTTCTCCATTCCCATTAATATGGCTATGGATGTGGTCAATCAATTAAAGAGCAAAGGTAAAGTAACGCGTGGTTGGCTTGGCGTTTATATTCAAGAAGTTGATCAGGATTTAGCGAAGTCATTTGGTATGTTGATGCCGAGTGGTGCTTTGGTGGCGCAGGTGATTGCCCAAGGGCCAGCAGTGGATGTACTAAAAGAAGGCGATGTCATTTTGGAGGTCAATGGTCAAAGCGTAGACAGTGCAGCCGCCTTGCCCGCGATTATTGGTGGCTTGGGTGCTGGTCAACAAGCTAGTGTAACGATTATGCGTAGCGGCAAGCGCGAGGTAGTGAGTATTACTATTGGGGAATTGCCACTGCAAGAAACCATGGGATCGACTCAACCTGAGGTTAAACCAGCGCTTCCACCCGTGCCTGAGACGATGTTAGGCATGAAAGTAGTTCCCTTAGATGCAGGGGCTAAAAAAGCCTTAGGGGAGCGGGCGGGTGTTTTGGTCGAACAAGTTACAGGCGAACCTGCAAAGCAAGCGGGCGTGCTGTCAGGTGACATTATCTTATTGTTGGATGGCCGTGCGGTGGGATCACCTGAACAATTTAAAGCGATTGCCTCTGATTTTGCTAAGGGTAAAACCGTACCTTTGTTAGTCCAGCGTGACGGTGCAGCGCGTTTCTTGGCATTAACCATTGAATAAGCAGACAAAACCCCAATTAAGCGTGTATTATCGCGCGGGCTGTCATTTGTGTGAGCAACTGATTGCGGAATTAAGTCAATTGCAGCAAGCGCTACAAGAAACAATTGACTTTGACTTTGAATTGATTGACATCGATCAAGATGCTGCTTTACGTAAGCGTTATGACGTGGATGTGCCCGTAGTAGCGTTAAACGATGAAGTATTGTGCTACCACTTTTTCGATGCAGATACGGTGAGACAAGCTTTAAATCATGGGTGACGTAAATCCAAACATCCGCAATTTCTCCATTATTGCGCACATTGACCACGGTAAATCGACACTGTCTGACCGCTTTATTCAGGTCTGTGGTGGTTTAGCAGATCGTGAAATGGAAGAGCAGGTTCTTGATTCCATGGACTTGGAACGGGAGCGTGGTATTACCATTAAAGCGCAAAGTGTTTCCTTGGACTACAAGTCGCGCAATGGTCAAACCTATCAATTAAATTTCATTGATACCCCTGGGCATGTTGACTTTTCTTATGAGGTCTCGCGCTCACTGGCAGCTTGTGATGGTGCTTTATTAGTCGTCGACGCCTCACAGGGTGTAGAAGCCCAAAGTGTCGCGAACTGTTATACCGCGATTGAGTTAAATCTAGAGGTAGTGCCGGTTCTAAATAAAATAGATTTACCCTCAGCAGACCCCGATCGAGTGTGTCAGGAAATCGAAGATATTATTGGGATTGATGCGACAGATGCGGTGCATGTGAGTGCCAAAACGGGCGTAGGGATTGAAGATTTATTAGAGCAATTAGTGGAGCGTATCCCTGCTCCTATTGGTGATGCGAATGCACCTTTGAAAGCTTTAATTATTGATTCATGGTTCGATAATTATCTAGGCGTTATTTCCTTAGTGCGCGTGGTCGATGGCGAAATTCGTAAAAAAATGAAAATTCGTGCCATGTCAACGGGGCGTGATTTTCAGGTGGAGCGCGTCGGCGTATTCACACCCAAAGCTTTAGACAAAGAAAGTCTAAAAGCAGGCGAAGTCGGTTTTGTGATTGCCGGTATTAAGGAAATTACGGCGGCACGCGTGGGTGATACGTTTACGGATGCCCAAAAGCCAGCCGAAAAAGCCTTAGCCGGTTTTAAAGAAATTCAGCCACGTGTCTTTGCGGGAATTTTTCCCGTTGATGCGGATCAGTATGAAAATCTGCGTGATGCTTTATCGAAGCTGCAATTAAATGATTCGGCTTTATTTTATGAGCCAGAAACCTCTCAGGCCTTAGGCTTTGGTTTCCGTTGTGGTTTCCTAGGTATGTTGCACATGGAAATTGTGCAAGAGCGTTTGGAGCGCGAATATAACCTCAACTTAATAACTACTGCCCCTACGGTTGTTTATCAAGTTGCACTCACCGATGGTGATACCACCTTAATTCATAATCCTTCTGAATTACCGCCGATTAGTAAAATAGCGGAGATTCGTGAACCGATTATTCGCGGTAATATTCTTGTGCCACAAGAATATTTGGGTAATGTGATAACACTTTGTATTGAAAAGCGTGGCATCCAGCGAAATATGCAATACACCGGCAATCAAGTGCAATTGTCATTTGATTTGCCTCTCGCCGAAGTGGTATTAGACTTTTTTGACAAACTTAAGTCAGTCAGTCGCGGTTATGCGTCTTTCGATTATAGTTTGGATCGGTTTGAACCAGCGCCTATGGTGCGGGTTGATATCTTAGTTAATGGCGAGAAAGTTGACGCGTTAGCGATTATGGTGCATCGCGAATTTGCCCAACAACGTGGGCGGCAGTTAGTGGAAAAGATGAAAGAATTGATTCCACGTCAGATGTATGAAGTCGCGATTCAAGCGGCGATTGGCAGCCAAATTATTGCCCGTAGCACCGTAAAAGCAATGCGCAAAGACGTATTAGCCAAATGCTATGGTGGTGACGTGAGTCGTAAACGCAAGTTATTAGAAAAGCAAAAAGAAGGTAAAAAACGTATGAAGCAAGTAGGGAGTGTGGATATTCCTCAAGAAGCCTTTCTTGCGGTATTGCGGGTGAATGACAAGTAATGCTGTCCTATTCGCTTAGCTTTTGCTTTCTGAGTTCTAAAAAGGATAAAAACTGAACATGGATATGGACATGGAGTTTTGGTTGGTTGTTGCCACCTTAATAACAGGGCTAATTTCATTGATTTATTGGCTAATGACGCGCGGTAAACCTAAAACTGAGGGCGGGCTTGAGCCTTGGTATGTTGAGTATGCGCGCTCGTTTTTCCCAGTGCTATTAGTCGTTTTGTTACTGCGCTCCTTTGTATTTGAACCCTTCCGTATTCCATCAGGTTCGATGTTGCCGACTCTCGAGATTGGTGATTTTATTTTAGTGAATAAATTTACCTATGGATTACGTCTACCGGTTACCCATCATAAGCTGCTAGCGCTTAATGAGCCTAAAACAGGTGATGTTGTGGTATTTCGTTTTCCGAAAAACCCTAAGGTGGACTATATAAAGCGTGTCATTGGCGTGCCTGGCGATACGATTGAATGGCGCAATAAAGAATTGTTTATTAATGGCACTCCTGCTCTCAATAAATCCATCGGTGAATATAATGCGGTGGATCAAGATAATCGTGTGACCGTTACCAATCGCTTTTCAGAGTCTTTGGGGAGTGTGCAGCACGATATTTTACAAGTTCCTATTGCATCAGGGCCAGTTGGTAAAATAATTGTCCCCGATGGACATTATTTTGTCATGGGCGATAATCGTGATATGAGTAACGATAGTCGTTATTGGGGATTGGTGCCAGAAGAAAACTTAGTCGGTAAAGCAATTTTGATTTGGTTTCATTTCAATATGGGTGGTGATGGTTTAAATTTGTCTCGTATCCAAACCATTGATTAGTACAAATAGATTTTTAAAAACTAATCTGAATTAAGTGTATATAAAAATAATAAAGTAGGAGTTGACAGGCATGATGACGCCTTCAAAAAAACAACAACGTGGCGCAACATTTTTGACATGGATAGCTACTGTAAGTTTGATAGTCTTTATTGCAATAACGGCTATAAAACTTGTACCTATTTATCTTGAGTTTTCAGCAGTCAAAACAATGACTCAAGAAGTCGCACAAGATAGTTCTATTAAGGATACACAGCAATTACGCAGAAAACTTGCTGGCCCTTTGAACGTAAATGGCTTTAGCAATGTCCTAGATAAACACTTTTCATTAGTACTGTTGCGGGAACAAAACAATGTTCCTGCTATTCAGGTGGATTATGAAGTCCGCAAAAAATGGTTCGCCAATATTGAGTTTTTGGTGAGCTTTCATCATGCGGAGGTTTTGAAAAGATAACAGTGAGTTTGGATGGATAGGCTAAAGAAATTACTTGCACCAGAGTTGATGGCGACTGACACCTTTGTGAGAGCCATTACCCATCGTAGCGCCGATGGTCGACATAATGAGCGCATGGAGTTTCTTGGCGACAGTGTGCTTGGACTGATTATTACCACGGAGCTTTATCGACGCATTCCGCGAGCGAGTGAAGGTTATTTAAGCCGCTTACGTGCTTCTTTAGTGAATGAAAATGCACTAGCGGTGATCGCTACCGACTTGGGACTCGGTGATTTTCTACGTTTAGGGCCTGGCGAATTAAAAAGTGGTGGTTTTCGCAGAAAGTCGATCTTAGCGGATGCCTTGGAAGCCTTGATTGGCTGTATTTATCTGGAGCAAGGCATTAAAGAAGCTGAGCGCTTTGTGCTCACTGTGTATGGGGCGCGTCTACACGATTTGCCCACGGAAGATGACTTAAAAGACCCCAAAAGCCGCCTTCAGGAATTTCTTCAATCACGCGGTTTTGAGCTGCCAGATTATCATTTATTAGGGATTGAAGGGGAGGCGCATCGCCAAACGTTTACGGCCGAATGTGTGATCGAAGCCCTTCAAATTCGTACGCAAGGCATTGCAGGCAGTCGGCGCAAAGCCGAGCAAGAAGCTGCTGCTAAAGCCTTTCAATTGGTGAGTGCAAACCATGACTAAGTTTGGCCATGTGGCTATTTCCGGTCGTCCTAATGTCGGTAAATCCACCCTAATGAATCAATTAGTGGGGCAGAAGGTCGCAGCCGTTGCCAATAAGCCGCAAACCACTCGCCATAATGTACGTGGCATTTTGACGGAGGGTGAGCATCAACTGGTTTTGCTCGATACCCCCGGCATTCATAAAACCGCTAAAAGCTTATTGAATAAAACGATTAATTTAGAGGCCGTTGCTGCGTTAGAGGGTGTTGATGCGGTTGTGATGGTGGTGGAAGCTTTGAGCTGGACGGAGGAGGATAATCTGGTTTTAAGTCGCTTGGAGCATGTGAAAGCGCCTATCTTCTTGGTTGCCAACAAAGTAGATCGCATTAGTCAAAAAGAGAAGCTCTTTGCGTGGCTTGCGGAAGTCGCCACTAAGCGTCAGTTTGCGGAGATTTTTCCTTTATCGGCTACTAAAGCGGTGAATACTGAGGCGCTGAAGCTAGCTTTATTCAAGGTCTTGCCGGCAGGGGAATGGGCTTATGAAGAAGATGATATTACCGATCAATCGCTGCGTTTTATTAGTAGTGAATTGATACGTGAGCAGTTGATGACCTACTTGCATCAGGAATTACCGTATTCTACAGCGGTCGAGATTGAGAAATTTGAAGAAAAACCAAAGCTCACTGAAATTCATGCCACGATTTGGGTCAGCCGCGAGAGCCAAAAAGGTATTATTATTGGCAATAAAGGGGAAACCTTAAAACGTATCGGTAGCTCCGCACGTATTGCTTTGGAACATTTTCTTGAGCATAAAGTGATGCTCAAGTTGTGGGTACGTGTCGAGGCGGATTGGGAAAATAGTCCCCGCCATTTGCAAAGTTTAGGGATTACACGCTAATCTCTTAATATGTCTTTTAATCAATCCCCTGCGTTTGTTTTGCGCCGTAAACCTTATCGCGAAAATGCCTTATTGCTCGATTTATATACGCAACACGAGGGGCGTATTAGCGCGATTGCACGCTTTTCTAAAAAACAAAGTATGCGTCTTAAAGGGATGCTAGAGCCCTTTCGTTTATTAGAGGCGAGTTGGACGGGGCGTGGCGAAGTTTTCACGATGACGCAAACCGAAGAACGTGGACGATTTAGCCTGAAACAAGATGCGCTTTTGCAGGCCATGTATATGAATGAATTGTTGTTGCGCGTGTTTCAGCCTTTGCAAGCCACGCCTGAACTTTTCGAGCAGTATCAGCAGACTTTATTTCACTTACAGCGTGGCGCGGATATGCGCCAAGTAATGCTATTTGAATTAGCTATATTGGCTCACTGCGGCCATGATTTAAATCTGTGGTACGATGATAAAGATGAGCAGGCCATTGTGGCAGGCGAACGCTATTGCTTTCAGTTTGAACAAGGTTTAACGCGAGTTAATTTGCATAGCGATTTGCCTGATGCGAATGACACCGTATTATCCGGCGAGCTATTGATTGCTTTGCGTGAGCCAGCACAATTATCGCTACCCTTAGGGCGCGAATTGCGCCAAGTATTAGATCGTTTGTGGCGTATTTTATTAAAAGGCAAAACCTTATACGCACGTCAGCTATTAAGCGAGTGAAATTATGAATTTACCGATTGAATTAGGCGTTAATATTGATCATATCGCCAATATTCGCCAAGCCCGTTTTACACCTTATCCAGATTTATTGGAAGCAGTCGCTTTAATTGAAAAGGCAGGTGCGCACGCTATTACGTTGCATTTACGTGAAGATCGCCGCCATATTCAGGATGCGGATGTTTATGCAGTGCGTAAAGCGTTAACAACGCGGATGAATTTTGAAATGGGCGCCACAGCGGAAATGGTGAAAATTGCCTTGGATGTTCAGCCGCATGATGTGTGCGTCGTACCAGAAAAGCGCGAAGAGCTGACCACTGAGGGCGGCTTAGATGTGATTGGGCAGTTTGAACGGATTCAGAAAGTCACTCAAGAATTAAGTCGGGCTAATATTCGCGTGTCACTGTTTATTGAGCCGGATATGGAGCAAATTCGTCGTGTACCCGATATTGGTGCGCCCGTGATTGAACTTCATACCGGCACTTATGCCAATAATACGGGTGAAGCGAAATGGCGTGAATTAGAGCGTATTCAACAAGCGGCTGAGTTTGCGCATAGTTTGGGGATTCAGGTAAATGCAGGCCATGGTTTGGATTATCAAAATACGGTTGCCATCGCGATGATTCCCACTATTCGTGAATTGAATATTGGTCATGCCATGGTAGCACGCGCGGTATTTGTGGGCATTGAGGCGGCTACACGCGAAATGTTGGTGCTTATGCAAGCCGCTCGCGCTGACGCATGAATCTGATTGGCATTGGGACGGATATTGTTGAAATTGAACGTATCGCCCATTTGCTTGAGCGCCAAGCCGAGCGCTTCACACGTCGTATCTTGCATGATGATGAGTTAGCGTATTTTGAGAAACTCATGCCCGAAAAACAAGCAGCATGGCTAGCCAAGCGTTTTGCGACTAAAGAAGCGCTTGCGAAAGCTTTTGGGACGGGGATTGGTCAATTTGCGCAATGGCATGAAATTGAAACCCGTCATGATGCGTGGGGCAAGCCGCAACTTTTATTACACGGTATTACGCAAGAAACGGCAGAGCGCTTGGGGGTATCAAATACAGCCCTTTCTTTGGCGGATGAACGCCATTATGCTGTGGCTTTTGTTATTTTGACAGGTTGATCGCGCATGAATTATCCGACCATTGAAGCGTTTATTGGTAATACACCGCTGGTGCGCCTACAACGTTTGGCAGGGACGACCAGCAATATTATTTTGGCGAAATTGGAAGGTAATAATCCAGCCGGTTCAGTGAAAGACCGTCCTGCCTTAAACATGATTCGTGAAGCCGAGCGGCGCGGTGATATCAAGCAGGGCGATACCTTAATTGAAGCGACTAGCGGAAATACTGGTATTGCCTTAGCGATGGCCGCAGCGATCAAAGGCTATAAGATGATTTTGCTCATGCCGGATAATTTAAGCATGGAGCGTCGCGCATCAATGAAAGCTTATGGTGCTGAACTCATTTTAGTCAGTAAAGAGCAGGGTGGTATGGAAGGGGCGCGTGATATAGCCTTGCAAATGGAGCGCGATGGCAAGGGTAAGGTCTTGAATCAATTTGCCAATCCTGACAATCCTGCAGCGCATATCGCCTCAACAGGCCCTGAAATTTGGCGCGATACCCAAGGTAGCCTTACCCATTTCGTCAGTGCGATGGGCACGACAGGTACAATTATGGGCAATAGTTACTACCTCAAAGCCCAAAATCCTGCGATTCAAATCATTGGGGTTCGTCCGGCGACACAGCAAGATGCTATTCCTGGGATTCGGCGTTGGACGCCAGAGTATTTACCTGAAATTTTTAATGCCGCTGCGATTGATCGTGAAATGGATGTTACCCAAGCCGAGTCTGAAGCCATGATGCGCCGCTTGGCCCAAGAAGAGGGGATTTTCTGTGGTGTATCTTCCGGTGGTGCGATGGCAGCTGCTTTGCGCTTATCTCAAGAAGTAGAAAATGCCACGATCGTGACGATTATTTGTGATCGTGGAGATCGTTATATTTCGACCGGTGTATTCCCTGCTTAAGCTTAAGCTCGTCGGGTCTAAGCAATAAAGCGGCTAATTAAGCTGCATTGCCTTTAGTTACCGCTAAAAAAGCTGGCACGTCAATCAGAGCGTAGCCAGCCAAAGGATGCCTTAGCAGAGTGGGAAACTTAGAATTTATAAGAAACGCCGACCATATACACCCATGGACTAATATCCACTTCGCCTAATTTGGCACCGCCTAAAGTAGCATCGGTTTTAATGTCCGCATACCACACTGCGCCGTTCACGCCCCAGTTCTTATTAAAATTATAATCCACACCTAATTCGCCCGCTAAACCGGTTGAATCGTCCAAGTTTAATGAGCCTAGCTTGGAATCTTCATCGAAAAATTTGGTGTAGTTGGCGCCAATACCCACATAAGGCTTAACAGCACTGCCATTATTGAAGTGATATTGCAAGGTCACAGTCGGTGGTAAATGCTTAGTCGTACCGATTTTTTGACCGGCTAAGGTGATGTCATGTTTGAATGGCGTTGCTGCAAGAATACCGACCGCTACATTGCCAGCAACGGGAATGCTCGCGCTTAAACCTAATTGGGTATTATCTTCTACATCTAATTGTGCTGCACCGACTTTTAATCCATCGCCATGAGGATCAACCATCGCTGCACCGCCGCGCACGATAATGCTATTGTTGCCCGTGGCAACACCACCTGCTAAGACTGCATTAGCGCTCAGGATTCCTAAAACCATTAAGCTCAGGCTTGCCATTTTCCGCATCATTTTGTTCTCCAAGTTAAAACCATCAAAATAGGTTGAAGATCATTATGAACCGGATGGAGAACGCGCTCATTGACACAAATCATGCCTGTTTGCATTGCACAAATCGGTGCTGATGGCCTGTCCTAAAATAAAATTGTAAGAATGCCACTTATCTTGATACGAAATCTTGCAGTAGAATGGGTCGGCTGTGCCTAGCACTTTGGGGGGCGATGGGATTGGATCAGGGAAATATCCAACAACTTCCGCCTGTATATCTTAATACCAATCATGGTTAACTCATTCCAGTGAACATACAACTTGCAGCACGTATTGGGCGTGTCAAACCTTCTCCGACTTTAGCCATTAACGCCTTAGCCGTCCAATTAAAAGCGGAGGGGCGCGATATTATCAGTTTGAGTGTAGGGGAACCGGATTTCCCTACACCAGAACATATTCAACAAGCTGCTATTGACGCGATGCATCAAGGAGAAACGCGTTATACGGCGGTTGATGGTATTCCTAAATTAAAACAAGCGGTCGTTGATAAATTTAAGCGTGAAAATAATTTAAGCTATGCACCTAATCAGATTGTCGTTTCTTCAGGTGGCAAGCAAAGCTGTTATAACTTATGCCAAGCTTTAATTAAGGCCGGTGATGAGGTAATTATTCCTGCACCTTATTGGGTGTCTTATCCTGACATCGTTTTATTGGCAGATGGTATTCCGGTTATTATTGAGGCAGGCCAAGCGGAACACTTCAAAATAAGTCCCGAGAAATTAGAGGCGGCTATCACGCCGCGCACTAAAATGTTGTTTCTGAATAGTCCTTCTAATCCAACCGGTGTCGCTTATAGTGCCGAGGAATTGAAGCAGCTCGCCGAAGTTTTAGTGCGCCATCCGAAGATTATTATTGCCACGGATGATATGTATGAGCATGTCTTATTCAGTGGTAGACAATTTGTTAATATTTTGAATGTTTGCCCTGAACTCTATGATCGCACGGTCGTGTTAAATGGGGTTTCTAAAGCTTATGCGATGACCGGTTGGCGTATTGGCTATTGTGCAGGGCCTAAGGTATTAGCCGATGCTATGCGTATTGTGCAGTCCCAAAGTACCTCCAATCCAACCTCTATTTCACAATATGCTTCGATTGCCGCTTTAAATGGCGATCAATCGTTTATTAAAACCATGTGTGAGGCTTTTGAGAAACGTCATCATTTTGTTCACACGAGTTTGAATAAAGTAGACGGTATTAATTGTTTACCGGCAGATGGTACATTTTATAGTTTCCCGAATGTTGAGGGCATGATTAAACGTTTGAAATTGGCTGATGATACGGCATTAGCGAGTCATTTATTGGATAAAGCCGGTGTTGCCGTGGTGCCCGGTTCTGCCTTTGGTTTAGAGGGTTATATGCGTTTGTCTTTCGCGACCAGTATGGACAATCTAGAGAAATGTCTTGATCGCATAGCGTCTGTTTGATGCTTATTACGGAGGGTGAATCCCCGCCCTCCGCTTCACAAGGAGTGTTTGATGGCTGAGCAAAATAATACCCACACGCTATATACACACTACACACGTCTCGTCACCAAAGCTAATGAGGATATTGCCCAAACTAAAAAATATTTAGATCCTAACTCGCCGAATTATTTACCCACCTATATTGCTAATCTCGAAAAGCTCCAACAATCGGCTCAAGCACCAGCGGGTATTGCAGATAAAATAGCTACCCAAAAAGCGAATTTAGAGGCTTATCAAGCGCGCGCCGCATCCGCCCGTCAAATTCTCGCCGAATATCCTGCCAAAATTAAAGCGCTCGAGGCCGCGAATCATGTATTTCGTGCGCCACCAGAAAAAGAGCAGGAATATTTGTATGTGTTGGATGAGGAAAGTTGTAAAGCGAGTTGTGTCGATTGGGATGCAGTCGCCGCTAATCCGGGAGAGTTAGTGATTACGCCGGATACGACGCACTATGCTTTCAAAGGCGAGAGTGTGATTGAGCTGCTTGGGGAGCAAACGGATGCGGTGCGGATTTGGAATCATCATGTTCGTGCAGAAAATCTTCACATCGTCGATCAGCGCTCTGACAATATTGCGCATCGCGACGCGATTCAATTGATTCCACCGGCTTTGGGTAAGCGTGAAGGCAATACCTATCTGCGCTTAGCGGATCAGATGGCGGGTGCGATTCAAGAAGGTGTTTCCGTGTGTGATTGCACGGTCGAAGCTCCTAATGGGCCGCTGCAAGGAATTTTTTCCAGTGATGGGATGCAGCGTCAGTTGCGCTTGGTGAATAATAAAATTACTACCAAAGGTTCTCATGCTATTTCGATTGCGGGTTTATTGGATGGCGGTGAGATTTCCGGCAATGTGCTGTATGAAGTGAAGGACGGCGAAGTTCCGCGCATTCGTTTATTCCCAGCGCGGATTGGTGGGAATATGGCCGACGATGGCGTGGTTTGTATTTTGGGGTTTGCACCAGAAGAAGGTGAATCACATTTAGCTTATGAGCCTGTACAAACTAACGCGATTAATCAGCGGGTGCGTGCTAATGGGCAAACTGAACCATTAGCGATTGATGATGAGCGTCATCTGATTCCAGACAATCTATTGAAAATGAGTGTGGGCTTAAGTGATTTCCATTACCACGCGTATTTAGCGGACTATTCCAGTCTAACCTTGGGGCAATTTCGTCAGAAAGATCCTTTTGGCGCGCAACAACTGGATGCTTGGCTGAAATTGCGTACCCAAGAATTTGCGCAAGGACGTGACGACCATAATCCGCTAGGGCCTGTTAGTAGTGAGCAAAAAACGATTGGTGAACGTTTTCTAATACCAGCCTTAAAAGCGTGGCAGTCACACACGGCTGAGCCTATTCGCTTGGTAGATTTGGAATATACCGCGATTCGTAGTTTCGCGATGAAGCGTTTGGCGATTCTACACGGTAAAGTCGAGCCTTTAATTGATATTGCCTTGATGAATCCCCGTCGTGCAGCGATGTTGAGTTTTTTATTGCCTGCGGAGCAAGTGAATGAAGTAGTGCGCATTGCTCAATGGCAGGCCTTAATGCTTTGTACTGACACTAAAAAGCCTGTAGCTAATGCACGTTTTAAATTGTATTTCGAGCCCAGTGCCATTTTTGAGGGTGTGACCAATGAGCAAGGTAAAGTAACGTTAAGCGATTTACCGTTAGCGCCCTGTATTCTGGAGTTTGCTGATTCGAATCTTTTCGTAAGCCCCGAAGATAAACGCTATAGTGATCTTGCCACAGATACAGTGAGTGGCTTAGCACAAGGTTTCCTAGCCGATTTGCGGCGTAAATTGCCGGTGCTGGAATCCTACTTAAGTCATGATCCAAGCCAAGAAATGCGTTGTTTGCAAGCCTTAGAGCGTCAATTAGTAGCCGCTAAAGTACAAAGTGATCAGGATATTACACCAGCATTGCGCCGTGATTGTTTAAGTGCAATAGGGGTGACGACTAGTTTGCGTGAACCTTATTTGGAAGTATCGGAGTTTTGGGTGCAATGCCCCCTGCTGAAAGCGAGTTTTCCACCGCTCAATCAAAGTACGTATTCAGGCGGCTCAAGGCAGGAAGAGGGTGCGAATAGCGAAAAATTAGGTTGTGCGCTCGCATTGCTTACCGCTGTGTTAAAAATGCTAGGCGGTTTACGTACTAAGAAACCGCCCAACGATGGTGGGAATATTTAATAAGCCAAGGCACATCCAAATAGTATGTGCCTTTTCTTTTAGCGTGTTACCGCACGGCCTTCACCTATCCAGCTTTTGATACCAGTAGTGACGTTATAAACCTGCTTATAGCCACTTTGTACCAGCATTTGTGCACCAGCGCGGGTACGATTACCAGTACGGCAAATCAGAGCAACAGGCTTATCTTTGGGTGCAATTTTTTGCACTTCAGCTAAAAAGTTAGGATTTACATTGCCACGAGCATCAAACAAGGTGATTTTATGGCTGTTCGCCACTACACCCGTTTCTGACCATTCTTCAGGCAAGCGAATATCCACTAAAGGCACGCCTTGATCTAATAAGCTCTGCAATTCCGCATTTGAAACATTGACCACACCGCCTGTTTGTACAGTAGCGGTTTTAGGTGTTTCTGCTTTAGCATCAGGGGTTTGACCACAAGCATTTAAGCCTAAAGTCGTGATAAGTACTGCACTTAGAAACAGGACTCGCTTATATAATTTTTTCACATTAGGCATCCTTATCGTTTAAAACGTATTTTTTCTGAGTAGGGGAAGACATCTTCATAAATCCCGCTGCGGATATTAGCCTGCTTTTTTTGCCAATAAGCAGGATCCAAGAGATCTTTATGGTATTTCATAAAAATCTTACGCACTTTGGGATTCGTCAAAAGGAAGGTGGCAAATTCCTCTGGAAAAACATCAAAAGGTTCAACGGAGTACCAAGGCTCTGAACCAAACAAATCTTCAGGAAAACGTGGCGGTGGAATTTTGCGGAAATTACATTCAGTCATGTAATTAATTTCATCATAGTCGTAAAAAACTACGCGCCCCAATTGTGTTACACCGAAGTTTTTATACAAAAAGTCGCCGGGGAATATATTTGCACCAGCTAATTGTTTAATCGCATTGCCATACTCCTTAATAACATGCTCCAGTTGCTCATCATTTGCACTTTCCATGTAAATATTAAGGGGTATCATACGACGCTCTAAATACATATGGCGGAAAATAATCAAATTTCCTTCAATCGTAATACTGCTGGCACAGGTGTCGTGTAGTTCTTGCAATAATTCCGGCTTAAAGCGATCTAAGGGCAAGGCTACATTCGAATATTCCAACATATCCGCCATTCGGCCTACACGATCATGACGTTTTACCAATTGGTATTTTTCAGCAACTTGTTGACGGGTAAATTCTTTTTGCGGTGCGAATTTATCCTTGATCATCTTAAAAACATAGCGATACGAAGGCAGGGTAAATACCATCATGACCATACCGCGAATCCCGGGCGCGGTAATAAAGTGATCGCTAGAGTGGCGTAAATGGTGCAAGAAGTGGCGATAAAAATCTGATTTACCTTGCTTATGCAAACCAATAGAGGAGTAATGTTCGGAGCGATGATGCTCGGGCATGATCTTGCTTAAGAAGCCAACAATGGCGGAAGGTACTTGATGCTGAATCATGAAATAAGCTTGCGAATAGCTAAACACTACTGATAACTCTTTTTCCCCTAAAAGCAGAGTATCAATATATAGGCCACCTTTTTCATTATTCAAAATAGGAATAGCGAATCCTTCTTCGTCACGTCCATTAATATATTGCCCGACAATATAGGAGCCTTTATTGCGGAAGAAAGGGCGGCAAACAACTTGTAATTGATAATTAAGATGGATTTTACGTTTTTCTTTCGGAAAGCGTTTGACTAACGCTTTCAGTAAACTTCTAATGTCACGCTCCAGGTTTTCAAAAGGTTTTTGATAACCACTGTCTTGTATAATGCGGCGTATGCAATCTACTAAACCATCTTGGCTTGGATAATAGCAACGATAGCTAATCAGTTCAGGTTCACTGGATTCAATATAATCGGTGGCAATCGCATTGCGCACGAAAATAAAGTCATTCGTGTAATAGCGGCGTTGGAACTGGCGGCAAAACACCGAGTTATAAAAGGTTTCCGCTAATTCCGGTTGTTTATGAAAGGATAATAGGCGCATATAACATAAACGAATATTACGCCATAAGTCCTCATCAAGCGTCTTGATTTGATACAGCTCACGAATTAAGGCAATCGTCTCTTCTATACGGTGATCATAGAGCACAATGCGTTCGCGCGAAGCACGTTGCACACCTTGCCAGTCCGCCTCCTCAAAGCGTTGGCGTGCGCCAGAGGTGATTTGTTGGAAAATACTAAAATGGCGATTAAAGCCTTCTAGTATGGTTTGCGCGATATTGCGAGAAAGTCGGAATTCGCGTTCAACTTTGCTTTGAGTCTCGGGCATAGCGCGCCTTTGCTGGTTGAAAAATTTGGCATAAATCTTACTTGATGCTGAGTGTGCACTGCAACATTGCTTAGTTTTTTTGTAAACTTTCTTTGTCAACAATACGTCGGTAATTTGGACTTTTTTTAGGATAAAATAGGGTTTATTGTCGACAATACCGGTTAAGGGTCGTATGATTAGTGCACTTAAAAAAAGCTGCTTTAAAACCAAGGAGGATGCTCTTATATGAGTAAAATAGTAATCACCGAATTACTCGGAGATGGGATTGGGCCGGAGTTGGCGAAATCAGTTCACCAAGTGGCTGAAGCCTTACCTGCCAATATTAGTTTTGTTCCTGTTGACTGGTCGGTCGCGACTCGCGAAGCAAAAGGTTTAGCCTCTATTGATGAAGCAGAAGCTTCCATGCGCCAAACCAAATTAGCGCTGAAATACCCTACTGAAACCCGTACCCGTAGCCCTAATGCTTTGATTCGTCGCCGTTTGAACTTTAGTGTTATCTATCGTCCTGCAATTTCGATTAAAGGCATTAATTCTAATTTCAAAGAAAACGTCAATCTGCACATTATCCGTGTAGCGACTGGCGGCACTTATGACGACCCAGGTCAACGTATCGGTTTAGATAGCGCGATTTCTGTGCGTATGGTTGAAACTCGTCCTTGTATGCAAGCGGCGCATTTCGCTTTCGATTTAGCGCGTAAAAAAGGTCTTACTTATGGTGGTCGTAACTACCGCGTCACCTCGTCTTCTAAGCACACGATCCAGAAGGTAACGGACGGTTTATTCGAAGAAGTGGTGCGCAAAGCACATCAAGAATTCCCAGATGTAGAGCATAATGTGGAGTTATTCGACGCATTGCTTGCCAAAATCATCATGAAGCCCCAAGACTATGAGGTCGTGGTAACGCTAAATGAATATGGTGACTTCTTATCTGATATGGCATCTGGCTTAGTGGGCAGTTTAGGTACTGGCGCGAGTGGTAACTACTCATTCAATGATGATCACACCGTAGATATTGCGATGTTCGACCCAGCCGGTGGTACAGCTCCAGATATCGCTGGTAAGAATGTTGCCAACCCAGCAGCCGTTTTACTGGCCTTTGGTATGTTATTAGATCATGTGGATCGCTATGATCTTGGCCACGCCTTGCGTTTAGGCTTATTAAGTGCAATTCAAGATGGTGAATGCACACGCGACCTGAAGGGCAAACTGAATACTGACGAGTTTACTCAAGTGGTTATTGATCGCATGAAAACGCATATCAAGTAAAATTACGGAGGAGTCAATTCCGTCAAACGCACCTTAGGGTGCGTTTGTTTTTGGCTACCGCTTATTCTTAAAAATCTACCGTTTATATAAAATTTTCGCAGTGCCTTATTAATTAATTTAATCTTAGAACACTAGCTGCTTTCCTACTTTCTAACAACACAACTAATGAGAGCTTCGTGATGTTCAATTATAACGTTAATAACCGTCCTTTTATTGGTAATGCTTTTGCACAGTCTACGTCGACGGGTGTATGGGGTGCCAATAACTTTCCGAATGGCGGTTGGGGTTCTTCATGGAATGGTAATGCGCGCCCATTTGGTCATGGTCCGCACTCACACATGAATTATTTAGCACAAACACAAGTGCACCAAGGTCGTATCTTTAACTCGTTTAACTATAACCCGGCCAATACACGTCCTTTCCATCATCACAATCATGGCCGTCCAGAAGCTGCACCACCACAAGTTGATATTTTTGTACGTCCTGACACCGGGGATCGTAGCACTGTTAAATATTACGATGAAAATTCTTGCCAATGGCAACCATTAGATCCACGTAACCCTCCTTTCCAAGCCTTAACGCCTGATAATATTGGCTTATATAACCATACACAAGACACCTTTATTCCAGGTAATTCAAATGGTGCACGTGTAGTGGATAACGGGAATGGCGGTTTCACCATCGGTTTTGAAGATCGTACAGGTTCTGCACCGAATGATCGTGATTACAATGACGTATTCGTGAACATTCAAAATAATCCTTTTGGCACTTTTGCTAAATGGTAATGCGTTTGCTTTAGCGTTCATTTTTTAAATAAAGAGCGGCGAATTGACGAATTTGCCGCTTTTTTTTATTCAGCGTCTAAAACATAGGGTAAGGCTTGGAGTGTTAAAGGCAGGCCATTTAGACTTAAGTTTTCATGCGCCAGCGCAATTTTCACCACGGCTAATAACTCCACATTGCCATCCGGATTCAAGGCTGCATTTAACACTTGGCCTACTGCTTCGCCATTAGCATTTAGAATGTCCGCACCAATAGCGGGTAACTGTCCTGAGTATTGGAGAAAACGATACATTTGACGCTTGTTTTGGCCTAGGTATTTGAGACGAGCTACAATTTCTTGACCGGGAAAGCAGCCCTTCGTAAAACTGATTCCATCCAGCAAATGTAAATTTATCATTTGTGGCACCCAAGATTCGATGCTGGGCAAAGTAATGCGCGGAATACCTGAAGCAATATCAAAATAGTCCCAAGTATGGCCGCTAACAGGGGTAGCATGAACGTGTAATTGTTCCCATAAATGGCGTGCTTCATCTAATTCAGCATAAATCTCAAATCGTGGCACATCTGCCGCTTGACGCATAATGGTAAGTGTGTCGGTTTGAACTAGATCCCAAGGTTTTTCAGGGGCCGTACCTAACAGCTCTTTTAAGTCTTTTTCACTGTTGGCTCCAACATAACCAAAACGAACAAAACGATCACTTGCATTTTCTAAAACGACTTTTGAGCGTAATACGTAAATTTTTAAGCGTTTTAGAACGGTTTCCAAGACATCACTAGCGCAAGAAAGATAGTAAACGCCTTGGCGCTGAAAAATGTGAAAAGTAGTATAGGTGCGGCCTTTCGGGGAATTATAAGAACTTAATTGAGCACGCTGAGGCGAAACCCGTTGAATATCATTGCTCAGTTGGCTTTGTAAGAAGGTTTTGGCATCTTCACCCACGACACTGATTAATCCAAGCTGTGATAAGTCGCATAAAACAGCGCTTTGGGGCCTAAGACGAGTGTCAAGTTCAGGTTTACCAAAATGAACCACGTCTGTGCCTTCGAAGGTGGCGCCTTTCGTTAGTAAAAATTGCTTCCACTCTGGTTTCATCTTGCACTCCCTCTAAAAAATAAAACCCACCTTGAGCATAAGCTTAAGGCAGGTCATGGAGCTGTGTAAATTTAGGCTTTATTGCTTCGGTTTTTCCGCAGGTTTTTCCGCTTCTTCTTCCGCTGGTTTGGCGGTAGCTTCAGCTTTTGGCTCAGGCATTAAGACTTTTACATCGGCGCCTTTGCGTAAATCTTGCATATAAGCCAGCATTTTTTCGCGCTCTAACTGTTGTTTCAGTTGAGGTTTTAAACTTTCCATTTCGGGTAGTTTAACATCACGCTTTTCTTCCAGATTGATAACATGGAAGCCGAATTGTGTTTCAACGGGCGTTTTGCTAGTCGTACCCACTTCCATGGCTTCTACCGCTTCGGCGAAAGGTTTTACCATGCTAGCAGGACTGAACCAGCCTAAGTCACCACCTTGAGGGCCAGAAGGGCCGCCAGATTTTTCTTTCGCTAAATCAGCAAAGTTTTTTCCTTTTGCTAATTCATCGATAACAGCTTGTGCTTCTTCTTTGGTTTTGACCAAAATGTGGCGGGCTTTGTATTCAGATTTCGGCATGGAAGCAACAGCCTTATCATAGGCTGCTTTAATTTCATCGTCGGAAATCGTTAAACCAGACGCTTTTTCTTGCATCCATGTATTAAGAATGAGCTTGTCAGTAAAGCCTTTGACTTTTTCTTTAACATCATCGCGCTCACCTAAGCCTGATTTTTGGGCTTCTTGGCGCGCTAATTCCGTCATGATTAGATCGTCTAATAAAGCTTTGGGATCAATTTGACCATCCATCCCTGAACGCTTCGCCATTTCTAGCACAGCATCCATAGTGCCACGTTTGATTTCTGTACCATTGACAATAGCTAAAATTTCTTCGCTATTGGTTTTAGTTGCAGCAGTATCTGCGGATTTGGCATCGGCTGCTTTTTCTTCTGGCTTAGCTTCAGCAGGTTTAGCATCTGCTGGCTTGGCATCCGCTGCAGCAGCGGCTGGCTGAGCTTTGGTATCTTCAGCTTGTACAGTACCTAAACTTAAAATCAGCCCAATTAAGCTTGTTGCAATGAACGTAGTTGTTGTCATGCGCATTTTCATCATTTCCTTACGGTAACACTTTTTTGAATGGTTTAATCGTGACAGTTTTATAAACCCCTGCAGCTTGGTAGGGGTCGGCTGCAAGCCAATCTTTCGCAGCTTGCAGTGAATCAAATTCGGCGATAATGACGCTGCCCGTAAATCCAGCAGGGCCAGGATCATTACTTTCAATAGCAGGCATAGGGCCTGCAATCACAAGACGCCCTTGATCACGTAAGAGATTTAAGCGTGCCACATGCTCTGGTCGTGCTGCCAGGCGTGCTTCGTGTTTATGTTCAGCATCCTCGCCAATGATCACATATAACATGGTTTAAGACTCTTGTGGTGGTTCGATAGCGTGCTTTTGTAGATACAGTGCTTGAAAAATAACAAAGACGAAGGTTAAACCCAATACACCAAATAGCTTAAACTTGACCCAAATTTGCTCTTCAAAGTTATAAGCAACGACCAAATTGATAGCGCCCAAGAAAGCAAAGAATAGCACCCAAAATAGATTCACTTTTTTCCAAATAGCTTCCGGCACTTGCAAGGCTTGGCTCATCATGCGTTCTACTAAGGTCTTGCGTGTACCTATATAGGCACTGCTCAAAAAAGCAAGCGCAAAGACCCAATTGATAATCGTGACCTTCCATTTTATGAAGTCTGGATTCTTCAAAATCAGCGTAAGGCTACCAAGAGCAATCAAGACAGCCAGTGAAATTAAGTGCATCTTTTCGAAGCGCTTATAGTGCAAATAATGAATTAAGTTTTGGATTAGCGTAGCAATAATAATCACTAAAGTGGCGAATAAAATGGCATCTTTGGGATTTTGCTGAGACAGGTCTACAAAAGGGAGTTGATTGACAAATTCAATCATTCCTGGGGGTACTTGACCAAAAAAGCTATAAGCTAAGAAAAATATAACAACCGGAAAGAAATCAACTAAAAACTTCATAAACTTCAGGGTTTCTCTACCGTTTCAAACCATGAACGGTGCAGTTGGGTTGGCAAAATGGCTGCTTGTGCTTGCTAGCTTAGCGGCGGCGTGTATTTTTAAATATTTCCCTGTAAAATCGTACATTTTAACCGATCATAAGCCTGCATGAGCCAGTATTTTCAAGTCCATCCCGAGAATCCACAAAAGCGTTTGCTGCGCCAAGCGGTTGATATGGTACGAAATGGCAGCGTCGTAGTTTACCCGACTGATTCCAGTTATGCTATTGGCTGTTTGTTAGGTGATAAAGCTGCAATGGAGCGTATTTACCGCATTCGCCGCCTGAATGACAAGCATAATTTTACCTTAGCTTGCCGCGATCTTTCAGAGATAGCCCATTACGCGCAAGTGGATAATATGAATTATCGCTTATTAAAGTCATTAACCCCTGGCCCTTATACCTTTATTTTGAAGGCAACAAAAGAAGTACCACGCCGTTTGCAAAATCCAAAACGAAAAACCATTGGTATTCGTATTCCAGATCATATTGTGGCACAAGCATTTCTAACAGAATTAGGTGAGCCACTGATGTCGAGCACCTTGATTCTGCCTGGGGAGGATTTGCCGATGACAGATCCTTATCAGATTCGGGTGTATCTAGAGCATGAGGTTGATTTGATTATGGATGGCGGATTTTGTGGGCATGAGCCAACGACTGTATTGGATTTGACAGGCGATCGCCCGAGTGTATTGCGCCAAGGTAAAGGCGCAACGGATTGGTTGTTGGAGCATTAAATGCAAGGTTTGGATATCAATAGTATTATTTTCTACCTTGCGGCTGGTGCGATACCGGTTTTATTAGCGATTACCTTACATGAGGTCGCGCATGGTTGGGTCGCATATAAATTAGGTGACAGCACAGCAAAAATGCTAGGCCGTTTAACCATAAATCCCTTTAAGCATATTGACCCAGTCGGCACGATTGCACTGCCTGTTGGGATGCTAATACTTTCGCTTGCAACTATGGGGCAACCTTTTGCCTTGGGTTGGGCTAAGCCAATCCCTGTTAATGCCCGTTTTTTGAAGCATCCACGCCGCGACATGGCACTTATTGCACTGACTGGCGGGGCCTGCATCAAACTTAGTCATGGCGGTCTTGTGGGCCATCTTACTAGGCTTATTTGCTAAGCTGATTACGAATGAAGGCTTGGCGCGAGGCTTCATCACGATGGCAAAAATAGGTGTATTGTTTAATTTAATTTTATTGGTGCTGAATTTACTCCCTATTCCTTCGTTTGATGGGGCTCGGGTCTTGGCAGGAATAGCGCCGCGTCAGGTGGCCGAAGTATTAGACCGATTAGAGCCGTATGGCTTTATAATTTTGTTACTATTATTAGTAACGAATGTGTTGAACGGATTTATCGGTGGCGCAGTGGGAGCACTCTACAAAATTCTATTAAGTTTATTTGTGCATTAAAGTGTAATTAGCCAAGCAATATTGTAGTAATTCTAACTTAAGCTATGACAAATATAGGAAATCAATCAATGGAAAATAATAAATCGCCAGTTATTTTGTCGGGTATTCGTCCTACAGGCGAAATACACTTAGGCAATTATTTTGGTGCTATTCAATATTTTGTCAAATTACAAGAGCAGGGGCATCAGTGCTTTTATTTTGTCGCCGATTTACATGCGCTGACCACCGCGATGGAAGATCATATTGATGTGGACAAAAACTCCGTCGAAGTGGTGCGCTGGTATTTAGCTTGTGGCTTAGATTCCAATAAATCAACAATTTATCGGCAAAGTGATATTTTAGAAATTCCCTTCTTTAATCTATTGTTGGGTATGATTACACCTGAAGGTGAGCTACGCCGCTGTACGACCTATAAAGATAAGGTGGCGGATATGGAAGGTAAGCGCAAAATGGTTTCTTTGGGTTTGCTAGCTTATCCCGTATTAATGGCTTCTGATATTTTATTCTGTAATGCTGATATTGTTCCAGTTGGCGAAGATCAATTACAGCATTTGGAGATAGCTCGCGAAATCGCCCGAAAATATAATCACCATTTTAGTAAAAAACACAAGTTTACAGAGCCTCGTTCCCATTTAGTCGAAGCAGTGCGTGTTCCCGGCTTGAAAGGTGAGGGCAAAATGAGTAAATCAGTGGGTGGGCCGGATAATGTGATTTATCTGAATGACGCACCGAAAGAAATTAAACGCAAAGTAATGGCAGCTCAAACTGATTTAGGTCCTGTGGCTGGCGAACCTATGACTGAATCGATGAAGGGTATCTACAAATTATTAGAATTGTGCGCGCCCAAAGCGGTTTATGAAGATTATTTAGGCCGTTATGAGCGTGCAGAGCAGCGCTTTTATGGTGATTTGAAAAAAGAATTAGCAAAAAATATTTTAGAATTAGTAGAGCCAATCCAACAGCGTTACCAATCACCCGACTGCTCCGTTGAGCGTGTGAAAGCGTTATTAGCCGAAAGTGCTGCCAAAGTGCGTCCTATTGCTAAAACCAACCTGCGTAATATGCTGGATGATATGAATTTCAAGCATTTGGCTCAGACTTATAATTAGATGACGGCTAACGTAGTTAATCCAAGGCAATTGGCTTTGCCAGTTGCTAGGGTGCATGGGAAGCCCATTACTAGTGTACCTGAAGATTTGTATATCCCACCGAATGCTTTAGCAGTGTTGTTAGATACGTTTGAAGGGCCCTTGGATTTATTACTCTATTTGATTCGCCACCAGAATTTGGATATTTGCGAAATTCCGATTGCTAAAATTACTGAGCAATATATGGGTTATGTGAAGTTGATGCATGAGTTTCAGTTGGAGCTAGCGGCAGATTATTTAGTCATGGCGGCTTTGTTGGCAGAAATCAAATCCCGCTTATTATTGCCACGCCGTGAAATGCTAAGCTTGGAAGAGGATCCACGTGCTGAGCTAGTGCGACGCTTACAGGAATATGAGCAAGTGCGGCAAGCCGCCTTGGATTTAGATAATTTGCCACGGTTTGAGCGTGAGCATTGGGCAGCACAAACAGCGGCGGAGTTTGAGCCTCCTGTGCGTGCGCAGCCTGAAGTGAAACTACCGGAACTATTAGCGGCTTTCCAGCAATTATTGAAACGTGCGGATCTACTAACCCACCATCAAATTAAGCGCGAACCTTTATCGATGCGTGAGCGCATGAGTCGGGTTTTAGCGCAATTGCAAGGACAATCAGCCCTCAGTTTTGCAAGTTTCTTTGCTCCTGAAGAAGGTCGACGTGGTGTGGTCGTGAGCTTAATGGCAATATTGGAATTACTCAAAGCGCAGTTGATTGAGGTACATCAAGCTGATGAAGCTTATGCGCCACTGATGATTAGTTTGCCCACTTCGCCTCAAGCGGTTGCTGCATAAGTATGGATCGTCTCGCTCTAGTGTTAGAGGCTATTTTATTGACCGCTGCTAAGCCTTTGTCCTTAGAGCAGTTAGAAAGCTTCTTTTCCTCGGAGGAAGCTGTAACACGGCCTCAACTGCGCGCTGCGCTAAAGGTTTTAGCAGACAATTGTGTGGGACGTAGTTTTGAGTTGAAAGAAACCGCTAGTGGCTATCGTTTACAAACGCGAGAGCAATACAGTACTTGGGTGCTAAAGCATCATATTGAAAAGCCCGCTAAATATTCGCGTACTTTATTAGAAATCTTAGCTTTAATTGCATGGCGTCAGCCTATTACCCGTGCCGAGATTGAGGAGGTACGTGGCGTGGCTGTGAATGGGGCTGTGATTAAGACTTTGTTGGAGCGAGAGTGGATTCGGGTGTTAGGCCATAAAGAAGTGCCAGGTCGCCCTGAAATGCTGGGTACGACCCGCCAATTCTTGGATTATTTCCAATTAAAATCATTAGATGATTTGCCTAGTTTAATGGAAGTTCGAGATGTAGATTTAGCGACTTTAGTAGTCGAAGCCCCCTCTGACTGAGCGTTAAATCTTATTCCCAAAAGCTTTTGCTACCTTCATGTTCAGCATCTGCACGGCTAATGCCTATGTCCTTCAGTTGTGAATCGTTTAACGACATCAATTGCAAACGCTGCTGCTGGCGACGATAACGCCATAAGAGCTGCTCGATCGCTTCATAAACACTGATCAGGATTTTCCAAGGTCCTAGGCGTAATTCTGTATGAACGGTTTGAACCACAGGCGTGGTCGCTAAATCATCATCCTGTGCTAAGGTCTGACAGGTTTCTGTTTTCATAAGTCTTTACTCTATAAGGTTGTTGATAGGGTTTTAGCTTAAAAAAAATCAGCATTTCTTTACAGATTTAGCTAAATTAAAAAAAGTAGTGACAGTTCGCGGAAAAAGCTAACTGTGATGGGCTGATTTGTGAAAAACTGTACTGAGAATTATTTCTGTATTGAGTAATGACCATGACACTTTATGAAACGTTAGCGGATACCTTGCAAACGAGGATTGAACAGGGGTTTTATGTCGCGGGTGCGCGTTTGCCCTCGATTCGGGCTTTAAGCCAAGAACATGGCGTGAGTATATCCACTGCGCAGCAGGCCTTATTGCTACTGGAACAGCGCCAATGGGTAGAAGTCAGACCTAAATCAGGTTTTTATGTGAAAGCACGTCAAGTGTCAGTGCCTATTCCCCATTTGAGCCGTACCGCGCAATATCCGTTGCAAGTGTCGCAATGGGAGGAGGTGCTAGCGTTGCTTTGTGATGATACCGAGGGTTTTATTAAATTAAGTCGTGGGATGAGCGATATTGATACGCCAACCCTAAAACCTTTAATGCGTATCTTAGCCGATTTAACCCGTAGTGATAGCGCGCGCTGTTTGAGCTATGAGCCATTGCACGGTTCGCTTGAGTTGCGTGAGCAAATTGCGCGCTTAAGTGTTGATAGTGGCTCGGTGATTCATCCTGATGAAATTATTACCACCACTGGTTGCCAAGAGGCGTTATCGATCGCCATTCAGGCAGTGACTGAACCCGGGGATGTGGTTGCGGTAGAATCACCAGGATTTTATGGCTTAATGCAGATTCTTAAAGCGCGGGATTTAAAAGCCTTGGAAATTCCTATGGATGCAACCCATGGCCTGAGTTTGGATGCCTTGGAGTTGGCCTTGGATCAGTGGCCGATTAAGGCGATTTTGGTGATTCCTACGTATCATAATCCGCTCGGTAGTTGTATGCCGGATGCTAATAAGCAGCGCTTATTAAAATTGGCGCAGCGTTATAATGTGCCGATTATTGAGGATGATATTTACGGTAGCTTGGGTTATCGCCAACCGCGTCCCCGCACAGTCCATTCTTTTGACACGGAGGGACGTGTCATTTTGTGTAGCTCTTTTTCTAAAACCTTGGCTTCGGGTTTGCGGGTAGGGTGGTTAGTGCCGGGACGTTATCGGGAGCGGGTAGCGCATTTAAAATATGTGGGTACCGCAGCCGCCGTGACCTTGACACAGTTAGCGATTGCTGAATTTATTAAGCAAGGTTTTTATGATCGGCATTTGCGTAAAATGCGCCAACAATATCAGGCGGGTCGTGACACAGCGATTGCCTTAATTCGTGAGCATTTCCCAGCAGGAACGCGTGTTAGTTTCCCACTCGGCGGCTATATGCTCTGGATAGAGCTACCAGAGGCTTGTGATGTTTTAGACTTAGCGAAGCAATTATTGCTACATAAGATTCAAATCGCACCAGGGGTAATTTTCTCGGCCTCGGGAAAATATCGACATTGTCTGCGTATGAATGTCTCACATGGCCACGAGCCAGCCATTCAAGCGGCCATTGTGCAAGTAGGGCAGGTTGCCAAACGTATGCTCGCTAGCCTCGAAGTGGCAGAGCCACCTGAGGCTTGGAGTTTAGCCTCTTAACGACGCGCTTGTGCAATCGCAGAGGGTTTGTAGGTTTGGATACGCTTTTGCCATGAACTTAATAACCGTGCTTCGCCATTCTCGACCGGAGCATTGGCAATACGGCGCATCAAAGTGTCATCAGCCGCTCGCATAAACTCGGCTAAAGCCACCGGCCCTGCCGGTACATTTTCCATATTTTGTAAAACTTGTAATAGCCCCCAACCTTTGCCGCGATATTGTTCATTTGGGTTAGTGCCATCGCCTTTGAAGTAAACATAATCCAGTATCGGATACAAGCCACCAGCGCTTTGTTCCATCACTTGGAAATTCTTCAGGACACGCTCACGCTCAGCTGGTGGCAAATGGCCTACCATATTGGGTAGATTGCTTTTCAAGCGCCCCACCATGAAAGCACCTTGTAAGGAGGCAGTTTTGCGCAAGAAATTGCGTAATTCCGTCATTTCGGGATCATTTTGGGCACGCTCAAATGCGGCTTGATTGCGCCATGGGCCACCGCGTGTGGGGCGTTGAGCTAACCAGCTAGGAATCGGGGTGCGATTGGATTCAGCAAAAGCAAGGAAAGCAGGAAAGGTTTCAGGTGCGACACCATTTTGTCCCGCCGGATACCAAACAAAGCGCCCAAAGCCTAAGGTGGCATAATTATCTTTGTTGCTCCACGTGATTAACTTATTGGGATCACCATTTGCCTCGTTCATAAAGACACGTTCAGCCACCCAAGCTAAATCTTGTTTGGGGTTTGCTACCGCTGGTAGTGAATTGGGAATCGGATAGGCAGGACGTCTTACATTAACCGTTGGTGCAAGCGCGGGCGGTGTCGCAATCGGGATTGACGCAGGCGCAGGAATTATCGCGGGCGCTGTTGCTACGGGGTGTGAGCTATAATTCGGTGCAATAAAGGCATAAGATGTTGGTTGTGGCATAGGGCGTGGCTGCGGTTGTGGCAGTAGGCCAGGAGGAATGACGGAGCTGACGGGTAGAGGAGCGATGGTGCAGCCAGATAGCCACATCATGAGTAGAACCCAAATGCTGGTGTGTTTCATAAACAAGCCCTTAGTTTTATTTGTATAAAGATCATGCTAATCATAAAGCCAGTTTGGGTTTTATTCATGCACAAACTGAACTAATCTCTAAAATAAATTTATTTTGCTCTCACAAAACTGTCCGGAAGTCGCGATTAAGTTAAGCTTTACTGAGAGCTAGCAGCTTCTTCATAAGGGTTTAGCGGATAAGATAAGGAGTTAGTCATGGCGGCAGTTTCAGTATTATTCGTGTGTATGGGGAATATTTGTCGCTCACCTACAGCACAAGGGGTGTTTGAAGCCTTAGTAAGGCAGCGTGGTTGGCTGGAGCAAATCCAAATTGATTCGGCGGGAACCCATGCTTATCATATTGGTAGCTCACCCGATGAGCGTTCACAGGCAGCAGCACTGGAGCGTGGTGTCGATCTTTCTCAGCAGCGTGCGCGACAAGTGCGCTCAGCCGATTTTGAACAGTTTAACTATATTCTCGCGATGGATCGACAGAATTTCCAAGCATTGCAAGCCTTGGCGGCAAATTCGGAACAGCGTCAACGCGTGTATTTAATGATGGATTTTGCCCAGCGTTGGCAAGAGCGCGAGGTGCCTGACCCGTATTATGGCGGTGCGCAAGGGTTTCAACGTGTCTTAGATATGGTTGAGGACGCTTCAGAAGGTTTATTGGCACATTTAGCAAAACAGCATCGTTTACGTTCGTAAGCTTTAGCCTGCGTGTTTGTAACACCTACTATGAAAAAGGCTCTTCAAAAGAGCCTTTTTTTATCCCAATCGTTTTAGTCAGAGTGCATCCAAATAGGGCGCTTTTTGGGGGGAACTGCCTCATTAGGCGTTACGCTTGACTCCGTGAGAACCATCGGATCACTAGAGGGCGTGCTCACTGCTTCAGCGCTGATAGCTGGTGTTGTTTCCGGCTTAGCTTCGACTATGGCAGCTGCTATGGGCTCAGCTTGACTTGCTTGGGGCAATTCGATACTGGTTTCAGGGCTAATATTGTTTGTATTAGCCCTAAACGGTACTGTCTCTGTGGGCATAGGAGCAGGCTGAGTAGGAAGCTGAATAGGCTCCACCATAAGCTGAGTCTCCGTTGCGATGCTGGCTTGAACGGGCGTTTCTGAAGTGTTTAATGGGATTTCTGGCACCATTGGTTGCGATTCCGGAACAGTTGCTTCAACTGTTTTAACCGTTTCAGATTCTGGCATTATCACACTTGCAGTGGGTTCAGGTGTGTTAGTCGCGATTGGCGCAGTATCGGCGCTTTTTACTTCAACAGATACAGCACGGAATACTGCTGGCTGATCTATTTCCTCACCTTGAAAAACGGTGGACAACTGTGTCATCACTAGATTAGTGGCCGGTTGTTCCACTTTTTCATGGATAGGCTTATTGCGGCGACGCTCATTGCGATCCCGGCGTGGAATTAAATCAATGACTAAGGGTTCTAAGGTTTCCGGTGTCGGTAATCCATCAGGACGTGCTTGGTGCTGACGGGGTTTACGTTCATGTGGACGCTGCTCATAAGCTGTATTATGGCTAGGCAGGCTTGCCTTCTCGCTCTCCACTATTTCTGCATTAGCATGGTGTCCATTGCGTTCCCGACGACCACGATTCCGTGGACGCTTACCATCACGTTCCTTGCGCAGTACTTGATCTTGACTAAGATTATCTGCGACTACGCCTTCAACACTTGCTTCTAAACCTGGCTCTTCATTAACAAGATGTGGCGTGGGTTGTTGTGTTACCACTTCCTCAATAGTGTCTAACTCTGGCTCAGGTATGACAGTGTCCTGACGATTTTGGCGTGGCTGTTGAGCGCGAGGTGCACGTTCTGCGCGCTCATGCTTTTCAGGACGTGGCGTTTGTGTATCGCTACGGTTCTCCCGTTGACGGCGATTATCACGCTCGCGTCTGTCACGATTAGGCTTAGGTTCGCGTTCTGCTTGAACGGGCATCTGATTGCCAATTGCTTCATCTGCTTCGTCTAACTCGTCTGCTTCAACAACCGGTTCTTCATAGCGTGGCACGCGTTGTTTACGTGGCTCATGCTCACGTTCACGCGGTGGCCTTACGGAATCGCGTTGTTGTTGAGGCTGGCGCTGCTGGGCTTGGCGCTCTTGACCGTTAGTCTTTACCTGCTCAGATGCTCCATTAGTTTGTTGGTTTTGAGCTTGACGACGCTGTTGGTGCGACTGGTTTGAACGCTGATTATTTTCACTGCGCTCGTGGCGTGTCGGTTGATGTTTTACTTCTGGCGTGTGCTGATGGTTACGCTCAGGCTTTGGTGCTTCATAAGCTGCTGGCTCGCGGCTTGGTGCGTAATCATGGCGCGGGGGTTCAGGGCGTGCCTGACCAAATAAGCCATTTAATATACGGCGCAACAGTCCGGGGTGGCTATTAACTTCAACACCTTCTTCGTGAGTCTGTTGAGCAAAATGGCGCTCAATTTGAGGTGCAGGCTGAGTTGGCACGACATTCCCGACGACAGCTTCTTGTAAAGCAGCTTGGGTCTGGGCAGGTTTAGCATCATTTTCGTGCTCATGTTCAATCTCATCCAGTTGGTTATAGCTCGGTGCTAATTGCTCCATTTCATCACTACGCACCCGCTCAATTTCAAAATGTGGCGTGTCCATATGGGGGTTTGGAATCACAATCAATTGAATATTGCGACGCTTTTGAATATCACTTAAAGCATCACGTTTCTCATTCAAGAGATAAGTTGCCACCGGCACAGGGACTTTGGTGACCACACGACCGGTCATTTCCTTCATGGCCTCTTCTTCGATGAGACGTAGGATAGACAGGGCTAGTGAGTCAGTATTGCGAATATGACCCTGACCTTCACAGCGCGGGCAAACCAACTGGCTTGATTCGCCCAAAGACGGTCGCAAGCGTTGACGTGACATTTCCAATAGACCAAAACGTGAAATACGCCCCACTTGCACACGTGCACGGTCAATTTTCAAGGCTTCTTTTAAGCGCTTTTCCACTTCACGTTGATGTTTATTGGGCAACATATCGATAAAATCGATAACCACCAAGCCGCCTAAGTCACGTAAACGCAATTGACGTGCAATTTCATCCGCCGCTTCTAGATTAGTATTGAAGGCCGTTTCCTCAATATCATGTCCTTTGGTTGCACGCGCTGAGTTGATATCAATGGAAATCAAAGCTTCAGTATGATCAATGACAATGGCCCCGCCAGAAGGCAGAGTGACGGTGCGCTGGAAGGCAGTCTCAATTTGATATTCCACTTGATAGCGGCTAAAGAGGGGCGTGTTGTCTTGATAAAGTTTTAATTTGCGCAAGTTTTGCGGCATAACCGACTGCATAAAATCGCGCGCTTGGTTATACACTGCCGGATTATCAATAATAATTTCGCCAATATCACGTCTGAAATAGTCACGTAAAGCGCGAATAATGACATTACTTTCTTGATAAAGTAGCACGGGTGCTTTGTGCTCATCACAGGCGGACGTAATCGCATTCCACAAGGTTTTTAAATAATCTAAATCCCAGCTTAGCTCTTCAAGTTCGCGATCCACGCCAGCAGTGCGCACAATCGCGCCCATACCTTCAGGAATTTCTAAATCAGATAAGGTTTGTTTGATTTGCTGACGATCTTCACCTTCGATACGTCGCGATACGCCACCAGCTTTAGGATTATTGGGCATGAGCACCAAATAACGTCCTGCAAGACTGATATAGGTCGTTAAGGCAGCGCCTTTATTGCCACGCTCCTCCTTATCCACTTGCACCATAATCTCTTGGCCTTCGCGTATCATATCTTTGATATTGGTACGGCCATTAGCATTTTTCTTGGCGTCAGGGTGATAGCATTCAGGAGTAATTTCACGAAATGATAAAAAACCGTGACGTTGCGCGCCGTAATTGACGAAGGCAGCTTCGAGACTAGGCTCGATGCGTGTAATTACACCTTTGTAAATATTGGATTTTTTTTGCGCACGAAAGGGATGTTCGATATCGAGGTCATACAAACGCTGGCCATCGACCATCGCGACGCGAATTTCTTCCGCCTGCGTTGCATTAATTAGTATTCTTTTCATTCACTACACCAAAACAGAGATGCAGCTACTATTGTGTTATTGCGTGTGTCAGAAGTGGTTACTCGGCATTTGGACTAATAGAAAATACAAAGCAGCGCAACAAACGCTACAGCCCCTAATAAATGGGTTTGTAAGAGTATTAAATGATTCAGGAAAGTTTGCCTTTGTGCATTAAGTTTCTCCTACTTTGTCTTTTAACTTCAGATTGATGCTCCCGCGAATTTTAAAAGTTCCTACTGTCAGGCTGTTAGCTCAGTGTATCGTAACGGAGCACAATCAGGCTGAAATGATCAGTTAGTCTGGGCTAGGTAGTAATCGCAGTAACTACAAAGCGCAATTCTTTTTACTTCTCTAACAACAGGCAAGGATGTTACAACAGTAGTCTGCTATTAAACATCGAATGCTAAATGCGCTAAAAGGCTTTTTAGCACGCCGTTAGGGTAAAGTTGGCAGCTTTAAAAGCAACTTCACCGATAAATTCCCAAAGGAATTTATTTGAATCATCTAGTCTTGAGCCCTATCATGCGGGTCTTATAGCAGTCACTCTACCAGCTAGCTGTTGAACGATCCGCAAGATTTCATGGCTTCAGGGGTTGAGATAGGCTTCATATAGGCCGATTAACCCACCACAAATATATCAATTTGGTTAATTGCATTCAATCCAATTGATCGGTTTTACCGATATGTTAAGGCATTAAATACTCATGTCTGTTAAGTACCACACTGTGACGCCAAATGAGGCAGGGCAGCGCATTGATAATTTCCTGATGAAACAGTTTCGCCAAGTGCCCAAAAGTGTCATTTATCGGATTGTGCGTAAGGGCGAAGTGCGTGTTGATAAGAAACGCGTAAAACCAGAGTACAAATTGTCACTGGGGGAGGAGATTCGTATTCCTCCCGTAAAGATTGAGGAGCGTCCACCCGCGAGTGAAGCGTCAGAAGGTTTATTGGAGGCGCTCGACAATGCGGTGACCTTGGAAGATGATCATATTATTGTGCTGAATAAACCGGCTGGTTTACCCGTGCACAGTGGGAGTGGTGTGGCGATTGGTTTAATTGAGGGCTTTCGGCAATTGCGCCCAAATTTACCTTTTGTCGAGTTGGTGCATCGCCTTGATCGTGACACAAGCGGCGTGATTGTGTTAGCAAAGTCGCGCACTGTCTTAAATGCCTTACATGATAAGCTGCGTCATGGGGGGATGGAAAAGCATTATCTGGCGTTAGTGGCAGGGCAATGGCAGGGCGGCAAGCAACACATTACCTTAGATTTGAAGCGCGAAGGCAATAATCGCCAGAAAATGCAGGTGGTTGATCCAGAGGAGGGTAAAACCTCAGAAAGTATTTTCCGTCCGCATACCTTGTACCAAGGCGCGAGTCTGATGGATGTTACGATCTTGACGGGGCGTATGCACCAGATTCGGGTGCAATTGGCACATTTGGGTTATCCGATTTTGGGGGATTCGCGCTATGGTGATTTCAAACTCAACCGCGTTTATAGCGAGCAAGGCTTAAAACGCTTATTCCTACATGCGGCGAAACTGGAGTTTACTTTGGAATTAAGCGGTCAGCATTATCAACTCGAAGCGCCTTTGCCAGAGCATCTAAGTAGTTTTTTAAAAACCTTGGTTAAACTGAGGCGTGGCTCATGAAAACTAAACCTTATGCGCTCGTGATTTTTGATTGGGATGGAACGCTCATTGATTCGCAAGCCCATATTATCGACTGTATTGAGCGTGCAAGTTTAGCGGCAGGTGTTGAGCCAGCCAAACCTGAAGCGATACGCCATATTATTGGCCTCGGTTTGCTGGAGGCCATGCAAACCCTGTATCCCAGTCTTTCTACGCAACAACAGCAGCGTGTCGCGGATGAGTATCGGGCTGAATTTATGCTGCGCAATCATAAACCTTTGCCTTTATTTGATGGTGCGCGGCTTACTTTGGAGTATTTAGCGGCTAATGGTTATGAATTAGCGATTGCTACTGGTAAATCGCGAGCTGGTTTGAATAAAGTCTTGCAGGAGATGGATTTAAAGCAGTTGTTTCCAGTCACACGTTGTGCGGATGAAACCTTGTCAAAACCGCATCCGTTAATGTTGCAGGAAATTTTGCAGGCGTATGATCGCAAGCCAGCCGAGGCTTTAATGATCGGCGATACCACTTACGATTTAGAGATGGCGCGCGCGATTCAGATGGATGCTCTCGGCGTAAGTTGTGGAGCACATGATGTGGAGCGTTTATTGGCTTGTCAGCCACGTGCGTGTTTGAACAGTGTGCAAGATTTACCGGCTTGGTTAGAGCAACAGGACAGTGATTGATGAATAACGATGATAATAATAATGCCATTCAAGCCTTGAAAGACATTGCGCTGGAAGGGCTTAAAGAACAGCGTCGTGCACGGCGTTGGGGGATTTTCTTCAAGTTTATGTTGATGCTGTATTTGCTAGGCGGTTTATTGTTGGTCGTGAGCACTTCATGGCGCGATCTGACAGGCAGTTCACTAAAAGGCGATAAAATCACCGCAGTTGTCGATATTGATGGGGCGATTATGCCCGATTCTGATGCAGGGGCTGATTTGGTTATTCCAAGCTTGCGCAAAGCTTTTGCTGATCCCAAAACCAAAGCAGTCATGCTACGTATTAATAGTCCGGGCGGCAGTCCCGTCCAATCGGGCTATATCAATGACGAAATCCAGCGCCTGAAAAAGAAATACGACAAAATTCCTGTATATGCAGTCGTGGCGGATATGTGTGCATCGGGTGGCTATTATATTGCGGTGGCCGCCGACAAGATTTATGTCGATAAAGCGAGTATCGTCGGTTCGATTGGGGTGCGCATGGATAGTTTTGGGGCGGTTGCTGCGCTGGAGAAATTGGGTATTGAACGCCGTTTATACACCGCAGGTACGAACAAAGGTATGTTAGATCCCTTTTTACCGGAAAATGCGCAGCAAGTTGATCATGTAAAAAATATGCTGGCTATCACTCACCAGCAATTCATTAATGTAGTCAAACAAGGGCGTGGTGAACGTCTGAAAGAAACGCCAGAAATGTTTAGTGGCTTATTTTGGACGGGTGAGACCGCCGTGGAACTAGGTTTGGCCGATGGTTTAGGCAGTGCTTCCTATGTGGCGCGCGAAGTAGTGGGCGCCGAAGATATGGTAAATTTCTCGGCTAGTAAGGATGTATTCCAACGCTTAACAGAGAAAATCAGTTTATCACTAAAATCGATTTTGTATGAAAGCAGCGCGCCGAGTACTCAGCTCTATTAGCTGCCACAGCTATGAATCAGAAATTGTTGGAAGGACTGAGCCGCTTCTGATAAGACTGCGCCCTTTCGCCAAATGAGGGCGCATTCTAGGTGTGGAATGACATCTAGTATAGGGATGGCTTCGATTTTCTTACCTTCCAAAGACCAAGGCCGGTAAACCATATCGGCTAAAATACTGACACCAAAGCCATGCGCCACCAAACCGCGTAAACCTTCCATGGAGGTGGTGCGAAAGACAATATTAGGTGTTAAGCCTTGGGCTTGCCAGTAGCGCTGGGTGGCTTGCTCGCCTTCATCAATGGTGAGTTGGATATAGGGGTAGGCAGCAATGTCTTGCAACGACGCAGAGGCTTGTTCGCTCAAAGGATGATGGGCAGCAGTCCACAGTTGGCGACGTGAGCGCAATAAAATATGATAATCAAAGGCTTGGCGTTGTAAGGAATTGGATAGCAAGACTAAGCCCAATTCCAAATCCCCAACAAGCACGCCTTCTTCAATAATGGGACGTTCTAGATCAAGCAAATCCAAATCAACGTCTGGATAATGCTGGCGAAAACGCGCCATCAGCGGTGGCAAAAAATAACCTAGCAAGGTATACGAAGCGCCCATACGAATCGCACCTTTTAAGTGATAACGCTGAAAATGCGGTTCTTCTAAGGCACTATTGAGCTGTTCATAAATTTCGCGCGCCCGATGATAGAAGTTATAGCCTTCCGCGGTGAGCGTGACGCCTTGCGGATGACGCTCGAATAACTTCACATTCATCGAGCTTTCCAGTTGCAAAATCGCATTGGTGACCGTGGACTGTGCTACATGCACCTTTTTGGCGGCCATGGATAATTGTTTGGTTTCAGCCGCTGCAATGAAATAACGCAATTGGCGCAAACTCACATCTTTAGCCATCGATTTTTCGCATACCTCGAGTCATTTTATATCATTTTACGATAAGGCCAGAATTCCTTACTATTTTACTCATAAAAAATGAGGTGAGGATAATCATGACTGCCAAACTACCGACAGCACTCAAGTTAGATGAGCGTTATACCCTTCAACACGGCCGTGCTTACCTGAGTGGTGCACAAGCCTTGGTACGCTTACCCATGTTACAAAAGCTGATGGATCGGCGTGCGGGTTTGCATACCGCAGGCTTTGTTTCTGGTTATCGCGGCTCGCCTTTAGCCGGTTTAGATCAACAATTTTGGCAAGCACAAAAGCATCTCACCGAGCACGACATTGTGTTCCAAGCTGGCCTCAATGAAGATCTTGCGGCGACGGCTGTGTGGGGAACTCAGCAAGTCAACCTTTATCCTAATGCCAAATTTGATGGTGTATTTGGGATGTGGTATGGCAAAGGGCCAGGAGCCGATCGTTCTACTGATGCGATTAAACATGCCAATTTTGCGGGAACTTCCCAACATGGTGGCGTGTTAATGGTGGTAGGTGACGATCATGCCGCCAAATCCTCTTCTATTGCACATCAATCTGAGCATCTAATGGCCGCTGCGGGTGTGCCCGTTTTATACCCTTCTAATGTGCAAGAAATTCTCGACTTTGGCTTGCACGGTTGGGCGATGAGTCGCTTTGCAGGGCTTTGGGCGGGTTTAAAGTGTGTGACCCAAGTCGTTGAAACCTCCGCTTCTATTGAACTGGATCCTGAGCGGGTCAAAATCATTTTACCGACCGATGTCGATATACCTGCTGATGGCTTACACATCCGTTGGCCAGACCCACCGTTGGCTCAAGAAGAGCGTATGTTGAAATACAAATGGTATGCCGCCGTGGCTTATGTGCGTGCCAATCAGCTCAATCAGATCGTCTTAGATGCTCCACAGGCACGCTTAGGGATTATGACGGCTGGCAAAGCCTATCAGGATGTACGACAAGCTTTGGAAGATTTAGGTTTAGATCGTGCAGCTTGCCGCCAAATTGGTTTGCGTTTAATGAAAGTCGCTTGTGTCTGGCCTTTAAACGCTCATGATGCACGTGAGTTTGCCCTAGGCTTAGATGAAATTTTGGTGATTGAGGAAAAACGCCAGATTCTCGAGTATGCCTTGAAAGAAGAATTATATAACTGGCGCGATGATGTTCGACCCAAAGTGTATGGCAAGTTTGATGCGCGAGACAATGCCGGTGGGGAATGGGCGGTACCGCATGAAGATTGGCTTTTGCCACCTACCGCTGAATTCTCGCCCGCGATTGTTGCCAAGGCGATTGCCAAGCGTTTGCTGAGTATGCCACTGCCTGAGGATATTCGGCGCCATATTCTTGAGCGTATTCAGGTAATTGAGCAAAAAGAACGCGAAACCGCACGTCCACGTGTAACCGCGGAGCGACAACCTTGGTTCTGTTCGGGCTGCCCGCATAATACTTCGACGCGTGTTCCGGATGGCTCGCGGGCTATGGCTGGGATCGGCTGTCATTACATGGCGCATTGGATGGATCGCAATACTTCAACGTTTAGTCATATGGGTGGCGAAGGTATTGCATGGCTCGGGCAGACGAATTTCACGAGTGATAAGCATATTTTCGTGAATTTAGGGGATGGTACGTATTTTCACTCGGGTATTTTAGCGATTCGCGCTGCCATTGCGGCCAAGGCCAATATCACTTACAAAATCCTCTTTAATGATGCGGTCGCTATGACCGGAGGCCAACCCGTTGACGGGACTTTAACGGTTGGCGGTTTAGTCGCGCAAATGCTGGCTGAGGGCGTGAGCAAAATAGTGGTAGTGACTGATCATCCTGAAGCCTATCAATCGGGCGAAATTCGCATTCCAGCGAGTATTGACGTGGTGCATCGCGATAACTTGGACAAAGTACAGCGTGAATTGCGCGACATTGTCGGCACTACCGTGCTGGTTTATCAGCAAATGTGTGCAACAGAAAAACGCCGCCGCCGTAAACGGGGTTTATTGGCTGAGCTAAACGAACGAGTGATTATTAATCCTGAGGTTTGTGAAGCGTGTGGCGACTGCTCCAAGGTTTCTAATTGCTTATCCATCGAACCCTTAGAAACCAATTTAGGTACGAAACGTCGCATTAATCAATCCAGTTGTAACCAAGACTTTTCCTGCGTGAAAGGCTTTTGCCCCAGCTTTGTTACGGTCAAAGGTGCAAAATTACGTAAACCTGATGCCGTATCAAAGACGCTGAATGAAGCCTTGTTGCCCGAACCGAGTTTACCTGATTTAACAACGCCTTACCGTATTTTGATCACAGGGGTAGGTGGTACAGGTATTGTGACGATTGGCGCTGTGTTAGGGATGGCGGCACATCTTGAGGGCAAGGGTGTTAGTGTCTTGGATATGGCCGGTTTGGCACAAAAAGGCGGGGCAGTCTTATCGCATGTGCAAATTGCCGCCCAACCTAGTCAGCTTAATGCCAGTAAAATTGCCACGGGTGAAGCGAAACTGTTATTAGGATGTGATGCAATTGTGGCTGCCTCAACAGAATCGCTTAACTTAACACGCCATGGTTTAACACATGCTGTCATTAATAGCAGTGAAACGCCTACGGCATCTTTCATCAAACAGCGCACTTGGGCATTTCCGAGTACTTCCATTGCCCAAGATATTAACGCCAGCATGGGCGATACTTGCCAATTCCTCGATGCTAATCAGCTTGCTCTGCAATTATTGGGCGATACGGTGTTTGCTAATTTATTGCTGATGGGCTACGCCTGGCAGAAAGGCTATATTCCACTACGTTTAGAGAGCTTGATGCAAACGGTGGAATTAAATGCGGTTCAAGTGGAGAAAAATAAACTCGCTTTCCATTGGGGGCGCTATTTAGCGCATCATGGCCAATTACCGGCAGGATTAAACCAGCCAGAACCAGTTATTCAGGATGATTTAGACAGTGTGCTTAATGTGCGTAAGCAATGGCTCACAGAGTATCAAGATGAGGCTTATGCAGCGCGTTATTTACAAGCCTTACAACCCTTGCGCGAGGCCGAAGCTCGTTTAGGTTTAGCTCAGTACCCTTTAACGCGCATTGCCGCCAAACAGCTTGCGCATCTCATGGCTTATAAAGATGAGTATGAAGTAGCGCGTTTGTATAGCACGCCGCAATTCAAAGCACAATTAGCCAAGCAGTTTGAGGGGGAAGCGGGCAAGGATTATCAACTGCAATTACATTTAGCGCCGTCTTTTTTGTCGAGAAATGCTGAGGATGCGCCCCGTAAATGGAATTTTAATGGCTGGATTTTGCGTATTTTTCCGTATTTGGCACGTTTGAAACAGTGGCGTGGCACTAAGCTGGATATATTGGGGTATAGCGCCGAACGTCAGCAAGAGCGGGCGTTGCGGGAGGACTATCTGCAATTAATTCGCCGCGTTGCCCAGCATCTGAGCTTAGCTAATCAAGCACAGGCAGAAACTTTGCTGAATAGTTATGATGAGGTCCGTGGGTTCGGGCATGTTAAAGCGGCTAGTATAGCGCGCGTAAGTAAAAAGCAAGCTAGCTTATGGGCGGACTTTTTGGCGAAATAGATTAATACGTTCAATGTATTCGATTGGCTTCATGAGCTGTTTTGCCTTACAGTCGGGTCTAGGAGAAAGTTTTAATCAACCCACAACCGAGGAGTCCATCATGGAACTGAAGGGAAGTAAGACAGAAACGTGCTTAAAAGAAGCCTTTGCTGGTGAGTCACAAGCTAATCGCCGTTATTTGTACTTCGCACAAAAAGCTGATGTGGAAGGTTATAACGATGTAGCTACTGTATTTCGCTCCACGGCTGAGGGTGAAACCGGTCATGCGCATGGTCATTTAGAATACTTAGAAGCCTCTGGCGATCCAGCAACTGGTCTGCCAATTGGCTCGACTAGCGATAATCTGCGCTCTTCTGTAGCCGGTGAAACTCACGAATATTCTGATATGTATCCCGGCATGGCGAAAATCGCACGCGAGGAAGGGTTTGAAGAAATTGCAGATTGGTTTGAAACGTTAGCGAAAGCCGAACGTTCTCATGCGAATCGCTTCCAAAAAGCGCTCGATAATCTAGACGCTTAAGCGCGCTTAGCCCTTAGGGCTTTCACTGGCAACAAACTGCACTTCCCCTGTTTAGGCAGGGGAGGCAAGGTCTGGCTTATCTAAAGGAGTACAGCATGGCGACCCCAAAACGCGAAGGCAGCTTGGAAGCACCCACGCGTCACGCGCTTGATTGGAAAAATCCTGATTTTTACGATGAAAACAAACTCATGCACGAACTAGAGCGCGTGTTTGATTTGTGTCATGGCTGTCGGCGTTGTGTCAGCTTATGTCATTCTTTTCCTACCTTATTTGATCTCGTTGATAATTCCGAAACCATGGAAGTTGATGGGGTCAAGAAAGACGATTATTGGCAGGTTGTCGATCATTGTTATTTGTGCGACCTGTGTTATATGACCAAATGCCCTTATATTCCGCCGCATGAATGGAATATCGATTTTCCTCACTTAATGCTACGTGCGAAAGCGGTGAAATATAAGAAAGGTGAAGTCAAATTTCGCGATAAGGTACTGACTTCTACGGATTTAGTTGGCTCTTTAGCAGGGATTCCAGTGGTTTCAGGTGTAGTGAATACCTTGAATCAAAATAAGACTTTCCGCAAAGTTCTTAATAAAGTACTTGAAGTGCATCCGGATGCGATTGTGCCCGCGTATCATAGCCATACTGGTCGTGCGCGGGTACGCGAAACCTCCAAGCTATCCCAAACGCAAGCCGTTCACGCGGGTCGTACTTCTGGCAAAGTAGCGATTTTTGTGACTTGCTATGGCAATCGTAATGAGCCAGAGATTGTTGAGGATATGTGCAAAGTATTTGAGCACAATGGCATTCCTGTGACGACCCTCGACCAAGAGCAATGCTGTGGTATGCCTAAATTAGAATTAGGCGATTTGGAGGCAGTTGCAAAAGCCAAGCAAGTCAATATTCCCGCTATGCTCAATTTGATTAACCAAGGCTGGGACATTATTACGCCGGTTCCTTCTTGTGTGCTGATGTTTAAACAAGAATTACCGCTGATGTTTCCCGATGATGAAGACGTAAAACGTGTAAAAGCGCATATTTACGATCCGTTTGAATATTTAATGCTGCGCCACAAAGAAGGCAAATTGAATACTGAATTCAAACAGTCCTTGGGTAAGGTGAGTTATCACACCTCTTGCCATTTGCGCGTGCAGAATATTGGCTATAAGACTCGCGAAGTCTTGGAATTAGTGCCTGACACTAAAGTCGAATTGTTAGAGCGTTGCTCTGGTCATGATGGTACTTATGCGGTGAAATCTGAGTTTCACGATATTTCTATGAAAATTTGCCGTCCCATTTTCAATAAAGTTCAGCAAACCAAGCCGAATTATTATGGGAGTGACTGCCCAATGGCGGGACATCAAATTGAGAATGGTTTAAGCGATGAGATGCCCGCCCCGACGCATCCTATGACCATGTTGCGTATGGCCTACGGGCTCAGTTAAGGAGTGAGAAATGGCTGCTTTAACCCGCGCTGATTTAATGAGTTTGGAGCAATATGCAATGGAGCGTGCGGCGTTTCGCACGAAAATGATTGCACATAAAGCCAATCGGCAAGTACGCCTTGGCGAGCATGCTTCCTTGTATTTTGAAGACCGCCTCACGATTCAATACCAAATTCAAGAAATGCTTAGAGCCGAAAAGATATTTGAGGTGGCAGGCATTCAAGCGGAATTAGACGCTTATAATCCGTTAATTCCAGATGGGAGTAATTGGAAGGCGACTTTTATGTTGGAGTTTCCTAATCCTGAGGAGCGTAAATTTCAGCTTGCCCAGTTGATCGGTATCGAGCGCGCCACATGGTTACAAGTGTCTGATTTTGAGAAAGTGCATCCGATTGCGAATGAGGATTTGCCGCGCGAGACTGAGGAAAAAACTGCGGCAGTACACTTTTTGCGCTTCGAATTAACCAAGGCGATGATTGAGGCGCTAAAGCAAGGTGCAAGCTTGATGATGGGCATTAGTCACCCCAATTACACGGTACAACTCACGGTAGCAGAGCCTGTGCGTCGTTCATTAGTAGGCGACTTAGCTTAAACCAAGGGTGCAGTTTGAGGTTCCCAGCGCGATAAATCGACGTTGGGATCTATTTGCCAATTCGCTTTAGGCGGTTGGTCGGGATGAGCAGCTAAGGTCTTGACGAATTCATTACGTGAGATTTCTACGGCACCCATACTCATCAAATGCGGATTCGGGATTTGACAGTCAATTAAAGCAAAGCCCCATGTGTGCAAGTAATAGGCGAGGGCAATCAGCGCTATTTTAGAAGCGTCCGGCACAAGGCTAAACATGGATTCGCCGCAAAACACTCCTCCGGTCGCGACGCCATAGAGCCCGCCCACCAAAATCGTACCGCTTGCATCATAAACCTCTACCGAATGGGCAAGCCCTGTGTCATGAAGTGCACAATAAGCCCTGAACATTTCAGTGGTGATCCAAGTGCCATTGGTGTAACTACGTGGAGCAGCGCAAGCACGGACGACTTGCGCGAAGTTTTGATCGAAGCGAATTTGATACCCACGATTACGCAGTGCTTTACGCAAGCTACGGGTAATGCGTACTTGCTGCGGATAAATGACTGCACGTGGATTGGGACTCCACCAATAAATCGGTTCGCGCGGCCCAAACCACGGAAAAATCCCATGGCGATAAGCATTGGCTAAACGCGTCACACTTAAGTCACCCCCAACGGCTAAAAGGCCATTGGGCTCATCCCACGCCATATCCACGGAGGGAAAAGATTGATCAGGTTGTTTGGTATCGAGTAAATAGAGGCTTAACACACAGTGCTCATGAGTTGGGTTTTGCTAAGGCATCTAAGTATTTTTCCGCATCCAACGCTGCCATACAACCGGTTCCTGCTGACGTAATGGCTTGGCGATAAACATGATCCATCACGTCACCGGCTGCAAAAATGCCAGGTATACTGGTTTGCGTAGCATTGCCTTGAAGGCCGCTATTGACTTTAATATAGCCGTTTTCCATCGCTAGTTGGCCCGCAAAAATATCAGTATTTGGCTTGTGACCAATCGCAATAAACACACCCATTAAATCAATAGTTTGCGTTTCTCCCGTCTGCACATGTTTAATGCGCATACCCGTGACGCCCGTTTTATCACCTAAAACCTCATCTAACACGTGATTCCAATGAATTTTCACATTACCATGTGCGGCTTTTTGGAAGAGTTGGTCTTGGAGAATTTTTTCGGAGCGCAAGGTATCACGACGGTGAACTAAAATCACTTCTGAAGCGATATTAGATAAATACAAGGCTTCTTCAACAGCCGTATTGCCGCCACCAATTACCGCGACACGTTGTTTGCGATAGAAAAAACCATCGCAAGTCGCACAGGCGGAAACGCCTTTGCCTTTGAACGCTTGCTCAGAAGCGATGCCTAAGTACATGGCGGAGGCACCAGTGGCAATAATAAGTGCATCACAGGTATAGTGACCGCTATCGCCGGTCAAGCTAAAGGGGCGTTGGCTGAAATCAACACTGGTAATGCGGTCAGAAATGATGGTGGTATTAAAGCGTTCGGCATGTTTTTTCATGCGCTCCATTAATTCAGGGCCCTGAACACCCTCGGCGTCACCGGGCCAGTTATCGACTTCGGTGGTAGTGGTTAATTGGCCGCCGGGCTCCAAGCCCGCAATGATAACGGGGTTTAAGTTGGCACGTGCCGCATAAACGGCGGCGGTGTAACCAGCCGGACCAGAGCCCAGTATCAATAGTCGGCAATGTTGGGTGTTCATGTATAATCTCCTGTTAGTCGACCTAGTGATCATCAATTAGGCCGGAAAATCGACTAAGGTCACTGAGACACCTAGCCAAGCGAGTTTAAAGTAATAATCTACTGGCTAAATTTCAAGTTTGATGTGGTGTTATATCATTAAGCAGTAAGCAAGACGAATGGGGTTAAAGGAAGTGGCAAAACAGGATGGTAAAGTCTTGGCTAAGAATCAACAATTAAAATTAAATCTCAATCCGCGTCAGCGCACCAGTTTGCAGCAGGCAACGATGATTTTAGCGGTTGGCATTGCAATCTTGATGATTGTAGCTTTGTTATCCCATGATCGGAGTGATCCAGGGGTATTTTATCGCAATGCCACTAATTTAAGTGGTGGCTGTGTCAATAAAATTGGCTGCTTAGGCGCGTTTTTTGCGGATCTTTTATATGGCCTTGTTGGGTATGTGGCCTTTGCTGTGCCTATTATTTTAGTTGCCATGGGGCTAACAGCTTTTCAAGCGCGACCTGCTACTAAACCACCTGGCGCTATTCCCAGTAATGACTTGCAAAATGTCCTATTGATTATTGGCGTGATTTTTACCCTAGTAGCGGGTAGCGGCTTGGCGCATTTGCTATTTGTGCCTTATCCCGAAGGGATTGGTGGGGGTATTTTGGGTGCTTTTGTGGGTGGTGGTTTACAGCGGACAGCCTTTGGGTTTTTTGGTACTTTATTGATTTTATTAAGTTTATTTTTAGGCGGGATTACGGTGGTTACCGAGATTTCTTGGCTGGAATTGATGGATAAAATCGGTGATACCGTTGTGCGTTTATTTGAAAAGGCTGAGTCGGTACGTGAAAAACATGGGCCTACGGTCGCCAATAGTTCAGGGGCTGTATTAGCCGCCAGTAAGGAAGTGCTTAAATCGACGCGTGAATCGGCTGGAAAGATGAGTGAGTTATTGAATCGTGTTTCTAGCATTAAGGATGCGCGGCCTTTTGCACGCGGTAATCCCTTAGAGCAGGATGTTTATGGGACACGCGATCCTTTATTTGCTAGTAAAAACCCTGAGCATGATGAGGCGCGTTTATCAGCGGCTGAGTTAAGTCAAGCTACTACCACTGCCGCTAATAGTCTGCCAGCCCCTGTAATTGAGACCAGCGCTGAGACGGCTAACGACGTTGAGCGGGTGGTGGAAAAAACTGAAGCGCCTGCAGAAAGACGCCCGATTCGTGCGCCAAAACGTAAAGATGGCATGATTAGCTTGCCACGGGTTTCGATTTTGAATCCACCGCCGCGTGAGCGTGCTACACAGTCCAAAGAAGCGTTAGATTCACTGGCCACCAAAATTGTTGAGTCTTTGGGACATTATGGCGTGAAAGACGTGCAAGTAGTGGCACGCGATCCCGGTCCGGTTATTACACGTTTTGAATTGCAATTACCGGATGGCACAAAGGCTAGCAAGGTTTCAGGTTTGGCCAATGACTTGGCACGCAATATGTGTGTCTCAAGTGTACGTGTAGTCGAGGTTATTCCAGGGCGTCCTACCATTGGTATTGAAGTACCCAATGAAAAGCGTGATGTTGTAACAATTAGCGAGATGATTGAGTCGGCGGTTTATAAAAACTCCGCCTCACCCCTAACCTTGGCCTTGGGAAAAGATATAGGTGGTGCGCCAGTGGTTGCTGATTTGGCGCGTATGCCGCACTTATTAGTGGCAGGTACCACAGGCTCCGGTAAGTCGGTAGCCGTGAATGCGATGCTACTGAGTTTATTGTATAAGGCGACGCCCGAAGAAGTGCGCTTGATTATGATTGATCCGAAAATGCTCGAATTAAGTAGTTACGAGCATATTCCGCATTTATTAGCGCCGGTGGTGACGGATATGAAGGATGCTGCCAATGCTTTGCGTTGGTGTGTAGCCGAAATGGAGCGCCGCTATTTATTAATGTCTAAGCTCAAGGTGCGGAATATTAGCGGCTATAATCAGAAGGTTCTGGAGGCTGAGGCGCAAGGAAATCCGATTTTAGATCCCTTATTTGATCCGTCTAAAGGTTTGGATTTGAGTCCTCAAGCGCTAACGACTTTGCCCTTCATTGTCATTGTGGTCGATGAATTTGCCGATATGATGATGGTGGTCGGCAAAAAAGTAGAAGAATTGATTGCACGCTTGGCTCAGAAGGCACGCGCCGCAGGCATTCACTTAATTCTTGCCACCCAGCGCCCTTCGGTAGATGTGATTACCGGCTTGATTAAGGCCAATATTCCCACACGGATCGCTTTCCAAGTCTCTACCAAGATCGATTCTCGTACCATTTTAGATCAAGGGGGGGCGGAACAATTGCTTGGTTATGGCGATATGCTATATATGCCGCCGGGTTTGTCCTTGCCGCAACGGATTCATGGTGCTTTGGTGACCGACCAAGAAGTGGAAGACGTTGCCAATTATCTCAAGCAACAAAAGGAACCAGATTATATAGATGGTGTCCTAGCGGATGTGGAAAGTTTTGAAAATGCGGGGACAATCGATGGCGCTCAAGCTGATGAAGAAGCCGATCCTTTGTATGACGAAAGTGTGCGTATCGTCACCGAATCGCGCACAGCGACCATTTCGTATTTACAGCGGCGCTTAAAAGTAGGCTATAACCGTGCAGCACGTATGATTGAGGCTATGGAAATGGCCGGTGTTGTGAGTGCGCCGACGGTGAAAGGAACGCGCGAAGTGTTAGCGCCACCGCCTGTTGAACATTAATCATTAGTTAATTTTTGGATATAAAACGCGGTATGAAAAAATTATTATTAAATGTGGTGACTGTGATGGCTGTGAGCATGATGAGTTTGGCTCACGCCGAAGATGAAGGCCGTGCACGCCTGAATAAATTCTTTACGACAGTTAATACCATGCAAGCTTCTTTTGTGCAGGAAGTATTTGATGATAAAGAAGCTTTAAAGCAAAAGTCACGCGGGACGGTGGATTTGTCTCGCCCCGGTAAATTCCGTTGGAAATATGCTGCACCGGACTCTCATGAAATCGTGTCAGATGGCAAAAATGTCTGGGTTTATGATAGTGAGTTAGATCAAGTCACGGTCAAGCCTATGAAACAAGGTTTGTCTTCGGCTCCTGTTAGTTTATTGTTGAATAAACAACCGGTTGAATCCCAATTTGCCATACAAGAAATGGAGTCTCAAGAAAGCCAATTAGCTTGGTTCCGTTTGGTGCCGAAGAAAAAGGATACCGATTTTACGACCATGGACTTAGGTTTAGGCGCGAATGGCTTGCAAGAAATGGTTTTGTCTGACAAATTCGGGCAACAAACTTATATCCATTTCCAAAATATGAAGTTTGACTCACCGATTGCCGCCGATCGCTTTACCTTTACCCCACCTCAAGGGGTTGATGTGATTGGTAATCCATCTTAAGCGTTTACCTTGATACCCTTAGTTCCACTCGCAGAGCGGATGCGCCCACAAAGTCTTGAAACTTATGTGGGGCAAACGCATTTATTGGGTACAGGCAAACCATTACGCCGTGCGCTTGAACAAGGTCACCCCCATTCCATGTTATTATGGGGGCCGCCCGGGACGGGAAAAACTACTCTAGCGCGTATGATTGCTAACTACTGGCAAGCTGAGTTTTTAGCACTCTCTGCGGTGTTGGCTGGTGTCAAAGATATTCGTGCCGCAGTAGAACAGGCCGACAATAATCGCCAGCAATTTAATCGCGCGACTATTTTATTTGTCGATGAAGTTCACCGTTTCAATAAAGCGCAACAAGATGCTTTTTTGCCGCATATTGAAGCAGGTACTTTAATTTTCATCGGTGCAACCACCGAAAATCCTTCCTTTGAATTAAATAATGCGCTGCTTTCACGGGTGCGTACTTATGTGCTGCGTAGCCTAAGCCATGATGATTTAATCCCCTTATTACATTTAGCCATCAACGATCCAGTACAAGGCTTGGGTGCGCGTTCGTTGGATATTAGTGCGGAAGCGTTGCAGCAGTTGGCGCAATTAGCCGATGGCGATGCACGCCGCGCCTTGAATTGGCTAGAAATGGCAGCGGATTTAGCCGATGAAACGCCAACGGGTTTGGCAATTACTGAACTTACTCTCCAAGAAGTCGTACAAGTTGCACCACGCCGTTTTGATAAGGGTGGCGATTTGTTTTATGAGCAAATTTCTGCTTTGCATAAATCGGTACGCGGTACCGATCCGGATGCGGCCTTGTATTGGTTTTGTCGCATGATTGATGCTGGCTGCGATCCTTTATATGTGGCGCGGCGCTTGGTGCGCATGGCAACTGAGGATATTGGTACTGCTGATCCTCGGGCTTTAGCGTTATGCTTAAATGCTTGGGATAGTTATGAGCGCTTGGGTAGCCCTGAAGGTGAATTGGCGTTGGCACAAGCGGTATTGTATTTAGCGTGCGCCCCCAAAAGTAATGCGGCTTACGTGGCCTATAAATCCGCTTTGAAAGATGCACAGGCTTCTGGCTCGCTCGAAGTACCCTTGCATTTGCGCAATGCACCTACTACCTTCATGAAAAAGCTCGATTATGGCAAAGCGTATCGCTATGCGCATGACGAGCCGAATGCTTACGCAACCGGCGAAGCCTACTTACCAGAGTTACTCCAAGGCCGCCGCTATTATGAGCCGGTAGAACGCGGTTTAGAGCTGAAAATTCGTGAGAAACTGCGTCATTTGCGTGGTGAGTAGCGTATAAAGCGCTAATGGGTTTATGCTTCAATCATAAACTGAGGAGATGCTCTTATGTCTCAAGCGATTGATTTTTATTTTGATTTCTACTCACCTTATGGCTATTTAGCCCATTATAAGATCGATGCTATTGCAGAACGTTACGGGCGTAGCGTGAATTGGCATGCGATTTTATTAGGTCCAGCATTTCAAGCGGTGGGTTCCAAACCACTCATTGAAATTCCCTTGTTGGGCGCTTATTCAGTGAATGATTTTGCGCGCACAGCACGTTTGGAAGGTGTTCCCTATATGCCACCGGCCACCTTTCCCGCAGCAACTTTAGCTGCAGGGCGTACCTTTTATTGGTTGCACGATCAGAATCCAGACTTGGCAAAAGCTTTTGCCAAAGCGGCTTATAAGGCGGCTTTCGCGGAAGGGCGTGATTTATTGCAGCTAGCTACGCTTAAAGATATCGCTGAAGGCTTAGGTATTGATGCGTTAGCTTTGGAAGCCGCTATTCAGATGGATGCAGTGAAGACGCGTTTCAAAAAGGCGGTGCAAGCTTCGCTAGACAAAGGTGTATTTGGTTCACCGTTTGTAATCGTGGATGGTGAACAGTTTTGGGGCAATGATCGTTTGCCGCAAGTCGAGTTATGGCTAGCGCGTGGTGGTTGGTAAGCTTTGCCTTTAGTTTTATTTATAACTAGCTTAGCGTTTGTGGGGCGATAGCTGCCTAAAGAAAATACTTTAGATTCTAGATATGCCTTTTATAATTGGTAATCATTTACTGCTACCGCGACCCGCAAAATTATCAGGCCCTCATAAGAAATATGGAGATCTAAGTATGATAGAAGTAGTAACTATTTTTCGTGATGAAGAAAATATGGAGCGCGTCATTGATTGTATTTCAATCCGAAAAAGATTTTTAGATCAAGAAAAAGATAATCCTGATGAAAATTGGGGATCTTTAAGAACTATCTGGTTAAACTCAGACAGAACGGTATTTCTCGATGAAACGTTTGAAATTGATGAGCTTGGCCGTCATCTTTCTAGCGTTTATTTAGATAAATTTCATCAGGTTATTGGTACGCTTGAATATATCTATGTAGATAATTCGTTTAATTATGTATCTCGACTAGAGAAAGATGAAAGGGGGCAGGAGTTAGATCGCATTGACTATTTCTATGATGCGGAAGGAAGTTTGGAACGCTCCATCATATCAAGCCATGGCAGGAAAATACTGTGGGGTACCTATAATAAAGAGACGATGTTGACCGATTGGCACGATGAAAAAGGCGATTCTGCGAAACAAGTTGGTGACATTGGTTATCAACCTAATGATGGGCGGGAAACTATTTTTTCCTATGCAAAAAAACGGCACGACGCTCTTAACGTGAATCAATTGTATGACAAATCGCCTAAAAAATAAGTCTCGTGCGAAAGTTGTTATCTAGGCCCCTTTGTTGACAAAGGAGTTGATTTTTAAAAGCATGATTAGTTACTTCCTGACTCATAGGAAAAGAATAAAATCCCCTAGATTGAGGTATTTATAAGCAAGATACGAATTTACAAACAATAGACCTCTTTCATAAATCAAAAATGTTGCCCCGTTGATCCTAGTAGAGAGGTGATTAGGGGTCATTAGCGTTTAACCTGAAGGGTATGAACACACCAACCTTTCATACCTTAACCAACGCTCAGTTCAAACGGGTACTAGGCGTTAGTCGCTCAACCTTTATGGAGTTATTGTCACACCTACAGACCTTTAAGGGTGGTCGAGGCCGTCCCTGCAAGCTGAGTGCTGAATCACAGTTAACCTTAGGTTTGACCTATTGGCGAGACTATCCGTCCTTATTGACGCTGGGAACCCAGTACGGCATTAGCGAGGCCAGTGCGTGGCGGGTAGTGCGTCGAGTCGAAGATCGGCTGATGTCCAGTGGCCTATTGTCGCTGCCTAAGACCCCTTCAGGGATGGGCTTAGAGAGGCCGGTCGTCACACTGGTTGATGCGACGGAGATACTGATCGAACGTCCTAAAAAAACAGCAGCGTTGGTATAGTGGTAAACAAAAGTGCCATACCTTTAAAGTCCAAGTGGCGTTAGACGTGAGCACGGGATACCTTTTGAATACTCAAGGGGCTGAAGGGTCGATTCACGACTTTACCCTCTTTAAACGCACCGTCAAGACGTGGCGTTATCGTCCTTATTTCGTGATGGATAAGGGCTATGAGGGTATTTGTCCACTCCACTTTAAGGCGTTAACCCCTATCAAAAAGTCTAAAGGGCGCCCGTTAGCACCCGAGCAAAAGACGCTCAATCACGAGATTAATCGCCGTCGGATGCCCATTGAGCATGCGTTTGCCGCTTTGAAAGTCTTTAAAATACTTAGTACGCGTTACCGCAATCGACGCAAACGACTCCTCTTACGCTTTAATGTAATCGCTGGCCTTTATAACCGTGAACTGATCAATCACTGATTTATGAAAGAGGTCTA
>NZ_AQVE01000004.1 GCF_000371925.1 Thiolinea disciformis DSM 14473 | reverse complement strand
CAACGCGGAACTGGGCTAGGCACCGGACGACCAAACGCAGTCTCGTAATCAGAACTAGCCCAACGCGGAACTGAGCCAGGCATCGGACGACCAAACGCAGTCTCGTAATTAGAGCTAGCCATTCTATGGAAATCAACAGCATTAGATGATCTAGCATGAAAAATTGACATGTTGTTTTCTCCAAAAACTTAAATTATTTTGCTAATCATGCCCTTAAAGAATATATACACTTCAGTCTAATTTATACTTTTATTAGATGAAATGCTTTTAATAAAAGATAGAAGGAATTCAATCTAAAAAACGCTTAAATTTTAAAATAAATCATATTTTTATAAATATCAACAACATGAAATTTCACACTTGATCCCTCTCTTGCTAGTTTGCTTCTAAATTTTAGAAAAATATAAAAAAAATCAAAAAATCATATAATAAATTTACATTCATAAAAGCCTACTAAGTTAATAGTAGGCTAAAAAGCAAATTACGTTTTAAGGAGCGTAATAGCGATAACCGTTGCTTGTATAAGGCGTATAATTAGGTGAATGAAGCATTCTAGGTAGCTGTCCCCATTTAGATCTAAACGCAGAAGCACCTACTTTTATAGCTGAATGATCATCATAGATATATGATACTTTAGCACCTATTGGTGCAGCAGCCGGTGTAGTATTACTATAGCCAGTAGCTTTTAATTTATAGCTACCATCTAACCAATACTTATCTTCTTGAGGGCTATTCAACCACACTGTATTAGCTGTCGATTGGCTATACCAGGCATAAGAGTGACAATTATACCTACGTGATGCATTGGTTTCTCGTACCGCCAATGGATAATAAGTGGCAACATAATTATTCATTGACAGAATTTCGGCAGAAGACAGTTCATACGTTGCACAAACTCCAGTCACACTTGTGCCATACGGAGTGTAAAAACTGCAACTATAGTCAGCATATGCCGTTCCGATACTTCCAATAAAAAATAAAGCTACTAAATTACGAATCATAATAAAATCTTCCTAAGGTATATAATTAAAGTCGAAGCTTATTTATTAGCCATTTCTCCCACAGTAATGATCTCAGGAATAACTTCGGCTACAGCACCATTCCCACTCACTAACAACTCTTGAGTAGTGCTACTTAGAGCATCCTTATTAGTTCTCATGAGAGACTTTCCTAATACAAGCGCACTAGACTCATAGCCTAACGAGCCATAAAGCTCCTTATCTAGTTGTTTATTCTTTATATTTCTTAAAGCTAATTTAGATAACAACTTCTGTTCATTAAGAGATAGTCTATCAACAATAGCATCTTGAGCCAAAATCCATTCAAGTCTGCGAATTTTCGAGCTAACATTAACTTGATCCTCCGCACTTAGATTTACTCTTTTCAGATTAACCTCTAGCTTTTTATACTTCTTGACTAACTCCTGTGCAGCATCATCTCTACTTAATAGATCTTGAAGACCATTAAAGTTACGAACAACCTGCTCAAAGCCAGATTGGATAGAATTATGCGCTAATACATCATCAAAAAGAGGATAATCAAGGCTAAGCTCAATGAGTTCTTTAGTAGTTAATTTACCTAAATTCTCTTTAGCAATCTGAGCTTTATCAATCATAGCTTGATGATCTTTTAGCTGAGACCACTCTTGTTTACTTGTCTTAATAGGATAATTATTTTTAGCTAAATTTTGAGTTTCAACAACTGAGATAGCATCATCAAGTGTTATTGTCATTGCACTGTTAGATGCTCCTGCCATGCCAGCTAAAAGGACACCACATAAAAGCATATATTTCTTACGCAACTTACTAATCATAAAATAGATCTCTTTGATTTAATTGACAAAATTTAGAGTTTTCAATTTAGATGATTTCTATCTTTAAAACTCATTATTATTAATAGTTAATGATTAAAAAATTGTCAAGAAATTTCAAAAAAAGCATTCATAATAATTTACTCAATGCAAAGCACATCACGAAACCCAATAAGTCAACTACTACATCACAAATAATTAGAATCGAACAAATAGGTTATAGATATAAAAATAAAATCTCCCTTATAATAAAATTTTCGCAAGATTATATTTTTATTAGCCAGACTAAATCCAACGGTCGTGCTTTAGAGAAGTTGAAGTCCGCCTTGCAGCAAGATGCAGATTTTGTCCTGTGAGGTTCTGATGGCAAGCGTTCCGATAAGCTGACCGTCTTACTGCCATGGCAAGGCAAGAAGCGGTCTCTACCGCTGCCGTGATCGCAGCCACTTGTAATGCTCAATTAAATTTGGAGAGCCTAAGCGAACTTTTTGTAGAACTGAGCCTCATACGCTAAAAGAGAGAATCCACCATTAGCCCGATGTAGGCGCGAGGTATTGTAAAAGGCTAAACCCTGAGTGGCTTTGCGTAGGAACTTTTTTTGCTTCTTTAGATAAAGGTGAATTTTTTAATTCCTCTGCCTTTGCTAATACCGCATCCTTGGTTTTTGCTAGCACATATTCCAAACGTCGCAATAAACAAGTGGAAAAATTTTAGTTTCAAAAACTAGACTCAAGCTGGCAACTTACTCAGCAGCAAACGAATCCCTAACAATCCCATTACCGTACCTGCCAGACCATCAATCCATGCTTTATAAGTGAGATAGGTTTTCCGAGGGGTTTCAGCCGAAAGTAGATAAGCGACTAGGAGATACCAACAACCATCGACCAAAGCAGCCAGTACCGGTAAGGCAATATAGAAATACAGCGGAATCACTGGCGGTAAAAGCGCTGAGAATACGCTGGCAAATACAATTGCGGTCTTAGGATTACTGAGTTGTGTCAATAAACCATAAAAATATGCACGCTTTAGGCTCATCAGACTGGCACTGCCCTTAACTTCCGGAAGCGGCTCACGGGCATGGCTTAAAATTTGATAAGCCAGATATAATAAATACAACCCACCCGCGATTTTGAACGCCCAAAAAGCCAATGGCACAGCACTTAAGACGGCGTGCAAGCCAAGCAAAGCAATCAAAGCAAAAGTACCAGCGCCCGTGCCCATCCCTAAAGCAGTGGCATAACCATGTTGGCGGGATAAAGCGATAGAATTACGAGCCACTACGACGAAACTTGGTCCCGGACTCATTGCGCCAACAGCCAGTGAGCCAGTAATAGCTAATAGAGATAAATAAGCTTGCATAGGACACTCGTTATTAGACAGGACGCTGTTTGTAAAAGGTTAACGGCAGTGCGGTAGGCACGACACTCGGCGGTGGTTGTTTCAAGATATGTTTTTTCATCTTACCCATTACGTGCATTTCACAAGGGCGGCATTCGAATTTCAGGGTATAAGTTTCATCGCCATTTTTGAGGATTAAAGGATCAGCGCGCACCTGCCCCATCACCCCTTGCACACCTTTAGCTTGTTTCGGGCAGAGATTATAAGAGAAGCGCAGGCAATGCTTGGTGATCATTAAACTTACCTCGCCCTCCTCTTCGTGTGCTTCATATGCTGGTTCAATTACTTCCACGCCATGCTTACGATAGAACTGCCAAGCCAGTGAGTTATAGACATTCGCCAAATACGACAAGCTAGTTTCAGGATAAATCGGCGCAGGCTCTAACGGCGCTTTTCGTGTCGGACGTTGCCAAGCCGCTAAGCGCGCTTGCTCTAAAGCAGCCACCGCATCACGGCGTAATTGATTTAAGCTTGAGACTGGCACAAACCACGGCTGGCTCAAATTGAGTTGAATATCTTGCACAACGAAAATCGTATTGCCTAACTTGCCAAGATTTTCACGCAAACTCGCCCATGCTTTATCAGCTTGACGTGCTGGCTCTAAGGTCAGATCAAGCTGCACTGTCGCACTAATCATGTCCGCATCAGTAATGCTTAAACTCAACCCTGTGGGTGTTTCATGCAAACTTAGCCACACTGGAATTAAACGCTCAGCGGATTTTTTCAAAACTGCTAATTCCCAAGCATGGTCACGATTACGCGACACGTCCGTACCTATTGTTAAGCCCGCCAACATGCTCAGATCGTTCGGTACAATGCGCCAAATGGTTTCACCGTCTTTAGTTTTGTCACGCAGCTCCACTGTATTGGCTTGCAAGCCCACCACCTCACGCTTACGCATGAAATTCAGACCATCGCCATTGGCCATCGCCTCAGCAGTTACGACTTCCAGCCACTCTTTGCTAACTTGATGCACCTTACCTAAACGCAATCCCACAAACTTGGGCGAATCAAACGCACCAATATCGGCTTGGCGTCCGGTCGCAAAATAATCGGTGCTGCCCCTATGGAAAGTTTTATCCGGATTTGGTTTGAAGAAAATCTCACTAGCACCCGAACTGGCACGCGCCCACTCCGGTCGACGCTCCAAAATTTGATCGAGTAATTGGCGATAATGCGCAGTGATATTTTTCACATACGACACGTCTTTATAGCGCCCTTCAATCTTTAGCGAGCGCACACCGGCATCCAATAAAGTCTCTAGATTCGCAGACTGATTATTGTCTTTCATCGACAATAAATGCTTATCGAAAGCAATCACCGCCCCATTTGACTCGGTCAGTGTATAAGGCAAACGGCACGCTTGTGAACAATCCCCACGATTCGCACTGCGCCCCGTTTCCGCATGACTGATATAACACTGCCCTGAAAACGCGACACACAAAGCACCATGAATAAAATATTCAATCGTTGCACCATCGCCCACCGTTTGCGCAATCTCGCGAATCTGTGCAATAGTCAATTCACGCGCTAAGACAAGCTGCGAGAAACCTACCTCGGATAAAAACTTTGCTTTAGCGGCGGAACGAATATCGCATTGCGTGGAGGCATGTAATTGAATAGGTGGAATATCCATTTCCAAGAGTGCCATATCCTGCACAATCAGCGCATCCACACCGCTATTGTATAAATCATTGACCAGCCGCCGCGCTGGCTCTAGTTCAGCCTCATGCAGAATGGTATTGAGGGTAACGAAAATCCGCGCATGAAAACGGTGTGCGAACTGCACCAATTCAGCAATGTCGGCAATAGTATTGCTGGCATTATGCCGTGCCCCAAAATCAGGCCCACCGATATAAACCGCATCCGCGCCATGTAAAATGGCTTCTCGACCGATATCAGCGTTTTTTGCAGGTGAGAGTAGTTCGATTTGGTGGGGTTGGAGACTCATGGTGTTTGGCTAAGTAACAATTAAGAGTGCGCAGTATAACATTTCGCACTCGCCACGCAGCAGAATCCTTAATTCACTTAGCGACATTACGTCAACTGTGTCGTCGGATTTGTGAAGTAAAGCTCACTAAATTTGCATTCGGCACATTCTCGGAAAAACTGATCTCCTTCCTTTCGGATACGTGCACCACATTTATCTTTATCGCATTGCGGTTTTATAGCTGTATTACCACTACAGCCGTGGCACTTAAAGTAGTAACCATACTTGCCATACAAAACTGCTATATGGTTGCTTTTGCAATGGCGACAGACATGCCCTGATTGAACTGACTCACGAATATCAAATTTCGCGTTGTAATTCATGGCAATTGGGCTATGCAAAGCCGCCAACTTTCTAGCTACATCTTCAACCGTATCTGAAGCCACTATTTTTGCAGCAGCACTCAAAGTACCCAAAGAATTTTTAAAAGTAGCTCCAATTGAATCATCGTAAAATTCCATGATATAGCGCTTAAGCGTATCGGCTTTGATCACAGAATGCGTATCGAACTTCGTAGGTCGATCAATACGAGTATTTGGTGAAATCAATATTAACGGAATTAATTTAGGCATCAGGCGAAACCCCAAACGCTTCGGCAATTCAATTTGCTCCAAAGCATCCTGCAAAACCTTTACATGACGTTGATTTTGCTCAATGGGTGAGGGCATCCCTTCAAAACTCTTTTTATAATCATTCCACCTTAGGAACTCACCATTATCATTAATTCTAAGCCCTGCGTGAAATGATTTAGTTTCTAATACAAAAACATCTAAGGTTCGGTTAATTAGCAAATGATCAATTTGCGCTACTCTACCGTTGACCTCTAAACGTAAATCATGAAGCACTGCATAATTTTTTGAATCTTTGAAATCAAAATCAATTAAATAGGCGACTTCCTTTTCTACTTTTAGGCCAGCTCTTATAAAGCGCAACTCTTGTTCAATCCCTTTCTTTTGGCTATCGGTAAGATTTGGATAAGTGAGAAATTTTTCTAAGCTTGCCAAGCTTGGAGCTTTATCATCAGCAGATTTAATGAGCATATTATTAACCTTATTAGTATATCGAATAACTCAAATTGAGGTAGTGCAACTCATGCGTTGAAAACTCTCATGCTGAGCTTTTATGAGTCGCATTTTGGCATAGCATCAATAACTGTTTGTCCAAATTTCCAAGGCGTCTGAAGCACTACCCTATTACTCAAACTTAGCATCAAACTACTAAAAATTCACCAAAAGCCCGACCTGTTGCCAAGCCAGATAACAACATTTACCTTCAAATAGTTAGCTTATCAGCGCTTTACTCACAAAAAACACCACGACCCCAAACACAATCGTAATCAATGGTTTGCGTAATACCAAGCCAGTAACAAATGCAGCCCCCCCGCCCAAAAGCCAAGGATTATGCCAGTCCAAATCCCATTGCTTATTCGGCATTAAGAGCATGGGCATAATGATCGCAGTCAGCACTGCGACAGGCACAAAACGCAACGCCTCCTCCAGCCATGCCGGTAAATAGGTGCGATGGGCGCGCGCTAATAACACAAAACGAATAGCAAAAGTCACCGCAAACATACCAAAAACAACAGCTATTAAGAAGGTAGTACTCATGGTTGCACCTCAGCGCTGGATTTGAAGCGGGTCTGGACTTGCTCGCTTAAGAGTCCCGCTGCTACACCCAACAATGCTGCTATTAACATGCCTAAATTATTGGGCAAGTTATACAACACTACAGCCAGCCCACCTGAGACTAAAAAGACTGTCCAGTAAGGTAGGCTTCGCAAATAAGGGGTAATAATGCCCAGAAAGGTGGCAACCATCGCAAACTCTAATCCCCACTGCGACATATTGGGAATATATTTTCCGGCCACCACACCGAGAAAAGTGGTCACATTCCATATGGTATAAAACGCTAAAAATGAACCTAAATACGCCCAATGGCCGACTTCTAAATGCAATCTACCATTTTGATAATAGGGAGTGACCGCAGCATAGGTCTCATCAATTAAGCCAAAGGCCATAAGTGCGCGCCACTTCAAACTTAAATGCCGCACATATTTCATAAAATCAGCCGCGTATAATAAATGGCGCAAGTTCACGATAAAAGTAGTAGAAATAATAACCCACAGCGGCGCACCAGCCGCTAATAAGCCAATCGCAACAAATTGTGCAGACCCTGCAAAAACAAAAAATGACATAGCCATAGGCACCCATAAAGGTAAACCTTGACTAACTGCGAGTGAACCAAAAATAAAACCAAACGGCATATTACCAATAATCATGGGTAGCGAAACCAAAGCGCCAAAGCGCATAGCTGGCCATTTATGGAGTATAGGGACGGTATTGACTGACATGACTTCCCAACCGAAAAGCAAGCAGTGTCGCATAGCTCAAAGCGCTTAAGCAAAACTGATTACAGCGCTTTTTTAAGTTAGTGATATGCTTAATCAAATTTTTAAGGGATCGACGTATGAAATTGGCGACGTTTAATCTATTTCAGTTTGTTGCTCCAGGGCAGTTTTGGTATGAGGCTAAGGCTGAGGCCAGTTATACACCCAACGATTGGCAAGCCAAACAGGAATGGATTCAAAAACGCTTGGCTGAAATGGATGCCGATGTAGTGGGCTTTCAAGAAGTTTTTAGTATTGAGCCACTGCAAGCTTTATGTCGTGCGGCGGGTTATGAGCATTTTGCAACGGTTGATGTCTCAGGCACGATACCTGAGGATCCACGGGTGTTTAACCGTTCTGTAGTCGCTTTAGCCTCCCGTTGGCCGCTAAAAAACATAGCTAGTGTTCCATTAAATACAGCGGTCAAGCACGAATTACGTTTGGGGGATCAGTTTCAATTTAGCCGCTTGCCGGTTTGTGCTGAACTTGAAGTTCCTGACGCTGGGAACATAAAAGTGTGTGTCGTCCACCTGAAATCCAAACGCGCTTCAGCGTTAGCTATTAGTTATCCTGAAGCTATGCACTGGCGTGATCGTAGCGTAGATACCTTGATGCGCCTTTCACGTGCCAGCATTAGTTCGCTCATTCAGCGCGGCGCAGAAGCCACCTTACTATATCATTATGTGGCAGAGTCATTGCTGTCTGAGCCTAAACTACCTTGTGTCATTTTGGGTGACCTTAATGACGAAGCAGATTCTTCGCCGTTTAATGCCATCACGATGCAAGACAAAATTTATGAAATCGGTGGTATTCCTGAGGAGGATTGGCCTGAAACCGTAGCAGGCTATTTACATGATTACCGCCTTAGTGATGCCTTCCGACTGGCTCCCAATATGCGTCAACATCCGCGCCCTTTCACTCATATCCACCGTGGGCAAGGCACCACACTGGATCATATTTTAGTTTCCAATCAATTTAATGCGAATAACCCGAACGCGCTGGGCGAAGTGTTAAATTACTGGGCTTATAATCTCCACCTGAATGAGGATGGCATTGAAAATCGTCTGCAATCCGATCATGGTCAAGTATGTGTTGAAATTCTTCCCATTGGAGATCGTGCTAACCTGCCTGTTTTGGGTCGTAGCTTGCCGGAATCGCGTACTAACCTCAGCACCCGTCAAGATTTCATTGATTTAGCGGGTGGCATTTATCAAACCAATCGGCACTACCAACAATGGAGCAGCTCGGATAAATACGAAAAATTCTGGAGCTTTTTCTTTGATGGGCAATATGGCTGGGTGAAATCAGTCTATGGGGATATGCCCGTCAGTGAGCTACGTAAACGTGAAGCCCATAGCATCGAGCACTTAATTCCGCTCAATTTTCTGGATGCGTATCTGATCAATAAACGGATGCCACGCCATGTGCGTTATGGTGCTAGCACTAATCCTTTCAACCTAGCACCTTCAGAACGCCTACTTAATGCACGCCGATCCAGTTTCCCCTTTGACTTGGATGGCGACCAAATTGTGCGCCCGCCGCAATTAAGCATGAGAGAAGATCAGGCAATGGCTGGTTTTGATGCCGAAAATGAATGGGTGATCCCGACTCGCAGCCGTGGCTATGTGGCGCGTGCCTTACTTTATATGTTATTGGTCTATGGTATTGATGAACTGTATCAGCAACATATTGACACCTTGGTCGCTTGGGCGAAGAGCGATCCCGCTGATCCATGGGAAATCGCCTACAATCACTGGGTACAAAAACGCTTAGGCATACGCAATCCTTTAATGGACAGCCCAGAAAAGGCTAATATCCTGTTGGATAATCAAGAACTTATGTATGCCATGCTTGCACCCCATCACTCGCTTAAACCGCTTGCAGGAAAAACATGACAAATGCGCCAGCTCTGCGTAGAATGCGCCATTCACTTAGGTAGTGATATCACTAGGGGGCGACATGGCTTCGACGTGGATTACAAACCCTGGGGAGCATGCAGTGGGTGTGGTGACCACTTAAACACTAGTCACAAAAAATAGTCGCAAACGACGATTCTTTCGCTCTCGCTGCTTAATAACCAGTTGAAAGCTGTCTGACCGAGTCCGTGCTTATGCGTTCGGGTTTCAGGCATCATCTAACATAAGATCGTACCGGCGTTTGTTTAGGGCAAGGGTACTAAAACCAAACTAAACTAGCCTTCAATGAGCCTGTCAATCGGCGAGTTGCGGGTTAAATCAAAGATTGAATAAGCATGTAGTGCCTTCAGGCAGCGGATTTGCGGACGGGGGTTCAATTCCCCCCGCCTCCACCAATTCTAGGTCTACCATAGACCTTCCAGACCTGCTAAAGCCCTGTTGAGTCAGGGTTTTAGTGTCTCTAAGTTTCTCCTCAAACCAATTGACTCGCTAAACTTTCTAGGACTTGCAGTGTGTGGGTTTATACATTTGCGGCAAATGCAATATGAGTTTAGATATGAGAATGTATTATCAGTGCCATAAAGAAATTTGCTCACTGAAGTAATAGCTGGGTGTCTAATATCGTTCTGAACAAACAGCACATCAAACCAGCATTTCATTGTACTATCAATGCTTAAGCCCTCAACCTTTTCAAAAAGCGCTTGCCCATGCCAATTCCGCGTATTGCTCAACCAAATAACTGGATTCATCGCGTTGCTGAAGATGAGTTTGTGGCTTTATTGGCGGATAAAAAGCCTTATGTATTGCCGCTGATTGGCGTGGGTGGGGCAGGTAAAACCAGTTTGCTGCGACGATTTTTTGCTTATTGCGACAAGCACTCTATTCCCGCTTTGTATATTGATTTGCCGCATTTGACGGTGGCAACTGCATTAGATATGTGGTTGGGCTTAGAAGCGGTCCATGTGGAGTATTTTGAAGAAAAACGTAAAAAGCTACACAGTACCTACGAAAGTTTTAGCAATCTGTTGCAGGTGTATGGGGATGATGCCAGCAATGCGGCTGATTTATTACAAAAGCATGTCGATGAGCATTATGGTCTGGTGTTCGACACGGTTAAAGGCGCGGGCAAGGCTGTCTATGATTTTTGGCAGCGTGCTGAAAACAAGCAACATCAGAGTTTACTGAAACAGCCCGAAGAAAAATTAATTCGTGCGTTGGCGGAGGACTTTGCGCAAGGTGGTGTGATTCTGGTGGATACCTTGGAGCAAAGTGCCCAAAAGAGCCTACCCACCCGTTTGCAATTTATGGATGATGGTGAACTAAGAACCCCTGTCACAGAAAACGCACAGCCCATGCCTTGGTTAGCTTACTGTGCGGGCTTGGCGCATTTTTTATTAGATAAACCTGTGATTTTCACCTTTGCAGGTCGCCCCCCCGCTTTGCGTGAACTGGGGCAATTGCCAGCCAGCTATTTTGCCCCCACGATCCAAGTACCGGCTTTTACGGCTGCGGAAATTCAGCAGTATTTAGAAGCCAGTTTGCCGCGCCACATCCGCTCGCCTGAAACCAATGATATTCAACGTTTGCAACAATTGACGGTGGGCAATCCTTTTTTATTGGATCGTGTGCTGCGTTTAATGGTGGATTGGCAGCCGACATGGGATTGGCAAGCGGCGCAATGGCAACCCTTACTAAACAGTTACCAAAGCGATGAACGTCACGGTTTATTGCTGTATGTCACGCAACGTTTACTAACCCATGTGTTACCTGATGATCGTGTATTTTGGCGTTTGGCTTTGCCACGGCAATCTGTACAACGCGAGATGGCTGTCTTACTGTTTCCGACCGAAGAACTGGGCGCAATAGCTGGCTTAGCGCGTTTGCGTGTGTATGAGGAAAAAGGCTTGGTGTATCGGGAGCAAAACCCTGATCTGTATTTCTTGCATGATGAAACACGAGCCGCATTAGAAGCTTGGGCAAAGCGTGAAGGCGTGTGGCTGGATAGCGTCAGTGCCGCGCTTCATGGGCGCTTGGCAAAATGGATAAAGGAAAAAACAGATTGGGAGCATTTGCAAGCTAAACTAGAAAATTGGGCTCGTGAAAAAGATTCACCGCTACCTGAGTTTGACAATCCTTTGTTATTGGAAGGTGCTTATCATAGCATTAAGGCAGATCAGGCTTTTGAGCAACGTTATACAGGACATGATCGTGAGGCTTTTTGGTTGGGATTAGGTAGTTTGCTTACCTTCAATAATGCTCAAAAGATGAGGGTAGCGAACAATGTATCTGAGCTTACTTTAGCAGGGGCAACACTTTATAAAAAATTTTTTTACATTATAAAAAAAAGAATTAGAAAGCTTTATTCTTTTGAAATGCAACAATGGTTAGAAACAGAAAGCTTTGCAGGTCGACTGCCTACGGATTGGGAAAATAATGAAACCTTTTTCACAACTGCATTAAAAGTATTTCCAAAAGAACCCACACTTCTTGGCAACTTCGCCTATTTCTTGTGGCAAATCCGCCACGATTATGGCCGTGCAGAATCACTGTATCAGCAAGCCATTGAGGCCGATCCTAAGCATGCCGACCACCTTGGCAACTTCGCGACTTTCTTATGGGAAATCTGCCATGATTACGATCATGCGGAAACACTGTACCAGCAAGCCATTGAGACCGATCCTCAGCATACCAACCACCTTGGTAACTTCGCCAATTTCTTATCGCATATCCGCCACGATTACGACCGTGCCGAAATACTGTACCAGCAAGCCATTGAGTCCTATCCTAAGCTTGCCAACCATCTTGGCAACTTCGCCAATTTCTTATGGAAAATCCGCCACGATTATGACCGTGCGCAAGCACTGTACCAGCAAGCGATTAAAGTAAATCCTAATGATCCCTATCCCTACGCCAATTACGCTCAACTCAAACTGATCAAGGGCGATTACACACAGGGCAAAACCTTACTCGAACAAGCCTTTGACAATAAGCCCGAAGACCCCAGTTTACAACTCGAACTCTGGTTCTATTGCCTCGCTCATTTCCCCCATGACTACCTACAAGCTGAAGCCGAAATCCTGCGTTTATTAGCCAATGGTGAGCGTTCTACGGGTTGGGATTTGTCGGGCAATATTGCGCAAGCCAAACGAGATGGGCATCCACACATTGAACGTTTGCAAGCCTTGGCTAATCGGATTAGCGCTTAATAAAGTATTATTAGGGTAAGCGCTCTTCATTAAGGCGAAGCGAATACCTCACGAAGCTTGCCCCAACACAATAAAGACTCGATTTACTAAGGAATCACTACTATGTCCAAGCCCAGTGGAATTTATCGCAAACTGGTAAAAGTATTTGTCTTACAAATGCTATTTATTAGCGCGATCACGGTTTTGGGCGTGTATATCGCCGCCACCATTGTCGAAAAAGTTATGATTAAAGCTGCCTTAGAAGGTGAGGCAATTCATTACTGGAATCTGTTAAAAAAAGACCCCAATCATCCGACCCCCAATACGGATAATCTGATGGGTTATATTGCCAAACAAGGTGATTATAGCCAGATTCCCGACACTCTAAAGTCCGTACCACTCGGCTTTCGGCGCATTAGTTTTGATGGACGTCAGCCTATTATTTATGTGGAAGAGAAACACGGCGACCGTTTGTTTTTGGTTTTTGATGAACAGAGTGTTGGTAAACTGTCGTTTTATTTTGGTGTTGTACCGTTAAGCCTTGCCTTGATGGTGATTTATGTATCGGCATGGTTGGCTTATCGTTGGTCAAAAAACAGTTTATCCCCCTTGGTGTCGCTGGCGCAAACCGTGCGTGACTTTGATGTGCGCCGTGATCAGCCTGACGCCTTAAAATTAGAAGGTTATAATCAGTTAGCTCTAAATGATGAGGCGCGTATTTTGGCGGATTCTCTACAAGAATTTACCCAACGCCTAAAACGTCAATTGGAGCGTGAACGCGCCTTTACGCGTGATGTGAGCCACGAGTTACGTACACCCTTGGCGGTGATACGAGGTTCATTAGAGTTACTGGAAAAACAAGCGCAAGAACCTTTGCAGCAACGGGTGATTAATCGTATGCAAAGTACCAGTGACGATATGCTGTCCTTGATTGAAACACTGTTGTTATTAGCGCGAGAAGAAAATCATGCTGCTGAAGAAAATGTCTTAGTCAATGAGTTAGCCACTGCCTTACTAGAGCAAGTCACGCAGACCCATCATCTCACTCAACATGATGTCAGTTTACAACTCAAGGCGGATTTTTCTTTAGTAGTGAAAGCACCGCGCCAAGTATTAAATATTGTATTAGGCAACCTGATTCAAAATGCTTGTAATTACACCCTCAAAGGTAGTGTGACCGTGCATATCCAAGCCGATGCAGTAGAAGTGTGTGATACAGGTTTAGGGATGAGTGAAGCAGAGATTATTGTCGCGCAACAAGCCTTTGAACGTTTGCCGAAAACACAAGAAAAACAAGGTTATGGCTTAGGGCTGGATATTGTAAAACGGTTGTGTGATCGCTATCAGTGGCAACTATCCATTCAAAGCCAGCCCCAACAAGGGACTTGTGTTAAGGTGCGTTTTGCACAGGCGCAAATAGGCGCAAGCCAACACCTTTAACGGTTTGAATCAGTTCTGCTTGAAAAGGTTGGTCGAGTGCTTTGCGTAGATTGTAGATATGACTACGCAACGAATCGGTATCAGGTGTATCACTGCCCCATAACTCATTATGTAACTGTTCGCGGCTCACCACCTGCGGAGATTCACGCATCAGAATGCGTAAGATTTTAAAACAAGTGGGTGATAAAATGACTTCCCTGCCTTCCCGCCACACTTGCTGTGTGCCAGTATCTAAGACTAAATCACCCCATTGCAAACGTTTGGAGGCAACTTCACCGCGATAACGTTTGATTAAGGCTTTGAGTCTTGCCACTAACTCCTTGTTATTGAAAGGTTTAATTAAATAATCATCCGCGCCTTGTTCAAAGCCCGTGAGTCGATCATCCAATTGATCACGTGCCGTGAGCATTAAAATAGGAATATCAATGGCAAAATGTTGGCGGAGCTGGCGGCAGAGTTCAAAACCATCCATTTCAGGCAGGTTTATATCTAATAAGATGGCATCGTAAGTATTGGTCGTGGCGAGGTGCAGACCTTGTAAGCCGTGGGCGGCATAGTCTACCTCAATCTGTTCGCTATTGAGGTAGTCCATAATGGTTTGTGCCAGTAAACGATGATCTTCAACCAATAACACTAACATCGGCGCTGTATTACATTCAGTGGGGGATGATAGTGTTATAGTAGGGCGGATTTATAATTTTTCAAAACTCAACACTAATTCACCTACTTTAAAGCCAAATTTAGTCGTAATCGCACGGTTTAATACTGCTCATTCCTCTCACAGTAACGACACTTCAACGCGAGTGTGACTATCACACTACCTCTGTATCCACTACAGCATCGGATGATGCTTAACGGTATAAACACCAGCATTCAATTCTTCTAAGACATGACCTCTCTTACAACTAAAGTGCATTGTGTTAATTATGGATTAGCTACTATACTCAAGATGTATAAAAAATATACATGATTTTAAAATGATTAACTTTTTAAATCATTAAGTTTAATGTGTTATTCTAAGTAAAAATTTTAAAAGACTCTTAAAATATCTTTTATTTTGACTGGAATAAGGGATGAAATTACTGCGAGGAGTGTAGAGTGACATTAATTATTCCGGGCGTTGAAGTAAAAGTTGTTAAAGAGGTTTTGCCACCACAACTAGCTCCTTCTGGTATCTTGGGACTTATTGGTTTAACAGAGAAAATACCAACACAAGGTCTAGGGCGCGTTAAAAGTTGGAATCGTTTTATTGAGTTATTTGGTTCTGCTAGTGCCTACACTATGCCGGAGGTTCTGCAAGCACTTAGTAATGGTGTATCAGAATTGGTTATTATTCCCCTAGAATATAAAGATAAAATTACTAAAGCAAATCATACTCATTCAGATCAAGGGAACTTCAAACTTGAAAGTAAAATACCTGGAACATTAGGAAATGAAATTGCATATTCTGTGTTTTGGAAAAGTATTAGTGGGAATATTGCCTGTGATCTAAAAATTTATTTTAAGGAAAAATTAGTAGAGACGCATAGAAATATCAAAGAATCTGATTTTCTAAAACAGCTTGAACATAATTCAAGTTTTTTACGTGTCCTTGATACTGTTTCCTTTCCAAAACAAGAAAATTCCAGCCAAAACACTCCTACACAAGAAGTAAGAATTCCTCTGGCTAATGGTAGTAATGAATCTTGGAACGATCTAACTAGCGATGCCATCAATAAATTAAAAAATGAACCTGATGTCGATATGGTAATGGTATCTATACCTTCGACTGTTGATATCGACGCTGCTAAAGAAATTTATAGCCAAATCAGTAGTCATTGCGAAGAAATGAGTAAAAAAAGCCAAGGTCGGATTGGTTTTGCTCAAGTAATAGGGTCATCAGAACAAGAAATTTCAGAGAATGCAGTGAAATTGTCAGAAACATTGCATTCTGATCGTATGGTCTTGGTTGCACCCGCATCTACTGCTGGAGCGGTTGCAGGCATGATAGGTAGTCTTGATTATTTTCAATCACCTACGTTCAAATCATTATCCATTGCTTCGGTAAGCCCTAGTCTAGGCGTTGAAACTCAAGAAGCACTGTTGAAGCAAAATATCGTTCCTGTCGTGAGTTATCAGGGACGCGGTATTATTGTGCTCAGGGGTTTAACCAGTGATGGTGATCAAATCAGTGTGCGCCGTATTGCCGACCATGCAGTACGCGGTGTCAAAAGTATTAGTGAACTGTTTATTGGTCGTTTGAATAACGAAGATGGGCGCATTGCTCTCAAACAAAAACTCATTGCCTTCTTAATGCAAATGGAAAAAGAAGGTGCACTTGTGCCCTCCACCGACGGTTCTGATCCAGCCTTTAAAGTGAATGTTTATTCCAGTCAAACCGATTTTGCGCAGGGAATTGTGCGTATTGATATGGCTGTTCGCCCAGTACGAGCCATTGATTTCATTTACGCCACTGTTCTTGTACAAGTTTAAGGAAACCCAGCATGGCAGCAACTGTTTTTAGTGCTAACCGTAGTAATGTATTGGTCGATGGCGAAGTGGTTGAGGGGCTACAGTCTTTAGCCTATCGCATTGTCACTGAACGTGAAGATATTCGTGCAATTGGGAGTGGCGAGCGTGTTACTGTTAATTTCGGTTTACGGGTAGTGCAAGGTGAAATGACAGTGCGTTCAGCACATTACAAGTTAGATAGTTTATTAGATAAACAAGCCCAATTCCAAATCGTTGCAAATCTTAAAAAAGATGAGTCGGCGAACTCAGCTAAACGTGTAGTCTCTTTTGATGAGTGTTTTGTGGAGAGTAAGGATTTTAGTATTGGTGCAGGTGGAACCGTCGTCACTACCTATGTATTCACGGCTACTCGTGTACGTGAAGAGTAAAACAGTTTATGGCACAGGAGGGCTTTGCTCCTAACGGTCATTCTAGGTCTCAATCAGACCGACTCACTGCCAACTATGAAATAGTGTTAGATGGTGTATTGTGGAGTCTGATTTACCAGGGCGCAGGGTATGAATTGCAGGTTTTAACGCCTACACCGTTTTGTTTGCAGGTTTGGCACTATGCTCAGCACTTAAGAGCGTTACGCAATAGTTTAGTCATTACGTCAACAGGTCTTAGCGTAAGCGTTGAAAGCTTAATCGAGCAAGTATTAACCGATAATAATCTTGCTATCGAACCATCTGCTTCTATAACGGCTTTGATTCTGTGGTGGTTGAATGGTGGTAATGAGGCCGACTTAACCACAGGGCTTAATAACCCTGAATTTCATTACGAAGGTAAGGTGTTTACCTTAAAGCCGTGGGCTGAGCAGCAACGCCTATTCGCATTGAACGCAAGTTTATTTCATGTTGATGATCATGCCCAACAAAACCATTACTTTGATCCTATCAACTACTTAAACCTTATGATTAAAGCTTGTGTGATTGATCTGCCTGAAGCCGTGTTAGATAGCCTAAATGCAGCGCAAACCACCACTTTATTCAATCAAGTGGTACAACTTAATATGCCAAATCACACGGGGTTGGATGCCTTATTAACAGGCGATGGATTAACACAAAGTCAACAATTATCAACATACATTGCTAAGCGCACCTTGCGTTTATGTAAGGCCTTAGGCTGGACTCCAAGTCAAGTGTGGGCAACTCCCGCTTTTGAAGTAGATCGCTTAATAGCTATGTTAGATCAAGTAGAAACATGTTCACCACTACTACCATTATCGCCACCTGTTCGCTCTGCTCCACAACGATCTAAGCTTGCAGATGCACCAGATGCGGTATTGATTCAGATTGAGGATGAGTAACATGCATAGGTTAACTCAGTTATCTATAGATACCTTGTTGATGAGATTATTAGAGCCTATTACTCGTTGCATGGAAGATGCTTTGTATCACTTAGAAATGGAGTTAAGTGTGCCAGCAGCGTTATCAGAGGCTCAGGTCTCAAGGGTGCTTGATGTTCCAGCCAGTAAAACTGTTGCAGACTCTTCTACAACTACTCCAAGCACTTCTCAACTAAGGCCATCAACGGGTGTATCTGGCTCAACAGTAATGCCTATTCATAAGCAAGGACAGGCTCTGTTACAGATGCCAGTCCATACTATGTTAGCAAAAAGTAATGATTTCATGGATGAGGCGTCGTTGAATGCTGTACCGTTGTTAACTCAAGTGCAGCCTATCCATAATCGTAAACCTATTCTGGCTACAGGCAATCATCTTCTGGTGGCGAGGGGTAATGAAAGTCAACTTCATGCGACCCCCGTAACCTATAAAGCAAATTCTTTAGCAGACGATCGGGAGCATTTCTCACCTGTTTCTGAGCAAACGAGTACCAGTAGCTCCCCTAGTAATCAGCTTACCAGTGTTATGGTTCATACAAACTTAAAGCATGAACTAACGCAAAATATTGATGGTGTCTCTAAGCCATTAGAGATTATTGAAGAACAAAATCACCTTAAACCTATACATGATTATTCAATGCTACCTACTGAAGCCATTGCGTTGGAGAATCTTAGGAGTAAGCAAGTCAGTAGTCGTCAGACAAATACTCAAACTGCATTACCAGTAGTGAATAACACCCCCTATGGTTTGCCTATCCGCGCTAAAAAAACTGTAGGTGCTTCAACATCACAGTCGATAGAGTCTTATTTGCCAAAGCCTGTGTTTGAATCGACTTATCAAACACCTTTGCCGCCCAATTCCAGCATAGAACCAGAACAGAGTGATCAGGTTGCATCTACGTTTCACGCTAATCGTGCTGAGCCTTTATTTGTTGATTCCACTTTTACAGGAAAACAGGATCGCACCAAGCATAGTGCAGAGAATCCTAGTAATTGTCTGGAAGTTTTTAATGAACAGTTAAAACTGATTGTTCGCCGACATGGTTTATTGCCATGACACTTGCTTACAAAGTTACTGCGGGTAGTTATGTGGCGACTAATCAAATTAAAGACAATGATCGCTTATTACTGTCCTTAACTACAGAATTAGGCATGGATGGCTTAGGTGGGTTTTGTCAGTTTGAGTTATCGGGAGCGAATTTTAAACCCTTAGCCATCGGTGAAAGCGTTAAAGTTGAATTAAATACAGGTCAAGGGATGCACACTGTATTTACAGGGCAAGTGACTGATATGGAAATTAGCGCTGGAACTCAAAAAATTTTAGCCCTTGACGCTATTTCACGCTTAGCCAGTAAACAGTTAGCAATAGTGTATGAAAAGGTAAAACTACACTTCATCATCAAAGACTTAATCAGTCAAGCTGATCTTGAGTGTGGTGAAATATGTCAAGGAGCTGAGGTACAGTCTTATCTCATTCATCCTCATCAGCCTCTATTAAGTCATCTAACCAAGTTAGCAGAGTGTTGTGGTGCTGATCTTTATTGTAAAGGTGATGGCAAAATCTATGTAACTACCCCTACACAACGGGGTACAGAACATCATTTTGAGTTTGGGCGTCAAATTCGTGCTTTGCAGGTGATTGAACAGCGTTTGCCGTTTGACAGTATAGAGTTATGGGGTGAAGGCGCTGGTGGTACACAGGGCGCAGAAAAAGCACATTGGCTTAGTGCAGATATTTCTAGTATTTCGAGTAAGGTTAGCCTTGATCAGCAGGGCAATGTACGCAGTGGTAGCTTAGGCAAACAAGTGAGACGTGTTTATGATGGCGCATTGAGAACACAGGAAGCGGTTGAGCAGTCTGCACTAGCGCGTATGACGTGGTTAGCATCGCGACGTATTGGAGGAAAGATTAGTGTACATGGCACAGCATCAGTGATGCCCGCTGATCTAGTTGTATTAGATAAAATTCCAAAAGATCACAGCGTTACCCCATTATTAAAAGAAAACAATCATCCTCTTAGAGTTCGCTGCGTTCGGCATGAATTAAGTCGGCAAACGGGTTTAGTTACCCATTTGACATGTTAGCGAGGCTTAATACATGGCAGTTCGTTTAGGGAAGATCAGTTTACCAGGCGCACAAAACCTTTATACCGAAGAAGCACGTACACTGGTAGAACAACGTGTGCCTGAACAACAAGGCAGTGTATTCCAAGATATGGGGCGCGAACCTATTAACTTGGTGTTAGAAGGCTTGTTATTAGGCGAGCAAGCCTTTGAGCAAATGGAACAATTACGTCAGGCACAGGCTAAGGCGAGTCCGCTCCCTTTTGCCGCCGATATTGTGATTGGCTCTGAATTAACCGATGTTGTTATTGAAAGTTTTGAGGCGCGTCAAGTCGCGGGGTATGCCAATCGTATTCGGTTTTCCATGCGTTTACGTGAGCATATTGAAGAGCCTGTTAAATCAAATGCGGATACGGCTTCTATCAATGAAGCTGCTAAACAAGAGGCTAAACAGTGGGAAGAAGGCTCGTTAGCAACGGCTGATGTAGTCGAGAATCCAGCCTCCTTGTCTGATAAGTTGGCAAAAAATCCTGCCTTAGTAGAAAAACTGGATATGGATGATGTGGGAGCATCTATTACCCGTAATATCGATAAGCTTGAGCCTGAGCAATTAGGTGGAATAGTTACCTCAATCGCTAATGTGAATCCTCAAAAAGGGGCTGATTTACTAAATGGTATTCAAAAGTCAGGAGGGTTCAGTGGTTTTATCGATAAAATTTCAGAGGTTTGGGATCAGGTTAAAGACGGTATTAAGAAGATAGATTTTTCAAAATTAACAGAATTAGGAAAGTTGATTTTTTCTGGCGGACTCGATTATTTAAAATTATTTAAAGAAGTCGGTAGTAAAGCAATAGACATATCTGAAGAAATAGTAAAATTAGTAGGTAGTAAAGGCTTGGTTTTTAATGATTTAAGGAAATTATTTGAAAATAAAAAACTGGAATCAATAAGTAATATATTGAAGAATTTTTTAGAAAAAATATCTCAGATTTTGAGTCATGAAATTACAAAAAAAATTGCTGAGATATTGTCAGATGCGGGTCTTAAAGAATTTTTGATAAAAAAAATTAGTTTTATCATTGAAGTTTTCAAAAAAATAGAAAATTTTATTAAATTGATTTCTTTGATTGATATTTTTATTACATCTTATAAAGTTATTTTGGACTTTACGGGTGAGGCAAGTAGTGGTTTAAAAGATTTTTTTAAAGAATTTTTATATTTAATAGATGAATCTAGTAATTCCGTAGTCGGGAATAGAGTAGATGGTGTCTTGAGTATGGTCAACTCTATTAAGAATGAAGTTGGCTTTTTATTAGATAAATCTGAAGATTTTTTAATGCAATCTGGTTTTTATAAAATTTTGGAAGTGGGCAAGGGATTGCAGCTAGTGAGTATAGGATTTGATAATTTATTGGTGAAATCTATTTCAGATTCTCATATAAATAAAACGCAATTAACAGCTTAAGAATTATTTTCTATAGTGAGGAGTTTTTATGGCAGAAACACAATTAAATAGCAATTTTAAAGAATTAGTAGAGATTCAACCTAAGGCTTTAGCAAAAATTGCACGCGAAAATAAGCCCAATGTATTTATAACTTTTTCTAAGGTTGTAAACTCGTTGAAAAAAAGTTTAGATGATGTAAAAAATATACAAGGTAGCGAAACTGAACAAATGACTAAATGGCAAAGGATAGCCAGACTCAATGAATATTTAAGTTATGAAAATAATGAATTAAAAAGCGATGCCTTTTCTGAAAAGCTTGCCAATGGTATTGGTTATACTATCGATGCACTCGCCTTTATTCAGTGTTACGTTTTTGTGATGGAAGAGTTTTTGAAAAAAGGTGATTCCTTAAAGGCTATGTGGGAGGTATCCTCCGAACTATTAACTGAGATGCTAAAAAAATCTACATTCGAGGATATTCAAAATATGGCTGAAGCTATCCTCTCAAACGATAAAAATTTAGCGCAGAAAGGTTCGCATAATGAAGAAGATGAATATATGATCCCAGGCATTAAACCGGTTATCGATGGTTTAAATAAGTATGTGGAAATTATTCCTGAACCAGAAGATATTGAAGTTATTAAAAAAGCGCTATATGAGTTATTAGTAATTAAATACACTGAGGATGGGCTAATTGATATAGATAAAACAGGCAAAATAAGATTATTACAATGGTTATTGTATCAAGAATGTAATATTCGAGCTAATTATAAAGCGGATATTAAGCATAATTTAAGATGGCTAGGTTTGCATTTACCATCAGATTTAATTGTGAAAAATCAAGTGAAAGGTGGTGCTAGAAAACCAAATAATTCTTCTACGTCAATCTTTTTTAGTAAAGATAGCAGAATTGAGCATCTTAGTAAAAATTTTAAATTACCCGAGAGCATACAAGAGGATGCTAAAAAAGAATTGGAAAAGATGTTAGACCAACTTGGCTATATTAAAGATGATATGGCGGAAAATATTAAGAATTTCCAAGAAGTTAATGAAATAAAAGAAGAAAAAGGATTGGGATTTAAAACTATTAATCGGTTAATGTATTTAGATACAGATAAAGAAATAATTTGTCAACCTGTACCATATCCATCTCAGAAAAAAAATGAGAAAGCAAGTAATCATCCTATAAGCGATGATCCACAGATAAATAAATAGTTAATCAATCCTATGATCGACTCATTAGCACTCATACGTACTCTTATTAGAGAGGAATTACAGCAGTTACGGATAGCTGATATTGCTGTGGTGACCAGTATTTTTCCTCACCAAGAAGGTGATACTCATAATTATGAATGTAATGTCAAATTACGTGAAAGTAATTTGGAATTACGTTACGTACCTATTGCAACGCCGCATATTGGAATGGTGAGTTTACCAACTGTAGGTGAGCTAGTGCTATTGAATTACGTACATGGTGATCCTAATCGGGCTATTGTGGTGGGACGGCTTTATTCCGATAAAGCTAATCCACCTGTTCACGAGGCAAAAGAACTCCATTTTGTGTCGTCTATAGAGGATCAACAGACTTCTATTATTATTGGCAAACAAGAGTCTATTACTATTCAAGCAGGCAAGACTATTATTACTATTAAAAAAGATGGTGATATTGATATTAAAGGCGAAAGTCAATTAAGTATCGAAACACAAGGTGACGTCAATGTAAAATGTAAAGATTGTAAAATTGATGCATCAGGCAAAATAGAGTTAGGTGATGGTGGCTCTGGGGTAATTACTGAAAAAAGTCATAAGTGTTATTTCACGGGCAAACCTTTAAAGGCATCAGCTCATGTCAAAGCAAAATAATGACCCCTAATTACAAGAGGATTATATATGTTAAGTAAAATTACTCCAGAACAACTAAAAAAAGAAGGTATTTCAGAAGCTCATAAGAAGGCTTTTCTACAGGTAGCGAAGGGTCAAAACTGTATTATTTTAACCAGAACACCAGGTGAAGCTTGTGAAGGTTTATTAGCTGAAGGTTATGACGCTAAAAGTTTCCATGTTAAAGCAAAATCCTGCCAATCAGGTGTCGCTGCTGGCTTTATCTGTTTTGATCCTTTTTTTAATAAGAATGCTATTGAGGGATTGGCTGACAATCTTTATGAAAACAATAAGTCTTTGAATAATGCTTATGAGCAAGGGGCTGCAAAAGAAAAAGATGGTTCTGTAGTGATGGTAAGATCTGGTACGACAGAATTGAGAATTAGTGAAGAACGTGTCAACTGGCTATTAAGTAAAAAATATATAATTATTACAAGTGAGGATAAAAAAAATAAAATAGGATTATTTATACAAGGTAATAAAAGCTACTCATTTAAACTGGAATGGGATACTGGTACAAAAAATTGGAAAGTCTTATACAAACCAAGCGAAATATATACAAAATCTACTGAAGAAGAAATAATTAGAAAATTTGAGGAAAAAAATACAAAAAAAGTAAAAGAAGGTAAGGAGGAAATTAAGTATCAAGATTTATATAAAAGTATGAAAGAAAAAATAGGCTCTTCTAAAAACGACTTTGCTCCCTTACTGATCATGACAAACCCACATCTTAATTATACGAGTGAGCAAGCCTATTTGAATGCTGTGGTAGGTGATTATGATTTATTCGCTATTTGGCCTGTCAAATCGGTCTACGAAGAGAATCCCGCACGTTTTTCTAGAATTGTTGATCATGAGTCTGAAGAAACTGTAAAGAACATGTCAAATAAAATTGTAGAAACAGAGAGTACGAATAAGATAGGTAAAGTAGTCGGTAATATCAGTAACGCTGTATTTAACATAGCACAATTGATTAATAGTGTGATTGGCGCTCACTGCCCTAAAGAATCTAAAGTTAATCGTGTTTTTCATAGTGATGAGGGTGGTCGTCCCTTTGTAGATGCTGTTGATACGGCAGTAGCCTTTACACCAAATGGGGAATGCTATTTATTAGAAGCAGGATCAGGTAAAGAGAATAATGGTCAAGCATTAGTTAAGTTTGCCGAGGAGGTTTTTAATGAAGGCTACCACATTATTATTAATGTAGGTTGGAAACAAGCCTTTAAAAACAGCACCATTAATATTACATGGCCTAAATAATGCCAGCGCCCGTTGCAACACAAATCGAATCCCCTGCTAAAGGCTTTTTTCAAGCAGCTGGTTTACAGGGTGAAGCTGCACCTAGTTTAACTAAAGCATTAAGCGAAGGGGTGGCACAAACATTAAGTTTGCTGTTGGCAATGGGTATGGTTATGCCTGGTATTCCTACGGCTGTCGATCCTATTAGTGGTAGTGGTTCGACGATTGGCATGGGAAGTTTAATGCCGCCACCCACAGGTGGACCAGGAGCACAGCCCATTGAAGGTATGCTTAAAAGTTTATTGGCTGGACAAGGGTTGCGTGGCGAATATGCAGAGGATTTGGCTAAGGCTGTAGCCGCCAGTATTGCACAAGCCATAACACTATTTACCCATCAATCTAAAGTATTACCTGGTATAGCTGTAGCAGGCTTTGTGAGCACTTCACCTGGCAGATTCATGCCTGTGCCGCTACAGACTAGTTTGGAAGCGAGTGTTAATGGTTTTTTGCAACAACATCATATTGCAGGTGAGTATGCGCCTGATTTAGCCAAGGTAATCGCACAAACCTTGGACTTAGGATTCAGTTTATTTACAGCACAAGTGATGGTAGCCCCCGGCATTGCTTGCCCGCCTGGAGCGACTACAACTCCAGGCAAATTTATGTAGGTTTATTGCTATGCAAGATAGGTTTGGTGTTGACTTAAAATTGGATTTTTATACTAATCACATCCATTTAGCAGGGGTATCAGGCGTAGAAACGGTGAGTGGTGTGGACAATTTAGTGCAAGCCCTGACGTTGCGCTTATTGTTAGATCAAGGTGAGCTAAGCAAACTAGGACATCCACGTTATGGCAGTCGGATTCGCGACTTTTTAGGTGAGCCTCTTGATAGAGCTAATCGAGAGCTCATTCGGCGTTATGTGCGTAAGACCTTACTGGAGGATGATCGGGTGGAAGAGGTATTGCAAGTAAGTGTTAGTACGCAAGCGGATAGCCTAAACAGTATTCAAGTATTCGCGCAGATTAAAGCGATTGGCTATGCTCAACCCTTACCGATTGGAGTGAGTATTGATGCTTGATAAGCAGCCAGCCCCCTTTATTAAAAAAGATTTTGCAAAACTAGTCGGTGATTTATTAGAAGATGCTGCGAAAGGTGGTGGTGGGCGTATTAGCCTTACCGATGCACGCGAGGGCAGTGTTACCCGCACTCTATTAGAAGTGTTTGCTCGTGAGTTGGCTGTGGTTTATGAACAGTTAGACTCGGTCTATCAAAATGCTTATTTGGATACTGCACAAGGCGCAGCCTTAGATAAGGTCATCTGGCTATTAGGGATTAAACGTCGCCAGCCAGGTCATTTAGAAGGTCGCGTGAGTTTTGCACGTAGCTTGCCAGCACCAGAGGATATTTATATACCAGCAGGTACGCTAGTGGCGGGTAAAGATGTGTTGTTATGTGCCACCTTACAAGATGCTACCTTATCTCATGGTGAGTTAGTGGTGCAGGTCGAAATACAAAGTTTAGAGCCTGCTCAAGAAGAAGATGCAATTCCTGCACAATCCTTAAAAATAATGCCACGCCCGATTACAGGGATAGAGCGGGTTTATAATGAATTGGCATTAGTCAAACGTCAGCAAGGTGAGGATGACGAAGCTCTACGTAAACGCTCACATCATGCGCTACATTCGGTACAGAGTGGAACTGTGGCGGCATTGGAACAGTCTGTGCGTGCGTTGGGTATAGAGCAAGTAAAAATTTTAGAATATCCCGATGAGCCTAGTTTGGCACCAGGGCGTATTAAAGTGGTGGTAGGTGATGAAAATCTTAGCGACGAAACCATGGCGCATATTAGACAACGTATTCAACAGGTGCGACCCGCTGGTATATTGGTAGAAGCTAGTAAAACGCGCCATTTTTATATTGATTTAGCGGCTGTATTAACCTTGGAAGGTAATTTCTCATCTCTACAAAAACAGGCAATAGAGATGGATTTAATAGGAAAAATCAAACAATATTTTAGTCAAATCACCACAGGTATGCCTATTCGGCAAGAAAAAATTCGCAGTATTCTGCTCGGTCATCAAGCCGTCGCTGCCTGTGAATCACTGGATAATAATAACTTCTTAATGAAAGTGTATAGTCTTGGCGAGAATACACCGAATATTTCATGGCAAGATAATACTCCATTATATCGAAATGGCAGCGGTGATATTATGATTCCATCTGATGGGTGTGCTGTATTATCAATAGATAAACGTCCAATACGTTTATTAATGCAAGGGCCAGAACCCATTGTTTATTTGGATATTGCTTTTGAAATAAAGAATGACTTGAAAAAGTCTTTGAATAGGGCTGAGGCTAAAGAAAAAATTACTGCTAATTTTATTAATTTAATAAATGATTTGATTAATAACAAAAAGGACAAAATTTATCATGTTAATGCTGAGGAATTCTGGAATAAAAAAAATGACGCTAACGATTTTGAGGAAGATGATATTGTTCAGCTAACCATTACAGTGGTTCATGAAAACACAGGGAAGGTAGTCGAATTAATCGTTAATGAACAGAAGCTTGCAAGTGAATTTGACAAAAATAATTTTAAAGAACCACTTCAACTTCGTGAAGTGTTGCAATTACGTTCTGTAGTGATTATTGAGCGGGAAGCTGACAATAGTACTTCCGTAGCTGGGAACTAAAATGTCATCTGATCAATACTATCAACGTCTCAGCAAGCATTTACCTGCACTATTAACACCTCAAAATAAAGAAAGTATTCTAGGGGCTTTATTGGATTTAATCGCTGAGCAATTGCACGGTTTAGATCAGTCAATGCGCCGAGTATTATATGATCGTTGGGTGGCTTTAGCTACAGGTGCTATTCCTAATAATGCAGTAGGCGAAGTATCAACCAGTGCATTAGATCGCTTAGGTGCGCTATTGCAGGTTTATCGTCTACCTTCACGTTTGACTCATTTAAGTAGTATTGAAGACAAACAAGGATTAACTGTTTACTTTCGTTCTAGTAAAGAACTCACTGAATCCTTATCCATATTAGTTGGTTATCCAAGTAAAAATCTCAACCAAGGTTTACAGCAATATTATGCAGAATGGTTAGAAAACTTGTTCGTAGGTTTAAAATTCAAATTTCCAGATAAAAATGAAGATCAAAAAAACTTTCGAGTAAATACAGATAATAACTATAATCCGGATATTTTAGAGAAATTTAAAGCTTTATTAAAACCTGAGCCCTCAGAATTATTTCGTGAACGTTTGCAAATTACGGCTCTTTTATTACATCAGGGCACAGGAACACCTCGCGCTATTTTATCGCGTGCTTTGGCTAATCTAGGGGTATGGCCTTGTCCAAATATCAAATATCCCGATTTAATTGATAATAAAGATACTACCATAGCATGGGGTATGCCATTAGAGTACCGTACGCAATGTACTAACTGTACCAACAATACATTTATTAACCATCATTCCTGTCGGCACAATGCTGTCATAACAGCCTGGCTTACGGATAATCCTATCCACCCTATTAAAGAATCTAAGCCATTATTAAAGCTATCCGAGGCTTTTACACTGAAAAGCGATAGTTTATGGGAGGATAGACCTAGTATTAAGATTAAGGTCGTGGGTGGGGGTGTAAAGAGTCTAAGTATGAAGAGTCGTCGTAGTGGTGAGCAATTAACAATAAATCAAGAACTAAAAAAAGGCGATGAACTATTTATTTATCCTTTCATGAGTCAGGAAGAGCTGGGCTATTTCGAGACTTATGAAGAAATACAACATCATCAGTGGCTCAAAGATTATCCTGAAGGTAAAACAGAGCTGAAAACGAACGGTAATGTGAAGCGTTTGAGCAAAGACGATCATCATTATACAACAGGATCCGTATTTTTTGAGTATGGAAAAAATATTGACCCTATCTATTGTCGTTTTGGTGAAACCGATTCAACCCAAGGACTACGCTTTGGTTCAGATGAGAGAATAATCAGACCTCCAAAGTTATTACCTGGTGATAATATCTGGTTGCTTTCATGGCAAGATGTAACACCCAGCAACAAATCAACAACTGAAGAGCAGTCAGAGTTAAGGGTTTCATTAGAACTACATTGGTTTACTCGCCCTCCTTTTAATTTTCGACTTACTATTCCGAAAAAACATCACAGACATAATCATTATATGGACGCTGCTTTGCAAAGAGGAGCACTGCAATTAGTTCATGATGATCTGAAGCGTTATCGTACCGCTGGTATACGTGCGGAATTAGTTTTTCCTGAGAGTTTAGATGATATTGAGCATCAATTTAATGAGCCAACCTTGTCTTTGCATATAAATTTATACTTGATTAGTGATGCTTGGGAATCTATTTCTCCTCATGAAGATACTCCGAAATTTTCTATGAATCTATTGTTAAAGGACGAGTATAATCTTGAACGTCAAGAGGTGCTATTGGCAGGCATGTATGATTTAACCCATATTGATTTTATGTTGTTGGCATAAGTAGTTTATTGCTGATTTTTTTAAAAGAATTCGTTGTTTAGGGAGAGGCATTTTGAAGGTATTTCATGCTATTACAGGGCAGTTAGAAATTTCACTGATGGATAATAGTGGTACTATTGTCGAAAGACGTACGGCTAATAACTCTATTACACCGGAGGGACGGGTATTATTAGCACGCCTTTTTTGTGGTCAATCACGTATTGAAAAAATAAAGGTTAGAGTCGCGGAAAATAAAGAAGAATTATTCAATAGCGCGAGTGTTAATGAAATTGAACTTCATAATCCTTCTATTGAAACACGCGACATAGACGGAACACGATGGGCAGTTATTAAAATTCAAGCTGTTTTTCCAAAACTTGTTAGTACCGCTAATGCGCAAAATATTACTGCCGCTGGATTAGTTTTAAAAGAATTCAATAAAGATCAGGAGGTTTTATATAATCAAGTAACCTTTCCTACTATAACACGTACGAGTCAATTAGATATGACTTTAGGTTGGGAGATTAAATTCTAATGAGCGATATAGACGCTACTAAGCCGTATTTTCCTAAAAATGCGGGCGATTTAATGCTAGCTGCAGAATGGAATGATTTACAAATTAAAATAAAAAAAGATATTCTAGATGTAAAAGAATATCTAACCGAGGAGATAGAAAAACAAAAAAAAATAAATGAGCAATTAAAAAAGGAGCTGGGTGATAGCAAAAAACTGACAGAGGATATTGGCAAAAGATTACCTAAGGGTTCTATAATCATGTGGTCTGGTGACACGCTTCCAGAAGGATGGGTGTTATGCGATGGAAGTAATAGCACGCCCGATTTAACGAATAAGTTTGTTTTGGGTGCCAATTTAATTCATAACATTGGAACTAAAAGCGATGGCGATAAATTATCCATTGATATAAATAATCAAACAAACTTAGCTGGAAGTCATTCTCATAAGCAAACACTTCCTTCCCGGTGGAGAGCACAAAATTATCAGGACGGCAGATTTACAAGCATTGACATTGATAACGATATGAAACTATTCTCAGAGACCTCTACATCGACAGATGGTGAACATAAACATGATATTCTTATAAAATTTTTAAGTGATAAGGTATTAATGCCACCTTATTATGTACTTGCTTTTATTATGAAAACGTAAAGCAATTAAAATAAGGAGTATGATTGTGAAGATAGGGAGTTTTTTATTGTGATTGGTAAAACTTTAATATAGTAATTTATAATGAATAAATTACAGGAGATTAATTTGAAGTTTACTAGCATAAATGGATTGATAGAAGTTGGTAAACCTTTAGAAGTGCATTCTGCGGTCAAAGGAATGCCTTTCATAGTACATCGTTTATCAAGAAATAAGTTGGATAAAGCAGTATTAAGTATTGTTTCGAATAAAAAAGATTTTTTAGAAGTTAGTCCCACGTCTGAAAAAAATGAAATAGATACTTCTATTATAAGAATTTTTTTTACTAATTCGGTAGTAGATCAGTCATCAGAAAATCCAGTTATCGCTAGAATTTTCTCAAAATTAGAAAATAAATTAGAAGATAATAAAATACCTGTCGAGGTGGCAATAGCGGGTATATATTTTGAATCTCCTATTAAAAATAACAGTATTAGTATACGTATTAAAATAGCTAGTCAAGGAGTTTGGCTACCACTTGTACCTATTGATACTTTTCAAGCTGATGAAAATGGCAGAATTGATATTGATTTTCCAGTCGTCGCAGCTAGCGAGCTTCTAATAGAACTATTAGAAGCTAAAGATAAGGTATTATTACCTACCAAAATCCACCTTAATTATCAAGATTCTCTTAAGATAAAGATCACTCAACAGGCTTGTCATGTTAGCATGGCGATTGGCGATGATCTGCCTTTTTGGTCGCATCAAGGAGTATTACCTCATAATCCAGTTAATATTCATGGATTAAAACAGGCTCTTAATCGTTATATTGACGACCATCCTGAAACCGAAATTATTCCATTACTACTCAAAGCTGCTAATCGAACAACTATTGAATTTAGTGAGCAAGAATTTATCAATCATACTCCAATGCCCATTAAAAAAATTGAAGCAGTAGTAGCTCAGCGAAATGAGCTATCGCTAGGAGCAAAGATGGCGAAGAATAATGAAGAATATGGGAATGGTCAGTTGTGTAATAATTATTATTCAGCGGCACAAGCTTTCACATTAAAGGAGGAAATTGCTTTATCAGCTATCCATATTTATTTAAAAAGTTTGAATCAGGTAGCCTTAACTATTCTTGTCAGTCTACATGCTGATGAACAAGGATTGCCTGCGCTTGCGCCGTTACACACAATAAAACAGCCTAATTTAAATTTATTGCAGCAAGGAGCTTGGCTGCGTTTTGAGTGGCTTAAGCCTATTAAATTAACGGCTACACGTTGGTGGATCGTGCTACAGACGGAGGCTTACGACGTGATCTGGTATTATCGTACAGATATTTATAATGAAGCGCTTAATGAAGCGCTCTATAGAATAAAACCTAATGGATGGTTACCTCTGTATGCAAATAAATTAGCAGATATGAATAAAAAAAATTCAAATTTTCAACAACAACTATTAGTGGATATTAGATATTTATCTGATACTAATAATCATTAATCTTAATAGTATTTTAGGCGTTTGTTTAAATGTTAAATGCTCTGCAACAGTTATTAGAAAGCTACCTGCCCCCAGTTAGTCTAAAATCAGTGACTCTTATAGTTGTTAATTTGGAGTATTTATTAGAATCTCTAGATCAACCTATTGGTACGCCTATCAGTCATACTATTCATGGGAAGCAAAAAGCGGTTATTGATAAAGAAGTTAAAATAACAAAAGATCCAATAGTGCAGGGTTTTATATCAATATTAGCACTTTCTGAAGACGCACAGTTACTAGAAGTGCGAGATAACAATAACCAAGTATTGGAGATAGCAAGCTACCACTTAACTCATGATGCGCCCGCGCAAAAAATCTATCAATGTAAATCCTTGCGTGAACCAACTTTACCACTTACTATTTACTTATCTAAGCCTATAATAGGTTATCAAGAAAGACGTGCAGTTAAGATACATATCGAGTTGCTAGCAAAACATAATGAAGCAGAACTACACGATGCATTGGCAATTTTAATACAATCAATTATTGATTATTCTACTCATGGCTTAGCGTTAACAAAACCTATTTCAGAAAAATCCAAGTCGCCAGATTCTGGGTTGTCATTTCATTTGCATCATCCTCAATTGCAAATTCATGGTTTTAGTAGGGCGGATATATCTAGCTCAATAACCAAAATTAAATTATTACTACTAGGTGATTTAGAAATGACCTTACTATTAAAAGTTGAACCACCAATGGATAAGCCTATAAAAGCTATTAAAATTAAGTCCTATTAATCCGTTATTATCTGAGGCCTGTCAGCATTAATGCATCTCTAGCGATACACCACTTGTTCAGGGGCTTCCTGCTTTTTATCCACGCGAATAAGGGTCACCTCTTTAGTGGAATACATGGACGGCTTGATTAAATAGGGGCTCCCTGCCAAACCATCACCAATACGAATACACGGTAATTGTGCACAGCCAGTGGGCGATGGATTCTTAGTCAGTTGCACCCGTGGAGGGCTGATATAACTGCCAATAGTAGAGCTTTCTAAGGTATTAGCTGCAAACCAATAACGATAGCTGCTTTTGACAGCTAAGCCTTTGTTACCAATATGAATATTAGTATAACGGTGTGGCTCACTAAACATAAAAACTTGCGCTTTAGGATTAGGTATCGCTTGTATTTGTTGCGTCGTTGGATTTTCAACTAAAGAATCCGTATTAATATCTGCTTGTTCAATGCGTATGTTAGAAATAATGGGCTCTTCAGTATTGCTGCTAGATTGTCCTACTACGGGGTGGCCGCCTGTACGTGGTCTTGCTAATAAACGCGGGGGTTTAGGATTAAAATCGAGCAAAGGCATAATTTGGGTAATCCGCTGTGAACCCGTATGTGCTACCTGTGTCTCATACGGGATGTCTGCTCGGGCTAAATCTTGTAATAAACGTAGCACAGCCGGATCAGCTTGAGTCTGTACTTTTTTGTGAGGAGCTGCTTGCCCTGCTTGTGCAGGTTTAGCCATCACTCGTGGTGGTTCACGATTGGGATATAAATCTTGCGCTACCACATTTATATTCGCACTACTTAAAGTGGGTAAGCTGCTACTGTAAGCATTGCCTGGTTTTGGCATTGGGAAGGTGGCTTGCAAACGCATACTCGGTACATAATAGGCTTGTAAACCTGCATCTACATGATAGCCCGGTGTATAATAGGTGGTGATATTATCTTTGCTTACCGGTAGCCATTCGAGCAAGCGCCAGTCATAGACCTGCTCTTTATTATCAGCAAGTGCTTTTAAAATAGCTTTTTCGGAGTATTCAGGGATCCAGACAGGACTATAGGGACGAGTAGGTGTGCTATTTCTAATCGAGAGCTTATTAATCCGTACATTACTGCCCCGAATATTAATGGCATCACCGCCGAAGTCTTTGATTTCCAAATCTTCAATCGTGAGTTGCCCTTCACCTTTTTTAACTAAAGGCAGAAACGTATTCTCTATCTTGAGTTTTTTAATATAAACCACTTTACCAGCAGGAATATCATAGGTAATGCCAATATCACGATTACGCTGCTTACCAACTATCGAAATATAGGGTGGGTTTTTGTAAGTATCAAAATTCCCAGGGTAAATCAGGGTGTTGGCAGGCATATCCATACTAAAGTATCCCTTTAAGCAAATGATTTAGTGATGAGTCTTGGCTTTCTATACTGTCGTTATTACCAATAAATACAGCAAAATGGCTAAAAAAGTAACTCACTTATTTGAGGGATAGTTTTAGAAATACCTGCTTTATCTTCACTCCTAGAGTTTTTCAAAACTCAGCACCAACTCACCCACTTTAAAGCCGAATTTAGTCATGATCGCACGGTTTAACAGCACATTATTGCTGCTTAAGAACATCCAGTCATCTAAATCAACATTAATGGTACGTCCTTTGTAAGATACTTGAAGGGTATAAGTCCAATTAAACACATTGCCATTGATTTTGCCCTGTGCTTCACCCACCACATCTGCTGCACCGCCTGTGTATTGATTCGAATCAACTTTTTTAATTGTCCATACCCGCTTACTGCGTTCACCATCGGAAAACACAAAGGATTCATCTAACACCAAAGTTTGGGTTTGTGCATTCCATGTGCCGAGAATATCAGCAACAAAATAACGCTGTGGCGCACCACCACGATCTAATAGCACACCATGTGCACGGGTTTTACCATTGAAATAGTCTTCTAATAATAGCTTTTGATCATTAGTCGGCGTTTTTTCAAGATTAATATGACTACAACTACTCAGTCCTAACATAATAAATACTCCTGTAAGCATGATAAGCCAGCGTTGATAGAGCGATTTCATAAGGACTCCTTTTTTAAGGATTGTTGGCTTGAATCAATTGGGCACGTATCTCAGGGCGACTGGTACGCGGCGATAACCAAATTGCTAAAAACTGTTCGGCAAATAAAGGATCACTCACGCGACCTAGTACTTTGCCGTTGTGATAAAACAGATGTTGTTGAACTGAGGGCATATATAAGGCTAAACGATCACCGGTCTGCACATCAGGCAATAATGCTGCTAAGTCACTTAACCATGTTTGGCGTTTATCCTCAGTGACACCTAAGTGTTGCCATTGTTGATCGGTGGCTTGCAAAATCCACTCCGATTTAATCGGTCGTGCATAGGTTAATTCCAAATAAAGCGGGTATTGTCGCTCTTGATACGCACCTGTACGGGTTTTCAAAGCGGCTTGGTAGAGGGTAAACCCCCACCATGTCATCGTAGCCTCACCCACAGGCTTTAAGTTAGTTGGATTCGCGTAGGCAGTTGAGCTAAGTAACACAGCACTTATGGCTATACTCAGCAGATAGTTAAGATATCGAGGTTTGTGCATCACTAAAACGCCTCTCTAAATAAGACATTGCATACGTTAAACTGGGTAATAGCAGCGCCCAAACCAGCGCAAGCCAGAGCAAACTTGTCTCCAGTGAGGTTTCAAACTGAAGTGTGCCGAGTTGAGCGGCGGCGTAATAACTGGTGCTAGCACCTAGTGCGCCGATCAAGGCTTGCCAATACCATTTAAGGTGTTTAAGCCAGTGCAAACTCCATTGCAGTGTCCAAATTAAGCCAACCCACAGTCCTAATATCCACAATGGAATTGTTTGCACACTGTTAAAATTCAGGATTTGGCTATGCACCCACACCACATCGCTCAGATAACCTAAAGGTGCAAGTAATAAAGCACTGACCAAGGCAAGACGGCGTTGTGGAAATAGCACCAGATGCAACAGCAATAACGCCAAAACTGGCAAACCTGCTTGGTCGCGCTGCAAGGCAATCAACCACCACAGCGCTTGAAACCACAGCGCATCAATCCACACATAAGGTCGGGTGTTCATAGGCATACTCAGGTTGATCCGCCACTAGATGGACTAACTAAGTTTGCTGAGGCGAGAATCATAAGGAGTCACCCTCACAGTTTTAGTAGGAGTGACTCTAGCAAGGTGAATGTCAAAGTAATGTGAAAGAGTGAGCGGAAGAATTGGAATCAACTATCAGTGCTTGGTTTATCTCTTAGGCAGAAGCTAAGCAGCACTATTGATCATCTTATGAAGACTATTAAGAAACACACATACTGACTAGTCAGTGCTCTCGCATAGCTAGTCAAAGCAATGGAAGTTAAGTATGCTGAAACTCGCCACCTTTCCCTTCGCTTGAATTTAAAAACAGGGATAGAGCGTTTAGCGCCCCCCTGTTTTTCCAAGCCCGTCAAAATTCACGATAAAGTCATGGGCACTTGTATCGAAAAATACCTTTTCAGCCCGGTTATCTCATGCCCCGCTAATCTTAGCCGATCCAGACACGTGCCTCTCTAAACATGCGCAACCAGGGTCCGTCTTCTCGCCAAGTTTCAGGATGCCAAGAGTTGGTAACGCTACGGAATACGCGTTCAGGGTGCGGCATCATAATTGTAAAACGACCATCGTTATTGGTTAAACCATTGATACCTAAAGGCGAGCCATTGGGATTTTCCGGATAATGCTCTGTGGCCTGACGATAATTGTCCACATAACGTAGCCCTACTAAACCCTCACTCAATACCTGCTCTGGCGTTGAATTATCAAATACAGCACGCCCCTCACCATGTGCCACTGCAACAGGAATAATCGAACCTTGCATACCCTGTAAGAACAATGAAGGCGATTTCAGGACTTCTACCACCGCATAACGTCCCTCAAATTGCTCAGAGCGATTGCGGTAGAAACGTGGCCAATGCTTGGCGCCCGGAATCATATCGCGCAATTGCGCAAACATTTGGCAACCATTACACACGCCCAAGCCGAAGGAATCACTCCGTTCAAAAAACGCAGCAAACTCATCACGCGCTTGTGGATTCATTAATATAGTTTTAGCCCAACCACCACCTGCACCGAGTACATCACCATACGAAAAACCACCGCAGGCCACTAAACCTTTAAAATCAGCTAACTTAATACGGCCACTAATAATATCGGTCATATGTACATCAATCGCACGGAAACCCGCACGATCAAAAGCAGCGGCCATTTCACTCTGACCATTCACACCCTGCTCGCGCAAAATCGCGACAGCTGGGCGCTTACCCGTTTGGATAAAGGGCGCGGCAATATCTTGGCTAGGATCAAAACTTAAAGAAATCGGCAAACCCGGATCTTGCGTGTCCGCAATGCGCTCAAACTCTTGTTTGGCACAATCTGCATTATCGCGCAGTGCTTGCATACGATAACTGGTTTCACTCCAAAGCTGTTGCAGCTCGGCGCGGGATTGGCGCAATACTTCGCCATGCCCAAACGTCAAAATCAATTCATCACTATCGTTTAACTCCCCAATCACATGCGTGTGAGAAGATAAACCATGCTCACGTAAAATCGCTAATACCGTTTCTGTATCGACATGCCCTACTTGGAGGACTGCACCCAATTCTTCATTGAATAAGGCACGCAGTGGATGATCGTCGAGTTCACCCAAGCTTGCCGTGATACCGACATGTCCTGCAAAACTCATTTCTGCTAAGGTAGCCAATAAACCACCATCCGCACGATCATGATAGGCCAAAACTAAGTCTTCTTCGCGCAACTCTTGCATGGCCGCAAAAAAAGCCTTGATCATCTCAGGATCATCTAAATCGGGGGCATGATGCCCAACCTGATTATAGACTTGCGCCAAGGCCGACCCTGCTAAGCGATTCTTGCCTTTGCCTAAATCAATCAAAATCAGGTCAGTATCACCTTGATCAGTACGTACTTGCGGCGTCCAGGTTTTACGCACATCTTTCACCGCGGCAAAGGCGGAAATAATCAAAGACAAAGGCGCCGTCATTTCACGGGGCTCACCCTCTTGCTGCCAAACCGTTTTCATAGACAGCGAATCCTTACCCACCGGAATCGCAATCCCTAAACGTGGACAAAGCTCCTCTCCAATCGCTTTCACCGTATCGAATAAAGCGGCATCTTCCGCACCATAGCCTGCGGCTGCCATCCAGTTGGCGGATAAACGTACATTAGCCAGTTCAACCACATCCGCAGCCACTAAATTGGTCAATGCCTCCCCGACTGCTATACGACCGGATGAGGCCGGATGCACTAGGGCAATCGGCGGGCGTTCGCCCATCGCCATTGCTTCGCCGGTATACCCTAAATAATCGGAGCAAGTAACCGCTACGTCCGCCACAGGTACTTGCCAAGGCCCCACCATCTGATCACGCGCCACCATGCCCGTAATGGTACGATCACCAATCGTCACCAAGAAAGATTTAGAAGCCACAGTCGGAAGACTTAACACACGTCTTACGGCTTCTTTTAATTCAATGCCCTGCAAATCCACTTCAGGTTTAGAAAAAGTTTGATGATTCACTTGGCGTAGCATTTTAGGGGGCTTGCCCAGCAATACATTCATGGGTAAATCAACAGGATTATTGTCAAAGAGCGAATCACCTACTAATAAATGTTGATCGTTCGTGGCTGTACCCACCACCGCATACAAAGCACGCTCGCGCTCACACAACGCCCGGAAGGCCGACAAACGCTCTTCAGCAATGGCTAACACATAACGTTCTTGGGCTTCATTACTCCAAATCGCCATCGGTGACATACTCGGCTCATCGTTGAGTACAGCACGTAACTCAAAACGCCCCCCTCGCCCTGCATCATTAATGATTTCCGGAATGGCATTCGAAATGCCGCCAGCGCCCACATCATGAATCGATAAAATAGGATTTTCTTCACCCATGGCTACACAGCGGTCAATCACCTCTTGGCAACGCCGCTGCATTTCCGGATTACCGCGTTGTACTGACGCAAAATCCAATTGTTCGGAACTCGCACCACTCGCCATAGACGAAGCCGCGCCACCGCCTAAACCAATCAACATCGCAGGACCACCCAGTACTACAATCGGTGTCCCTTCTGGCAAAGCTTTCTTATTAATATGGCTAGGGCGAATATTGCCCACCCCGCCTGCAATCATGATGGGCTTATGATAGCCACGTAATTCTGGGCCTTTAGCACCTGGTGCCAGCATCTCAAAGGTGCGGAAATAACCCGTTAAATTCGGGCGACCAAATTCATTGTTAAACGCGGCAGCACCAATCGGTCCTTCTAACATAATGTCTAAGGCGGAAACGATACGATCAGGCTTACCAAAATCCTGTTCCCAAGGTTGGATAAAATCGGGGATTTTTAGATTAGACACCGAGAAGCCACATAAGCCTGCTTTAGGTTTTGAACCAATGCCTGTTGCACCTTCATCACGAATTTCACCCCCTGAACCGGTCGCTGCCCCAGGGAAAGGTGAAATTGCCGTAGGATGATTATGTGTTTCCACTTTCATCAAGATATGGACTGGCTCATGGACATAGCCATAGCTTTGATCGTGAGGGTTAGGCATAAAGCGGCTAGCTTGCGAGCCTTCAATCACCGAAGCATTATCTTTATAAGCTGATAGAATACCCACGGGTGCGTGTTGATAGGTATTGCGAATCATGCCAAACAGCGACTTGGGCTGTGGCTTACCATCGATAACCCAATCGGCATTAAAGATTTTGTGGCGACAATGTTCTGAGTTTGCTTGTGCAAACATCATCAATTCCACATCGGTAGGATTGCGTCCCAACTCCGCATAGTTTTCCGCTAAATACTCAATTTCATCAGGCGATAAAGCCAAACCCCACTCTTGATTGGCCTTCGTTAAAGCAGTTTTAGCATCACCACTAATATCCACATAACGCAAGGTTTCAGGCTCTGCTACGTTGAACAGTACAATCGCCTCTTGCGGATCAGACAAGACCATTTCGGTCATGCGATCATGTAAAACAGTAGCTATTTTTTGCTGCTCTGACTCAGGCAGTTCAGAATCAGCTTGCACATGATAGGCAATGCCTCGCTCAATGCGCTCGACTACTGTCAAACCACAATTATGGGCAATATCCGTAGCCTTACTTGCCCAAGGCGAGATAGTTCCGGCACGCGGTGTCACTAAAAACAGTAGGCCATCTTTGCTTGGTGTTCCATGCTCCTCTCCATAGGTTAGTAAACTTATTAACTGAGCATATTGCTGTTCACTCAGCTCATGGGTAATACGCACAAAATGGAGGTATTCACCTGATAACTGTGTAACACTCGGCACAACAGTTTGTAAGTTAGTCAATAACTTAGCGCGGCGAAACTCTGAAAGAGCAACGCTACCAGGCAGAATAAGCATAGGTTCAACTCATGGGCAGTTCATCAAGGCGAGTATGATAATGGAAATTGGCGGGAGGTTGTAGCAATTAAACCCCTCTCAAGCGCTTATGAGAAGGGTTTGGAGCCTAAACTAAATAATTTACATACGCTCAAATACAGCAGCAATACCCTGCCCGCCACCAATACACATGGTGACTAGCGCATATTTGCCATTGATACGTTGTAATTCATAGATAGCCTTAGTCGCAATAAATGCACCAGAGCAACCAATCGGGTGACCTAAAGCAATCGCGCCACCATTTGGATTAGTCTTATTCATGTCTAAGCCTAAACCCTTGGAGACTGCAATCGCTTGTGCCGCAAACGCTTCATTAGATTCAATCACATCCATTTGATCTAAACTTAAGCCCGCTTTTTTCAGCGCTTGCTTAGAGGCAGGAATAGGGCCTTCACCCATCACGTCATTGGGTACACCCGCAACGGCATAAGACACTAAACGTGCCATCGGCTTCTGACCCGCTTTGGCAGCCACATCAGCAGCAGCCAACACGAAGAAAGCAGCACCATCATTGATACCAGAAGCATTACCAGCGGTAACCGTACCATCTTTCTTAAAGGCTGGACGCATTTTCGCTAAGGTTTCAACCGTTGTATCAGCCTTAACATGCTCGTCGGTATCAAATACCACTTCACCTTTACGCGTTTTCAGGGTGATAGGCAGAATTTGTGATTTGAAACGACCTTCTTTAATCGCATTCGCAGCACGACGTTGTGATTCAGCGGCTAAAGCATCTTGCTCTTCGCGTGAAATATTCCACTTAGCTGCTAGATTTTCCGCAGTAATGCCCATATGGCCAACACCAAATGGATCGGTTAAGGTCGCAACCATCATATCAACCATACTGGTATCGCCCATACGCGCACCATTACGCATCGCTGTTGACAGATAGCCCGCGCGTGACATGACTTCCACACCGCCGCCCACGCCATAATCATAATCACCTAACATGATGCCTTGTGCAGTCGTGACAATCGCTTGTAAACCAGAACTGCACAAACGATTCACCGCCATGGCAACCGACTCCATGGATAAACCTGCTTGAATCGAAGCGACACGAGCAACATAAGGGAAACGTGATTCGGTGGGGATGGTATTACCAACCGTTACATAATTGATTTGTGCAGGATCAACACTAGAACGTTGTACTGCTTCTTTCATGACCTGACCAGCTAATTCCGCTGGCTCTATACTGCTTAAACTTCCACCAAAAGCACCAATTGCGGAACGTACAGCACTTAAAACAACAACATCACGGCTCATTAGACTTCTCCTTGCAGGGGTGAATTACCCGTCCTCAACGCGAGCACAGCATAACCAAAAAACGCAACCATTACAGCATCCAAGAGGCATATTGTCGACTATTTCCCAACAGCCTTTAGGAAGCGCTACAAAATACTGCATTTTCGCTTGAGACTAAAGCTTATCGACAAAGAGAGTGAAGAAATAAGAAAACCAAGGATCAATTCACTACTTTTTAGCGAAGTGTTATCCCTAGTGAGCGTCAAGCCACACAACATGAATCATACATTGTCAACAATACCGAGCTAGTCAATCCATAGCCACCTTAGGAGCTTATTGCTTAATAGCCAATTATAAGCATCTGCGCTTAAACAAAAACTTTAAAAAATCACTAACAATCCGACAATTAGCATCCATGTTTTCCAATCTTTCATGGCATAATACCCTTATTAATTAGAATTTATTATTAAGCCCATATTGCATTGATACCAGTGCAGTAAATTAGAAAATTCTAATAAACTATAGTCATTAAATTAAAATAATTACTCCTGAAAGGAGACGGTTTTTCTATGAAATCCCCCATGTACGTTTTGAGTGCAAGCCTATTTGCTATGTCTATACTGATGATGTCCTCTACACAAGCAGACATCTATAAATGGGTTGATAGCCAAGGCAAAGTTCATTATGACCAAAAACCCCCCAGTAAAGACGAAAAAGTTAAAAATGTTGAAGAATTAAAGCATTTAGCCATTGGTAAAAGTACGGTAGCACCTCCCCCGAGTGAACCTGTTTCCGTTAAAGCGGAAGAAAAAACACTGGAACAAGCGCGTGCTGAAGGTAATACCAATAAAGAAAAGCAACTCGCTTATTGCGATGAGCAAAATAAAGTATTGCGTCAGATGGTGGCAAATCCACTTATCCGTTTGAAAGATGGTGAGAAAGAAGCCAAAATTCTCACAGCGAAAGAGCGCACCGACAAAATTGCTGAAATAGAAAAAAATATAAGCACGCTCTGCAATGCCGATATACTTCCCGAAGGTCCTGCTCACCCTAGTACTTTGAAGTCTACTACTCAAAGTGGGATGTCAGCTGCTTTACCCACACCTACAAAAAATCCCTAAACCTATTAGCCTTTTCTTTGTCTTATCAATAATTTCAGGCAAACTACCACCCCACCTTGCAGGCGGGTTGGTCTTGCGCCTCAAGATAACAAGGGATAGGCAAATGAACTTAAATAAATTAGCTTTTACTCTGGGCTTAGCCCTTTGTGCTTTACTACCACAAACTTATGCAGCAACACTGAATCCTGAAACCATTCAGCTTCAAACCGAGGGTAATACACTCGAAGTGCAGCGCTTTGGCTCAACCACGGCGAGCACTCAATTACTCATTCTGGCGCAAGAAGCAAAGCCGCAGCATTTACCGCTTGCCAGCGCCTTAGCAGACGCGGGGCTTGGTGTTTGGCTGGCTCAGCCCAAAACCGATCTTGTTAAGCTCCTAAGTGCTTTGATACCTGAAAATAAAGCACAAACCTTTTATGTCATGGCCTTAGGTCAACAAACCGAGCCAACCTTAAAAGCATTACAGACTTTAGAAAAGCAAAAACCTGAACGATATAACAAACTAGGTGGTTTATTGCTGGCTTATCCTGAGGTAAAGCTTTCTAACTTAAACGCTAAATTTACCAAGCCTTTACCTAGCTATATTTTTCAGCCTGCGCATGGTTCTGAATCAGCGAATGACTTAGTTCAATCGCTGGTGCAAGCGGGTCACTCCATAAGCGTCAAACAAGTGGCTGATGTCGAAGCCGGTTTCCTAGAGCAAAATCAACTAAATGAAGACGCCATGATGCAAGTGGCAATTTTCCCCAGCCTCCTCATGGAAGCCATTGCGTACTTAGAAAGCAAGCAAAATCAGCCAGAACAGCATAACGCTAGTACAGAAAAGGCCAGTCAGAAAAGCGAGTTAAAGTCCTATTCTGGTCAAATCGCGCCTGAGCTCAAATTGGAAGATTTAGATCGCAAGCTGCATGACTTGAAAACCTATCAAGGTAAAGTCGTGGTATTAAATTTCTGGGCTACTTGGTGCCCACCTTGCGTTAAAGAATTACCCTCGCTAAACCGTCTACAACAACAGTTCAGTAAGGATGATTTAGTTGTATTGGGAGTCAATATGAGTGAAGGCGCAGATGAAGTAGCCGATTTTTTAGATAAATTTACGATTGATTATCCTAATCTGATTGATGCTAAGGAACAAGTTGCCAAAACGTGGAAATTACGCGCCTTTCCTACTACCTTAGTCATTGATCAGAAAGGCGCCATTCGTTTGGGTTATGAAGGGGGACTAGAATGGGATGCCCCCGACATTATTCAAACCTTGGAGCAACAGTTTGCCATTAAAGCCCTGCCCGCCCAAACCGTAAAAAACTAGCCGAAATGACAGATATAGTGGGTAGGCTCAAGTGCTTCAATATCAAAGGCACTATTAGCCCCGACTGAAAAGGATTGCCCTGCTTTATAGTCTTGCCAAGCTTGCGCACCGGCCAAACGTACACGGCAATGCCCTTGTTTAATTTCCATAATTTCGGGGGCAGCGGTATTAAACGTTAAGGTAGCAGGTAAAATAACCCCTGCACTTTTACGGGCTCCCTCCGCAGTTACAAAACTGTGGCTAACACATTTACCGTCGAAATACACATTCGCAACTGGCTCTAAACTCACATTTTCTAGGCGACTCATAAGGTTCTCAGCTCCAACTTAAAAGCGCGCAGTGTAGCAGCTTGTGGTTTGGCTTAACATCTGTTGGATGAGCTCAGCCGCTTGGACTGCACCCTTAGCCTGAATACTGGGTTTTGCCCAAGCACGCTCCAGTAATGATTGAATCAACTCACCAAAAGCGCCAGCTTGAATCTGCTGCCACGTGGTAAATTCCACTTCACCATGCTCGGAATGCCAAGCATCTAAAAACGGCGTTTCCGGCCAATCCGGACGTTGCACACACAATGCTGGAATGCGATTCATCACTGCCTCCGTTTGCGTGCCATAACCAGTTTTGGTTATCACCACATCACAAGAAGCCATTAAATCCATATAACTCAACTCCGCTTCAGATTGCAGAATAAAATCGCGGCGCGGATGAGCTTCAATAATTTCATCTGGAAAAATCCAATAGACATTCGGTATAGCAGGCCAAGTGTCTAGAGGGTATTGCATTCCAATACCGCCTAAGGCAACAAGGATTAATTTAGCGGTATCTGGCAAGGCTAGAGACTCTAACAACTGTTCACGTTGCGCTATCCCCGCTTGAGCAATCGGTGCAATCGCCTTAGCATTATTTAGCTCCGGCATTGGCATAGAGGGTTCGGGCTGGAGGAAATATTGCGCGCTATCATACGCTGCTAACATCTCTTGATAATAAACAGCGCCACGCGGCATTTGCGCACAATAATGCTTAAAAATATCAGCCCAGTTCAATGAACATAAGGCAATGGCTGGCACACCTGCTAAACGTGCTCCCGCCAAACTTAAATAAGGAATATTGGCAAACACCATATCCACTTTTAATTTTTCTAAAGCTAAGGCAGCTTCGCGTTTACGCTCGTCATAATCCGCATGAAAGGCTTTATACCAACGCATCGTCTCCAACACATCAACCCGTAAAGCATCATGCATGACCATGCCATTATCTTGCTGATAAGGAATGAGTTTAAAGGGATGCTGGATACGCGCGCGCAGCAACGCCTCTGGCGCTTTAGAGCGAATCGTCAAACGAATTTGCTGCATGTCTAATGCGTTTAAAACGGCTGCTGTTTGCGCAACATGACCAAAACCGTGGGCAGAAATATCAACCAGTAAATGTTTAGGATTCATACTATGTGATTCGACACTGTTTCAGGCTCGCCATTATGCCAGTTCAGACTTGCATTTATCTTAAGCAATGTCGGATTTGTGCCACCCCGTACACCATAAAAAAGCCCCTAGCCCAAAAGACTAGAGGCTTAATAGTTGGCACTTACGCTTTAAAAAACTTAGCCAATCGATAGCATTAAACGATTTAAACGGCTAACAAAGCCTGCAGGATCTTCTAATTGACCACCTTCTGCCAAAATGGCTTGATCTAATAATAAGCTTGACCATTCGGCAAAGCGCTCGTCATCCGTTTCTTTTTCCATCCGCATCAACAAAGGATGACTGGGATTGATTTCGAGCACTGGCTTGGTATGTGGCAGTTCATGCCCCGCTTGCTTCATCAGATTTTGCATATACAGTGCCATATCATGCTCACTTAAGACGATGCAAGACGGTGAAGAGGTCAAACGATGTGACACGCGTACATCCTCGACTTTCTCTTTCAGAACTTCTTTCACATGATTAATTAAGCTTTTGGACTGCTCTTCAACCTTTTGTTGTTCCGCTTTATCTTCTTCGCTTTCTAGTTTGCTTAAGTCCAATTGCCCTTTGGCCACAGACTGGAAGGACTTACCTTCGAACTCGTGCAAGTTACCGGTTAACCATTCATCCACGCGATCCGATAATAATAAGACCTCGATGCCCTTTTTGCGGAACACTTCTAAGTGCGGGCTATTTTTTGCGGCGGTATGGGAATCGGCAGTAATAAAGTAAATTTTATCCTGACCTTCTTTCATACGAGCGATATATTCCGTCAAAGAAACGGTTTGCTCGGCGCTATCAGTATGGGTTGAGGCAAAGCGCATCAACTTCGCAATCTGTTCCCGATTGGTGTAATCCTCACCAGGACCTTCTTTAATCACGCGCCCAAATTCTTTCCAGAAGCCCGCATACTTTTCTGGCTCATCCTGTGCCATGGTTTCTAGCAAGCCCAACACTTTTTTCACTGAGCCGCTTTTCATCGAGTCAATGATTTTATTGCTTTGTAGAATTTCGCGTGACACATTCAAAGGTAAATCATTGGAATCAATCACACCGCGCACAAAACGCAAATAACGTGGCATTAAATGCTCAGCGTCATCCATGATAAATACACGCTGCACATATAATTTCAGGCCATGTTTTTGGTCACGATCAAACAAATCGAACGGTGCTTTAGAGGGCAGATACAAGAGCGAGGTATACTCCAATTTGCCCTCAACTTTATTGTGTGACCAGGCTAAGGCATCCTGCCAATCGTGAGAAACATAGCGGTAGAATTCTTGATATTCTGCATCGCTAATTTCACTTTTTGAACGACGCCATAAAGCATTTGCCTTATTCACCGCTTCCCATTCTGCGCTTTCCTTGCCTTCATCATCCGATTTGCGCATTTTAACGGGGAATGGAATGTGATCAGAATACTTGGTAATAATGGAGCGCAAACGCCACGCATTGGCTAACTCTTTTTCTTCATCTTTTAGATGTAGAACGATTTCGGTGCCGCGTGTTACTTTCTCAACATTTTCAAGAGTGTAGCCAGTTTTTGCATCTGACTCCCAACGCACCGCCTGATCTTTCGCAGTGGCAGCTCGGCGTGTCGTTAACGTTACTTTATCGGCAACAATAAACGCTGAATAAAAACCAACTCCAAACTGACCGATTAAATGAGCGTCTTTTTGCTGATCGCCAGACAATTTTTGTAAAAATTCTTTCGTACCCGAACGTGCGATCGTGCCGATATTGTTCACTACCTCATCACGACTCATCCCAATACCATTATCACGAATCGTAATGGTTTTGGCGTCGGCATCAAATTCAACCTCGACCCGCAAATCACTATCATTTTCGTACAAACTATCGTTGCCTACCGCCTCAAAACGTAATTTGTCACAGGCATCAGCCGCATTGGAGATTAATTCGCGCAGGAAAATTTCTTTATTGGAATACAGCGAATGAATCATTAAATGCAATAACTGATTCACTTCGGTTTGAAATTGTAGGTTCTCTTTTGCAGCAGTTTCACTCATAAACTAAGTCCCTCTCAGGTGCTTCATTAATCATTAATGAGCGATAGATGGGGCTGGCTGGATGAATTTCAAGCCCTTCAATGCGATTTGTTATCAAACGGTTTAACGCTAACAAAACATGGACGAACCAACATGAAAGCACCCAAACGAAGTTGGGTGCTAAAAATCTAAGCTACTAGGCCGCCTTTAGGCGCTCCAAAATCAACAAGGCCTGTTGCTGGCGCTGTTGAACAATCGTTGGCTCATCATGCAAATAATGATGAATCGTTTGTTGCGCACTCAAGCGATCCGCCTCTAACTGTTGCTTGCGTTCAATGCGCTCCAAGGTTTCCTGCATGGCACCAAATTGATCTGTCTGTAATTGCGTAGTCCCATGCAGTTTTTGCGTAACCGCTTGTGCATGTTGAGTAGCCTTTGCCATGCTTAGCGAGCTGCGATAATGATCTAACTGTTGTGCAGCATCTTTTACTTGTTGTAATAAACGTTCTTCATACTGTTGCAACTGATCAACCTGCGTTTGCCTTTGTTGAGCCTGAGCCTCTAAAGCCGCTAGGGTTTGCGCTAAAGCCAATGCTTCGCTCTCACGCTGAGCTTGCAAATGATCACGAATCACTTGCTCTTTCTGGCTGATTTTACCTTTTAATATTTCCAACTGGCGTTGTGCTTGTAATTTCTCAGCCATTACTTTAGCGAGGTGATTTTTCGCTTCTCGCAATAAAGCTTCACTTTGATAAATTTCCTGTCCCAAGATACGCAAGGCATTGACATCCACGGCTTGCTCTAATACCTCTCGCGTACCACCACGCGCGGCGGTCATTAACTTATTCACTAAATACCACATGGTGCTACTCCTTAATGACCAAATTCTTTTAGGATTTTATGCGTTTTCGCTTCTTCAATTCTATTTAATAAGCGTTGTGCTTCATGATCATCGCGCAAGGTTTTGGACAGCATAATGGTTGAGCTAACCAAAAATAATGAATTGAGCGCCAAATAACCTTTCATCAACAAATCACCTTTCATGAAGAACACGAAAGCGCCCATGGCAAGTAGCGCGACGATGAAGGTTATTTTCACAAACATAGTCCAAGCGGTACTACTGGGCAGAGCGGGCGTATTCTCATTCATGGGGCTAACCTCTATTACTTAGTGTGGGCTTCTTGTTTCGATAGAGGCAGATTAAAGAAAACAAGGCTTGGCTTCAAATTATAAAACCTAAGGCGAATTAGGCACAGCTCTAAGTAGCATATAATGCAACTTCTTGGGGTTTCCACGCTCACACTTCCAATGCAAAATTGAGTAAAACCTGCTTGCTGGCAAGCCTAGCCCAGCTTATGCTCAAATACTTATTGGTTTGTATAGCGAGTTACACGATGAAACTATTTTACTCCCCAGGTGCCTGCTCTTTGTCACCGCATATTGCCTTGGAAGAATCTGGTCTGCCCTATCAAGCAGAGGCAGTAAATTTAAAAACCAAAACGACGGCCAGTGGCGAAAATTTTACTAGCATTAATCCGCGCGGCTATGTACCTGCTTTATTGCTCGATTCTGGCGAATTACTCAGCGAAGGGCCTGCAATTGTGCAATACATTGCCGACCAAGCACCTAGCAAAAACCTAGCACCCGCTAATGGCACGCTAGAGCGTTATCAGCTGCAAGCATGGCTGACGTATATTGGTACCGAATTGCACAAATCTTTCGTCCCTTTTTTCCATGCCAATGAAGCTTGTGAAGAATGGCGTGTGGCGATGAAAGCTAATTTGGAAAATCGCTATAGCCACATTAATGAGCATTTAGCCGGAAAATCCTATCTACTGGGCGAACAATTCAGTGTAGCCGATGCTTATCTTTTTACCGTAACGCGCTGGCTCAAAGTATCCAAATTAAGCCTAGAGCCGTGGCAGAACCTTGCAGCCTTCCAAGAACGTGTTGCCGCACGTCCCGCGGTTCAAGCTGTCTTAATAGCGGAAGGTTTAAAAAGATAAATGATTCTTTAGTTACTTAGCCATAAACTAAGTAACTAAAAACTCAATAACTCCTTAGCCACTCCAGCCCCTAAATGAAGATTTCAAGCCCAAATTCATTTCATAACAAATCATGACAACGCCTGCTCCAACCAGTATTTATCGCCAACGTGGTTTTTTACCTTTTGCCCTCAGTCGTTTATTAGCCTTCTTCGCAGCACAAATCCAAGGCATTGTCGTCGCATGGCAAGTGTATACCATGACTCGCGACCCCATGACCTTAGCCTATGTGGGGCTAGCACAATTCCTACCCATGCTATTGTTACTAATTCCCGCTGGGGATTTAATTGATCGTTTTGATCGCAAAAAAATTCTTTTATTAAGTTGGGGTATACAAGGGTTATGCGGTGTGGCTCTCGCTTTATTGAGCGTTCTACAGATTAACACTCCGACTTGGTTTTATTTTGTCTTATTAATTTATGGCGCTGGGCGTGCTTTCACTGGTCCTGCTTTACAAAGTTTATTGCCGCAAATTGTTCCCAAAAATCAATTAGCAGCTGCTATCGCTGCTAATAGTATGATTATGCGCATTGCCTCGATTTCTGGCCCACTCTTAGGTGGCTTTATATATGCAGTAGGTGGCGGTCAATTAACGTATAGCTTATGTTTTTTAAGCTTTATGGCCGCCATTATTTTATTGCAATGGATTCCTGTACTGTATGGTACACAACAGCCGCAACAAAAAGATATCGGTGCATGGCAACGCTTTACTGCAGGCATTCAGTTTATTCGCTCGCGTCCCATTATCTTAGGCACGATTTCTTTAGATTTATTCGCTGTCTTGTTAGGTGGAGTCGTTGCATTATTACCGATGTATGCCAGCGATATCTTACAAGTTGGCTCTCAAGGCTTAGGTGCATTACGCAGTGCCATGGCGATTGGTGAAGTAACACTCGGCTTTTATCTAAGCATTAAACCTTTTAATCGCCATTTAGGTTTAATTATGTTTGGCGCGGTAATTCTATTTGGCCTAGCTAATCTACTATTCTCTCTATCCAAGCTATTTTGGCTATCCTTTCTAGCCTTAATACTTGCCGGTGCGGCGGACATGGTCAGCGTTTATATTCGCTCCACGCTTGTTCAATTCTCAACACCCGATGAAATGCGAGGGCGAGTCAATGCAGTGAATATGCTATTTATTAGCTCTTCTAATGAATTAGGGGAATTTCGTGCTGGGGCGATGGCGGCTTGGGTTGGGCTTGTACCTGCAGCAGTACTAGGTTGCATTTTTACTTTAGCGGTGGCTGGTACTTGGATGCGCCTCTTCCCAAGCCTTCGCCAAGTAAATCGTTTTGAAGAAGCAAATCTGCCCAATACTTTAGTGACAAGCACATCCTAATCAGTAAAAAGGCGCTCACTGCGCCTTTATCATCACTATTTTACAACATTCCCTACCAAGGGCCTATTTTTTAAATTACGTACTAGGCTATTTACTTCAACACGCATTGTATTATTGATTACTTTATTATTATCCGTTCGTACATAAATAGTGCCATCACCTGTATTATCTTGCACGGTATTATAGCCAGAATTATCCCAATAAAATTTCAATGATAGCATTTTGGCAAAAACTGGCTTAGCACAATCCCAACTCTCTAAATTCCAATCAACACGTTTTCCAATTTCAACAGCACCAGCTAAGCCATTAGCACTAATCACATTAGCACTGATAGTATTTTTCTCAGCATCAAAAATACGAGGCACATAATTAGGGTCGCTACTAACCTTTTCACCACAGTTTGAATAAAGGTGGACACCACCACCTGCATTATCACTCAAGTAATTACTAGTAATTTTATTATTGTAACTGCCATCCACTGCAATAGCTTCGCGTTGACCGCGCCCAAATCTTGGTGAGCCATTTGGATGCAAAAAACCACTCTGGGTAATAGTGTTGTTATTGATAATATTATTATAAGAGCCTGTATCCAAATAAATCGCAGGGCCACGTGCACCTATGATGTTACTATTTTTTATAGTGACTTGACTATTTGCCACACCGACAAACACTGCAGTACCCTGAGGGTTATCAAAATATAAATTATCAATAATAATATTTTGTGTAGCCGTTTTTTGAATAGCTGGATAATAAACCTTGGGATTATCACGCAGATTTTTTAACTCAGTAGCACTTAAAGCACGATTAACCCAGACAGCCGTTCCATAACCTTTAATGATACCGTTCTTCACTAGTATATTGCGTGTTGGCTTTTTAGGGTTAGTCGTACTAAATCGGATCGCATCGTTTAAACTACTGCTTTGCAGTGTAGCACCATTAAGGTTTAAACTAACATTTTGGACACTCTCAAATAAAAAATATGTATCTTTTAATAAACAAGCTTTGGGCAAAGTCAAATTGGAACTGACACGAATAGTTTGGCCATTTAGTACAGGGCAAGTAGTATTAACAAGACTAATACTACTAAGCTCTGCATAAGCCATAGTACTCATACTTAATAAACTTAATGCAATTACATATTTCATAGCTCTAACATCCTATTAAGTTGAAGGAATGATTTGCGGAGCAAAAGCCTATTATTGTGTCCATGTGCTTTACGTTTAGTATAATACTGATCTTTCTGAATTTTTTTAGTTGTTATCATGCAAATTACACTACGCTTTAGCGCTTTCTTTTTGATTTTAACCTTAGTTCTCAGTGGCTTAGGCTTTTACGTTTATAAAATTTATCCACGTATTAACCAATCCAGTAAGACCTCCACTACTCAAGGGACAGCACTGATCTCTATCCGTACCGCTGGCGGTACCATGGAGGTGGCTGCTTTAAAAACCACTGAACGCTTTATCCGTACTGATACGAAAAATTTTGGGGGTATTTCACTGGGAGAAACGATTTCACAAATCAATGTCCCTGTTTACTACCGTTATCATATCAATCTAGCAGAAGCTATGCCGGTAGAATGTAATGCCCAGAAAATTTGTATTGTGCATGTTAATGAATTACAAGCTACATTACCGGTGGCTTTTGATAGTACAAAAATGGAAAAGTACACGGCTAATGGCTGGGCTCGATTCAATAAAAATCATAACTTATTATTATTAGAACAATCTATTACACCAGTATTAGCCACACGTGCTGAATTAAACCATTATAAACAACAAGCACAAGAGCTAGGACGCAAAACCATTAGTGAGTTTGTACAAAAATGGCTGTTAAAAGAGAAGCAATGGCGCGAAAATACTAATTATAAAATTATTGTTCTTTATCCTAATGAAAAACTTGAAGATATTGCTTACCGCCCAGAAACTACTAACCCGACAACTGTCCAGCCCAAAGCACCTACTACTCCTTAAACCATGCTTGGATGGTTGAACAGGCTCTACTGAACACACTTCAAAACCTAACATGCAATAAATGCGTACCACCATCACTAGGTTGGTGCAGAAACTGTCCACTTATCAAGCTAAAACCCTGAAAACTAGTGCATTGTCCTGCTATTAGTTGATGATAATTCTATCAAATTCTGCTAGTTAATTTTTTTGGAGTGAGCCATCGAAAAGGTTGACAAGCTAGTGCTGCACAGGCAACATGAAACAAATATTCTGAATTTATTAAATTCGGAATTTTCATTTCCAAAACACTAAGCCAACCAGCTCAGGCTAAAAACAATTGTTCCTTGCAGACTTGTACTAATTAATCCCTATGCTCTACTTGATGTAGCACTAAACTTAGGTGACCCATTGGAGAACACCATGAAGAAGCTAGCCCTAACTCTTATGCTGTCCGCTATATTTTCTGGCACTGCCTTTGCTGCTGATCCGAGTAAAGTCGGTGTTTCTATGGCTTTATTTGATGACAACTTCCTCACCACCTTGCGCAATAGCATTGAGGCCACTGCCAAAGAACAAGGCATCGAAGTACAAATTGAAGATGCAAAAAACGAAGTGGGTACCCAACTTAACCAAATCCAGAACTTTGTCGCCTCGGGAGTAAAAGCGATTATTGTCAATCCGGTTGATACTGATGCCACAATCGGTATGAGTGAAGCAGCTGAAAAGGCCAAAATTCCTTTAGTGTATGTTAATCGCCAACCGATTAATGTTGATAAGCTCCCTGACAACCAAGCCTTTGTGGCTTCTGATGAGGCCGTTTCTGGCACCTTGCAAATGGAAGAAGTCTGCAAGCTCATGAAAGGCAAAGGCAATATTGTGGTGATGATGGGCGAACTATCTAACCAAGCAGCCATTCAACGCACTAAAGATGTTCATGATGTCATCGCTAAGGAAGGCTGCAAAGATATTAAGATTGTTGCCGAACAAACAGCCGAGTGGTCTCGCACTAAAGGCAATGACTTGATGACCAATTGGCTATCGGCAGGCACTGAGTTTGATGCTGTAGTTTCCAACAACGATGAAATGGCTTTAGGAGCTATTCAAGCCTTAAAAGCAGCAGGCAAATCGATGGATAAAGTGATTGTTGCCGGTATTGATGCTACCGCCGATGCGCTGGCCGCTATGAAAGCTGGTGATCTTGATGTGACTGTGTTTCAAAGTGCTGCGGGTCAAGGAAAAGGTGCAATTGATGCTGCTGTCAAGCTAGCGAAAGGCGAAGCGGTCGATCAAAAAGTTTGGATTCCTTTCGAACTGGTTACTCCGAAAAATATGGATCAATACATGGCTAAATAGTTCGGTGTTTCCGCCAAGGTAGGTCAATCATGACTTACCTTTAAGCCCTAAAACCACAGGAGGAGTTCAACACAATGTCTAAGCCAAGCATTCTTACACAACCTATTGCCAAGGCTCGCAATTATCCATACGTGCTCGAGGTTGAGCAGGTGCGAAAAGAATTCCCCTGTGTGCTTGCGCTAGATAATGTACAACTCAAAATCCGCCCTGGCACAGTACACGCTTTGATGGGTGAGAATGGCGCAGGCAAATCCACACTCATGAAAATCATCGCAGGCATTTATCAACCTGATGCGGGCACTATAAAATTACGCGACAAAATCGTAACCCTCCCTTCTCCGCTAGCGGCACAAGAAGCCGGTATTGCAATGATTCATCAAGAATTACTCCTGATGAATTCCATGACGGTGGCAGAAAATGTCTGGATTCGGCGTGAGCCTAAAAATAGCTTCGGGTTCATCGACCACGCCAAGATGATTCAGATGACGGAAGACTTATTCCAACGTTTGGGCATCCATCTTGATCCACGCGCTGAAATTGGTAAGCTTACAGTAGGGAGTCGCCAATTAGTCGAAATTGCGAAAGCTGTATCGTTTAATTCTGACGTTTTGATTATGGATGAACCAACCTCAGCCATCACTGAAAAAGACGTTGAACACTTATTTAAAATTATTCGTGATTTACGCGCCCAAGGCATTGGCATTGTCTACATTACGCACAAGATGAACGAGTTATTTGAAATTGCGGACGAGTTTTCAGTATTTCGTGATGGCAAATATATCGGTACGCATTTATCCAGCGAGGTAACACGTGATGACATTATTCGCATGATGGTCGGACGCGAAATATCACAGATGTTCCCCAAAGAAGCGGTACCGATTGGTGAGGTTGTTCTTTCGGTGCACAACTTATCGCGCGGTAAAGCCTTCCAAGATGTGTCGTTTGAAGTACGTGCCGGTGAAATCCTAGGCTTTGCGGGCCTAGTGGGTTCAGGACGCTCTGATGTAGTAGAAACCATTTTCGGTGTAAAGCCCTATGACCGTGGACATATCGAAATTCGCGGGCAACGAGTCAATATTAAAAGCCCACAAGATGCGATTCATCAAGGTATGGCTTTACTCACGGAAGATCGTAAGGAAACCGGTTGTTTTCTCCCCTTATCCGTACAAGAAAACATTCAACCTGCGGTATTGCATGAGCGCTATGTGACACGCGGCTTTGTTTCACAAAAAAACCTAGATCATGATAGTGCGGATATTTGCCAAAAACTGCGCGTCAAAACACCTAGTCTCTTTGAAATCATCGAAAATCTATCCGGTGGTAATCAGCAAAAAGTCTTAATTGGGCGCTGGCTGCTAACCGAACCCAAAATTTTGATTATGGATGAACCAACACGTGGTATTGACGTGGGTGCAAAAGCCGAAATTCACCGCCTCGTTACACAACTGGCACACAAAGGGGTTGCCGTGATTATGGTGTCCTCGGAAATGCCCGAAGTCTTAGGCATGAGTGATCGGATTGTAGTCATGCACGAAGGTCGTATCACTGGCATTTTAGACCGTTCTGAAGCTGATCAAGTCAAGATTATGGATTTAGCCGCCAACTAAGGCGTTTCACCGCGTGTTAAGGAGGAGAATGTATGGCTGCTGTTTTATCAGAAAGGATTGAGTCTAGCCCACCGGCTACTCCCAAAGAAAAAAATAAACGGCGTTTGCCCCCTGAATTTAGTATTTTCTTAGTGTTATTAGGTATTGCGGCTTTATTTGAGATATTAGGCTGGATTTTTGTCGGTCAAAGTTTTCTCGCCAATCCCAGTCGTTTACAAATCATTATCTTACAAGTATCGGTTATCGGCATTATTGCGGTAGGGGTAACCCAAGTTATTATCACTGGCGGCATTGATTTATCCTCTGGCTCTGTAGTGGCCATGTCAGCCATGATTGCCGCGACCTTTGCCCAATCGAGTAATTAGCCTAAGGCCTTTCACCCAGCACTCACCGACCTACCTTTCATTGTTCCTTTATTTGTCGGCTTAGCCATTGGTGCAACAGCTGGTTTTGTGAATGGTTGGCTGATTACCAAAACCAAAATTCCGCCCTTTATTGCCACCTTGGGCATGATGGTTTCTGCCCGTGGTATTGCACGGTGGTACACCGACGGCTCGCCAGTCTCTGGTTTTACTGAAAGCTTTGCTGTGATTGGCAACGGCCTAGACCGCTGGATGCCCGTCGTGATTTTTTTAGTCGTGGCCTTAATCTTTCACGTCGTGATGCGCTACACCCGCTTCGGTAAATTTACTTATGCGATTGGCGCTAATCCACAAGCCGCCCGTGTTTCTGGGATTAATATCGAAAATCACCTGATTAAAGTTTATGTTATTGCAGGACTACTAGCGGGTTTGGCGGCGATGGTAGCGATTGCTCGCATTAAAACCGCTCAATCCGGTATCGGGATGATGTATGAATTAGATGCTATTGCCGCCGCAGTAATTGGCGGTGTTTCACTCTCTGGAGGACGCGGCAAAATCGTGGGTACGGTGATTGGCGCTTTAATTTTGGGAGTGGTTTTATCGGGCTTCACCTTCCTAAAAATTGATGCCTATTATCAAGATATCATTAAAGGTGCCATTATTGTGATCGCCGTGATTATTGACCAACAACGTCAAAACAAGTTGCGCAAAAGTCGCTGATCTAATATTTTCTCTACTAGACTACACGCCCATCCTTCCCGCTTTTCTGATTAAAAGCGGGATTTTTGTATTTAGAAAAATCCATGACCTTTCAATCTAAAAATCTAATTCATAATTCGTACAGACTTTTAAACCTATACACTGCCCCCCTTTCATAAATCAAAAACCAGCCCGCTCTAGCTTATATCAAGAACCTTTCTATAGTTTTGCTAGTTTCCCCTAATTATAAGCTTATTGAGCAGTTAGATTGCTTAAAAATGTTTTTATGAAAGAGAGCTACTTAGATAAATAGTTTGAAGCCGCTAATTTTTTAATTATAGTATGGCCACTTCAACTTCAGAATTTTTATAAGACAGGGCATTCATGAAAGCAGTCGAGGCTAAGTTACTAGATTTTCTAAAAAAATCACCGCAATTTATCATTCCTATTTATCAAAGAAATTACTCATGGACTGAAAAAGAGTGTATGCAGCTATGGGAAGATATATTACGTACCGGTCAAGATGATAGGGTAAAAGCACATTTTATCGGCTCTATAGTCTACGTTGAACGCGGTCTTTACTCGGTATCTAGTCAATCTGCATTACTTGTTATTGATGGGCAACAACGCTTAACTACTATGACCTTATTGCTGACTGCACTCTCTGAGCAAGTAGGTGCGGGAGAGCCTTTTGATGGTTTTACACAGCGTAAAATTCGTAATTATTATTTAGTAAACCCAGAAGAAGAAGGAAACGAAAGTTATTATAAGTTACTACTTTCAGAAACTGATAAAGCCTCGCTCATAGCCTTACTAGACGGAAAAAAACAACCCACAGAAAGCTCAATACGCATTGTACAAAATTATCAATTATTCAAAGATTTACTGGCAAATAACCAAGAAGAGCTTTCAGCACTCTGTCAGGGTATCGTTAAACTGATGTTGGTCGATATATCTCTTGACCGTCAATACGATAATCCCCAACTGATTTTTGAAAGCATGAACTCGACTGGGAAAGCCCTTAGTCAAGCTGATCTTATACGCAACTATATTTTGATGGGTTTAGAGCACAAGTTACAGACTCGCTTATATACCGAATATTGGCGGCCTATGGAAACTAATTTCGGCCAAGCTGCTTATACTGATCATTTTGATGGATTCATGCGCCATTACCTTACCTTTAAAACACGTGATATTCCTAATATTCGACAAGTCTATGAGGCTTTTAAGCTTTACGCTCAAAACTTTCAAGGTGAAACAGAGGGTTTAGTAGCAGATATTAAAAAATTCGCTGATTACTATTGTGCAATGGCATTAGGTAATGAAACAGATCAAAAGCTTAGTGAAGTATTTTATGACTTGCGTGAATTAAAAGTCAGCGTCGCTTATCCGTTATTGCTAGAGCTGTATGATGACTATCAATCAAAAGTACTCAGCCGTGATGATTTCGTGACAGCTGCACGTATGATAGAAAGCTATGTGTTTCGCCGCACTGTTTGCGCACTCCCCACCAACTCAATGAACAAAACCTTTGCCCAATTTGGGCGTAAGCTGCGTAAAAGCCACTATCTAGAAAGTATTCAAGCAGAATTTCTTTTACAAACCTCGTATAGGCGTTTTCCTACTGATGAAGAATTCAAACGTGAGTTACAAATACGCGATTTGTATAACTTCAGAAATCGGGGTTATTGGCTACGCCGCTTGGAGAACTTTGAACGTAAAGAACGGGTTGCCGTTGACGAATACACCATTGAACATATTATGCCCCAAACTTTGAGTGAACAATGGAAAAGTGACCTTGGCGACCAATGGAAAACGATTCATAGTCAATGGCTACACACCTTAGGCAATTTAACACTTACGGGTTACAACTCTGAATATCGCAATTATCCATTTCTTACCAAGCGTGATATGGAGGGTGGCTTTAAATTGAGTCCTTTAAAGGTCAACCAAATGACTTTCCTGTTAGACGATCAAAAATATAATTTAGGCAGTATCGATGTGTGGAATGAGGCGAGCATCCAAGCGCGTGCAACAGCACTAGCTGAACAGCTCCTAACCGTCTGGGCAAAACCTGCGTTAGATGAACACCTATCAAAAACTTATCAGAACAAAAACACTCACTCCACTTACAGTATAGCTGATCACCCTTATTTAAAGTCCGACCTCATCAAAAAACTGTTTGATACCTTAAGACAAGAAATAATGGCACTCGACCCTAGTGTAACGGAGGAATTTTTGAAGCTTTACATTGCTTACAAAGCCGAAACTAACTTCGTTGATGTGGTTCCACAAGCCAAGCGTTTACGCCTGACCTTAAATATGAAATTCGCTGAGGTCAACGACCCACGGAAAATTTGCAAAGATACAACCGATCTAGGTCATTGGGGTAATGGTGATGTCGAAGTAGGACTAGAGTCTTTAGACGATCTACCTTACATCATGAGTTTAATCAGGCAATCCTTCGAAAAACAATTGAGTAGTGAGTTTGAGGTCTAAGCACCAAAAGTTAACCTACTACTCTCAATCTTCTTCATAAGGCTACTATTGACCCTTCCTGCTATTGATATGCAATAGTGGGATTTTATAGAAAATAAGGAAGTTCCCATGATCAAACGTCTCCACAGCGGCGCTCGGATGAGCCAAATCGTCATTCACAATCAAACCGTTTATCTGGCTGGACAAGTCGATGAAACGGATAGTGGCGGTCCCGTAGATCACCAAACGCGGATTATTTTGAGCCAGATCGATCAACTATTAGCCGAAGCCGGAACGGATAAATCCAAACTGCTAAGCGCGACCATTTATCTAACCGATATGAGCCAATTTGATTTGATGAATCAAGCTTGGGAGGAATGGGTCAGTGCAGGCAATGCACCAACTCGTGCTACCGTGGGGGTAACCGCTTTAGCAGGTGATGCGTACCAAGTAGAGATAGTAGTTTCCGCAGCCCTTTAAGATGTTGCCAAGGGTGCGTTTGAGTTTACGCGCCCTTATCCTGATCGAATTTATAAATATATTCCCAATAGCAATACACGGCAGCACCGGTAGCGATTATCGCCCAAAAAGCATTCTGCCCATACCATTCAAAAGCCGCCCAAGCAAAACAAACTGCCGTAAGCACTACGCGCCGCCATTTGGGCTGGAAGAAATTACGATCACGTTCAGTAAGCATGGAAACGCCTCAGCCATCAGTTCACAGATGAACAACCTTATCACGCTATCACTCAATAATCCTATAACCCTCTAGGTCATGCTTTAGAAGAGTTGAAAAAAATTCTATTAATAAACTCGCCGATAAACTTGTGGTGCATCTCGAGGGATTTGGAAAAGCATAAGATCTTGCGAGCCAGACATTTGATGCGGGTACGGAAGTTGAGATTTTGCCGTTCAATCGACTGAGTATAGTGAATTTTGATTAACAGACTACACATGATTGCTGGTAAAAATCAACTGTTCTAGGGTTCGCACCAAAAATGATATGTAGCCTCTTAATCAAAATTCACTATAAGTGCTTTCTTACAAGAAATCGTTCTTGACTTTAGAACTATCTCAAGCTAATCAAAAACTTACTTAAAACAATTGCCCTAGAGATATATTACGAATCACATGCAAAAAAACAGTACTATAAAGTTGATGATGAGTCCCAGCTAAATTGACTAATTTAGGAGCACTAATATCCTGCTGATTTAATATTAACTCCAATAGCTGTTCTTGCTGTTTTGACAAGTTGGGTAAGTTCTCTAAGTGTAAGTGGTATAAATCCTCATCCTTCTGAATATCTAACGCTAGTGGCCTGTGAAGTGCAATAGCCTCTAACAAACGGGCAAGTGCATGAATATTTACACCATGCTGAAAAATGCTTAAGCAAGCTTGATTATATAGCATGGATGCAACTTCTCTGTTATCTAAACGAGAGTTATTTCTCCAAAGCATCTCCGCTTTCTGGTACAGATCAGCAGCTCTAATAAGGTCATTAGGCTCTCTTCTAGTAAAATACATATTTGCTGCTGTAGTAAGCAAAGTAAAGCGCTTGCTCCAACTTGATGTTAAAGGTGCATGGATAGCTTGCTCGGCTATTTCGATCGCTTCGTTTAGCTGCTGGGTATGGTGTAATGCCAAAATTAAAGGAAGCTTTGCTTCACCCATACCTGGGGCAAAAAAAGCAGCTTTTTTGTATAATTCAATGGCTCTATCCCATTTTTGTAGGTGCTCAGCTTTTACTGCTGCCTGTGAATAGCTTTCTGAAAGATGATTAATATCACCTAAACCCACCCAATAGCCGCTTGCTAGCATTAGCAAGGGTATCAATCCAAGTGGAAAAACTAACATTCGCCTATAAAAAGCCATCAAGAATAGTAGCAGCATTAATATTATTAATATAAAAAGCGTGAAAAAACCGTTGAAGGCTTCCGGAAAAGTATTTGCCTCAAAAGGTGCTAAAAAAATCCAGATTAAACCTGGAATCCAAATTATAAAATTTATTTTTATAGTTTTTGCTAGAGCAAAGCCTAAAAGCACAAGACAAAACAACCAAGAAAAATTAGTAAATCCAGCTAGTAGCATTTGTCCTAAGAGGGCGGCAGGATCATGCTTATAGACATAGTCGTAGCCAGCAGGCATAGCAAGTGTAGAAATAATATGAGGGATAGCCTGATTTAGTATATGCCCTATAACACTCCCTAGTATTAACATAAACCCAAGCGATCCAATAGTCTTTGGTTTTTTTAGAGGAATCTGATTATTATAAATATCTAAGACTTTCGCAAAAAATAAATAAGGTAGAAAACTAGTGAATATATGAAATGCTAGTGTTATAACTTGATTTTCTACAGCATGGTTTTGTATTATATAAGCAAAGGGGGCTGCCAATTGATTGCTAATTACCACAATAAAAACACCCAGAACAAACCAGTGCCATGGGGTTAATAACCAAGAGGCATAGCGCTGCTCTTGGCTTGCTCTTTTTCCTGAGATTAATTCTTCAGCCTGTTGAAAATCTTGCTCACCTACTACTTGAATAGCTTTAGCATCAGCTAAAGCCTCACGCCATTTTTCTAAGCTTACTGTAAAAAAGTAAAGCAAGGTTAAAATTAGTAAGTTAGTAAAAGAAAATGACTTTCCAGCTAATGTTGCTTGCAAAATAGGCCAGCTTAAGCTAGGCATTGATGTAAAAATCTTTAAAAGATAATCTGCTAAAAGCAGGATAAAGATAGCTTGAAATAAGTGTCTAATCCATTCTAACCAACGAATATCGTTGTGTTGAAAGTGCGCAAGCTCATGAGCTAATATAGCTTGCAGAGCAACAGGATGTTGTTGAAGACGCTTCCATAATAATGCTGGTAATACAATTATTTTTTCATTTAAAAGATAACTATAAGGGGAGCTTTGTATTTTTTGCCCATTTTCTTTGATTTCAGATAAATTGCCTCGTATGTACAGATGTACTGTACTTAAAGTTGGATAGTGTTTATAAAGCTCATTTAAAGTAATGTATTCTTCAATTGTCTTCCAACTTAAAGAGTGCGTACTATTTAAAATATATTTTTTTTGCTGTTGATGTCGCCACCAGTTTAAAAAAATAATTAATCCTAACAAAATAGGAGAGCTTAAAAAAAATAGAACTCTAACTACTTCATTGGAGGATAGAGTGTTGTTATGCCAGCTTTTCAGACTTTCCCATGGTATAAGAGTGAATAAAGAGGTTATCGCCAAAAAAATGCTAGCTAAAAATAATACGCTAGATATACTATTATTATAAATTAAGTACTCATTTGCATTTAGGTTATTTCTCTTCTCTGATACTTTTTTCATTTGACTAGCCTTTTGAACGGAAAAACCAATAACCAATAATTGTTGCAATCAATATTAATAAAGCTTTAATGACTTCATCTGATGGATTCTTAAAGGCTATAAAGCTTATAGCACCCGCTATTACAATAAACGTAAGTATAAGCTGCACTACTAGTCTAATATATGCCTGTTTATAGGCTTGCAAGTCTTGCATATATTGTACAAGCTGCTCTAACTCTTGGCTGGTTAAGTTGACTCCATGCTCTTCTAGGATGCGCTGAGCATTAACAATAGATTGCGCAGTTTTTTCAAGCTTATGAAAACCCATGCCAGTATTATCTGACTGGTTAACTTGGAGGATTTTAATAGCCTCAACAATTACTTTACTTTCAGTCAAGCTTGGAGGGATTAAGGCTTTTTTGAAACGTTTTCCAAACCACTTTTTCATGACAAGACCTCACATGATGAGTAACTATATAGTAGCTTAACAGTTTTTGGCTACAGTTTGCTCAATAAATAGAAAGGTTAAGAACTCGCATAACGGTGAAATACATCAGAAAAATGGTAGGGCGTTAAATGAGTTGAATCATCTATATTCCATTGTTTGCTAAAATTGTGTGATGAGGTTAGAAGAGTAACAAGCAAATAGTATTTCAACTCTTAAACTGCATTACCACCCTCTATTCGACCGAGTCATTCATAAAATATGGATTTATTTTGGTATCTTTTTATCCTATAATAATTACTCAGTTTGCGTTTCTTTAGGAGGAAAGTTATGCAGAAAATTTGTTTAGGACTCACTGGTTTATTGCTAGCTAGTACTGGTTTCGCTAATCCATGGCTAACGGAACGTGCACCTATTAACCCTAAACCACCCGCTATACCCATGTGGGTAGTGCAGAAATGTAACGCTAATGCCGCTAAAATTATAGATCAAAACGAGCGCAATCGTGCTGCTCAATGCAACCTACAGCCACCAGAGGTATGGGAGTCATCTTATGCTCAGTGGTATGACCGATGTGTAGTATGGTTGACGGAAGGCATTTTTGGACCTAACGCTCCCTTGCCTGCGAATAGTTTGGATGACTATATCCAAGATCGAGAGCGGCAATTGAACGCCTGCTATTCCAGTAAAATATACTGACTTTTGGTATTTTTATGGAACTTTATACGGTAGTAAACTCCTAACCCTATAACACTGTTCCACCCAGAGAGAGAATTCATGAAAACACCTATCCGTTTGGGTTTGTCTTGCCTGCTATTAACTCATTTGAGCTTTGCAGAGGATTTTACTGCCAAACCTAGCGCGCCTGTTGTCCCTAAGGCGCCGCGCATGTCTCAGGTCGTGATTCAACAAACCTGTGATGCTTACGCCAACCGTCATCTTGAACAAAACAACCGTAATATGCTGGCACAATGTAACTTAGCGCCGGTGGAAAGATGGTGGGGTGTTTATGAGGATTACTATCGCTATTGCGAACGGCACATGAGCGGTGAGCTGATCGGCGCTCCAATGCCGCCGCGTGTATTATTTGCTTACCTCGATTCGCGCGACCAAGAACTCAATGCTTGTTACGCCAGTAAAATCCACTAAGCCTTGTCAAAATTCAAATATGACAAGGGTAGGATAACTTAAGTGGCTAATTGCGCCAAACCATTCCGAATATAATCCATACTGGCTTGAATAGCCTTAGCTGGCTGAGGCAATTTGTGCACGTCGCCTGAGAATAATTCAAACGAGAAATAGCCTTGATAGCCTTGGTTCAGTAGAGTATTAATTTGCTCAATATTGCCCAATTTATCATGGCTATCGACAAATACACGGTGTGGATCACGCATGTCAGACACAGGCACACCTTGATCAGCCACCCCTGAAATGTGCACCAAGCCCGTTAGCGCTGGAAAAAATTGATTTTCTCCCGCTAAATGGTGATGAAAAGTGTCATGCACCATACGAAAAGTATTCAAACCATCCACCGCGTTAATCGCATCCACGACTTCTTGCTTGGAACGTTGCGAACAGATTTCAAACCCTAATGGCTCGACTAAACCTATCAAACCACGTGCCGCTAACAGTGGTTTTAAAGCAACTAAAGCCGTCATCAGATTCGCCTGACGCTCGCCTTCCATTTTGCCCGAACCGTCATTCACTGGTACTAAGACTAGCGCTTCTGAGCCACAAGCTTGGGCATAATCCGCTAAGGCAAGCGCTTCTTGTTCACGCGCTGGCGTCCACGCATTGAAACGTTGCAGAGCATTGATGGACACGATTTTCACACCGGCTGCCTGTGCAAGCTGTTTGACTTGCTCAGGGGGAGTACTATCCATAATGGCGTTATTTCGCAGGTCATTACGAATTTCGACTGCATCCATGCCCAAACTTTTACTGAGGGCAAAAAAGTCTTTTAGGGACAGATTCGGGGTAGTCATATGGTTCAAACAAAACTGTACTTGAGTGGCACTCATGAAAACTCTCCTCATTAATAGCTATTCCAGAGTTATCACGATTTGCTGGCGTTAGGTCAAGATTGTGGTAGTCATTAGCTCGCAAATTTTGCAAGCTTTTATGAAAAGTATGCGAGATTTATTGCATTTAAAGATTCTCGGAGGTGTAGACCTCAAATGCTAAGAAGCTCTGGCTCTGATAAGCTTTACCTTCTAGGGCGTTTATCATCTGAGTAAAAAGCACTTGCGCCAAAGGAACCAATGGCGTGGAAATGACTAGGGTAATAATTTCATCCACTAAGGCCGCCCGTGAATCAGGGGTCAACTCATTACACACTACCATCAGTTGACCATTTTTTTGCTCTTCCCGTAGGGCGGCAATCGCTCCCTCCATGCCCCCTCCAGCGACATAAAAGCCAACTAAGTCAGGATAACGCCCCAATAAATCGAGTGTTGCCTCATGCGTTAAACTGAGATCCTCCAAATTTAATACCGTATCAATCACTTCAAACTCAGGTGCATGTTCACGAAAATAGGTACGAAAACCCAGTTCGCGCATTTCATGCCCCAAGAAGCGGTGACTACCGACAAATAAAGCCACTTTGCCACTGCTTCTTTTAGTCATTTTGCTAATTAGCCAAGCCGCCAAACGTCCGGCTTTACGATTGTCGACACCCACATAGCCGGTTCTTACACCATCAGCCATATCAGACAATAAACTAAATACTGGCACCCCAAGCGCCTTTAACGCCTCAACGACCGCCGTAATACTGGCATGGTCAATAGTCGCTATAGCAACGGCCTGCACACGTTGCCCCAGCTTATGTAAGCGTTGCGCCACCGTGGACGGCACTTGGGACTCCAGAAACTCAATATCCACAATCAAGCGGCATTGCGTTTGTAACTGCGCTTGCTGTTCTAAGGTACGCGCCAAGGCTTGGTAAAAAGCTTGCTGGGGGCGTTGTAATAAAATACCGACCCGATACACCGGCAAATCGTGCTGTAAACGTGCCCCTATCACATTCGCTGCATGATAACCAATGCTAGTAGCCGCTTCATAAACGCGTTTAGCGGTGACTTCACGTACCGGATGACGTTTATTCATTACCCGATCTACCGTTGCTATACTCACCCCGGCTGCTTGGGCAACATCGGCAATCGTTATGCGTTTAGCCATAGATTTGAAAATCTCTCTATCATTTTAAATTCAAATGCATGATAGAAAATGATACTAAATACTGCAAAAACTTGCATTTTTAAGATGGTTTACGGATAGTCAGTGCTGTCTGGAACAAGAGGAGTTGGAGTTCATTATGTCTATTCAAGGACGTGATTATTCACTCACTGGCCCCGAAAACGCTCGTGCTGTCGAGTGCGGCCTAGCCAATGCTACTTGGTATAAAACCGCTATTCCACGCAAACGCCTGAAAGAACTGATGCAACGCTCCGATGGGCCTGCTACCCATGATACCGTCTTATGGCTAGGCTCAATGCTAGTCTTTGCGAGTTGTGGCATTGCTCTGTGGGGGACTTGGTGGGCGCTACCTTTTTTCATGGCCTATGGTGTGTTATATGGCTCCGCTGGTGATAGTCGCTGGCATGAATGCAGTCATGGCACAGCCTTCAAAACCGCTTGGAAAAATGATCTAGTTTATCAAATCGCTTGCTTTATGATGATGCGCAATCCGGTGACGTGGAAATGGAGTCATGCACGCCATCATACTGACACCCTTATTGTGGGGCGTGATATTGAGATTGCGGTCAAACGTCCACCGAATCTGTGCTTAATCGCTTTAAGTTTTATTGGCGTGATAGATGTTTATCACGCCATGAAAACTATGCTAATGAATGCGACTGGGCACATGCGTGCCGAAGACAAGGACTATGTACCGGAAAACGAATGGTCTAAGATTTATCAAGTCGCTCGTATCTGGACAGCCATCTATACCGTCACGATTGCCACAAGCTTAAGTGTTGGCTCTTGGCTGCCCTTAGTGCTGATTGGCTTACCGCGAATTTATGGTGCTTGGCATCATGTGCTGACCGGCCTAATTCAACATGCAGGCTTAGCAGAAGACACTCTCGACCATCGTTTAAATAGTCGCACCTGCTACATGAATCCTGTCAGCCAGTTTATTTATTGGAATATGAACTATCATCTCGAACATCATATGTTCCCGATGGTACCCTATCACCGCTTGCCCGAACTGCATGAAGCAATGGAAAAGGATTGCCCTCCTCCCTATCCAACGATGTTGGCAGCTTATCAAGAGATTATTCCTGCACTAAAACGGCAATTAACTGACCCGAGCTATTACATCAAGCGTCCCTTACCTAACCCTGCAACACCTGAAACGCCCACTACCAACTCTCATCATTTTATAACAGCAGCCTAGCCAACACAGGAGGGCATCATGAGCCAATGGATTGAAGCCTGCGTAACAGATGACATCGACGCAGAAGATGTATTACGTTTTGATTATGGTGGACACAGTTACGCCGTTTATCATAGTCCCGAAGGTGAATTTTATGCTACTGACGGGCTTTGCACCCATGAAAAAGTGCAGCTAGCCGATGGATTGGTCATGGATAATATCATTGAGTGCCCCAAGCATAATGGACGTTTTAACTATAAAACAGGTGCTGCATTGGGAGCGACGGTGTGCGTGAATTTAAAAACTTATCCCGTGAAGGTAGAAAACAACACGCTCTATATTCAAGTCTAACTGTGGTCATCGAGGAGAGAGCGAATGACTGAGAGAATAGTCATTGTAGGAGCGGGCGAGTGTGGTACGCGAGCAGCATTTGCACTGCGTGAACAAGGCTTCAGTGGTGAAATCGCTTTAATCAGCGAAGAACATCAACTCCCCTATGAACGTCCACCACTCTCCAAACAAGCGTTGCTTGAACCTAAACTTGAACCCTACTACATTGCCTCAGCGCAACAATTTGATGCAGCGCGTATTCAGTTGCACTTAGCTAGCAAAGTCACGGCCATTCAACGTGAACTGCAAGTCATTACGCTTGAAACGAATGGCAAATCCCAAGCCCTAGCGTATAGCAAGCTCCTGCTGGCTACGGGTGCAAGCCCACGCAAATTGCCAACCTTAATGGGGATAGATTGCTATTACTTACGAACCTTTGAGGATGCACAACGCATTCGTCTAGGCTTAAAGGCTGGCAAACATATAGTCATGATTGGTGGTGGCTTAATTGGTTTAGAACTCGCCGCCAGCGCCCGCCAATTAGGGGCAGCAGTGACGGTCGTAGAAGCGGATAGCCGCATCTTGCGTCGCGCTATTCCTGCAAACATTGCCGCAGCGCTTGCTAAACGTCACGAACAAGCAGGTGTACATTTAATCTATAATGGAACTATTCAGCGCGCTTACCAAGATAAAAACAAAATCAACTTGGTAGTAAAGACGGGTGTTGAACTTCGTGCTGATTCAGTAATTGTTGCCATTGGTACAACACCCAATGTCAACTTAGCCCAAACGGCTGGATTAGCTGTTGATAATGGTATTGTGGTGAATGAATATCTGCAAACCGCAGACCCGCATATTTACGCAGCGGGTGATTGTTGTAACTTTCTACATGCCACACAGGGCAGACTGCGTTTAGAGACGTGGCGCAGTGCTCAACAACAAGGCAATCTCGCTGCAAACAATTTATTAGGAGTACAACAACCCTATAGCGCTGTACCTTGGTTCTGGTCGGATCAATATGAGTTGGGTTTACAAGTCGCTGGACTGACCAAGCCCGAACATCAACGTGTTGTACGTTATTTGAGCGACAACTCCTTGATTGAATTTGAATTAGACTCAACAGGTCATCTTGTGATGGCAGCGGGGCTTGGCGTTGCAACAGCGGTGGCAAAAGCTATTCGTATTGCAGAACTACTGATTGCTAAGAAAGCTAAGGTTGCGCCACAGCTATTAGCAGATCCGAACCTGAATTTGAAGAAGTTATTAAAATAAAATTTAGACCTTAGATGGGGTTATAAATTTAATTTTCTCTAAATTTTTAATAAGTCCAATATTTTCAGCCACAATGCCTTAAGCTTTGCTACAATTCCATAAAGATACCCTAACCATACTAAGAGGAAGGAGTTGGGTTGTTATGGATATTACGCAGGCACAACGACAGATAGCCATCGAAACTTCGTTAGGCAAGGATGTTATTGTATTACGTAGCGCAACTATCCATGAGCAACTTTCTCAACTCACCACTATTCAAGCCCAATTATTCAGCCTCAAAGAAAATATTAAATTCGAAGACTTATTAGGCACCAAGGTCACTATTCGTCTTAGTTTAGAAAGTGGGACACGCTATTTCAACGGTTATGTCACCGCACTAGCGCAAAGTATGAATCAAGGTTCTTATGCCGTCTATGAAGCTACTATTTCACCTTGGCTATGGTTTTTAACACGTACTGCTGATTGCCGTATTTTCCAAAAACAAAGCGTCCCAGACATTATCAAAGCCGTATTTCGTTATTTGGGTTATACTGATTTTAAGGAAAAACTAAGCCAAACTTATGCTAATTGGGATTATTGTGTCCAATACCGTGAGACCGATTTTAATTTTGTCAGTCGCCTCATGGAGCAAGAAGGTATTTATTATTACTTTACCCACGAAAACGGCAAACATGATCTCATCCTAGCGGACAATTATGGCGCTCACCAACCCATCCCCGCACAAAGTAAACTAACTTTTTATCCTCCGGATGCCACAGCACGTGAAGAGTATTATTGCACGTATTGGCAAGTCTCTAAGCAAGTCTTACCGGGAAAGTATGTTCTCAAAGATTTCGATTTTAAGCGGCCTAAAGCTGATTTACGCACCAATCACTCCATTATTCAAACCCACAGTTTGGCTGATTATGAAGTCTATGATTATCCGGGGGAATACGAACAGTTGGATGAGGGTGGTAATTATGTGCGCGTTCGCTTAGAAGAATTACAAGCGGCTTATGAACAAGCTTATGGCCAAAGTAATGCACGCAACATGCTTGCTGGCGGTTTATTCAAGCTACAAGACTATGCACGACCTGATCAAGACCGCGAGTATTTGATCACCTCCATTACTCATTTATTAAATGAGGATGTTTATGAAGCTCGTAGTGCGACCCAACAACCTGTCTATAGCAATAGCTTTAATGTCATTGATAGCAAAACCCCCTTTCGTCCTGCTCGCCTCACACCCAAGCCCCATATTCGTGGCCCACAAACGGCTATTGTAGTAGGCACTGCTGGCGAAGAAATATACACCGATGAATTTGGTCGCGTAAAACTACAATTTCACTGGGATCGCTATGGTAAATCGGATGAAAATTCTTCTTGTTGGGTACGCGTTTCCCAACTCTGGGCGGGAAAAAATTGGGGTGGCATTCATATCCCTCGCATTGGACAAGAGGTCATTGTCGAGTTTTTAGAAGGTGATCCTGATCGCCCTATTATTACTGGGCGTGTCTATAACGGTGAGCAAATTGTACCTTATGGTTTGCCTGCCAATAAAACCCAAAGTGGCATTAAAAGTCGTAGCTCCAAAGGTGGCACCGGTGCAAATTTCAATGAAATTCGTATGGAGGATAAAAAAGGGCAGGAGCAGCTTTATATCCATGCGGAAAGAAATCATACCAATATTACCGAAAACGATCGTAGCGAAGATGTAGGTCATGACCGCTCTTTGCATGTAGGCCATAATAAAAGTGAAAAAATTGATAATGACAAGAAAATTGATGTACTAGGTACTCATACAGAAAATATTACCAAAGATACTTCAATCAAAATATTGGAGGGCAACTATTTACATGATGTAGTAAAAGGAACGGAAACGAGGCATGTTGAACAATTAGTTAAAGAGGATTTTGATAATAGCCAAACGACTACCATCGCTCAAAACTTAACGGTTACCATAAAAAATGGCAATCACAAACTAGATGTTCAGACGGGCAGTGAAGAACATATCGTTAATGGCAAAGTTACAGAAACCTTCAAAAACGAACAAAGCACAACCGTCAATAGTAATATCAATATCACTTCTTCCACTGCAAAAATAACCATTACTGCTGCTACGGAAATTGAACTACATGTTGGTGCCAGTCTTTTATTAATGAAAGCAGATGGAACTATCAAGCTAGCTGGCAAGAATATATCCATTTTAGGCACGCAAAAAGTAGAAGTAGGTGTAGGCACACAAAATACTACTTTCGACAATACGAAAATTGCATCCAGTGCTGCAGAAATAACCTCGGCAGCAGTAGGAACTCACAATATAACCGGAGCATTAGTTAAAATAAATTAAGTATCATGCAAAGCATCATTGATCAGCTAAATCATGAAGTTAATGAATTCCTTACTCAAAGACAGAATTTAGTAATGATTTTGTCTTGCACTGACAATGAAGCAGGTTTTGTGATGAAATTAATTCGTGATATAGAAGATGCAACACAATCTGATGTCTTTTTATTTTTTGCTGATGATTTTGTAGATAGTGTTAATTATACCGAACTCACTATAAAACATTTAAAACTCCAACTCGAAATGGTTAATCAAGAAGCTGAAAAAGAGCAGCTGCAACCTTTAAAGCCGCCATCTCCTGATTTAGAAAATTCGCAATATAGTCCACTACAGCGTTTAGGTTTGGCAATGATGTATACACGCTCTTTAGTGCCCGATATAGGCGAGCATAAAATTATTTGGGTGTTGTATCCTCAGTCTATTCAAAATCGTGCCGCTTGGCATGATTTAATAGCCTCATTTACGCCCCAACAAGGTATTCGTGATGGGATGCAGGGCTTGCGCCTCATTTTTCGCGATTTGCCAGACCCTTTAATACAGTCACCTTCTTTGGCTCAGCTACCTCGCATCCAATTCAATCGCTTTGATATGTCGCCCCAAGCGATTGATAACGCTCTTGAAAAAGTTATTTATGATGAGTCTTTAACTAATAAGGAACGCTTTGATGCCATGCTACAAAAAGCCATGATCGACAGTGCTCATGGACGATTTGACCTAGCATATGACTACTTTAAGCGTTTATTAGGCTACTATCAATCTACCAACAATTATGCACTCCAAGCAGTAACAATTAATGCAGTTGGCGATATTTATGCGCGCCAAGGCGAGTTTGACAAAGCCATTCATGTCTATGAGGGCGCTATTGAGCCAGCTATTCAATCTAAAGCTGCTGTACTTCTAAATAATGTTACTACTAATTTAGCTAATGCAGAATATAATCGAAATAACTTTCAATTAGCAGAGCAGTATTATGCGCAAGTGGAGCAATTATCTTACAAAATGCTCCATTTAGATGGCGCTTTAAATGCTATTCATCAACAGGCAGATTGCGCTTTAAAACAATTAAATACTACTCAAGCTATTAGTTTATGGGAAAAGGCTTTAGAGATTTGTCGCCGCTTCGATTTTAAAGAAGAATTAGTGGAGACTTTAGGCAAGCTTACGCAAGCTCATATACCGCTCTCTCAAGTTCAGCGTCAAGCCTATGTACTAGAACTACACGAGTTAGGAAAGGTTCATTAAGATGTCTGCGGCTCCTCCTCTACCTAAAGCACCAGAACCTTACCCTCCCACTAGGCCCACCAATGCATTACATACTATTTCCCAAGGTATATCATCTGTGGTTGGAGCACCTCAACAGCTCGTAGAAAAATTTGAAGTAGGTTTTGCTAAAGCAACTTCTAGTATTGCTGCCGTTTTTCCTTCAATGCCTGCGGCAACTTTAATGTCCCTGACACTAGGTTTGCCTCATGCGCATGTAGCACACCCCCCCAGTGGCCCCCCCCCTATTCCACCAACGCCTTTACCACCGATGGGACCTGTTACGGCTGGGGTTTCCATCCAAGTATTAATCAATGGGATGCCCGCTGCACGTTGCGGTGACATCATTTTAAATCCCACCTGTTGTGGCATTTTACCACTGGGTGAAATCAAGACTGGCTCATCTAATGTATTTATTGGTGGTGCTAGAGCTGCGCGCCAACTAATGGATATCACTATGCATTGCCCTGTTGTTAACAGTGCTGGCAATCGTGCACAAGCTACTGCTCAAAAGGCTCAACAAGCAGCAGAGCAAGTATCTAAATTATCTAAGGCCATAGCCATCGCTGGCAAAGTGATGCAAGTAGGTGGTATTGCAGCTCAAGGCTTAGCAATTGCTGGAGATGTGGTGGAATCTGTAGAAAGTGATAATGCTGCTATGTCGGCAGCGCTTGCGCAAAATGCAGCGATGATGGCAGCACAAATGGCAGCTGATGCAGCAGCTATGGCATTAGCCGCAGCTATGGGCAAAGACCCTGCCGCCCCACCCGGAACACCCGGTACTATTATTACGCCAGGGGCTGTGAATGTCATCATTGGCGGCTTTCCTATGATTGCCACCATGGCACTTGCAAAGGGTCTAATGAATATTCTTAAAGGATTGCTAAAAAAACGCGGGCAAGGTAAGCCAAACGCTTCCGTTGATGGGCAAAAAACATGTAATTGTTGAGGAATTCACTATGCGATCTCGCCCAGCCCAAGGTTATGTATCAGTAGGTCATCCTGTTAATATAGCTACTGGTGTGCTTTATCACGACTTTGAGGATATAACCTTACAGGGGCGCATCAACTTAATCTTACCACGTCGGTATAGTAGCGCTTTGGGTAATAAAAAAGGATTTTTTGGGTTAGGTTGGCATTGCGCATTAGATAGAAAAATAACACGTGATTTAGATGGATATAGCCTGACAGATATTTCTGGTGAAACCGAAATATTTTTTAACACCACACACTATCAATTACAGCAAGGCCATACTGCTTACAATCTTGGCTCTTATCACGCTTTAAGTCTCCACAATAATGAGCTTTGTGTGACTTCTTGGGATGTTGAGAAAGGGAGTGTTGTGCATGACTATTTCCCACTACCCCACAGTACACAACCAACCGTTTTGGCACGCCGTGAAGATGCAGAAGGTAATAGTCTTGTTTTTGACTATGATGCTCAACAACGTTTAATCAGTATTAAACAAACCCGTGAAAAACGCAGCCTACATTTAGAATATAATACCCAAAATTTTGTCACGCGCATTTATCGGAAAACCGATGCTCTCGCCAAAGATCAACAAGAGCAGACAGCATTGGTACATTATGATTACGACGAACACGGGCATTTAATCAAATTCACCAATGCTCTTGGCCAGAGTAGCTATTATAAATACGATGCCAAGCATCGAATGATCAATGAAAAAACCTTAGGGGGGATGATCTATACTTTCCAATTTGATGAGCAAGATCGCTGTATTTACAACAGCGGACAAAATGACTTTGATCGACACACACTGGTCTATAACAATTATTTACGCCGTACCGAAGTTACTAATAGCAGTGGCCATACCACCCTCTATCAATGGAATGAAAACTATCAAGTTGAGAAGGTGGTTTCACCGACTGGTCTACTGACTACGACACGTTATGATGATGAAGGTCGTATTGTCGCAGAAATAAAACCTGATAACTTACTCACTCAATATGTCTATGATGAGCATGGCAATCGTTGCATGATCATTTCACCGCATGGTGCGACTGTAGCTTACACCTTTAATCAGCAACACCAAGTTATTCAGATTACTGATCCTTTAGGTCATCAATGGCAGCGCTCTTATGACCCACAGGGACACTTAACCCACATTCAAAACCCGCTCGGCGCGAGTCAGTTTTTCCGCTATAACGACATGGGTGACCTTATTGAGCATACCGATGCAGCAGGTAATCAGCGCCACTTTATATGGGATCAATACGGTAATCTAGCAAGTGCTAGCGATTGGCTTGGACAACTATCCCATTATCAATGGGATGCCTTCGGTAATCTCATTAGCTATACCGATGCAGTAGGACACACTACACGGATGACACGTGATCGATTGGGTCATCTACTACAGATTAACCTGCCCGATGAAAATACACGTTCGTATGACTGGGATGTTTATGGCAATCTGAAATCCTACACCGATGAAAACCACATCACTACACGTTGGAAATACTGCAACTGCGGCAATATTGAAGAGGAACTCAAACCTGATGGCCATAAAATTGTGTATGGCTGGAATGCTGTCGCCGGTCAGTTAGCGCATCTAACCAACGAAAAAGGAGAGGTCTATCATTTTGAGTACGATGAAGAAGAACGCCTAGTGACAGAAACCGACTTTTCTGGTGCGACCACCTGCTATACCTATAATCTTGCTGGGCAAGTTAGTGAGATTCGCAAACCTTCTGGTTATTCAAGTCGCTATAGTTATGACGCTGCTGGGCGCATTACAGAGCTATGGAATGATGATGGTTCGAGTATCCATTACCACTACGATGCTCGAGGACTTTTGGTTAAGGCTGATAATAGCATGTGCTCTGTCAGTTTTGCTTATGATGCTTTAGGCCGTTTGGTACAAGAAACACAGGGCGAACTTACTATTTATAATGAATATGACGCACTCAACAACCGTATTCGGCGTATCAGTCCATTCGAGAATATTACCGAATTCGCTTGGAATCCGAATGGGCAAATAGCACAAGTGCAAGCAGCGGGTTTTGAGCCGGTGAAATTTAGCTATGATCAACGTGGCTATGAATCAAGCCGCCGCTTGGGCGCTAATCTCCATTTCTCTCAACAAGTAGATTCACGTGGACGTTTAATTGAGCAAGCCTTAAAACACCAAGAAGTTCCTCACAAGTCATTAGCGCAGCGCCATTATCACTACGATGCCGCCAGTAATCTATTAGTCAAACAAGATTCCTTATGGGGTACAACGCGCTATACCTACGATGTCTTGGAGCGTATTGAAAGCACACTACACCCTGATCAAATCCTAGAACGCTTTAGCTACGATGCGAATAGCAATATCAAGAGTTACCAACAGCATCACATCAAAAGAAATACGGCTGTAGAACTGATAAATAATAACAACGCAGCATGGCAATATCAGCGCGGCAATCAATTAATTGAAAGTGAGGGAAAACACTATAGTTATGATGCTGATGGACAGCTCATTCGCCAACAAGATGATGATGGAATTACCCATTACCGCTGGAATCGTCAAGGTCAGTTAATATCCATTGAAAAACCTGATGGGAGTGAATGGTTCTATCGCTATGATGCTTTAAGCCGTCGTGTGGAAAAAAGAGGCCCCACTGTAAGAACTATTTTTGTCTGGGATGGTGATGTAGGTTTACATGAGATTCATTACGAAACTCATGAAGAAAAAATAAAAACAAATCACTTTTGGGAATATCATCCACATGATTTTTCCCCGCTGTATAAGTTGGAGAATGGCCAACAGCAATATTTTAGCATCAATGATCACATTGGAACTCCTTTAGAGTTAGTGGATAATAAGGGTGATATAGCTTGGAGCGCCCGACTACTTACCTTTGGCAAGCTTAAAGTTAATAATCCGAATAAAATTGACTGTCCGATTCGGTTTCAGGGTCAGTGGTGTGATTCCGAATCACAACTTTATTATAATAGGTTTCGTTACTATAATTTAAAGGCGATTAGCTACATAACCTCTGATCCGATTGGCCTCTTTGGCAACATTAACTACTCTTCTTTTCTGAAAAACCCTTGTAAATATATTGATCCTTTAGGGTTGGACTCCAAATCACCATTAAATTTAGGTGCAGGCTATAGAGGGCGTATAGACACTTTTGAAAATAGAGGTAATGCGGGTTTTGAAATACATGTTTACGATCCTCAAGGTAGAGAGGTTGGTGTACATGGCCATACTGATTGGATCAATAAACATGGTAAAAAAAGTGCACCTTCCAACCTGCCCGAAATCACGCAACAAAAATTAAAAGGAGTTATAATAAGCGAGCATAGAAAGCGTAATAATCTTCCACCTAAAGGTAAAGCAAACGTCAAAGGTGACAGATGGAAAGCTCTTGTAAAATGTAACAGATGACTAATTTTTTAGAGAAAAGAGATGACTTATATTTTAGCAAAAGATGAAAGAGACAAAAATACTAGCGCTGCATTTAAAAAATACTATCAATATATAGAGTCCATAAAGGACTTTATCCCGTTAAATTTGTATGATTTAATAAACTCAGGATGGTATTATGATTTCAATGATCATAGATCTCCGCACGATGCTTGGCTCGATTCTTTATTTTTTCAAGAATCCAGAAAATTTAATGATATCAAAGAAATTAATTTATTTATAACTCTCGCAGGAGCTTTTAATGATTCAAAATTAAAATTTTCTTATAAAAACATAATCTCACTTGATATAAAAACCTACAATCTTAAAGATGGACATGGTGATTGGAGATACGATGAATTTCGCTTATCTTCTTCTGGGTATTTAATACATGAAATTGAATGGTATAATTACTCTCTAACAACAAACTGGATTATTGAGGCAGAAAGCATAGAGTACACTATTGAAACTGGTTGAAGCTCTTTAAATGAAATTTAATTTCAGAAAGAAACGTAGGATTTAGTATGAAACTCCTCATACTATTCGCTATAGTTTTATTAGGCATATTTCTTTCTACTATTATTTGGCATTTCCTAATCCGCTCTACCCCCACCCAACAACAAACCGGCATAATCAAAAATATCCAATTTGCATCACGAGAAACCGTTAAAAGAACCGAAATTCGTAGTATTCGCCACCCTGACCATTTAACCCGTGATACTCAATACATCATACCAGATCGCTATATTTACACTATCCAGTTACCAGATGGTCGCCTTGCTTATTACTCAGAGAACGCTTCAGACCAAAAAATACCTCCAACCTATCAACTCAATGAAAACGTACAAGTAAGTTATCAACTACGGGTAATTCCTTTTTATAAAGAAAAATTGACTATACTCAACATAACGCGTTGATAAAAAACCTTATTTTTAATAGGAGCGGAAGAACATGCCAAACCGAACTCTACCTGGCCCAATTGGTGTCAGTTCAGCAGCTCCTTCCCCTAGCCCCTCCATTCATACACTCACACCTCCACCATCAAATGGCCCTGTTGGTTTAGCCACTGAACAACCGAGCAGCGAAACGTTGGGGGCTAAAGTGTTGAGGTTTGCTCAAGACACTTTGGATAAACGTGTCGGTAAAGGTCAATGCTGGGACTTAGCTGAGAGCGTACTCACAAAAGCAGGTGCTAAAACATCTAAAATGTATTATACCGGTGAGAAGAAAAACTTTGGTGATGCTGATTATGTTTGGGGAAAGCCAATCACTCAAAAAGAACTCCAAGCAGGTGATGTTATTCAGTTTCGTGACTATGAAGTAAAACTAGAAAAACCAGATGGCTCTTGGAAATCTATTGAGCGTCCTCATCATACTGCGATTGTGGAAAGTATAAATGAAGATGGCTCTATAATAGTGATTGAGCAAAATATTCAAGCAAAATACGCCTCTGCTTCTTTTGAAGGGCCTATAGGAAAAGACTTGGTTGTACGGAAATCTAAGCTTTTCTTTTCTGATACAACCATAGAGGAAAACCGTGAAAAAATTACCATTACAGTAACAGGTCAAATTTGGTTTTACCGCCCTCAACCCAAATAGAACTATTTTAGAACTTCATCCGATAACTAACAGGAATGGCATTGCCCGCTACATCTTTATTTGCTTGAATGCCAATCCTGACGAAGAGATAGGACTTCACAAACTCCAGTGAGTTGACGCTGACAACGTCTTTATTCTAACATTTTCATAGCCTGCTCTAAACTCCGTTTCATACGATTAAACGCAGCACCTAACACAGCAATCTCACTTTTTCCAGTTTCAGAAAACTCAGGAAGGTCCGGCTCACCTTTACTAATTCGATCCGCCATATTCGCCATTTGCACAATAGGTTTAGTCACCATGGCACGTAAAAGAATATTTAAAATAACAATAACCAGTAAAAAGATAATTCCCAAAATTGACATAAAAGTCATAAATGCTTTTTCGGCATTTTTAATAGGAATTGCCATAGGCACTGAAATGATTTGTGCGCCCACTACCTCATTCACTTTCCAACCAAAACCATTAGCCGAACCATATTTTTCAAGCATAGTAGCAGGTGCAGCATCTGGTGTACTATGGCAACTTAAACAAGCTGGATCGGTAATACGGATAGGCCTAGCAACATAAAATAAACGACCCGAAGGCGTATCCCGTTCAGTAGTGGTAAATACTTCTTTTTCATTTTTAGAAAAGTTCTGAATAATATCACTTTCCCAATCAACCGCCCTATCTCTTAAATTAGTAGGATTAAGCGTTGCCTCTCTGTAACTGTACTCGGGATGATTTTTTTGCAAATGTAAAAACGTCTGAACCGCCGCATAAGCTGACACAGTTTGTGGCAAAAACTGACGTTTATTCTGAACCGTCAGTAAAGGCTTTATTTCCTCAACAGTATACTTCCGAACGGCCTGTGCAGACTCCATCAACAAATTCGCCCTCTCAAGAATTTCTTGCTGGGCATTTTTCTTCAAAACATAATAGGAAGCATAACCTGCTATTAAGTATCCTAGCAGTAGTACTGTTATTATTATAAAATTAAATTTAAGGGCTAATTTCATAACCTCTCCTCCTGATGCAAATGATATAGCTAATTTAAGGGCATGGCTTTAAAGATCTATAAACCTTAGTAAAACCCTTTAAACTGAATTCAGTAGTTTTTAGCCCCGTAGTAGGCCATGTAGGCCAAAATCTTAAATTTACTTTAACAATTTTCCCTTTGATGAATTCCTCAGTTATGATCTCAATATCACTCTGGAATACAAGATTGTTCTTATCAACAATCTGAGTGCTTTTTATTTCATTTTCATCATCTACTTGAATAGACAAATCATTATAAGCACTATCAATCTCAGATTGTGTTTTTATAATCATCTGTTTTGAATCAAGCTCTAACCAAATTTTAGTTTCACCTTGTCCATCATCCATGGTTTTCTTCACACTTTGCATTCGACACCCTGAAGCATCACCTTCCAATAATAGCCAGTTCACAGCATCATCTGCATAGGCCAGTTCAGTAAAAAAACTAAAGCTTATTAAAAATGCCAATACTCTCCACTTCATAACTTCATCCTTCTCAAAAAATCTTGAACCTGTATAGGGTTATTTATATGGATACAAAGCTTTTCTATAAAATTTTCGCGTGTGCTAGCTTCTTTCAAGGTTTTTTTAACAAGAATAGGAGCAATTGGCCCAATCGATAGGGTTAAACAACTTTTAACCTTATCAATAAACTCGTTATCCTGCTCAACAGTACTTAAGGTATTAGCATTATTTTTCAAATCAATAGCTGCAGCTTGAGAAGCTCCGGTGAATACAACAGAATGTGATCTTTTATTAGTATGCTTACTTAAAAACCTTTTTCGACGCTCTTCTGTAGGAATAAATTCAGCCAACAATTTAGTTAAACTACTTAAATCACTTTCCTGCTTTAAAACTTTTTTCAACAAAGTATCTGCTATAGGCCCTATTTCTTCTGCTAACGAATCACGTAGACCCTTTAAATCATCTTTGATTGCTATTGACTCTGCATAGGACTGGGTCAGTGTTTGGTCTTGAGCCTCTTCTTTTACAGTAATCGTAGCTAGTTTTTGTAGAATTACCGCAATATCTTTAGGTCGATTAGCTGCATCTACTTGTAATAGCCATTCGACAGTACTCATTAACTCTTTAGAATAAACGTTATGAAATTCCTGTAATTTTTTATAAACGGGGTCTGGCTGTTGCTCTTTTGACAGTGCCATACGCTTTATCGCAACAAGAGGCACTTCTCCGGTCATCGCATGAAATAAGGTTGCCCCTAAACTATAAAGATCAGCACTAATGCCTTGTTGCTCATCATTAAAATACTGCTCAAAAGGTGCATAACCTGGTGTTACCATCGCCGTTAACATAAGATCATTTTGATTAAGCGCTTGTCGAGCCGAGCCAAAATCAATGAGCACAGGAGAATTATCATCACGAATAATAATATTGGCTGGCTTAATATCTCTATGCAAAAAATCATGGCTATGAATATGCTGCAAGCCTTTCAGCAAAGGGATAAAAGTAGCAAGTACTTGTGCTTCGCTCAGGGTTTTTAATTGCTTTAAAACTTGCGCTAGCGACTTACCTTTCTCAAAATCCATAATAAGATAAGCGGTCTGATTAGCCTGCAAAAACTGAATGACGCGTATAATATTAGGATGTTTAAATTTCGCTAGAGCGCGAGCTTCACTTAAAAAACGATCTAGGCCATAAGCATAAATTTCTTGATGCTGAGTAGCTGGAACAATAACATTTAAACTATTTTGCTGACGAGCAGCGACTCCATAAGGAAAATACTCTTTAATTGCGATTAATTGATTTAGCACGTGATCATAGGCTTGGTAAGTAATCCCAAATCCACCTGCGCCTAAGACACTTTGAATTTCGTAAGAGCCCAGTTTAAAACCTTCAGGCAATAAAAGACTAGAGCGATCACTCATCTTTTATCCCCTTTTTAGCCGCCAAAGGTGGAGCAAACTTAAATCCAAAGTGCTTAGGATCCTCACCAATGACCGCCGCAGAAACAATATAGAAGACATAATCGTAGGTTTCTTGTGGAATCTTATTTTGCTGAGTAAACTTCCAGAAATTCCGCTCACGTGGACTCTCTGGCATAGCCTGAATTAAAGTACGTACACGATTATGACCATAATTATAAGCCGCCATCACTAATAAACCCGAGGCTTGAGCCTCAGTACTATAGATGTGCTTCAGATATTTTGCGCCAGCCTGACTAGCTTTTTCAAAGTTAAAGCGTTCATCCTGAACATCATATATAGGCTGATCGCTTAAATTGCCTGTCTTTAAGCCAAAATCACCGCCTGTTCCAGCTAAAAACTGCCAAGGGCCTTTCGCAATACCAAAACGCGTCACCGGCCCAATCGCGGTTAAATTGTAATTGCTTTCCTGCAAAGGCAAATATAAAAAGTATTCAGAAATATGTTGTTTATTTAAGGCCTGTAAAATAATTGGCTTATAGTTATTTTCTTCTAAACGATGAATCGCTTGATTAAGGCGTGGTGATTGCTTCCAAAATCCTATATAGCGTTTGACTTCTTTTATAAAATCACTACTAATCTCTAACTCACTTTCGCCCAGCTCACTAGCAACGCGCCTAATCAGCTCTTCTTCATAATTGGTAGAACCTGGTAAGCTGATACGTAATGAATTAACCTCTTTCACATACTCTCGATACTTTGAGCGCATGGCAGAAAGCTTTTTTCTTTGTTGCTTTATTTGCTCTTCCACTTGAGCAAGTTGCTGCTCCTCCTGTTGACGAGTTATCTGATCTAAGTTTGCAAGCTTTGCTTTTAATTTATCGGTCTGCTCCTCTAAACTCACTTCAGCTTTAGCAAGGCTAATCTCAAGCTGTTTAACATCATAAAACATATCGATGGCTAGTTGCTTAGCACGAGTTATGGCTATTTGCTGATTAACTAACAAACCTATACAAACTGCTAATACAATAATAATACTCAAAATAATATAACGATATTTTCTAGAACGTTTGGATCGATCCTCGTGAATCAATAACCTCACCATTTTAGTGTAGTCACCGGCATCCTCGGACTCAGTCTCTGCTAACAAGCGCGCACGAATATTATCTTTCGATAAAGCCTTAGTAGTTTTTGAATAATCTGTTTTGGAGTTCTTTGCTATAAATTGCTCTTGACTTAAACTAATAAACGGTTCAGCAGAGCCAGACTCTAGATTATCACTCTCATTATTAGAAAGTAGTCTTGTTGAGTCCCTGACAGCTAAATAGCTTAGCTCTAAGAAACAGGCGGAATCACCAACTTGAATGCTAACAGGAAGATTAAGACGGACTTGCTGTTTAATTGGCTCACCAGCAATAAAAGTACCGTTAGCACTATTTAAGTCTTGTAAATACCAACCATCAATCCCACGCTTTATAATAAGATGATAACGGCTGACCATGCTAAAACTTAACGGAATATCATTATCGGCCGCACGCCCTACACGAATTGTCTGCTGAACAATATAGTCTTGGCCAATTTGCTCGCCAAACTGTAGGACTTTTATGACAATACTATCTTTAACAAAATAAGTTGGCTCACCCTCTGCTGAAGAAGATATATTTGACTGAGAAGGAGACATTAATATTGTTTTATCGTCGTCCTGCACAACATCACCTAATTAGTATTTAATCGATAATTCATACTCAAGTTCTTCTGGGAGGTTTGATTGTTCACCATCCCAATGAAAATTAACAAAATAACGCTGTCTACTCGGTAAAGTTACTTGATTTACAGCAGTAACACTGTTCGCGAGAATACTTAAATCCTTATCACCAAATATATATAAACGTACCTGTTGACTAAGATCAGGCTGCTTAGGGGTTAATGACAACTTTTGACCTTTATCAGCGATCAGGCTATAAACTTTGCGTCTTTCCTTAGGTTTAAAATGCATCACACCAACATCAGTATAAGGCTCGAATTTAAAAACCTCAGCCTTGTCGTGAGATGGACTAACTCGTACTAAAGGAAAAACGTCCAAATCAAATAGATAACCCGACTTACCTTGTGGGGTTTTAACATATAGCCACTGCCCATTCTCACCCTTTAAACTCCCCGCTTTTGCTTTACTTTGTAGAAAAACAACACTATTTAGTGCCAAGTCTACACCCGCCGTACTAGCCTCAGGTTTTTCATACAATTTAGCTGCACTACGTTTCACCACATAGGCCGCCTCGGAGTTAGTCTCCGCAGGCTTTGCATTAGCCAAGCTAGTGTCCGCAGGTTTTGAATTATCTAGCTTAGGGGGTTGCGTATTAGATGTGTTAGTACGGGTAGTGGGCTCTAAATAGCCATTGTAAACATAGCCCTGCTGGTTTAGCACAGACACTAATACCCAGCTACCTGTCATCTCCCTAATGGGTTGATCGTAGACCCATGGGTTAATGACCTTTACTACAGTATTAGCAGCCAATTCAGACAATATCTGAGAATTTGCATTAGGCTCAGCCCGTAAATTTAACTTGATTTTAGTAGTAAATTCTTTATTCACTAAACTGGGCTCTGAGCGGCGTTGCATGGGATTCGTGTTAGGCTGCTGAGGCTCGGCTGTTTTAATAACACTATTGTTCTCTTGGCTAGAATAAGCTTGATCTCCAGACCTAGCGTCAGGCCTAACCACACTCGGCAAAGAGCTTGTAGAGCTGGGGGATACTATTTGATTGGGAAGCTTTGAGCTCAGGTCAGACTCATACGGTTTAAAAACTAATACGCCATAAATGATTAAGCCTAGTATTAGCCCCCCTACTACAGACATTAAAAATAAAGGTTGCCGCCATAGAACCTTAGGTTTTTCATTCGCTTCTGGCTCAATAATGCTTGAAAAGGCTTGGGCCTTTGGCTGCTCGTTTAGCGCTAGATCATGCGGTTGTGCACTGTTCGTATCCAGTTGGAAAAGAATAGTTTCATCCGAGTCCATCTCGCTACCAGTCGCACTAGCTTGACTGATCGTGGCTCGTTCTTGATAACGACTAACTGGCAACTCTTCAGTGACGGAATGCTTATGGTGCGCTAACTGTTGCTCCAATGCTTGAACAAAATCATTCACAGACGCATAACGATCCTCAGCTTGCTTAGCCAATACCCTGTCCATAATGCTCTGCAAATACGTTAAAGAAGCTGGTAATTTAGGGACTGGTAGGCTGGTGTGTTGATAAATAGCACTGACTAAGCTATCTGCTTTGCAAACCTTCTCCCCACTGAGCATTTCAAATGCAACAAGGCCTAAACTATATAAGTCAGAGCGCTCTGTCAGCTTACTGGTGGTAGCCTGTTCAGGGCTCATATAATGCACAGTCCCAGCAGTAAGCCCCATTCGCGTCATATCACTGGTTGAGTCTTGTAATTTAGCAATCCCAAAGTCGGTTAAAACCGCAGAGCCATTTTTACGAAATAAGATATTTTCTGGCTTTATATCGCGATGTAAAAACCCTTGTTCATGAGCATACTGCAAGCCTGCCCCCACTTCTTTAAGAACCGCTAACACCGCTGATGGTGTAAAGCTTTGCTGCTTTAAACGATCTCGTAAACTACCACCACTCAGATACTCCATCGCCATAAAGAAGATAGTGTTTTGTAAACTACCAATGTCATAGATTTTTATAATATTGGGATGTTCGAGCTGAGCAACGATACGACCTTCATTGAGAAAAGCATTTTGAAAATTTAAGCTGCTTGCGAACTCGGTTGACATAACTTTTAAGGCTACAGAGCGACTTAGCAAATTTTGACGTGCTAAATAAACCGTCGCCATACCACCCTTACCTAGCTCTTTTTCAATGGTGTAATTTGGTATTTCTAGGCTCATGGCAAGTATCTTTAGGCTGTGGTAGTCAATTGGACAACTAAAGCTGTCACATTATCCTTAGCTTTACCCTCAAGCACTCGTTGCACTAACGCTTGTGCCGCTGCTTGTGGTTGTGGGTAGCTATTTAAAATATGCTCAATGGTTTTATCCTCTAGCTCCCCATGCAGACCATCACTGCACACTAAAAACACATCACCTGAGCAACACTCCTGCATCTTCATCTCTAAAAATAAAGGTACTTCAACGCCTACCGCATGAACCAATTGGCGTGCTACTGGATATTTAGCCAACTCCTGATCAGTAAAACCTGCGCTTCTAAACTCATCCATACGATTGTGATCTTGTGTCAGTAGCTTTAAGGCACCATGCCTTAATAAATAAATCCGGCTATCCCCTGCCCATAGACAAATACCTTGATTGCCATGAATCACTAAGACACAGACTGTACTACCCAAAATACCCTCCGCTCCTGGACGCTCGCGCATCTGAATCAGTTGCTGATTCGTGGTTTGTAGGGTTTTATCAATCGTTTCTAAAAATTTACCCAAAAGGTTTGAAGCCTTTATCATTTGTAAGCCCTCTATAATTAAACGGCTTGCGACTTCGCCCCGATCATGTCCACCCGCACCATCCGCAACAACCCAAATCCCCTCAGCACTTAAATCTAGAAAATGATCTTCATTATGGTCACGCACATTACCTTGATGGCTTAATCCATAAGACTGTATTGGGTAAGTTGAGTCCTTCATGAACGCTCCTTAACCAGCGTTTTTTGCTAGAGGGTTATACTGTGTCTCCCATCCCCACTGCTGCCACTGACCATCTAATAAGGCTGTAGCACCTTTAAAAGGAGGAAGCCCTTTGGTTAATAAAAAAGACGCAGGACACTGTTCACTGCCTTGGGTGAGCCAAACACTATAGGTCGCGTAACAGTCTTGTAATAGTTGGGGTAAGAATAAGGGGGCTAGGTCATTTATCGCGCTACTATCGTTGATACCAACACGCCACGCTTCATGTTCATGCTTTTGTACTAAACGCTGTATGCTAGTTGATTCATCCAGTGGATTGGGAGCAGTATTAATCTCCCGCTCCATAGCACTCAACTGCTCTTCAAACTGCTCTAAAACAAAAGCGTCATCTAAACAAGATAAAATTAACGTTTCAGCCTTCTCATACCAAATCTGATGCTGTACAAACACATTGAGCAAATTAGTAGGCTGAACCAAGGAGCGGCATAACGTGATGGGATAATAACGCCCAATTTGATCCACGCTAGGAATCATGACGCCTAACCATGTTTTTTCACCACATAAGCCTGCTGATAAGGCGAAACGATATAAGGGAAAAGTCAGGTAATATTGCAGCCAATGACTGCCGAGCTGTTGTTGGCTGATATGAATCACTTCTTGCAGCCAAGTATCCCAACTATCGCGAAACTGGCGTGGTAAGCCCTTGCCTACAAAATCGCCCTGCGTCGGCACTTTACCGTAATACCCCACGACCTCTTGACGGGCTACCTTGTTTATAAGCTCGGACATTTGAAGCTCCTTAATTCTTTGGTAGCCACTTGAAAGGCAGCATCCGTACCCGCAACTAACTGAAACTCAACCACCCCCGGCAGAATCCATTTTTTCTTTTCAAACAAACGAAAAACCAACCACTCATCACCTTGCTCATTGGCAACTATTTCTGGTTCATTAGTGCTTAAAGGAATATTAGGGTTAGTTGTGGCGTTTGGGGTTGCTGAAGTCGGTGTAGTAGGGAGAGGAAATAAATTGGTCTGTACTAAAATCTTATTACCATCAGGCCATTTGAATGTTTTACTTTCACCATTTTTAAAGATTTGACGTTGCGTCCCTGTATGCAACTCTACAGTTTGAAATTGTGGCGACAAATTAACTGCTTTAATGTCGTAAAGAAACTCTAAGCTACCGGTTCTAAAGAAAGCGTTCCGGATCGGAACCGCCAAAGCTAATTGGTTTTGAGCAGTTTGTAGGGTGAGCTTATCGACAGGCATTGATTTTGCCTGCTGTTCAATAAATTGTGCTACACGTCCACCTGAATTAAAGAAACTGGTGAAATTAGCCAATTCAACACCCAATGAAGCAGTAGCAACTAGGGGATAGCGTTTTGCTATCTGCTCTTTGCAAAAATCCCCCACTTGCTCTTTTAATGCCTTAGCAAAATCAGAACGCAGATTTTGCTGAATCTCACCTACAACCTGTTGACTAACGGATTGGGTGAGTTGCTTAACGATGTCACCTATTAAAGGCGGTAGCTTTAAAGCCTCACTGTTTAGCTCACCTAAAGCATTGGTTAGGGCATTATTTTCAAGTGCACCTAAAGCATTAGGTTGATTTAATTTTGCGTAAATATCATCAATTAATTGGTTAATACGCTGAAAACTTTTTGCATCAGTTCGCTCATGTAACTTTTTAAATTCTGTATCAACCAAAACTAAGGGAGGAAGGACTTTTTCATTAGAAAAACTGACTAAAGACTTATCCTGACTAGGCGCAAAATTAGTTTGTGCTGTCACTTCTTCCATTAAGCGAAATAACATATTATCCGCATTAGAAGTCAGGCCAAGCAGTACCGCTTTCGCAGACTCTAAATCTTTGACTGGTGCTGCCGTAATATCTTGCAAAAAATCACGCCAAGCTGCGATATAAGCCTCTTGATAATAGCGCTCATACTCAGCAGCTAGCTCTTTGCTGTCTTGTAAGCGCCCCACGTCTGAACCTAATACCCATGCCTCATTCGCAAAATGTTCTGCTGCCTTTTTATAATTGGGCAAAAAAGCCGCTTCATAACCCTGCTTAGTGAAAAAGCCAGGAACATTATTAGTCCATGATTTTCTTGACTTTTTGTGAAACGATTGCTCGATACCAGAAAGGTTTTTCTTGTCAGTGATAATAAAATTAAAAGAACTCGCTTGTTCAATGCCTTTTTGCTGTAGCGCTAGATAGGCCAATTTATCTATCTTAATCTCACGTAAAGAACGTCGAGCCTCTTCAACTAAGGCTTTATCAATAGTCGCGGTACCGCCCAGTCCCAATAAGTTTTTAGTATGTATAGCAATGCTATTATCTTCAGCATCACCCGCTTGCCCATTATTATTCCAATCCAACCTTTGTATTTCAGCCGGCGCTGCTATACCGGCTGGCACTTGCCCACCCAAAAAGAGATAATTTCTCAAAGATCCCATGAGCACATCGGCCTTGTCAGGCTTACGTAAACTATTATTTATTTGCTGTTCTAGCAGTTGCTTTAACTGTGGGCTTAAGGACTCTTTCAATAGAACTTGATACTGGTCATCCATTGCCCTACGCAAGGGTAATTCTTGATTCAGACCAAGACGACTAAACCATGATAATGAGGGTTTAGTCGCTGCGTATTCCCAAGCTAAGGTTTGAATATTATCTAAGGCAACTAAAACTTTTTTCGTATCATTGGCAGGTATTGTAGCGATCTGTTGTTGAAGTGCAGACACTTGTTGCAAGAAGACTTGCTGGGTTTGGCGATTATGCCAATAACTAACAGCCCATAAGCTAAGCGCTAGCAAACCTAGTACTACTGCACTCACTAAAGCGCCACTTTGTAGCCATTGTAATTTGCGCTCAACTTGAAGATTACGTCCGGCCAAACCGGATTCTTTAAAAACAACTTGGCTTAATAAACGATTGATAAAAAAGCTTTTACCTTGAGGTGAAAAACGACTTAGCTGCTGTGGATTGACACCAAAACTATTAGCCAAGGACACCATAATGCGATCAATCGGCATCCCTTCTTGGGTGGCACTGGTGAAATAAACGCCTCTTAATAAAACATTCTGCTCATAACGATTAGATTGAAAAACTTGATCTAAAAAACGTTGTAGATTTTCTTTGAGCGAGCTGAACTGTTGCGGGAAAAGATAAAGCGCACGTCGGCGCTCAGCACTGCGTTCTTTATCTATTTTTTCAATCACTTGCTGATTGAGCCGGTCTTCTAGGAGGCTAAATTCGGCCGAGAATTGGCCGACCTTATTATCTTCTGTTTGAGCCTGATAAGGGAAGGTCATGCCCCAGACTTGCTCGCGACCCTCCTTATCTAAATCGTCAAAAAACTCGGTAAATCCTGCCACTAAATCAGCTTTCGTAAATAACATGTATACTGGAAAACGAATGCCTAATTGTTCGTATAATTCCTGAACACGTTGACGAATCGCTTTAGCATGTTGCGCTTGTATGTCTGTATTTTGTTGCACTAAATCGGTGAGGCTAACCGCAATCAACACACCATTAATCGGCTGACGCCCACGGTATTGTTTTAATAGTTTTAGGAAGCCTAACCAAGCCGCCTGATCCACTGTTTGTTGGCTATCTTGTGTGGTGTAACGCCCTGCGGTATCTAATAAAATCGCATCATCCGTAAACCACCAATCACAATTGCGTGTTCCACCAACGCCTCGTACTGCATCTTTGCCATACTTATCGGACAAAGGAAAATGGAGGCTCGAATTAGCCAATAAAGTGGTTTTACCAGCGCCTGGTGGGCCAATAATGATATACCAAGGTAACTCATATAAATGCATAGAGTCTTTATTAGCTGCCTTGGCTTTTTCTAAGTGTTTTAATGCTTCTTGTAGACGTTCAGAAAGCTGATCCAACTCCTCCTTAGAAGCCACTTGATCGGGTGATAAACTGGGGGTACTAGGCTGAACAAGCTGATTAATCATTTGGCGATTTTTTTGGCGTGCCTGCCAAAAACGCCAAGCTTGCCATGCCGCCCAAAGCATGAACAGTAAACCAATCACTAAATAGCGATATACTGCTGAATCCAGTGGGCGAAAACCTTTAATACTTAAGGCAGGGCCTAAGAAATAAATAAGACTACCTAAGGCCAGTAAACCGATTAAAGACCCTAACCAACTTTTGATAATCGTACTCAACCAACGCATAAAGTAGCTCCGTGCTTAGTCCAAGATGATTTCAACGCGTCGATTGACAGAACGTCCTTCAGGAGTTTTGTTATCCCCAATACTTTCCATCGGCCCCTTACCTTGCACACTAATTTTCAGCTTAGGCTGACGTGATACTAATAATTGCTTGACACTTTCTGCACGTGCTTTGGATAAATCAAAATTATCGTTGAAACGAATCCGATTGCTGAGCTGTACATTATCGGTATGCCCTATCACCGTCAGAGCACCTATCGCAAAACGAGGATCGGCAAGAGCATCCGCAATCTTATTGACTACTGCCTCGCGCTGGCTCAACAGAACATCACTCCCCGATTGAAATAAACCTTGTTCCCCTCTCAAGCGAATCAAAGGATGACCATTTTTAGCAACGCCCACTGAAACCAAATTGGCTTGAATTTCTGGTGCAAGAAACTGTTTCAAATTTGCACCTATCGCTGGTACTACAGGGGTAGGAACCACCGTATTCGCGGCAAAGTTTATTTCATTAATTTTTTGCTTAATGGGACTAGCATTTGCCCCGAGCGATAGTAAAAAACCAGAAAACGCGAGTACTGCCACAGCAGCAGATAAAGCATAAATACCCCAGAGCGGTATAAAACGTTTCACGCCACGATTTTTTGCTTCAACACCTTGCCAATGTGGTGACAGCGTTTTGTCACTGGTTCCACGTTGCTGGCGAATAAGCTGTACTAACCAAGACTGAATTTGTTCTAGTTTGGTTTTTCCATCTTGGACTAATTGATAACGGCCTTTAAAACCAAAACTCAAAGCAAGGTACATGAGTTCTAATAGGTGTAAATTTTGGGCAGGGTTATTACCAAGGTCACGTAAGTGCTGAAAAAACTCATCACCACCGGCTACCGAACTATGAAACTCACTTAATAAACTATGTTCTGCCCAACCAGCTTCTTGTCCCCAAGGCGTATTAAAAATAGCCTCATCCAAAGTAGTACAGAGTGCATGGCTGGCCAGTTGAATAGTTTGTCGGTCAATGCCAACTTGAGAGGCTTTTTGTTGAAACTGACGTAGTTCAGCCGATAACTGTTGGCGTAATTGTTTAGGTGCAGGATGGGAAGGTCGCCCATATAAACTAGCGGATAAACCCAACAAAGTGGATGCAGCATTGATTAAAGGGTTAATTTTACTTAATTGATCTAGGGAGATCGTTTGAACCGGCGGACTTTTGGGAAGACCACGCTGCTGTATATCTTGGGTACGACCTCCGGGTATCGGTCGGATTACGGTACGATCACTATCGGAGGAGAACATGAAAAAGGGATCATCGTTATTTGGGCTCATTATTTAACTCCTCTCAGTTACGAATAGCCCATAATTCAAGCTCTAAATTCGGAAAGCTTGTGCCAATGTGCACCGCTAAACCACCTGATGTTTCTAATAACTTCCAATTAGCATCTTGTGTATTGATCTCAAAATAAGTAAAGCCGACATGATAAGGAATCTGCGGTGGCGCAACGGCCATGGGATAAAGATCAATACCGGGTAAATGCGAATTCACTAAGGTCGCAATTTTTTCAATAGTCGAAATCGTGGTTTGCTTGGGGAAAGCTTGGCGAATCTTTTCAGGAGCTACATTAGCCTTGGATGCCAAGACAAAACTGGCCTGACTCAGTAGGGTCTTATCAGGAATTTTCCCTACCCAAATGCCATATTTATGCTCGGTAATTTCCAAACGTAAGGCTTTTTTGATGGTATGCGTACTAAAAGCACGCTGAATTTCCAACATCAAAGGTTTAAAAGAAAGTTCTAGGTCATGATGATAATAAGCATCCAAAGCCACTGTGCGCCGTTCATTGCGGGTAAACGTGGCTAATTCACCTGCTAACATTAGTAGTAAACGATAGATTTCTTCAGGATGTAATTCACTCATACGCTCTATATGAGCAAACAATAATTCATAGCGATTAATCAGTTGAAGTTGAAGAAAATTGCTCACTTCAGCCACACCGCCAGCGCCTGGGCTCGCCAAATCTTGAGCTAAACCATCTCCGCGCTGCTTTAATAGTCCACAAATTTCACGCACAAAGCCGATTAAGGGCTGGGTCGCTTGGTAGTGTAGAACGCTAGGAATAAAGCTAGTGGATAAGCGCACAAGATTTTCGCTGGTTTTTTCTAGAACTTGTGCCAAAGGAATGAGGGCAAATGCTCGTGTATTATCGTGTTGGGTCAGCAGGGATAAACGTAATACACCCACTTGTACTTCCGCTGTCTCATTTAATCCGGGTGTACATAGATCCTGAATAGGTTTATCGGTGACTTCATAACGTGCTAAAGGATTAAGCTCATTCGAATTAGCGACGGGACTTACCCCTTCTTGTTGAAGGGCTAGCGCCAGAAAAATCCTGCAATCCTTCAAATCAGCTGGAATATTGAGAGGCGCTGGCAAAGGTACTTTGGTGGGTGCATCAAAAGGAGTGCCATCAGGAAAAACGCCTTTGCAAGATAATAAAGCTAACTTTCCCAGTGCCAAGGATTCATTGTCAATTTTCAGCTCCGTCAAACCCCAATGATAAGGTCTTAACACACTACAACGCTGCTCGATCCAATTGAGAAAAAAACGCTCTTGCTGCTGAAATAACTGCGGACGTAAAAACAAACCCTCTTGCCAGATAACACTACTACTTTCCATCGTGTGAAGCTCCCTTGAGTTGAGCTATCTGTGCCTCATACGCCCGCACAAATTCCAGTCCAAATAAGCGCTGAAAATCATCAGCACATTCCTGTTCTAACTCGGTATATAAAGTTTCAAATAAGCCCCATAATTTAGCTTGACGTTGAATGGGAATATTGGCGCTAATCGGGTTATTTTTCTCTAAACGCTCGACCAATTTGTTTGGCTCGAAACGTTTCAATACTTGTTTTAAAGCACTTTGCACACCAGCCATGACAGCTAATTGATGCGCCTTAATATCTTCATAAGCCTCATTCAGCGCCTGCTCCGGACTCAGATAAGCCTCAGATCGAGCTAGCAATAATTTGTTTAAGGCATCTGTTGCGCTAATAGAGAATTTCAGTGGATTATTACCAATACGTTGAATCGTGGTCATATCCATACGCAAGGCACTTTTAATTTCAGCACGGGCATGTAACACATCCAAGGTGCCTTGAATAGCAATGCGCATCAGACGCCCCAAGGCCAATAACTCATCAGGCGTTTTCGACAATACCTGTGCTTGAGTGAGCTCCAAACCAAGTCCTTGAAAAAAAGCAACAATCACTTGATTATCATTAGGGGCTCTTACGGTATCAGATAAAGATGGCTGCTCGGGCAAGCTCAAATTGGGGGTAGGACTCACCACTGCTTCACGACTTGGCGGCTTATTAAGTTCAAGAAAGGGATCAAATCCAGCACCAAGTTGAGGAGCAGATCCTAAAGGCTCCGGCTGCTCTAGTATGAGATCTGGGATGATCTTTTCTATCGACTCATCAATGCGTTGGTGCTCCCCCCCTAGCTCAGGCATAGGAGGATTTGGGGTATCCAGTAAATTAACCCACCCTAGCGGTACTCGCAGATCATTCGGTATGGGCTCAGGTTTAGGATTGGTATCAACAAGCACTTTTTCCACGTTTTTTTGCGCAACACGCTCCACAGGCTGTGGCTCTGGCATATAGATAACCTGCTCAGCCACCAATGAGGGTCGAGCTTGCTTAGGCTGTTCTGCCGAACGGACAGCTATAGCATCGTGTATCAAAAAATCAAAAGGGTCGTCATTAGAATAATTCGCAATAATCTGATCAGACTGATTACTAAAATGATCAGGCAAAGCGGCAGGGATATGCTTATTAATAGGGTTCAGAACGGCGTAAGGATCTAGACTACTCTCTTTTAAAGCAACGGTTAATTCATACAAACCTAAACGCAATACATCACCAGCCTGCAAGCGTACCCGATTCCCCTTCCCTAAAGGTTTCACGCTCCCGTTAACAAATAAGCCATTGGTACTGGTATCACAAATCCAATAGCCATCATCGTGGTATTCAATCAGCGCATGTTTTCCAGAAACAATCTTCTGTGGATCCGGTAAAACCCACGCATTATCTACCGAACGCCCTAAACTGCCACCTTGTTGTAACCATGTATAAGTAAGCACCTGCTCGGGTGGTCGATTGTTGTATGAGGTTACCGTTAGCGTCAGCTCCATACACTATCCTTTACGCACTTGCACCAAATGAGTAGTGGAAATTGCCATCCATGACACTAATGTGTACTGACTCCAAAGGCTTAGCTTCCAGCATCCGCTCTAAAAACTCTTGGCTAATAGTCGGCAGCACCGTGTTGGTTAGAATCGCATCAACCACCCGTGCACCACTCTCTGCATCATTACAACGCGCCGCTAATAACTGGACTACTTCATCACTATAATTCAGGTTCACACCATGATTATGTGCAACACGACGCACAATTTTGTTGAGCTTCAAACGAATAATGAGATGCAATACCTCATCACTTAATGGGAAATAAGGAATAGTGACAACGCGTCCTAGTAAGGCGGGTGGAAATACTTTAAGTAAAGGTTCTTTTAACGCAGCCGTTAAACCCTCAACCTCAGGCATGAGCTCAGGGTCAGCGCACATACTCATGATTAAGTCCGTTCCTACATTCGAGGTCAGCAAAATCAAAGTATTACGAAAATCGATATAGCGTCCTTCGGCGTCTTCCATCCAACCCTTATCAAAAACTTGGAAAAAGATTTCATGGACATCAGCATGCGCTTTTTCCACCTCATCTAATAAAACAACACTATAAGGTCGACGTCTTACCGCTTCCGTTAGAATGCCACCCTCACCATAACCAACATACCCCGGCGGCGAACCTTTTAAGGTGGATACTGAATGCGCCTCCTGAAATTCACTCATATTGATAGTAATGATGTTTTCCTCACCCCCATATAACGCCTCAGCTAAGGCGATACCCGTTTCAGTTTTACCCACTCCAGAAGGGCCCGCCAATAAGAAAACACCGATCGGTTTATCAGGACTATCTAAGCCAGCACGAGTGGTTTGAATACGACGTGCAATCATATCTAAGGCATGACGCTGCCCAATAACCCGCTCGTTTAAACGCTCACTCAAATTTAAGACAGCCGCAATTTCATTTCTGACCATGCGCCCTACAGGAATCCCGGTCCAGTCAGCAATTACAGAAGCCACAGCTTGTCCATCCACCACAGGCAAAATTAAAGGAGCCTCCCCTTGCAACTCCGTTAATTTAGCTTGCAACTGTTTTAACTCGTCCAATAATTGCGCACGACTTGAATTATCCTGAGCGGTTTCTACCAACGCATCACTTGCTTGTTCTCGATCAGTATGGGTTCCTTCTGCCTGATTAGCACCCGTGCGTAATTGTTGCCGTATGGCTAAGACTTGCTTAACGAGTTCACGCTCTTCATTCCAGCGTTGTGATAATGCTGCTAAACACTGTTCCTCCTCAGATAAACGCTGGGAAGCTAAGGTCTGACGCTCAGTGACATCAAAGCCGACGGCAGCCTCACGCGCAATAATGTCAAGCTCTACTTGTAAAGCTTGAATGCGCTTTTGACAGTCCTCTACTTCAGCCGGTGTTGCATGTTGACTAATCGCGACTCGCGCACTAGCGGTATCCAAGACACTAACTGCTTTATCCGGCAATTGGCGCGCAGGAATATAGCGGTGCGCAAGCTTTACCGCTTCTTCTAAGGCTTCATCAAGTACCGAAACCTGATGATGCTTCTCCATGACCGACGCCACGCTCCGCAGCATGAGTACGGCTTTTTCTTCACTCGGCTCTTCAACTTGGATCACCTGAAAACGGCGTGTTAACGCAGGATCTTTTTCGAAATACTTTTTATATTCCGCCCACGTCGTCGCAGCAATAGTGCGCAAAGTACCGCGCGCTAATGCCGGTTTTAATAGATTGGCGGCATCTCCTGTTCCGGCAGCCCCCCCTGCACCAATAAGCGTATGGGCTTCATCAATGAATAAAATAATAGGCTTTTCAGAGGCTTGGACCTCTTCAATAATTTGTTTAAGGCGATTCTCAAATTCGCCTTTCATACTGGCACCTGCTTGTAATAGACCGAGATCCAAGGTTCGGATCGATACATCTTTTAAGGCAGGCGGCACATCGCCTTTGACAATACGCTGCGCAAATCCCTCTACTACTGCGGTTTTACCAACGCCCGCTTCTCCCGTTAAAATAGGATTGTTCTGCCGACGCCGCATGAGAATATCGACCATTTGCCGAATTTCGGTATCGCGCCCTACAATAGGATCCAAGTTTGAACTGCGCGCCTGCTCGGTTAGATCAATCGTGAATTGCTTGAGAGCCTCTTGTTTCCCCATCGCTGCTGGAGCAATAGCACCTGTGTCTTCCCCGGGGGGACCATCCCCTAAATGTGAGCCATCCGTCGCTTTTTGGACATCTTCTGGTGAGCCTGCAATAATGCTTGCTAGATCGGTGCTTAACTGTTCAATATTAATTTTGGTAAATTGCTTGGATAAGGCATATAAAACATCTCGTAAACTATCTGTCTTCAAAATACCTATGAGCAAATAAGCAGAACGTACCGCACTAGCACCAAACATCAAAGTTCCATAAACCCACCCACGCTCAATAGCATTCATCACATCTGATGAAAAATCTAAACTCACATTAGCGCGGCTAGGATAACGCTCTGTCGCCTCAGTGAGGTCGCGACTTAAATGAGCAAGATTAAGCTGACTAGCCTGAATAATACGATGTAGATCTGAGTCTTGTAGTTGAAGTATTTGATTAAACCAATGCCCTAATTCAACGTTTGGATTACCGCGCAATTTACAAAATACGGTAGCACTTTCAACAGATTTGTAAGTGAGAGGATTAAGCTTTCTGAACAAGGCTGCACGACTGATTTCGGACATTGACTCTCTCCTTGTGCAATCGATTTATTGGATTTATAACCAAAATAAACCAATATTGGATGACTAGGATTTAAGTATATATCCTTTCTACAGGTTTGTAGATCACTTTGGTTTTGTTTGGGTTACTTTTACAAAACCTTTTTTACCCTCAAATTCGGCCTCATACCACTCTATACCCTCCGAATCCTTCAGAGTATTAAGAACCCTAAGCTCAGATCCAGTTGGCACTAAGGCCAAAGAAGATCGATTCTCTGTAAAGCTATCATAGAGCGTGATATAAGGTTTTTTAGCAGCTAAACGAACGAAATCAGCCGTTCTGGACACATGAGTATTCACTAGCGTTGTTGAGCTTATGGGAGTTTGATCATCAAGCTTAGCCGCATTCCCTTCATAAGAACTAGAGGATTGAGGTTCTAAGGGTTGCTGATTCTTAAGCGATAGGCTCTGTGGGTTGACGTTTATAGCAGGTGCTAATGTTTCAGACTTTACTGAAGAAGCTTCAACAGGCTTCTTTGGTATTATTGCTTGGTGCTCATTTGGACTGGTTGGGTGGATAAGAGGTTCTGAGTATTTATTATCACTTTCTACATTTACTACCGGATGCAAATTATTTTGCTCTACAGGTGTTTTGCTTATTGGCATAGTATGCCACCACCACAATCCCCCACTAACTAAGACTAACAAAATGCCTAGTGAAGCAACTATATAACTCCAAGACTTTTGCTTGATTTTTTTAGATTGTAAATCTGACTCAAACTTAGCGCTAGTGACTAATGCACCCCGATCCATGATTATCGTATCTTCTTCTGAGCTAGTTTTAGCCGCTGTTTCTAAAGCATCAATAAACTGCCCAGCGCTTGCATATCGATCTTCAGCTTGTTTAGCTAAAGCCTTATTTAAAACTGCTTGAAAATGTTGATAAGGTGAAGGTAAAGTAGGGCTTGGCTCAAGCGTATGCTCGCGCATTATCTGAACGGTCGTATCACCTTGAATAGCCGTTTTTCCTGTCAACATTTCATAGAAAATTAAGGCCAAAGAATATAAATCTGAACGTCCATCCACAGGCATTGCAGTAATTTGCTCTGGACTCATATAGCGGGGCGTACCCAGCATAGTATAGCCGACACGGGTTAAATCCCCTGCATAATCTCGTTGTTTACTAACACCAAAGTCAGATAAAACAGCTATATCATTCTCACGAAATAGAATATTAGCTGGCTTCACATCACGATGAATAACACCTTGTTGATGGGCATAATCTAAAGCTGAACCCATTTGTCGGGCAATAGACAATGACTCTTCTTGGGATAACCGACCCTTTTGTTTAATTTTATCTTTTAAACTTCCCCCACTTAAATACTCCATGACCATGAAATAACCAGCATCTGACAGTCCAATGTCATAAATAGTAACAATATGCGGATGTTGCAAACGAGTTATAATCTGGCCTTCGCGGATAAATCTTGCCTCCAACAGATTATCCTGAGACATTTCTGCCGCCATTAACTTAATAGCGCGTGATTGTTTCAATAAGATATGTTCGGCGAGATAAACCGTTGCCATCCCACCTTGCCCAAGAATCTGTTTGATATCGTAGTTAATCAGTTTTGGTAGATTAGTCATACCATTAAACAAACCTCTACTTTAATTTTCTGATCACTAAATCATCTAAGTAAAAAGTGCCATCTACTGCGTGACCGTATTCTTTGCCACTATATATTTCAATATTTCCTGTTTTTTTAAAGATAGTTTGCTCCCCAACATAATCCCATACTGCACCATCATTACTAGCATAAGCCTTAAAATTAAAGCCTTTTTTCTCTAGTTTTAGGTATTTTGTTAAAATATTGGATTCTTTACATTCAGTCTCTGAACGTTTGGATACACTATTATCATCATCACCTATATATTTAATTAAAGCCACATCCACGACATAGCCTGGATTAAAACATCCAAACCATAATCCCACTGAATTAGTATCATCCGCAACAAATTTGATCCCTGCATAATTAAATGGATTTAAATCAGAACTTAATTTCAAGCTAGCAACAAAATCCCCGTCCAGCGTTTGTTTCAAGCGAATTCGATTCTTACCTTGATCATTGGCAGCCATCATAATTTGTCCTTCCGATAACGCCATACGATCGGTATCGGCATCCACTACTTCATAAGCCTCACCTAAGTCATCACGGTCAAACGAATCCTCCCATATAATATCTCCCTCCATAGACGCTTTAATGGGCTCAGCTTTTTCTATGGGAGCCGGTTGTGCTACCGCCTTAGCAGTCTCTGCTAAAGCCAATTTCAAACCTTCAGCATTTTTTGCTTCAAAGAACTTTCCGCCGGTACTCTCTGCGACACATTTTAATTGTTCTTGCGCTTTTGCTTGTTTTTCTCCACTGACATCAAAGCCAATGACGTGTGCCGTAAAATTAACACCTTTCGCTTCTAATTCTTTTGCTACAGCACAAGGATCGGAATTACAACTCTCTTCACCATCACTGATCAAAATAACGGTAGTGGGACTTTCCACATAATTCAGTTTATCAGCAGCTTGCTTTAAGGACTCTCCAATAGGTGTTTCTCCTTTAGGTGAAATTGCTTTAATTGACTCAATAATGCGATTTCCATCTGGCTTTCCAACAGGCACGACCATCTCAATATCGTCACAAGACTTGGTACGATGACCATAAATCATCAAACCCAAATCAATATCCTCGTTCCAATCTTTGATAAGATCACCCATTACCTCGCGAGCAATTTCAATTTTTGATTTACCCTCAACCTTGGCTTTCATACTACCAGAGCCATCAAAAACAATAACAGCACTATCTTTAGCCTGTACTAGAGGTGAAAAGACAAGTAGCAAGCCTAAATTTAGGTAAAAGAAAATATGTTTCATCATTTGTCCCCTTATAAAAAATAGTGAAGGATTAAAACTAGCGCCTTTAGAAAGGCATATTCATTATCACCAACAGGATATTTTGTGAAAAAATCAACACATCTACAATAATAGGTACTAACGATGCCTTCCCAAAATTAGTTCTTTGGCATTTTCTAAACGCGTTGTTGCCTTAAGCCACGTATTCCAACCTAATAAACCATAGTGCTTTAATTGACTCGTGGGCACTTGTTCTTTTTTCAAAATCAACTGCACATCCCAATTTAATTCATCACCCAAATAATTCCGCACTAGGGCTTTTAATAAATCAAATTTGGCTTGCCTAGGTAAGAGGGATTCATAATCATCCAAGTCCATCGGCCCTACTATAAGGCGAAACCTGTATTGACACTGCCAACTGTGTGAGCCTAATACTGTATCGATACCTAAATGACCACCTGAGCTTTTTCCTAGACGCGAGCGAGCCTCTTCAGGAATGCACAACCATTCACCAACGAATTCTTGTATACGGCAAGGAATCTTCAAAAATGTCTCAACGATAGAAACGAGACCACTGACATGATGACGCGAATCGCCTAAATAAGCTGAGAAGTAGCGTTTATTGTCATCTGGCATGACATCACGATTCTGAAGCTCTTCAATGCCCAGCCCTAGTAAAGAACCTACATATTGATTAAAGTGGTCAGTCTCTGGCCGATCGCGTTGAACGGTTGGCTCTTTTTCTGCCCATGCACGATAAAAAAGACTTAATAAGCGATGATGAAATAAATTGAAAAAAGCCAGTGTCGCTTCATCACGCACCTCAACACGTCTACGTTCTTGTACATATTCGGTAAAGTGATTAGGCATGGCACCATTAGGCCCAAACAGCCCGAAAAATAGTACACGTAAGCGCATATATCCATCTGCTTGTGTGGAGCAGGAAAACAAGCTAGAAGGTGCAAAGAGATTGGAAGGCTCTTGTTCCAAACGGACTGGATCATCGCTTGAGCGCACACTTTCACCCAAACGGGGTTTATCACGAAAATAACACTCTAGTTGGCGCAAGGCAGCATAAAACTCGTAATGAGTGGGCTGTTCATGTAAAGCTTTTATAACAGGATGGTCGTGCCTGTGCGAATCGGCCACTGCATTACCTCCCCACGTTCCACGGTACTTAAACTTAATTGGGTAAAACTATTAAGTGTCACGTATTTGGCAAAAAACTTCTCCAATACCGAGCTCAATAAAAAAGCACCTAAGCCATCAAATGCTCGCTCTTGACAATGAAGATCAATACCGATACCTCGCCCAAAAGCAATGGGGCCTCCACCCGCTATGCGGCGTACTATAGGCCTGCTTTTAACCGAAAGCACGCCCTCCTCAACTTGTTTGCGTCTACTCGCCACACCTAAATCTGCATAGAGCTTCAGCAAAGCTCGCAAAGCCGCAGCGCCTTGTTGTTGGTCATTATCCAACAGGGATAAATAATTTAAGGAGAGATGATTAATGAGCCGCCAAGCGTATTCACCTTCCACTACTGCAGGCAAGGGTTGACTTGGCCCTGCCAAACTTTCGACACTTTTCACTGGTGCACTGGCATCTAAAGTAAAGGCGACTCGGCCTTTATTATAAAAACTGTAGGCTGGAATGTCTTTGTTGGTGCATAAAGCAGTCACCCCAAGTTGGTGTAAATCGGCTGCATAAGGGCTTGATTTGTTATCAACTAAAGATAAATAAACTTCACTGGCTTGATAATGACGCCCCGCTTGTTGATTGGCAGGTGGCAAATGAGGGACACGTCGCCATGTATAATAAGCACTACCCTCTTTTTGATCACCACGATAATCATAAAAAGAACGAAAGCTTTGTTGTTCACGTAAGTTAACATCAAAACCCACGACCTCTTGTATGGCATAAACCTCATAGTCCTGAGCATGAGTTCGGTCAATAACAAGGTGATGCTCGTGAGTGGTAGTAGAGACATGAATGCGATCAGCACGCCTTGAAAACAAATTAATGGCTGGAACAGCATTTAAAATAAAATTTTCTGTACTTAATACACCTTGCAGTAATTCATTTTTTTCTTTAAATAAAAAGACTAACTCTAATGATTCTTGCTCATGAAGCTGTTGTAAAATATTTTTTAAGCCTGTGATCCTAAAAAATAGCAGGCGCTCTGGAAAGGCAAAATATTCTTGCAATAACCGATAAGCCTCAAATGAAGCATCGGTATAAGGCAATAAGGCTTCATCTTTGCCAAACCCTAATAGCTCTAGCGCACTGACTGGCAATACCTGACGCCACGTTGGCGTCCTATTAGCGTCGGTAACGGGCTGGGCAATAATGGCTAAGGTATGTGCAGCCAGTAACTCATAGATACGTCCGCTTGTTTCTCTGACACCATCAATATAGAAAACTAGATCATCTAAAGCTAAGGCTTTTAAAGGAATGCCATTGCAAGCTTGGAGATTGAACCTTAAACCTGCTTTAGGGATTTTAGGTTTAATAGGATAATAGCCTGCTTCGGCTGCCACCAAATAATCCGCTTTCGTCAGTTGGATAGGCCAAAGCCTCACATCACGTGCTGTACGAAATTCACAGCGCGTATCATTGCTTACTACCGATCGGGTAAAAAGCCGAGTGCCTTTAGGTAAATCAAAACCAGTTTCCGTTACTCCTCCGTCTAGGTCAGGATTAAAACGCACAATCGACATAGAAGGAATCGGGGATAAATAATGCGGGTAAACCATATTTAATAGATACTGAGTAAACTGTGGGAACTCTGCATCTATTTTTAATTGAATACGTGCCGTTAAAAAGGCAAATCCTTCTAGCAATCGCTCAACATAAGGATCAGCACACTCAAAACGTCCCAAATCTAAGCGTTGTGCTGCACTAGGAAAACGCTCTGCAAACTCCTTGCCCATTCCACGCAAAAAGCTTAGTTCTTTCTCGTAATATTCCAGCAGCCTTGGGTGCATAGCTAATCAATAACCTTCATATCGCCACTTTCCAAATCCAGTTGCGTAGTCAGTTGTAAGCGCAAAGGCGTAGGCTCAGACCATAACCACCCATTAATCTCAAACACGAGTGCATTATGGGACTGAGCCGTGGGGTCATGGATTAATTTGACCTTTAAAGAATCAGATAAGATACGGGGTTCAAAAGTACGAATAACCTTTTCAAGCATAGACTCTAATTTAAGGGTTTCTAAACTAGAGGCTGTCTTGCCTGCTAAATCAGGTAAACCATAATTCAATACCGAAGTTGTAACCTCAGGATAGGACTCCAATAGCTCAGCACTGCACAAATTGGTAGCGTTCAATAGCCATGCTAAATCACGTTTTACACAATCCCGTATCCCTTGTAATGAGCCTAAGGTATTTTGCAACAGGGTAAAGCTCAAGCGTTGTTGACGTAGCTCATTCACTAATGCTTGCCTATCCCCTTCTAATAATTCTGGAGCAGCTAACTGATTTTCGAGCTTTGCAATCGATTGACGATGTAGCTCCAAAGAGTTATGTGCATAGGAATTATCTGCGAGACGATCTAAAATAGAAGGCAGATAAGTAAGCGTCATTAGGTGCTGCCAGAAAACTCAATCAAACGCGTATCCAACAAAGCATGATCATCTAGGTTAGAAGTCAACATGCGCTGTCCATAACCAATATAAAAGTCATCTGTCAACGCTTCCCACTCCGTTTTACGTGCCAACGCAAAATCATGAGCACGTTTCTGTGAATCAGGATAGCGGGTAGGAATTAGCACGGCTGTATCACCACCTGCTACCCAACGAATACGAGCTGGTAACCAGACTAAATCTCGCAAATCAGTAGGCTTCTCAATACTCATCGCTTGAATTTGGTTGAAGGCCACCCATCGATAGCCTCCTTCCATAATCACTTCCAGATTAGGCCCCAGACGACTGTCTGCATCGGCTAACCACTCAAAAGGCTTAGCATCAATTTGACCTTGGCTAGCTGAGGCTAACTCAAATGCTTGATCTTTTAAGCTACTCGCCTCGGCATAACGTCCATCCGCTACTAAACCTAACACTTGAACTAATAAAGCCTGCCAATCGCTGGGTTGTCCCACAAATACGGGCGCACGTTTAGCCTTAAATACCTGTTCGCGTACCATTTCACAGATAATGGCAGGACGATACAAATACACCATTGCTAGTGTACTGGTATCCATCTGCCGTAATACATCTAATTGTTTTAAGGCACGTTGCCACTCGCCTAAAATGAGTAAGAGTTGAAACAAGGAGATACGATACTTGGCGACATTAGGTTCAGCACGAATTTGCTCTTGAAGGCTATTAAGCGCCTCCTCCAACTGTCCTGACCGCAAGTATGCTTCATACTTCATGCTTTTTGGTTCTTCTCAATGTCCCAAGTACGATCCACTTTTGCCCCTGGCTTTCCTTTATGATCAATAGGGGTGTATTCCCATTTAATTTTGCCATAGCGGAATCTGACTGTTTCAGCAGGACGTGTATCCGAGTGTGCGCCGCCACCAGTAACACCATTAATAATGACATCCTCCAAGGTGTATTTCATGAAGACATGCTTTTCCTCAGAAGCCAAGCAACACTCGATCTCCACCTTAGGGATATGTTTACCGCTTGCACAATAAATATTTAAATCAGGTGTCGACTTATCCACGGTTTTTTGAATGGTAAACTCCTTAAAATCCGCTTTGCCAGCCGAACGACCACCCGTACGACTTTCACCCGAAACAGGTTGAGACACTTCAACATGATAATGATCTAACTCGATCCATTTATCATGCTTAGCATCAGAGCTTTCGCCCTCAATCCCTTCAATCTTACAATAAATATCAACAGCCATTATTCACCTCCTCCGTTTAACAGTTTTGATTAATAAGCTATTGTTTCCGATCAAGCTTGGAAACTAAACGCAGTGACACAGTCAAACCTTCCAACTGATAATGCGGTCTTAAGTAGAACTTTGAGGTGTAATAACCCGGATTACCTTCCACATCATCCACTACGACTTGAGCGGCTGCTAAAGGCTTACGGGCTAAATCCTCTTCCGAAGCATTAGCAGGGTTCGGTTCTACATAATTAAGAATCCAACGATTCAGCCAATCCTCCATATCGGAGCGCTCTTTGAAAGAACCTATCTTGTCGCGCACAATGCACTTTAAGAAATGTGCAAAACGGCAAGTCGCAAACAAGTAAGGCAAACGTGCTGATAAATTAGCATTCGCCGTAGCATCAGGATTATCGTATTCGGTAGGCTTTTGTAAGGATTGAGCACCAATAAAAGCCGCATAATCTGAGTTTTTCTTATGCAATAAAGGCATAAAACCATTCTTCGCTAATTCAGCCTCGCGTCGATCGCTAATAGCAATCTCAGTAGGACATTTCATGTCCACCCCACCATCATCGGTGGGGAAAGTATGAGCAGGTAAATCTTCTACCGCCCCACCCGATTCAATACCGCGAATGCGCGAACACCAACCATAAAGTTTGAAAGCACGATTAATATTACGTGCCATCGCATAAGCAGCATTCACCCATAAATAACGCTCGTGATTGGTTCCTTTGACTTCTTCCTCAAAAGCAAAGTCTTCGACTGGATTGGTAGTCGCCCCATAGGGTAGGCGTCCCAGAAAACGTGGCATAGCCAAGCCAATATAACGTGCGTCTTCTGACTCACGTAAAGAACGCCATGCAGCATACTCAGGGGTTTGGAAAATTTTAGTGAGATCACGCGGATTACTGAGCTCCTGCCAACTATCCATGTTTAATAAGGTCGGGGAAGGAGCTGAGATAAAAGGGGCGTGTGCGGCTGCGGAAATTTTTGCAATTTCCCCTAACAGCTCAACATCCGGTGCGCTCTGATCAAAGTAGTAATCGCCCATTAAACAACCAAATGGTTCACCACCAAACTGGCCATATTGCTCTTCATAGATTTTTTTAAAGACCGGACTTTGATCCCAAGCTGTTCCTTTAAATTTCTTGAGATTTTTATAAAGATCTTTTTTAGAAATATTCAAAACACGGATTTTCAACATCTCGTCGGTTTCCGTGTTATTCACCAAATAATGCAAGCCGCGCCAACTGCTTTCTAAAGCTTGAAAGTCGGCATGGTGAATAATTAAATTGACCTGTTCAGACAAACGTTTATCAATCAAAGCTATCATTGACTGAATACTATTAATCGCATCATCGGTTACTAAGGTCGTATTTGCTAACGCTTGTTCAGCTAAGGTTTTTACGGCCTTTTCAACCGCAGTACGCGACTCATCCGTTTTCGGCTTGAATTCCTTTTTCAATAACTCAGCGAAAGTATCAGTTTCTGCTAACCCCAAGGATGTGGAAGCACCCTGCTGCATAAGCTCTGCCATCATTAAGCCTCCGTCTGGGTCTTATCGCTGCCTTCATCTGTACTAGGGGCAGGTGTTTCAGTTGCTTTAGGCTTAGGTGCTGCAACCAACGCTTGTAACAGCGTTGGATCATTGAGTGCCTTGGTAATCAAGTCTTCTGCCCCTGATTTACCATCCATGAAGGTTAAGAGATTAGCAAGCTGGGTTCTTGCCTCCAGCAATTGGCGCAAAGAGTCTACTTTGCGTGCCACCGCATCAGGCGAAAAATCATCCATACTTTCGAAAGTAAGATCGACGCTAAGATTACCCTCACCTGTTAAGGTATTGGGCACTACAAAAGCAGCCCGTGGCTTCATGGCTTTCATACGCTCATCAAAATTATCCACATCAATTTCAAGAAATTGGCGCTTATCAATCGATGGAAGTGCTTCGGCGGGTTTACCCGATAAATCGGCCATTACTCCCATGATAAAAGGCAGTTGAACTTTTTTATCAGAATCATAAGTTTCTACATCATATTCAATTTGAACGCGTGGAGCTCGATTTTTCGCTAGAAATTTTTGGCTACTTTGTTTAGCCATAGCAACCTCCTAAACGCTGACAGCGACTAAAAACCTAATTCAACTACTTTTAAAAGCTGAAGGTAAGACTTAACTATAATTGGATTGATAACCTGAATTTTAGTATAGATATAAGTTAGTCTTTTTTGGTACTTCTAAATACCAAAAATTAATATAATTTATCTATATTTAATTATTTTTATTTATGGAAATAATGATGATTGATCTTGAAGACCTCACAAAACCTATTAGCGACCAGCAAGCTTGTGGTGAGCTGGCAGAATACCATGAGGCATTCCTAGCCATGGAAAAAGCCAAGCAAGGGGAACCAGAACGCCAAATCGGTGATTCCGTCATAGCGGCGGTCGAACCGAATTGGAAAGAGGTTAAAGTGCAAGCCTTAAAGCTCTCCAAAACTACTCATGACCTTCGCGTCGCTAGCAATCTAACCCTTGCGCTCACTTACCTAGAAGGGTTTCAAGGCTTAGAACAAGGTCTACATGTGATTCACAAACTCTTAACTAACTACTGGGAGTGCTTATATCCTGAGCTAGATCCTGAAGATTCAACACCGGCACTCATGCGTAGAAATGCTTTACTAGAATTGACCAGTTTGCGTTTTGTACAAGGCGTCAGTAAGTTACCCCTCTTAGCCTCGCCACGCCTTGGCAAATTTAGCTTTAGCCAATTGCAAGAAAGCTTGGCTTTTCAGAACTCCACTGTAGAAGAAGAACAACACCGTTACCGTCTCATAGAGGGTCTATTTCAAGAGCTTGAGCCTGAGCACTTAAACAGCAGCTTACAGGTCTTACAGTCCTGTACACAACAAGTCAAAACGATTAACGAGTTATTTGATAGTCACACGATATCGAATGAGGAAACGCTTGAGCTAAATGCACTGACTGAGCTACTAACTAAAGCCAGCAAACTGTTAGAGAACAAAATTAAACAGCTTACTGCAGAACCTATTTCGAATGAGCCAACAGACATACAGGCGTCAACAAACCATGACTCCCCCGCACAAGTCCAGAACATGTCGAATAGTGTACGCGATAAAACTATGCCCATTCAGAATAATGAGCAGGTTATTCAAGCTTTAGAGCAAATATGTGCTTATTACGCACGTTATGAGCCCAGTAGCCCAATTCCTTTTTTACTTAAACGCGCCCAACGTTTAGTGGGTAAGAGTTTTATTGCTATTGTAGAAGACTTAAACCCTGACAGTGTCAGTCACATTGAGCAACTCTTTGGGATCAAAGACTAAAACTATTATTCAGCTAGACAAGTCAGTGTTTAGATTAAAGCTTTAGCTCAAAAGTATCGCTATCTTGCCAAGCGGGAAATTGCTTGCGAAAGGTTTGCAGCGTTGCTAAATCTAAACGCGCTGTTTCCATAAAGGCTTCACCAATCGATTGATCAATCATCAATTCACCGCGAAAATTGATGGTTAAAGAATCGCCGCTATATTCCAAACCATTACCATCCTTGCCCACACGATTGACACCTACTACATAGGACTGGTTTTCAATCGCCCGCGCTTGCAACAAGGTGCGCCACGCCAAACGACGTGCTGCAGGCCAATTGGCTACAACAATGGCTAGATCATAATCATTGCGATTGCGCATAAATACGGGAAACCGTAGGTCATAACAAACCTGTGGCAAAATGCGCCAGCCCCGATAATTGAATAGTTTGCGTTCGGTTCCGGCCTGATAATGCTGCTGCTCATTGCCCATGCGGAATAAGTGGCGCTTATCATAATAATCCACATCGCCTTCGGGGGTGACGAACAGTAAGCGATTGACAAAACCTTGCGCCACTTTCATAGCGACGGATCCAGCGATAGCCGCATTTAACTGCCGAGCTTCTTGTATTAGCCACGTTAATGTTTCACCCTCAAAAGCTTCTGCATAAGCTTCGGGCTGCATCATAAAACCTGTGGTAAACATTTCCGGCAAAACAATTAAATCCGTGTGGTTTGCCAAGGGTTTTAGTAGCGCAGTAAAGCGCGCACGATTCGCCGCTGCATTCTGCCAAGTTAGTTCGGTTTGAACCAAGCTGACACGTAAAATACTGTTATTCATAAGAAATCCTATAGTGCTCGCAAGCGTTGTGCGGCCTGTTCTAAGGTAGCTGTACCTTTTGCAAAACAAAAACGTACTAAACGCATCTCAGGCGGTGTTTCACAAAATACGGAAACGGGAATCGCCGCCACACCGGCCTCACGAATCAGCCACTGGCAAAAAGCCTGATCCGACAAATCGCTAAGGGTGCTGTAATCAGCTAATTGGAAATAAGTCCCTTCCGCAGGCTGCATCTGGAACTTACTACCCTGCATGAGTTGCAAAAATTGGTCGCGTTTTTGCTGATAAAATTGCGGTAATTGTTCGGCATGTTCAGGGTGATCACGCAATACATCCGCCAACGCTAATTGCATCGGCGTGCTGGTGCAGAAAGTGACATATTGATGCACTTTGCGAAATTCAGCGGTCAAGGGTACAGGGGCAACACAATAGCCGATTTTCCAGCCTGTGGTGTGATAGGTTTTTCCGAAGGAAGAAATCACAAAGCTACGTTCATACAACTCAGGGTGCGTATGGAAACTGTGGTGCACGCGCCCATCAAATACGATGTGTTCATACACTTCGTCCGCCAATAGTAAGATATCCGTATCGCGTACTATTTCCGCCAATTGATCCAAATCCGCTCGGCTTAACACAGCACCTGTTGGGTTATGCGGCGAATTAATGATAACCAGGCGAGTTTTATTAGTAATAGCATCTGCTAAGCGCTGCCAATCGATGTGGAAGCTAGGTGGCTGCAACTGCAAATGCACTGTTTTTCCGCCATTCAATGCAATAGCTGGCTCATAACTGTCATAAGCTGGATCAAAGACAATCACCTCATCACCTGCCCGCACCACTGCCGCAATCGCATCAAAAATCGCTTCCGTTGCGCCCGAAGTAACGGTGACCTCCTGATCAGAAACCGGATTGCAATATAAGCGCGCTACTTTTGCAGCAATTTGCTCACGCAACACCGGCATACCCGCCATAGGAGCATATTGATTAGCGCCACTAGCAATATACTCGCCTACGCCAGCCAACAGACTTGACGGCCCATCAAAATCAGGAAAACCTTGTGACAAATTAATCGCCTTATGCTCCAAAGCCAGTTGTGACATGACGGTGAAAATCGTTGTACCCACTTTGGGGAGTTTTGTGGCGGGATAGCGCATCAGCTCGCACTCAACAAGATCAAAAAAACCTAGTCTAGCAGCGAATGCCTCTGAAAGTTAAGCACACAAAGCGCTCTTAAGAGAGTGCTACCTGCTAGAACGAGTTATGCGATACTGCATGCTTTGTTAACTCGCTTAAAACGATTATTCATGCCTCTATCACGCCCGCAATCCATTTGGCTCTTTATTATTCTACATACACTGATTTGGACTTTATTACCGACATGGCTATTTCCTAATCCACCGCTGGATGTCAATGAGGGTTTTATGTGGGGGCAAACTCTGCAATGGGGCTATTACAAACACCCCCCTTTGCAAGCTTGGTTATTGGAAGCAACTTATCATGTTTTTCATACCCACCCTTTCGGGTATTTCTTATTAGCCCAATTAACCATCCTGACTGCGATGCTAGGTGTCTATTACAGTGCACGCCTATTGACTGATCCGACACGTGCCTGCTTAGCCACGCTAGCCCTCAGCATGATTTACTATTTCAATGTCACCAGCCTTGAATTTAACCCTAATACCTTACAACTAGCTACTTGGGCTTGGGTTGGCTACTTTTTTATACGCTCATTACAAACGAATCGCTGGCGCGATTGGCTAGGGCTAGGAATCTTATTGGCACTGGCGGCTTACACAAAATATTTCAGCGTCTTACTAGGCCTAACTCTCGTATTATTTTTCTTTCTAAATCAAACTGCTAGGAAGCATCTCACCACAGCAAAACCTTATATAGCGCTTACAGTTTGTATACTCTTGCTAGTACCACACTTGATGTGGCTAATACAGCATGATTTTTTACCGTTTCGCTATGCGCTAGGACGCGGTGCTAGCTCAGAATCTAGCTTTATTGCTAATCATTTATTATCCCCGCTCAATTTTAGCCTCGTTCAAGCTGGTGCCTTAGTATTCGTTGGCATAGGGCTAATGCTGTTCCCCTTTAAAAGATCCCCCTTAAGCTTGACCCCGCTTTTTGCCTTAGCTTGGCTGCCCCTGATGCTGAGCTTATTCATTGGCCTCATGACAGGAATGCGTCTACGTAGCATGTGGGGAACACCGCTATTAAGCTTCATCCCCTTATATCTACTCCATTACCACACCAGCGACTTAAGCCCAACGACACTTAAACGCTTTATTAGACTTATTTTAGCCGTCAATGTATTGTTTATTAGTGTAGTAATAAGCGCCCAATTAAGCGGCAAAGTATTTAGTCGAATGAACTTCAAAGGTGAAGCATTAAGCCTAGCATGGCAAAGCGTCTGGAAAAACAAAACAGCGCCCTACGCTATTATTGGTTCACATTGGCTAGCGGGTAATGCTAGCTTTCATAGCACTCAACGCCCTTTAGTTTTTATTGATGGGGACTTAAACAAATCGCCTTGGATTAATTTGGGGACTTTAAAGCAACAAGGCGCTATTGTCATTAGTGAGTCCACAGCATTAGCTAAAGCACTACAGGATCAGTATCAATTAACTACTCAATGGCAAGAGCCACTGACTATCCAAAACCAAACTTATTATTTGGGCATTATCCAAAGCAATTAGGGCTTCTTTGAACAATGTCAAGACCTGAACAATTTACACTAAGCTGTGTTATTCCAGCATATAATGAAGCGGAAAATTTAGAAAGCTTTATTGAAGCACTACACGCTAGTTTAAAAAATACCATACCGAACTTTTTATTTATCATTGTGAATGATGGTAGCTCAGATCATACCGATCAAACCATTAAAAACATTATGAATAAATACCCGATTCACTACCTTAATTTTTCTCGCAATTTTGGAAAAGAAGCTGCGCTATCTGCGGGTATTGATCAAGCTCAAAGTGATGTAACTTTACTAATCGATAGCGATTTTCAACACCCTGTTGAACTGATTGCTCAGATGTTAGACCTATGGAAAAGCGGCTATGATATGATTTATGGCGTAATTGCGGATCGCCGTCATGAGACGTGGATTAAGCGTTATGGTACCAATTCCTTTTATAGACTAATTAATGCTAATCGGCATAATCATTTTCAAATTCCTGCCAATGCCGGTGATTTTCGCCTCATGGATAAAGCAGTCGTGGAAACGCTCAAGCGTCTTCCTGAACGACGGCGTTTTATGAAAGGATTATATGCTTGGGTGGGTTATAAAACCATTGCAATACCCTTTGTTCCAGCCGAGCGTGCCGCTGGTACCTCTAGTTTCAATTTGCGTACCTTATTAAGTTTGGCCTCAACTGGTATTACGTCTTTCTCAAGTATTCCCTTAAGGCTTAGCGGTTTTCTTGGCAGTATTATTTCTATTTGCTCAGTAATTTATGCAGCCTATATTGCAAGTGACACCTTGATTTTTGGCAATCCAGTGCCGGGGTGGTCTACCTTGGCAGCAGGCTTAGCTTTATTCTCTGGAGTGCAATTATTAATGCTAGGGATTATTGGTGAATATATTAGCCAGATTTATGAAGAAGTAAAACAACGCCCTTTATATGTGATTGCTGAACAACAAATTAGCCCACAACTTTCTAAAATAGAAGGCAAATTTCATGTTGCCCCCTAAGTCGATAAAACGCATCTTACGTTTTGGCGGTGTAGGTGGGCTGGCCGCAGCAACGCATTTTTTTGTCGCGGTGTTATTGATTAGTCAAGCATTCATGAATCCGCTACTCGCTAATGTAATAGCGTTTCTAGTAGCGTTTATAGTGAGCTATGCAGGACAACGTTATTGGACTTTTGCAGCAAACTATCACAATCATCACACTACCTTATGGCGTTATGGCTTAACTGCTATTATTGGTTTTCTGATTAATGAAACCATTTTATGGCTAGGCTTAACGGTTTTTCCTGCTTGGTATCCACTTATTCTAGGTCTTGCGATTATTGTAGCGGCTATTTCTACTTACTGGCTAAGTGCAAATTGGGCTTTTAAAATAGCATGAGTAAAAAATTTATTCGCATTTGTGCTGATGATTATGGGCTAACGCAAGGTATCAATCAGGCTGTAATAAACTTATTTCGTAGCCAAGCGATTAACTGCACCAGTTGCATGACGGAAGCGCCACAATGGTTAAATTATTCAGCGCCACGACTGCAAGAATATATAGCTTCCGATACCACTATTGAAGTTGGTATACACCTTAATCTGACAGAAAATTTCCGTACGCTCAACAATAAATATACTTTAGGCCAAATTTTAAAAAATAGTTATTCCAAAAATTGGTCTATTCAATTGTTAGAATCCGAACTTCAACGCCAATGCGAATGGTTTGAGCAAGGATTAAAACAAGCCCCTCGATTTATAGATGGGCATCAACATATTCACCAATTCCCCATAATTCGCGATCTAGTAGTAAAGATTAGTGAGGTGCGCTATGCGAATACAGAGCTTTGGATCAGAAACACACTGCCAAGCAAGCTTACGGCTAATCCTAAGACGCATGTACTGACCTTATTAGGTGGCAGAACGCTAAAACAACAATTAATCAAACAGGCAATTAAGACCAATGAGGGATTTTTAGGGGTTTATAATTTTTCAGGCGATTATCAAACGCACATGAGTCAATGGTTGGAGCAAGCACAAGAAAATAGCTTAATCATGTGTCACCCGAGTACCGTAGTTGATGTAGACGATGGTATTGGCGCACAGCGTGTCAAAGAATATGAATTTTTGGTGAGTGACGCTTTTCAAAACTTACTTAGCCAACATGGCCTCACACTAAAACCGATGCAAGTGTGAAACCTGCATCGATTCGCTTATATTCACACGGAGTTTTGTTTTTGCATATCAGTCCACAGATTCCGCGCCATCCACAGTAATATCAACACCGCAAAGCCTAATAAAGCCCACAGTGCTAGCGTCCATAGATGGCTATAATCGTTGACTAGGGGGGGATCCGCAACACGTATTGCTTGACCAATCGAAACCGTTTCAGGATTGATCTGCTTTAACAGTGGCGCATCCAAACTGGGATTGAGCGTAGCATTCGGCATAGGATTACCAAACGCTAAGCGAAAAGGCCCTTGACCCTGAGCAATATAGCGAATTTCTAAGGCTTCCCAACCCAACTCCAATGCGGTATCAGCCGTTGGCAGCGCACTACCCTGAGCAAAGTTAAAACGCCATTGACTAGCCCAATCATTGTCCACGTTGATGGGTTTTGATTGCAACTCACCCGCTTCAGTTTTCAGTCTATATTGGTGAAACTCAGTTTGGTAAATAGGAAACTCTTGATGGCCAAAACGAGCATCAGGCTTCGCCAAGCTCTCCCATTCGCCACTATACATGCTGCCAAGTGGCAAATTTGCCATACGCCATTGGCTAATAGTCAAGCCTTGGGGTAATGACACCTGAAAACGATTGGGTTGCTCTGGACTGACTTGTAAGGCTACTTTGCCCCAGTGTAGATCTTGAGTGGGACTAGCTGTACCAAAATCCCCGTAGACCTCGCCTAAAGCATTGGATAAAAGAGCTAAATCGGCATCGCCCGACAAGCGAATAAATGGCGCATGGACAGGCTCTTGCAAGATTAACTCATGATTTTCTAATACCTTCTCCTGCTCTTTTAAGAGGTAGGGTAAAGCCGTCACCGCTACTGGCCGCCAATTAATTAAATCCTCACTGGCCTCCAGCAACACATTTTTCGGCAGCCATTGCTCCAAATTATTCCACTCTAAGCGCAGCTTATTTAAAGGCAAGCTGGTTTGGCTAAAATTTGGATCATGCACAATCAGATAATGCTTACCGGGCTGCGTTAATTGCGTCAAATCCGGTTTTGTTGCCCCCTGTGACAAAGTCAATAAAGTACCTAAGCGTTGTGGGTCATCATTGCGGAAAAAACTCAGACTACGCGACTCACTAACGCGCCCCTCCTGCATGTTATAAATAGGCTGCACACTAGAAGGCACGATTTGATCAGCCGCATTTAGCACCACCAAATCTTTAAAATCGCGCTGTTCTAATTTGAATAACACATCGGCTGGTAATGCGGCACGACGCAAAGAGGCTTTACCTTCAGTTAGCGGCGCTTCAAATTGAAAACCGTCCAAAGGCTTAGCCACCACCGGATTAACTAGCAAGCTCAAAGCAAATGCTAAAGCCGATGTGTAAGTGATTTTTTTCTTTAGATTAAACATGCGTTTCTACCTGTTGAGCTTTGGCGGGTGGCAAGGGTGCGAGATAACCAATGAATAACAGCAATACACCAACGCTGATAAAGGAAATCACCCGCGCCAACGTGCCGGATGAAGCAAAATCCACTAAGAATAACTTCAGTACCACTACGCCCAGTAGCACCACACCGGCTGTCCATAAGGGGCGATTAAGCTTTTGATGACCACGCCACGCCAGTGCAAGTCCTGATAAAGCCCACACAATCGCGAGTGTCGTTTGCGTAGTGGGTAAGGTGATCAACTCAATATCCCATGCAAAACCACCCCAATAATGCAGGAGGTGTAGGGTAAAGCTATTGAGCCAGTAGAAACCTAATGCCACACCACTGTAACGCACTATCGAAAACCAAGGTGTGGCATTCATTCGTTTGAGTTGGTAATAGAGTTTGACTAAGAGCAAACCCAACAGCATGGCTAACATATCCAAAGGATTCAGCACGGGTAACCATGGTAGCGGTGTACTTAAGCCTTCAGACAAACCTGCCTGAATTAACCATAGTCCTAGTAAACCGGCCAATGGCAAACTCACGCTATACAACAAGCTGTCGTGATGTGTGGTAAAAGGCCAGAAGCGTTTCGTGGGTAATAAGCTTAGGGCTAAATAGGCTAGGCCTGCAACCGCAAAACTTCCCCATAACCAGCCGGTGTTGATCGAAAAATACCTAACCACCACGCCGACGATTTCATTGTGGACTGCAAAGACGAGTAGCCAAGCGACTATCGGCTGCAACACCCTTAGCCAATGCGCCCATAAGTGTTTAAGCTCATAGCGATAAAGCAAGGTATAAGTCATCCCAAATGCCATCACAAGACTGAGCCAACGATAAAGATCATCTGACTTATTCATCTCCATCAGCCACTGACTTGCACTGGTATACAGCGTGGTAGTTATCAGGCTAGCCATGGGGACTAATACTAAGAAGCGGCGCTGCGTCCATAAGCTAAAACCTGCTAGCCACAGCATGATACTGGCCCATATCCCAAGATAAACCACATGCGCCAACAGTATCCAGTTGACTGACTCCAGATACAGAACACTCTCTAATTCAAAGCTCAACCATTGCGCAATGCCAGCCGTCAGTAATAACACCAAAGGTAATGGTCGCTCTAGGCGTCTTTTGCTAGGAAATTTTTGTGAAAGCAGGTAGCTGGAAAGCAACATAGCGCTACTAATTAAAACTAACGCAATGAAAGGCCCATTGAAGAAAGCTGTCACCTGAGACGCACTGAACATAAGATTATTGCCAACATCCACCAACCAATAAAGCAGTGCGGCATATTGCAAGAAAATACCGAACAGACGGCGCAAGTATTGTTGTTGACGAATACTAATCCATAAAATACCCGCGCCTTCCAAAGCCCAAGCAGCGGAGGTTAATGCGCCATCGACGGCAAACGGAATCGCTAAGGTAGTAAAAATTACACCCAAGGATAAAAAGGATTCGGTCAATAATTGCTGAGTCTTACCGAAACGTTTCCACAAGCCCACACTGAGTAGCAGATAGAAGGCTCCCAACACTAAGGAGCTGAGTGCAATGCCATATTCAAAATCGCGCACTAGAGCAATCTGCATCCCAAAACCGATTAAGGGCACACCAAACACTAAAGTGCTATCCACTTTATCTTTAAAGTTAATTGGGGTGCGAATTGCAAACAAAATCGCTATCGCTACATACAGCAAGAAGAATAAAATTAAGAAAGGTTCAACCGTCGCAAAATTATCGGCCTGATAACTAAACCATCCCCACACCGTCGCAATCACAAAGGTGAATACAAAGCCAATCAAATTCAGCAAACGCCATGATTTGAACCACGCTATTGCCACAATGCCCAGATTCAACAAAGCATAAAAACTAAATAAGCCAATGTAATTATTGCTACCGCTGGATGTTAGTAGCGGTGCAAGAAAACCACCGACAGTAGCAAAGGCCGCCAAGGGGAAGCTGTTTTGTAATAACGCTAGAGCTGCTGCCAGAACAACAATCACGACCATGAAAAGAAACGCAGGCAAAGCTGGAATAACATGATAGAGACTGAATGCACCAAACACGGTGAGATAAAGAATGCCGATGCCACCCGCTTGGAGGATTAAACCGTAAGCCCCTTCCCGCTTGCGTAAGCGCCAGCCAAGCGCCAGCAGTGCCAATGCGCCTGCCGCCGAACCGGCTAAGCGTAATTCAATCGGAATCAAGTTGCGCTCTAAGGAATAGCGCAGCAAAAATACCACGCCGAAAAATAGCAACATAATGCCCAAACGCACAAAGATATTACCGCCAAACAACCAATTTTTAGCAGCTTGGAGACCTTTATCTAAGAAATTCGCTTGTTTTGGTACTTCAGGCTTGAGGTTTGGCGGCTGATTAATAGCTGGACTGTCAAATGGCTCAGACAGTAACGGCTCGGATGCTGGCATTGCCATAGCCGCTTGAGCCTCTAAGGATGTTATTGCACTGGCTGGCAAGGCACTTGAGGTGGTATGGGGCGGTGCTAGAATCGGCTGATACTGTTTTAGCTGGTTTAATTGGACTTCTACACTTTTTAGGCGTTGGCTCAAGAAAAATACCCAGCCTCCTAATATCCCAACCAAAACGCTCATGGAAGCAGAATCAAACACCCCCAGCGTTATCAATCCACACACTAAACCTGCGAATAGATAGAATAAAAGTTGCATAAGCCTACACTCGATAGAGGTGAAATAAATCTAAGTGTAGTCTCAAGCCTCAAGCGAAACCGCATTCGCCGTATAAGTGGCGATGGGCGTGCTGAGTAGTCGCATATAATGCTACTTTCTGGTTGGAAACAAAGTCACTTCAGCTTGGTGAACAGAAATATGAAGGCTCTGAGCTCAACGCCATAAGCACTAACCTTACCCAGAGAAGCACTGAGGCTATCCACATTTTCACAGTGCTGACTCATATTGCCGGTGCTTTATGAGCTCGAACAAAAACGATGCTGCTTTAAACTTTAGTCGGTACGCGCCACAGCAATATCCCACCTAAGATAAATAGAATCAGCACCGCTAATAAGCCCATACGCGGTGAGCCGGTGAGGAATGCGCCCCAACCTACTAAGATAGGTCCTAGTACTGAGGCAAACTTCCCCAGCATATTATAAAAGCCAAAAAATTTAGCCGCTTGCTCAACAGGAATCAAACTCGCATATAAAGAGCGACTAAGTGCTTGAATACCGCCTTGGAATAAGCCCACACATAAGGCTAAGGCATAAAACCCTGTTACCGTTTGCATTTGTGACCCACCAATCGTAATCAGCATATAACCCACAATCGCAATCAGAATGCCACGTTTTGCACCTAATTTATTACCCAACCAACCAAATACTAAAGCAGCGGGAAAAGCAATGAATTGGGTCATTAGCAAGGCTTTAATCAAGCTATCTTCGGGAAAATTCAGGGCTTGTCCATAGTCAATAGACATGACAATGATCGTGTCGACGCCATCAATATAAAACCAATAAGCTAATAGGAATAAGGCTACGGGGCGTAATTGACGAATTTGACGAAAAGTAGCAATGAAGTCTTTAGCAGCATTTTTCAGCAATATAGGTAAAGCTTGTTTCTGATAGTTGGCTGGTACACGTTCGCGTACCCATAAAAATAAAGGAATTGAAAACAGTGCCCACCATAAGGCTGTGAATACAAAAGCCCAGCGTACCGCAGCCGTTTTATCAATGATGCCAAACCACTCAGGGTGTAAAGTCATTAGTACGCACACGGTAAAGGCGATACCGCCACCTAAGTAGCCAAGGCCATAGCCTAATGCTGAGACTCGATTAAAATCTTGCTCTGCTGAAACATCCACTAATAACGAGTCATAGAAAATATTAGCGCCCAAAAAACCAATCACCGCAAAAATAAAGCCTGCCATAGCCCATTGCCATTGACTTTGCGCGACAAAGGTTAAGAGCAGGGTCATGGTCACGCCTAAAGCCGCGAAAGACCCTAGCAAGCGCTTCTTTAAACCTCCTTGATCGGCAATAGCGCCTAAAAACGGCGCTAATACCATCACTGTAAAACTCGCTATGGCATTGGCAGTGCCGAGGTGTAGGGTTATCTGTTCAGAAGGAAGACCTTCTGCCCAGTATTTGCGAAAAAAAATGGGAAAAAAGGCTACTAAGATAGCAGTCGTAAAAACGGAGTTTGCCCAATCGTAAAAAGCCCAAGCCAAGCGTTCACGTAAAGTATAAGTTGTTGTTGTCATGAACCTTCTCGTTAAATGTTTAGTTAAGCGCCGAAGCTGTCGCCAATTTGGCAGCAAAGGTTAAAAATACCAAGCCAGTTGCCCCTGATGAAGCCGCGCTAAGTCTTTGGCGTTTACGAAACGACTCTGCTAAATAGTTACCACCATAAATCAGTGTCGCTAAATAGATCGCGCTAAAAACCTGAGCTGTCAGACCTAATATTAAGAAGGAAATAACAGGATTTGGATAGTTTGGGTCGACAAATTGTACAAAAAACGACAAAAAGAATAAAATAGCTTTAGGATTCAACAAGCTAATCACTAGTGCTTTTATAAAAGGCGAGTCAGTTTTATTCAACTGTACACTGGCTTGCGCTTTTTCTAACGCATCCAAGGGATCTTTAGCCTTCGGCCATGCTTTAATGGCTGCCATGATTAAACGGATGCCAATATAAGATAAATAAAGCGCACCCGCATATTTGATCATATCAAACAATAAAGGATAAGTTTTGAGCAAAGTCACCGCCCCTGCTGCGCTACAAAACATCAAAATCGAGTCGCCTAAAAAAATACCCAAGGCTGCTTGCCAACCTGCTTTGTGACCGCGCTGCATCGATAAAGTCAAGACATAGAGGGAGTTCGGGCCGGGCAGCAGAACAATCATAATGCAGCCCAACACGTAAGTGAGATAATTAATAATGCCAAAATTTTCCATCGCTGACTCTTTGCTAGGTATTAGTTTTTGAAAATACTATCTGGTATTCGACTCATTGAGTCAATCTCAGTCAAAGCGCTTAAAACAGTTTTTTAACACCGGATACACTTAATAAGATTAAGGTAATACTTAGGGTATTTGGCTTCCAAGCTTGATCCAAGCTTACCGTTTGATTAAATACGCGACTAAGGCAGATGTCTGGAGGTGTGGAAATAACAGAATAGGCATATAATCTGCTACATTAACGGGACTTCACTCCTGGTAAAACGGGAATCCTAAATCATAACTTTTATATACTTGTGGAGGAATAACTCATGAATTTTGCACGCAATGTCGGTGACAAAGACAAAATGATTCGCATTGGCGCCGGTGCGGTGTTGGTTATTGCAGGCTTGCTAGGGCCTAAGATTTTCTTATTATTCGGGATTATTTTATTGGCAACCGGCTTTTTGAATTATTGCCCGCTGTATCAAGTGATTGGGATGAATACCGCCTCTGAAGCAGAGCGTAATGCCTCTAGTGCTGATCCTTTAGAGCGCGCAAGCCAAACGTTTGAACAAGTCAAGCAAGAGGCTAGCAGTACTTACGATAAAGCCAAACACGAAGCTCAAGAAGCAGTAGAGGATATTAAACAAGGCCAGTTTCCGGATAATGTGAAGCAAAGTGCTGAACATTTAATGGATAAAACCAAAGATTTAGCCCATCAAGCCAATGAAAAAATCACTGAGGTCGCTGGTGCTGCTGTCGATAAAACCAAGGACTTGGCTCAAGACGCTAAAAACCTAGCGAATCAGGCAGTCGATAGCGTAAAAGATACTGCCCAACATGTAGCGGATTCGGCCTCTCATGCCGCGCATGACGCGAGTCAGGCCGCTAAAAATGTTGCTAGTGATGCCGCTCAAGAGGTAAAAAACGTGGCTGATGATGTGAAACGTAATGTTTAATCCTTCATTCGGTCGTTAAAAGATTCATCTAACGGGGTCCATCGACCCCGTTAGCATATCTCAGATAAGCTAAACTCCAGCCATTGTTAAACAAAATATGAAAATTTGAGGTCATCCATGCGTTTCTCCTTGATTGCAGCCGCTCTTGGGTTAGCGGTTTCCTTCTCTTGCCAAGCTGCGAGTGAATTGAGCTACCACTATGATGGTAAAGAATATAAGGCGGACGATATGCCCGCTGCTTTGCGCATTCAGTTGTATGATTTAGATAAACAAGTGAATGAGCAGCGCCAGAAAATCATTGAACAATATCTGCTCGATAATTGGATTCGCCAAGAAGCCAAAGCGAAAAGCAAAACGCCGGAAGCGATGGCCGAAGAATTATTGACCGTGCCACGCCCCGATGAAAAAGCCTTAAAAGCTTATTATGATGCTAATTGGGAGCGTATCCAACAACCCTTTAAACAAGCGAAAGCCGAGTTAGAAGGCATTGTGTGGATGGAACAACAGCAAAAAAAGGCTGAAGAATTATTACAACGGATAAAAACTGAAAAAAATTATAAACTGAATTTACCTTTAGCGCAGGCGCCTGTATTTAAGATCAATACTGAAGGCTACCCTAGCAAAGGCAAAGCGGATGCCCCTGTGACCATCGTCGAATTTTCTGATTTTCAATGCCCACACTGCAAATTAGCGGCAGAAGAAATGCCCAAAGCAATTACGAATAAAGCGGATAAAGTCCGTTTAGTTTATCGTTATATGCCCATTAATAGTTCCGGTATTTCGCGTAAGGTCGCTGAAGGTGCTGTGTGTGCCAGTCAGCAAGATAAATTCTGGGAATATCACGACTTAGCTTTTGCCAAACAAAAAGATTTAAAAATGGACTCGCCGCTAGCACTCGCGAAAGAGCTAAAATTAGATGAAGCTAAATTCAAGAGTTGCTTTGAGGACGCCAAGACAGCAGCGGTAGTCACGGCCTCAGAAGAAGAAGCGCGTCAATTGGGAGTCACTGGAACCCCTAGCTTCTTTATTAATGGTAAACCCTTAAGTTTCCAAGTGGATATGGTGAAAGAAGCTGAAGCGGCTATCGATGCTGCATTAACACCGGCAGCAGCCTCTGCTACAAGCCCCAGCAGCACAAACTCTAGTAGCACCGCTTCTAGTTCAACGCTCAGCACCTGTAAGGCTTCAAGCACCAGTAGCGATGCGAGTGCAGCCAGCGGCTGTAAACCTGATGATTTACCAGCTTCAAGCAGCTCCAGTACAACGACAAACACTAGCCCTTCCACAGCGCCAGCGACGAGCTCAAGTTCCACGACTACGCCAGCAACGACCACGCCTTAATATTCCCGCGCTTGCGATGAGAGTTGGTTAGTGATCAACTCTCTCAAAACTGTCGCTATCAGAAAACATCATTTTTAATGATTATTGTTAACAAAATAGCAATACACCTTCACTTTATCTGGAAAAATGCTATTATCCTTGGATTGATTGTCAACAATTTGGAGCAATCAACTCATGACAGCACAGTTAGACGAAGAAAAAACATTATCAGATAAAGCCTCAGCACGCTTGACCCAAGCCATTATTACCGGCGAATTGGTTCAAGGACAAAAACTTAGCGAGGCGGATCTAGCAACACGATTCGGCATTAGTCGTGGCCCTTTGCGCGAAGCAATTCGCCAATTGGAAGGTTTGGGTTTAGTCACGCGTGTACCCCATGCCGGCGCACGAGTAGTCACTTTAAATGATGACACCATGCGCAATCTTTATCAGGTAAGGGAAGCACTAGAAGGTTTTGCTTGTCGCATGGCAGCCCAGCACATGACAGACGATGAAATTAAAAAACTACGCACCCTATTAAATGAACATGAAATGCAGATTGATGCATCGGCTGGTCAGGCGTATTACCAAAGTGAAGGTGATTTAGATTTTCACTTTCAAATTGCTCTGGGAAGCCGTAACCAAATGCTCATTGATCTGCTAGCCGGTGAGTTGTATCAGCTATTGCGCATGTGTCGCTATCGCACCAGCAATTTAGCGAATCGAACACGCTTAGCCTTACAACAACATCATCAAATTTTAGATGCCATTGCAAATCGGGATGCCGATTTAGCCGAGATGCTTATGCGTCGGCATATCAGTGGCGCATGGAAAAGTATTAGCCAAATGATGGAGACCAGTTAATGACCGATAAGCTCACCCCCGGCCAAAAATTTCGCCGCGCTGTAGAAGAAAATCATCCACTCCAAGTTGTGGGTGCAGTTACTGCCAATAGTGCCATTATTGCTGAAAAAGTTGGGCACAAAGCCTTGTATCTATCCGGTGGCGGGGTGGCAGCCTCTTCCTTAGGTATTCCTGATTTAGGGATTACCACCTTACATGATGTGGTTGAAGATATTAAACGCATCACTGCGGTCACTTCTGCACCTTTATTAGTGGATATCGATACCGGTTGGGGTGGTGCATTCAATATTGCCCGTGCTACGCGTGAGGTAGCACAAGCCGGTGCAGCGGGTTTCCACATTGAAGACCAAGTGATGCAAAAGCGTTGTGGTCACCGCCCGAATAAAGCCATTGTCAGCCTTGAAGAAATGGTAGACCGTGTGAAAGCGGCGGTAGATGCGCGTACTGATCAAAGCTTTGTCATTATGGCGCGTACCGATGCGCTAGCGGTAGAAGGCATGCAATCGGCGATTGATCGTGCGATGGCATGTGTGGAAGCCGGTGCGGACATGATTTTCCCAGAAGCTATGAATAAATTAGAGCAATACGCTGAATTCACTAAGGCTGTACATGTTCCAGTACTGGCTAATATTACTGAGTTTGGTGCAACACCTTTATATACCACTACAGAGCTAGCCAGTGTCGGTGTTAAGCTGGTGCTTTATCCATTATCTGCTTTCCGTGCCATGTGTAAAGCAGCCGAAAATGTGTACACCCATCTATTGCAAGAGGGTACGCAAAAGAATGTGATCGACACCATGCAAACCCGCATGGAGTTATATGACACCATCGGTTATCACGCATACGAGCAAAAGTTAGACGCATTATTTGCTAAGCAAGGCGCAGAATAAGGAGTAGGTTTAGATGTTAGAACAAGTATTACCAAAAACTAAAAAATCGGTTGCCTTATCCGGCATTGCAGCAGGTAACACCGCAATTTGTACGGTAGGACGCACAGGTAATGACCTGCATTATCGTGGTTATGACATTCTTGATTTCGCTGAAAAAGCTGAGTTTGAAGAAATTGCGCACCTATTAATTCATGGTGTACTGCCAAATGCTGCGCAATTAAAAGCTTATAAAGCTAAGTTAAAATCTTTCCGTGGTTTGCCACTAGCAGTAAAACAAGCGATGGAAGCCTTACCACCCTCTGCGCATCCGATGGATGTCATGCGTACAGGTTGCTCGGTCTTAGGCACTTGCTTACCTGAACATGCAGGCCATCCCGTCGCTGAAACCCGCCTAATGTTGGATCGCTTAATGGCAAGCTTCGGCTCCATGCTGCTGTATTGGTATCATTTTGCGGTCAATGGTAAGCGTATTGATGTTGAAAGCGATGAAGACTCCATTGGCGGGCATTTCTTACATTTATTACATGGCAAAAAACCTAAAGAATCTTGGGTGCGTGCGATGCACACCTCCTTGATTCTCTATGCCGAGCATGAGTTCAATGCCTCAACCTTTACCGCACGGGTGATTGCTGGTACTAACTCTGATGTGTATTCCTGCATTACGGGAGCGATTGGTGCCTTACGCGGTTCTAAACACGGTGGCGCAAACGAAGTCGCCTTCCGTATTCAAAGCCGTTATTTCACGCCAGACCAAGCCGAAGCGGATATCCGTAAGCGCGTTGAAAATAAAGAAGTGATCATTGGTTTCGGTCATCCGGTTTATACCATCGCTGACCCACGTAATGAAGTCATCAAGCGAGTGGCCAAAGAGCTTTCTGAAGAAAACGGTGATATGACCATGTATAACGTGGCCAATCGTTTAGAAAGTGTCATGAAAGAAGTCAAAAATATGTTCCCTAACCTCGATTGGTTCTCTGCGGTGTCTTACAACCAAATGGGCGTTCCCACCGATATGTTTACCCCCTTATTTGTAATTTCGCGGGTGAGTGGTTGGGGTGCGCATGTGATTGAGCAGCGGGAAGACGGCAAGATTATTCGCCCCAGTGCTAATTACACTGGCCCCGAAAATCTGAAATTTGTCCCCTTAGCTGAGCGTAAGTAGGAACGACACTAGCCATGAACACCCAATACCGTAAACAACTACCCAATTCGACGATCGATTACTTCGACACGCGTGCTGCTGTGGAAGCGATTCAACCCGGTAGCTATGACACCCTGCCTTATACCTCGCGTGTCTTGGCGGAGCAGTTAGTACGGCGCTGTGATCCAGCCGATTTAACCGCGTCTCTCAAGCAATTAATCGAGCGTCGCCAAGATTTAGATTTTCCGTGGTATCCCGCACGTGTGGTCTGCCATGACATCTTAGGGCAAACCGCATTAGTCGATTTAGCAGGCTTACGTGATGCGATTGCCGACAAAGGCGGCGATCCCGCTAAAGTAAACCCAGTTGTGCCAACCCAATTAATCGTGGATCACTCGTTAGCGGTGGAATACGGCGGTTTTGATAAAGATGCCTTCCGTAAAAACCGTGAAGTGGAAGATCGTCGTAATGAAGACCGTTTCCACTTTATTGAGTGGACCAAAACCGCATTCAAAAACGTCGATGTAATCCCCGCAGGCAATGGCATCATGCACCAAATCAACTTGGAGAAAATGTCTCCTGTGATTCAAGTGCGCGAGGGTGTGGCTTTCCCTGATACTTGCGTGGGTACCGATTCACACACGCCACACGTCGATGCTTTGGGCGTTATTGCGATTGGCGTGGGTGGTTTGGAAGCCGAAACCGTTATGCTGGGTCACCCTTCGATGATGCGTCTCCCAGACATCGTCGGGGTAAAATTAACAGGCAAGCGTCAGCCTGGCATTACCGCAACCGATATCGTGTTAGCCTTAACCGAGTTCTTACGTAAAGAGCGCGTCGTTGGTGCTTATGTGGAATTCTTTGGTGACGGTGCAGATAGTCTGTCTATCGGTGACCGTGCGACCATTTCTAATATGTGCCCCGAATACGGTGCTACGGCAGCGATGTTCTATATCGATGGTCAAACCATTGATTATCTGAAACTCACAGGACGTGAGCCAGAGCAAGTGGCTTTAGTCGAAAACTATGCAAAAACCACTGGTTTATGGGCAGATGCACTGAAAACCGCGCAATACCCACGCGTATTAACCTTCGATCTGTCTTCTGTTGTACGCAATATGGCGGGACCTTCTAACCCACATAAACGCTTACCAACGTCTGCTTTGCAAGAACGCGGTATTGCGGACGAAGCCAAATTAGCTGAAGCCAAAGCGGAAGAAGCTAAAGGTTTATTGCCCGATGGTGCTGTGATTATTGCGGCGATTACCTCTTGTACTAATACCTCTAACCCACGCAATGTGGTTGCAGCAGGTTTATTAGCTAAGAAAGCTAATGAACTCGGCTTAGTGCGTAAGCCTTGGGTGAAATCATCCTTCGCGCCTGGCTCGAAAGTCGCTGAACTGTATTTGAAAGAAGCGGGCTTATTACCTGAACTGGAAAAATTAGGCTTTGGTATCGTGGCGTTTGCTTGTACGACTTGTAATGGTATGTCAGGTGCATTAGACCCGAAAATCCAGCAAGAAATTATTGACCGTGATTTGTATTCAACGGCGGTGTTATCAGGCAATCGTAACTTCGATGGTCGTATTCATCCTTATGCCAAACAAGCCTTCTTAGCTTCTCCACCCTTAGTGGTGGCTTATGCGATTGCGGGTACTGTACGTTTAGACATCGAGCAAGATGCTTTAGGCACAGACAAAAATGGCAAAGCCATTACCTTAAAAGACATTTGGCCTTCTGATGAAGAAATCGATGCCATTGTTGCCAAGTCGGTAAAACCTGAGCAGTTCAAACAGGTTTACATCCCGATGTTTGATTTGGGCAAAGTGGAAGAAGCGGCAAGTCCTTTATACGACTGGCGCCCGATGTCGACTTATATCCGTCGTCCACCCTATTGGGAAGGCGCATTGGCAGGCGAGCGTACTTTAAAAGGGATGCGTCCTCTGGCGGTATTGCCTGACAATATCACTACCGACCATTTATCACCCTCGAATGCGATTCTATTAAATAGCGCGGCGGGTGAATACTTGGCGAAAATGGGCTTGCCTGAAGAAGACTTCAACTCTTACGCCACCCACCGTGGTGACCACTTAACCGCACAACGCGCCACCTTTGCTAATCCACAATTAGTCAATGAAATGGCAGTGGTGGATGGTCAAGTGAAAAAAGGATCGCTGGCCCGCGTTGAGCCAGAAGGCAAAGTGATGCGCATGTGGGAAGCAATTGAAACCTACATGAACCGCAAACAAAACCTCATCATTATTGCAGGTGCGGATTACGGTCAAGGCTCAAGTCGTGACTGGGCTGCGAAAGGTGTACGTTTAGCAGGTGTGGAAGCGATTGTTGCGGAAGGTTTCGAGCGTATTCACCGTACTAACTTGGTCGGTATGGGCGTATTACCATTGGAATTCAAAGCAGGCGAAACGCGCAAAACCTATAACATCGATGGAACTGAAACCTTTGATGTGGAAGGTGAAATTGCACCTCGTACTGACTTAACCGTGGTCATGCATCGCAAAAACGGCGAAGTGGTACGTATTCCAGTGACCTGTCGTTTAGATACCGCAGCGGAAGTTCGCGTGTATAAAGCGGGGGGTGTATTGCAACGCTTTGCACAAGATTTCTTGGAATCGAACGCGTAATGCAAACCCCTCCCAACCTCCCCTTATCAAGGGAGGCGTAAGAACCCTCTGATCTGAAAAGGGTGTCTTTAATTCCCTCCCTTGATAAGGGGAGGGTTAGGGAGGGGTTTCTTCAAACACTAACGAGGCAAACTATGTCCAATGTTCCTCAAGTAAAAGTCCCTGCCACCTATCTGCGGGGCGGTACGAGTAAAGGCGTATTCTTCCGTCTTGAAGATTTACCTGCCTCTGCACAAGTCCCAGGCAAGGCGCGGGATAAGTTATTTCAACGCGTAATTGGTAGCCCAGACCCTTATGCCGCACACATTGATGGTATGGGTGGCGCAACGTCTAGTACCAGTAAATGCGTGATCTTATCCAAAAGCACTAAGCCTGATCACGATGTTGACTATCTGTATGGACAGATTTCGATTGATAAGGATTTCGTCGATTGGAGCGGTAACTGCGGTAATTTATCCACGGGTGCAGGTGCATTTGCGATTCATGCAGGCTATGTCGATAAATCACGAATCCCCGACAATGGCGTGTGTACCGTGCGCATTTGGCAAGCCAATATCAGTAAAACCATTATTGCGCATGTACCCATTACTCATGGACAAGTGCAAGAAACAGGTGATTTTGAGCTGGATGGTGTGACCTTTCCTGCGGCGGAAATTGTCCTTGAATTCCTTGATCCTTCCGATGAAGGCGAGGACGGTGGCAGCCTATTCCCAACGGGCAATCTGGTCGATCAATTAGAAGTGCCTGAGGTGGGTACATTCCCCGCCACTATGATTACAGCAGGTATTCCGACCGTATTCGTCAATGCGGAAGACATTGGCTACACAGGGACAGAGTTACGCGAAGCAATCAATACCGATGCCAAAGCCTTAGCGCGTTTAGAAAAAATCCGCGTGGCAGGTGCTTTACGTATGGGCTTGATCAAAACCCCAGAAGAAGCCTTAACCCGTCAACATACGCCGAAAATCGCGTTTGTTTCTAAACCTAAAGATTATAAGTCAGCCAGCGGCAAGCAAATTAATGCGGCTGATGTAGACTTATTAGTACGCGCCCTATCCATGGGTAAATTACACCATGCCATGATGGGCACGGCGGCAGTGGCGATTGGTACGGCGGCTGCTATTCCGGGCACGCTGGTGAATTTAGCTGCGGGCGGTGGTGAACGTACGGCAGTAACCTTCGGGCATCCTTCGGGCACATTACGCGTGGGTGCAGAAGCGAAGTTAGAAAATGGCGAATGGAAAGTGACCAAAGCCATTATGAGCCGCAGTGCACGTATTTTAATGGAAGGCTGGGTACGCGTACCAGGCGATGCGTTTTAAGTGTTGAGAACCCTAACCCCCTCCTCCACCTTTGCCTTATTATGAGGGAAAACATTGCTACTCAGTGGCAATGGGGAGGGGGTAACTAATTGATAGTGAGTGGAGGAGAAAATATGAGTTATAAAGCTGAATACCAACGATCTATGGATGATCCTGAAGGTTTCTGGAAAGAAAAAGCCGAAGCCCTAAAGTGGTATAAATTCCCACAAAAAATACTCTCTCAAGATAGTGACGGCATTTATCATTGGTTCGCCGATGGTGAAATGAACACCTGTTACATGGCAGTCGATGTACACGTTGAAAATGGTCGCGGTGATCAAGCAGCGATTATCTATGATTCTCCTGTCAGCAATACCAAACGCACTATTACCTATAAAGAACTGCAACAAGAAGTGGCAAAAACCGCAGGCATGTTGAAGGGCTTGGGGGTAGAAAAAGGCGACCGCGTTATATTGTATATGCCGATGATCCCCGAAGCGGTGATTGGTATGTTAGCGGTGGCACGTCTAGGGGCGATTCACTCGGTGGTATTCGGTGGCTTTGCGCCTCCTGAATTAGCGGTACGTATTGAAGACTCTAGCCCGAAAGTCATCTTAACCGCCTCGTGTGGGATTGAAGTAAGCCGTGTAATTGCTTACAAACCTCTGCTTGATAAAGCCATCTCCTTGTCTTCTCATAAGCCGAATGCTTGTGTGGTGTTCCAACGCCCTGAAGCGACTGCTGAATTGAAAGAAGGCTATGACTACGACTGGACAACCTTAGCCGCTCAAGCACAGCCTGCTGAGTGCGTACCTGTCAAAGGTACTGATCCACTGTATATTCTGTATACCTCAGGCACTACGGGCAAACCTAAAGGGGTAGTACGTGAAAACGGTGGTCATGCGGTAGCTTTGAACTACAGTATGCACGCTATCTATAATGTTAAGCCAGGCGAAGTCTTCTGGGCAGCGTCTGATGTGGGTTGGGTGGTTGGTCATTCTTACATTGTGTATGCGCCGCTATTACGCGGGGCTACCACGATTGTCTTTGAAGGCAAGCCCATTATGACACCGGATGCGGGGACGTTCTGGCGGATTTGCGAAGAGTACAAGGTCAAAGCCCTATTCTCAGCGCCTACCGCCTTCCGCGCGATTAAGAAAGAAGATGCCAATGGTGATTTCCTCAAGAAATACGACCTGAGTGGCCTAACCAATATCTTCTCCGCTGGCGAACGCTTAGACCCACCGACGCAAGAATGGTTAATGGAAAAGAGCGGCAAACAAGTGATTGACCACTGGTGGCAAACCGAAACCGGTTGGGGGATTACTGCCAACTTGCAAGGTATTGAACCGATGCCCATCAAATTAGGTTCTTCGACCGTACCGACACCTGGCTTTAATGTAAAAATCTTGGATGACGGCGGTCAGGAATTGCCAGCAGGCGAGCAAGGCTTTATTGCGATTAAATTACCTTTACCACCATCCTGCTTGGCCACGGTTTGGGGCGATGTGCAAAAGTTTAAAGACAGCTATCTGTCTATGTTCCCAGGCTACTATGCTTCGGGTGATGGTGGTTATATCGATCAAGACGGCTATGTGTTCGTCATGGGTCGTGTGGACGACGTTATCAACGTAGCAGGTCACCGCTTATCCACAGGCGAAATGGAAGAAGTGGTCGGTGCACATCCTGCGGTAGCAGAGTGTGCGGTCGTTGCTCTGGATGATGACTTAAAAGGCCAAGTGCCGATTGGTTTAGTAGTCTTGAAAACAGGTGTGGATATTGATCAAGCCACCTTAAGTAAAGAGCTTATCAATGACATACGCGCACAAATCGGCGCGATTGCTTGTTATAAAGATACTTATATTGTGAAGCGTCTACCGAAAACGCGCTCAGGCAAAATCCTGCGTAAGAGTATGCGTCAAATGATCAATGGCCAGCCTTATGCTGTACCCTCTACCATTGATGATCCCGGTATCATGCCTGAGATCGAAGCCCATTTACGTGAATTGGGTGTGATTAAATAGCCACGCGTATAGTAAAAAAGAAAGCCGCCTCTAAGGCGGTTTTCTTTAAATAGTAGCATTTGTCTCTTCTGGGCAACATACCAGCCAAACTCTTTCAGGAAAATCCTTGTTCATAATACCGTTGAGCTGACTCAAATTTACTTAGCCATTTGGCTTCAAAATAAAGGGCTAAGCAATTATCTTAAAATCGTAACCTTTCAAGCAATTTTGTCTAATCCTCAAAACCTGTCGTTTTATAGTAGCTAAGACAGTCTTCGTGTCTATTATTTATAAGGATATAGGGTTTATGAGCAGTATCTTTGGCAACTACTCCCCCACCGGCGCACTTCCTTATGCCGCTAACCAATTTGGATTGAATAGCCCATGGTCAGGCCTGCAACAGTGGCAGGGACTGCAGCAATGGCCAGGTATGCAACAGTGGCCTGGTATGTCGTACTCACCATTTACGATGGGTGGGCATCACGCCTTCACCCAACCTTGGATGGGCGGCTTAACTAATGATTGGTTATCTCAAATTTCCCAATTTTCTCAACTTAATGAATGGCTAAATCCTAAACCAGTCACCATTATTGTTGACCATGGCATCGGCCCTGTGATGGGTGACTACCCACGTTATATCAACTACAGAGGCAGAGATGGTGTACATCCTAACTCTAATGTGAATACCACTAACAATTTCACTTCTTACGCCAATTACGTCTACTAGAAAGCACGCTAGCCTTTCTGGGAAAGCATGACGTTACTTAGGCTAAGGTTTTTCCCCATACGGCATCTCAAACGATGACCGTATGGGCATTAACCAGTAAAATCAATTAACTAATTTTTTGCATTTTTTGCGTCAATATCAGCTTTACTTAAACCACCAATACACCAATGCTCTGGTGGGACTTCGTTGATTACCACACGAACCTGCTCCGGCTTAACATTTAAGGTTTCCGCAGCAACCTGTGTAACACGTGCGAAAAACTCGCGTTTCTGCTCAATACTGCGTCCTTGCAAAATCGTGGCTTGAATCAAAGGCATATAAACTCCTTACACAAAACTCATGGTGACAGTACCCAAGTCTTGATAGCGCACGCATACGCTATCACCCGCTTTCACCGCCACCGCTTCGGTAATACCACCTGTCATAATGAAAGTCCCCGCAGGAATCACTTCACCGCGTTCGGCTAACATATTAGCCAGCATCGCCACACTCGCCGCAGGATGACCTAATACGGCAGCACCTGCGCCTGTAGTGACCACTTTGCCATTGATTTCAATCACCACACCCAGTGTTTTCATATCGACTTGGTCAGCGCGTTTGACATTGCCACCTGTGACAAAACGTGAAGATGAGGCATTGTCAGCAATCACGCTTTTCAGGTCGAAACGGAAATTTTCATAGCGTGAATCAATGATTTCTACCGCAGGAACGACCGATTCGGTTGCACCTAATACGTGTGCGACCGTGCAACCAGGCCCTTTCAATTCCTTATTGGTAATAATCGCGATTTCGGCTTCGACTTTAGGATGAATCAGTTCTGACACTTTAATCGTACCCGCATCAGGCACATTAAAGTAATCAACCAAAAAGGCATATAAAGGATTTTCCACACCCATCTGTTTCATTTTGGCGTAGGAGGTTAAACCCATTTTTAAACCAATGACTTTATTGCCACGCGCTTCTTTACGCCGACGAATTTCCCATTGAATATCATAGGCATCGTCCCAATCCATATCAGGATAATCGTCGGTAATCTTTTTCACATCATGGGCTTGTAGCTCGGCATTTTCGAGATGCTCGGCGAGTTGCGCAATGGTAGAACGACTTAAGGTAGACATAGTTAACCTCTTGCGCGAATCATTTCTAAAGCCACGTCTTCGATCATATCTTCTTGACCACCGACTGTGCCGCGACGCCCTAATTCCATTAAGATTTCACGCGCAGGAATACCATACTTCTGTTCCGCACGACGCGCATGCAATAAGAAGGACGAGTACACACCTGCATAACCCAATGTTAAAGAGTCACGATTAATACGGGGCAATTCATCATTCTTCACCATAATGGGTACTGCAACATCTTCTGCGGCATCCATTAAGGCACTCACATCCACACCTGTTTCAATGCCATACAGATCACACACAGCAGCAAATACTTCCAGAGGCGTATTACCCGCACCTGCGCCAAAGCCAGCCACCGAACCATCAATACGCGTAGCACCCGCTTCAATCGCGGCTAAAGAGTTAGCGATTGCCATACCTAAGTTATGATGACCGTGGAAACCGAGTTCAATATTCTCAGGGAATTCAGCGCGTAAAATGCCGATTTTTTCTTTCACTTCCTCAGGCAACATATGACCTGCGGAGTCCGTCATATATAAACAGTTCGCGCCATAGCTATACATCAGTTTGGCTTGTTCGAGGATTTTTTCAGGACTAGCCATATGGCTCATCATTAAAAACCCTACCGTGTCAAAGCCCCGTTTAGCCGAGTACTTAATATGCTGTTCGGACACATCCGCTTCTGTGCAGTGAGTAGCGACACGAATGGTTTTAACCCCTAAGTCTTCGACCATTTGCAGGTCTTTAATCGTGCCGATGCCAGGGAGTAACAGGATAGATACTTGCGAGTGTTGAAGCTTAGGAATCACTGCTTCTAAGTACTCTTTATCCGTGTGTAAGCCGAAACCGTAGTTTACGGAAGAACCTGCAATCCCATCACCGTGAGTGACTTCGATTAAAGGTACTTTTGCTTTATCTAAGGCTTGGGATAAGTCCACCATGTTTTGTACGCTGAATTGATGGCGAATCGAGTGCATACCATCGCGTAAGGACATATCGTGTAAACGAATTTTTTTACCTTTCAGATTCATTACCCTTGCTCCTTAAGCTTTTAACATCTGTTCAGCAAACATTTCAGCGGTGCGTGCCGCAGCAGCCGTCATAATGTCGAGATTACCTGCATATTCAGGCAGATAATCCCCACGACCCCGCACTTCCACGAACACACTCACGCGATTACCATCAAAAATCGGGCCTTCTTTCACGCGATAGCCAGGTACATATTTTTGTACTTCGGCTTCCATTGCTTTGACCGATTCAATAATCGCATCTTGACGCGGTTCGGTTTCAGTAATGCAGTGAATGGTGTCGCGCATCATCAAGGGCGGCTCAGCAGGGTTGAGAATAATAATGGCTTTACCTTTCTTGGCTTGACCGACTTTCTCAATCGCGCCTGAAGTAGTTTGGGTGAATTCGTCAATATTTTTGCGCGTACCAGGCCCTGCTGATTTAGAGGATACGGTTGCCACGATTTCACCATAACGCACAGGTTGCACACGGCTCACCGCATACACCATTGGAATGGTCGCCTGACCGCCACAAGTCACCATATTGACGTTCTCTTCACCCTTATCGAGGTGATCGAGCAAGTTCACAGGGGGTACGCAGAAAGGACCAATCGCCGCAGGAGTTAAATCAATTACCTTCACACCTTTTTCGGTCAATTTGCGGGAAGTTTCAGCGTGGGCATAAGCCGAAGTCGCATCAAAGGCAATTTGAATATTATCCGCTTCAATGTGTGGGATTAAACCATCTACACCATCGGCAGTGGTTTTCAAACCCATATCACGTGCACGCGCTAAACCGTCAGAAGTAGGATCAATGCCCACCATCCACACAGGTTCTAGTACTTCACTACGCTTTAATTTATACAGTAAGTCCGTACCGATATTGCCAGGACCTATTAATGCACAACGTATTTTCGCCATTATCCTCTCCTCCTCACTCAAAACGCACCGCTGTGCGACCGATTCCACCAATACTGACACTCATATAATCACCTGCTTTCACAGGTTGCAGTGGTACTAAAGCTCCAGACAAAATCACTTCACCTGCTTTGAGCGGCACACCGAATTTGCCTAAAGTATTCGCCAACCACACCACACAACTCACAGGCGATGAACCTAAAGCGGCTGCACCTGCTCCGGTTGCCACCACTTGCCCATTCATTTCCATCACCATGCCGCATGTGGACAAATCCACTTTGCGCGGATCAGCCGCTTGTGAACCGAGTAGGAAATAACCGCAAGACGCATTATCCGCCACGGTATCTTGAATTTTGATTTTCCAATCCTGAATGCGCGAATCGACAATCTCAAAGCACGGTACTACGAAATCGGTCGCGCGTAGTACATCGCTGGCAGTAATGCCAGGGCCAATCAAATCGTGTTTGAGTACAAAGGCAATTTCGCCTTCCGCACGCGGTTGAATCATCTTGGTACTCACCGATAAAGGTTCGCTTTCATCCACGACCATTGCATCAGTGAGATAACCAAAGTCAGGTTGATACACACCCAACATTTTCATGACCGCTTGGCTGGTCACACCGATTTTTTTACCAATGACTTTCTCACCATCGAGCTTAATACGCTTATCTAACAATAGATTCGACACCGCATAAGCATCTTCCACCGTCATATCGGGCGTGCGGTCAGAAAAAGGCTGAATCATGTGACGCTGGCGCAAGGCGTTATATAATTCGTCCGCGTAACTATTAATTTGTTCTTGGCTTAACATAGACACCCTCTTACAGTTTGACGCAGACGTTTTTCAATTCGGTATAGAATTCGAGCGAATGCACGCCGCCTTCACGCCCAATCCCTGAGTGTTTCATGCCACCGAATGGGGTACGTAAATCGCGTAAGAACCAAGAATTTACCCACACAATCCCTGCATCAATTTGGGCAGCCACCCGATGCGCACGCGTCGCATTTTCCGTCCACACCGCAGCGGCTAAACCGTATTTAGTATCGTTTGCCCACTCAATCACTTCATCTTCAGAGTCAAAAGGTTGCACATGACAGCAAGGTCCAAAGATTTCTTCTTTAATAACCGTGGCAGTTTCAGGTAAGCCTGTCCAAATGGTCGGTTGTACCCAGTTACCGTCCGCTAATTTACCCGCCATGTCAGGTACACCACCACCAGTAACCAGATTCGCGCCTTCTTCCACCGCTTTTTTGTAGTAAGACAACACTTTATTTTGGTGTTCTTTGCTGATTAGAGGTCCCATCGAGGTACAAGCATCGTCCCATGCCCCTAATTGCATACCTTCCGCACCCGCTTTTAAGCGCTTGAGGAACTCGTCAAAAATCGGACGCTCTACATAGACACGTTCAGTACCTAAACATACCTGTCCACAGTTAGCGAATACAGAACGCAAAGTACCTTCAATCGCCTTATCCATGTCGCAATCAGCGAATACGATGGCAGGATTTTTGCCACCCAATTCAAACGACACATGGCGAATATGATCAGCACTAGCCTTAACAATCGCCGCACCTGTACGTGTTTCACCCGTGAAGGTAATGCCATCAATATCAGGATGTGTAGTTAAGAATGCACCCGCAGAATCAGGACCAAAACCGTGAATGACGTTATAAACCCCTTTAGGGACACCCGCCGCATTCATCACTTCACCCAATAAGGTAGTGGTGCGTGGGGTTTCTTCAGAAGGTTTAACGACAACGGTATTGCCACAAGCTAACGCAGGACCTACTTTCCATGTCATTAATAATAAAGGTAGATTCCACGGACTAATGACCGCAATCACACCTTTAGGTTTGCGTACTGAATAGTTCAATGCGCCCTTGCCATCGGGGGTGTCGAGCATGAAACTTTCGGTAGGGACGTTTTTGAACAGGTCAGCAAACACTTTAAAGTTAGCTGCACCGCGTGGAATATCGATGTGAGAAGCGAGGGATTTGGGTTTGCCCGTATCGAGACATTCGGCTTCTAGGAATTCATCAAAGCGTGCATTAATACCATCGGCAACTTTGTGCAAAATCGCCATACGTTCCGCCACAGGCATTTTGCCCCAGGGGCCTTTTAAGGCTGCTTTAGCCGCAGCAACCGCAGCATCCACTTCAGGCATACCTGCCTCATGGACGACACCGATTTGCTCATTAGTAGCGGGATTGATATTGGCGAAAGTCTTGCCTGAAGCAGACCCCACGAACTCGCCATTGATGAAGTGCTTGATCTCTTTCATGGGCTTATCCCCTCCGTGCTGATTGATTGGACAAGCATAGCGTATGATTATCGATATTTAAAGGAATATCGATATTTTATTTTAAAGCCCATAAACTCAGCATCTAGCCAGCGCGTCTTGAATACAAAGCGCTTTAAATAACTTAAAATAAACACTAAATTGCCTCAGGATTTAGTTCTAAACCATCCAGCCAAGTTTTATAATCCGCCACCATTTCTATAAAAAGTTGCTAGTAAGCTTATGAGTATCGTGTCCAGCGAAGCCAGTTCCCCGCGTACCTTAACGGATTATATTTATGGGCAATTACGTGAAGATATTATTCAAGGCAAGCTTGCTCCTGACACTAAACTCAAGATCGACCCCTTGCGGACTACTTATAGTGTAGGCGCAACCCCCTTGCGCGAAGCCTTGAGTCGCTTGAGTTCAGACGGTTTTGTAATTACTGAAGGCCAGCGCGGCTTTCGGGTTGCGCCAATTTCGCCACAAGACTTAGATGATATTACTGATTTAAGGCTTACCCTAGAGCTTAAGGCACTGACGAATAGTCTTAAGCATGGCAATGATGCTTGGGAAGCACGGGTGGTTTCCAGTTACTACCAATTAGCTAAATTGGAAGAAAATAATTTGTTTGATGATTTAGAGCTTTGGGAACAGCGTAATCGCAATTTTCACTGGGCGCTGATCTCGGCTTGCACCTCGAAGTGGCTACAACATTTTTATAATACGCTGTATGACCAACATAAGCGGTATCGCAATATCTCCCTCAGCGCCAATTTAGGGCAACGTCATGTGCAAGACGAACATCGCCGGATTTATGAAGCTGCTTTAGCACGTGATATTGAAACCGCTTGCAAAGAAACCGAATTGCACATTATGCAAACGGCTGAAATTACTCAGCAGGTCTTGCGTGAACGATTAGGTTTACAGCCTTAGGCCGTCACATTCAAATTATCTAAACGCTGTTTTGCGCTCGCTTCGACCCCGTCTAACAAATAATAGCAATCACTATCCTGATACCTACGCCGCACGGCGTGGCAAATCGCTAAGGCTTGGCGCGGCCGGTTTAAGGCTAAATACACTTTGGCGCGTTGTGCCTCTGTGAGCACACGACAATATTCAAAGCGAATGCGTTTAATCGGACGATGCAATACTTTCAACAGTTTCAAGGCTTGTAAGGGCTGGTTGTCAAGCAACAAATCGAATTCTGTAGCCGGAAAACACTCATTTTTTTGCAAATAACGGTATAAATAATCCCATAACCACTCTTTTGCCAGCGGCCATAAATCTTGCACGTCGATCGTAGGCGGCGAGTGATGTAACAAATGTTCAAATAGCTCGCGCTGCAAGGCATGACTGAGTAAACCTTGCTCCAACCACAGCAAACACAACTGTAGGCGCAATGAATAGCGCTTAGTTAATTCCGGTAAATCAATCAATTGCAGTAGCAACATATCGCTGAGCGACTCAGGCTCTAACAAGGCTTGAAAGCGGGTAAATACTTGTTCTGCGCTTAACTGCTTATCGTTGAGTGCAAGACGAAATTCGCCTTGTTCGGCAAAAATCCCGTGTTTCGCGCTATTGATAATCCCATCGTTATACCAATGCTGCGCCACTAAGGTGGAAATCTCACCCTTATCATGACGTCCAATACCGGTTTCTTGCTCCAAATACTGCAAGACTTGATGGAGGGCTTGTTCAAACTCAGTGCCTGCTAAATGGGAGTAAGGATAAAAATGCAATAAGTGACCTGCATCAGAAATAGCCAATAGGCAGCGCCCTTGCACTTTTCCAACCTGATCATAGGCGTACAGTACACGCTTATTCACATCCGCCGCATTCGCTAATACTGAGAAAAAATTACAACCGTCATGGCTCAAGCAAGTCTCAAAATGATCGCCCATGTGAAGCACATCAAACAACCGCTGGGCTAAACGGAAAGTAAATATGGTCTCTTTTTCACCTAGCGTCATGGGCAAATATAACTCAAAGCCTTCCAACCAAGCTTGTAACTTAAAACCTCGCGCATGCATGTTGTTAATCCAAACTTGGTTCGCTGGAGCCTGTAGCAACGGATATTGCCCCGCTAACTCCGCCGCTAATAATTGTCCAGCTAATTTACGCTCGGAGGCAGATAAGCCAGCTAAAGCCATTAAGGTTTTGTAATGTTGCTTATCGCTGAGCCACTTTGGATCGAGCTGCTTGACGTAGAGTGCTTTATAGAGATGCTGCTGTAATTGCTGCTCACAGCTTTGTTGCCAATCGGTCAAACACTTCTGTAGGGCGCTTGAATACAATTTTTTGCTAAGATTAGCTAAACGTTTAGGCGACACTCGATGAAACCCATCGCTTAGTGCCGCTAGACGCTGTGTCAAACTCTGCAGGCGTCGCTCTAATATCACTCGCTTATTTTCGGGCAAAGTATTCTCTAATTTTTGCTGAATAACTTTAATTTCATTATTCAACGCCACAGGATCTGTACGCAGATCCTCTAAAATACGCTGTGCTGCCACCTCTGCTTGCGGATGGTAAGTTGCCAACAATTGCAAGGCAGGCTGAAGCTCTATAGGATAATCCGCAAAATGACTTGGACTTGCTGGATACAGCATTACCGCAGGCACGGGTAAGTTAATTTTTTCTAATTGCTCAATACTGGGTTTGAGCGCTGCAAGCCAAGGCCAAACGCCTAACTCACGCGTTTTATCCACCACCATCGCATGACCCTGTTCGATTAAAACTGCCGCTACCCTTATTGCTTCCCAACTGCCACTTGGNGCTTCCGCATGGGCGGCCAAGTGCCATGATTGAATTAAGTGGACAAAATGCTCGACAGAAGTATCAGCACCTAATAGACGATTCACGCAGGCGTAAACCTCTGGTTGCAACTCGATTTGCAAGTTATGCGCTAACAAGGCGCAGAAATAAGCAGCTTTAGGCCAAGCAGACGGTGTGGCACTATAAAAATGATAAAAATCAATAGCGACTTGAGCATCAAGCGCTGCTGAGGATTCGACGACTATACCAAGTGCTGTAAAAAATGCGCTAGGCTCTGCTAGCTTAAAACCAGCAGAACTATAAGTAGCACTACGAAGCATTCTTATTTCTAAGCCAGACCTGCTTGAAAACACCGACTCGTTTTTGGCGTAAAAATTTGCCAATTTTAGCCAAGGTTGCACACGACTGACCAAAGCCTCTTGGCTCTTGGCTTGCTGTAAATAGTGTAGCCAAGCGCTTACTAAAGCATCGGCATAGTTTTCCGCGCTTTCTGCATCTCGCTTCAATAAGTACCAATGTGTCGCTAATTTGAGCAACATATCAGGTCTGTGCCAAGCATGATCCGCCGGTAAGCGCTCTAGCAGGCGTGCGGCTTTCTCCAACCAAGCAAGTTTCTTCGGATCATGCGCAAAATAGTTTAGGCGCTCTAAGAAATCGCTCAGCTCTGACGGGATAATAGGACTGTCATCGCGCAAAGAATGCCAAGCTTTTTTCCATTTCGCGATATTTTCTGACGATAGATGTTCGTTGTTCTGTGCTTTTTGTTTAGTATAGCGTTGTGCAAGCTCAAGACGTCTTTGGCGCTCCGTGGCCGCTAAGACTTCCTCAAGATACGCCCGACTTTGTTGACACCACAAAAGCCACCTATCTAGTACAAGGGGCGTGAGTAACTGATGACTCACCTCTAAAAAACGCCGCACTTGTTTAGGACTAAGTGCCATAAAGCCTTGGATTTTATGCTCCCAGTTACGCAATACTTCGGAAGACTCTGTCACCTGAGCTAGGCTAAAGTCCACACGGTCACCCAGCGGAAAGCGCTCAAAATAACTGAAATAGAAATTAAACCAAGACTTATAAGCGAAAATTCCGTCAGCTCGCCACACAGGATGAATGATGATCGGTAAAAAGCTATTGATGGTTTGAACCGGTAGCTCGCGCTGCAAGGCAAATAAAATGGCGATAGACACCACGCCATTCTCAAAACTTTTTAAATGCACAAGCGCTTGTTGTTGCTCCTCAAGCCAATCCACTGCTTGTTGTAAAGCTTTAGGGTCTAAAGACAACCACCATGCAAACTTGTCCAACAAACTGGTTAAAAGCGGATTTTGACGCTTTAGTGCTTGGACTTGGCGCACTAAACGGCCTTGCCCTGACTCGCCCTCTACCAGCAAAACCTGCCACGGATCAACTAATTCCCCCTCGAGTAAGCTGCGTAACGCTTGTAATTTTAAACTCACCCGAGTTGACCAAAGCTCAACATCGCCCACGATAACAGGCAAGGCTTTAGGAAAAGCATGTTTAGCACGATTATAAGCAAAGGCCGCATGAGCCAAATATTCAGTGCTTAAGGATAAAATTTCTGCATCCCAAGGCAGAGGATAATGCAGGACTTGCCACTGCAAGGGTTCGCCTTCCGCGCCTAAAGGATAGCCCCAGAGCCAACGCAAATGCGCCCGCAAATACATCTTGGCACGCGGCACATGATTTTTCGGTTTTTGATTCGGGAGTTCGTCGTAGTCTTTCATAGGCTTTTGAGTATAGGTAACAAAGACTTTTCACACAGCAATTTCAGCTATTCATAAAGCGAGCTGCTTATTTTTCAGATTTTAGTCAAGAAATTTTGGTTAAAAATAAAGCGTTGCAAAAAACCTTTTCTATACTCAATAGGATGTTTAATTTTTAAACTAAATGGGAGCCTCAGGATGAAAAAGAAAAACTATCAACAACTTGTATTAGCGCTAAGCTTACTAGGTTTAGCAAGCATCAGTTTTGCTATAGAATCAATCAATACAGCTCAACAAAATGAAACGGCCGCACCCAGTGCAAATCCTAGCTCAATGGCTTGCCCACTTAATAGTGGAGGCCCTTCTTTATTAGGCAGCAGTTGGCGGCTTAAATCCATTTACGGCAATGATGTTCCCCCCGAACTTCAACTGACACTCAATGTCGGCAAACATGCCATGATGGGTTTAAGTGGATGTAATCAATATCAGGCCTATTTTGCCCAAGTTGGGCATCGCGGCTTTAAGGTAATCAAAATTAATCAAACCCGAAAAGCCTGTCCAGTACTACCCACGGTCGTCGGTGGCCCTACCATTAATGTTGGTAATTGGGAGGGTAATTATTTGCGAGTATTAGGGCGTGCTGGTAGCGTCGCTCAAAAAGGCAATCAGATGTTGGAATTTTACGATGTAAACGGAAAAGCATCCTTAATTTTGACCAAGCAAACTCAGCTCTTATCGGAATAAAGCGCAGTGCTTCGATAGAGCGAGTGAAGCCTCAGCAAAACAACACAGCCTAAACTAACACAACAGAACTCAAATTATTCTTGAGACGCTCAGCTTGTGTTGTGTCAATATCTTCAAGTGTCGACATAATTCAAAAAATCAAGTTGTCGCCTAAAGTGCAGTGATATGCCTAAAAAGGTCAATAAGCGCTAGCTGCTTTGTGCTATAAAAGTACTGCTGAGCAAGTTATTATTACTTATACTACGCACTTTTTTACTAATGCTAGAAATTGTCAACAACGTCCGTACTTTGTGCGATTGATACTTTAACAACGGAATTAGTCATGACCGATACCAGTCGACTCTCGGCCCATTTAGAAAGTACTTTGGGCTTAAGCCACTTAAAAGCTATTCATTGGAACCTCTCCGCCCCTGCGCTTTTTGAAGAATCGATGCGCCGCGCGGAAGCGCATGTAGGTCATGGAGGAACGCTGGTCGCTTACACGGGATCGTTTACTGGACGCGCACCGAATGACAAATTTATTGTTGACGAAGCTGAAAGCCACGACAAAGTTTGGTGGGGCGAAGTCAATAAAGGCATGTCTGAACAACATTTCGATGCCGTACTACAAGATGTAGTCGCCTTCTTACGCAACAAAGATATTTTTGTCCAAGATTTGCTAGCCGGTGCTGATCCTGTTACTGAACTCCCTGTGCGAATTATTAGCCAACATGCGTGGCACGCTTTATTTGCCCGTAATATGTTTATTCGTCCTGATGACCTGGGGCGCAGCTTAGCGGTCGATCAGCCACAATTTACCGTATTGCATGTACCTGATATGCAGGCCGACCCTGCTAAACATGGCACACGCTCCGGTGCATTTGTCTTATTGAATTTTAAAAAGCGTTTAGTCTTGATTGGCGGCACGCATTATGCAGGCGAAATTAAGAAATCGATTTTCTCAATCATGAACTACCTATTGCCGCAAAAAGGTGTGATGTCGATGCACGCCTCAGCCAATGTCGGTAAATCCGGTGATGTCGCTATTCTATTTGGTCTTTCAGGAACGGGTAAAACCACATTGTCGGCTGACCCAGAACGCCTTTTGATTGGTGATGATGAACATGGTTGGAGCGATCAAGGTGTATTCAATCTTGAAGGCGGTTGCTATGCCAAGGTGATTAATTTATCCGCCGAAGCTGAGCCGTTAATTCATGCCACTACGCATACTTTTGGCACTGTGTTAGAAAACGTGGTCATGGATATGAACACACGCCAATTAAATTTGGATGATGGCAGTATCACTGAGAATACACGAGCTTGCTATCCTATTAGCCAAATTCCCAATGCGCTTTATCCGGGCAAAGCAGGCCATGCTAAGCATATCATTATGCTCACTTGCGACGCTTTTGGTGTATTGCCACCGATTTCCAAGCTCACGACCTCACAAGCGATGTATCATTTCCTATCCGGTTATACGGCCAAAGTCGCTGGCACTGAAAAAGGGGTGACTGAACCGACTACCACTTTCAGTACTTGCTTTGGTGCACCATTCATGGCCTTACACCCTTCCGTGTATGCTGATTTGTTAGGCGAAAAAATCAATCAACATCAAGTATCGTGCTGGTTATTAAATACGGGTTGGAATGGTGGCCCCTATGGTGTAGGCAAGCGCATGAAGATCAGCTACACACGTAGCATGTTGAATGCAGCCTTGCGTGGTGATTTAGATCACGTTCCTATGCGCACTGACTCGATTTTTGGCCTCCAGATTCCAAGTAGCTGCCCTGATGTGCCTAGTGATGTGCTTGATCCTGCTGCCACTTGGGCTGATCAAAAAGCTTACCAAGCGAAAGCACATTACCTTGCAAAAGCTTTCCACCAAAACTTCGCACGCTTTGCCGAATATGTCACAGAAGATGTACGCCAAGCAGGGCCATTAGCCGGACGCTAGTGAAGCGTTTATCGCTAATTTAAGTTTATTTACAGGCTGGCTTTTGCTAGCCTGTTTTGTTTTTGCCTCCCCTAATGTCATGAGAATCTCACCCGCTCACTTATTGTTAATTTTAATTGCTGCCATCTGGGGCAGCGGTTTCGTAGCGCAACGTGCTGGCATGGAGCATCTCGGCCCATTTTCTTTTAATGCAGCTCGCTTTGTCTTAGCTTTTCTTTCGTTATTACCCGTTTGGTGGTTTACACGCCGTCAATTAGCCGCTGAACACCAGCAAATTCATTATGATAACTATTTCTGGCTCAGTGGTTTATTGGCTGGCAGCGTCATGTTTTTAGGCTTTACGTTTCAGCAAGTGGGCTTGCAATACACTACAGCTGGCAATGCGGGCTTCATCACCAGTATTTATATCGTTCTAGTCCCGATACTCAGTTTATGGTTAGGCCAAACTACTGGTATTAAAACATGGATTGGCATTGTATTTGCGGTGATTGGCTTATACATCTTATCAGTAGGCCCCAATTTTCATATTAATAAAGGCGACTTTTTAGAACTCATAGGCTCATTATTCTGGGCTACTCATGTCGTGACCTTAGGCTGGGCAGCGCGGCGTGTGAAAGATTTAGTAGGCTTATCCGTCTTGCAATTTGCGGTCGCTGCTATTTTAGCAACGATTGCCGTTCCGTTTATAGAACAACCCAGTTGGCAAGCCTATCAAGCAGCCATTATTCCGCTTTTCTATTCTGGCCTGATCGTCAGCGGTTTAAGTTTTACCTTACAAATTCTTGCGCAACGTTCAGTGAATGCAAGCGTGGCGGCATTAATTCTATCGGGTGAGGCCGTATTTGCTTTAATCGCGGGTTGGTTATTCTTAGGCGAAACAGTAGGGGTTAAGCAATTAACGGGTTGTGGCTTAATGTTAATCGGTATGTTGATTAGTCAGTGGCCTGACCGTAAAAAACTGAGGAATGAAACCGCTTAAACTTCACTAGCCTCTCTTGTGAAGAAAGGCTAGTTACTTAGTCAGTGATAGTTAATGACCGGCAACCATCATACGATCGATTAAAATAGAGCCGGAATGAATGGAGCCACGACGATCTATATCGGTGCCAATCGCCTGAATACCCAGATACATATCTTTCAAATTACTGGCAATCGTAATTTCTTCCACCGGATATTGGATTTCACCATTCTCCACCCAAAAGCCCGCAGCGCCACGCGAATAATCACCGGTAATCCCATTAATGCCACTGCCAATAAGCTCGGTAACCATTAACCCTCTACCCATTTGCTTCAACATATCGTCAAAAGAAATTTGGGTATCAGACAAAATGAGATTGGAATTACCACCAGCATTCCCTGTCGTTTTCATGCCTAATTTACGTGCAGAATAGCTACCCAAAAAATAGCCTTGAATCACGCCATCGCTCACGATATCGCGCGCCTGTGTAGCCACTCCCTCATTATCGAAGGCGCGACTGCCTAACATGCGTTTTAGGTGAGGCATCTCACGCAATTGTAAAAAATCAGGCAATACTTTTTTACCAAGGGAATCTAATAAAAAGCTCGCTTTGCGGTATTGGGAACCGCCACTAATCGCACCCGCCAAATGCCCTATTAAGCCACGCGCCAATTCAGGTACATATAACACCGGCACTTCCCGAGTCGACAAGGAGCGCCCATTTAAACGGCGTACTGTACGTATAGCTGCTTCGCGCCCTACTGCTGGAGCAGACTCCAAACCGTCAGGAAAACAGGCAGAGCTATACCAATAATCGCGCTGCATGGAGTCATTTTCTTGCGCGACCACACTACAACTTAAGGAATGACGCGTACTAGCACTAACACCCGAGAAATTATTGCTATTGGCATAGATTCCCATACCTGCATAGCTATCGACGCTGGCCCCTTCACTATTGCTAATACGTGGATCATGCGTGCGCGCGACATGTTCTGCCTCCAAGGCCATTTCAATCGCACGATCCGCATCCATATCCCAAGGATGGTACAAATCCAAATCAGGAATATCACGCGCCATCAGTTCGGCATCCGCCAAACCATTAAACGCATCTTCAGCGGTATAACGTGCAATACGACAAGCTGCTTCTAAAGCCGACTCCAATGAGGCTTTTGAAAAGTCATTGCTTGAAGCATTCCCTTGCTTGTGGCCAAAATAGACGGTAATACTTGCCCCTTGATCACGGTGATATTGGAGTTTTTCCACTTCGCCCAAACGCACTTCCACCGAAAGCCCATTGCCCTTATTAATACCCACTTCTGCCGCGGTAACACCTTTGGCACGCGCAGCCTTTAAGACATCCGCCGCAATTTGTTCAAATTGAGCAGCCAGTTCAGCGCGGTTTTCTAATTCAATCATGTTATTCCCCTTACGCCGTTGCCGTGCCGCCGACCGTTAAACCATCTACCCGCAAGGTGGGCTGCCCCACACCCACGGGTACACTTTGCCCTTCTTTGCCACAAACCCCAATACCCGTATCCAGCTCCATATCATTGCCGACCATACTGACACGAGTTAAGACATCAGGGCCATTACCAATCAAAGTGGCATTTTTCAAAGGACGCGTCGCTTTGCCATTCTCAATTAAATAAGCTTCTGAAGCGGAAAACACGAACTTACCTGAAGTAATATCCACCTGCCCCCCGGAGAAATTCACCGCGTAAATCCCTTTTTCGACTGAAGCAATAATTTCTTGTGGATCATAGTTTCCGGCACGCATATAAGTATTCGTCATACGTGGCATGGGCAGATGCGCATAAGATTCGCGGCGACCGTTGCCCGTTGAGATCGTATCCATCAATAGTGCATTGTGGCGATCCATCAAATAGCCTTTTAAAATGCCATCTTCAATTAAAGTAGTACATTGAGTGGTTGTTCCCTCATCATCAACACTTAAAGAGCCACGACGCTTTTCTAAAGTGCCATCGTCAACTACCGTAATACCTTTCGCCGCTACTTGCTCACCAATCCGGCCTGCAAAGGCAGAAGTACCTTTACGATTAAAGTCCCCTTCTAAACCATGACCAATCGCTTCGTGCAGTAATACCCCAGGCCAACCAGCCCCTAAGACGACGGTCATATTACCCGCTGGCGCTGCCTCAGCATCCAGATTAATCAAAGCTTTACGAACGGCTTCATCGGCATATAGTAAAGCCTGATCATTTTTCAGGAAGAAATCTAAATCAAAGCGACCACCACCACCTGCCATCGCACTTTCGGTTTGACCATTCCGTTCTACAATGACAGAAACATTGGTTCGCACCAAGGGACGCACATCAGCAGTCATCCGACCTTGCTCATCCACCACTAAAATTACTTCGTGCACAGCAATCACATTAGCCATCACTTGACGAACATAAGGACTAGCCGCACGCGCGCGTTGGTCGATTTGATGCAATAAATCAATCTTATCTTGCTCACTTAAAGAGACCAGTGGATTTTCTAAACCATATAAAGCACGCGAGGGTGCTTGCTTTTGCCAAGCCATCACACGATTCGATTGACCCGAGCGACTAATGGCACGTGCCGCACGGGCTGACTCCATGAGGGCATCTAGGGTAATTTCATCGCTGTAAGCAAAGCCGGTTTTCTCGCCGCACACCGAGCGCACCCCTACCCCCTGATCAATGCGATAGCTGCCGCTTTTCACAATACTGTCTTCCAAACCCCACGATTCATAGTTGGACGATTGAAAATACAGATCCGCTAGTGTGGTTTGTTGGGTTAGTAATTGAGCGAATACTTGCTCGAGCTGGGCTTCTGTTAAGCCGCTAGGCGCAAGCAACGTTGCGCGGGCATAATCCATAGCTTGTTGGTGCATAATGCTTATTTTATCCTCTTAATAAGTGGGCACAGCTAAACGGGTATGCGCCAAGACCGGAAAACTGTGGCGCGTACTATGCAAAGTCGCTAGATCGGGTTCTACTACCACCACACCTGACCCCTTTGCTAGTTGACCACGAATTTGACCCCAATGGTCAATAACCATACTATGCCCATAGGTAGCGCGACCATTGACATGATAGCCCCCTTGCGCCGCCGCGACTACATAACATAAATTTTCAATCGCACGCGCCCGCAACAAGACTTCCCAATGCGCCTGTCCAGTCACGGCAGTAAATGCAGATGGCACAATGAATAATTCGGCACCGCGCAAGGCTAATTCACGGTATAGCTCCGGAAAACGTAGATCGTAACAGACCGATAAACCTAAGCGGCCAAACGGCGAGTCAAGGATGGTTAGCTCATTACCAGGGCAGGTAAATTGGCTTTCTGCGTAGCTGCCAATGTCATCCTGTTCAACAGTAACATCGAATAAATGAATTTTATTATAGCGACCGACTAATTCGCCCTCGTCATTAATCACCAAACACGTCGCATAGGGGCGCATAGGGTCATGGGATTGAATCGGAATCGTGCCACCCACAATCCACACCCGATGTTGGCGTGCTTTGCGCACAAGAAATTCTTGAATAGGGCCATAGCCTAAGGGTTCAGCAATGGTAATGCGATCACGATCCTGCATGGCCATTAATACAAACGTTTCTGGTAAAACCACGAGTCTTGCGCCCGCACTCGCCGCTTCTTGGATTAAGCGACCTGCTTCCATTAGATTAGCATTTAATTGCGGGCCAGAAGCCATTTGCACAACGGCAATCGCATTCATGGTACAGACTCCTCATTTAGGGGTTTAGTGTGCTCAATCACACTATTCTTACTGGCATTGTTGGTGTAATACGGCAAAACCTCAACATCTCCAGACTAAAGCAAAGTTTCCTCCGATAACTACCCCTTACAGTAATACCACGTCAAATTGCTCCTGTGTGTATAAAACCTCAACTTGCAAGCGAATCGGAATCGACACAAATTCTTGTAATTCGAGCAAACTATCCGATTCCTCATCCACCAACATATCAATCACTTCCTGTGAGGCTAGCACCAATAATTCCTTAGCTTCAAACTGGCGCGCCGCGCGTAAAATTTCACGAAATAACTCATAGCAAACGGTTTCAGCCGTTTTTAAATACCCGCGCCCTTGGCAAGTGGGGCAAGACTCACATAATACATGCTCTAAGCTTTCACGGGTGCGCTTGCGAGTCATCTCCACCAAACCTAGCGGTGATACATCACACACGTACGTTTTGGCATAATCTTTTTCCAGCGCTTTCTCCAGTGTTTTCATCACCTGCTGGCGATGCTCCGACTGGTTCATATCAATGAAATCGAGAATGATAATACCGCCAAGGTTGCGTAAGCGTAATTGACGCGCAATTGCCTGAGCCGCTTCTAAATTAGTGCGAAAAATCGTTTCCTCTAAATTGCGACTACCAACAAACCCACCCGTGTTGACATCGATGGTAGTCATAGCCTCGGTTTGATCGACAATCAGATAACCACCTGATTTTAGCGGAACTTTGCGTTGTAATGACTTTTGAATTTCTTCTTCAACGCCATGCAAATCAAAAATCGGGCGCTCCCCAGGATAATGCTCAATAGCCGTGGCTAAATCGGGAATATATTTTTCACTAAATTCACGTACTTTATGAGCCGTCTCGCGTGAGTCAATCAAAACCCGTTCAATGGGTTCACCCACCATATCGCGCAACACACGTAATACCAAAGGCAAATCAGAATACAATAATGACGCTTCACTTGACGCTAGCGCGGCTTCCTCAATGCTGCTCCACAGTTTGCGCAAAAATGCCATATCTTGACGTAAAGTCTCTTCACTAATGCCCTCTGCTGCTGTGCGTACAATATAGCCGTTCTGATAACCCAATTCTTCGCGCAACTTAGTGACTAAAGCCCGTAAACGATCACGTTCTTCGGTAGATTCAATTTTACTGGAAACCCCAATAGTGGTGTCGTCCGGCATCAACACCAGAAAACGTGACGGTAAGGTAATATAAGTCGTCAGGCGTGCGCCTTTTGTGCCCAGTGGATCTTTAATCACCTGCACGAGGAGTTTTTTACCCTCGTATAAAATGTCAGTAATTTTGGGAGTAGCACGCTTAATTAGGGTATCGACCTCGCCCGTAAAGGTTTCTACCGGTGGCGTGGTCAAATCGGAAGCATGTAAAAAGGCCGCTTTTTCCAAGCCGATATCCACAAAAGCAGCTTCCATACCGGGCAACACACGCGATACCTTGCCTTTATAAATATTACCGACCATGCCACGTTTGGAAGTACGCTCAATTAATACCTCTTGCAGAATGCCATTTTCTAGCAAAGCAGCACGCGACTCCTGCGGCGTAATATTGATTAGCAGTTCAGCACTCATGCTATCTCTCAGGTGGTAAAGTTTTCTTCTTAACATTCCGCGCTTAACGCGACCCAATGGACAAACCAAATTGTTTTAGCAGATTAGCTGTTTCAAACAGAGGCAGTCCCATCACCCCTGAATAAGAGCCTTCTAAACGCTCGACGAATACCGCGCCCAAACCTTGAATCGCATAAGCCCCCGCTTTATCGCGTGGCTCACCAGATGCCCAATAAGCAGCGATTTCGGCCTCCTGCATATGTCTAAACCAAACCCGACTACGACTTAATGCACCCAGACAAGAATCTTCAAAACAGAGTACCACAGCACTATAAATATCATGTGAACGCCCTGACATGCGTAATAACATGGCACATGCGTCGGCCTCGTCCTTTGGCTTCATCAGCCATTGCCCATCCAACACCCCGTGGGTGTCTGCGCCCAACACTGGCAAAGTTTTATCACTTTGCTGCCAAACCCATTGCGCTTTTTCACGTGCCAATCGTAGCGCTAAAGCATCGGGTGCTTCATGAGGAAACGGTGTTTCATCAATATCCGCAGCCACAATCTGATAGCGCACCCCGATTTGATCTAGTAATTCACGACGCCGTGGCGAGCCAGAGGCCAAAATGAGTTGTGGTGCAGCCATTTAGCCTCCTCGATGATAGGGATGCTTACTCAAAATACTCCAAGCGCGAAATAATTGTTCAGCCAAAATGACGCGTACCAAGGGATGTGGAAAAGTCAGGGGCGACAAGGACCATTTTAAATCAGCACGCTGCAAACATGCGGTAGATAAGCCTTCAGGGCCGCCCACTAATAAAACCACATCTTGTCCTGACGCCATCCATTGTTCCATTTGACTAGCCAATTGTTCTGTCGACCAAGCCTTACCCAAGACATCCAAGGCAATCACCAAACTATGAGGGGGAATGGCTGCTAAGAGTTTTTCACCCTCGGCTTCACGAATCCGCTGTAAATCCGAGTGTTTAGTGCGCTTTTCATTGGCAATTTCACGAATCACTAATTGGCAATGGGAAGGAAGCCGTGCTGCATAATCATCTGAAACTTCCGTTACCCACGCTGGCATCTTCGTACCTACCGCCAAGAGATGAATACGCACTGTGAATCAACCAGCACGCTGTGCTGACATTTCTTCGCCCCACAATTTTTCGAGATTATAAAAATCACGAATATTGGGCAGCATCACATGCAGCACAATATCATTTAAGTCCACCAAAACCCATTCGGCCTCACGCTCCCCTTCCATCCCCAAAGGCATATGACCAGCCTCTTTAGATTTGGCGGCTACCGCATCAGCAATGGATTTTACGTGGCGGGTAGAAGTTCCGCTCGCGATCACCATCAATTCAGTAATATTGGATTTATCGCGCACATCCAATATGCGCACATCACGCGCTTTCATGTCATCAAGCGTATTGAGGACAAGCTGTTGCAATTGTTGCAGTTCCATTAACACCTTCAAGTTTAGAATAAAAATTTGGCAGGATGCTCCCCTAGCCTGCTACAAGGATAGCATGGCTTGCGACAAGGCTGGAAATGCTTATCACTTTGCCTAAAACTTATGGAGCATCTCAAGCTTTATAAGTTAAGCTCGGAACTTAGTATTTCAAGAGATTTGCGTATGAGCACCACCCTTTCAGCCGAATTAATTCAACACATGCGCGAATGGCGCCACGATATTCACCAATATCCCGAGCTAGCTTATCAAGAACAACGCACGAGTGAAAAAGTAGCCCAACAACTTAAACAACTGGGTCTAGCCGTCTATACCGGCCTTGGTGGGACAGGCGTTGTCGGTATTTTACAAGGCAAACGTACGGGTTCACGCCACATTGCTTTGCGGGCTGATATGGATGCCTTGCCCGTTGCGGAAGCGAATACTTTTGATTACAAGTCGCGCCACGAAGGTAAAATGCACGCCTGCGGACATGATGGGCATACTGCAATATTATTAGGTGCTGCAACAGCCTTAGCCATCCATCCTGATTTTGCCGGAACGGTCTATTTCATCTTTCAACCCGCTGAAGAAGGCCAAGCTGGCGCCCGCAGCATGATGGAAGATGGTTTATTTACCCGTTTTCCAATTCAAGAAATTTATGGACTCCATAATTGGCCCGGCTTAGGCGTGGGCAAAATCGCGATTCATAGCGCTGCGGTAATGGCCGGAACCGATTCCTTTGATATTACTTTCACCGGTAATGGTGGTCATGCCGCCATGCCAGATACCACCCATGACCCCATTTTAATGGCAAGCCATTTAGTCACAGCGATTCAAAGTATTGTGGCTCGCAATACTCGTCCTGTGGATAGCGGCGTGGTGAGCGTGACACATTTCCAAGCGGGTACTGGTGCTTATAATGTCATTCCCGAACAAGTACAATTACGCGGCACGATGCGCTCTTTGAATAATAAACAGCGCCACTTATTACGCCAGCGTTTACAGCAGTTAGTCGAGCATATCCCCCAAGCGTTTGGTGGCTCCGCCACATTGAAACTCAGCCCCGGCTACCCGCCCACGATTAATCACGCCGCCCAAGCAGAATCCTGCCGTCTCGTAGCGAATGCTTTGGTGGGTGAAACCAATGTGCAATGGAATCCCGAACCCAGTATGGGGGCAGAAGACTTTGCGTATTTCTTACAAGAAAAACCAGGCGCTTACTTTTGGCTTGGTAATGGCGAACTAAGCAAAGGTGGCTGTCACGGACACCCTTTACACAGTGCTTATTACGACTTTAATGATGATTTACTCGGTTTAGGGGCGCAATTTTGGGTGAATCTAGTAAAACATTTATGCCTTTAACGGTATAAGCCCTGCTCAGTCATATAGGCACGCACATTATCCGGCAACAAATAGCGTGTGCTTCTGCCTTGTTTGATGGCATGGCGAATCGCTGTGGCAGAAATATCGAGTTGTGTGACGGCTAAAAAAGTAAGCTTTCCCGCCGAGCTGTCGCGTAATTCGCAAGTAGTACTTGCCAACCACTCACCATACCAATCGGTCGGATCAGGCTTATAGCCGGGGCGGTGCATCACAATCAGATGTGCCATCTGCATAATATCTTGCCAACGATGCCAACTGCGAAACGCCCAGAAGGCATCCATACCTAAGATAAAGGCGAGCGGCACTGTTGCGTCTATTTCCTTGCGTAAGGAAATTAAGGTATCGACCGTATAAGAATGACCAACACGATCTAATTCACGCCGATCAGCCACAAAACGTGGCTCATCCGCTATCGCTAAACTGACCATTGCCAAACGTTGTTCAGCACTGGCTTGCGGTTGGGGACGATGCGGGGGCACACTACCGGGGATGAAGCGTACTTGCTCCATCCCACAGCTTTCGGCAATTTCCAACGCGGTACGCAAATGTCCAAAATGAATAGGATCAAAGGTTCCGCCCAAAATTCCTATCATGTGCGAATGTGCCCGTCGCCTAATACAATGTACTTTTGTGAAGTTAAGCCTTCCAAACCGACAGGGCCGCGTGCGTGCAATTTATCGGTGCTAATGCCAATTTCAGCGCCCAAACCAAACTCAAAACCATCCGCAAAACGCGTTGAAGCATTTACCACGACTGAGCTGGAATCGACCACACGTAAGAAATGACGCGCCTTACTGTAATTTTGCGTCATGATGGCGTCGGTGTGATGCGACCCATAAGTATTGATGTGCGCGATTGCCTGCTCCATGCCATCCACCACCCGAATCGCTAAAATGGGCGCTAAATATTCAGTCACCCAATCCTCTTCCGTAGCAATTTTACAGCTAGGTAGAATATCGCGGGTTTTTTCGCAACCCCGCAATTCAACACCTTTTTCACCTAACTGCTCAGCCAAGATGGGTAGAATCTTAGGCGCAACACTTTGTGCAACTAATAGCGTCTCCATCGCATTGCAGACCCCATAACGATGGGTTTTGGAATTCAGTGCTACCGTGACTGATTTTTCTAAATCGGCTTCATCATCGATATACACATGACAAATCCCATCCAAGTGTTTAATCATCGGGATTAGCGATTCATTCGTAATACGCTCAATCAAGCTCTTGCCACCCCGTGGCACAATCACATCCACATAATCCTTTAAACGCAACAACTCACCCACCGCAGCACGATCTGTTGTGTCGACCACTTGAACTGCATTCGCCGGTAAGCCCGCTGCCTTTAAACCTTCCTGAATACAAGCAGCAATCGCACAATTGGAATGAATCGCCTCCGAACCACCTCGTAAAATCGTGGCATTACCCGATTTCAAACATAAACCCGCTGCATCGGCCGTCACATTCGGGCGCGATTCGTAAATAATACCAATCACACCCAACGGCACGCGCATCCGCCCGACTTGAATACCGGTTGGCCGATAATTCAATTCAGAAATCGCACCAATTGGGTCAGGCAAAGTCGCAATTTGACGTAAACCTTCGGCCATACCTGCAATCACTTTATCACTCAACGTTAGGCGGTCCAGCATGGCAGTATCCAAACCTTTCTTGCGCCCTGCCTCTAAATCTTTCGCATTCTCAATTTTTAAGGTCTCGGCACGTGCTAACAGTGCATCAGCCATCGCATACAAAGCTTGATTCTTCACAGCGGTTTCTGCACTAGCCAATACCTGTGAGGCTTGTCGTGCTTGTTTACCGATCTGTTGCATATATTCTTGAATAGTCACCATCTCAATCCTCATTCACCTTCAGCAAAGCATAGCGATTTCTAGGCAAGCTCGCAAAGCAACACGCCGATTTGTCGTTAAAACGTGGAAAATACACGCTAAAAACCCCATTTTGCGCCCAAGCCCCATAAGGTCATGACACCCAAAATAGCAAAAATCGCTGCCGCTACCGCGTGCACTACTTTCATTGGGATGCGATTTGCTAATTTATCGCCAATAAATACCGCTGGGACATCGGCAATCAACATGCCCAACGTAGTCCCCACAACCACTAAGAAAGGCGTAGCATAATGGGCTGCCATCGCTACCGTCGCAACTTGGGTCTTATCACCCATTTCGGCGAGAAAAAAAGTAATGAAAGTTGCGCCAAATACGCCTAAATGGCTGGCAATGCTAGTTTCCTCTTCCTCGATTTTATCGGGAATCAAGGTCCAAATTGCCATACCAATAAAGGATAATCCCAAAATCCAGCGCAATACCTCGGGACTTAAAACGGACGTAATCCACGCACCCAAAGCACCGGCAATACCATGATTTAAGATAGTGGCACATAAAATACCAAGGATAATAGGAAGGGGCTTTTTGAAGCGAGCAGCGAGTAAGAAAGCTAGGAGTTGCGTTTTGTCGCCGATCTCAGCAAGGGCAACGACACCAGTGGAGACGAGTAAGGCTTCCATGATACATCCTTGGCCGGTTACACAGACAGTTGACCACAACGCAGCACCGGCCATTCGGCGGCATCGTGGTCAAAGGTCTTGCCAAGCTCAAGAACTGTTTACGCCATGATCAGACGATCAAGTGTGTTGACGCAAACCTCTTCAACGTGAAGAGCGGCTACTCCCCAATGACGCGGCGCATCATAACAAAGCCTTGGCTGGACGTCGAGCTAAACATACTGCCTTTGCGTAAGCTTGGCTCTAAGCGCTATAACGAAGCGTACCCGCACACCATGTTTGTTGCACATGCAAGTCCTGATTTAATAAAACCAAGTCGGCTTGATAGCCTAAGGCAATTTTTCCCAAACGCTGCGCAACGCCCATAAACGTCGCGGGATAAAGGCTAGCCATACGCAACGCTTCCGGTAAAGGTATGCCGAAATGAACACAATGCCGTACGGCACTGGCCATATCTAGGGCTGAACCTGCTAGGGTGCCATCGCTTTTAGCACAGCGCCCATCCACCTCATAAATCGTTTCATTATAGAGACGAAAACTTTTTTCGAGGCTACCAACCGTCGCCATCGCATCGGTCACTAGCATCATCTTTCCAGAGGCTTTTTGTGCTATAGCGAGTTTTGCTGTCGTGGGATGGAGATGGTGATTATCCATAATGATCCCACAATAAACAGTGTCATCTTCTAAAGCAGCGCCCACCACACCGGGCTCACGACTGGTCAAGGGTGTCATGGCATTATATAAATGCGTGACCGCAGTTACACCCTCTTCGATGGCAGCACGCATTTGGGCATAAGTGGCCGTGGTATGCCCTGCACTGACCCGTATCCCACGCTGAGCTAATTGATGAATCGTACCCTTGGGCTGATTTTCGGGCGCTACGGTGAGCAAGTAGTGTTCGGGCGATAGCACATGAAGTAACTGCTCTGTAGTAGCATCAAAAGGACGAATAAACTGCGGCGAATGCACACCTCGTCTGTCTACACTTAAATGTGGGCCTTCTAAATGAATACCTAAAATGCCTGTGTTGTGACCAGCTACTACTTCCCCGACCGCGTGGACGGCTTGCTGCATAACATCGGCACTATCGGTAATGAGGGTTGGTAATAAGCTGGTTGTACCACCCTGCCAATGGGCTCGAACGATGGTTTGAATACCTTCCACCGTTGGATACTCATTGAACATAACCCCGCCGCCGCCATTGACCTGGGTATCAATAAAGCCAGCAGCTAATAGCTGGCCTTGGCAATCCACCTTAGCTAAATCACTTGGCAAGTCACGCTCAGGAAGAATGCTTACAATCTTAGCTTGGTCAATAATCAGAGCTTGCCCAGCAATGCGTTGATCTCCATCGAAGTAGTCAAAATGCGTTAGGGCAAAAGGCGCAGTAGATGAATTCATAGGGTCTTAGTGACTTTAGCAATATGAGGAGGCGCATCGGGGTTGAGGCCACGCTGGCGACACAGTTGTTCTATCATTAAATAAGCGGTTTGAATTTGCGTAATCAAGCTGCTCCAAGGGTTCAAACCTGTTAGCACCGGAAGCAGGATGCCATGCGCAACACTTTGACTGGAGGCTAATAAAATCGAAGCGCCTGCTTGATGAAGGCGAACGAGGGTTTTTCGAATACTTTCCCCAGACTTATCGCCCTGATCAAACGCTAAAATCTTAAATTGTGGTTTAATCATCGCTAAAGGACCATGCAATACTTCAGCAGCACTAAAAGATTCTGCGTGTAGGGCACAGGTTTCTTTAAACTTTAAGGCGGCTTCGTGCGAAATGCCCAAGCCCGGACCCCGTCCTAATACCAGCATGTGCTCCGTATCGGCCAGTTGTTCCACAGCCGCAGACCAGTCTAAAGCTTGGGCTTGAACTAACTGATCAGGCAAGACACTCAAATCACTTAATAAGCTTTGGTTTTGGCTCCAATGCGCAATCCAGAATAAGGCGGCATGTAAAGTACATAAATAAGATTTGGTAGCCGCTACAGCCACTTCATTGCCTGCATACAAGGGCAATACAAAATGGCATTGCTCTGCTAGGGGGGCGTCCTCATAACGGTTAATTAAACCAACGACCGTCGCCCCTTGGCGCTGAGTCATCGCGGCATAATTCACTAAATCAGGACTTTGCCCTGACTGGGAAATACATACCACTAACACATCATCGAGCTTTGGTTGTGCACCATAAATAGAAAAGGTTGAGGGAATCGCTGAAGCAGTGGGGATTTGCAATTGAGTTTCAATCAGATAACGCAGAAATACCCCAGCATGATCCGAACTCCCCCGCGCGCACACCATGACTAAACGCGGCGGTTTTTTTCTTAAGTGTTGTAATAAAGCCTGCAAACGCTCAGGCAAAAGTAACTGTTGCTCCCGCAGCCGTGCGGGTGCCTCACAAGCCTCTTGATACATCAGTGAAAGTGACGCTGTAGTCATACGCAAGCCTTGCGCCTCATGTAAGGAATTTAGTGGGTGGCAATACTAAGTTCAGAAATAAAATCATAGCTATCTCCGCGATAATGCGAACGGGTAAATTCAACCGGTGTACCATCCGCCAAATAGGAATGACGCTCGATATACAGGACTGGACTACCTGCGGGAATGCGTAAAAAAGTTGCTTTTTCTATATCACAGGCAATCGCCCGTAAACGTTGTCTAGCACGCACGGGACGCTGCTCAGATCGCTCTAAGTATTCATATAAGGAGTCTTGAATCAGTAAGGGATCAGGAATAAAAGCTTGTGGCAAAACAGCCAACTCTAATGCTAGGGGCTCATTGTTCGCCGTACGCAAACGGTATAAGTGTGCTACTTGAGCCCCTTCTGCTAAGGCTAAGGCTTTCGCCTCTTCAGCACTGGCCGTTTGAATACGCCTTTCTAACCACACCACACCCGCATTCAACTGACGCTTTTGCATGTCTTCAGTAAAGCTTGTGAGATGCTTCAAAGCCTGTTCTAAACGCTTCGCAATATAAGTGCCCGAACCTTGACGCTGAATCAAGAAGCCTTCTGAGACTAATAAATTAATCGCTTTACGCACAGTCACACGTGACACCGACAAAATAGCCGCCAAATCGCGTTCACTGGGCAAGGCATCAATCGTGTTCAAATCACCCTTTTCAATGCCTTGACGTATCACATCGGCAAGACGATCATAAAGCGGTAAACTCGCATTCTTTTGTTGAGCAAAGCCTTCGACCAGATATGTTTCTATTTGCATAGCACACCTTGTTCTGGTCGAATCTGACGCGCCAGCAGCAAAGCACCATCCAAGGCATCGCCCTGCACGGCCATCAGTTCTTGTTGTATGTCCTGTGGCAAATAACGCCTATAGCTCGGCGCCAAGCCGCCCATTAAACTGATTCGGCCAGTGTTGTACTGTTTAAGTACCTTAAACATTAATAGGATGCTGGATAAAGCTTGGTCAAGTAAGTGTAAAGCCAAGGAATCACCTTGATCAGCTTGCTCAATCACGAGGCGGGCAAAAATGGCATAATCCGCTGGCTTAGCATTGAGGCCCCATTCTAGATAGCGCTCAGCCTTATGCTCAAAATAAGCATTCACTTGTTCGGTAAGTGCAGAACCTTGCGTTAAACCCTCTAAGGCTTGCAAAGCCAAACGGACTGCCTCGCGTCCTAAAATAGCCCCACTACCTTGATCGCCAAGCGCAAATCCCCAGCCCCCAAAAGTACGGCTCGCGGCTGGACAAATGATTTGTGCACAAGTCCCTGTACCCGCAATAATAATGCCGCCTGCTTGTCCTTGATGTGCCCCCAAGCAAGCAATATAAGCATCATTACTCAAGGTGCAGGAAGCAAACAATTGCTTAATAGGTAGCGCCGCTTGAATATCACTACTCAGCACATAACCGGCGAGGCCAATACCTGCGTGCAATTGGTTTAAAGGAAGATGACTCAAACCTGCTTGGTGCAAAGCTTTTTGTGTCGTGTCTTGAATTACTTCTATGACATGCGCTACACCTAAACGCAAGTTAGCGGCACCGCCCTGCGCCTCGCTTAGAATTGTTCCTGATGCATCAGCCAAGCGTGCTCGACAAGTACTGCCACCGCCATCGATGCCTAATAACAGCTGTTCTGAATTCACAGAGCTCACGAACTTGCCTCATCTATTTTTGGTGCTTTAGGTTATCGCTGATTTTAGCCTAAAAAATAGCTGCTTTCGCAATTTTACGTATAGTAATGTAAGACCACTTTACAATACCACTAATTTATTTTTTGTAATTATAAAAATACCAATTGCACAACTGGACTTATCAAAATATAATGATTCAGCACAAGTAAAGAATTTCAGATAGGTAGAGAGTCTATAATTAAGTACTGGCCAGCTAGCCGCTAATTAACTGGTATTATTGGTATGCAAACAACTGCACTAACGGAGCAAGTCGATAACCGATTCCAAGGTTTAGATACTTGGCCTGCTGAGCAAATGGCGCAGATGCTAGTACAGGCACAATTAGAGAGTGTACAAGTACTAACGCAGGTGAAAACGGCGCTAGGACTGGCAAGTCGAGCCATCGTTGAACGGCTAAGCTCCGGCTCCGCTCAAGGACGTTTGATTTATGTGGGCGCTGGTTCAGCCGGAATGCAGGCTTGCATTGATGGTGTTGAGCTTGCTGGTACGTTTGGCTGGCCTTATCAACGTCTTCACATGCTCTTGGCCGGTGGCTTGGAGTGTTTATTACAGGACAAAGGTTGGGCGGAAGATGATGTACAACAGGCTTATACTGATATTGAAAAGCTAGGCGTAAACACGGGGGATGTGGTCATTGCCGTCACGGCTAGTGGATCAACTCCTTATACGCTTACGGTGAGTGACTATGCCAAGCGACTCGGAGCTTTAGTGATTGGGATTACTAATACCGCGCAAAGTCCTCTGCACAATATCGCTGATCACACTATTGGTATTATAAGTGGTATGGAGCCAGTGGCTGGTTCAACGCGTATGGCAGCCGGTACGACACAAAAAATAGTACTGAATACCTTATCCACGATGGTCATGGCGCAATTGGGTTATTTATACGATAACTTGATGGTTAATATGAAAGTTACCAACACTAAGCTTAAGCAGCGTGCAGTGGCAATTGTTGAACATATTACCCGCTTGGATGCAGCAACGATTACAGCAGCCTTAGAACAGGCGCATTATCAAATACCCCTCGCTGTTTTAATCGCGAAGGGTGTGGATAAGGTCAAAGCGGAGACATTATTAGCAAAACAGGGCAATCAACTGAGGGCAGTATTAGCTGAGCTTGATTGCAATCATTCTTAACATTTGGAGCAGGGCATCGTCCTAGGAGTAGGTTATGAGAGAGTCACTACTAAAGATTTCCTTAGTAGCTTTAGTTGGTATTTTGGGCGCTCAAGCCGTACAGGCAGGTGATTTAAGCATTGAAAGTTGGCGTGTTGATGACCAAGAGCTATGGGAAAAAGATCTCATTCCGGCGTTTGAAAAAGCGCACCCTGGTATTAAAGTTAAATTTGCTCCAACTGCCCCAACCGAATATAACGCTAGTTTAAATACGCGTTTAACCGGTGGTACCGCAGGTGACTTAATTACCTGCCGCCCCTTCGATGTGTCTTTAGAGCTATTCAATAAAAAGCAATTGGCCGATCTGAACGATCTCGAAGGCATGAAAAACTATAGTGACGTGGCAAAAAGTGCTTGGAGCACCGATGACGGTAAATCCACCTTCTGCGTACCTATGGCTTCCGTTATCCATGGTTTCCTGTATAACAAAGATATCTTCGATAAGTTAGGGCTCAAGCCACCAGCGACTGAGGAGGAATTCTTTAAACTACTAGAAACTATCAAAACTAAGGGTGAAGGTATCACTCCCCTTGCTTTAGGTACAAATGATGGTTGGGAAATGCACCAAGTGGTTTATACCAGCATTGGCCCAAATTACTGGAAGGGTGAAGAAGGTCGTAAAGCCTTAGTCACTAAAGATGCCAAACTAACCGACGCGCAATTTGTTGCACCTTATGAGCAAATGGCAAAATGGGCGCCTTATATGGGCGAAGGTTATAAAGCTCAAACGTATGGCGACTCTCAAAACTTATTCTCGTTAGGCAAAGCAGCGATTTATCCAGCCGGTAGCTGGGATATTGCTTTCTTTAATAAAGATGCTGAATTCAAAATGGGAGCGTTCAAAGCGCCTGTCGCTAAAGCAGGTGATCAATGCTATATCAGTGACCACAATGATATGGCTATGGGCATGAATCCTGCCAGTAAAAACCAAGCTGATGCTAAAGTATTCTTAAATTGGTTAGCCTCTAAGGAATTTGCTGAGCTTTATGCCAATAAAGTCACAGGTTTCTTCCCCTTAGCTAATCACGACATCAAAATTGAAGATCCAGTAGCGGCTGAAATGGTCAGTTGGCGTAAAGATTGTAAATCAACGATTCGCTTAAATGCGCAAATTCTGAATCGTGGTAAAGACGATTTAGAAGCCGCTTTCTGGAATGCAGGTCAATCAGTGGTGAATGGCACAGCTAAACCAGCAGAAGCTGCAGCTAAAGTTCAAGAAATCTTAGCCAAATAACCTTAGCTTTTCGTCATACGCTGGGTAGCGGTCGCTTATGGCGCTCCCTAGTGTTGAGCTAGTAACTGGATAGCTCAGATAATCGCATAACATTAGCGTAGGAAAGTGCATGGCAAGCCGTTCTCGTTTCCCGTGGCATATTCTTGTTTTTATATTGCCCGGTTTTATTATCTATACCTTATTTAGTGCTTGGCCTTTGCTGGATACTATGTTCTTAAGCCTTTTCAAACAGGCATCGAGCGGTGAGCGTGTTTTCAGTGGGCTAGCTAACTATCAAGAATTACTCAGCGATCCTCATTTATCTGAAGGCTTTTGGAATGCCCTTTGGAATAATTTCAAATTTTTCTTAGTACACGTCCTAGTGCAAAATCCTATTGGCTTATTGCTCGCTGCACTCTTGAGTTTAAAAGGCCTTCACGGCGCAAAAACGTATCGCACCTTAATTTTTATCCCTACCCTATTATCTGTTGTAGTAATTGGATTTACTTGGCAACTGATTCTCAGTCCATTGTGGGGAATCACACCTAATTTTCTAAAAAGTATTGGCTTAGGCACTTGGTTTCAACCTTGGCTTGGCCAAGAACACACAGCTTTATTAACCCTCGCCTTAATTTCGGTGTGGCAGTTTGTCGGTGTACCGATGATGTTAATCTATGCATCCTTGATTGCCATTCCTGATGAGCTGATTGATGCAGCGCGTGTCGATGGTGCCTCAGCTATGCGGATTTTTTGGCAGATTAAATTACCGCTGATCGTACCCACTTTAGGTCTGGTTACCATTTTAACTTTCATTGGTAACTTTAATGCTTTCGATTTGATTTATGCTGTAAAAGGCGTTTTGGCTGGCCCCAATTTTTCCACGGACATTTTAGGTTCTTATTTTTATCGTACCTTTTTTGGAGCACAATCTAGTCTCGGCAGCCCAACCATGGGCGCGACAGTTGCTACGGTAATGTTCCTGATTATCTTAATGGGCGTAATGATATATTTTTATGTCGTGCAACGCCGTATTCATCGCTATCAGCTCTAAGGTTTTACGATGATTTTAGCTAAAGCCAAACAACCCTTTAATGTGATAGCGGTACATATCGTATTGCTGACTTATACGTTTATTGCCCTTTTCCCAGTATTTATTATATTGGTAAATGCTTTCAAAAGTCGTAAAGCTATTTTTAATTCACCACTAGCCTTACCGAATGCCGATACCTTTAGCACCATTGGCTTTGAGAAGGTGCTATCAAAAGCTGATTTTTTATTACTTTTCGGGAATAGTTTATTAGTAACTGTGGTTTCACTATTTTTTATTATTTTATTTGGCGCAATGCTCGCTTGGGCTTTGAGTGAATATAAATTCACAGGACGTACCTTACTGGGCCTGTTTATGGCGATTGGGATTATGATTCCCATTCGTTTAGGCACAGTTAGCATCCTAGAAATAGTTGTGGCCTTAAATTTAGTCAACACGCGTACCGCTTTAATCTTAGTATATATTGCTCAAGGATTACCCATGGCCATTTTTATTTTAAATGAGTATATGTCACAAATACCTAAAGAACTCAAAGAAGCGGCGCGTTGTGATGATGTCAGTGAATATCAAATCTTTTTCTCGATTATTCTGCCTTTAGCACGCCCTGCAATTGCTACGGTTGCCGTATTTTCCATGATTCCTATTTGGAATGATTTATGGTTCCCGTTGATATTAGCGCCGGGTGAATCTACAAGAACAGTAACACTCGGTATTCAACAATTTATTGGGCAATTTGTTACCGATTGGAATGCAGTATTGGCCTCCTTAACCTTGGCTGTTATCCCCATTTTATTACTTTATGTATTTTTCTCGAAACAACTCATTCGTGGTTTAACCGCTGGCGCTGTGAAATAAAGGACTCTTGTTATGGCATCGTTGAGCCTACGTAAAATTAATAAACGCTTTGGCAAAGTCCATGTTCTGCATGATTTAGATCTTGAGATTCAAGATGGCGAATTCGTGGTATTTGTAGGCCCTTCTGGCTGCGGTAAATCGACACTATTACGCCTCATTGCTGGTTTAGAAACTATTAGCGATGGCGAAATGCGTATTGGTGATCACATTGTGAATGATTTATCACCGCGTGAGCGTGGTATCGCCATGGTATTTCAATCCTATGCGCTTTATCCGCATATGTCGGTTTATAAAAATATGGCTTTTGGGCTCAAAATCGATGGCCAAAATAAACAGCAAATCGATCAGAAAATTCGAGACGTCGCTAGCAAACTACAATTAGATAGTCTATTAGACCGAAAGCCGGGGCAGCTTTCTGGTGGCCAGCGTCAACGTGTTGCAATAGGACGCGCAATTGTGCGTGATCCCAAAGTATTTTTATTCGACGAACCTTTATCCAATCTTGATGCTGCTTTACGTTTAAAAATGCGTATTGAGATTGCACGCCTGCAAAAAGTTTTGAATACTACTACCATTTATGTAACTCATGATCAGGTCGAAGCCATGACCTTAGCCGATAAAATTGTCGTAATGAATGGTGGACACATTGAGCAAGTGGGTGCACCTATGGAGCTTTATAATGCACCACAAAATAAATTTGTAGCAGGTTTTATTGGCTCTCCAGCTATGAATTTTTTAGTTGCTGGTGTGTCTACTGACAATAACACTAATGTTATTACTTTAGCCAATGGTCAAACACTCCCTACTCAACAACATTTAAAACACGGCACTCAACTAACCCTTGGTATTCGACCAGAACATTTGAGTTTATATGGCGCCGAAACTGATTTAGCAATAGAAGGCCAAATTGAATCCGTAGAGCGCATGGGTGATATAACCTATATTTATTTTTCTATGCCCGGCCATGACCTCATTACGATGGCACAACAAGGCGATCATCAACTACCCATAGGCCAAATCATCCGTGCTTACGCTAAGCCTGAAAAGATACATTTATTTGATGAATCGGGTAAAGCCATCAAATTGTCATAAAACTAGCTTCAGAATTGAGCGCGATTGATAATTTTTTTAATTTGCCAATTTGCCCTAGTTAAAACCCTAGGGCTGCTCTAAGCTTTGTATTTTTTCTAATAACGCTGTGTCGCTCCAATTACGTTCGCCGACAATTCGCTCTTTCACGAGGCCATCACTTTGAATCAACAGTGTTGTTGGTAATCCTTGGAGCGCCCAAGCTTTGAAACTCGTGGCATCTTCATCCAACCAAACGGTAAAATTAATAGGGTAATCCGCCAAAAATTGTTGAGCCGCTGCAGGTTTATCACCAATATTAACCGCTAGCATTTGAATAGTGGTAGTTCTAAGTAAGGCTTGTGCTTGATTTAAAGAAGGTAATTCTTCACGACATGGCGGACACCAACTCGCCCAGAAATTAATCACCATCGCCTTGCCTTTGAAAGGAGCTAAAGTTTGTGGCTCACCCTGCAAATTCGTTACCCGCCAATCAACTAGGGCATTCGTAGTCTCAAGCACATCACTAAGCTTCGACGGTTCTATTTGTTCACTGAGTACTTTTTGTAAATGTTCAGTGGGCAAACCATAAGGCACTAAACCCACGATTTTCCCCATTCGATCTAGCACATAAATATCCGCCGTGTGGTCGATCATATACTTTTGATCATTCGGTGATTTCTTCATTGATTTAACGCGAATTTGATAAGATTCTAAAACGGGTTGTAACTCAGTAGCACTCCCCGTTAAGGCGGTAAATTGACCACCAAAAGGCTCAATATAAGCTCGGATGCGCTCCACCGTATCGCGCTCTGGGTCGACACTGACAAACACCGCAGCAACTTGCTCTTTAGGGGCTGTTTGCAAAGCCACTTTAATTTTCGCAAGGCTATCCGGGCAAACGCTCGGGCAATGGGTAAAACCAAAAAACAACAATACAACTTTGCCACGCAACTGCTCTAATTGAAAACGTTGCCCCTCTTGATCTGTTAAGCTGAAATCACCCCCTAAAGGCTTGCTCCAACTGTTAGTTGTCCATAACAACATTAGGCTAAAGACTAGCACTTTGAAGTAGTTCATCGCGCTTCCCCTTGCAGCGGTTGGCTGAGTTGATTGGCCCAATTCGGATCTTGCTGAGTCTGATCACCAATAGGCGCTGTCGCCGCATCGGCCACGAGGTCAGCAATATTACTGCCAGTTAAAGACTGTAAGAAGGCGACTAAATAGCCCTGCTCTTCAGCGCTTAACTGTAAAGGTTTAATCACAGTGCTGAGATTGGGATTTGCAATGCCACCTTGATTATAAAACGCCACTACCTCAGCCAAACTGGACATACTACCGTTATGCATATAAGGCGCAGTCAGCGCGATATTGCGCAGACTCGGGGTTTTATATTTCCAACGATCCGCTGGATTTTGAGTGATTTCGTACAAACCTAAATCTTGCGGTAATTTTTCACTCACCTGATCGATAATACTCCGATCCACCTCCACAAATACGCCCTTGGCTATTTCCACACGCTGTTTAGCAGACCGTAAACCTAAGGACTCACGATAACCAATACCCGTATTATGTAATTGATCATCAGTGAATAAGGCCGACTTTTCAGCGATTTGATGGCAGGTGACACAATGAGCTTTGCCCGTAAATAAACGAAAACCTTGTTGTGCCTCCATGCTCAAAGCCTGTTCTTGTTTAGCGAAATACCAGCGATCAAAAGCTGAATTGGCTGAAAGTAAAGTCTGTTGATAAGCCGCTAACGCATCACCGAGATTCGACATGGTTGGTTTACTGGCATAAATGGCCTCAAATCGCCCTTGATAATCCGCTAAGCTGCGTAATTTATTTAACACAGTCCCTACAGACGGATTCGCCATTTCATTTACAGCCAATAAAGGCGACCAAATTTGCTCCGCCAACTGGGTATCGCGCCCATCGTGAAATAAGCGCTTGCTATAAGCGACATTGAATAAACTCGGCGCATTACGGCGCACAGTGCGACCTTCCACACCCACGGCGGTGGCCATTGCATTATTGGTAAACCCTTGTTCAGGGATATGACACATGGCACAAGAAAATGTGTTATTCAATGATAAACGCCGATCAAAAAATAACTTTTGCCCTAGTAAGATTTTGTCCGTTGTTAAGCCTTTTAGCGTCTCTTGCATTAAGGGAGGCAAGCCCAAGGGCGGCTGTTGCGCCAACGCTAATAAATCCAAATTTTGCTTGGGTTTCACCATATTGCTGGACTCACTCACTGCCGGCTGCACAGGCACTTGTTGAGCTACTGGTATCCACAAGGTTTTGAGATCATTCAGAATCAAGTCGGGGTGCAAGAAACCCACGCTATAAATCTGGCGAATCCTCAACTCAGGATCAATCAAAAAGACGCGCAGCATATGGGCATAATCAGTCGACTGACCATTTAGGGAAACCTCGCGTTGCACTTCTTGCTGGTATGCTTGCAAAATCGGGCTGAGTTCTGCTAAAGAATGTGTAGTTAAGAAGCGCCAAGTCCCTTGCTGACCCGCATATTTAAAATTAGCACCATACAAACGCATAATGTCTGGGGTATCGCGCTCAGGATCAAAACTTAAACTAATTAATTGCAGCTTTTGCGCTAACTCAGGCTGCTCCTGCATCAGCCCTTTAATTTTGTAAAACACGTGCGCCGCCAAGGGACAACCATTGACATCACTACAATGACTATACACAAAGCTGAGCAAGCTATATTTACCCTGTAAGATAGACTGCAAGCTTTGCGCCTGCCCTTGCTCATCCAAGACTTGCCCCTCAGCGGCCTGACCCAAGACGGGCAATTGGTAAGAGCCCACTGCAGGAGGGATATACTGTAGTTCACCATAGCCGACCGCCAATTCAGTACTGTGACTTGGCAAGCTCATACCAAGCAACAGCGTTACTAGCAATAAGTAACGCTTAGCCTTCAGGAAACGTAGAAAACACCGCATCGCTTAGGGTGCTTTAAGCTGAACGAAGTGGGTCGGGTCTATCACTTGGTCTTTGGCATACAACGAGCGTGCCCCAAAACGCATTTGATGCGCACGACCTAACTTTTCGGCTGTAAAATCAATCACAAATTTCTGTACTAATTCCTTGCCATCCCATTCATAAGCTTTGAAAAACTGTTCATTATCATCCCCCTTCTTATCCCAATTCGCGAGCAAGGATGAGGTGTAATACAAGCGCTTACCATCCCAACTTTGCGACACCATATTCACCTGTTTACCAATCTGAGTTTCGTAAGTTTGTTTAGGCTTCATCGGATCACTCAGATCGAAATAGCGGGTTTTGCCATCCATAAAGGTATTGACCCACAAACCACTATCATCGGCGGTAATCGAAATATCGACGGGCAAAGGAATTTTGGATGGATCACCGACATCCGCGACTTCCACCGCTTGCCAGCCTTTTTCAGCATCTTCACGAATGAGCCAGATTTTTGAAGTGAGTGCCGTGGTGGTCACGCACCAATCATGTTTAGGCTGCCATGCACAACGAATTTCTAAGGGTGCACCGGGAACATCAAACACTTTTTTAGGTTGGCGAGCGTGTAAATCCCAAGCCACTACGGTATTACCGAAGCGCTTCATCGCCTCGGGATCATTCAGCATTTTGCCGAAATCCATCATGTAATTTGACCATCCCGTAAAGGAGGATGTAAACATCGCATTACGCCGTGGTAGCGCACGCAAATCATAACCATAACCGTCAGCATACTGCCCCGTTTTGACCGCCCCCGCTAAGGCTTGTTCGGTCGGCAACCAATAAGTTCCGATATACGAGCCATCATTATTGTACTCGACCAAGGCTGTGCGTCCGCCATGATCCTTATTATTCGACAAACCCGTGATCATCATTCGACCGGGTAAGGCATAGGTAGTATGAGGCCCCACTACACCGCCACTGACCGCAGTAAAATCAGTAATCACTTTGGTTAGACTAGGTTTAGCGGGATCAGTGGACACATCGAAAATAAATATCTTATTAGTATCTAGCCCACCAGCCCAAAGAAACTTACGGTCATCCGTGAAACCTGAATGGTGAGCCTCATTACGACCACCCACCGACAAAGTATGCACGACTTTGCCATACGTGCTGGATTTTGGGTTGACATCGACGGTGACCAATTTATCCTGCCCATCCCCTAGACCCTCGACGCCTAGTGTCCAGACATAGACAAAATCTTCTTGCCCTGTAATTTTAGCCATATAAGGCGACATACAGGTTTCATCAGCAGCGGTATAATTAGGCAAAGTACTTGCAACGAATAAAGTACTTGAAGCCAACAAGATAGTTAAAACTTGGCTTTTGAACGACACACTCATTTTCTCCCTCCAGTGTGAATTTACTTTAAATTCACTTACCTGAGAAGTTTAGTAGAAAATTATCGCTTTACCACATTAAGTTTTACCCTAGTCCGTTGCCAAATAAGGACTAACTTTTTCTTCTAATAACTGAATTAACTCCGGCTGCATAAACTTATAGTCATCTGGAATATTCAGGCAAATGACTTTTTTAGCTTTTAAATAAGCGCCAAACTGTTTTTTTAACTTTTGGCGATGCTTGGCCTCCATGACAAAAATCAGCTCAGCCCATTCTACTTGCTCACTAGAAAGCACTAAATCAGCACCATGATCCAGCCCAGCTGAGTCAGTTTCTATCCCCGACCATTGTGAAAAAACTTGCTCCGCTGTTGGGCTACGCAAACGATTTTTTGAACACACAAAGAGAACATGCGTCATTGGATCCTTATCCACACGGGAATTAACTACTCAAGCTTACTTGGAACAACGGCTCTATCTCTATTGGATGTTTTGTTCACCAGCCATAACCCAGTAAAATACTCAGCATTCCAAGTGACAGAGGCTAGATGATGAGTGTAGAGATTCCAGAACGTGATGGCGACGGCTATTTACTAAACGTAAATGCTTGGACACCCGACATTGCACGTGCTATGGCCGCAGAAGATGGTGTCGATTTAAGTGATGAGAAATGGAAGCAAATTCTCAAAGCGCGTGAATATTATGAAGATCATGCGGTGGTGCCACCCATTAGAAAATTTGCAAAATTCATTAACCAAGACCAAAAAGACCTGTTCAAGCTCTGGAATACTGGCCCTATGAAACCTATTTCAAAATATGGTGGTCTACCAAAACCCACTGGCTGCGTTTAAGGCTTAATCAAAGAGCTGGGCGGAAGCTCAGCTCGTCTACGCGATTTCCACCAAGCGCAGCGATTGTTTTAAGATAGGGACTCTAATCCCCCAAATAATAAGAATAATTATGCGCGCTCCTATTATTGTTTACTTACTATTAGTGGCCAGTATTGCCACTGGCTATGCCGCTACTAAAATCGACGATCCCTGTGCGAAAAAACAAGGTGCTGAAAAATGCGATTGTTATGTGCAGCAAGTGGATGAATACGAAGCCAAAATGCGTGCGGGTTATAAAGCCAAAGACTACAACGAGCTAGAACAAAAGCGCCGTTTCTTTCGCGATCACGCCTTCAATTGCAAAGCCTAAGCACATAAACCGTGTAATTTTGCGTATTGCAGTAGCATGATGGTCTTAGCATCCCGAATTTCGCCGCTAGCAATCATCTGATAAGCGGCATCGAAGTGCAGCTCTAAAACTTCGATATGCTCTTGTTCTTGTGCCAAACCGCCGCCCATACTGACTTTCATGTCATCAGCATATTCGGCAATAAAAAAGTGAATAATCTCGGTCACTGAACCGGGTGACATATAAGCTTGAAAAACTTTCTGTACCTGATTGATTTTATAGCCCGTTTCCTCTTCCGTTTCTTTGCGAATACAGTCCTCAGGATTATGAGCATCCAACAATCCGGCACAGGTTTCGATTAATAAACCATCTGCATTGCCATTAATAAAAGTAGGCAAGCGAAATTGGCGCGTCAAGAGGACCGACTTTTTAGTGTTGTTATACAATAAAATAGTCGCCCCATTACCTCGATCATAGACCTCACGCTGTTGTTTTTCCCAAGAGCCATCCGTTTTTTGGTAATCGAAACTATATTTATAAAGCTTATACCAATTGGCCGATAATAAAGTTTGTTCAATATTACGAATGCGCTCAGTCATAACGATTCCATTCAGTCAAAAACCGCATGCTGCCATAACCAAGCCGCTAAGGATAATAATCCTTTCTGAACCCAATAAGATAGGTACATGATACTTGCCATTTTACCAAACTGAACCATTCTTCAAACTAGCTATCCAAGCTTTTGTCCACGCTTGAGGAAGTTCCCCATGTCGATTACCCCCTTATTCGCTTTTGTTTTGCTAGGCTATTTATTGTTGCAATGGATTGGCTTTTTCCCCGCCCACTTGAACTATGTTCCTATCGCCATTGCCATGCCCTCAGGCGGCATCATGCGCCCCACTTATGGGGATTGGCTCATTGTGGCAGGCTTACTCGCGCTCGCGTTTGAGACATTTAAAGCTACTCGTGTAAGTGATCTTTCCATTATTGAGCGTGTTATTTCAACGGTCGTATTGGTCGTTTATATCATAATGTGGCTCACCGAACCTTGGGCTAGCAATAGCTATTTCATGATCCTAACCTTGATGTCTTTTCTGAATGTCGTAGGCGGATTCACGGTCACTTATGCCTCCGCCAAAGCAAGCTTTAGCCTAAGCAAATAATGCAATGTGCACACTAAACTAACTTGCCATCGTCAACAAAGAAGCATTGCCACCTGCCGCAGTGGTATCAATACTGATGACACGCTCAGTGACAAAACGCTCAATCCCTTCATCAAGCTGGGCTAGCTGTACACGAACACCTTGGCGCGCCGCTAACATTTGGCGCAGGGGTGTCGTGACAGTGGAATCACCTTCAATAGCTACTAGCGCCAACGATGGAAGTGCTGCCAATAACGCATTGATATCGTCTGGCATATCAAGCGCTGCTATTAAGTCTTTACTGAGAACTGGATACAAGGCTGGCAATAGTTGATTGGCTAGCTTACCACTAGGCATCACGACCGCATTCCCTGCTAATAAAGCTTGCATCACTTGCAGTAATAACGCGCTATCACTAGCACCTAAACACAGCACCAAACCTCGCCCATGCAAACGTAATTGATCACTTTCACCGGTTGGCCCTTGCAGGCGACGCAAGCTAAATAGCTGCTTCTGTTCGGCTACTAGCGGCTTTACGAGATCTTGCCAATCAGCAGGCAGTAGTTTCAAAGCCTGCTTAAGCAACTCAGCGCGATTAATTTGCTTATCCCAATCTGATTGTGCTTGGCGCGCTGCTTGAGCAAAGGCAGCGGCGTTAACAGGTGGCAGCATGGGTGCAGCATTGATACTGAGCTTAGCTAAGCTTACGGGAGCACTAGGCTGCACAAAACGCTGCAAATAATGCGGCCCGCCTGCTTTTGGACCAGTACCCGATAAACCTTCGCCACCAAAGGGTTGTACACCGACGACTGCTCCAATTTGATTGCGATTTACATACATATTACCGATCCGCGCCGTATCAGTAATTTTTTCGACACGATCATCAAGGCGCGAATGAATGCCCAAGGTTAAGCCATAGCCACTGTGATTAATCGCCTCAATCACTTGATCCAGCTCATGGGCCTCAAAAGCAATCACATGCAATACAGGGCCAAAAATCTCGCGTTCTAATTGCGCATAATGATCCAGACCGATCACAGTGGGCGCGACAAATAAACCCTGCAATTGATTAGCTTGTTGATGCTGAAATAACACGCGGCTTTTCGTGCGAAATGTTTCGATATGCGCACTGATGGTTTGTTGTGCTTCTTGATCAATGACAGGGCCAATATCCGTTGACGCCAGCCAAGGGTCAGCAATCACCAGTTCATTTAGCGCCCCCTGCAACATCTTTAATACTTTATCCTTAATATCACTTTGTACGAACAAGGCACGTAAGGCCGAACACCGCTGACCGGCACTTTGGAAAGCCGAGCTCACCACATCACGCACCGCTGCTTCTGGCAAAGCAGTCGAATCCACAATCATCGCATTTAAACCACCCGTTTCCGCAATCAAAGGTGCTTGTGCATTCCCGTGCTCAGCCATGGCTTTATCAATCAAATGTGCAGTGTCGGTTGAGCCAGTAAAGCAAACCCCTGCAATACGTTTATCACGTGTCAAAGCGGCACCCACCGTGGCACCATCACCGAGTAATAAACTAATCGCAGTACTAGGCAAACCGGCTGTTAACATCATTTCCACTGCGCGGGTCGCAATAAGCGGTGTTTGCTCAGCCGGTTTAGCAATGACCGTATTGCCCGCTACTAAAGTCGCTGCAATTTGTCCCGTAAAAATCGCCAACGGAAAATTCCACGGCGATATACATACAAATACACCACGCCCTTGTGTATGCGTGAGTTTAGCTCGGGCTTCGGCTGCGTAATAACGCAGGAAATCCACTGCTTCACGTACTTCCAATACTCCGTCCCAGCGTGTTTTACCAGCCTCACGGCTTAATAAAGCAATCAATTCATGCGTATGCGCCTCATAAACATTCGCAATCTTTTCTAATAAACTTGCACGCTCAATGACAGGTGTTTGATTCCAAGTAGTAAAAGCTGCGGAAGCTGTTTGCAAGGCTAATTCAACTTGTTCAACAGCAGCCGTCATCAGTGTCCCCACTTGATCATTAGTGTTGGCTGGATTGAAAACCGCTTGGCTCGTTCCTGTTTGCTTAACCCCTTCAATAATGGAATAAGCCTGCCAACGGTGTGTGTGGAACACCTGAATGTTCGCTTCAATCGTCGCTGCCATAAGCGGATTATTGACATTAAACCCTTGTGAATTGAGCCGACCTTGGCTAGCAAATAATTGCTCTGGTAGCGGAATGCTGGGGTGTGGTAGTGCATTTGCTTGGGCTAGGGTTTCAGTCACACTAATCGGGTCTTGCACAATGTCGGTAACCGGAATGTCTTCATTGAGCAACTGGTGTACGAAAGAAGAATTTGCACCATTTTCTAGTAGGCGACGTACCAAGTAAGCTAATAAATCCTCGTGCTCGCCAACCGGTGCATAAATACGTGTACGTTTGCCCTGTTGAACACGGATTAATTCATGTAACGCTTCGCCCATCCCATGCAAACGCTGCAATTCAAAGCCTTTCTCCTCACCCGCCATTGCCAAAATCGCTGCAATAGTTTGCGCATTGTGGGTCGCAAATTGCGGATACAAATCTTCACGATGATTTAATAGAAAGCGTGCTCCGGCTAGATAGGAGACGTCTGTAGAGGTTTTGCGGGTGAATACAGGATACGCAGGTAAACCCTGTACTTGTGCCTGTTTGATTTCTGCATCCCAATACGCGCCCTTTACCAGACGCACTGCAATTTTACGCTTCAAACTTTGCGCCAAGTCCTTCACCCATTCCAGCACGGGCAAACAATGCTTGGCATAAGCCTGCACCACAATACCGAAACCATCCCAGCCTTTAAAATCAGGGGTTCGCAATACCGCTTCAATCACTTGCAGAGACAAATCTAAACGCTCGGCTTCTTCTGCATCAATATTGAAGGGAATATTCGCATTGCGTGCCTGCATGGCTAAGGACGCTAAACGAGGCACCAACTCATTCATCACCCGCTCACGCTGAGTCGTTTCATAGCGCGGATGCAAGGCGGAAAGCTTGACTGAAATACCTGAATTATCATGCACATAAGTTTCACTAGCTTGTTCGGCAATCGCGCTAATCGCTTTTGAATAAGCGCGAAAATAACGGCGCGCATCTGCTTCGGTACGCGCTGCCTCACCTAACATATCGAAAGAAAATAAATAACCTTTTTCGCTTAAATTCTGACCATTACTAAAAGCCTCTTCGATGGTTTGACCCAGTACAAACTGCTGTCCCATAGCCTTCATCGCTTGACTGACGGCGGTACGCACTACCGGCTCACCCACGCGCTGAATCAAGCGCTTTAAAATACCACCGATCACCGAGCTGGTTTCTTGCTCATCCTCGCGAAAAATTTTACCCGTCAGCATTAAGGCCCAAGTAGATGCATTCACCAAAAGTGAGCCATCGGCTTGATGATCACTATGTTTTGACCAATTCACACCGCCAATTTTATCGCGAATCAAGGCATCCAAGGTTGGTGTATCCGGAACACGCAAATAAGCCTCAGCCAAACACATCAACGCAATGCCTTCATCGCTTGAAAGGCCATATTCCGCCAAAAAACGTTCCATCAAATTCGGATGAGGATTGGTACGCAACTCACTCACTATCGCCGTTGCCGAAGCCCGAATACGTGCGCGAGCAGCCTCATCTAAACCATGCTGATTAAGGCGCTCCAACACCACCTCAGTTTCTGTTCGAAACCATGCCTCATTCAATACAACACGCTGGATATCTAAAGCAGTTAAACTTTTTTCGGTGGGCATGACGAACTCCTAGGCTAACAAACGGCGGCTAATTTATTGCGGAAGATTAACAAGTTATTTTTAGCATTTTTCACTATAATCATGCGATTTTTCAGCTAAACATTCTGCAAAAATATGAAATCTGATGCTAGTTTTAACATGCTAGACGCGATTGACCGCAAGTTGCTCCGTGAATTACAACGCAATAGTAAATTAGCGAACACTGAGCTCGCCAAATTGGTTAATCTATCACCCACACCTTGCTTAGAACGGGTGAGACGCTTACAAGAACAAGGTTATATTCACCGCTATACGGCACAATTAGACCCTGAAAAGCTTGGGTATCAGCTGCTGGCATTTATTGAAATTACCTTGGATCGTACAAATCGCAATGTATTTGATGAGTTCAGCCTTTATGTGCAACAGCTTGAGCAAATTCAAGAGTGTCACATGATTGCTGGAGGCTTTGATTATTTAGTAAAAGCGCGTTTTCGCAGTATGAAAGATTATCGTCATTTTTTGGGTAGCACCTTCGGCAATCACCCCGCAATTCTATCCACCAAAACCTATGTGGTGATGGAAAGTATTAAAGAAAATAGCCCGCTGCCGATTTTAAAATAAGGATAGATTGTGACTGAGAGTTTATTAGCGATTATTCCGCTTTTCGTTTTGATTGCTTGTGGCCATGTAGCGCGACACACCTTGCTAGACATCAAAATGCTGCCTGCGTTGAATCAATTCGTGTATTACTTTGCCGTTCCAGCTTTATTATTCAATTCTGCCTCACGCCAGCCTTTAGCGCATCTATTTAATGCCCCCGCCTTACTAGCCTTCAGCTTCGCCGTGCTGCTAACCATCGCGCTAATTTTAGTAATTAGCCGCTTCGTTTTCAAAGTCACTAGCTACGATGAGCTAGTATTGCGGGGCGTAAATGGATCTTTTGCTAATTTCGCTTATATGGGCATTCCACTGACTTTTGGTTTATTGGGGGAATCGAGCCATGCTCCTACCATTAGCATTATTCTGGCGGGCAATATTCTAATTATTGCAGGTTCACAATTATTGATTGAAGCCAAGCGCCAACGGGGCCATTTTATAAAACAAGCGTGGAATATTGCCGACCGTTCTTTATTACGCAATCCTATTTTTTTATCAACATTCTTAGGATTAATGGCTTCGGCATTCAACTTAAAACTGCCTCACGTTATTAATACTAGCTTGAATATGCTGGCACCCGCTGCAATTCCGGTTGCGTTATTTTGTTTAGGGGCTAGCCTTTCCTTTAAACGCAGTCAAGCAAACTATAGCGAAATTAGCTGGCTTATTACTGTAAAATTGCTTATTCATCCTGCCTTGACATGGCTAGCATTTTATCTGTGGCAAACGGAAGATAAGGTCTGGTTACAAACCGCTGTTCTGTTAAGCGCTTTGCCAACAGGTGCCTTAGCGCATGTCGTTGCCTTACGTTATCAAATCTTCGAACAAGCCACCTCGCAAATCGTTGTATTTTCAACCTTAATTTCCTTAGGCACGGTAAGCTTATGGACAAGTTGGATCATTTAAACAACATTTTGTCAAGACATTTTGACCGCTTGTTTAAGCAATCGCTAACACCTCGAATGCCTTCGCCATTAGCCGCGCAAACACTGCCATTAATCCTAGTTTTGTAGTGCTTAAGGTTAAATCTTACTAAATAGCAAAGACAAACGTTGGGATTATGCTACACAGGACTATGACTTAATTTGCTTGCTAGGAGATTTTTATGTACCCATCTACCTATTACAACCCGATTTACACGCCTAATTACAATATACCCTCCCCTTATTACTCACCATCGCCCTATTATTATGGCGGCTATCAGCCTGAACCTTTCCCGTATAGCTATAGAAATCTACCACCTTACCTACCCAGCTATAATCGTCCTTACTATAATTCTTACTATAATCCTTATAGTCTAAATCGTGGTTTTTATGGTCAAAGACCGTATTATCCTTTACCACAGCGTAATAATTGGAACGCCCCTTATGATCGACCAAACTCCAACAATACCAATACGCCACGCATAAATTTTATTAATCAGCGCGCTAATGGGGAAATCGTAAAAGATGGAGCGGTTGCCTTAACCAAAGAGCAATTAAACCAACTGACTCGTATTTTGAATGCTCCATTAGTGAATGATCCTCCAGGGCAAGTTTTGCAAGTGCTCGATATGAACGGTGATGGTAAATTGAGCGCTGGCGATGCTGCCCAAACGATGAAACGTAATAGTCGGGGCGAGCTGGATCTGAGCCTGACCAGTTTAACGCAAGATGTGATTAATCGTTTGACTAGCGTTGCCTAAATTTTAATTTTTCTATCAGGTGTTTGCTTTTCAAACACCTGATTGCATGATTTAGACTAGACTTGATGATACTAAACGTGCTGGTGTAGTGATTGGCACTAAATTTGCCTAACATTCTCACCCCTCTGAATCCTGACCTAGGTTGATGAGCCGCTTACTTTTTCGTAAGGAATTATGATGAGTATCATTCAAGTTGCTAGCCATTTGACTTACCAAGTTGAATCACCCGCCAGTTTTATCTTTACGGTGGCTGTCGCCCAAAATACGCATCAAACCATCCAACAAGAACAATTAATCATCAACCCTTTAGTTCCTTATGAAGGTTTTATGTCTGGCGAAGAAGCCAATCGCAGTATTCGCTTTGCGCTACAACCTTGCACCTTAACGTTAGACTACACAGCTACGATTGAATTGAGTCACACTATTCACCAGCCGCCCCAATTAGATGAAGTGGCTTATTTGAATTTACCCACAGATGCTTTGCCCTATCTTAATCCTAGCCGGTATTGCGAGTCCGATCGTTTAGGGCGCTTTGCGTACAAGACCTTTGGGCATCTTCCAATGGGTTATGCTCGGGTCAGTGCGATTTGTGATTGGGTGTTTAATCACATTGATTATGTCTCTGGCTCTACCCATGGCTCCAGCAGCGCTTGTGATGTATTAGTACAAGGCATGGGAGTCTGTCGGGATTTTGCACACTTAAGCATTGCTTTATGTCGCGCATTAGGCATCCCAGCACGCTATGTAGCAGGCTATGCCCCCGAGTTGCAACCGCCCGATTTTCACGGCTTTTTTGAAGCTTATTTAGGAGGAAATTGGTACTTATTCGATGCGACCAAACTCGCCCCAGTCGGCGGCTTTGTACGTATTAGCGCGGGTCGAGATGCTGCGGATACAGCATTTGCCAATATAGTAGGCAATGTTAGTTTAGAAAAAATGGAAGTTTCTGCCCTCAGCCTGACCCAAAATGCACCGAGTCCAAACTCCGCCGTCTCAACGGCGTAAAAGTTTCAGGCCGTCTATGCCTGAAACCTGTGGTGGGTTTATTTTACCACGCCTGTAAACCCATTTGCTTTTTACCTAAGTCCGTTAAATCAGACTCGGTCGCACGATCTTGGTAGGCCAACTCATAATGCTCAGCCGCAAAATCAGGAGCACTTTCACCTTTTCTAAAGGCTTCGGCTTGCTTCTTTAAATAGGCCACATTTTTATCACAATACGGTGCTGCACCAATATAAATCACATTACTGTAACCTGTCCCACGGTGTGCATCCTCAACGGCATGCACTAAATCAGGGTGCCACCAAATCGTATCACCCGGATTCATTTTGGGAATACTGACTAAGCCCTCTAAAACTAAACTATGCCACTGTGGCACACATTGAAGTGCCCGTCCGGCTTGTGCACCGCACAAATCATCAGGTGGCACATCCTCTTGTAACGCACGCAAAAACATCCACGGCACTACGCGTGAGCTGGGAATTAATTGCAGAGTACCATCATTCGGTCCTTGCGGCGTTAAGGCTGTCCACCCTTGATAAGTACGAAACATGCTGCACACCGCAGGCGAAGGAATTTCATCGGTTTTGGTGCGATACGCTGCATCAAAAGGATCATAATCTTGCCAATTGCCATTTAATAAATGGCGATACACTTGATGAAAGCCTTGCTTATCCAGCCAACGCTCTACCGATCCGCCATCAATATGCGGTTTCAAACCCAAACTATTATCACCCGGCTCACGTTGGCGCAAACGATCGGCATACAAACATTCCCGATCAGGATCAAACTCTTGCTGTCCATCCCGTTCATAATGCCACAAACGATTCAAAGCCTTGCGCAATAAAGCCAAATTTTCATGCTGGCGTGCCTCCATTTGCGGCTTCGACCAATACACACTCAAAATCTGTGGCTTGCCCTTTTGCAAGGAAGAAAAGTATTTATCTAAACCTTTATCGGGTGTTTCGTAATAGCCATTTTTCTTCACATAATCAGCAATGCGCCGATTCCAATCGTCAATCAACTCACGTGAAAAAGTATTGCGCACGACCACACAGCCACGCTTATGAATCAAGGCTTTTTGTTCGTCATTTATATTGCCCTGCACCACCGCTGCAAAGTCGAGCTCAGGCACAAGGCTCGCACCTTGCTCATCTAGTGCTTTAATCTCGTCGATTTCTTGCTTGATGGAGGCAGAAAAACCCTCGAACGCGGATTTATAATCCACTCCTTTATTGCGTAATTCAGCTTTCATGGCGATGACAGCGGCGCCGAGTTGATCTTGGGTTAATTGCATTATGCTCCTCCAAACTGTGGTTTTGTCTTATCTTAGGCCGTTTGTACACAATTAAGCAATTAGCATGAGCACTCGAATAAGTGCCTTATTCTTCTACAGCACTGAAGCTTAGATTCTATTTTTAAAATAATACTTTACTATTTTTTCTAACTTGACTCGGACAGAACTAGCTCGTTGAAAAGCTATTAATTTTGCTAAGATAAGTAGGGTTTCAAACCAACACTAGTGAGTGTGCCTTTGATGACAGCTTTGCCGTTCCATGAGACACTTTAGCTTATGATTAGACAATACTCCATAATTGCAGCGCTCGTGTCAGTTTTACTACTGGGTGCTTTTGTTTGGTGGTTTCAAGGCAATTTAGTGCTCAATGCTGCGTATGCAATACTCGCCGTATTGGCGACATTAAGTGTACCGCTGGCCTATCGTTTATTTGGATTTGTACTACAAGATGATCAAATCTGGCTACAAGAACGGGAAGCGCGCGAACATGGCACCTTGCACTTTCGCTTGGATGAACTACAAAAAGACCTGCGTGAGCTAGGTTTGAATGAAGGCGTTCGTCAAGCCGATACTTTAGGCGAAATTTTGGATGATTATCATGCCGTGGTTGAAAATCGTTTCGCCGGTAAACAATCCAGCCCTTTAAGTTATTTAGGCGCCGCCCGCACGGTACAAAAACAAGCCATTCAAAATCTCTCTGATGTTGTTGCTGTGGCACGCAGTATGTCCAGTTTAGAAAGTAATAGGCGCAGTGGTCATTGGGCCAATACTCAAAAAAGCCAAGAACAAGAAACCATGTATGCCGAACAAGCCAATCGTTTACAACAATTACTACAAGATAATAATGAGCTGTTTGACGCGCTCACTAAAACCAGTGTGGAACTTGCCAATATGCGCTCAGTCAGTGAATTTGAGCGCACTGACACGCTCGCACGCTTAGTCGCTTTGGCGCAAGTTGCCAATCAATCAGGTAAAAACGGATGAAAAATATAACTCGAATTATTGTTTTTGCTATTTTTGCCATAGTGATTGGCAATATTATCTTTAAGAATCTTATTCCCAGCACAAGCAATACTGATGGGACCACAGTGAGCGCTGTTGGCCGCACCAAAAATACCCTGAATCGCCAAGAGGCTGAAAAAGAAATTGCTAATTTTGTAAAAAGAGATATTCAACCGTTATATAACGAAAATCAGTATCGTGCGAATATCCAACTCACCCCAACAAATCTGCTAAATATGTTGCCGGATATTAATGAATCGCCGATTGTGGTTCAAGCAAGTGATAGCGCTAACACCGAAGCCGTAGAAATCTTTACTTCTCCCGAAAAAGCAGGCAATGGCCGTGATGGCTTTTATATTGAATTAGCACAAGCTTTTAATAATCAGAATCAACGCATTAGCAATGGCAAAACAGCGCAAATTAGCTTGCGTAAAATGGACTCGGGCTTGGGGGCTCAATTTATTCTCGCGCGGCGCTATATACCCGATGCGTATTCGCCGAGCAATGCCTTATGGGGTTTGTATTTGAATGCTAATGGACAGCGGGTAGAAACGTTAGCACCCGCTACGGCTTCCAATACCGCAGGCATCGTAGTCAAAAAAGCCAAAGTCGATCAAATTACTACTAATGGTAAATTAGATATTGCGAAACTCTTAACCAATGTTAGTAATGGCAGTTTTGCTATGGGTTATACGAACCCTTATCAATCGAGTACTGGCTTAAATTTCTTATTAACGGTTTTAAATGCTTTTGCTCAAGGTGATCAAACGCAAATGCTATCGCCCGATGTGGCAAGTGCTTTTGAGGCTTTTCAAGCCGGTGTACCTTTTGTAGCCCAAAATACCTTGCAAATGCGCGATGCAGCAGTCGGCAGTGGTGTATTAGATGCTTTAGTTATGGAATATCAATCATGGATTAATGTCACGGGCATGGATGATTATCAATTTATCCCGTTTGGCGTGCGCCATGATAGCCCACTATATATTACGCCTGAAGCCGATCCAGCCGAACGTGAAGTATTAACCTTATTTGCGAATTATATCAAAAGCCAACAAGCCTTGAGTGATCGTTTTGGTTTTGGTGGTCAAGCTGATTATAAGGATGCTTATAGCTTGCAAGATGGCTCCGTTATTGGACAAGCCCAGAAGCTCTGGAAGCAGAAAAAATCGGGCGGTCGCCCTATTGCTGCAGTATTTGTTGCTGATGTTTCCGGTTCGATGGAAGGCGAGCGAATCAAAAACTTAAAACAAGCCTTAATTGAATCTTCTGATTTAATTAGCTCTACTAACTCGATAGGCTTAGTCACTTACAGTGATACAGTCAATGTTGATTTACAAGTGCGCCAATTCGATGTGCAACAAAAAGCTTTATTTAATGGTGCAGTGGAGCGTTTAGCACCGGGTGGAAAAACAGCTACTAATGATGCAGTAGTCGTTGCCGCTAATTTATTGGCTGAGTATGGCAAACAACATCCTGATTATAAGCGCGTCATTTTCTTATTATCCGATGGCGAAACTAATATGGGACTTAATTTTAATACGGTAAGCAACGCCTTAGAGGCTACTGGTATACCAATTCATTCGATTGCTTATGAATTAAGTTCTGAACACTTAAAAGCGCTGTCGAATTTAGCTGAAGGTGCCTATATTGAAGCAAGCACAACCTCAGCGGCTTATCGGATTGGCAACTTATTAAATGCAGAAATGTAAAGGACAGGCATGAAATTTCTGAAGATTTTTGGCTTATTTATTGCGCTGCACCTTATCGGCTGGGGCGGCACACATTATTACCAAAGCCAACATCCTAAGGAAATTTTAATTGTCGCGGATACCTCGTATGCGATGCGCGACAAATTCCCTGCTATGCTAGAGTGGATTACTGATTTTGATAAAAAAGCGCGCTACAAACATATTGTTGTGGGCACAGATAAGGCACTGTTGGGGGACTTAGCCAACTTACCCTCTAAAAATATTATTTTTCGTACCTCGTTCGGCTCACTAACCGCAGAAAATCTAGCGCGCTATGATCAGACTCCAGCCGATCAGAAAATCCTTTTATCTGATGGTTCGCAACAACCAGCCGGCTGGAAACTGGTAAAATTCTAGGGCTGTGATAGCAGCTAATTCTTCTATCTAGTATGCGCTGTGCTAACTTCATTAAAACACTTCTGCGAATGGACATGGCATGAAAGTTACTCATCAATTACGCTGGATATTGGCTGGAGCCATCTTGCTTGGCAGTCTAGCCTTTTTATTCTTTATTTTTTACGCGACTAATAGTGCCTTAGATGTGTGGGAACGCCTTCAAAACCTGCATCCCATTTTATTCTATTTATACCTCACACTAATTTGCCTCTTTATTGCTGCAAGTGTCTACTTTATCGCTAAGTTACTCTGGGGTGGACGTCAAACCAGCCTTGCAACGCCCCAACATCAAAAACCCGCTACTGCTGAATCCTTGGCCGCAGAAATCCAACAAGTGGAAGCTGCGGGTATGGATACCAGCGAATTTCGGGAAGAAATTAAAAAACTCGAAGAGCGTAAGGCCAGCGGCCAGATCAATATCGCTTTTTTTGGCGATGTGAGTACTGGTAAATCCTCGATCATTAAAGCGCTATTACCCACGGCTGGGGTCGACATTAATCTGCGGGGCGGTTCGACACGTGAGATTAAGGACTATGTTTGGCAAACCAGCTCTGAGGATCGTTTATTATTAACCGATCTCCCCGGGCGTAATGAAGTTGCTGGTAGTTTGGATGAACTAGCACTCGATGAAGCAGTGCGGGCGCAAATGGTCGTTTATGTGGTGGATTCTGACCTGACGCGTACGCAATTTGAAGACATTCAAGAACTCGCCGCGCTTGGCAAGCCCATGGTGATTGCGGTTAATAAAAGCGATCTTTATACCGACACCGAGCAGCAACAAATCACTGAGCGGATTCGTAGCCGCTTTCCGCAAGATAAACAAGGGAAGTCACTAGCACCTGAAGTGGTATTCATTCAATCCGGTGGTGTTGAAGAGGTGGTCAGGATTTATCCTGATGGTCGCGAAGAAACGATGCAGCGGCCGCGTAAAACTGATGTTTCCGCGCTGGCGACTTATGTACAAAATGAAATTGATACCCAAGTAGAATGGTTGGAACAATTACGCGATAGCAGTGTATTCACCTTAGTGCAACGCAAATTGGATGAATCCCGTGCAGTTTTTCGGCGTGAACAAGCCGAGAAAATTGTACGTAGCGGCACACGCAATGCCATGTTAGGGGCAATGGCCTCTATCGCGCCGGGTACGGACTTGGTGATTCAAGGCGTGATTGGTACACGCATGGTCAATGATTTATGCAAATTGTATGACGTGCCTATTCGCCAATTAGATATTGATAAGTTTCTCGATTTTAGCCAAAGCCAATTGAAAAAAACGATTCCGCTGATTCTGGCCGTGGCTGGTAATGCTTTAAAAGCTTTCCCCGGCCTTGGTACTGTCGCGGGCGGCTTGGTACATGCTTTGGCCTATGGTTTAATTTTCGATGCTTTGGGTAAATCGGTTGCACTCACTTTAGAACAACGTGGTGAACTCAAGGCGGCTCCAGCAGCGCTGACCTTTCGGGAGATGTTAAGTGGAAATTTGGAAGAGCGTACAAAAACATTGGCCAGATTGGTTGTCGATCAATACCGACAAAAAGACGCAAGTACCAGCGAGTCAAACCCCTGAGACTATACAAGCGGCCAGTGATGATGCTGAAAAGCTTAAAGACCCATTAGCTTTAGGTGAGCAACATCGCCAACTTGCTAGCGAAAGCCTGCGCAAATTATTGGAGGATGAACGTGTACCTGAAAGTGTGCGTGATGCCTTAAAAGATGATTATGCACAAGTCAAAGGCATGTTGGATAAGCTAGAGCATGGGCATATTCATATTGCGGTGTTTGGCCGTGTCAGTGTCGGAAAATCCTCCCTCCTAAATGCCTTACTCGGTAAAGAAGCTTTTAGTGTGAGCGTCCTCCATGGCGAGACCAAAACCTCCAACCAGCAAGCGTGGGAAGAATACGCTGACGGTGGTTTATACCTGATTGATACCCCCGGTATTAATGAGGTCGATGGTGAAGAACGCGAACGCATCGCTCACGAAGTGGCCAGCCGCGCTGATTTATTATTATTTGTGATTGATAGCGATATTACCGATGTCGAATTACGCGCTCTCAAAATCGTAGCACAGACTCATCGCCCTACTATTCTAGTGATCAATAAAGCGGATCGTTATATCGCGAAAGAAAAAGCTCAATTACTGGATGTATTAAAAGAACGCACGCAGGGCATTATTCTCCCGGAGAATATTATCTTCACCACGGCACAAGAAACGCGCCAAACGATTATTGTGGTGGATAATGATGGGAATGAACACGAGACCGAGCGCGTTCGTCCGGTCGAGATATTGTCTTTAAAAACACGCTTATGGGAAATTTTGGAAGCCGAAGGCAAAACCTTAGCCGCCTTAAATGCCTCTTTATTCGCAGGTAATTTGAGCGAGGAAGTCGGCAAGCGCATACTAGCAGTCAAGCATCAAATGGGCGAAGACATCATCAATATGTACTGCCTTGCCAAAAGCTTGGCGGTGGCAGTTAATCCCATTCCCTTTGCCGACTTAGTCGCCGCTGCAGCGATTGATGGCAGTATGATTGTGCATTTATCGCGTCTCTACGGCTTGCCAATGACCACGAGCGAAGCAGGTGAGCTCATCAAAACCATTATTGGACAACTGCTCATTTTAATGGGAACCACTTGGGCCTTGCATGTGGGCGCAACAGCCTTGAAACTCACTACCGGCGGCTTGTCTACCATTGTCACCGCTGCAACCCAAGGTGCGGTGGCTTGGTACAGCACACTGGTCGTAGGGCGCGTAGCTGAAAAATGGTTAGCCAATGGTAAATCCTGGGGTGATAGTGGCCCTAAACAAACCGTGCAACAAATTCTCGATTCATTGGATCGTGACTCAGTCATTGCAGAAGCACGCGAAGAAATTATGGGCTACTTACGCAAAACTTTGCGCAGTTGAGCGGATTTCCTAAGCTTCGCGGAACTTAAGGCAGATATACTAAACGTCTTCTTTGATGAGGATCGCTCATGTCAGCCCCACCCGCCCTGAAAAGCATTGAAACGCCTGTCAGCTACGTCTCGACAAGCTTAAGTTCTTTTCCAGTCGCCTTCTTTTCGGTGGTTATCGGCATTGCAGGTGTGACCCTCGCTTGGGAAAAGGCCGCTGTTCTAATGGGTCAGCCCGTTTGGATTGATCAGGCACTCCTATTCGTTGCGCCGCTTATTTTCATCGTAGTTAGTGCATTTTATCTCGTGAAATGGCTAAGACACGCTGCAGCAGCACGCCTCGAACTCCATCATTCACAGCACTTGGCTTTTTTACCGTGTATCTCAGTCGGCTTACTCCTGATTAGTCTCTCACTCCTAGCGAGTTTACCGGTGCTGGCTAAGTGGATTTGGATGATAGGTACCAGTCTGCATCTCTTATTAAGCCTAGTAGTCCTTAACGCATGGATGCAAAAACATTTGCAGCCACAACAACTAAGCGCAACTTGGTTTATTCCAGCGCTTGGCCACTTGTTAGTTCCTTTTGCTGGGGTGCCACTTGGTTTTGTTTATATATCTTGGTTCTACTTCAGTGTTGGTCTTTTGTTTTGGGTGATCTTATCCAGCATTGTTTATTATCGAATACTCTTTCATACCCCACCCGCCGCACGCCTTATAACCAGCCTACTCATGCTGATAGCCCCGCCTGCAATTGGGTTTATGGCTTATTTACAGCTTACACAGAGCTTTGATGCTTTTGCTTTATGCTTATATTATGCCAGCTTATTTTTAACACTTTTATTATTCACGCAATTACATTTATTAGCACGTCTCCGTTTCTGTCTGTCGTGGTGGGCTTATTCCTTCCCCCTTGCAGCGATTACCCTAGCGACTTTTAGTATGTATCAAAAAACCCAGACTTTCTTCTTTCTCTGGCTGGGTATTTTTCTATTATTAATGCTCAATATAGTCATCGTCATACTTTTGGTAAACACAATTCGTGCTATTCTGAATAATGCTATTTGTGTGGAAGATTAACGGAATAATCCTCTTTGACTAAGGAATAAGCGCATGACACGACGGATTTATATGGCTTACACGGGCGGTACTTTTGGCATGATGCCATCTAGCTCAGGTTTGCAACCCCAAGGTGGTTTAAAGCTACGCCTACAAAAACTACTGCCCAAGTCTGGTGTTAAGGGTATGCCGCAGTGGGATTTGCACGAATATGAGCGGCTGATCGATAGCGCAATGGCACAACCACACGATTGGCATACGATTGCCAAAGATATTGCGAGTCACTATGGCGATTATGATGGCTTTGTGGTGATTCATGGTACAGACACGCTTGCGTTTACAGCCTCTGCACTCTCGTTTGCGCTAAGAGGTTTACGCAAACCGGTCATCATCACAGGCTCGCAACTGCCCTTAGGTGAAGCTGATAGCGATGCCTATCCTAATCTTTTCGGCGCTTTAATGATTGCTGCTGAACAGGCCATTCATGAAGTTTGCGTTTATTTTAATGGCGCATTATTGCGTGGCAATCGCTGTAGCAAATTATCTAATCAAGCTTTAGCGGCTTTTGATACTCCGAATTATCCTACTTTGGGTCAGAGCATCGAGCCGCAACGCTATATCAATTTCCAACTGAATCGCCGTACCTTACTACCCAAATCTGCGCAAGAGCTTTTTGAAATAGTCACGCCAAGCTCCAAAGAAGTTGTGATTCTTCGCTTGCATCCGGGTTTTTCGGTTGCACAACTGAAACGCTTTTTAGCGCCACCCGTGGCGGGGGTTATTTTACAAACGTTTGGCTCTGGCAATGCACCTACACAGTTGGAAGGCTTTCTTGAAACACTCCATGAGGCCCATCAACGCGGCGTCATTATTGTTAATATCAGCCAATGTATTCATGGTAGTGTCGAACCAGGACGCTATGCGGCAGGATCGGCACTCACTCAAGCGGGTGTCATCAGTGGTTTAGATATGACGGTGGAAGCTGCGATCACCAAGCTTTATCATTTATTCGCGTTGAACCTGCCCATCCCTCAAATTCGTGCCCTCATGCCCACTGCTTTAGCGGGTGAACTAAGTTTGGCTTAGCACCAAATAGACTCCTAAACTGCGCTATAGTTAAACTCAAGCGGGCTGAAAAAACGAGGGCGTATGCGCAGTTTAGTCGCAAAACTTTGTATCTTGGGCACACTACTAAATGCCTGTTCGAATACCGCTCTCCAAGCAGAAAACAAACCACTGATTTTTTTCATAGGCTCTGATCCTAGCTATGGCAAGCAACTTTGGCAGAGTGACTCCACCACGCAAGGCACACGCATCCATGCCTTTCTGACCACCAAACCCAATGCTGGCTCTAATCCTTATCTACTCGGCAGCATCGGCGCACTTGGGATTTTTTCAGCCTTTACCCCTGAAACAGGTCAAGAAGTTTGGCGCACCGATGGCAGTGCTCAAGGCACTTTCTTACTTAAAGATTTAGTAGCGGGCACTAAGAGCAGTATGCCTAAAGGTCGAAGTTTCGGTGCACAAAGTGCTCAGACGCTGGGGAATACTTTAGTGTTTTGGAGCTATGAACCCAACTCACTCAATCTCACCCTCACGGATGGAACGCCTAGTGGCACTCAAGTCATTAAGCGCTTTATGACAGGTTCTGATACAGCACCCAATATCGATAATCCCACATTCTATCGCTTAGAAAATCAGCTTTATTTTTGGATAGCTGATGGTCAACACGGCTTAGCATTATGGCGTAGTGATGGCAGCAGCTCAGGCACACACTTAGTCGCGGATATGCCTCAGGATAAAACTAGCGATTACGCTCTGGCTTATCCCAACCCAATACTCCACACTGACACAGCTTTGTATTTTCTGAGTCCCAAAACACGTAAGGCAACCGCAAGCCCCTCCGGAAATGTCTTATGGCGCGTCACGCCTAAAGCGGCAGAAGTACTACACGAGTTTCCCGCTCATGAAGCGGTGAGCTTAATGGCGGCAGAAGCGCACCACCTAATCTGGTTGAGTAGCGACATGAATGATCAGAGCCAGAGCTTATGGCAGTTTGACACGGATAAAAAACAAGCTCGAAAACTCTTTAGTTTCCCTCAAGAAAAAAGCACACCCACCAGTCTCGGCGAAGCATGGTTTTATAAAAACCAAGTTTATTTCTGGCTAAATCGGCTGGACGAAAACATGGACATGGCCTTATGGTGCAGTGATGTAACGACGCAAAGTACGCAGTTGCTCGCTACTATGCCAATGCCCAATCCAGAATATCAAACCCCGCCAGAGTGGTTTAGCTTCGCAGATCGTTTGTATTTCTTTACCAAAGATGGTGTGCGGCCTGCACAGTTGTGGCTCAGCGATGGAACAGCGCAAGGAACGCGTAAATTATGGCAAGCGCTGAGCCCTCAATACGCGGGGGGAGCCGGTGATAGTTGGGATGACCAAACTCATACCTATGTTTTAGTCGGTGAGTATTTGGTATTCCCTAGCTTTTCGCCCAAAGGACGTGCGTGGTCACAAGTATGGAGTCTTTCACCAAAGCAGCCAGAAAAACCTGAATTATTAGGTGAGTTCGATGATCCTGAACTATTACGACCTGCTGAACCTAATCCTAGCGCCATCCTACAGTTTATAAGTGCCAAACAACGCTGGCAAACGGACGGCACACGGGCTGGCACAAAAATGCTAGGTCATGAACCCTTACGCGCCCATTGGCAATACTCCGAATGGCCTAGTGCTAGTTTAAAACCCCCTTTGAGTTTGAGTGGCTCAACGCCGACTTGGTTAATACCGCATCATCACGAGCATACAGGCGAAGAATTATGGCTAGTAACGCCTAATCCGCAGCAAAGCCAGTTAATCAAAGACATTAATATCGCAGCCGCCAGCAGTGATTTAGGAGAGCTTGAAGCGGTAGGCTCTGATTGGTATTACCGCCTGAATAATCAAATCTGGTACATTAATAGTCAGGCTAAGCAACCTATCCCACAATTAGTCAAAAACTTGCCCGCCGAACAAGAAATAGTGAGAAATGCCCATCCGCTAGCTAAAGATGATACGGCGCTGTATATCCTGACTAAACACCAAGAAACGACCAGTGTTTGGCAAATTATAAAAGGCGAAGCCCAAAAACTGACTCAAGCTCAACAAGGTTACGTGTGGCTATTTCCCAGCCGACAGGGTGTTTATTTAGCACACTATCCTAAAGAACAAAGCTACCACTTAGAACATTGGTACAACGGACAAACGCGTACCGTTCTAAAAAATAACTCTCCTACAGCACAACCATTAATAGCTGTTTTAGAAAGACCACAAGGCTTGCTTTACCTCTTAGCACCTAACTATGCAGTACAGCGTGAAAACAACTCTCAACACACATTATTATGGAAACCTCATCATAGTGCCGACAGCATAGTGGTCAGTAATCAATTTAACCCACCGACTCTATTGATGAATATAATCTCAGCAAGTGAGCAAAATATTTATAGCCTAGAGCAACGCAGCACTTATCCAGAAGTATATCAATTAGCACGCATCGATATTCCCAAGAAACAGTTGATCCCCATCAATGAGCTACCCGAACTAGGCAATTTTGTTCGTATGCTGGCTACATCCCAAGGTCTATTTATAGTCGCTGGACAGAATGCGCTAAGCCTTTGGTATATTGCTGATCATGACTCAAAACCCAAGCAGATTAAAAAATTTAGCGCAGAACAATCGATAGAATTAGTAAAAACACATGAAAACAACTTGTATTTTAATGTAAAAGCCAAGTTGTCTACGCTAAATGAGCCTAGCGAGTTATGGACAAGCGATGGGACACCCGAAGGAACAAGGCTCATTAAAGATGAATTGGCGATAGAGTAAAATAAGCTCCCTGTAGACTTTAGTAGACTTGATTGATTTTATAAAGATTGTCAGTATCCGTATAGAATTAACAACCCAATGCTCTCACTAAAACATGAAAAATATCGTTATTGGCATTCTTGGCACACGCTTAGATCAAAAAGGCTTAGGTAAGAAACGTTGGAATTATTGGCGTCCTTCAGTCAGCCTGCTGATGCAAGATAATTTTCAGGTGAATGAGTTTGTGTTGTTGCATCAAATACAAGAACAAGCATTAGCGGAGCTGGTTATGCAAGATATGCGTACCCAAAATCCGACAGCCTTGATTCATAATTATCTGGTTGCCTATGAAAACCCCTGGGATTTTGAACAGGTTTATAATCAACTTTATCAATTTGCTCGCAGCTACGAATTTAACCCTGAGCAAAATAATTACTATGTCCACATCACGACGGGTACGCATGTAGCGCAAATTTGCTTATTTTTATTGACTGAAGCCAATTATATTCCCGCAAAATTAATTCAAACCTCCCCCGCTAAAGGTAGCCTTAAAGGTACTTACCAAATTATTGATTTAGATTTATCACGCTATGATCAAATTGCCTCACGCTTTGCTAAAGAAGCACAAGAAGGTATCAATTATTTAAAAGGGGGTATTGCAACACGCAATAAAGCCTTTAACCACTTAATTGAGCAATTAGAACAAGTTTCTATTCGATCTGCTGCCCCAATTTTTCTCACTGGCGCAACTGGTGTCGGAAAATCACAATTAGCCAAACGCATTTTTGATTTAAAAAAACAGCGTGGTCAAGTCAGTGGGCGACTGGTTGAAGTTAATTGCGCCACTTTGCGCGGCGATAATGCCATGTCCGCCCTTTTCGGTCATACAAAAGGTGCATTTACCGGTGCTGTGATGGCACGCACAGGCCTATTACGCGAGGCGGATAAAGGTTTATTGTTTTTGGATGAGATTGGTGAGTTAGGCTTAGATGAACAGGCCATGTTATTACGCGCCATTGAGGATAAAGTATTCACCCCTTTCGGGAGTGATAAGGAGGTTAACAGTGACTTCCAACTCATTGCAGGCACGAATCGTGATTTATTCGAGCAAGTTCGTCGAGGTAAATTCCGCGAAGATTTATTAGCACGGATCAATCTATGGACTTATCAGCTTCCAAGCTTAAAAGAGCGTTTAGAAGATTTAGAGCCGAATATCGATTATGAACTACAACAATTCACGCATAAAATCGGCCATAAAGTCAGTTTCAATCAAGCAGCACGTGCACAATATAGTAAATTCGCTCATTCACCCAAAGCTTTATGGCGGGCTAATTTCCGCGATCTAAACTCCAGTATTACACGTATGGCTACTTTAGCTAAGGGCGGACGCATTACTGAAGAACTAGTACAATTAGAAATAGAGCGCCTATGTTATGATTGGGACAGCTTCCAAGTTAAAAAATCTACGACTGATGAATCTTTACTAAGTTTATGCTCGGAGGAAATTCTAGCAAATTTAGATTTATTTGATCGCATGCAATTGATTCAGGTACTCAAAATTTGTCGCCAAAGTCGCTCCCTTGCCGACGCGGGGCGCTGCTTATTTAATATCAGCCGCACACAACGCGCAAGCCAAAATGACTCACATCGGCTCCGTGTTTATTTACAAAAATATGGCTTGAACTTTGAGTTTATTCAAAAAGCTAGCGTCCCAACGCTAGATAATTTTCAATCCCCTTAATAGCATCATTGGCATGGTGATTCACATATAAAACCGTGGTTTCGCTACCTACACAGATGCGTTCAAGTAAGGCTAAAACTAATTGACGATTTAAATCATCCAAGCCCAGACAAGGTTCATCTAAAATTAATAAAGTAGGGTGTTTTACCATCGCGCGAGCAATTAAGACTAAGCGTTTTTCACCATAGGACAGTTGATTAAAAGACTCATTAGCACGTTCACTTAAGCCTAATAATGCTAACCATTTCTCTGCAATCTGACGTTCTTGCTCCGTATATTTTTGGTAAAGCCCAATACTATCATAAAATCCTGAAATAATAGTGTTACGCACCGTAATACTAACGCGATAATCCCATTGTAACGCACTAGATACATAACCAATATATTGTTTAATCTGCCAAATACTTTCACCATTTCCACGCTGCATACCAAATACAAAAATATCATTGGTATAACATTGAGGATGATCACCTGTTATTAAATTTAATAAGCAAGTTTTACCAGCCCCATTTGGCCCTGTCACCTGCCAATGCTGGCCGCGTTCAATCGTCCAATCCAAATCAGAAAAAATAACTTTATCATCATAAGCAATACATGCTTTCCGTAAACGCACTAGCGGCTGCTCAGGATTTAACGCGGGTGGACGATGCTGGGTAGGTGCTGCTGGAATGGTTAAATCACTGGTTTTCAGATGAACGAGGCGTTGAATATCCGCCGCAGCTTGCGGATCGTCTCTCACAATTTGATGACGTAATTGATCTTGCTCCATATAGGCGTAATGCGTGATAAAGTCTGGAATTTCATCAAAACGATTTAACACCATAATTATTTGTGTGGTCGGCGCAAGCTCAGTAAGTAAGTTATTTAAGTTTGCGACAGATTCCTTATCCAAACCCTCAAAAGGCTCATCCAAAATCAATAAGTCTGGCTTAATAGAAAGGGCACGAATTAATAATAATTTCCGTGTTTCACCTGTGGAGAGCTTACGAAAGCCTTGATCTAACAAACGATGATAGTCAAAAAGTGTTAATACGCGTTCTAGTAAAGCTGGGTCTTGTTCGGGCAATTGCAACATTTCACGTACTGGTGTTCCCTCCGGAATCACATCCAGAATATCGGCATCATCTTTTTTTAATTCGGCTTCAATTAAAGCAGCTTGGATTTCAAACGAAACTGCTGCTACTTTGGTTGGCAAACCGCACAAAGTACCCCCTATAGGCTCGCCTGCGCCATATAAAGTGGCAGCTAACGCTGATTTTCCGGAACCATTTGCACCTAAAATGACCCAATGTTGTGAAGGTTCAATCCACCAGCTCACAGCTGGCAAGCTGTAATACTTACTAAACTTCACCGTATAATTGGTCAATACAATTGGATTCATGGACAGCCTTTTATGATTAAAACCTTGAGACTAACTAAGCTAGACACATTCTGCAAACACCCTTATCAGAAGGGAGTACGTTACGCTACTATGCCTTATTGTCTTAATGAAGCTGCCCTACTATGAACGTTCCAGTACGATTGTCTTATTTTGATCCACGCTATTATCAATTAATCGTACAAACTAGCTTATTATCATGGGGTTGGATTAGCTTAGAATTTCCTTTTTACCCGACACAAATTCTAGCCATACTCATAACAACGTTTTTGGTTCAAGCTACTTTTCTAGCCTTTTACCGCCTGCCGCAACAATATTTAAGTACTTTTAATACCAGCCTATCCTTAATCTTATTGTTATATGCCAATCATTGGATTTGGTTAGCGCTTGCTGCTTTTATAGCAATTGCTAGCAAGTTTATTTTACGCTGGAATGAGCGACATATTTTCAATCCTTCTAATATTGGCATCGTTATCGTTTTATTACTTAGTGATTCTGCTTGGGTGGCTGTGGGGAAATGGGGGCAAGGCTTATGGCTTTTTTTATTAGTAGCTGGATTGGGTTTAGTAGTCATTTTAGGCTTCCAGCGTATGGCAAGTAGCTTAGTATTTTTAGCTACCTATAGCACTTTACTCTTATTACGTGCGCTATGGTTAGGTGATCCATGGCAAATACCCTTTCATCAACTACAAAACGGAGCACTGCTAATTTTTACCTTTTTTATGCTCTCTGATCCAATGACTACCCCCAAGCATTTAGCGGGGCGTTGTTTATTTGGCTCTGGCGTTGCCCTGTTAGCTGCTTATTTGCAGTTTGCTTGGTTTATCCCAAACGCATTTTTATACGCCCTAGCCTTCGCTTCACCCTTTGTTCCATTGATTAATTATTATAAATCGGGCGAGCTTTACCACTGGCCCATCAGGAGTTCGCAATGAAAAAAATCTTCATCAAGCTTGCCGCTTTACTATTAATAGGAATGTCCACACAAGCCAGCGCCTTTTGTGGCTTTTATGTGGCAAAAGCCGATACAGGTTTGTTTAATGAATCATCACAAGTGGCTTATGTACGTGATGGAGATACGAATAGTGTTACTATGGCGAGTGATTATAAAGGGGCGGCAAAAGATTTTGCCATGGTTGTGCCGGTTCCTAGTGTTATTCAACGTCAGCAAATTAGCGTAGTGAATAATGCCACTATGCAACAATTAGACGCTTATTCTGCGCCGCGTTTAGTGGAGTATTTTGATTCCGATCCCTGTCAACCACGTGTATTTCCAAGGCCTATGCGCCCGATGGCCTCAGCAGCAGCACCTCGACCAGCGCCCATGAGACAACGAGCAGCCGAATTAGGTGTTAAGATTGAGGCACAATATAAAGTTGCGGAATATGATATTTTATTACTTTCTGCTAAAGAAAGTGGTGGTTTAATTACTTGGTTGACGGAGCAAGGGTATAAACTCCCCAAAGGTGCTGAACCCGTTGTAGGGAGCTATTTGAAGCAAGACATGAAATTTTTTGTCGCAAAGGTCAACCTGAAAGAGTTTGATAAATCTGGCTATACCAAACTTCGCCCCATTCGCATTACTTATAATCACAAAAAGTTTATGCTGCCGATTCGCTTAGGCACTGTCAATGCACAAGGCAAACAAGAGTTATTTGTCTATGCTTTAACACGAAAAGGTCGTGTAGAAACCACTAACTATCGCACGGTTAAACTACCTAGCGATTTTGATATTCCGGCTTATATTAAAAACCCTAAGGAATTTGCCAATTTCTATCGTGATATGTTTCGCCGCTCTGTCGATAATGAGCGTGGCAAAGCCGTATTTTTAGAATATGCGTGGAATATGAATTGGTGTGATCCTTGTGCAGCCGATCCTTTAACTCCCACGCAATTAAAAGAATTAGGGGTTACTTGGGCCAACGCTAATCCTAATACTTCAGGTGGTGCACAAGATGTTTATATTACGCGCTTACATGTACGTTATGATCGTAATAACTTTCCTGAGGATTTAATGTTTCAAGCAACCGGTAATCAAGAAAATTTCCAAGGTCGTTATATCATTCGCCATACCTTTAAAGGCAATGCGACTTGTCCTGCAGCAGAACGTTATTTCAAAACTTTGCTACCCCAACGTCAAGAAAGAGAAGCACGTGTGTTAGCCAATCTCACGGGGCGTGATGTGCAAAGCATTCGGAATCGCATGAAATAAGCAGCGATAGACTGTTCAAGCGTGCTGCATCCAATCAGCGGCACGCTATCCCTTAACATTACCCTGCCCTTACGCTAGGCTTAGCGACTCCCCCATTTAGAATGAGTGCTTAGCATGTCTGAAGATGAGCAGTTTATCAAAAGCAATTATAAACGAGATGCAATTTCGGAAAATAATTCAGTTAACGAGCTATTTAGCTGGGTAAACTTTTATAAAGCTATTGCCAAAGCTCTATTAAATCATTACCACAATCGTGAGTCTTTAATCGCTTTTTTACACTCACTTACTGAACGAACCCCTATAACTAAACTACAGGATCAATTTCTTGATGGCAGTCGTGGTCCGTTACAGGATATTTGCCCTTTTACAGTGATGGGCACATTCAATCGCGGTATTAGCCTAACCAATCGAAAGTTTATTGCGGGTGAATTGGCAAAATTCTTAGGGGTTAGTATAACTGTTCCAGAACATTATGATGGTGTGCCAATTTTGAATAATCAGAAGTCTTGGCTCTTTGGTTACGCCATACACCGTAAAGTGGGCGATATTGATGCACTATGGGATTTATTCGATCAGGCTATTAAGCTTACTGAACAACAAGATTCGATTGAACAACAGCAAGCGTTTATAACTGCTTATAATCAAGCTACACAAATCTACTCAGCAGGCTGGAGTATTACAATTGGCCTATACTGGCTTAACGCTGATTTTTATCCGAGCTTGGATAGTAATTCACGTTCCTATATTCAAGAGCAATTAGGTCTTTCGATTCAATTAGATAATTTGCACAAGCGCATCAGTGGCGAAAATTATTTAAAACTCCAGAAGAAAATTAACTATTACTTCTCCTCAGAAAATGCTGTAGTGCACTCCTTTACTGAGCTATCTTACAGTGCTTGGGAGAGGCAAGATAAAACTTTAGAACAATCTTATTTAGCAAATGAGAATCTCAAAAATATAACAAGTTTAGAAGTAAAAACTGGCTTAGAAGCATCCATTGAGCGTTACACTTTGGATTCAATTATAGCAGATGGCTGCTTTTTGCCAAAAAATCAATTAGAAAAAATTCTCCAGCGTTTACTAGAAAAGAAAAACCTTGTTCTGCAAGGAGCACCAGGTACAGGAAAAACATGGCTTGCTAAACGCTTAGGTTTTGCACTGATTGGATCAAAATCCCAAGCCCACTTAAAAATACTACAATTTCATCCTAATTTATCTTATGAGGATTTTGTGCGTGGCTGGCGCCCTGATAGCGATGGTAAATTAAGCTTAGTGGATGGCCCACTGCTGACTATTACCCATGCTGCACAAGCCGACCCCGAGCATAATTATGTATTAATTATTGAAGAAATCAACCGTGGCAATCCAGCGCATTTATTTGGTGACTTACTCACCTTATTAGAAGCAGATAAGCGTAGTCCTCAAGAAGCCTTAGAGTTAAGTTACCGTAAAACAAATAATGAGAAAATTTATTTACCACCCAATTTGTATATTATTGGAACCATGAATCTGGCAGATCGCTCTTTAGCTTTAATGGATTTGGCCTTACGTCGCCGTTTTGCTTTTATTGATTTACAGCCTCAATTTAATCAAACGTGGCGTAACTACTTAATTAAACTAGATTTTACTGAGACAATGGTTGATTACATTGAGCAAGGTATTGATGCGCTGAATCAAACCCTTGCTCAAGATAAAAGCTTAGGGAGTGCTTTTCAAATTGGGCATAGCTATTTCACGCCGCGCCCTGACTATAAAATCGAGGACGTAAAGTGCTGGTTTAAGGATATTGTGGAAACTGAGATATTACCGCTATTACAGGAATATTGGTTTGATAAACCTGATAAAATCCAACAGGCTCGGAAAAAATTATTGGAAGATTAAATGAATACTATTCCAATAAGAAATTTATGGCTCTTAATGCTCTATGCTGCTGAATTAAGTCCTCTATTGGAACAAGATGACAGCAGTATTGAAAACAACCCAGAAATAATCCCCGATTTAGTCACGGAATTATTCCTACACCTACTGGAACAGCGTTTAAGACGCCCGCTGGGTCTCGCTTATCAAGCCCAGTCTAGGATTGAAACGCGGGTACGTGGGCGCATTGATACGCTAAAAACAGCATCGCAACAATTATTACTGCGTGGGCAAGTCGCCTGTCATTACCAAGAATTAACCGTTGATAACCCGCTTAATGCGTATTGGCTGGCGGCCTTAGAGACCGCCTCTCGCCTAGTCAGTCAAGCTGCGCTGCGTCAACGCTGCCAATATGAGGCTCAGCTATTAAGACGTTTAGGGGTTAGCGCAGAAAAACCAGAGGAAACGACGATTCGTGCCCTACACTTTGCCGTTCACCAAAAGACTGATCAGCAACTGACAGAAATCGCACATCTACTATTTAGTTTCATGATCCCGAACGAAGAAACCGGTAAACAGAGCCTTGTCCGCCCTGAACGTGACTTAAGCAAAATCCGTTATTTATACGAGAAAGCGGTGGCAGGATTTTATCGTACCAAACTGACTCCGCAGGGCTGGAAAGTCAGTACCCAAGCACGTTTAAACTGGCCAATCAGCCAAAAAAGTGCGGGGATTACTGCGATCTTGCCACAGATGCAAAGTGATATAATGTTGGAACACCGTGCCCAACAACAGCGCTGGATTATTGATACCAAATTCACCCAGATTCTGAAAGCTAATCAATGGCGCGAAACTTTGAGCGAGAAGCATATTTACCAAATTTATGCTTATTTAAAATCGCAAACAGGCCAACCAGATCCACTCGCAGACCATGCTAATGCTATGTTGCTTTATCCCTCCTATGGCAAAATACGAGATGAATATATTGAGCTCCAAGGTCATTGGATTCGCTTTGTCACAGTCGATTTAATGGCCTCTGCAAAGGAGATCACCGAACAATTGCTGGCTGTACTTCAAACCCCTGAGCCTCATCCATGACTATTGAAAAAATTGTTTTAATTACCGGTGCGAGCCGTGGTATTGGTGCTGCCACCGCTTTATTAGCGGCTCAACAAGGCTATACGGTTTGTGTGAATTATTTACGCAATCATGCCGCTGCACAAAAGGTGGTCACCACTATTCACGCCAATGGCGGCAAAGCATTCGCTATTGCTGCGGATGTAGCGCAGGAAACTGAAGTAGTGCGCTTATTTGCTGAGCTTGATCACGTGGGCGGGCGCTTAGCGGGTTTAGTAAATAATGCTGGTATTTTGGAAAAACAAATGCGGGTGCTGGATATGGATGCCGCGCGCTTAAACCGTATTTTAAGCACGAATATCACTAGCGCCTTCTTATGCGCACGCGAAGCCATTAAACGCATGTCAACGCAACGCGGTGGACAAGGTGGCGCTATTGTCAATGTCTCTTCAGCCGCAAGCCGCCTAGGTTCAGCTAATGAATATGTGGATTATGCAGCCTCCAAAGGTGCAATCGACACCTTTACACTCGGCTTGGCACGTGAAATAGCACAAGAAGGCATTCGTGTAAACGCGGTACGCCCCGGCTTAATAGCTACTGATATTCACGCCAGCGGCGGCGAAGCCACACGCATTGCGCGTTTGGCACCGCTTGTTCCCATGCAGCGTGGGGGTGAAGCGCAGGAAGTCGCAGAGGCTATTGTTTGGCTACTTTCTGAAAAAGCCTCTTATGTGACCGGCTCCTTACTTGATATCTCCGGCGGACGTTAAGTGCATTAATCAAAATTCAAATCCACCATCAGCTGATCCGATAAATCTTCTAATTGTTTTTTCACCTGATCAGCAGAAACCCCTTTGGGCAAACTTAATACCAGGCTTGCAAAAAATAATAATTCACTCGACATAGGCGCTGTGCGTTGCTCGGTAAATAACTCTTCAATGTTTACCTTTAACGCCGCCAATTGCGCTGTGATATCACGAATAATCCCTGGGCGATCCAATCCCAATACTTCGATATGCAATAAATCCGAGTCTTCATGTACCAAGCTGTTTTTTGACTCAGCAAACAATACTTGTAAGCCATTGGTTTGTAGCTTATCGAGTGCCTGCTGGAGTGCAATTAATTGATCGCTCGGCAAACTCACTTGCAATAAACCCGCAAATTGCCCACCCAAATGCACCATGCGACTTTCTGTCCAATTGCCCTGATGCGCTGTAAAAATGGCAGACAAGTCTTGGACTAAACCCGGACGATCTGGCCCTAAGATGGTCAAAATTATATGGGTTTGCATAAATGCTCCTTCATTGATCACTTCATCCAAGCTTTAATAAACTATAGCACCCAACTACGTTTATAGCAGTCATGTCTCTAAACCCAAAGCTCAGCATAACCGAACAGTACTATAACCAGTCTGGCATTATCATAGTATGATCAAACCCCTGATTTTATGGCTACGAGGAGTTAATAATGAGCGTTTCTTCTTTTTATCCACCACAGCGTACTTTAATGGGTCCAGGCCCCTCTGATGTTAGCCCACGCGTGTTACAAGCAATGGCACGTCCAACCTTAGGGCATCTTGATCCTTTATTCGTCGAGATGATGGATCAAGTCAAAACTATGCTGCAATATGCTTTTCAGACTAATAATGAACTCACCATGCCGATTTCTGCCCCTGGCTCTGCGGGTATGGAAGCTTGTTTCGTCAACCTCGTCGAACCGGGCGATAAGGTGATTGTCTGCCAAAATGGTGTCTTCGGTGGCCGCATGAAAGAAAATGTCGAACGTTGTGGCGCGACCGCGATTATGGTGACGGATGATTGGAGTAAGCCGGTTGATATCAATAAAGTCGCCGAAGCCCTCAAAGCGCATCCCGATACTAAGATCGTGGCTTTTGTGTTTGCCGAGACTTCAACAGGGGTGCGCTCGGATGCTCAAGCCTTAGTAAAATTAGCGCAGGATCATGGCTGTTTAGTGATTGTGGATGCGGTGACAGCACTCGGGGGCATTGAATTAAAAGTAGACGCGTGGAATATTGATGCCATTTATTCAGGCACACAAAAATGCCTATCCTGTGTCCCCGGTTTATCGCCCGTAAGCTTTAGCCCGCGCGCGGTAGACGTGATCCGCAATCGAAAAACCAAAGTCCAAAGCTGGTTTTTAGATATGAATCTGATTATGGGTTATTGGGGTGGTGGTACTAAACGCGCTTATCACCATACGGCACCAGTCAATACCCTATATGCACTGCACGAATCGTTAGTCATGCTTCAAGACGAAGGTCTGGAGCAGGCATGGGCACGCCACTTTTATCACCATAGCGCCCTCAAAGCTGGCTTAGAGGCTATGGGGATTCAATTAGTGGTTGAGGAACAATACCGTTTACCCCAGTTAAATCTCATTAGCATACCCGAAGGTGTCGATGAAGCTGCGGTACGAGCACGTTTGTTGTCCGACTACAATTTGGAAATCGGTTCAGGTTTAGGCGCATTAGCTGGCAAAGTGTGGCGTATTGGTTTAATGGGCTATGCCGCTAATCAGACCAATGTTCTGCATTGTTTAGGCGCACTGGATGCAGTATTAAGTGATATGAAAGCACCGATTGAGCGTGGTGTCGCTGTGAGTGCTGCTCAAGCTATATACAGCAAAGCCATTTAGCCAGAAGCCTCTTGTATCGAATACGTGAATGGAATTTCAGTCTGTTCACGTAATAATTGCAATTGATCAAACGTCGGGTAACCATCCGAAGGTAGCCCGACATCCGCCTGCCAACGTCGCAAGGCTGCACGTGTATTGACGCCAATTTTTCCATCAATGCCGTCGGTGCTATAACCGACCGCACTCAATAATTCCTGCAACTCCGCTTTTTCATAACGACTTAAATCCCGCTCAAAACGCGGCCATTCCGCTACTACCGGCCGATCACCACGCAACTGATCCCCTAACGTCCCCACAGCTAAGGCATAATTGACCGAATTGTTATATTCTAATAACGCTCTGAAATTTTGATAAGCCAAAAAAGCAGGCCCACGATAACCAGCGGGTAATAAAATAAAGGCTAGCTCATCGCGCCAATCCGCCAAGCTATTACCATTCACCAATTGCACGCCTTGCCCTGACCAATAAGCCAAAGGTTGCCAATTGACTGGATCCGCTTGTGCCCAATCAAAATCAGTAGGTAATGTCACCTCTTCTCCCCAAACCTGGCCTTTCTTCCAGCCCGATTGCGCTAAATAATTGGCCGTCGAAGCTAAGGCATCGGCGAGACTATTGACTAAATCGCGCTGACCATCCCCATCAAAATCGACCGCATAACGCTCAAAGGTTAAGGGCATGAATTGGGTATGCCCAATCGCACCTGCCCACGATCCTCTTAAACTGGACAGTGTTACATCTTTCTTTTGTAAAATACGTAAGGCTGCTAATAATTGATCTTGCCAAAAGCCTCGCCTTTCGTAACGCCCGGCATAAGCCAAAGTTGCCATAGAACGCATGATGGAATAATTGCCCATGCGCTGTCCAAAGCCACTTTCCATCCCCCAAATAGCCAACAAATATTCTTGCTGCACTCCATAGCGACTCGAAATTTTTTTTAATAATGCACTATGTTCTTGCCATTTTTGCTGGCCTATACGCAGACGATCCGCCGACACACTTTTATCAAGATATTCCCAAGTAGTACGGCTAAATTCGGGCTGATACGCGTCTAAACGCAATACCTTGCTGTCAGGCGTTAGACCGCGAAACGCCAAATCAAAAGTTTCTGCTTGAATACCATTATTCAGGGCTAATTGACGAAACTGTAGCTGCCACTGCGCAAAATCACGATCAGTAAAAAAGGTGTAGCCAAAAAGAGGAATGACTAATACAAGTACCTGTTGTAACAAACGCCGAAGTTTATGACCCATCCATACAACCGAAAGGAAAGAGGAGTGGTTATAATAAACAAAGTTTCGCTCAAGCTACACCCCCAGCTTGGTAACAGGCAAAGCATTTAGGAGCAATTAATGATGCCGCAAGCCGTTTTTCTTGATTTTGCTAGCACCAGTCGTGATGATCTTGATTTATCTAAATTGAAAGCAGCTTGCCCTAGCTTAATGCTTCACGCACACACCACCTTGGAGCAACGTATCGAGCATGTGGGGAAAGCCAATATCCTCATCAGCAATAAAGTGGTACTCGACAAGCCCCTATTCGATGCTTTGCACCCGCAAATTAAGTTGATTTGTGTCGCAGCAACGGGCACTAATAATATTGATGTGGCAGCCGCACAAGCCTACGGCATTCCAGTCACTAATATCCGTAATTACGCTTCACGCTCCGTCGCGGAACATACGGTGGGGTTAATGTTTGCTTTAGCCCGACAAATTCCAGCGTATCAGCAAGCGGTAACACAGGGCGATTGGGCCAGAAGCCAGCAATTCTGCTTACTTGATTATTCGATTACTGAATTAGCGGGAAAAACCTTAGGGCTTATTGGATACGGCGCGTTAGGAAAAGCGACGGCACAACTCGCTGAAGCAGTAGGCTTGAAGGTCTTGGTGGCCGAACGCCCTGATATAAGCCTAGTACGTTCAGGTCGTGTAAAATTTGATGAGCTATTGGCTCAGGCCGATATTGTAAGTTTGCATTGTCCACTGACACCGGAAACACATCACTTCATTAATGCAAAACGTTTAAAACAAATGAAACCTAGTGCGTGGCTCATTAATACCGCACGTGGCGCGTTAGTGGAGCCGCACGATTTGATTCAAGCCTTGCGCGAACAGTGGATCGCAGGAGCAGCTTTGGATGTCTTAAGCACTGAACCACCCGCTCTCCATGAGCCATTGATTCAAGCGCAGTTAGCCAATCTGATTATTACGCCCCATATTGCTTGGGCAAGTCAGGCAGCACGGCAAACCTTAATTGATCAGCTCGCTACTATTATTGCGGCATGGCAACAAGGCGAGCTGATTAATCAAGTGCATTAGTAGGGTTTTACCCCCCCGCCACAGGTCACGAAGCATTGACGAAATTGCGCAGCGCAAGCACAGTCACTCGGACAGGTTAAGGCTTGAATACGATTGGTCTCACTTTCTAAGCTTGGACGTTTGGGGGCAGGACCAGGAGACAAAGGACGATCTAGCCAATCATCCCGAAATCGAGGGCGCACGGAATGACAATCTCTATCACCACGACGGCAATCCGGGCGCGCTAAATCTCGCATCATCTGCCAATGCCGACGACGCATTTCATAAAAACTGAGTTCTATTTCATAGCGCTGTACGCGTCGCTCCCAAGCAGCTATTTCCCTATCCCAAAGCTCTAAACGCGCTGGTAACTCCAATTTAGCTTGCCGCTCCGCTTTAAGACGACAGGCCGCTTGTGTGGCATTGCATTGTTGCGTACACAGATTCGAAGCAGCATCACAGCGCTGAGCGCATTGCTGCCCCTCTAAAGTCGTGGGAGCGGTTAATTGATAGCGTGGTGGCTGCGGCGTGCAAGCAGCCACGCCGAATAAAATTATTATAAGAGCTAAATACTTAGACATCATTCTCTCCCAATTGATGAAGTTGTTGAGAGAGAGGATAACGAGAAACCGCAGCGCTTCAATCTTTTTTCTTATCACCAGAACTTAAGGGACGCGCAAATGGGCTAACATTGCCCACTCGCGAACCATCGAGGGAATGAACTTTACTAATCCCGGGCTTTTCCACTTCATCAATTCGAATAATGGAGTGCATAGGGATAAAAGTGCGATTGACTGAAGCGAATTCGGTTTTTAAACGTTCTTCCGCTGGGTCAATCACCAATTCACTTTGTGTTCCAAAGACTAACTCTTCAACAGTAATAAACCCATACAAATCTGACTCATAGACCTGCTTGGCAAATACCTCAAAAATTTTATCTTGATTGACAAAGGAAATACGATAAATACGTGAACTGCTCAAAATCTTCCCCAAAAAAACCCCTTACTGCTTTCAAGTAAGGGAAACTAGCTATCAAACCATTTATGCACATTGTAGGGCGCATCTGGTTTTTTTAAAGGCTTTTTAATCCTTCGGTTGAAATTTTTTGCTCAATAATGCCTTTCCACTTAGCAGGCCCTGTATTGTGCACCGAAATACCTTGGCTATCGACCGCAACCGTCACTGGCATATCCTTGACTTCAAACTCATAAATTGCTTCCATGCCAAGCTCTGGGAAGGCCAATACCTTTGCACCAGTGATCGCTTTAGATACTAAGTAAGCAGCACCACCCACCGCCATCAGATACACCGCACCAAAGTCACGAATAGCATCAATCGCTATTGGGCCACGCTCCGATTTACCAATCATGCCTAATAGACCAGTCTGTTCCAAAATCTGGCGCGTGAATTTATCCATACGGGTTGCGGTGGTAGGGCCTGCAGGACCAACTACTTCATCGCGCACCGGATCCACGGGGCCTACGTAATAAATGAAGCGACCTTTTAAATCCACAGGCAAAGCTTCGCCTTTGTTGAGCATATCGACCATGCGTTTATGAGCAGCATCACGACCTGTCAGCATTTTACCAGATAATAAAATCGTTTCACCGGGCTGCCAGCTTTTCACTTCTTCGGGTGTTACCGTATCTAAATTGACGCGACGTGCACTCGGGCCGGGCTGATACGTCAATTCAGGCCAACTCGCTAAATCCGGTGCAGTTTGGAATGCTGGACCAGAGCCATCTAATACAAAATGAGCATGACGTGTTGCTGCACAGTTGGGAATCATACATACCGGCAAGGAAGCTGCATGGGTTGGATAATCCATAATTTTCACATCCAACACGGTCGTTAAACCGCCTAAACCTTGCGCGCCAATGCCTAGCTCATTTACTTTGTGATATAGCTCAATGCGCAATTCTTCAATACGATTTTGCGGGCCACGCGCGATGAGCTCTTGAATATCAATAGGCTCCATCAAGACCTCTTTCGCCATTACCGCAGCCTTTTCCGCTGTCCCGCCAATACCAATGCCCAACATTCCCGGCGGACACCAGCCAGCCCCCATGGTAGGAACAGTTTTCAGCACCCAATCAACAATACTATCCGATGGATTGAGCATCACCATTTTTGATTTATTTTCTGAGCCACCACCCTTAGCGGCGACATCCACGGACACCGTATTGCCTGCTACGATTTCATAATGAATAACTGCTGGGGTATTATCCTTGGTATTTTTACGCGCACCCGCAGGATCAGCGAGAATGGATGCACGTAACACATTGTCTGGCAAGAGATAAGCACGGCGCACGCCTTCGTTAATCATATCGGTCACGCTCATCGTAGCATCCCACTGCACATCCATACCGACTTTAACGAAAACCGTCACAATGCCAGTATCTTGGCAAATCGGGCGTTTACCTTCAGCACATAAGCGTGAGTTCACTAAGATTTGTGCAATGGCATCTTTAGCGGCTGGCGACTCTTCACGCTGCCATGCAGCATACATAGCATCCACGAAATCTTGTGGGTGGTAATAAGAAATAAACTGTAACGCATCGGCGACACTGGCAATTAAATCTTCTTGCCGAATGAGGGTTGCGGTCATGGGGAGTCCTCCGTTGGTGGTCGAATGGCATTACTGTGATGCTAAGCACTCTTCATTTGGGGCGCAAGCGTATGCTATTTGGCGTTATGAATCCAGCCTCACACCACTTTCTTGCGCAATTTTTGCTTTGCGCACAAGCTCGGCAACACGATCTAAAAACGCTTCCTCAAACTCAAGATCAAGCTGTGCTTCTACTGACAAATACCATAGATTTTTAGCAGCAAAATCACGACATTTCACAAAATCTTTTTCAGTCATTAAAACGGGCAAAGCATCATCAAACTGCACATCGGCGCTTTGAAAGAGATAATGGTCGGGATAAAGCTGCAAATGGGTTTGGTAATAAATCTGCGCGGCATCCAATAAAGCCAGAAAACGCTGCGGATTGCCAATAGCACTCACGACATGCACGCTTTGCCCCGCTAAGGCTGTTAAAGCCTGCTGTGCGCCATCCTTATTATGCAAGCACTGCCCTTGCACTTGCATCGCATATTCCTGCGGACGCGCTTCACCATTCGTAATAATAAAATCGCAGTCTTGTAAACGCTCAGGCGGCTCACGTAAAGGTCCTGCTGGCAAACACGCTCCATTTCCCAAGCGGCGCAAACCGTCCAACACAATAATCTCTAAATCGCGTGCCATGCGGTAATGCTGTAAACCGTCATCCGATAACACCACATCACACGGACAATGCGCTAATAAACCCTCAATGGCTTTAGTACGTTGTCGCGCAATAACAAGCGGCAACTGGGTGCGCAACACTAGCAGGATTGCTTCGTCACCTACTTGATGGGGATCGCTATCGGGCTGCACAAACTGCAAGGCTTTTGCAGGTAAATGACCGCCATAACCACGACTAACCAAGCCCACTTGATAACCTGCCTGAGTCAAGAGTTGTGCCAATTTAATGGTCAGGGGTGTTTTACCCGTCCCCCCTAGTGCCAGATTGCCAATGACTACCACAGGCACACGCAAATGGTGTTGTTGCCTTTGTAGTAACTCACGCCGCCATTGGCTCACAGCACAGAATAAGTAACTGAGTGGCATTAAACAGAGCTTAGCGAGCGGTTTCTCGCCATACCACACAGACTCTAACCATTGGATAAGACGCATTTTTAAATGCGAAGACTGGCTCATGCAGCTAATGGCTCGTTAAATTGAGCAGCATATAATTTAGCATAGTGGCCATTTAGCCTAATTAACTCAGTATGTGTACCCGACTCCACCATTTCACCAGCATCCAGTACTACAATACGATCCGCATTTTCAATGGTCGACAAACGGTGCGCAATCATAAACGTGGTACGGCCTCGCAATAAATGATCCAAACCCGCCTTAATCTGACGCTCAGACTCGGTATCTAGGGCTGAGGTGGCTTCATCTAAAATCAAAATAGGTGCATCCGCCAAAATCGCGCGCGCAATCGCTAAACGTTGACGTTGTCCACCCGATAGCATGACGCCATTATCACCAATGACGGTGTTCAAACCTTGGGGTAATTGTTCAATAAACTCTAGTGCGTGAGCCGCTTTAGCTGCCGCCAGAATGCGCTCTTCAGAAGCTGACTGCATAACACCATAAGCGATATTATTCCGCACGGTATCATTAAACAGCACAATGTCTTGCCCCACATAAGCCATCTGTTGGCGTAGTGCTTTGAGTTTAATATCGGGCAATTTCATTCCATCTAGATAGATATTTCCCTGCTGATAATCATAAAAACGCACTAACAAATTAGCTAAAGTCGTTTTACCGCTCCCCGAACGTCCTACTAAAGCAATTTTTTGCCCCGCCTCTACGCTGAAACTAATATTTTTTAAGGCGGGCTTGTCCGTTTGTTCATAACTAAAACCCACTTGATCAAATACTACACGCCCACTGACACGTTCCGGTAGCAGCTGACCTTGATCTGGCTCGCTAGGTTCATCTAATAGTTTGAAGACACTTTCGCCAGCGGCTATCGCCGTTTGGAGTTGCGCATTAAGTTGGGTAAGATTGCGTAGCGGTGTTAAGAGAAAAATCATCGCAGAGATAAAAGACATAAAAATCCCTGGTGAAAGTGTATCCAGCGTGCTAGGACGTGTGGCGATATACACCATTGCCGCTAGAGCGACTGCCACTAAAAACTGCACCAAGGGCGTACTTAATAATTCGGTCATTAGGCGCTTCATCTCAAGCTGCATATTCTGACGGCTCACCGCCTCAAAACGCTGCGCTTCATACGCCTCACCACCAAAAATCCGCGCTACACGATAACCGCGAATTACTTCATTGCCGATTTGCGTGACATCACTCATCGAGTTTTGCGCCCGTTTGCTTAAACGCCGCAAACGCTTGGTGGCATACAAAATCACCAAGACAATTAAAGGAATAATGAGTAGAAAGCCAAGCGACAATTGCCAGCTTCGATAAAACATTAAGCCTAACAGACCAATCACGGTCGCGGTTTCTTGAATCAGAACCGTTACGCCGCGTGTCGACGCATTAGCTAACTGGTCAGTATAATGGGTAAGTTGCGAGAGCAATTTTCCAGGAGGATGTTGCTGAAAATATGCCACCGGTAAATGTAATAAATGGCGGAATACATCACCACGTATCGTTTGCACGACGCTACGTCCCACCAAGGCCATGCAATAACTGGAAACAAACATGGCAATGCCACGGATGAAAAAAATACCCAAAATACCTAAGGGCAACCACTGAATGACGACTGGATCACGCTGTAAGATGGCTTTATCGAGTAGTGGGCCAATCACCCAAGCAAACAGCGGTTGCATTAACGCACCCGCTATCAAACCCACTACTGCTATGACGAGATAAGGCCAATAAACGATCGAATATCTGATGAGCCTACGATAAACCTGCCAGCCTGCTACGCGCTCTTGCGCCATGCTACTCCTGCTTTTTTCGTTCCGTCTGCGTTGTCGCTAACGATACCTGAGTTAGGCCTAAACGCCCAGCAATATCCATCGCGGTCACAACAGACTGATAATTAACACCTGCATCCGCTGAAATCACTAAGGGTGGCGTTTTATCCATTTCATTCAGCAATTGCGTCATGGCTTGAAATAAAGTTTCAGGCTTATTATTCAGTACTTCACGCCCATTCACATAGTAGCGCCCTTGCCCATCAATTAGGAGCTCTAACTTTTGCTCTTCAGCGGTGGTCACTGAATTCGTTGCTGTTGGCAAAGCGACTTTAAGGGCAGTGTTGTGACTAAATGTAGTGGTAAGCATAAAGAAAATCAAAATCACAAATACCACGTCAATCATCGAAGTCACATCAATAACTTCCATATAAGAACTGGATTTACCAGTAGGGCGAAAGTTCATAATTTAGCCACTCTTCATACGCTGACGTGCAGCAGCAATAGCCGCAGCGGCGCGTTCATTCGCTGAGGATTGCGCAGCAGTCGCACTGGGTACATGTGCTTGCGCAGCAGCACTAGGCATAGCCGTGGGTGGCGTTGGAGCGCTACGGCGCGTATTAACTTGATTCACTAACTCAATAAGCTTTACGGCTTCCTCTTCCATACGCACAACATAATTATCCACACGCGCTTTGAAATAGCGGTGAAAAATGACTGCTAACAAAGCGACCGTAATACCCGCTGCTGTCGTAATTAAAGCTTCGGCAATACCGCCTGATACCACTGAGGGGTCATTCACACCCGCTTTGGAGATCTGTTGAAACGAGCCAATCATCCCAAACACGGTCCCTTGTAAACCCATGAGAGGGGAAATTGCCCCAATTGTCGCCAACGCAGGCAGATAACGTTCTAAATAATGCGCAATGTGGCGCCCTGCTTCCTCCACATTTTCTTTCATGATATGACGCGGCAAACTACTACTCGCCAAACCGGCGGCTAATACCTTACCAATCATGGAGCCATCACGTAATTGCTCAAGTGCTTGGGGATCGGCATGACCGGAAGCAGCTAATTGCTTGGCTTGATCGATAGCAGTTTGGGGAATAACTTTGCTACGCCTTAAGGCGAGAAACCGTTCAATAATAATCGCCACAGCAATAACAGAGGCCAAGATGATGGGATACATCATCCAGCCACCTGCCTTAATAAGTTCGATCATGGGTTACGCCTCATACTTTTTATCAATTAGCCCAAAAATCATGCAGTGTGTCATTGTTGCAGCCACGAACAAACCGTAGCTGAATGCTGGCCGCCATGGAGCATAGTGTAATGAGTTTTTTGCGCTTATGAAGCCTGTTTAAGCCAATGCGCCACGTCTTTGGCAAAATAGGTTAAAACTCCATCAGCACCTGCACGTTTCATGCCCAACAAAGCCTCCATGACGCAAGCCTGTTCATTGATCCAGCCGTTCTGGCCAGCTGCTTTGAGCATAGCGTATTCACCGCTAACTTGATAAACATAGGTTGGAGCTTTGAAGGTATCTTTTACACGACGCACGACATCTAAATATGGCATACCCGGCTTAACCATGACCATATCCGCGCCTTCTTGTAGGTCTAAGGAGACTTCCCACAAGGCCTCATCCGAGTTGGCTGGATCCATTTGGTAACTATATTTATTCCCCGATCCCAAATTTCCTGCTGAACCCACTGCATCACGGAACGGCCCATAAAAACTAGAAGCATATTTAGCGGCATAAGCCATAATGCGGGTATTTAGGTGACCACTTTGCTCCAAAGCCGCTCGGATCGCCCCAATACGACCATCCATCATATCCGAAGGTGCTACCACATCAGCACCAGCTTCCGCATGGGATACAGCTTGCTTCACTAATACATCCACGGTTTCATCGTTGACAATATAGCCTTGCGCATTCATCAAGCCATCTTGACCATGGGAAGTGAAAGGATCTAAGGCCACATCAGTCATGATGCCCAAATCGGGGACGGCCGCCTTCAAGGCACGTACAGCGCGTTGCGCCAAGCCATTCGAATCCCATGCCGCTTCCGCTTTTTCTGATTTCACATCCAAAGGCGTTACAGGAAATATGGCCATCATGGGCACCCCTAGGCTTGCCACCTCTTCTGCCTCACGCACCAAAAGATCAATGGTCTTACGCTCCACCCCTGGCATAGAAGCGACCGTCTCACGGCGATTTTGCCCTTCAATCACAAATACCGGATAAATCAAATCTTCAGTACTCAGACGATTTTCACGCATAAGACGACGTGAAAATTCATCGCGCCGCATCCGGCGCATACGGGTAAAAGGATAACTAGCTGGAAAATCGTTCATGAATCAACCTTTACAGGAGAGTGAGAAGGTCAATATTGTGCCTTATTTCAGCGCTGAGCTGCTAGCTCGATGGGTGGATAAGCCAGTTGCTCATTGAGTTTTATCATCATCAATAACAGTATTGCCGCCCCTGCGGTATGCGCTACCGCCACCCCTAAAGGCAAAGCCAATACGACATTCATAATCCCCAAACTCAGTTGTAGCAACAACATCGCTATCATCCAAATGGGTAAAAAACCCACTAACACCCGTCGTTTAAGCCAAAGCCACAAGGAAAAACCACCCACTACTAGAAAAACCACTAAGGCGCCAGCACGGTGCGAAAGGTGAATAGCGGTGCGCGCAGGGTTGCCAAGAATCCCATATTGATAGTCGACATTATCTTGCATATGAATTGAGAAGCCTTCAGCAAAATCGGCAGGTGGCCAAAGCTCACCATGACATTCGGGGAAACTGACACCGCAAGCGACAGCGGCATAATGGGTGCTAGTCCAACCGCCTAAAAAAATCTGCCCAATCACCAATAATAATACGACTAAGGCCATGGCACGTAAGCCAGAAAAAGCTTGGGTCTGTAACGGCTGATAATTCGCTTTAGCCTTGCGTTCTTGGCTTAACCATAACAGCCAAAGCAAGGATAAGGTTGTCAACCCACCCAATAAATGCGCGGTTACGACTACCGGACTGAGTAATTTAGTCACCGTCCACATGCCCAACAAACCTTGAAAAATAACCACTACCACTAACAAACTAGGCAGAACAAGGCTTTGATGAAGTTGTTGTTTATGACGTAGTGTTAAAAAGAAAATCGCTAAGATTAATAGCCCTAAGCTGCTAGCGACATAGCGATGAATCATTTCAATCCATGCCTTACGAGCTTCTAAAGGCCGATCATATTGCGGATCAGTCACCTGCTCCGGCACGGTTAAATGCCCATAACAGCCCGGCCAATCTGGGCAACCCAAACCTGCATCTGAAAGACGCGTATAAGCACCTAGGACAATCACCACGACCGTCAGTAATAAGGTAATAAAAATTAAACGACGATACAGTATGGGCATCTTACTTTAGCCTTCCGGTTGGAAATTACAAATGCTGCTTAAGGGCATCGCGCATAGTTTTTTCACTCACTTCACCGCGCAAACTCAGCAAAATATGCCCTTTTTCGTTCACGAGATAATGCGTGGGAACTACATCATTGTTGGGAAAAGAACGCGCCGCGACCCGATTTAAATCTAGGGCTAAGGGCATTGTCAGCGCCAAGCGCTCTTTAGTTTCGACAATCGCATTAGGAGGATCATACGCCGCAGCCACACCTACCACCGCAACCCGTCCTTGGTATTCTTGTGCCATTTTTTCAAGCAGTGGTAATTCGGTCATACAACTGGCGCAAGAAACAGACCAAAAATTCACCCAAGTTAATTGCTGGTTCGGTATGCTCAGCGACTCACCATTTAACGTCATGAGTTGCAAATGGCGAACTTGTACTGGACGTGTCCCCCATGCGACGCCAAGGCCTGCCACAAATACCAAAACCCACAGACCATAACGCAGATAACGCGACTCCAAGACACTACCAAACTGCATGGTCACTCTCCTCTTTGCTAGTAACGCGCTAAGTGTTTAGCTTTGCTTATAGACAAAATTGGCCTTGATGACAAATAGTGCGGGATGATTTCTTTGCACAGAATAAAAAATTTCTTTAGTTTTAAAAATAAAAAAATAATTCTATTGCCCAAACGCAAAGCATATGCCTAGAATAAATTCATTGATCTAGCTCAAACGCGTAGCCAACAGGAGTGAAAAACTCATATGCCTCGCGAATTTGTGATTCAGCCTAATTGTTCACTCAGCCATACTGGTCGACGTAACTTCTTGTGGGTGTTGGCGGGTTTGATGGGTTTCATAGCGCTAGGTCTAGCTGCACAAGGTTTTTGGCCAGTCATGCCATTTTTAGGAGCAGATTTATTGTTGGCCGTGTATGCGTTTGCTTATGTGGCCAAACGCAACCAAATTCGAGAGCGAGTGGTTATTGATCAAGATCGTTTAACCATTCATCACGAAGAGGCTCACGCTCCGCGTCACTGGAATTTTCCCTTGCATTGGGTGAGGGTAGATTTAAAACCCAATACAAATGCTCCCTTACACGGCTCGCGCTTGTTGGTGGGAATGCAAGGTACGTGGATTGAGTTAGCCAGCTTTTTAACGCAAGAAGAGCGTAGTGATCTCGCTAAGGCGTTACGAGCAGCGATAACTGACGCAAAACAACCACAATTAGGAGGAGATTCATGAGCACTCAAATCGTTGATCGTGTTGCGCATCACTCCTTGCACGCTTATTACGAATGCTGCAAGCCCAAAGTTGTTTATCTGATTCTCTTCACCGCCTTTGTGGGTATGTTGCTGTCCACAGAGGGATTCCTTCCCTTTGATAAACTTATCTTCGGCCTCGTGGGTATTGGCCTAGCGGCGGCCGCCGGCGCTGCCTTAAATCATGTGATTGATCGCGAACTAGACCAGCACATGGATCGCACCCGTGCACGCCCTGTGGCCAGTGGTGAATTAAAGGCTAGCCATGTAACCATCTTTGCCTTAAGCCTTGCCACTTTATCTGCTCTCATCTTGGTGTTGTTGGTTAACCCCCTCACTGCCATTTTGACCTTAAGCTCCATGATTGGTTATGCAGTTATTTACACTGTATTCCTCAAGCGCAATACCCCGCAAAATATCGTGATTGGTGGGGCTGCGGGAGCCGCTCCCCCGATTTTAGGCTGGACAGCGATTACCGGCGAATTACACCTACAAGCGCTCCTACTGTTTTTGATTATCTTCGTCTGGACACCGCCGCATTTCTGGCCATTGGCGATAAAGCGCAAACAAGACTATGCGCGGGCGGGCTTGCCGATGTTGCCTGTGACCCATGGGGTAGACTTCACTAAATTGCAGATCGTGCTTTATACCATTTTGTTGGTGATCATTAGCATACTGCCTTATTTGACGTTTATGAGCGGGTTATTGTATTTGGTAGCTGCCTCGGCCTTAGGCGCTGGCTTTCTGTATCACGCCTTGGTTTTGTATCGTAGCAAAGGCGATCAGCACGCGATGAAAACCTTTGGCTACTCGATTTTCTACTTGACAGCACTCTTCGCCTTCTTGCTAGCGGATCATTATCTCAGCCTATTTCTCAAATGGGCATAGCGATTAAAAGCCATGGATAAAGCACCGAAATCCACTACACCAGCCAATGAAACTGTCACCAGTTGGACAGTGTTTAAAAGCGCCTTAGCCGGTTTAGCGGGTGTACAAAAACGCAGTAATTTAGAACGCGATTTTCAAAGCGGAAAATTTTGGCATTTTTTCATTGCTGGAGCTGTTGTCACTGTCTTGTTTATGGTCGTCGTTTGGCTCTTAGTGCAATGGGTACTAAGTAGTGCAGCCTCAGGGGTTTAGTCATGACTGACACTTACCAACAGTTAAATAAGCATTTACAAGACCTGATTAAGAAAATGCAAAAAGTGCAAAAGGCTATTGCAGCCTCGGGTGAACCGGCCTCTATGCACGAACTAGACGAATTGAAGCGTTTAGGCCGTGCTTACGGTTCTACCCTAGAGCAGATGGCCGCTTTCGATACGAAACAAGCTCCAGCAAAAGATAAACGCAGTTAGCTATTAATAAGCGCTCATGCAAAAAGCTGAGCCGCGCTAGAAGAAAGTATTACCTTGATTGGGAGGAAACCGAAGCATGGTTATGGTGAGATTTCTAAGGACAGCTACACTAGCCACGCTGCTACTAGCGGCCAAGGCACAAGCCGATTGGCAAATGAATCTTACCCCAGGGGTCACCGAGGTAAGTGAAGATATTTATGGCATTCATATGATGGCGCTATGGGTGTGCATCATTATTGGTATTGTCGTCTTTGGCGCAATGTTCTATTCAATTCTGCATCACCGCAAAGACAAAGGCCATCAAGCTGCTACTTTCCACGAAAGTACTAAAGTCGAAATTATCTGGACTGCGGTGCCTGTCATTATTCTGCTCTCCCTAGCTGTCCCAGCAGCTCAAGCCTTGATCAAGATGGAGGACTCTAGCAACTCCGAACTGACGGTCAAAATTACTGCCTACCAATGGAAATGGCAGTATGAGTATCCGAATGAAGGTATCAAATTTTTCAGTAGCTTAGATACGAAGAGTCGCAAGGCTGGTGTTAAAAATTCAGGTATTGACCCAGCCAGTGTTGAGCACTATTTACGCCAAGTGGATAGCCCTTTAGTGGTTCCAGCGGGTAAAAAAATTCGTGTGTTAATCACTTCGAACGATGTCATTCACTCGTGGGGAGTGCCTGCCTTAGGGGTCAAAAAAGATGCTATTCCGGGCTTCGTCAATGACACTTGGTTCAATATTAAAACCCCCGGCGAATACCGTGGTCAATGCGTCGAGTTATGTGGCAAAGATCATGGCTACATGCCCATTACTGTAGTCGCCCTAGATGATGCCGCTTTCCAAACCTGGGTCACTGAACAAAAAACCGCAATGGCCGCAGCGCAAAATGACAGCAATAAAGAATGGACTAAAGAAGAACTCATTGAAAAAGGCTCCAAAGTCTATGCCACTACTTGTTCAGCCTGCCACCAAGCCGGCGGTCAAGGTATTCCGGGTGTATTCCCTGCGATGACAGGTAGCAAAATTGCAACTGGCGATATTAAAGCTCACCTCGATATTGTCTTGCACGGCAAAGCGAATACCGCGATGCAGGCATTTGGCAATCAATTAAGTGATGCTGACATTGCCGCTGTTATTACTTTTGAGCGTAACGGTTTAGGCAATAGTGTTGGCGATATGTTGCAACCCGCCGATGTTAAAGCGGCCCGTTAATGGTACGCGTCAGATGAACTTATTTCTGGAGGACATTGTATGAATGCGCAAGCAGTACACGTTGATCATGACGACCATGACCATGGCCCGCCAAACAGTGGGATGCGTTGGATCACGACCACCAATCACAAAGATATAGGAACACTTTATCTACTTTTTTCGCTGCTGATGTTTTTCGTCGGTGGTCTCATGGCACTCATTATTCGTGCTGAATTATTTAAACCCGGCCTACAATTGGTTAACCCTGATTTCTTCAATCAGATGACAACCATGCACGCCTTGGTAATGATCTTCCTTGCGGTAATGCCAGCCTTTGTAGGCTTAGCGAATTGGATGATTCCGATTATGATTGGAGCACCCGATATGGCCTTACCGCGTATGAATAACTGGAGTTTCTGGATTTTGCCTTTCGCCTCGGTCATTCTCATTTCTACTTTATTCGTGAATGGCGGCGCGCCCGCAGGTGGCTGGACGATGTATCCGCCCTTGGTACTACAAACCGGCGCCTCCTTCCCGATGCTCATCTTTGCGGTGCACCTCCTTGGCATTTCTTCCATTATGGGTTCGATTAATATTATCGCAACCATTATGAATATGCGTGCCCCTGGCATGACCTATATGAAAATGCCGCTATTCGTATGGACTTGGTTTATTACCGCCTACCTTTTAATCGCGACCATGCCCGTTTTAGCCGGTGCGGTAACCATGTTGCTGACAGACAAATACTTCGGTACCAGCTTCTTCAGTGCTGCGGGTGGCGGTGATCCCGTGATGTTCCAGCATATTTTCTGGTTCTTTGGTCATCCGGAAGTTTATATCTTAATTTTGCCTGCCTTTGGTATAGTGTCTCAGATCATTCCAACCTTCGCGCGCAAGCCATTATTCGGTTATAGTTCCATGGTTTACGCTACCGCCTCTATTGCCTTCTTATCCTTCATTGTCTGGGCACACCATATGTTTACCGTTGGTTTAGCGGTGGAAGCTGAGCTGTTCTTTATGTTCGCGACTATGTTGATTGCCGTTCCTACCGGCGTAAAAGTCTTTAACTGGGTGGCCACTATGTGGAAAGGCTCGATGACTTTCGAAACACCGATGTTGTTTGCGATTGGATTTGTGGTGATGTTCACCATTGGTGGCTTCTCCGGTGTCATGTTGGCAATGACACCCGTTGATTTTCAATACCATGATACTTATTTCGTGGTGGCACACTTCCATTATGTCTTAGTTCCGGGTGCAGTCTTTGCGATTATGGCAGCCGTTTATTACTGGCTACCCAAATGGACAGGCCATATGTATAACGACAAATTAGGGCGCATTCATTTTTGGATTTCTGCTGTTTTCGTCAATATCCTATTTTTCCCACAACATTTCCTAGGTTTAGCCGGTATGCCCCGCCGCATTCCCGACTATTCTGTACAATTTGCGGACTTCAATATGATTTCTAGTATTGGTGCTTTCGGCTTTGGCTTCAGCCAGCTACTTTTCGCCTATATTGTGATTTCTACTATTCGCAAAGGCAAACAAGCCACTGATATTGTTTGGGAAGGTGCAAAAGGTTTGGAATGGACACTCAGTTCGCCACCACCTTATCACTCATTCTCTGTACAACCTGTCATTAAGTAGCAGAGCCAACGATGACCAGTGAACAACGAGATAAAAGCATTCGCCGCACGGTCATAGCTTTAGTGCTGCTGGTCATCGTTATTCTCATCCTCTTTGTTTATAGCGTGTTGCAAAAAGGAGGAGCCTAACCTTGAGTAAGCAACGCTTAGCACCTTTAGTGACTAAACTTTTCTTAATTCCCATTGCTATGTTTGGTTTTGGTTATGCGATGGTTCCTTTGTATAACGTGTTTTGTGAAGTCACTGGCTTAAATGGCAAAACAGGTGCGATTTCTAGCGCTGAAGCCAATCAACTAAATATTGATAAAACACGTAGCATCAAAGTCGAGTTTACTTCCAGTGTCAATAATGAAGGCCCATGGGATTTTCACCCTGCGCAACCCTCGATGATGATTCATCCGGGCGAGACGTATACCACTACCTTTTTCGCGACCAATAAGCTGAATAAGGACTTGGTAAGCCAGTCTATCCCGAGTGTTGCCCCTATCACTGCAGCATCACATTTTAAGAAAACCGAATGTTTTTGCTTTACCGAACAAGCATTTAAAGCCCTTGAAACGCGCGAAATGCCGGTGACCTTTGTGGTTGATAATGCGGTTCCCAACGATGTGGATACGATTACTTTGTCTTACACCTTATTTACAAAGCCTTAAAGAAAACAACAGGATTTACCCAAGGAGGCGCAGCCTATGGCTAATACACAGCACGCAACCACGCAGCACTATTATGTGCCCAGCTCGACGATTTGGCCGTTTATAGGCTCAGTAGGCTTAGCCTTATTAGTGCTAGGCATTATCCGTATGCTTAATCAACAAGGCGGTACCATCCTTTTGTTTATGGGGATTGCTACGCTTATTTATATGCTCTATGGCTGGTTTGGTGAGGTTATCCGTGAAAGTGAAAGCCGCACTTATACCCGTTGGGAAGACCGCTCGTTTCGTATTGGTATGAGTTGGTTTATCTTTTCGGAAGTGATGTTTTTTGCTGCCTTTTTTGGGGCTTTATTTTATGCACGCCATCTCTCTGTGCCTTGGCTCGGTGGAGCCGGTGAAGAGGCGAATACTCACGAATGGCTGTGGAATAGTTTTAGCGCAGTTTGGCCTACCAATGGCCCTGCGAATGTGGGCGGTTCATTTGAAGCCATGCCTGCGTGGGGTCTACCCACCCTCAATACGATTATCTTATTAACCTCAGGTGTCACGGTAACGTGGGCGCACCATTCCTTAAAAATCGGCAATCGTCAGAACTTGATTTATGGCTTAGCCATGACTGTAGCCTTGGGCTTTTTGTTCGTTGGCTTACAAATGATTGAATATTCCCACGCTTATCATGAAATGAATCTGACGCTAAAAAGTGGCATCTACGGTTCGACCTTCTACCTACTGACTGGCTTCCATGGGATGCATGTCACCTTGGGTGCAATTATGTTGACCGTCATTCTGGTGCGCTCGATGAAAGGTCACTTCACCGCCAGCAATCATTTTGGCTTTGAGGCCGCCGCGTGGTATTGGCACTTTGTCGATGTAGTGTGGTTAATTTTGTTTGTGTTTGTTTACTGGCTTTAATTGTGTTGGGGGCTAGTTTGTGTCGTAGCCCCCTTTCCTTCATATAACCCATGCGGCTTCAGCAAGCCAAAATACGACCCAATCCATAATAAAACGAAAATAAGCAAAGACATTCCAATGCGCACACTCAAGGTTTTTACCACTTTATGTGAATCATTAGTGCTAGTATTAAGCTGATATAACGCCGTGAATAAGGTAACGACTACAAAAATGAGTAGTAAGACAATAATTAACTTGAATAACAACATGGGCGAACTCCGCGCGTGCGTGTAAAAAAGCTGATAGCCTTAAGCGTATTTAGCGTGCTGTTGGTGCTGTTACTAACGTTGAGTGTATGGCAGTTGCAACGCGGCTTCACCAAAGCCACCATTCAAACACAAGCCAAACAACGCTCAGCGTATCAGTCTCTTAGTGAGATTCCTAACGATTTTAGCCCACTCCTTTACCAAACCGCACAACTAAAAGGGCACTGGTTGAATGAGCATTCATTCCTATTGGCAAACCGTAGCCATCAGAATCAAATTGGTTATGAAGTCTTAGTCCCTTTTCGCCTCATTAGTGGTCAAACAGTAGTGATTAATCGCGGTTGGATGGCACAGCAAGATCATAAGCCCTTAGCCAACTTACCCACTAGCCTTGAGCCTCACGGAATCTTATATGCGCCGAAAAAAGGCTTCCATTTAGGTGAGACACTTACGCCTCAAAACACTTGGCCTAAAACCGTATTGTATCTCGATATGCCTGCGCTCAGTGCGGAATTACAAACACCACTTTCACCTTTAATGCTGGTTCTGGATCAAAATCATCCTAATAGCCTAATTCGGATCTGGCAGCCCATCGTGATGACCCCAGAACGTCATTATGCCTATGCGTTACAATGGTTTGGCTTGGCTTTAGCCTTGTTTGTGTTAGGCTTTAAAGCCCGTCAACATTTCTTGGATGCTTAAGCAATGGCAGAAAAACAAGCTTCAACACTCAACGCTAGCCAGAAAAAGCTTATCCTCATTATTGCCTTGTTCTTTCTGCCACTCTTCATTGCAACAGTTTGGTATAAAGCCGCTCCACCCACCTTTTTACCCGACGCTGGTACGAACAACGGTGACCTCATAACGCCCGCCCGACGTTTAGCAGCATTCGAACAAGCCACCTTGACCGACCAAATATGGACTTTGGGCAATTTAGAAACTAAATGGACTTTGGTGCATTTACTCGATGCGCCCTGTGACGAGGCCTGTAGTAAGAGCTTATATAATACGCGCCAAATACGCATTGCTTTAGGCAAAGATATGGATCGAGTACAACGTGTGGCGGTGGTAAAAACGCCTGAAATCGCCAAAGCAGACAGTAAAATGTGGGAATCTCATCCGGATATGACGATTTTAATCAGTCATGGCTCACAAGATTTAGCTGCACAAATCCGTCACACTAGCACAGCACCCGCCAACACCGTTTATTTAGTAGATCCCTTGGGGAATTTAATCATGAGCTTCAACCCAGCTTTAGCGCCGAAACTCATGATGAAAGATCTGACTAAATTACTCAGATTGTCACATATTGGGTAAAGCAGCCTGAATTAGACCAGATCCAGTAACTTTAAGCCCAAGAAAAACAAGAAGCTACTCACTAAGCCGGTAATGGTGCCCTTCATGAATAAGCCCTGTGCACCATTCGCATATTTGCTTACACTGGTGTCAAGCTTGTCGAGCTGGCGATCACGATGGGTAATAATCAAATCACGCTGACGTACTTGCTCATCACGAACGGTCATATGCTCACGTAAGGTCTTAATTTCCGCATCCAAGTGCTGAATATATAAGCTTAGTTCCTGAATCTTATCGTCACGACGTCGGATATGGGCTTCTTTCGCAATAATGGTTTCATCGCGATCTTGGAGTGCTGCATCGCGTAATTTAATCGCTTGATCACGCTCACGAATTTCCACTTCACGCGCAGCGATTTGACGATCTCGCTCGGCTAATTGCTCATCACGCTGTGTCATTAATTGATCACGTTCCGCAACAGTTGCGTCACGCTCTTTGACAATCTGCTCTTGGCGTTGCAAATCTTGATTCCGTTGCGCCAACTCACTATCGCGCTGGGTAATGGTGGTATCGCGCTCCGCCAAGGCTTGATCACGCACCTGTAACATCTCATCCCGATCTTGAATCGCTTGATCGCGCAATTGTAATTGGACTTCGCGCTCTGCCAAACTTTGATCACGCTTACGTATTTCTTCTTGCAATAAGCGTACATGGCTATCCCGTGCTTGCAGCTCTGTATCGCGTTCACCTAAGGTTTTTTCCCGATCACGCAAATGGGCATTTAATTGTTCAAGCTGCTGATCCCGTTCTGTCAGTGCCTGATCTTTTTGCTGAATCGTGGCATCACGCGCTTGCAGGCTCGCATCACGGGTCTGGATAGCATTATCGCGCTCTACTAAACTTTGATCGCGCTCACCTAAACGCTTATCACGTTCAGTCAAAGTGACTTCGCGCATTTGTAATTGTGTGCTAAGACGCTCTAAAGATTGATCACGCTCTTGAATATGCTTATCGCGCTCACTGATAACAGTATCACGCGTTTGCAATTGTTGGTCACGTTGCTGTAATTGCTGATCACGCTCGCTTAATTGAGACGCTTGCTCACTAACACGTTTATCACGGGCTTGAATACTGGCATCGCGCTCTTTGAGTGATTGGTCGCGTGCTTGAATAATCGTATCGCGTTCTTGCACACTTTTATCGCGCTGACGAATCGACTGATCACGTGCTGCTACTTCCTCATCCGTTTTCTGAATGCGTTGATTGCGTAAATTCAGTTGATTGTCGCGTTCGGCAAGATGCGCATCACGCTCTTTGATGTGATTTTCTAAGGACTCAATCGACGCTAAATGCTGATAGGTTTTCTCATCGCGTGTTTGAATGGCTTGATCACGCTCTGCGATAGTTCGATCACGCTCTTGGATTTGCGCATCGCGCTCCTTAATTTGCTTATCACGGTCGTAAACTGTTAAATCACGTGCCTCAATATGCTTTTGCTGGGTCACTACCCGCTGATCACGCTCTGAAATCAGCTTTTCTTTGTCGGCTAATAAACCTTCACGCGCTTGTACTTGCATCTCATGCGACGCTAACGCTTGATTACGCTCAGCAATTTGCTTTTGGATTTCCTCAACCCGCAAATCACGCTCGGCGACATGCCGATCACGCTCCATCAAATGTTGATCACGTTTGGCTAATTGATGATCGCGTTCTTTGAGAAGATTTTCGTGCTCCAAGGTCTGGCGGTTACGCTCTTGGAGTAATTGATTATGCTCGAGTAGTTGCTGATCTTTCTTGGCAAGGGTCTCATCGCGACTTTGCAATAACTTATCTTTCGATTGCAAGGCTTGGTCAAAGCGCAATAAGGATCGGTCTTTATCCTCCATCGCGCGATCGCGTTGCTCAATGAGCGTTTGCTTTTCCTGAATTAACTTTTCATAGCTTAAGATTTTATTTTCTAGCACCCGCAAGCGCTCTTCCCGCCCTTGCAAAGTCTGATCACGTTGCGCTATCAGCCCCTCTTTTTCACTTAACAGTTTATCGCGCTGCTGTAATAACTCTTCCTTACCGGCTAAATCGCGTTCCTGACGCGCTAATAATTCATCTTTCTCTAATAGCAAACGCCCTAATTTTTCAAGACGCACGTCACGCTCATCAATGCGCGCATCCCGTACCCGTACATGCCCATCTTTCTCAATGAGTGCACTGGTAATACCTTGCAAATAACTCTCGCGCTCGGTTAAACGCTCCTGATAGCTCGTCAACAACGTTTTCAGATTCTGCTTATCCGTAGCAGTTAGATATACATTAGTATCTAATTTTTTGTATATCTCAGTTGTCTTGTCATCCATGTTGCCATCCATTCTCGTTAGCGAATAAAAATCGCGGTACTGAAGCTAAGCTAGCCCAAACTCTCAGACAGCTCGTCAAGAAGTGTGGCACAGATTTTGTCATACCTACTTCTTTTTCGCCATGCACTTGATACACCGCGTATATCTCTTTGAAAAAGCCAGAGATAGCTAGTCTTACTATTACCTTTTAGATATAATCGCATCAATACATATCCCCTTGGAGATATGAGCAACACTAAATAAAGTTTGATGAGGTATTTGCTATGTTACATGCAGCCACGATTGATGAAATGTTCCCACGCGCAGAACCGATGATGCGCCCGCCTTTACCTAATTTAAAAACCCCCGTGAACTATGCTTTGATTAAGCAACGTGCTAACCATCGCGGTATTCAACTCACGCAAGATCATTGGAATGTCATTGAATTTATTCTAGATTTTTATGAACACTGCGATGACTGTGAAAATGCACGTGCGTTGGCAACCTTGATGTGCCAAGAATTTGCTGAACAAGGCGGGCGCAAACACTTATACAAACTGTTCCCAGAAGGCCCGCTTTGCACTATTCATGAAATTGCGAATTTGCCACCACTGCTTTACCAAGAAGATTGTAGTTCTGGCACTCGCTTTTAATAACATTAATGTTAAGTGATCGGTACTAATACTACTGTGACACTGATGTAAAAATACAACGGTTTTCTATTAAACCAGCTTATTGCTGGTTTTTTTATGCCCAAGTTTTTCATTTAATCAGCTTATTCTTGCATTAAGCTAAATTGCGTTTTATATAGGGCACAATAATAAAAATAACTGATTCCCTAATCTAAAAATAAGCGAATAGGACTAGACAATGGGCTATATAACTACTAACTGGCTTAAAGGTGCTGTATTAGCACTTGGCAGTGTCAGTGCCACTACAGTCAGTGCCGAACCCAATGATTATTACCCAGACGATTATCAGCAAGCGGCACCGCACACGCCTCGCTATCCAGCCGCGAACCCTTACCAACAACAGCGAGTACGCGTTCAACATGCAAACTATCAAGCTGCACCAAGGCGCAATAATTATCAGCAACCAATACAATATGCATACCGGCAAGATGTCAATCTCCCACCTGACATCCAACCTTATCAACCTCCACAAGCGCATCAACAGATGCAACGTTATCAAAATGAGCCACATTGGGGGATACCGAATCAGGGACAACAACGTCGCCCTGTCGCCATGGTGCCTGCTATGCGCTACACCCAACAGGTCATGCCACCGCGCCAAGCCCAGCCGCAACAACGCGCCCGTATATCCACTGAACGCATGGCTTTAGTACAAGCCGCTTATCAAGCATTAGGGACAACTTACGTCTGGGGTGGCAACTCACCTCGCGAAGGTTTCGATTGTAGCGGTCTAACCAAATACACGCACAGAAATGCTCATATGCAAATTCCACGTACGGCACGGGAACAAAGCCAAGCTAGCCGCACCATCCGCCGTCAAGACTTAAAGCCCGGTGATATGATTTTCTTCCGGACTAGCGGCAAGACCGTAAACCATGTAGGGATATATGTCGGTGATGGCAAAATGATTCATGCAGCCACGGGAAGCCGTAAAGTCCGTCTTGACGATCTGCGTAAGTCTTATTGGCAGGATCGCTTGGTTAAATATGGGACTTTTTTGACTTAAGCTTGAACATTCGCCCAAGTGTGGCAGACTTAGTAGCGAGTAGTAGTCACCAAAATCTGATGGATCGACTATAATCAACTACTAAGTTGCCGCAGTTTTTGAGGCAAATATTTTTTAGCTTAAGAGGAGATTGCAATGGGACTGTTTAGCTTTGCAGCAAACATCGGTAAAAAATTATTTGGCAAAGATGATCCACCAGAACAACAATCTGAGAAACTACAAGAACATATTAATACCAATAACCCTGGCGTCTCTAACTTAAAAGTAGAAGTGAAAGATGGCGTGGCTACGATTAAAGGCGATGCTGCTACGCCAGCAGCTGTGGAGAAAGCCGTTTTAATGGCGGGCAATGCTATGGGTGTGAAAGAGGTTAAAGCGGAAGAAGTTACGGTTGCGGGTCAAGCGGCTGTGATTGATGATGCTGATGATAACTACTACATCATCCAAAAAGGCGATAGCTTGTGGAAAATTGCTGAACATGCTTATGGCAATGGCGCAAAACACACGATCTTGTTTGAAGCGAATCGCGAAGTCATTGAAGATCCAAATAAGATCTTCCCTGGTCAGAAAATTCGTATTCCGAAAGACTTATAAGAGTCTCACTCCTAAAGCCACCTTCCGGTGGCTTTAGTTTTTACACCATCCGTTTTTTGGTCGTGATTTAAGGGAGTTGAAAACGCTTTGATGGAGCTTTATCGTTAAAGGCATTTGATCTGAGGAAGAGGTGTGTATGGCCACCGTACCAGTCGACTGCCGCTACTGTCAAAGTGCATCGATTTACAAACACGGCTATGCGCGTAGTGGTGAACCGCGTTACCGCTGCCGTGATTGCCAACGTAGTTTTCAACTTTACTATCATAATGTGGGCAACCG
>NZ_AQVE01000003.1 GCF_000371925.1 Thiolinea disciformis DSM 14473 | reverse complement strand
ATGAGCGGCATGTCCGGAATGGGTGGCATGAGTGGTATGTCAGGCATGGGCGGCATGTCCGGAATGGGTGGAATGAGCGGTATGTCAGGCATGGGTGGCATGGCTGGTGGTACTTGGGTATGGCAACCACAAGAGGGTATGGGCGGCACTGGTGGAACATGGGTATGGCAATCAGGCCCAGCCCAGTAAGTTTACTCTGGTAGTCAATCAAACCGATCGTTAATCAACGATCACGTTCTACAGGCGGGATCTCCTGCCTGTAGGGCTTAATCTTAAGCGGCGAGCAGAATATTTATGAGTTCAGGTAAGGAAAAGTGGGCGCTAGGGTCGCTAGCTGCCGGTGGATTACTTGCAGTGGTGGGTGTGGTAGCTGTCCTTGGCGGGATAGTGGTTAATACTATTTCACCTGCTGCTGACCCTATAGTGCCACAAGTACAAGCAGCAGCGGAGACCGTTGTTGCACCAAGCAATCCTTCAGCACCTATATTTTATGTGCCTGAAGAATTAATGAACGCTCAACCTGCGCCAGCAGCAGCTACGACAGCGACGACTCCGGCCGCAACAGCAGCAACGCCTGCACCAGCGCCTGTAGCAATCATGAAGCCCGCAGAGGCTTTGCAAAAGCTTCTGACGCCAGAGCAACAAAAAGAAGCGGATGATGTTATTGCTCAATTGAATGCAATCGATGTCAGCAAGTTGGATTATGAAACTGCACGTTGGCATCCTATTCACCAAAAGCCAGCTATCTATAAAGCTAGCAATGAAACTTGCTTGAAATGCCATCAGGACGTATTGAACACTAATACACGTGATGCTTCTCCAGCGGGTTTACAAAAAGTAAATACCTTAGCGTGGTATCAGACTTTAGATACTTATCAAGGCGATCAGCTCACCTTTCATCAACGCCATTTAACAGCACCTTTCATTAATAAAGTGGCGAATATGAGCTGTGCAACTTGCCATCAGGGTAATAATGTCCGTGAAGAAACGAATTTTACCTCAGCCGATGTGCAAGATGCTGGTTTAACCATGCGTAAGATGGTTGATCCCAAAGTTTGCTTAATGTGCCACGGTCAATTCCCTTACCAACAAATGGGCTTAACAGGGCCTTGGCATGAAAGTGGTGCTTCCGTTCAAAACAATTGTTTATTGTGTCATGCGGCTATTCGTACGACACGTCACCAAGTGAACTTCCTAAAAGCAGACGCCATTGAAAAAGAAGGCGCTGCTAATAGTGATTCTTGCTTTGGTTGCCATGGTGGTCGTTCTTGGTATCGCATTAACAATCCTTACCCACGTCATGCATGGCCGGGTGCTACACCAGCGCCAGATTGGGCAAAGGATCGTCCCACCGAATCAGATTTACGCTTCTTAATTGAAAATCCTGAAGCCAATAAATCATCTGATCAACAAGCTGCGGCTGCTCCCGCAACGCAAACAGCACAGTAGAGCACGAGGTAGATCATGACTATAAGTTGGCAAGATAAATTAGCGGCAGCTCTTAAAATGGATCGCCGCAGCTTCTTAAAAACCTCGGCTTTGGGTTCAGCAGCGCTTGCAGCAGGTGGTTTAACCGTAAAGTCCAAAGAGGCTAAGGCTTTTGCTTATGGGCCTTACCCACGTGACAATGACTTAACAACTGTTGTAACCAGTTGTGCACACAACTGCGGTTCACGTCATGCGCTCATCGCCCATAAAAAAGGTGATGTTATCGTACGTCTTTCTACGGATGATGGGCGTTATCAAGCTGGTGGTGAATTCGGTAAAGATACTTTTGAAGAGCCTCAAGTCCGTGCTTGTTTGCGTGGACGTTCATACCGTGCCCGTCTTTATTCCCAAGAACGCTTGCTATATCCGATGATTCGCACTGGCGAACGCGGTGAAGGTAAGTTTAAGCGCGCCTCTTGGGATACAGCGCTGGATCTCGTTGCAGGAAAGATGGAAGAGATTAAGCAAAAGTATGGCCCAACCGCTTTGCTTGATCAATCTTATGCGGGCGCATCTTATGGTGTCCTGCACAAATCTGACCAAGTTGAAGGTTTATTGGGTCGTTTCTTGGGTATGTATGGTTGCCGTACTAGCTCTTGGTCGATTCCTTCTTATGAAGGAACCAAGTTCAGCTCAAGGATTACGTTTGGCACGATTCAAGATGGTAATGAAGACGATACCTTCGCACATTCCAAATTGATCATTATGTGGGGTTGGAACCCAGCTTACACCTTCCACGGCGGTAATACTTTCTATTACATGCGCATGGCGAAACAAAAAGGTTGTAAGTTTGTCTTAGTCGATCCGCAATATACCGATTCAGCCGCAGCCTATGATGCGTGGTGGATTCCGGTACGTCCGAACACGGATGCGGCGATGATGGCGGGTATGGCTTACCACATCTTCGCGAATAATTGGCATGACCAAGACTTCATTAATAAGTTCGTTCAAGGGATGGACGCTGGCACCATGCCAGATTGGGCACAAGGCCAAGAGAACTTTAAAGATTATATTTTAGGTAAGTACGACAATACGCCTAAAACGCCAGAGTGGGCATCACAGATTTGCGGTGTATCTGCCGACGATATTAAAAAGCTTGCGCAAATGTATGCCACTACGAAGCCAGCGGCTTTGAAAGCCTCATGGGCGCCGGGGCGTAATGCTTATGGTGAACAATATAATCGTATGGCGGCGGCTTTACAGGCCATGACAGGCAATATCGGCGTGTTAGGTGGTTGCGCAGAGGGTATCGGTAAAGGTTGGCACTCTGAGTCAGTCGCTTACCCTTATGATGAATACGCGAATGTGTTCTATGAGTCGATCAAATCAGATCGTTGGGCGCATTGTGTACTCAATTATCCCAATGTAAAACGCGAAGAAATTGGTTTGTGGCCGGGCGGTAAAGCGGGCGATGGCGTGATTCCGAATATTCGTGGGATTTTCTGGCAAGGTTCAGACTGGTTCAACCAGCTCACCAATATCAATAAAGAAATTCAAGCGATTAAGAAACTGGATTTGGTGGTTTGTAATGATTCAACCATTACCCCTTCTGGTTTATATGCTGACGTTTTATTCCCAGTTGCGACGCACTTTGAACGTCATGACGTTGCTTTGCCATGGTATAAGGGTCACTACTATATCCACCGTCCAAAGGTTATTCAGCCAATGGGCGAAAGTAAAACCGACTTCCAAATTTATACCGAATTAGCCTATCGCCTCGGTGGTGATGCGTTTGGTAAAAAGTACAATCCACGGGCGACACGCGAGTATTTTGTGAATGATGATCCTGTGGATGAAGCCTATTTGGTGGCGTGGTGGGAGGGTGTGCAACATCATCAGCATGTTGAGATGTCGTGGGAAGAGTTTAAGAAGCATGGTATCTATAAGTTTAAATTAGAGCGTCCGCATGTAGCCTTCCAAGATAATATTGAGAAAGGTGTGAAGTGGGAAACGCCGTCTGGCAAAATTGAGATTTTCTCGACTTCACTGGCGCAATATGACGATTGGACGAAGACTGCTTATGGTTATCATATTCCAGCTATTCCAAAATGGATTGAGCCTTGGGAATATTTAGGTAGTCCGAAAGAAAAGTTGGAAAAACATCCTTTCCATTTAGTGACACCGCATCCACGTTGGCGTACACACTCGATCTTCAACAATATCGGTTGGCTGCGTGAGACTTATGAGCAGGAAGTAACGATTAATGCTTCTGATGCGAAAAAGCTAGGCATTAAAACGGGTGATACCGTTGAAGTGTTCAATGACCGTGGCACAGTGGTCGTTCCGGCCTATGTCACCGAGCGTTGTATGCCAGGGGTCATGGTGTTACATGAAGGGGCATGGCTTGACCTGGATGAGAATGGTATTGACCGTGCCGGTAATGCCGATGTGCTGACCTTGGATGAACCAAGTCCAGCCGGTGCATTTGCTTATAATACAATTTTGGTTAATGTTAAAAAGACCGATCTGGCGCATAAGCCGGGCTGGGATCAATTAGCAACAGCACGTAGCCACGTGTTTAGACGCGATCTGTGATTCCCTAAGGAGACTGTTTTATGGCTAATGAAAACGTTCAAAACGATAGGGCAAAGATCACCGACGCGATCAAGCGCCGCAAGAAAGAGGTTTATACGCCCGTAAAACCTGAGATGCAGCTTGGCTTTATTCATAATAATGTCGACTGTATCGGCTGCCGTGCTTGTGAAATTGCTTGTAAGGACAAGAATGGTCTACCGCCTGGTCCACGCTTCCGTCGGGTGATGTATATTGAAGGTGGTACTTATCCTGAGGTCTATGCCTATAAGGTGAATATGTCTTGTAACCACTGCGCTGAGCCAGGTTGCTTGCCAACTTGCCCAACGGGTGCTATCTACAAGCGTGTTAAGGATGGGATTGTCGATATCGATTCGACTTTGTGTATCGGTTGTCGGCGCTGTGAGGCTGCCTGTCCGTTTGGTGCACCACAATTTATTCCAGAGCAAAATATTGTTTCCAAGTGCAATATGTGTGTGGATGAGATTGATGCAGGACGCAAGCCTTATTGTGTGATGGCGTGCATGATGCGGGTATTGGACATTGGTCCAATCGACCAATTGCGCGCAGGCACTTACCAAACTAAAGCCCGTGCTGAGCATGAAACTGTTGTTGGGCAGGTAAAGAGTATGGCTGATCCAGAGCTAACGCATCCATCGATTGTCTTCGTAGCGCACAGTAAAGGTGTTCCAGAGGGTGTAAAACCTTTTGACAATGGTACAGCGGCAACGCCTGCACAACAGGCAAGCCCCGCGCAAGGAGCAACTAACTAATGGCGGATACGGCAAATTTAGTTTCCTTATTTTGCCATGCTGCAGCAGCCGATTTACGGCTGCTAGCGGACTTGAATGCGGTTGAGCTCACGGAAGAGCGTATAAAAGAGCTGCAAGCACAACAGTTTCCCGATAGTTTAGGCTTGAGTTTATTGCACGCGGATGCGCCAGCAGTCGCTGAGCAATTGCGCACCTTATTAAAGTCATGGCAGCCAACTATTCCGAGTAAGGAGTTTGATGCTTTGGCTTGTGACTTTGCATCGATTTATTTAAATGGGAGTTTGCATTCCTATCCTAGTGAATCGGTGTGGATTGACGATGAAGAGTTAATCTGTCAACAGCCAATGTTTGACGTACGCGAATGTTATGAAAAGCATGACTTAGTGGTGCCAAATTGGCGTGTTATGGCGGATGATCATCTCGTTAATGAATTGCTTTTTGTGTCGGCTTTATTGGAAAAGGCCGCTAATACGGATGAGCCACTGGCTTTACTGAAGGAAGCAGCTTGGTTCATGGATGAACACCTGCTGCGCTGGTTATTGCCCTTTGGGCGGCGCGTCGCACAGCGTTGCGCAACCCCGTTTTATGCAAGCTTGGCTGTGCTTACGGCTTTATATGGTGAGCAAGTACGCGATCATCTAGCCGATATTCTTGAAACGCCACGCCGCAGTCATGAAGAAATTGAGGTTGAAATTAAAGCGCGTCGTCGGGTTCAGGTTACGCCGATCAAACCAATGCCTTATGTTCCGGGTGTAGCACCGAGCTGGTAAAACATGGTAGTGAAGCCTAATTGGTTTCAACAATTACGCCAAGAGTGGACTATTCCTGAGGTCATTCCTGAGCGTTGTGTGCATAGCCGCTGTGAGGTTTCGACTTGTACGCGTTGTGTGGATAGTTGTCCGCGCAATGCGTGGATTCTGGATGACGATAGCTTGAAAATTGACACACAAGCCTGCGATGGTTGCGGCTTGTGCGTTGGTGTTTGCCCCGAATCTGCCCTAGAAGTCGATTTACGCCCTGCTTTACGCAAACTCGAAAATCATAAAACTTTATTGTTCGCTTGCGAAGCTATTGCGGGCAGCCAATCAAATGTGGGGATCATTCCCTGCCTTCATTCAATCAATATGGCGCAGCTTTTAGGTTACTGGAATGATGGTTATGTACAAATGCTGTCTTGCCGTGCGCATTGCCAGACCTGTCCACGCTATCCTCAACAGGATGTGTTTCGTGAGCAAGTAGCGCGCTTAAATACCTTATTAGCGAGTCGTGGCAAAACCACCTTGCGCCATGCCGAATTGACTATTGAAAATTGGTCAAATTACCGTAAAACCTTAGCTTTGGTTCAGCCAGAGTCGGTTGAGCCAGTGGCACGCCGCGATTTTCTGCGCAAAGCCATCACCTTAGCGAGTGAATCTACGCTCGAACAACTGGAGGCCGCTCAAGCAACGCAAGCTACCTTAGAGCCATGGCCGATACGCTTACCGGAAGCTGAGCAGGACCAAGACTTAGACCCTGTTTTTCCTTATGTACCCTCTATTGATGCTATACGTTGCAATGGCTGCAATGCTTGTGTACGTTTATGCCCGCATGAAGCCTTGCAACTGGAGCAAGATGCCGATTCTAAAGTAGCCATTGCTTATCGAATGCTAGCCGAGCGCTGCACAGGTTGTCACTTGTGTGAAGATGCTTGTGATCGTGAGGCGGTCAGTGTAAAGGTTATGCAACCCCAACATCAGTCAGTGTTAGCGCTTAAAGTCAATAAATGTAAAGCTTGTGGTACAGCCTTTCATTATCCCATCGGGCAAAGTGAGCAAGTCTATTGCCGGATTTGTGCCCACACGAATCATCACAGTAAATTATTCCAAGTTTATTCGTAGCGCCTGTCTTTCTAGCGACCACTTCATCAGCGAAAAATCACGTGACAATTGCTTGAGTGATAAGCAGTTTAAGCCAACCTTCCACCAACCTAGTTTGAGATATAGCCTTAGACAAAAGCGCTAAAGCTAGTAGAGTCTAGCCGCTAACATGGTCAGCATGGCTTATCACACCACAGGAGCTGCTGTTATGAGTGTCAATAAATCGTCTCCTTCCTCATCCTCCGTTTCTTTAGAACAAGTTGACTCTGAATATTTTGCCAATCGCCAGCTTAAACAAGGCGCAGCGGGCTGGATTTTATTGGTTGGTTTAGGCGTTGCGTATGTGGTTTCCGGCGATTTTGCAGGCTGGAATTTTGGTTTAGCGCAAGGCGGTTGGGGCGGCATGTTTATTGCCACTCTATTGATGGCAGTCATGTATTTATGTCTTTGTTTTAGTTTGTCCGAATTATCCTCCATGATTCCTAGTGCGGGCGGGGGCTATAGTTTTGCCCGTACAGCTTTTGGTGCTTGGGGCGGATTTTTAACCGGCACGGCAGTATTAATTGAATATGCGATTGCGCCCGCTGCCATTGCGGTATTTATTGGTGCTTATTGCGAATCCTTATTCGGTATTGGCGGATGGCCGATTTATTTGCTGGCTTATGTGCTGTTTGTGGGTTTGCATTTATTAGGGGCTGGTGAAGCCTTGAAAATCATGTTTGTGATTACAGCGATTGCTGTGGTGGCGCTGATTGTTTTTATTGTAGCGATGCTACCGCATTTTAATAGCGCGAATTTATATGACATTCCGGTCACTGAAGCCGCAGGCGCAAGTCCCTTCTTACCTTTAGGCTATGTGGGAATTTGGGCAGCGATTCCCTATGCCATTTGGTTTTTCCTCGCCGTTGAGGGCGTGCCTTTGGCAGCGGAGGAAACTAAAAATCCTGCGCGGGATTTACCGCGTGGTTTAATTGGTGCGATGTTATTGCTCTTGGCCTTTGCGCTCTTAATTTTATTCGTAGGCCCTGGTGGTGCAGGCAGTGATGCCTTAAAAGCTTCTGGCGATCCCCTCGTGCAAGCCTTGAAAAAAGCGTATGGTGAATCCACGTGGATGGCGAGTTTCGTTAATGTTGTAGGTTTAGCAGGTCTCATTGCTAGCTTTTTCTCGATTATCTATGCCTATTCACGTCAGATTTTTGCCCTATCCCGCGCCGGTTATTTGCCGCGTGCTTTGTCTATTACTAATAAGAATAAAGCGCCTACTTGGGCTTTAATTATTCCAGGGGTGATTGGATTTTTCTTATCACTCACTAAGCAAGGTGATTTGCTAATTTTAGTGGCTGTATTCGGTGCAACGATTTCTTATGTTTTGATGCTCGCATCCCATATCAAATTACGTTTAGCGCGCCCTGATTTACCACGTCCTTATAAGACACCATTCGGTATTTTTACGTCTGGTTTAGGCTTAGTCTTAGCCATCATCGCCTTAATTGCTGGTTTTTTGGTAGATCAGCGTGTGTTAATCGGGGGAGCGGTTATTTATGCGGTGTTGATCGCTTATTTCGCCTTCTATAGCCGTCATCATTTGGTAGCGGGCACGCCTGAAGAGGAGTTTGCTGCCATTCAAAAGGCAGAAACGGACTTATCTAAATAAGCCAAGGGGGCAGATATGGCAGCGTTTAAGCATAGTGTTGGTAGCCAGACTTATCACTTTGATTCTTTGCGTGAGTTGATGGCAAAAGCCAGCCCCGAACGTTCCGGCGATTATTTAGCGGGCATTGCGGCACAGAGTGCAGCCGAGCGGGTTGCAGCACAAATGGCGTTGGCGAATCTGCCCCTAAAACACTTTTTACAAGAAGCTGTTATTCCTTATGACAGCGATGAAGTGACGCGCTTGATTATGGATTCGCATGATCCAGCCGCGTTTGCACCCATCAGTCATTTAACCGTCGGCGCGTTTCGTGAGTGGTTATTGGGTGAGCAAGCGACCGAGCAAAGTTTAGCAAGTCTAACCAAAGGCTTAACGCCCGAAATGGTAGCGGCAGTTTCCAAAATTATGCGGGTGCAAGACTTAATTTTGGTGGCGCAGAAAGTAAAAGTGGTCAGTGCGTTTCGTAATACGATTGGTTTGAAAGGCACACTTTCAACGCGCTTACAACCGAATCATCCCACTGATGATCCCGCCGGTATTTCGGCAAGTATTTTAGATGGCCTAATGTATGGTAACGGTGATGCGGTGATTGGCATTAATCCAGCAACGGATAATTTAGCGTCGATTGGCGAGTTATTAAAACTATTGGACGCAGTCATCCAGCGCTATCAGATTCCTACCCAAGCCTGTGTGTTGACGCATGTCACTTCGTCCATTGAGGCCATTGAGCGTGGCTGGCCGGTGGATTTAGTGTTTCAATCGATCGCTGGAACCGAAGCTGCGAATGCGAGTTTCGGGGTGAATTTACAGGTTTTGCAAGAGGGGTATGAGGCAGCATTGAGTCTCAAGCGGGGCACGCTGGGACAAAATGTGATGTATTTTGAGACGGGGCAGGGAAGTGCCTTGTCTGCGAATGCGCATCATGCTGTCGATCAGCAGACCTGCGAAGCACGTGCCTATGCGGTGGCGCGGCAGTATAAGCCGTTGTTGGTGAATACTGTGGTAGGCTTCATCGGCCCTGAATATTTATACAATGGTAAGCAAATTACGCGGGCGGGCTTGGAGGATCATTTCTGCGGTAAATTACTTGGTTTACCGATGGGCTGTGATATTTGCTATACCAATCATGCTGAAGCGGATCAGGATGATATGGATGTGCTGCTGACCCTCTTAGCAAACGCCGGTATTAATTACATTATGGGTATTCCGGGGTCAGACGATATTATGCTCAACTATCAAACGACTTCGTTTCATGATGCCTTGTATGTGCGTACCTTATTGGGTTTGAAACCGGCGCCTGAGTTTGCGGCATGGCTGGAGCAAATGCAGATTATGCGCCAGCACGGACAGCGCATCGAACTTGCACAACAATTGCCGCCTGCTTTCAACACTGTGTTAGCGCATTTGCCCTGAGGTGTGAGCTATGTCTGATGAATTAGTGATGACTACCCCCCCTACCCATATTCCAAATCCGTGGCAAAGTCTGCGCCAATTAACGGCGGCACGCATTGGTTTAGGTCGTGCTGGTTGCAGCCTTCCTACCCAAGCGCAGCTCGACTTTCAATTTGCCCATGCCCAAGCTCGTGATGCCGTACATTTAGCCTTGGATACCCAAAGACTAGCGACACAATTACAAAACTATGGCTTGACCAGTATTCAAGTGCGAAGCCGCGCACCCGAGCGGCATGTGTATTTGCAGCGCCCTGATTGGGGACGGCGTTTAAGCGAAGAGTCGGTACATACTCTGAATACTCTACAACCGCAAGTCGTCGATAAGCCCGATGTGGTGGTGATGATTGGTGATGGTTTATCCGCTTTAGCCATCGACCATCATGCTGTACCGATGTGTTTGGAAATCAAGCAGCTTTGCCAACAAGAAAACTGGTCACTAGCCCCCATCGTGATCGCTAGCCAAGCGCGTGTCGCTTTAGGGGATGAAGTGGGTGAGTTGTTGCACGCTAAGATGGTAGTGGTATTAATTGGTGAACGCCCGGGTTTGAGTTCGCCCGATAGTCTAGGAATTTATTTTACGTATGCTCCGAAACTGGGCTTGACGGATGCTGCCCGCAACTGCATCTCCAATGTGCGTTTAGAGGGCTTAAGTTATGCCACAGCAGCGTATCGCTTAGCTTATTTAATGCGTGAAGCGAGCAAGCGCCAATTGTCGGGGGTGCATTTGAAAGATGAAGCGGATATGCCCGTGATGGTGGGTGAGGATAAAGCAGGCTTGAGTTTTTTGGTCAGGCTTTAACAAAACAAACTTTTTGTCGAGAAACGCCTCCTCCTCATAATCAATACGCTAATACGCATCGCTTTTTAGTGTATGCGCTGTGCACAACTAGCCTAAACTCCTGTTCAGAAACCCTGTATCATCCCATTTATCTGTCCTATTACCCCGATTGTCACTGATGACTGATATTTTTATTAGCTACAGCCACCACGATGAGCCTTGGAAAGATGCTTTAGTGCGTCAACTGAAGGTATTGCAATGGCACGGTGAATTTGCCATTTGGGATGATCGGCAGATTGAAGTGGGTAGTAATTGGCTTCCAGCTATCGAACACGCGATTGAACGGGCGCGGGTAGCTTTATTATTGGTGAGCAGCGATTTTTTGACGTCGGAATTTGTCACCCGCCAAGAAATTCCCCGTTTATTGCAACGCCGTGAAGCGGAAGGTTTGCAGGTGGTGCCGATCATTGTGAAGCCTTGCGCATGGCAGGCCGTACCGTGGTTAGCGGCTTTGCAAGGGGCGACCAAAGATAATCGGCCTTTATCGCAATATGCTTTAGGTTCGCATGAGTCAGACTTAGCGTTTACGGAAATTACGCTCAAGGTATTTCAGCTATTACAAACATCGAAGCAAGCAGAAGCGGCTAAACAACAAGCGGAACGGGAGCGTTTAGCACGAGAGGCAGAACAAAAACGCTTAGCACAAGCACAGGCCGAGCGTGAAGTGGCTGAGCAGCGACATCTTGAGCAGGAAAAACAAAAGCTTAAAACCCAACGTATCGAGACGCTGAGCAATAAATTAAGCCAATTATACTTGGCTTATGACATGGAAACGCGTGCGGAAGAGAAGATTCGTTTAAAGCATCCGATTGAAGAAACCGAACAAGCATTAGCCGCCTTAGGCGCTGAAACACCACAGCCTTTGAGGCAAACACTGCTTGATCCGAAGCCTGAAACCAGCGTAACTACGGAGCAAACTGAGCCGGTAGAAGCGCTTAGTGCTGTTCCCGTTGAGCCAACACCGCCAATAACACAGGAAACACCAACGAAGTTCGTGTCTGAAACAGTCAACGGTGTTAAGACGGGTTCGAGTGGCAAAGCTAAATGGCTCTTGGGCGGGGTGGGAGCGAGTGCGTTGGTATTGGTTTGGGCGATGCAAGGGAAAAAGCCAGAGCCTGAAATAACTCAAGACCCTCCAACAAACCTAGCAGAAGCAACAAGTCAACTACCTACACCAGCACCTGCTGCTATTGAGCCTGTAACAACCACTATACCCCTGCCCGAAATGCTTCCGATCAAAGGTGACACATTTACTATGGGTTGCAAAGACGGGCGGGATGATGTGGAAGGTGGTTGTGAAGCTGATGAAAAACCACCACGCACTGTTCAGATTGCTGACTTTGCCTTGAGTCGCACTGAAATCACCCGTGGGCAGTTTCGTGCTTTTGTGGAAGCAACTGGTTATAAAACTACCGCAGAAAAAGAGGGGGCGTGTGGAGGCGATAAAACAGGAAAAGGCGATTGGGGTTATGTAGAAGGTAATTACTGGCAAAAGGTTGGTTTTGAGCAAACCGATGATCATCCGGTCGTTTGTGTCAGTTGGGATGATGCACAAGCTTATGTGCAATGGTTAAATGAAGTAGATGCTGGAAAAAACTATCGCCTACCCACCGAAGCAGAATGGGAATATGCCGCGCGGGGTGGCAATCAAAAAAATGCTTATCCGTGGGGGCAGGATGGTAGTGGTCAATTAGCCTGCCAAGGAGCAAACTTGGCAGATCAGGTTTTGAAAAAACATTATCCTAATTGGTCGTGGACAGTAGCAAATTGTGAGGATGGTTATGTTTATACCGCACCCACAGGTCAATTTGATTCAAATGGTTATGGCTTAAAAGATATGCATGGTAATGTTTTTGAATGGGTACAAGACTGTTATCATGGTAGTTATGATAAAGCACCTAAAAATGGTGGCGTTTGGCAAGAAGACTCTTGTGAGAAACGTGTGTTGCGTGGCGGCTCGTGGGGCAGCAAACCACGGAGCGCGCGTTCGGCTATCCGATTCTGGTTCGTTCCCACTGATCGTGACTTCAATATTGGTTTTCGGATTTCCAGGACTTATTAATCTTTTACCTTTGCGCTTTGAACCTTTGCAATGACAACCAGCGAATACCTTCAGCAAGAACGGCAAAGTCGTGAGCGCCATGAATATATTCAAGGTCAAATTTATGCAATGGCAGGCGCTAGCCGTGAACACAATCAATTGGTCTTCAATCTAGCAGGTTTGTTGCACGCTCAATTACGCCACCGACCTTGCTCGGCTTTCGTGGCCGATATGCGTGTGCGGACTCGTGCGCATGAAGCTTATTTCTACCCAGACCTGAGTGTGGTGTGTGGTGAAATGCAATTTGAAGATGAGCATAGCGATACCTTCACCAATCCCAGCTTGATTATTGAAGTATTGTCATCCAGCACTGAAGGCTATGATCGTGGGGCGAAGTTTGCACATTATCGTCGTCTTGAATCCTTGCGCGAATATATTTTAGTAGCACAAGACCGCATCAGTATTGAGCGTTATACGCGCAATGAGCAAGGTCAGTGGTTACTATCAGAAGCCACTGAGTTGGATCAGACCCTGCAACTGGAAGCGATTGGCTGTGAATTGTCGCTGCAAGCGGTCTATGAAAAAGTCCTCAGCTAATATAAATCTTTGTCCCAAGTAATCAGGATTTTTCGAACCCCAAAGTGCGCCTAATGAAGCCATTTAGCTGAAAAATGGCGATAATTTATCCTTCTTAAGCCAATCTGTGGCCGCTTGTCACTTGTAAAGCTTCTTTAGTAGCTAATGCTATTGTTGTAATTTATATTGCTATCAAATCAATAAATATAATGATAGCAATGATTATTCGTCTATTCTTGATAGTTCTATTGTCCGTATTCGCGACCAATGCCGTTAGAGCGGATGTCTCGTTACAAGCGAAGGTCTGGTTACAAGGGGCTTACGACCCGAATACCAAGCTCATGCGTGATGAACTACGCAGCAAAAATCTCCTTCCTAGCACGCAACCTTATCAGCCAGCCCCTTTCAATTATTCAGGTTCAGAGACAGTGAGTGCTAGTTTATTGGCAACCACAGGGCAGAAAGCCATAGTTGATTGGATTTTATTAGATGTGCGTGAGCCGAATAGTCATGATTTGTTAGCACGTCGTGCGTTTTTATTGCAGCGTGATGGGTGGCTGCTCGACCCCAAAACCAATAGCAATACCTTAGTGTTTAGTGGTTTGCCAACAGGTTCTTATGTCATCGGCATCAAGCATCGCAATCATTTGGGTATTCTGAATGCGAGTATGAATATTACTAGCAGCCCGACAATTATTGATTTTACGAAGATCAGTTCTGCGGAAGTGGGTCGAATCGACAGCACGACCAGTGCGTTAGTGGCTGGCGATGTGGATGTTAATCACCAAATTATTAATAGCGGCCCTAATAGTGATGTGAGTGCCGTACTGATTGCTATTTTAGGCCACGCAGGTAATTCTCAATATGCAGCTAATTATCGCATTGATGGTTATTCAAATAATGATTTGAATTTGGATGGCAGTACGCTGTTTGCAGGGCCTAATAATGACACGGATATTCTGCGTACAGGCTTATTGATGCATCCTAGCAACACGAATGCAAATCAGAATTTTCTCTTACAAACTGCACCAAAAAGTCAAACCATTACCACTCAGTTAAATTTAGCGCAGTCATTTGGAATGGCTTCGCAAGGTACGGATTATAACTCGACTTATCTCGCTAATCTTGCGCTGGACGGAAAACTCGATACCTTTAACCACACTGCTTGCGATACTACGAATAATTGGTGGCAAGTTAAATTGCCTGATGCTCTGCCAGTTAACAAAATTGTGATTACCAGTCGTGCGGCTTGGGGCGCACGTCTAAAAGATGCGGCAGTGTATCTCAGTAATGCAGCTTATACCGGCACACCGGTAGAAACTGAGAAAGTTGCCACCCTTTTAGGGGTTGACACGCCACAAACCTTTAATTTTGCAACGCCTAAAACCGCTAATTATCTCATTGTTAAAGCAGTCGATAGCAATTGTTTGCATATGGCCGAGGTGGAATTATATGGTTTAGCACGTACTGCGCCAGTATTTGCTAATGCTGCTTCAAGTTATTTGATTGCCTATAAGACGCCGGATGGCACGCCTATAACAAGCGTTTCTGCGATTGATTATCAAAAAGATGCTATTCAATATAGCATTGAAGGCAGTGTTCCTTTTGCGGTGAATAGTCAAGGGCAAGTGAGTGTTAAAGGGGTACTCAATGCAGGTACAAGCTATCAGTTTGCAGTATTAGCTAGTGACGGTAAACAGAGCAGTCGTCTGCCTTTAACCGTAAACACTACGGCGAGTGATGCAGTAGCGAAAGCTTTGAGTAGTGGTTCTATTGCGGCTGTCACTGACACAGAATTATTAGATGCTGCTTTGGCTGTTATAAATGATGGGCGTGATTTATTAGCCGATGCAAAAATTAAATTATTCAATTTGAATAGTAATGGAAGCGCCAAAACAGATGGTTCGAGCTTAACAGCGATTGATTGGGATCCGTCTGCCAACTCTTCATTCTTTGTCTCAACCTACGGCGTCAATGTATCTGTTCTTAGAACCAATGCTGTCTATGTCGATGGAAACAAAATTCAAGAAAAAGAATTGGGTATTATTGGCACTAAAAGTACCAGTACTACTCCGACCCGTTATATGTTATTAGGCGGCAGTCCTTTCCGGAGCGCGAATCTGGTGAATGCTCAAATGGAGCAATTTATGGAGAATAGCCTAAGTTGGTTAATAGGGCGCACTGATCTAAAAACAGCCTCCTTTAATGTCGTATTGGCACATTTGGGCGAGCATGATTCAACCACCAGAGCATGGCTAGATAAGCATTATCCAAATATGGCGAAGTATAATACTGCGCTAAGTTGTGAGGATGATAAATTAAAAACTTGCTTAACTAATAGCCCTAATATATTGATTATTTCTCATGCGACTAGTTCTAGTAGTGATGCAACCGTCATTGCTAATACTATTCAAGAGGCTATTTCTAAAGGCATACCAGTTTTATATCTTTATCTTGATTGGAATACGAATACGCTAAGTGAGAAATTATTGGCCTACTTCGATGCGTCTTATCAGTATCATAACTATTGGGATCGATTGGGTTTAAAATCTTATAATGTCGCTACTAATCTTGGAAAAATTCCAAGCAATATAGAATCTATAAATACTGTCTTGAAGCACTTTAAAGCCAAGGATTATGCTTTTGATTGGAGTGCTTGCAAAAGTGATGATTGTTCGCCTGTGATAGGACTGGATGCAGAGTTTAAACAAGGCGCTGACGCCACCCGTAATATGTTAACAGGCTTGGATAAAGCTAAAGTTAGCCTATTTAAACAAAGTGGCCTTCAGCTCCAAAAATTATTAACACTTTTAGGAGATGCTTATCGTCAGCAAGTGCGTTTCCCGATGGATAAAGTGTCTACTAATACCACTACCTTTACGAAGGCGTTATTTGCGGATCACGCGGTTTATCAATATCGCGATACTACGCCTATTCCGCCAGATATGGGCAATTTCAGCCGTAGTAATTTCAGTCATATAACACCGGTGACCAAACAAATAACGATGATCAGCCGTCGTAATTTTAAATCAACAGGCGTTTATGCTTTACCCGGTAAAACGTTCAAAGTGACACGTACTGATACCAGTCAAGTAAATACTAAATTATTTATCAATACCCTACGTGCCGGTGCAACCCACGAGTATGAAAGCTTTGGTTATAAGCGGCCTAAGTATTTACAGTCGGTCAGTTACCCCTTGCAAGTCGGTGAAACGATTAGTATTACACCGACTTATGGCGGGCCCATTGCCATCGAATTCGATACTAATGATTTGTCAGTGAGCTTTACGTTCGAACAAGTAGGAGAGCATCCTTTCTGGGATGATGTTAGTGATAATGCCACGTTTGAGGCGAAATTAAAGGCTGGTGAATATGATTGGGCGGAGTTCATTACACCTGCCTTTGAAATCCATTCAAAGCTCGACAAAATGCGTGAGTCGATCAGTGATGCACGTTGGGGCGGTACGCTAGAAGGATTTGCGGCAGCCACTATGCGCTATACCTATAATTTCCCGCATGTATTGGCTGGATTTAAAGGCCCGCATATTGATGTTGTTCCTGAGATTCATGACTTTGCTACCGCTAACAGTTACACCATTGACAATTTGGATATGGTCAAGCACATGAATGCGGATCAAGCCACCTGTGGTTATGGTTGTTCAGGTAATCCGTATGATGCGTATTGGGCCTTTAAGCCTATTAATCACGGCGATATTCACGAGCTAGGCCATGGTTTAGAAAAGTGGCGTATTAAGTTTGGTGGTTGGGAAACACATACTATGACCAATCCATATGCTTACTACACTAAGTCACAATATTTCAAAACAACCGGCGGTGATCCTGAATGCCAAGAGTTGCCATTTGAGAAAATCTTTAAAGTGCTGCAAGCCAGTCGCTTACAAACTGATCCTGCGGCTTATGTGAAGACGAATTTGTGGGATAGCATGGGTTGGTCTGAAGGTGCCGCTACCTTTGTACAAATCTTTATGTCAGCGCAAGATCAGGGTGTCTTAAAAGACGGTTGGCATTTGTTAGCACGGTTGCACATCATGGAGCGCGAATTTGCAAGAGCGACTGCCGATGCCACTAAATGGTCGGCTAAGCGGGCTAGCTTAGGTTTTGATACCTATAGCTTGGATGAAGCTAAAGCTTTAAATCAAAATGACTGGTTATTAGTCGCTATTTCTTATGCAACAGGACGCGATTATCGCAAGTTCTTCGAGGTATGGGCTTTGCCTTATAACACGAAGGCTGGTGAGCAAGTCGCCTTGCGTCAATATCCCTCTGTCACACCAAACTTCTTTATTAGTAGTCCAGCCGGTTATTGCAAAGGTGAAGGCTTTGATGGCAAGAAGTTGCTGATCGATGGAACCAAGACTTGGCCTGTGACTCCATAAGCTAGTAGGTTCTGAATGCGCTGATACTTAGCGCTAAAGCCGCTGAAGCGATGTAGGTTTATCCTACATCGCCCATTTTTAAATGATGAATTTACTCGGTCGGCATGCCCGACATACCTAGAATATTCCAGCCACCATCCACATACATAATCTCGCCCGTAATGCCTGAGGCTAAATCAGAGCATAAGAAAGCTGCGGCATTACCAACTTCTTCAATGGTAACGTTTTTGCGTAAAGGGGCATTTTTCTCGAAGTGATCCAACATTTTACGGAAGCCCGTAATGCCAGAGGCGGCTAAGGTGCGGATGGGGCCTGCGGAAATGGCATTTACGCGAATGCCTTGTGGACCCAAATCTGCGGCCATAAAGCGTACACCTGCTTCTAGGCTTGCTTTTGCCATTCCCATCACGTTGTAGTTTGGAATAGCGGCAATCGCGCCTAAATAACTGAGGGTGAGCATTGATCCAGCACGGCCTTCCATCATAGGCTTGGCATATTTCGCCATACCAAGAAAGCTATAGGCACTAATATCATGCGCGATTTGTGAGCCTTCGCGGGTGGTATTATCGACGATGCTGCCTTCGAGTTGTTCTTTAGGAGCAAAGGCAATGGCGTGAACCAAAATATCGAATTTGTCCCAATGCTCGGCTAAACCTTTGAACGTATTTTCAATCTCAGTGTCAGAAGCTACATCACAGGGGAGGACAATAGTGGAACCAAATTCTTCTGCAAATTTTTCGACGCGAGGTTTGAGTTTGTCATTCTGATAGGTCAGCGCCAGTTCAGCGCCTTCGCGGTGCATCGCTTGGGCAATGCCATAAGCGATAGAACGATTGCTGGCGATACCGGTAATAAGGGCGCGTTTGCCGCTCAGAAAACCCATAAAAACTCCTTACAACTTTTTGAAAAAGAAACGAATTAGGATGGAAGCGAGGCTTTACCTCTGCCCTGATGATGTTATGCTTGTCTAAAATTAACTCTAAGCAGTATATACGAAAATTATGGAAAAAAGACTCACTGCCCGCGATGCCATCTTTTATACAGTACTGGTGGCGCTAATAGCGTTATCGATTTTAATCATGTACCAACAAGATCGTCATTGGACGAAGCTCCAACAAATTCAAGCACAGCTTGCCGAGCAGGCTAAAGAGACTCGCGATTTACGGGCTGCATTGAGTTCGGGTCAGTTGCAAGTGGCCGCGAATACTACTGAGGCAGATCAAGGGAAGACTTCCGCTCAAACAGTCGAGGTAGCACCAGCCTTCCAACGCGCTAAGGCGGCAACGCAGTTGCCTGATTATGCCCAAGGCGATTGGAGTGTGGGAGCCTTTGGCACCAATCTGGCCACTATCTCCCCTTTAGTGTCCCAAGATGCTTATTCTAGCCAAGTACAAGATTATGTCTTGGAGTCCCTGATTAGTCGCGATCCTGATACGTTGGAATGGCAAGGGTTTATTGCCAAAGACTGGCAGATTAGTCCTGATGGTTTAACCATTATTTTTAATTTACGCCAAGATGTTGCTTTCTCTGATGGCGTTCCATTAACCGCAGATGATGTTGTATTTTCCTATAATTTTATTATGAATCCTGCAATTGATGCGCCTCGCCAACGTTCTTATTATGAAAAAATTAAATCCGTTCAAGCTCCCAGTAAATATCAGGTAGTCTTTACCTTTACTGAGCCGTATTTTGAGGCACTGTCTTTGGCGGGTGGAATTGCTATTATGGCTAAGCATTTTTATGAGCCTTATTTACAAAATCCACAGCAATTCAATCAATCTAAAGGCTTATTATTAGGAAGTGGTCCATATAAGTTAGCTGATCCTAAAACATGGACACCTGATCAGGGTTCAGTGGAGTTAATTCGTAATGATCGTTATTGGGGCGATGTTAAACCTTCGTATAATCGGATTGTGTGGAAAATTATTCAAAACGATAGTGCGCGTTTAACGACTTATCGGAATGGTGAAATTGATGGTTATGCGGCACGCCCTATTGAATATGCTAAGTTAAAAGCAGATGCTCAAATGCTAGATAAAAGCCAGAATTTTGAATATATGCCTCCTACAGGTGGCTATAGTTGGATAGGCTGGAATCAGGAAAAAAATGGCAAGCCTAGCTTATTTGCTGATAAGCGCGTGCGTCAGGCGATGACGTATATGACGGATACGGCGCGTATTATTAATGATGTGTTCTTAGGCTATGCAGAGGCTGCGGTTAGTCCTTTTAGCCCAACCAGTAAACAACATGATCAAGCGCTAAAACCTTATGAATTTAATTTACAACAAGCACAGCAATTATTAAAAGAAGCAGGTTATGAGGATCGTAATGGTGATTCGGTCATTGAAAATAGTGCAGGGGAGCCATTTGAATTCAAATTAACGTATTTCCAAGATAATGAGGATACCAAGCGCATGGTATTGTTGCTGCGTGATATTTATGCCAAAGCCGGTGTACGCATGATCCCAACCCCACAGGAATGGCCAGTCATGCTCGATGCTATGAATAAGCGCGATTTCGATGCAATTACTTTAGCGTGGACCAGCGGCATTGAAACCGATATCTATCAAATGTTTCACAGTTCACAAACTCAAGACGGCGGCGATAATTTTATAAATTATAAAAATCCTGAGCTTGATAAATTAATTGAGCAAGCACGTTCTACGGTTGATGACGCAAAACGGATGCCATTGTGGCAGCAAGCCGAGCGAATTATGTATGAGGATCAGCCTTATACGTTTTTAACCCGTGGTAAGACTTTAGCCTTCATTGATAAGCGTATTCACAATATTCAAATGACTAAAATGGGCTTGAATCGAGGCATGTTGCCACTTGAGAACTACGTACCCAGTACGTTACAACGCTATAAACAATAAGGGAGTCGGCAGATGCTGACCTATCTGATTCGACGCCTGCTACTGATGATTCCTACCTTATTGGGAATTACTATAGTGGTTTTTTCGGTGATGGTGATGTCACCAGGGGGGATTGGTGGTCAGCTACAAGCAGACACCATGAACATGAAACCCCAAGAACGCAAAGCTATGATGGATTATTACAACAAACGTTATGGCTTAGACCAACCTGCACCAATACAATACTTAAAGTGGCTCAATAACGTTTCACCGATTGGGTTTGAGGTGAAAGACGATGGCAGTTATGGCAGATTCTCGCTTACGAAGGGAATGAGCCTCGGGCAAAGCTTTATGTATGGTCGACCTGTCGCCGAAATCCTCGGTGAGCGCATTCCGATCACGGTCTTATTAAATGTCCTCACCATTCCGCTGATTTATATTTTCGCCATTGCGATTGGTATTAAAGCCGCGAATGATCGAGGGGGACGCTTTGACGTATCCTCCAATATGATTATGTTGGGCTTATGGTCGATTCCGACGATGTTAGCAGGCGTGTTATTGCTTGGGTTTTTTGCCAATGTGCAGCACTGGCATTGGTTTCCTACCGCAGGTTTAGGCAAACGTGATGCACAAGATATGGTCTTTATGCCGCATTGGGGTTCCTTGTGGGATGTGATCAAGCTCGGCTTGGGCGTCTTCCTCGGCACAGCGTTTGCCATTGCTTTAGCGCGCTTTAATAATCAAGTCGTACGTTTGTGGGTTGCTGCTGGCATCGGTATGGCGGCAGGTGCATGGATGGCCTATGCCCATAATGGCTTCCTGTGGATTAACTGGATTTTCTTACCGCTTCTGGGGGCGGTAATCTTAGTGGGTTTAGCCTATATCGCTTCAGTGCCGTTTCGGGCGGCGAGTTTAGGCTTAGTGGGCATGAGCTTAGGCTTGCTGATTGCGACACAGTTTGTCGGCCAAGGCTATGTGCGCGGCTTTTTATTAGATCGCATATGGCATTTAGTGCTGCCGATTATTTGTATGTCTTATGCGGGGTTTGCGGGACTGGCCAAAATCATTCGTACCTCCTTACTGGAAAACCTCAGTTCTGATTACGCCCGCACTGCACGCGCCAAAGGTTTATCTGAGCAAGATGTGCTCTGGGTGCACGTGTTCCGTAATAGCTTATTGCCGCTGATTACCATTGCGGCGGGCTTATTACCCAGCCTCTTGTCGGGTTCATTAATCGTCGAAAATATTTTTAGTATCAATGGTATGGGGCAGCTCGCGGTAGAAGCTGTCAAAGGGCGGGATCGCGAATTGGTGCTATCGATCACATGGATTAGTGGTTTTCTCACGTTGATTGGCTATTTAATAGCCGACTTCCTGTATACCTTAGTCGATCCGAGGGTGACGTATGACTGATGTAGTAGCAACACGTGACCCTTATTTACGTCGTATTTGGGAACGCACGCTGCAAGGTACTGGTGTTAAGTTTGCGCTGGTGTGGGTTGGCTTATTAGTCTTTGCTGCGGTATTTGCACCCTTTTTAGCCAACAGTATGCCACTGATCATGAGCAAAAATGGGCAAATTTCTATGCCTGTTTTGCATTATTTGAGCCGCGAAGATGTAGTGGTTTTAATCGCTTTTGTGGCGCTAATCGTGTTGTGGGTGCTGCCATTACGCTTAAATTGGCGACGTGGTTTGGCGGTCTTTTTTTTGGTGATAGTGGCGGGTGTCATCATCGCTAATCAGTATGTAAATCCACCCAAACTGATCATTTATGAAGATTTTCGTTCGCCTGCTTACAATCAAGTGGATTGGAAACTCATGCCACCGATTCCGTATGCCCCTACCGATTATATGCGTGATGCACGGGAACGCGGTTTGCAAACTGCTCCCTTATCCGAGCCGAGTCTTCAGCATTGGATGGGCACCGAAGAAAACGGCGCTGAAGTCTTTAGCCGTATGATTCATGCCTCACGTATCGCGCTCAGTATTGGCATTATTGCCACCAGTATTTCGATGGTCATTGGGGTGATCATTGGCGGCATTATGGGGTATTTCTCAGGCGTGGTAGACATGATGGGAATGCGCTTGGTGGAAATCTTTGAAGCCATTCCCACCTTGTTCTTATTGCTGACCTTTGTGGCCTTTTTCGGGCGCAGTTTGTATATGATGATGGTGATTATTGGGGTAACCAGTTGGTCGGGTTATGCGCGTTATATTCGCGCTGAATTCCTCAAACTGCGTAAGCAAGATTATGTGCAAGCGGCGATTGCGAGTGGTTTGCCCCTACGCTCGATTCTGTTCCGCCACATGCTGCCTAATGGGGTTGCTCCCTTATTAGTTGCCGCCAGTTTTGGCGTGGCATCAGCGATTTTGGCAGAAGCAACCTTAAGTTTCTTAGGCTTGGGTTTAGTCGATGCGCCATCATGGGGTCAAATGCTGGATCAGGCCGTCAAATCAGGAACCTTCAATTGGTGGATGGCAGTCTTTCCGGGGGGAGCGATTTTCATGACGGTGTTTGCTTATACCTTAATCGGCGAAGCTTTCCGTGATGCGATTGATCCAAAAACTGCCTACCGAGTTAAGCGGAGCGCCTAATGACAAACTTATTAGAAGTGCGCGATTTGTCCACGTATTTCACCACGCCTGAGCGGGAGGTGAAGGCGGTTGATGGCGTGAGTTTTGCCCTGAATAAAGCTGAGACGTTTTGCTTAGTCGGTGAATCGGGTAGTGGTAAGTCGATTACAGCCTTGTCGGTCATGCGCTTATTACCCGCACGTATTAGCTCGCATCCATCAGGCAGTATTTGGTTTAATGGCGTCGATTTGTTGAAACAAGACGATGAGGCGATGCGCCATATTCGTGGCTCGCAAATTGCGATGATCTTTCAAGAGCCAATGACCTCGCTGAATCCGGTGTTCACGATTGGTGATCAAATCACCGAAGCCTTGCAGCTTCATCATCCGGAAATGTCGAACCAAGAAGTACAGGAACGCACAGTCAAGGCTTTGGAGCAAGTGCATCTACCCAATGCGCGTGGGCGTATGCGTGACTATCCGCATCAATTATCGGGTGGTCAACGTCAACGCGTCATGATTGCAATGGCTTTGGCTTGCGATCCGGAGCTATTAATTGCGGATGAGCCAACCACTGCTTTAGATGTGACCGTGCAGGCTGAGATTCTACGCTTGATGCGGGAGCTGCAAGACAATACCGGCATGAGTATTTTAATGATTACGCATGATTTTGGTGTGGTCGCGCAAATGGCACATCAAGTCGGTGTGATGCAGTATGGCAAATTAGTGGAGCAGGGCAGTACCAAACAAGTCCTGAGCCAGCCACAACATCCTTATACACAGCAATTGCTGGCGGCCGTTCCGGAAAATCTTGCACGTCGCAAACCAACGACAGCGCAAGTGCTGAATGCGGACGCTAAACCACTGATTGAAATCCATAATCTAAGCGTGTGGTTTCCGATTAAAAAGGGCTTATTTCGTCGTACTGTGGATTATGTGAAAGCGGTGGATGATGTATCGCTCGCCATTCCTAAGGGTCAAATTATGGCCTTGGTAGGCGAATCGGGCTGCGGTAAAACCACCTTAGGGCGCGCTATTTTGCAGCTTGAAAAACCAACCCAAGGCAGTGTGAATGTTGAGGGTCAAGAGTTGGTTGGCTTATCGGATCAGGCCTTAAGGCCGTGGCGCGCCAAAATGCAGATCGTGTTTCAAGATCCGCAATCCTCCTTAAATCCTCGTCTCTTAGTCGAAACGATGCTGACCGAACCCATGAAAGTACATGGGATTGGTAGCAGTCATGAGGAACGCTTGGAGTTAGCGGCACGTACCTTGGAGCATGTCCAGTTGAAGCGCGAGTATTTATGGCGTTATCCCCACGAGTTTTCTGGTGGGCAGCGCCAGCGTATTGGCTTGGCGCGTGCTTTGGTTCTGAATCCAGAGTTTATTGTTTGTGATGAAATTACCAGCGCTTTGGATGTATCAGTACAAGCGGAAATTTTGCAATTATTGCTGGATATTCGTAGCGAACGTGATTTAACACTGCTGTTTGTGACGCATAATATCGGTGTAGTGGAATACTTAAGTGATCAGACGGTGGTGATGTATAAAGGTAAAATCGTCGAACGTGGTCTCACCGAACAGGTGTGTAGGAATCCTCAAGAGCCTTATACGCAAAAATTATTGGCTGCCGTTCCGCGCTTAACGATAACGGCGCTTTAAGTAAACCCAAGGGTTGTTATAATTTTTCAGTGCCTTAGTATTAACGTGATAGGCTAGATGCTGTAAAGCTTTGGAGAAAAGGCTATGTCGCCTTTTCTCCTTAAGTCAAAGGCTTAGTGCATCTCACCTTTTGCATTAATAAACTGCTGGGTACTGTATTCTTCAATAGGTAGTTTATCAATCACACGTCCAGCGGCCGTTTCCTTTTGCACATAATCCACAAAGGATTTTGCATAATCGAGGAAAGTATCCGTTTTCTTGCTTGCTGGAATATCACCAAAGGTTAAATAGCCATCTTTGCCGCCAGCAGTAAAGCTGTTGGTAACGACTTTATAGGTTTTGGTTTTATCAATGGCAGCCCAAGTCCCTGCGACACGCGAGTTTACTTGTACATTGCTCAAGCGTTGACCGAAAGGCTTTGATAAATTCATATCCCACCGAAGTCCTGACGCATAAGGATAAGAGCCTGTCGAGCCGCTAGGTTGTAAGGCAAACTCAGTCGCTTCTTCCAACACATCAAGAATTTGCTGGCCCGTCATTTCAATTTCGGTCAGGGTATTCGCGAAGGGCAACATCGTATAAGCCGTATCGATGGTAATAGTGCCCATCGCTACGTCAGTCCGCACGCCACCTGCATTTTGGATTGAAATATCGGACGTATTGCTCATCATCAAGAAAGCTTTGGCGACAATATTACTAATATCACTACCATGAGCTTTAGTGAGTGCATCACAGCCAGCGAGTTTACTTCTGCCAACATCGCCGGGAATCCGTGTAAAGCATAGGTTTTGGGCTGCCGTGCCAATTTGGGTTTTCTTTAGCTCAGTAACTTTATCTGAATAGGTTTTCAGAATGGTGTCGCTGGTCTGATCAGGCGTTACCACTGAGAGCGATTCATTAGCCTCAACGGCATTCAAGACGGTTTGTAAGTCTGCACCGGCTAACGCAGTGCCATTGCGTTTAAACGTATTTCCTAATAATACATGGGGTTTGCCGGAGCAGCTTTTTACATTGCCAGCGCTGTCAAAATTAATCGTTAATTCACCTACTGTGCTGGCATATTGCCAAGCTTGTGCCACACAGACCGTTTTACCAGCTTTGTCAGTGGTTTTGGTTGGGTATTCCCCTTCTGGTTTTAAACCCACTGACGTTAACGCGGTGCCGCCCAATAGGCTATGTGAATCGCCACCAATAATTACATCTACACCCGATAAGCTTTTGGCTAAGCTTAAATCATTGGTATAACCCTGATGCGTCAACAGAATGATTTTGCTAATGCCTTTATTTTCTAGCTCATCAATATATTTCTGTGCGGTTTGGGCTTCGTTTAAAAATAGCGTATTTTTATCAGGATTCGATGAGTTTTTAGTTTTGCCTGCGACATCGATACCAATAATGCCGTACTTTTTGCCATTCAATTCTTTGATAATATAAGGCTTGAAATAATCAGTACTCGTGTTGGGCGCGAGGGGCGATTCACCCACTTTAGGAACAACATTGGCAGCTAATACGGGCGTATTACAGGTGCTAGCGCTTTTTAGGTAGTCTAGAAAGGTTTTCAGTCCTTTGTCGCCTTCATCAAATTCATGATTACCGAGTTCAAAAGCATCAAAACAGACTTGATTCATCAAGGCCGCATCAGCTTCACCTTTAAACAGGGTATAATACAGTGTACCCGTAATCGCATCGCCTGCGTGGAGCTTCAAGGTATTATTCGGGTCTTGGCCTGCCAATTCTCTTATTTTGGTAACCACTTTGGAAAAACCACCCAATTCAACCGTGGTAGCCGCGCCCCCTAAACTGAGTTCCGCAGAAGCAGGGGCAAGATTCGAGTGATGATCATTAATGTGTAAAATACGTAAATTGGATTCCGTACCATTATTGTCTTTATCATTACAAGCGCTAAGCACTAAGCCAAGAGCGGCACTTAGCAATAATGTTGAGCTAAATGTTGTTAATTTCATGCGGCTAGACCTCGGGTTAAAGAAAGTGGCAATGAGCTTGTGGCAGCTTAGAAGATTAAGGACGTAATATGACACTGGGATTAAAAGAAAACATGCGAACGAAGTTGATGAAAACTAAGTTAAAAAAAAGCTTCCTAACTGCTATGTTATTCGTCAGTGTAGCGAGTAGTTCTTTCATTAGTCAATCGGCTCATGCCTATACTTCGTGGATGCCTTGGGGTGGTATGGGTAGTTCTATGCTAAATCCTTGGAATATGGGCAGTTTTGGGGGTATGAATCCTTGGAGCATGGGCAGTTTGGGGGGAATGAATCCTTGGAGCATGGGGCCTTGGAATAATAGCTCAGCTTTGGGTGGGACAGGTTGGCCGATGCTGAATGCTTGGAATGGTTTTGGTAATGGCATCAATCCTTATCAATTTTTTTCGGGTAATGCTTGGAATCGTGGCGATTGGGGGCGGCGTAATCGTAGTGATGATTATTTGTTATCGCTGATGCTCTTGAATTCTTTGCAAAACCAAAATCCTAATGCCTTGTTATATCCACCCAGTTTAGGCTATGACAGTTTACTATTGCCTAATCCCAATATCGCTACGCCCTTGTGGCAAACGCCGCTGCCGAACACATTAGGTGGGATGAATCCTAATGTGCAAGGCTTGGCGACTATTCCGAATACATCGATTTTGCCACCAACCCCAATCCCCTCAGTGCGTCCCTCTGTCCCCGAAAGTCAAGATGGTTTTCCGCCTACTGAAGCATTGCATCACTACTTGAATAACCCCCAATCTATGCAACCTTTAGCACCAGCGCTTCCATCCAATAGCAGCGATAAGGCTTGGGTCTTTCCTGATGGCAGTTCGGTACCCTTTTCGGAGTCTATTCGCTGACTTCACGTTGGCGCAAATAGCGCCCCACCGCAATCCATGCGCCAATCAGACCTAAAATCGCACTGACTACTAATATCTCCAGCGATAAGACAGGACTGATGCCCACTAGGCTAAAATTGGTGTTATAGCGTAATGCTAATTCAGCCACAGGTTCTTTAAGAAAGTGCAAGGCTAGATGCAAAATCAATAAACTTAATACGCCCCCGAAAAAGCCCAGCCACAGGCCATTATATAAAAAAGGTCGGCGTATATAAGTATTAGTTGCACCAATTAAACGAGTGACACGAATTTCTTCTTTGCGGTTTTCAATATCTAAGCGAATCGTATTGCCGATAACTAATAAAACAGTTAAACCCAGCAAGGCAAACACGATTAGCAAAATACGATTCACAATTTTGAAAATCGCATGAAGACGCATAATCCAAGAGGTATCATTGGCAACACTCTCAACATTTTTACTAGCCCTAATACGAGCAATAAAGTCTGACATGCCTTCTTCAGTGCCACCTAAGACCGTTAAATCAGGCGTGACAATGATCATATTGGGAAAGGGATTTACCTTGCCGAGGCTTCGAATAATATCATCACTACCCATCCGGTTTTGAAAGTCTACCATTGCTTCATTACTGCTCATAACGCGCGCATGTTTGACTTCTGGAAAGTCTGCAATCAGCTCTGCTTGATCTTTAGCTTCTTGCTCAGAGATGTTTGGTTTAAGGAAAATCGTAATAGTTGGAATTTCACTTTTGCTGTCGGTCAGTGTTTGTAAATTATGAACTAATAAATACAGACTGGTAGGCAAAGATAGTGCAATCGCTATGGTCGCTAAGGTTATCCACGTAGAAATAGGATTAAACCATAAGCGTTCCAAGCTAAATTGAATCGCGTGGCGTTGTTGATGCAGCCAAATTTTCAATGGGTTTTGACGTTGGCTAGGGGTATTTTTGGCGCTAGCTGTTTCGCTGCTCATGGGTTTACCTTTTGCAGTACAATCGTGCGTTTACGCATACGTTCCACTAAAGCATGGTCATGGCTCGCAATTAATACAGTAGCGCCTAATTCATTAAATTGTTCAAACGTATACATAATGTCTTGCGCTAATTCGGGGTCAAGATTTCCTGTGGGTTCGTCCGCTAAAATAATCGTTGGGCGATTGACCATAGCACGCGCAATACCCACGCGTTGTTTTTCACCCGCCGATAACATCAAAGGATAGTTTTTTTCTTTATTAGCGAGTCCTACTTTATCTAATGCCGCTTGTACACGACGACGAATATCAGCTTGAGCGAGGCCCGATAATAATAAGGGCATCGCTACATTGTCGAACACCGTGCGATCATGTAATAAATGCGGGTCTTGAAAAATAAAACCAATGCGGCGCCGATAATGGGGAATATTACGCTGGCTGAGTTTATTGAGAGGCCGTCCACCCACAATCACTTCACCTTTACTGGGGCGCTCCAATAAAGCGACTAATTTTAAAAGTGTACTTTTGCCCGAACCAGAATGACCTGTAATAAAAATCATCTCACCAGCAGCTAAGCTAAGATTGACATTATACAAGGCCAATTGGCCGGTTGAATAACGTTTGCTGACCCCTTTAAATTCAATCATTTATTCTTTGGCGCCGCTTAATAAGGCTTTAGTAAATTCATCGGCATTGAAGGTTTGTAAATCATCAATGGTTTCGCCAACCCCAATAAAACGTACCGGAATTTTTAGCTGCTCGGCTATGGCAAATAAAATACCACCTTTCGCTGTACCATCGAGTTTGGTGACAGTAATGCCCGTGATCCCTAACGCTTCATTGAATTGGCGTGCTTGAACCAAGGCATTTTGCCCAATACTGGCGTCAACGATCAGCATGACTTCATGAGGAGCATTTGCGTCGATTTTTTGCATGACACGCTTTACTTTTTTCAACTCGTCCATCAAGTTGCTTTGTGTGTGTAAGCGTCCAGCGGTATCGGCCAAAAGAATATCAATGCCACGGGCTTGAGCCGATTGTACAGCATCATAAATCACCGAAGCCGAATCAGCCCCTGTGCCTTGAGCAATCACAGGTATATGATTACGCTCGCCCCAGATAGTGAGTTGCTCTACCGCTGCTGCACGGAAGGTATCCCCAGCGGCAAGCATGACCGATTTACCTTGCTGCTGAAATTTTTTAGCAAGCTTGCCAATTGTGGTGGTTTTGCCCGCGCCATTAATCCCGACCATTAAGACCACCGTGGGTTTATGGGCTGGATTAATCACCAGTGGTTTTTCGACGGGCTTGAGCATGGCACTCATTTTTTGATGCAAGGCAGTTCTTAGGGCATCCAGATCATCTAACTCGCTACGGCTGACGCGCTGCGCTAAATCAGACATAATTTTGGTCGTTGCTTCCATGCCTACATCAGCGGTGAGAAGACGGCCTTCCAATTCTTCGAGCACTTCATCATCAACACGCTTTTTGCCTTTGATGAGGGTTTCCATGCCTTGTGTCAGGGAGCTTCCCGTTTTTGCTAAGCCCTGTTTGAGGCGCGCAAATAAACCTAATTTCTCTGGCTTCGCGCTAGTCGTATCCACTATCTCGGCGCTAGGACTGCTTTCCGTGGTGGCAGTTGGTGGGAGGGCTTGTGTTGTTACCGGAGCTGTTTCCGTATCCGGTTTTTTTTTCTTTCCGAATCCAAACATCGTATGATTACCTATAAGCTATGGGTTCGGGTTAGCCAACAATGCCCCCGATACAAACGCCGAGAATACTATCATTTACTAGCTAAATGCGTAATAACCATCAATAAAGGTCAAGCGGATGGAGAGTCACAAACTGCGTATCATCGGAGGCGAATGGCGCAGCCGACGTTTGCCTATTGCTGAGGTAAGCGGTTTGCGACCCACGCCAGATCGTATCCGTGAGACGCTGTTTAACTGGTTACAGTTTGAAGTTCAGGGTGCTTTTTGTTTAGATTTATTTGCAGGCAGTGGCGCGCTTGGGTTTGAAGCGTTATCCCGTGGTGCTTTGCACTGTAGTTTTGTCGAAAAACACCCGAAAGCCTTTGCCCAGTTAAAGGCGAATGTCACCAGCTTAAAAACGGATAAAGCCGTGTTGTATCACACCGATGCCCTACAATTTCTTCAAACGCCACCACCACAAGCATTTAATTTAATTTTTCTGGATCCCCCCTTTCGCCAAGCGTTATTAGCCCCAAGTGTAGCGCAAGTTTGTCAGCCTGCTTGGCTTAAAGCAGGGGCTTGGATTTATGCGGAACATGAGACCGACTTAACTATTGATTGGCAAAATTTCCCTTTGCGCTTACATCGCCAAAGTCGAGCCGGGCAGGTAGTAAGCGTGTTATTGCACTATCAAACTGAGGACGAGTGACTATTAGGCTAAGCGATTTTATAGATTGAGTAAGATATACCGGATGTACTGTTTTTGATTTAGATTTAACTGTAGAGAGACGCTAGAACTATATGGGATTATTTGCTGATTTAGCTGTGTGGCAGCTTGTTTTAATCACACTGGTCTTAACACATATCACGATTGCCGCTGTTACGATTTTCTTGCATCGTTGTCAATCGCATCGTGCTTTAGATTTATCACCGTTACCGTCGCATTTTTTCCGTTTTTGGCTTTGGCTCACCACTGGGATGGTGACGCGTGAATGGGTAGCGATTCACCGTAAGCATCATGCGAAATGTGAAACCAAGGAAGATCCGCATAGTCCTCAAGTATACGGCTTGCATAAGGTGTTATGGCTGGGAGCATGGTTATACCGACAAGAGTCTTATAACCAGCAAACCTTAGAAGCCTATGGTAAAGGCACGCCAGATGATTGGTTAGAGCGCCACGTATATGCACGTTTTCCGTGGCTAGGCATTGTCTTGATGTTAGTGATCGATATTATCTTATTCGCTTGGGCGGGCTTAGCGATTTGGTTAGTACAAATGTTATGGATTCCGTTTTGGGCAGCGGGTGTGATTAATGGTGTAGGTCATTTTGTCGGTTATCGCAATTGGAACACAGTGGATGCTTCTACCAATATTTCGCCATGGGGCATTCTGATTGGTGGCGAAGAGTTACACAATAACCACCACGCTTTTGCTAATTCAGCCCGTCTTTCTAGCCAGTGGTATGAGTTTGACATTGGTTGGGTTTATATCCGCGCGCTTGAAATCGTCGGCTTGGCTAAGGTTCGCAAAGTCGCACCGCGTGTCAAAGTAAACCCTGCGAAAACGGTGGTTGATTTTGATACCGTCACCGCAGTATTAGGCAATCGTTTACAAGTTTTGTCCCATTTCGCTCGTCAAGTGACACAGCCACTGATTAAGGCGGAATTATGTCGTACCCCCGAACAGTGTAAGCAACGTGCCAACGCAGCACGCAAGTTGATGAGCAGTACGCAAGAATTAGATCAGTCCGCCAAATTGGCGCTTCAAACGATTTTGGCCGAGAGTCATTTGTTGGAGACAGTTTATCAATATCAGCAGCGCTTACAGGCCTTGTGGGAGCGTACCACGATTAGCCAAGAAGCGCGCCTTGAAGCGTTACAAGACTGGATTAGTAATGCCGAAAAAACGGGGATTGCTGCGTTGGTAACGTTTGCACAGCGCTTACGTGGGTATTCGGTGGTGCGGGTCTAATTGCTGTGCTTTAAATATGCTTTAAATATAAAAAGGCCGGATTACTCCGGCCTTTCATCCTAAGTCGTTCCAGTAACGACGCTCTACTTACTTTTAGTATTTATTGATCGCTCATGCCGTGATGGCCTTTGCCACCCCAACCACCGTGTTCACCCCGATGTCCGCCGTGTTTACCACCTTTTCCACGCATTTCTTGCATTTTCTGCATTTGCTCTGGAGTTAACACCGCTTCTAACTGCTTTTTGCTGTCTTCCATAGCCACTTTCATTTTTTGTTGCTGCTCATCCATAATCGCCTTAACTTTTGCCGCTTGCTCATCACTTAAACCGAGCTTTTCTTTCATTTTGGCCAAACGTTTTGCTTGGTGCTCAGCACGCATAGCCTCAAAGCGTTCGGTATCCGTCATGGCGCCACGCACAATAATGTTCTGAATACGTTCAACTTGTTGATCATTGAGATTGAATTCGGTTTTTAATTGCTCAGCCCGTTGTTTAACCGTTTCTTGATCAACCGCCGCAACAGCAGCAGTAGAGGCGATCGCGGTACCGAGAATTAAAGCTACTAAAGATTTTTTCATTGCGTCACTCCAAAAGAATTATGTTTTAGGTTGTTGGCGGTTCGTCCTGAACTTCCATGCCACTAACAATAATCCAAGATTGTGAAGCGAATTTGCCAGAATTGTGGAAAAAAACAGGAAGTGTCGTAGGTTTTAGGCTTCGAATTTATAACCGACAGAGTAGACTGAATGAATCAAATCGCTCTCTGGATGTAGTTCGGCAATTTTTTTGCGTAGCTTTTTGATGTGACTATCGATTGTACGGTCACTGACAATACGATTGTCAGGATAGACGCGCTCCATTAAATGTTGGCGACTAAAAATACGGCCGGGCTGGGAATGGAGTGCTTCTAATAATTCAAACTCGACTAAGGTCAAGGTCGTTTCTTTGTCTCCCAACATCACTCTTAAACGTTCTCGATCCAAGTGCAAACTCGCGAAAGCACTCGCCTCATAAGGTTGTTGCTGATTGCTGGAGGCGTGACTGCGCCGCAATACCGCTTTGATGCGAGCGACTACTTCGCGGGGGCTAAACGGTTTGCAGATATAATCATCTGCACCTAATTCTAAACCCAATAAACGATCAATTTCTTCGATACGTGCGGTGAGCATAATCGTTGGTGTTAGTGGATCGGTTTGGCGTAATTGTTTACACACCTCTAAACCATCTTTGCCGGGCAACATTAAATCGAGCAAAATTAATTCAGCTTTGTGATCCTTGAGCCAGGCCAACGCTTGATTACCATCTGCAATCCAGTGGGTTTTATAGCCGGAGTTTTGCAGATATTTTTGCAGAAGATCGGCGATTTTGGGTTCATCTTCCACAATCAAAATCGGATTCATAACGACCTTATACCTTGTGATTTAGTGGGCAGTAAGGGGAGACGGATAATAATTTTTAAGCCGCCTAATTCGGAATGCTCAGCGCGAATATTACCTTCATGGGCGGCAACGATATTACTGCAAATACTTAAGCCAATACCGGCTCCACCCGTCGCGCGATTCCGCGAGGCATCCACCCGATAAAGACGATTAAATAACAAGGGTAAAGCTTCATCGGGTACGCCTGGCTCGGAATCTTCAAATACGATTTCCGCCATGCCTTGTATAGCGTGACTGAGGACACGGACTCGCCCCGGGGTATCGGTATAGCGCAAGCTATTTTTTAGCACATTTTGGAGCAATTGCTGTAAACGTTGCCCATCCGCCATAGCCCACAGTGGCGTTTTACTTAGCCTGTGGGTGTCGAGTTCCAGCGCTTGCTCTTCTAATTGACCTGCAAATTGCGCTAAGGTTTCTAATAACACCTGCGTTATATCGATTTTTTCCTTGTGATAGCTTAGTGCGCCATTATCCGACATGGATAGGTTATAAAGGTCATCGACTAGGCGTTGTAGATGTAAAGTTTCTTGGTGTAAGGAATGGATGGTGTCTTCGTCAGCCTCCACGATGCCATCTTGGATAGCTTCAATTTCGCCACGCAAAACCGACAGGGGCGTGCGTAGTTCGTGCGCAATATCCATAATCCATTGGCGGCGCGATTGCTCGTGTTGTTGTAGCCGCTGGGCTAGTTGATTGAAGTCGTGACTCAACTGCCCCAATTCATCAGAGCCGACGCGTTGAATGTGTGTTTTATAATTGCCATTGGCTAGTTCGCGTGTGCTATTTTGCAGATTCCGAATCGGTTTTACCCATTGGCGCGCTAGCAAATAAGACATAATCATACTGCCAATAAGCGTGCCTAGGGCAACCCACCATAAGCCACGGGTTTGTTGCTCCAGAAAGCGTGCGGCGCGACTCCCTTCCGAAAAGCCTTGGCGTTTATATAGTCCTATATAACCAATTACTTGGCCATTCAGCAGCAGGGTCTGCTCAACGTCTGGGACTTCATTGGATGCAGCATTACTTTGGATGATCTGATGCTGAGGATCGAGTAGTACCGTGCGACGGCGGATATCACCTAATGGGCGTCGCCGCCCATGAGCATCAGGTGGCGGGGGCGGCGCATCATCCTCTAATTGTCGTCCGATGCGCTGCTGAAATATAAACCAATTCCGTCGATTCCGTAATTCATCCCAGCGTCCTACTGCCTGATAGTACTCCACTAGGTTTTGCTGTAATTGATCCAAATATTGCTGCTCTTGTTCGCGCACAAAATCCAAATAAGTGGTTTGGACCTGATAACGTACAAGGCCTAGCGCGGCTGCAATCGTCAGCAAGCTGGTGAGAAAAATCGCGATAAATAATTTAGTACCAATACTTAAACGCATGACGAGTGATGCCTTGCTTACTCGAAGCCTTGGCTATAAACATCCGGCGTATAATTCTCAAAACGCGTATATTTGCCCAAGAAGGTCAAACGGCAGGTGCCAATGGGGCCATTCCGTTGTTTGGCAATGATAATTTCTGCAGATCCTTTTTCAGCAGAGTCGGGATTATAAACTTCATCGCGATACACGAACATAATGACATCGGCGTCCTGTTCAATCGCGCCTGATTCACGTAAATCCGACATAATCGGGCGTTTATTGGGACGTTGTTCCAGACTGCGATTTAATTGCGATAGCACAATAATCGGGACATTTAGCTCTTTAGCGAGTGCTTTTAGGGAGCGCGAAATTTCGGATACTTCGTTGGTACGATTTTCATTTTTACCGCTCCCTTGCATGAGCTGCAAGTAATCGAGCACGATTAAGCCTAATTGTCCGTGTTCACGCACCAAGCGGCGTGAGCGTGCACGTACCTCATTTGGTGACAGGGCAGGGCTATCGTCAATGAACATCGGTACATCGGCAAAGATTTTCACGGCGGTTGCAATACGCGGCCAATCTTCATCCGTTAATTGACCGGTACGAACCCGATGCTGATCCACTCGCCCCATGGAGGACAATAAACGCAAGGTTAATTGTTCGGCGGGCATTTCCATACTAAACACCGCAACCGGCAATTTTTTATGAGCGGCTGCATATTCGGCAATATTCATCGAGAAAGTCGTTTTACCCATAGAGGGTCTTCCAGCAACGATAATCAAATCGCCTTTTTGTAAGCCGGAAGTCATCTCATCCAGATCGGTATAGCCGGTTGACACACCAGTAATGCCAGAATTAAGTTTGCTTAATTCCTGAATATGATCCAGCGATAATTTCATGAGGGTTTTGAGCGGCCGGAAAGAGCGAGTATTGCGTGCACCTTGTTCGGCGATCTCAAAGACGCGTCGCTCGGCTTCGTCTAATAATTGACGGCTCTCCCGTCCTTCCGGATTAAAAGCCGAGTCAGCGATTTCTGTACCGACACTAATCAACTGCCGCAGAATTGATTTCTCGCGCACAATATCGGCATAAGCGCTGATATTCGCGGCGCTGGGTGTATCTTTCGCCATAAGCGCTAAATACGCTAATCCCCCAGCATCTTCCAAAAGACGGTTCTCACGTAGCCATTCAGTAAGCGTGAGCACATCGACCGGTTTTTGCTGGAGCGCCATTTGGCTAATCGCACGGAAAATCAAGCGATGATCTTGGCGATAAAAATCTTCTTCTACCAATTTGTCGCCAACGACCATCCACGCTTCATTATCCAACATTAAGCCACCCAGCACGGATTGCTCTGCTTCGATAGAGTGAGGAGGTATTTTTAAGGATTCGTAAGTGTCTGCCATAGGGAGCAGTTTACAGGAAGATAAGTGCTACAGAGAGCAACCGAGGATATAAAATTTACCGAGCTTAAATTAGCTCGGTAAATAAGACAAAGTGCTGAGAAAGGTATTAACCTTCTTCTGCTTCAACAACCACTTTAATCATGGTATCGACGTCAGTATGTAGGTGTAGCGCCACTTCATGCTCGCCTAATACACGAATCGGGCCATTTGGCATACGAATTTCGCGGCGTTCGATCTCTAAACCAGTAGCTTTGATTGCCTCAGCGATTTCAATGCTAGAAATAGAGCCGAATAATTTTCCTTCGCCGCCTGTTCTAGCTTTGACGGTTAATACAAGATCTTTCAACTGGTCACGGCGTGCTTCAGCAGCCGCTAAAATCGCTTGTGCTTCTTTTTCTAATTCAGCACGGCGCTTTTCAAATTCCGCAATATTAGCCTTAGTGGCCATTTTGGCACGACCCGTTGGGATCAAGTAGTTACGGCCATAACCTGCTTTTACCTTGACAACATTGCCTAAGGTTCCGAGGTTTTCTACTTTTTTCAGAAGAATGACTTCCATCGTTCTCACCTTAAATTGTGTTTCAGGCTAACGCCTGTAAATTTTTTAACAGTTTTCTGATTCGGTTAGGGCTTAAACTGGTTTTTTTGCGCAAGGTAATGTCGAAAATCCGCAAAACTATCTACCAATCCAAAGGCCGCGAGTAGCAAGATCATATGCACCGGTACAAACAAAAACGGTAGGTACAGCGCCAATAACCATGTTTTAGGCAAATGGCTAATGCGAATACTACCGTGCACCATAGCAATACCTTGCAAACTAAATAGCAGTAAACCTAAGAGCAACACATTGATTAGCACAGGCGTTGAACTTAGAAGTGTCAGGCCAATTAAGCTGAGTAGTACTAACGCAGCGGGTTTGCCTAAACGTAATTCACTAAATTCCCGACTAAACCCACCTGGGTTATAAAGTTGTGCTTGCCATTGACGCGCTAGCATCAGGGATAGGCTTAGGATTAAGGCTAAGCTTACGCTAAACACACCTGCTAAATAGGGGGCAGCTTGGTCTAGTAAACTATTCCATTGTTCGGCGCTAAGGGGTTGTGGTAATGACTTAAGTTGGAGAATGGGTTGGAATAGATGCTTCCAAAAGCTGGTGGTATCAGGCACTAAGCCATGAAACAGAACCAAACCCAAACCGACTAAGCCAAACACACTAAACAGCGCTTGACGCCATGAAGCGGTATGAGTCAGCAAACTAGCAATGATAATAATAGTCAGCCATAAACCACCCAATACTAAAGGTGTGTTTATGGAGGCGCTATACAAAGAAGCTATTAATAAGCTTATGATTGCAGTCGCACCGAGCGCTATTTTTAAACCTTGTTGCCAACCCAAACGCAGCGTCACTAAACCAACGGCCGCATTGCCCATCACACCGAACACTAAACCCACTAATGGCACCACAATAGACAAAAGTGTGGTCAAAACAACAAAACCTAGCGCGTGCCAAGGCCCTGTCATGATGAATTTAGCCATTATTGCATTGCCACTTAAATACTGCCTTTAACCGAAATCAGTGCGCTAAGCTGAATTACTTATGCTTGTCTGTATAAGAGATCAGCGCTAAATAACGCGCACGCTTAATAGCAGTTGCTAATTGGCGTTGGTAGTTAGCACGAGTTCCCGTGATACGACTGGGCACAATTTTGCCAGTTTCAGTAACGAAACCTTTCAAGGTCTCTAAATCTTTGTAATCGACTTCCGTGATACCTTCAGCGGTAAAACGGCAGTATTTTTTACGGCGAAAATAGCGTGACATAGCGTTCTTCCTATTAATTAGTCTTCAATATCATCGTCGTCATTATCAACGCCGACTTCTTCTAATTCTTCACGACGACTAGGACGTTTGGCCTTGCCTTCGTTTTCCTTATTCAAAGGAGAAGCTTCAGTAATCGCCACTTTACGCACTAAAGTCAATGTACGAATGATTGCGTCATTGAAACGGAAGATACTTTCTAATTCAGCTAAGGTTTCCGCATTGCACTCAATATTCATTAGAACATAATGTGCTTTGTGGATTTTATTGATGGGATAGGCCAGTTGACGGCGACCCCAATCTTCTAAACGATGGATAGAACCGCCATTTTCGGTCACCAGCGCACGATAGCGCTCGATCATTGCAGGCACTTGCTCGCTTTGATCAGGATGAACCAAGAACACAATTTCATAGTGTCGCATGTAGTCTCCTTACGGGTAAAAGCCTCCTGTCCGCGACGACAGTGAAGCAAGGAAGGGGGAATATCCCCAAGATACAATAAAGGCGCGGTATTCTGCGGGAGGGCAACTCACTTGTCAATCGCTGGGGAATAAATAAAGGTGTTAGCTTTTATTCACATGAAGCAATAAAGCGTAAGAATTTGAAATAGATTGTCGATTTTTAGAAAACTTGACAATTGTATCCTACAATTGTGGCTGTGGGATATGGCAAGGAATCGTTATCTCTAGTTTGCGAGAGTTGACAAGAAAGGTAATAAAAAAAGGGGTAATAGCCGTGAAACAGTTAGCTTTGGAGAGACAAACCCAGCAGATCTTTAAGATTGTGTTTATTAATGCATCCAGTTCAACCCATCTGAATCTGGAGTTTATTCTTTATCATACCTTTCCTGATGCAGTTTTTGACTATTACACCCCTGATTCCCTGCAAAATTGGCATGATTTTGTGTGGCAGAACTATGACTTAGTCATGTTGGAGCAAGGCGTCGTCAATGATCAGACCTTAGCTGTGCTGAGTGAAATGCGCTCAATGGCAGCTTATTTTCCAGTCACCACAATGATCCAAACACAACCCAGCTCTAGCGCTCACACCTGTCATGATGCCTTCGATTTATGCCTGTCTATTCATGAAACTGCTTTGGATTTAGCCGCGAAATTAAATATTACACTGGAGCTGATTCGCACTTTACGTCACTACCCCTTACGTTTAGCGGGTTGGCAATTAGAAGAGTTATTGCACAGTAGTGAAAACTCGCTGGTGTTTTTGGCAAGGAATGCACAAGGAGAAAAGGCTGCGGTTAAGCGCTTTAAATTTGATGTCTCAGGCGCTAATAAAGAAGATATTTGGGGCTTTTTAACCAGTGCGCGCACGCTGATCTGGTTTGATCATGTTGGTCTGGCGGGGGTGCGTGATGCAGATGTTTATCAGAATGCCGTTTATTTAGTGATGGAGTATGTTGAGGGTACGAGCTTACGCACCTTGCTGAATGAAAAGCCACGCCCCAGTACTCAACAAGTGTTAGCGTGGTTCGAGCAAATTACCAAGGCATTAGGTGCCATGCATGATATCGACTTACTGCATCTGGATTTGAAATCTTCCAATATTATGGTGCGTCCCAATGGACAAACCGTGTTATTGGATTTTGGCATCGAAGGTAAGTTGTTGGTTGAAACTGGATTTTTGCAGGCCAGTGAAATTTATTGTACTCCCTTTTATGTGAGTCCAGAGCGTATTGTGGGCGAGCCAGCGAGTGTCCAGTCGGATCTTTATGCTTTAGGCGTATTATTTTATGAAATGCTGGTAGGCGATAAGCCCTATAAAGGCTTTCCTCTGTCCGCGATTTTACAGCAGCATATTTTTGATCCCATTCCTAAGCTGCCGGAAGTGTTCGCGCACTATCAACCCTTGTTAGACAGTTTGATGGCTAAGTCTTTGGAGCTGCGGCCTGTTTCAACTTATGAAGCCTTAAAATTGCTAAAAGCCTGTGAGTTAAACTAACTAGCTATTCAATCTTTAGCGTGCTACATTTTTATAACTTATAAACAATAAAAAATAATGATTATGTTGCGCTTTTTGATCTGGTTCTTAGTTCTGCAATTAGTGTTGTTCAGCTTAGAAATGCTACAACCGATTCAACAAGCCATTATTTTGCCGTGGACAAGCTTTATTGCTCATCTAAGTTCCCTGTTACTTAGTGCGTTTGATTCGAGTGTGCAAAGTTCTGGCAAAGTGATTAGCAATACCTTAAATGATTTCGCGATTTCGATAGAACCGGGCTGCAATGGCGTCGAAGCCATGATTGTATTAGCAGCAGCGCTCATTGCCTTTCCCACCACGTGGACTTATAAAATCAAAGGTTTATGGTGGGGGACGCTGGCAATTCAAGCGCTAAATTTAGTGCGTATTATTAGCTTATTTTACCTAGGGCAATGGAGCCGCGAATTATTTGATTGGGCGCACCTGTATGTGTGGCAGGCTTTGATTATGCTGGATGCCTTGGTGGTGTTTTTGGTGTGGATACGCCACTTACCCAATACGCCGACTCAATCGCAGGCCGTTGCGCTATGAAGGCATTTTCCTTAAAGCATTTTGTGATCATGGTACTTTTGCTATTACCACTGAGTTTTACGCTTTGGTATTTTACTGCTCCTTGGCATTTAGCACCGCTGACTTGGTTAAGCCAAACCATTCTCAAGCAAGTGTTACCGAATGCAATTCAATGGTTAGGTTTGGAAGGGCATACCTTAGTGCTTGCTTCAAGTTTTGCTGCTGACGCACAACAGCTTGACTCCCTAGGTTTTCATTTGAATCCTTTAGCTTATAGCTATAGCTTTCCTTTATTAGCGGCTTTGTTATTAGCCACACCCTCGCGGCAGCACGGTTTAACGCTGCTAATCGGTTTACTGGCTTTATTACCCTTCCAACTGTTAGCCATGCTCAGCAGCGTAGTCAAAACCTTGGCATTTGAAATTGGTTTGCCCTTTCAGGAGCGCTATGGTTTCTCTGGATGGGGGTTAGATGCTTTGGCTTTGTTCTACCAAATCAGCACGCTCATTCTACCGATGGTATTGCCACTCATTATTTGGGGATGGCTGAATCGCTCACTATTGGAAAAGCTTATGCCGCCTGTAAGGATCGTTGCCAATGGTTAGCGTGATGAATCCGTAGGGTGATTGCGTTTCCAATGTTGAAGGTCGACAACATTCTCGTCTTTATGCGCAGTATCGCGACCTGATCCCAATAATACAGAAGGATTGCCTTCTAAAAACTCGCGCATAAGACGTAGCTTCAAACTATTGGGAAAACGTAATCTGGTTTGATCATTTTCTAGCGCATCCGCTTCTTCTTCAGTTAGCGAGTCGACTAATTTTTCCCAGCGCTTGATCAACATTTCTTCAAGCTGCTTCCCATTATTTTCTAGTTTATTGAGTTCTTCTTCCGGCAATGATTCAAGATACGCATCCAAATTTTCTAAGATGCTTTCTTGGCGTGTTGAATCTAAGGTATCCAATAAGTCTTGCAGCCACTGTGTTTCAGCTTCCTGAGCAAAGTGATCATAGTTTTTAGTCGGTTCACCCTGTGCCACCATGCCATTAGCCTTACCATACAGTTGCCACAATAATTTTAAGCGTGGCGCTTGAGCCGCAAATTGATAAACCGGATGTGGATTTTCAGGTTGATCCTCGCTGGGGGTGAAAGTAGCGGGTTGCAATTGTTGGCATAATAGGCTGGCTTGATATAAAGCACTGACATATTGGAAGGGGTCAAAGCTGAAGCTAATCAAGTTTTCTTCGTAGCCATCGTCGATTTCATCTTCTAATTCAATATTTAAAAATGGATCGTAATGTTCAAACACTAAATCCCAATGAATTTTGCCCTCTTGATGCCGTACGAATACGGCAGATTCAATCTGAAAGCGCATATTATCAGGCGAAGCCGTAATCATCCAATGATCGCCCGGATGCTGAGCACTATTGACTAATAGCGGAATATCGACGAATTCAAGCGGCACATTAAAAATTTGTGCTGAGCTGTAATAGCTGTCTTGTACACTTAAATAGAGGTTGGGTAGGCCGCCCTCGAGTGTAACGGTGATAGATAGACTTTGATCCATAGTTTCAGTATATCAGCTCTATATAGCAACTCGCCAATTTTGCGTCGATTGGTGAGATTTTGCTTGGTGCATGGCATGTTTATAGAGAAATAGTCTATGCTTTGCGCACAAAACCCAACGTGTTATCAGTGTCATTTGAGAATTTTAGGATCATTACGTTATGAAGTGGATGGTAAGTCGTGTCACCGATTTATTAATCGCGTTAATTATTATGACGCTGCTAATTTGGGCAGTGCTTAAACAACCTACTTTTTCTTGGGGGGTGAAACCCGCCCCAATTGCCTTAAGCGGGGATCAATTAAATACTGGTGTAAAAGCGATTATGGCACTGTCTGATGAAACGTTAGATGCGCCCACCCGTTTGAAAATAGCCAATCATTATTTTGTTGAGCAGTTGTCTCCAGTGGGGGAGGTCGTTCCGATTGAGCGTGGCACCGATGGTACGCAATATGCCTTACAGCTTACTATAGCGGGCACGAGTGATGAAAAATTAGTGGTTGTGCTACATCATGTGGTGACGGATAAACCTGTGCTGGAGCTAGCAGAAACAACACAGGGCATTATCGAGTGGGCGAAGAGTCTTGGAAAGCTTAAACCAGCACTAAGCGTAGAATTGATGATTTTTTTGCATAGTGTTCAAGATTTGCCGCAGGGTTTAATTAGCGCCAGTCTGTATCAAGCTGAAGTATTGAATGCTGTAGCTGATAAGGATAAAACCTTGGTCTTAGTGTTTATTCCGGGGATGGCAGCGCCTGAAGTGGCTTATGCGGGTGGGTATTCACGTTTTTTCAGTAATCTGATGCCTAAAGCAGAGGCTGATTTGGCTTTGTTTGGCCGATTGGAGGATATTTCAGAGTTACGTACGCTAAAGAAAGCCATTCAACAAAATGGTTTGGAAGATGTGGATTCTATTAATATACCGGTGCATTTTGCCAAATTGCCGCCCTCGGTTTTAAAGTCCTATTGGGATAAACACATCCCTGCCATGCTGGTACGGCCAGGCATCTTAATTAAACAACCTGTCCACCCAAATCATATTACCTTTGTGTCGGCTTTAAATGGGGTGGTGCGTCAGGGTTTATAAGACTTGCACTCAGCAACTACACTTGCTATAAGCTTTCCAGCCGATTGGACAACCGCTGCTTTGCAAAAAGGGGAGGAAAGTCCGGGCTCCATAGGGCAAGACGCTAGGTAACGCCTAGGCGGCGTAAGTCGACGGAAAGTGCCACAGAAAATATACCGCCTATCCGATTTCGCGCAAGCGATCCGTTAGGTAAGGGTGAAATGGTGCGGTAAGAGCGCACCGCGCTTTTGGCAACAAAAGTGGCAGGGTAAACCCCGTCTGGAGCAAGACCAAATAGGAATGCATTGGTGTGGCCCGCACTGCATTCGGGTAGGTTGCTGGAGGCAGTTAGTGATAACTGTCCTAGATGAATGGTTGTCCTCGACAGAACCCGGCTTATAGATCGGCTATCTTTTCTTATACAAAAATTTATAGGTAAGATTTTCTATCTTATCATTTTAAATCACCTCAACGTTGAAACACTGCTTTGGTAATTGCTTGATTTCCTTGTTTCTAATCCAAGTAAATAATTTATATTTATTCGTCGGATAATCCTTGCTTAGGAAATGTTTTTGTGCCGTTTGATTGACAGCACGAGGCTCAGTTTCTATTATCTTCTCATTCGTGGGGAAAAGTGGAGAAAAGTGGGATAAATTCCCGTGCTGCATGATATAAAGACTGAAAATCAATACGTTGGATTCATGGATGTTTCGAGGCATTTCCCATATTGCAATTGATAACAAAGGCCGTATAGCGATACCAGCCAAATATCGGGAGATGATTGCGGAGCAGGCGAATAGCCAAATGGTTCTAACTGTGGATCATACTGATGACTGTTTGCTACTTTATCCAATGAATCAATGGGTTAAATTTGAACAGACTCTCATGGCTTTGCCAAATATGAATCGCCGTGTACGTAATATGCAGCGTCTGCTGTTAGGCCATGCTGCTGAGTTAGAGTTAGACACGCAGGGGCGATTGTTGTTGCCTACCCCATTACGTGATTATGCCCACTTGGATAAACGTGCGGTGTTGGTAGGGCAAGCTAATAAATTCGAGTTGTGGGATGAAGAGCGTTGGTTTAGCGCCCGCGAAACTTGGTTGCAGGAAGCTCAGGACGATGAAGACGCGCATGATCTTCTTAATCAGGTTTCTATGTAATGGATGTGTTTGCGCACGATACGGTGTTGCTGTCTGAGGCAGTGGATGCTTTGGCAATTAAGCCCGATGGACTTTATGTGGATGGTACTTATGGTCGTGGTGGCCATTCAAGTGCGATTCTCCAAAAACTCAATGGCAAAGGTCGTTTGATTGCTATTGATAAAGATCCCAGTGCAGTTGCTGTAGCACGTGAACGTCATGCCAATGATCCTCGTTTTTTTATGTGGCATGGTGCATTTCATGAATTTCCGCAAGCCCTAGAAGCAGCGAATTCTGTAAAGCCGATTGATGGATTGTTATTAGATTTAGGGGTTTCATCGCCACAGTTAGATGATGCAACACGTGGTTTTAGCTTTATGCGCGATGGTGATTTAGATATGCGCATGAATCCAACGCAAGGGCAAAGCGCTAAAACATGGTTGAAAGAGGCAGATGAGGCCGATATTGCTAATGTGTTGTGGTTATACGGTGAGGAACGTTTTTCACGTCAAATTGCGCGTAAAATTGTGCAAATCCGCGTGGACACACCCATTGAGACCACCTTGCAATTAGCGCATGTCATTGCTCAAGCAGTGCCCAAGCGTGAACCCGGTAAGCATCCTGCAACACGAAGCTTTCAGGCGATTCGCATTAAGGTGAATCAAGAATTAGACCAATTAGAAGCTGTTTTACATAGGACTTTGGAGTGTTTAGCGCCTAGCGGGCGTTTAGTGGTGATTAGTTTTCATTCACTAGAGGATCGTATTGTCAAACAATTTATGCGTGATCACTCGACGGCACCAAGGCTTCCCAAACATTTACCGATTCGTGATACACAAACCGCAATACCCACAGCGTTAAGTTTATGTGGCAAGGCCGTAAAACCGTCCGATAAGGAAATTGAGACCAATGTTCGTGCACGAAGCGCCATTATGCGTGTTGCGCAAAAAAATTAAGGGCTGTGACAGGTGTTAGCTCGTTGGTATTGGCCTTGGCTCGTGATGTTGTATGTCATAGTGATTACGCTTGCGGTTATGGTGGCGGCTAATCGCCATGAGGCTCGTCAGTTGTTTGTTGAAGTGCAGCAGTTAGAGCGTGATCGAGACCAATTAAATGCGACATGGAGTCGCTATGTGTTAGAACAAAGTACGCAGTTAAACCAATTGCATGTCGAAAGTAGAGCGGTAGAGTCACTCAATATGCAAAAGCCGGTTGCTGATAATACCCGAGTCATTCGCGAATGAGCCGTCGTAAATTACCATCCCCGCTGTTCCAAGGACGCCGCCGCTTCTTAATGCTGGGCTTGGTGGGCCTTATGGGTGTTTTAATGTTGCGCGGCGTGTGGCTAGAGGTATTTGAACAAGAAAAATTACAGCAACGTGCCGATGCGCTCCAAAATCGTGTGGTGACTATTCCTGCCTATCGAGGGATGATTTTAGACCGTAATGGTGATCCTTTAGCCGTTAGCTCGCCCGTCGAAAATTTATCCTGTAATCCCTCTCAATTATTGAATGCCCGACAAAATTTGCGCGATGAATATGATATTGCAAGACAAATGGGCGAGGTAGGCGAGGCGCAAGATAAAGCGCAGGCGAAGCAAAACAGCGAGTTGGCTGCGCTTAAGTTTGTCAAATTGGAGAATAGTTTTCGCAAAATTGAAGAGATTTTGGAGCTTAATCCTGGGGAGTTATTGGAGCGTCTGGAGCAAGCGCGCGATAAAAGCTTTTTCTATTTAGGCCGTCAACTACCACCGGAGGCGGTGCAGCAGGTGATGGAGCTGGATTTGGAAGGGGTAGAAAGTAGCCAAAGTTATCGGCGCTTTTATCCTTTAGGGGAGGCTGCAGGTCATATTTTGGGTATGACTAGCATTGATGGGCATGGCATTGAAGGTATTGAGAAGGCACAGCAGTCCTTACTAGCAGGCAAAGATGGGAAAAAGCGTGTAGTACTGGATGCCAAACGTCGCATCATTGAAAATGTCGAAAGTATTGAGGACATGATTCCGGGGCAATCGGTGCAGCTCAGTATTGATCGCCGTATACAGTTTATTGCCTATCGTGAATTAAAAACGCAAGTTGCTAAATTAAATGCTAAATCAGGCTCACTGGTCGTTTTAGATGCACAAACCGGTGAAATTTTGGCGATGGTTAATTCACCTTCTTTTAATCCTAATAACCGAAAAGAACTGAGTCCTCAGCAATACCGTAATCGCGCGGTGACTGATAAATCTGAACCGGGTTCTACCTTAAAGCCCTTAACTTTGGCGGCGGCTTTAGAATCGAAAGTCATCAATCCTAATGTCTCAATTGATACTTCACCCGGTCATCTGAATCTTGGTAAATACATTGTTCGTGATAAAGGTAATTACGGCATTATTTCTTTGCCTACCTTATTGGCAAAATCCAGTAATGTGGGCGCAAGTCGTGTCGCTCTCATGTTGAATCCCCGCGATCACTGGATGTTTTTGAGTCGTTTAGGGCTGGGCGATTATCCGAATTCGGGTTTTCCGGGGGAATCTCCAGGACAACTGAGTAATTATGCATCATGGGGAAAGATTGACCGTGCTTCGCATGGCTATGGCTATGGCTTGTCTACCAGTTTGCTGCAATTGGCTCATGCGTATGCACCTTTTGCCGCAGAAGGTAAGTTAGTGCCTTTATCTATTTATAAGGTAAATAAAGTTCCACCCAGCCCCAACGTCATGTCCGCCAAAACCGCTAAAGATGTGGTTAAGATGATGGAGTCGGTAGTGACGGAAGGAACGGGTAAGCGGGCGATGGTGGATGGTTACCATGTGGCTGGTAAAACCGGCACAGCCTTTAAGTTCATTAATGGCAAATATCAGAATGACCGCTACATGACAAGCTTTATCGGTGTGGCACCAGCCAGTCGTCCACGCTTGGTAGTCGCAGTACAAATTGATGAACCGAAGGTAAATGATAGCGGTGGTTTGGCGGCAGCACCGGTATTTTCTAAAGTGATGGCTGAGGCATTGCGTTTGATGGATATTCCTCCTGACAATGTGCCACATCTCAAGCAAGCTAATGAAAAACAAGACCAAATAAAACAAGGGGGCGCGACATGAGCAAAGTCTCATTAGCGGTATTATTACAAGGATTTGCTTCAAATCTACCCGATATTTCTGTATCGGGTTTGTCGTTAGATAGCCGCCAGATTCAAAGCGGCTTTATGTTTGTCGCGTTGCAAGGAACACGTCAACATGGTTTAGAACATGCACAATCCGTGATTGAAGCAGGGGCTTCAGTCATTGTGCACGACCACGTTGCACCACCAGCTGTAGTCGAGACCTTAAAGTCTGCCACTATTCCGGTGGTTAGTATCACCGGCTTAGCACAACATTTGGGTGAAATTGCTAAACGTTTTTATCAGGCCAATCAACAAGCTGAGGCTCGTGTCATTGGGGTCACGGGTACAGATGGAAAAACTTCCACCACCCATTTTATTGCGGAAGCTTTGCACGCTGCTCAACAACAAGCTGCAGTGATTGGTACTTTAGGGATTGGTCAACCGGGCAAATTACATAAAGGAACGCATACTACGCCCGATGCAATTCAGGTACAGCAACATTTGGCACAACTTGCCCAAGCTGGGTTTGAGACGGTTGCCATGGAGGTGTCGTCTCATGCCTTAGATCAAGGCCGCGTGAATGCGGTGAATTTTGAAATGGCGGTGCTGACGAATTTGACGCGTGATCATTTGGATTATCACGGCACCGTAGCAGCGTATGCAGATGCTAAGCGCAAATTATTCCAGTGGCCTAGTTTAAAGCATGCTGTTTTGAACTTAGATGACGCTTTCGGACAGGAGCTGGCGCAACAACTGCAAGCCAGACAGGTGCAGGTTTGGGGGTATGGGCTTGGCGAACGAGCGAATTACCCAACCAATGGTGTCATTGCGACTGAGGCACGTTTCGACCATAACGGTATTTGGGCCAAGATCGTGACGCTGGCGGGTGAAGGTATTTTACAAGCGCCTGTGCTGGGTAAATTTAATTTACATAACTTATTGGCGGCGCTCAGTGTTTTATTAGCGTACGGCTTAGACTTGCCACAAGCTTTAAAAGCGTTGCAGCAAGTGTATACCGTACCGGGGCGTATGGAGCGCGTGACAGCATCGACCATGAAAGATGTGTTAGTGGCTGTGGATTATGCGCACACACCGGGTGCTTTAAGCCAAGTGTTGAATGCTGCCCGAGTCCACACCCGTGGCAAACTGATTTGTGTATTTGGTTGTGGCGGTGACCGTGATGCAGGCAAGCGCCCCTTGATGGCAGGTATTGCGGAGCAGCAGGCGGATCAAGTGATTGTCACCGATGATAATCCGCGTACGGAATCAGCGCAGCAAATTTTTCAGGATATTCGTGCCGGTTTCAAAAATGCTCAGGCTGTGACGTTTGAGCATGATCGCGCCAAAGCGATTCGCATGGCAGTTAAAGCTGCGCAAGAGGGTGACACAATTTTGATCGCAGGCAAGGGTCACGAAACGGTGCAGTTGATTGCAGGCGAGCAAATTCCTTTTGATGATCGCGAACAAGCTGCTTTAGCACTTGAGGAGTGCGCTGCATGACGTGGCTGAATTTGGCTGAATTTGCACAATTAGCTAGTGGTCGTCTACACCTTATTAGTGAACTAGAGGCAGCGAATATGGCATTGGAGCGCGTGGAGCGTGACTCGCGTGCAGTACAGCAAGGCGATGTATTTTTAGCGCTGAAAGGTGAGCGTTTTGATGCACATGATTTTGTGGCTCAAGTGGCAGGTAAGGCTTCCGCTGCTTTAGTCAGCCACGCAATAGAGGCGCCGATTCCACAAGTGATTGTGCCAGATGTGCGCTTGGCCTTGGGGGAATTAGCCAAAGCATGGCGCGCAAGGTTTTCTACGCCAGTTGTTGGTTTGACAGGGAGTAACGGCAAGACCACTTTGAAGGAAATGCTGACCTCAATTTTGGCGCTTCAAGGCAAAACGCTAGCAACAGCAGGCAATTTGAATAATGACATTGGTATGCCGCTGACCTTACTGGGTTTACGTGCTGAGCATCAATTTGCAGTGATTGAAATGGGTGCTAACCACTTTGGTGAAATTGATTATTTGACTAAAATTGCGCGTCCTAATGTTGCCATTCTAAATAATGCGGGTGCTGCACATTTAGAAGGGTTTGGTGATATAGCCGGTGTTGCACGTGCCAAAGGCGAGATTTTCGCTGGATTGATGCCGAATGGTGTGGCGATCATTAATGCCGATGATATTTATGCCGATTATTGGTTTGAATTAAATAAAAAACGGCCTATTATCCGCTTCGGTTTGCAACACGAAGCAGAAGTAAGTGGTTATTTGAATGCGGCAAATCACTTGGTGATTCAGGCGTATGGTGAACAAGTTGAAGTCGATTTAAAACTTTTAGGCCAACACAATCGACTCAATGCGCTAGCAGCGACGGCGGCGGCTTTGGCGCTGAAGCTGCCCTTGACTGCGATTGCAAGTGGTTTGGCGGCGTTACAGGCGGTAAAGGGACGGCTAAATCCGGTGCAAGGCACGCACGGCGGCGTGGTAATTGATGATACGTATAATGCAAATCCTTCTTCAATGGCCGCAGCCGTAAAGGTGTTGGCGGATTTCAAAGGGCAGACGGTCTTTATAATGGGTGATATGGCGGAGTTAGGTGATACAGCGGCGAACCTGCATCAAGCGATTGGCCAGCAAGCAAAAGAGGCTGGTATCGAGTATTTGGTGAGCTTAGGGCATTTAAGTCAGGCAGCAAGCCAAGCATTTGGTGAAAACGCTAAGCATTTTAATGAATTAGATCTGTTGGTGGAGTATGTAAAAAATATCCTAACACCCAGCAGTACGGTATTAGTAAAAGGCTCTCGTTCAGCCCGTATGGAACGGGTGGTTGATGCTTTATGCACACGCTCAACAGCGGAGGTGCATTGATGTTGCTGTGGTTGTTTGACTTTTTGGATGATTTTTACCGTGGCTTCAACGTCTTTCAATATTTGACCTTGCGTGCGATTTTGGCGGTGTTAACGGCATTTGTGATCGGCTTATGGACCGGACCCTCCATGATTCGGGCATTAACGCGTTTGAAAATTGGCCAATATATTCGTGAAGACGGCCCCCAACACCAAATGAAAGCGGGCACGCCCACGATGGGGGGAGTGATGATTATTTTAGCGATTGCTGCTGCCACCTTGTTATGGGCTGATTTGAGCAATCGCTATGTTTGGGTTGTGCTATTTGTGACCTTGGGATTTGGTTTAGTCGGTGGTTTAGATGATTACATCAAACTGAAAAAACGCCGCAACTTAGGCTTAACGGCGAAACAAAAATATCTAGGACTAAGTTTGATTGGATTTGCTGCGGCCTTTTATTTGTTTTTTAGCGCTCAAACCTCCACAGAAACGACTTTATTTTTACCTTTTTTGAAGAATGCCCATTGGCAAATGGGGATGTTGTTTATTCCTTGGGTTTACCTTGTGATTGTTGGTTCTAGTAATGCAGTTAATTTAACTGATGGATTAGATGGCTTGGCGATTATGCCGACGATTATGGTGGCGGGTGGTCTCGCTATCTTTTCTTATGTCAGCGGTCATGCAGCGATTTCGCAATATTTAGGTATTCCCCGTATTCCAGGTGCTGGTGAAGTCATGATTTTCTGTTCAGCCATTTTCGGGGCGGGGCTAGGATTTTTATGGTTCAACACCTATCCAGCACAGGTTTTCATGGGGGATGTAGGTGCGCTCGCACTGGGAGCTGCATTGGGTATTGTAGCCGTGATTGTGCGTCAAGAAATTATACTAGCCATTATGGGCGGTATTTTCGTGATGGAAACGTTGTCGGTGATTATGCAAGTCGGCTATTTCAAAGCCACAGGCGGGAAACGTATTTTCCGCATGGCGCCTTTGCATCATCACTATGAAAAGAAAGGTTGGCCTGAGCCGAAGGTAATTGTACGGTTTTGGATTATGACCGTGATTATGGTCATGATTGGTCTTGCTTCATTGAAGGTGCGCTAATGGCAGAGCAATCTAATCTAGCTTGGACAACACTCGTCGTCGGTTTAGGTCAAACGGGCTTGTCAGTGGTGCGTTATTTAGCGCAACGTGGTGAAAAAATAGCTGTAGTCGATAGCCGTGCACAGCCGCCGGGGTCTGAGGTGCTGCAAGCTGAATATCCCACGGTACCGCATCACTTTGGTGCATTTGAGCAGGCAGTGGATTGGTTTGCACATGCCAAAACCTTGGTCGTAAGTCCGGGTATTGCCGTCGCGACGCCTGAAATTAAAGCTGCCCAAGCCCGTGGGGCTGAGATTATTGGTGATATTGAATTATTCGTGCGTGAGGCTAAAGCCCCGATTATTGCCATTACTGGCTCAAATGGTAAAAGTAGTGTTACTACCTTAGTGGATCTCATGGCGAAAGCGTGCGGTTGGCAATCTTATGCGGGTGGTAATTTAGGTTTTGCGGCTTTAGAAATGTTGGAAAAGCCCATACCCGATGTATACGTGATGGAGTTATCGAGTTTCCAATTGGAAACGACTTACTCATTAAATGCGCAGTCAGCGGTGGTTCTGAATGTCAGCGAAGATCATATGGATCGCTACGACAGTTATGCGGATTATGCAGCCGCGAAAGAAAAAATTTACGAGCGTTGTGCCTGTGCGGTTGTTAATCGCGACGATCCAGTAGTAATGGATATGTTAGAAACGACGCCACCGGCGCGCAGTATTAGTTTCGGTTTGGATCAGCCTGAAGCGCAGCAATATGGGCTGCGTGAAAAAGATGGAGACTCTTGGTTAGCGCGTGGACAAGAGTATTTACTGCCCTTGGATAAGCTACGCTTGCCCGGTGAGCATAATGCAGCCAATGTATTAGCGGCTTTAGCGTTGGGAGAAGCCGCCGGTATGTCACTGCCGCATATGCTCGAAGCTGCTCAGTCTTTTAGCGGCTTGCCGCATCGTACCCAATGGGTGCGTGAGCGTCGTGGGGTGAATTGGTATGACGATTCCAAGGGAACCAATGTTGGTGCAACAGTTGCTGCGTTGCGTGGCATGCCCAGAAAAACGGTCTTAATTGCGGGTGGTCAAGGTAAGGGCGCAGATTTTTCCCCCTTAAATCCAGCCGTACAAGCTAAAGCACGCGCAGTTGTGCTAATGGGTGAGGATGCAGACAAGATTCAAGCAGCTTTACAAGGTGAGGTGCCAATTCGTCATGTTGCGAATATGGATGAAGCCGTGCGTGTTGCAGCAGCATTAGCGCAAGAAGGCGATAATGTCTTGCTTTCACCCGCTTGTGCCAGTTTCGATATGTTCCGTAATTATAATCATCGGGGCGAAGTGTTTACTGAAACCGTGTTGAGGTTGCCTGCATGAAAGACTTAGGTTTGCCAAGCACCGAACAAATTGAAAGCTTAGATTGGACACGTTATGTGGATCGCGATTTGTTATTGGCTTTGGCTGCCTTATTAGGAATTGGCATCGTGATGCTAGGCTCAGCGTCGTTTTGGGTGGCAGAAAAACAGTATAACGATGCGTTTTATTACCTAACGCGCCAAGTTGGCTTTTTAGGCTTAGGTTTAGTAGCCATGGTGATGATTTACCAAGTGCGCATGTCGTTTTGGGAAAGTCTCGGTCCGCCTCTGTTATTGGTAGCGCTAGGGTTATTGGGCTTGGTGTTAGTGCCCGGTATCGGGGTAGAGGTGAAAGGAAGTCGACGCTGGCTCAATTTAGGTTTTATGACCTTGCAAGTATCGGAATTGGTCAAATTAGTTACGATTTTGTATTTGGCCGGTTATTTGGTGCGTCATGGTAAGCGTCTGGCTTTGTTAGGAACTTACCAACCCTTGCTCATTCCATTATTGGCATTGGGTATGATTGGTGGCTTGTTATTAGCCGAACCTGATTTTGGTTCGACGGTCATTATTCTAGGGGTTGGCTTGGCGATGTTGTTTTTAGGCGGTGTACCGCTGAAGCAACTCGGCATTTTATTCGCGGGTGCTTTTGCGGTTATGTTGCCATTAGCGTTCGTCGGTTATCGCGGTAATCGCTTACAAGCCTTCTGGAATCCATGGGAATACGAGCAAACCAGTGGCTATCAAACCGTCCGTGCGCTGATGGCGGTTGGGGATGGCGGTTGGTTAGGTAATGGTCTGGGTGCGAGTGTACAAAAATTGTTTTACCTGCCTGAAGCACACAACGATTTTATTTTCGCGGTATTAGCGGAGGAGTTCGGCTTCGTTGGTATGTTGGTAGTGTTGGCTTTATTCGGTTGGTTAGTCTATCGCGCCTTTGTCATTGGCTTTCAAGCGGATAAGCAAGGGCAGTTTTATGGTGCTTATGTTGCTTATGGCATTGGTTTTTGGATGGGAATGCAATCGATTTTGCATGTGGGGGTAAATCTGGCCGTGTTGCCACCAAAAGGTTTGACCCTACCGCTCATTAGCTATGGTGGTAGTAGTTTAATCGTAAGCCTAATGGCTATGGGCATCTTATTACGTGTGCACCGCGATACACAAATTAGTCAATTTGGCTTGCAGCCGGTAGAAAAGAAAGTAAAAACGCGTCGCCCAGCCCCTATGTTGGAGTCAAAAACGAGGAAAGCGGCATGACAACTATAAAACAGCCTATTCTGATTACCGCAGGGGGAACCGGCGGGCATGTTTATCCGGGGCTAGCAGTAGCACGTGCGTTGCAAGCGAAGGATATTCCTATTGTTTGGATGGGCACCAGAAATGGCTTGGAAGCGCGGGTTATTCCTGAAGCTGGCATTCCCATGGCGTGGCTTACGGTGAATGGTCTGCGTGGCAAAGGCTGGCAAGCTTGGTTAGCAGCACCATGGCGTTTGCTGGTTGCCTTGGGTCAGTCCGTTAAAATTATGCGTGAACATAAACCTGCTGCGGTCTTAGGTATGGGTGGATTTGTAGCTGGTCCGGGGGGCTTGGTAGCTTCACTGATGGGCATTCCCTTGGTCATTCACGAACAAAATGCGGTCGCGGGTTTAACCAATCGTTTGCTCGCCAGCTTTAGTAAGCGTGTGTTGGAAGGTTTCCCGAAAACGTTTCCGGCTTCCAAAAAATTACTGGCTACTGGTAATCCGGTGCGAAATGATATTGCGGCACTGCCCGCTCCAGAACTACGTCATGCAGCGCGTGAAGGTCAAAAAGTACATCTATTGATTATTGGTGGCAGTCTAGGCGCGGCGGCGTTAAATGAGGTTGTGCCACAGGCTTTGGCTTTAATACCCGAGTGGATGCGCCCCGAAGTACGCCACCAAGCAGGCACACGGAATCTGGAAACCGCGCAAGCCAATTACCAGTCGGCTCAAGTGGCTGGTACGGTGACCGCTTATATTGAGGACATGGCAGAGGCCTATAGCTGGGCTGATTTGATTATTTGTCGTGCGGGTGCTTTGACCATCGCCGAAGTTGCAGCCGCAGGTTTGGCGAGTATTTTAGTGCCTTATCCTCATGCGGTGGACGATCATCAGACCGCCAATGCGGCTTATTTAGCGGATCATGGTGCGGCGCTCTTGATGCCGCAAAGTCATTTGACTGCACAGACATTGTCAGTGGCTTTACAGGAATTATGTACTGATCGCCCACGTTTATTGCACATGGCGCAGGCAGCACGGCAATTAGCTAAACCTCAAGCTACCGAGGAAGTGGCTGCCATTTGTGCCGAATATGCGGGTTATCATTTTAATGAACAGGGACAAGTAGCATGAAAACAGGCGTTGACAGCCTTGCGCGGAAACGGATTAACCGCATCCATTTTATTGGCATTGGTGGTGCTGGAATGGGGGGAATTGCTGAGGTGGTTGCCAATCTGGGCTACAGCGTCAGTGGCTCCGACTTAGCGGATAATACCATGACACGGCGCTTACGCTCTTTGGGCGTCAAAACCTATAAAGGTCATGCGGCTGAGCAAGTGAATGGTGCCGATGTTATTGTGGTCTCAACTGCCATTGATGATGCTAATCCTGAAATTATAGCCGCACGTGAACAGCGCATTCCTATTGTGCGTCGTGCTGAAATGCTCGCGGAACTGATGCGCTTTCGTCAAGGTATTGCGATCGCAGGAACGCATGGTAAAACGACCACTACCAGCCTAGTAACCAGTTTATTAGTCGAAGGCGGAATGGATCCAACTTATGTCATTGGCGGTAAATTGAATAGCTCAGCCAGTAACTCTAAGTTGGGAACGGGTGAGTATTTGGTAGCAGAGGCCGATGAAAGCGACGCCTCGTTTTTGCATCTGCAACCCATGATTTCTATTGTCACTAATATCGACGAAGACCACATGTCTACATACGGCGGCGATTTTGCCCGCTTAAAGCAGACGTTTATCGACTTTTTGCATCACTTGCCGTTTTATGGATTGGCGGTCTTATGTACGGATGATGAGCATGTGCGAGCGATTTTGCCCCAAGTAAATCGTCCGATTTTGACCTATGGCATTGAGCAGGATGCGGATGTTCGTGCAAGTCATGTGAAGTACGAAGGTCTGCAAAGTCAATTTACGGTGGAGTTTGCACGAACGGGCAAGCGTTGGGACGTCACCTTGAATTTACCCGGACATCATAACGTTTTAAATGCTTTAGCTGCGATTACGGTTGCGACTGAGCTAGACATTCCGCAAGAAGCGATTCAACGTGGCTTGCAAAAATTCGATGGCGTTGGACGACGTTTCCAACTCTATGGCGATATTAATTTTGGTCGTGGCACGGCAACCTTAGTGGATGATTATGGGCATCATCCGCGCGAAATGCTAGCTACCTTGAAAGCTGCTCGGGGGGTTTGGCCTGATCGGCGTTTGGTATTAGTATTCCAGCCGCACCGGTATACCCGTACCCGTGATTTATTTGAAGATTTTGCTCAAGTACTTTCTGAAACGGATGTCTTAGTTTTGATGGATGTTTATCCTGCCAGCGAGCAACCTATCCCAGGTGCTGACGGGCGTGCCTTATCGCGCGCTATCCGTATTCGTGGCAAGGTCGATCCCATTTTTGTAACCGATGTAGAAGATGTGCCGGGTGTCTTGAAGCATATTTTACAAGATGGGGATGTGATACTCACTCAAGGGGCAGGCAGTGTCGGTGCTTTGGCAGCAAGTTTGCCGCAAAAGCTCGATGTCACGCGTCAAGCGGAATTAACTGATGAATAGGGCAAATAATAATGAATAATCAACAACGTTTCGGCAAAGTGGCAGTGCTTTATGGTGGTTGGGCTGCAGAGCGTCCTGTTTCTTTGAAAAGCGGTGCGGCGGTATTGAAAGCGCTGCAAGAAAGCGGTGTCGATGCACACGGTATTGATGTCGATAAGACTGTTTTACGCGTTTTACAAGAAGGCAAGTTTGATCGTGTATTCAATATCTTACATGGTCGAGGTGGGGAAGATGGTGTACTACAAGGTGCATTGGAGTTACTCGATTTGCCTTATACCGGCTGTGGTGTGCGTGCCTCCGCAGTTAGTATGGATAAACTCATGACGAAGCGGCTATGGGCTGGCACAGGCTTACCAACCCCTGCCTATCACGTGTTGAATGCAGACACGGATTTCGATGCTGTGGTCAAAGCATTAGGTTTGCCTCTGATGGTAAAGCCCGTGACGGAAGGCTCCAGCATTGGCTTGAGTAAGGTTACGGAAGCATCTCAACTCAAAGCAGCTTATTTAAAAGCTGTCGAGCGCGATCCAGTGGTCATAGCAGAGCAGTGGATTACGGGTGCGGAATATACGGCTGGTATTTTAGCGGGTGAATCTTTGCCACTGATTAAACTCGAAGTACCCGGTGATTTTTACGATTACGAAGCAAAATATATTTCGGATGACACACGTTATTTTTGTCCTTGTGGTTTAGAGCCGGACGAGGAAAAAGCGATGCAAGCATTAGCACGTGAAGCCTTTGCTGCGGTGGGTGGTAAAGGTTGGGGACGGATTGATTTAATGCGCGATCAACAAGGTAAGGCATGGTTATTGGAAGTGAATACGAATCCGGGCATGACCGATCATAGTTTAGTGCCCATGGCAGCGCGTGCAATCGGTATGGATTTTAATAGTTTGGTGGTTCGAATTTTGGAAACAACGCTGTAAATGGCACAACAACCTAATAAAAAACGTAAACCCAGTCTGCCGAAGGCCGCGCCCAAAAAGCTTGCGCCTAAGCGTGAGTTTACGCTATCGCCTGCTGCAGTGCGCGCAGGGATATTAGGTTCGTGCGTATTAATTGCTGTGGGTGCAGTTTTATGGGTGGTGGCTTGGTTAAACAATCCGAATCACCTACCGATTGAGAAAATAGATTGGCAGGGTGATTTTCAGTATTTAAAAAAATCGGAGTTAGAGATTATTGCTCAACCTTATGTCGGGACTAATCTATATTTATTAGACGCGATGAATTTAGAGCAGGTACTGGAAACTAATGAATGGGTACGTGATGTTAGTCTGCGTAAAGTATGGCCAAATCAATTAATAGTGACGGTGGAAACGCAGTTTCCTATCGCTTTTTGGGGCGAAGGACAATTATTAAATAAATATGGTGATATTTTTACAGGGACAGTGCCAGAGAAACAAGGTATCTTTCCATTCATATACAGTTCAGTCAGTAGTGGTCGGGAAATGGGCGAACGCTACGTGAAATTGATGGGTGTTTTCAAAGGCTTGAATCTGGAAATTACGGAACTGACTGAGGATCAACATGGGTCGTGGTTCTTAAAATTCCGTCAAGGGCCCGAAGTAATTGTTGGACGCAAGGAGCAGGAACAGCGCATGCAACGTTTGAGAGTCGCGTATGAGCATGAGTTGCGTAAGACGTTTGACAAAATTAAACGCATTGATTTGCGTTATACCAATGGTTTGGCAGTGGAATGGAAGCAGGGCTTTGGTGAGAGTGCAGCCAATACGCTGAATGTAGAGAGCACCAAAGTCTCGGGAGCTAAATATGTCGAAAAAAGCTGAACACAATAACGTTGTTGCTTTAGATATTGGTACATCTAAAGTCGTGGCTATGGTGGGTGAAGTCGGTGAAAATGGCCGTTTAGAAGTCATTGGGATTGGGACATACCCTTCACGCGGCATGAAAAAAGGCGTGGTGGTTAATATTGAGTCAACCATTCAGTCCATTCGTCGTGCGATTGAAGAGGCTGAATTAATGTCGGGCGTCAGTATCAGTTCGGTCTATGTAGGCATTGCTGGGAGCCATGTGCGTAGTTTAAATTCGCACGGCATTGTCGCCATTAAAGACAAAGAAGTAACGTCGCTTGATTTAGATCGGGTGATGGATGCAGCCCGCGCAGTAGCGATTCCAGCCGATCAGCGTATTTTGCATGTTTTACCGCAAGAGTACGTCATTGACCAGCAAGATGGGATTCGTGAACCAGTGGGTATGTCCGGTGTACGCTTAGAGGCACGCGTGCATCTAGTGACAGCGGCGCATAGTGCGGCACAAAATATTATTAAGTGTGTTGAACGCTGTAATTTGAACGTGGAAGATATTATTTTAGAGCAAGTAGCTTCCAGTTATGCTGTGCTTGAAGAAGATGAAAAAGAGTTAGGTGTTTGTTTAGTGGACATTGGCGGTGGCACGAGTGACATCGCGGTGTTTATTGATGGTTCGATTCACCATACCGCAGTGATTCCGATTGCGGGTGATCAGGTGACGAATGATATTGCGGTGGCAGTGCGTACTCCGACGCAACATGCTGAAGTGATTAAAATAAAGTATGGTTGTGCTCTACGTCAGTTGGTAGATGAAGAGCAGTTTATTGAAGTACCGGGTGTTGGTGAGCGTGAAGCACGCAGTTTGTCTACGCAAACGCTTGCATCTGTCATTGAGCCTCGGTATGAAGAGCTATTCGCATTGGTCTTGAAAGAATTACAGCGCAGTGGTTTTGAAGAACGTATCGGCGCTGGCATTGTGTTAACGGGTGGAACATCCAAGATGAAGGGTGTTGTTGAGTTAGCCGAAGAAGTCTTTCATATGCCGGTGCGAGTAGGTATGCCGCGTGACATCGGAGGTTTACGGGGCGAAGTGGAAAATCCCATCCACTCCACTGGGGTGGGATTGTTGCTGTACGGTATCGCGCAGCAAGCCTATGGAGAACGGCGCACCTTTAGTCCGTCTGTGGTCGCAGCGTCTAGCTCGGCTTCAGGGACTTGGGATCGTCTGAAAAGTTGGTTTAACGGAAATTTTTAACAGTTGGAGAGTGGGCATGTTTGAAATAATGGATAATGTAAATACTGGCGCAGTGATCAAGGTGGTCGGCGTTGGCGGCGGCGGCGGTAATGCGGTAGCAAACATGGTTGCTTCAGGCATTGAAGGTGTAGATTTCATCTGTGCTAATACCGATTCTCAAGCCTTACAATGCAGTACTAGCAAAACCGTATTGCAATTAGGCTCAAATTTAACAAAAGGCTTGGGTGCTGGCGCGAATCCGGATGTCGGGCGTGAAGCGGCTATTGAGGATCGTGATCGCATTAAAGATTTAATCCGTGGTACCGACATGCTATTTATTACAGCCGGTATGGGCGGTGGAACAGGCACAGGTGCAGCGCCAGTAGTAGCTGAAATTGCGCGCGATTTGGGCATTTTAACCGTGGCGGTCGTTACGCGTCCTTTCCCTTTTGAAGGACCTAAGCGTATGAAAGCGGCTGATGCAGGGATTGCTGAATTAGCCAAACATGTTGACTCCTTAATCACGATTCCTAATCAGAAGTTACTGACTTCCTTAGGTAAATCGGTGACTTTATTAGAAGCTTTTAAAGCGGCTAACAATGTGTTGTTACATGCTGTACAAGGTATTGCAGAATTAATCACGCGTCCGGGTTTGATTAACGTTGACTTTGCGGACGTGCGCACAGTGATGTCTGGCATGGGCGTTTCGATGATGGGCATGGGACGTGGTCAAGGTGATGAGCGTGCCGCCAAAGCAGCGCGTGAAGCGATTTCTAGTCCCTTACTCGAAGACATTTGTTTGGATGGTGCACGGGGTATTCTGGTGAATATTACCGCTGGCCTAGATATGGGCATCCATGAGTTTGAAGAAGTCGGTGAAGTGATTCGCCAGTTCGCATCCGATGAAGCAACCGTCGTAGTGGGTACCGTTATTGATCCAACGATGAGTGACGAAATCCGTGTAACCTTAGTGGCTACTGGTCTGGAAGAGAGTGCTATTACTAGTCGTGCAATTGGCGCAAAGACGGCCGCTCCTGCCCAAGCTCAACAACCACAGCGTCCGCGTTTACGCCCAGTGGAGTTAGCTTCAACTGCACCACAACAAGCTGCACCAGCTGCTTCAACAGCTCGTACAACGCGTAGCTCTCTAGAGAGTGATATGAGTGTATTAGAAATACCAGCTTTCTTGCGCCAACAAGTGAACTAAGTGGTTCAATGCAAGCTCAAACATGCCAAAGCAGCCGGTGCAGGATGCGCCGGTTTGCTTGTATGTTAGGCAAAAAATGAGTGTTTTGTTCAGGCTGCTATTAAGCAAACCCACGTAAAATAAGCTTCTATTATTAAGCTAGTCGATAATATATTAGAATTTCGCAGTTTCTCTTTTAATGAAGAATGAAATCGTCAGTTAGGGGCGACAAGTGCTTAAACAAAGAACACTAAAAAGGGCTGTCTCTTCCGTCGGTATTGGCTTGCATTCCGGTAAAAAAGTCGTGATGACCCTGCGCCCTGCGCCGGTTAATACAGGTATTGTATTTTTTCGCACAGACTTAGCAGGCAAGCCTAGCTTAAGCTTGCACCCTGAGCGAGTCGGTGACACACGTCTATGCACGGCGTTGATACAGGATGATATTAAGGTTGCGACTGTCGAGCATCTACTCTCAGCGGTTGCTGGCTTAGGGGTTGATAACTTGTATGTTGATATTAATGCGCCTGAAATTCCTATCATGGACGGCAGTGCCGCACCCTTTTTATATTTATTATTAGAAGCTGGTATTGCAGAGCAGGCAGCTTTAAAGCGTTTTATTCGTATTAAAAAGCCCATTGAAGCGCGCCAAGGCGATAGCTTTGCACAATTAACGCCCTATGAGGGTTTTAAGGCTTCGTTCGCCATCCAATTTAATCACCCAGCTATTAGTGCTACGCCTCAACAGGTTGAGTTTGATTTTTCTAATCAAGCTTATACCAATGAAATTGCACGCGCGCGTACCTTCGGTTTTATGCGCGATATTGAAAGCCTACGCTCAAAAAATCTAGGTCTGGGTGGCAGTTTGGAAAATGCCATTGTGCTAGACGATTTTAAGGTGCTCAATCCAGACGGTTTGCGCTATCAAGATGAATTTGTGCGCCACAAAATTTTGGATGCCATCGGGGATTTATATACCCTAGGCCATGGGATTATCGGGGCTTTCCACGGCCATAAAGCGGGTCATGCGATTAATAATTTATTGGTTCGTGAGCTATTACAGCGTCGAGACGCTTGGGAAATGGTAGGTTTGGAAGAAAAGCGTCAAAGCCAAGCTATTTTTGCCGATACATACACCTTAGTAGGCGCCTAGCATGTTAGGCTACCGCAACAGTTGCTGCCACGCCTAGCAGTGACTGTTTCAGACCCTCATCATTAATGCTTTCTGCAATATAAGCTAGTGTCTGTACAACCTGTGGTTGAACCGGTAGGCGTGTTATTTTTCGACTTTGTCTGGTAGTGGGGAGGTTCACCACCTTAACATCAATACCCATTAGATTTAGCTTGAGTTCGGCATTTAGTTGTTTACACAGTGTTTTTTGTAAGAAACGTGCTTGGGTGGCTAGATAAGGGTCGTCCGTGAGTATTACTAAACGGCGCTGACGAATCAAAGGCCAAATGCGGTCACGAACTTGCACACCAACTTGTTGTTCTATCAAGGCTGCCAAGTGCTCAAGCTGCGCCAAGGTGTCAATGATAGGGGCTTTGCGAACCCAACGACTCAGTTTTTCCATGATTTGACTCGCCCTTGTGGCCTAAATCCAAGATGCCACAGAATATGCAGAAGATTTGATGGGGATATTCCAAGTATGAAGAGGCGCTTTATACAGCGCTTAATATCCATCTGATCACCTAGCTCGTGATCTTAGCGAGTGTGATAGTTTTGCTCGTGACTGGTGTGTTGTTTAATCAACGGCTCGATCTACCTGAGTGCGATCATACACTGCTAAGGGTGCGTTTGACGACTACTCAAGTTGAAAAAATTTTAGGCGATCTTGATGGCGGGTGTGATTATTCTGATTAGAATTTAATCGAATTAGGGGGAGCTTGTGGCAGGAGAATGCGTTTAAACCTTGCTTGAGAGCCATTCGGCTAGGAGTTTTTTCGGACAAGCTAGGGCACTTGCTTGAATGACATGTGGTACTTAGAAATTTTGTATCATGAAAGGCAACTTGATCCGCAAAATTATCTCACTGGCTTGGAATAAAAATTCAACTTAAAATAACTAAGCCAGCTATACTGTGCGCGGCTAAAAATGGGAGTCTGTTCTACGATAAAAATAATGCGCAGCCTTCCTTGTTTTTAGCGGAGTTGCCTCCATATTGTGGCTAATTTGTTAATTTGTCGGGCAGGTTACTCGCCTTTTAAAGAACGTCCTATTACGTTGCACTGCTCATCATCACGGCCAGTAAAGGCGCTGGTAGATGGGGTTAGGAGAATATAAAACATATGCTGGGTTCTGTTGCCAGAAAGATTTTTGGAAGCCGTAATGACCGTTTGGTTAAGGCTTATGCCAAAATCGTCAAAAATATCAATAGCCTCGAAGAGCAGTACAGTAATCTGCCCGATGTTGCCCTACAGGCCAAAACGGCTGAGTTTCGTGAAAAGTTAGCCAAAGGCGCAACCTTAGACGATATTCTGCCAGAAGCGTTTGCCACGGTGCGTGAAGCAAGTAAGCGTGTGCTCGGTATGCGCCATTACGACGTGCAAATGATTGGGGGTATGGTGCTACATAGCGGCAAGATTGCTGAAATGCGTACCGGTGAAGGAAAAACCTTAGTCGCAACGCTCGCAGTGTATCTGAATGCTTTATCTGGCAAGGGCGTACATGTTGTTACCGTAAACGATTATTTGGCGCAACGTGATGCAACTCATCTCTCAAAATTATACGGATTCTTAGGGTTAAGTACGGGTGTCATTATTAATGGTTTGACACAGGAGCAGCGCCGCAGTTCTTATGCAGCAGATATTACGTATGGAACGAATAATGAATTTGGTTTCGATTATCTGCGTGACAATATGGCTTTCTCGTTGGAAGAGCGTGTACAGCGTCCATTGAGTTATGCAGTAGTCGATGAAGTTGACTCGATTCTGATTGATGAAGCGCGCACACCCTTAATCATATCTGGTCCAAGCCAAGACGCGTCCGATTTATACCGCGCTATTGATAAGCTCATTCCCGACTTAGTGCGCCAAAAAGAAGAAACCGGCGAGGGCGATTACTGGGTTGATGAGAAGGCTAAGCAAGTCTTTTTATCAGAAGTCGGCCAAGAGCGTGCTGAGCAATTATTGCACCAGACCGGCATTCTGCCAGAAGGGCAAGGCTTGTACGATTCTAGCAGCATTGCGATGTTGCACCACTTGAATGCGGCTTTGCGTGCTCATGCCTTGTTCCAAAAAAATGTGGATTATATTGTACGCGAGGGGAAAATCGTCATCGTCGACGAATTTACAGGCCGTACCATGCCAGGGCGGCGTTGGTCTGAGGGGTTACATCAGGCGATTGAAGCGAAAGAAAACGTTGAAATTCAGGCTGAAAACCAAACCCTTGCCTCGATTACTTTCCAAAATTACTTCCGTCTGTATAAAAAGTTATCTGGTATGACCGGTACAGCGGATACCGAAGCGTTTGAGTTGAATCAGATTTATGGGCTTGAGGTTGTCGTTATTCCAACGCATCGCCCCATGATTCGTGATGATGCTAATGATCTGATTTATCTCAATGCAGAAGATAAATTTAACGCCATTATCGATGATATTAAGACTTGTGCCGAAAAAGGCCGCCCCGTTTTAGTGGGTACAGCATCGATTGAAACCTCAGAATTAGTATCGGAAAAGCTCAAGAAGTTACGTATTCCGCATGAAGTTTTAAATGCTAAACAACACGAACGTGAAGCGCATATTATTGCCAATGCTGGTCGCCCAGGTGCGGTGACGATTGCGACCAATATGGCTGGGCGTGGTACTGATATCGTGTTAGGGGGTAGCTTAGACGAAGAGCTTAAGCAATTACCGCCAAATTCTGATCCAGTAGCCGCTGAGAAAATTCGTGCTTTATGGCAAAAACGTCACGATACGGTCGTCGCTGCGGGTGGTTTGCATATTATCGGAAGCGAGCGCCACGAATCACGTCGTATAGATAATCAGTTGCGTGGTCGTGCGGGCCGTCAAGGCGACCCCGGTTCTTCACGGTTCTATTTGTCGCTTGAAGATAACTTGATGCGGATTTTTGCTTCAGACCGTGTAAAAGGCTTGATGCAGCGTTTGGGTATGGAAAAAGGACAAGCGATTGAAGCGAGTTTAGTTTCTAAATCGATTGAAAACGCCCAACGCAAGGTCGAAGCACACAACTACGATATTCGTAAACACGTTCTGGAATATGACGATGTGGCGAATGATCAACGTAAAGTTATTTATGCGCAGCGTTCCGACTTGTTGGAGAGCGACGACATTAGTGAAATGATCGGGTCGATTCGGTTTGATGTCGTCGATCAATTAATTAGCAAATATATCCCGCCTGAGAGTGTAGATGAGCAATGGGATATCCCAGGGCTGGAAGCCGCTTTAAAGCAAGATTTGGGTTTAGAGTTGCCTGTACAACAGTGGTTAACAGACGACAAGAATTTGCACGAAGAAACCTTGCGTGAGCGTATTCAAGAGATTGTCCAAAAAGCAATAGCGGAAAAAGAAGAGCTCATTGGTGCGCCAAATATGCGTCAGCTAGAACGCAATATCATGTTACAGGTACTGGATACGCACTGGAAAGAACATCTGGCCGCCATGGACTATTTGCGCCAAGGGATTGGCTTACGGGGTTATGCGCAGAAAAATCCTAAGCAGGAATATAAGCGCGAAGCCTTTGATATGTTTGAGCAGCTGCTGGATCGTATTAAGCACGATGTAGTCAGTTTCTTAGCCCGTATTCAAATTGGTGAACCGCAACCTGAGCCTGCACACGCTGATCCAAATCAAATGAATTATATGCATCCTGAAGCGCAGTCCTTTGCGGACGATGATGAAGTGGTGGATGCTTTTACGCCAGAACCTTCCGCACAGCAAGCGCGTGCTGATGAGCCTAAAGTCGGTCGCAATGAGCCTTGCCCGTGTGGTTCTGGGAAGAAATATAAACATTGTCATGGGCAATTAGCGTAATGGCCGTTAATTTACAAGCACCGAATGAATTATTAGCGGTCAAAGGCGTCCGCTTGGCTGCGGTTCATGCCGGCATTCGTTACAAAGATCGTAATGATCTGGTGTTGATGGAATTGGCCGAGGGCAGCCAAGTAGCGGCTGCTTTCACACTAAACGCCTTTTGTGCAGCGCCTGTCACTGTAGCGCGTGAGCACCTGAAATTAGCTACGCCGCGCTATTTGCTAATTAATGCGGGCAATGCCAATGCCGGCACGGGTTATCCGGGCTTGGTTGCTGCACGCCAGACCTGTGCGGATGTCGCAAAAGTAACCGGCTGCTTGGCCAATCAAGTGTTGCCTTTTTCTACTGGTGTGATTGGTCAAGCCTTGCCTGTGGAAAAGGTGGCAGCCGCTTTACCAAAAGCCTTGGCTGAATTGGATGCCAATCATTGGTTGCTAGCAGCGCGCGCGATTATGACCACGGATACGGTCATGAAAGCGGTTAGTAAGCAAGTTACTCTATCCAGTGGAACCATTACTATCACCGGCATGGCTAAAGGTTCGGGTATGATTCACCCGAATATGGCGACGATGCTGGCCTATGTGGCTACGGATGCGAAAGTCGAGAGTAGTACGCTACAGGATTTATTGCAGGATGTGGTCGAGGCAAGTTTCAACAGCATTACGGTTGATGGCGACACCTCGACCAATGATGCTTTAGTCGTGGCTGCTACCGGACAGTCTGGTGTAGAGGTTTCTGGGAGTGATGTAAGTATTTTTGCTGACGCTCTACGCGAGGTTTGTCTCTACCTTGCGCAAGCCATTGTGCGCGATGGTGAGGGGGCAACGAAGTTTATTAGCATTAGTGTGGATGGTGCACGTGATAAGGAAGAAGCGCGTGTGATTGGCCAAACAGTGGCGTCATCACCCCTCGTTAAAACAGCTATGTTTGCGAGTGACCCGAATTGGGGGCGTATCTTAGCCGCCATAGGTCGTAGTCCGCTTGAAGCTTTAGACGTGTCTTTGGTGTCAATCTGGCTAGGCCAGACACTTTTAATTGAAAAAGGTGAACCCGCCGCCACTTATCGCGAGGAGTTGGGGCAGGCCGAAATGAAGAAAGCGGAAATTCCAGTACGTATTGATATGGGGCGTGGTTCTGCCAGTACTGTGATCTGGACTTGTGACTTTTCCTACGATTACGTCAAAATTAATGCTGAATACCGCAGCTAATTCCGTAGCCCCTGCCGTGTTACATGTAGCGGTAGGGATTATTCGTTGTCCTTTGACGCAGCGTATTCTGATTGCGCAACGTCCAGCCGGTAAACATCAAGCCGGTAAATGGGAATTTCCGGGGGGCAAGCTTGAACCCTCTGAAACGGTACAGCAAGCCTTAGTGCGCGAATTAGACGAAGAGTTGGGGATTAGGGTTAATGCAGATGCTCTAAGCAAACTGATTGAAATTAGTCATGAATACCCAGAGCGCTCTGTTTTATTAGAGGTATGGCAAACGCAGCAATTTGATGGCGAGCCAATCGGGCGCGAAGGTCAGGCTTTACAGTGGTGTGAGATCAGTAAGCTCGGCCAACTAGAGTTTCCTGAGGCCAATCGCGCCATTATTCAAGCGCTCCAATCAAGCATTTAGATCAGGGATCAGTTGACTATGAATACGGGCAATTTGATCTTTCAGTGCTAATTTACGTTTTTTCATGCGTGCCAACATAAATTGATCGCTGGCAGGGTTTTGGCGCAATTGTTCAATGGCTACATCCAAATCGCGATGTTCCTGCGTGAGTTCAAATAACTTATTACGCAGCATAAATTCTTCATCAGGATGTAGCATGATAGCCTTGAACGTAGGTTATTACACGGAAGGGGTGCTGGGCTGACGTCGCTTTTCTTTATAGCGAATTACCACCTTTTTATCAGCAGCATTGGGTTGTTTCGGCACATAATCCTGCTTTTCCCAACTACCAATTTCATAAGGCGCATCGCTACGCATGGTATTCGGTTTACGTTGTGCACCACCATTTAAACGGCCATAAGGTCCTTTACGTGCTTGGCGTTGCTTATCATCACCATTTCCATTTGCTTGCACAGGGCCATTATTGGCATGAGAGGAGCTTGGTTTGCGGCCTTGCGCCTGATGTGGCTTAGCACCACTCCCATTAGGACGAGCTTTGCGCTCACCTTGGCCTTGTGTTGTGCGAGGTGTGCGTGCTTTACCACCACCACCTTCTTTACGCGGATTAGCACGACCATGAGCTGGTTTTGTACTCACAGTAGAGCGTGGTGTGGCCTTGGGCTCTAAGCCAGGGATATGGCGCGCATTAATCGCTTCACCCTGATAAGCCTCAATCCGCTTCAGATTCTCGCGATCTTGATTGGTAACTAATAATAAAACTGGGCCGGTTTCTTCACAGCCTAAAACATCACGTAAACGATTCTGATACGTTTCGACTTTTTCTGGTAATTCAAAATGAATAACCATTTCTTTACCGGACATTTCTGGTACAAAGTTTTCCTGATCGGGAACGATTAAAATAGGACAAGCCTCTAAATTACGCTCTTCTTCCGGCAGGAGGTGTGTCGCATCGGCAGTGTGACCATGATTAGCAAGATTATCGGCTAAAGTTTTTGCGGTTTTACTGCTGGAGGTGAAAATAACGGTCGACTTGCCTTTATAGTGATCCAGTAAATAATCAGTCAAGGCTAATTTATGTGTATAGTCATCAGCATTGTGTACGGTTTGGGTTAATTGTAATAACAAACTTTTTTCATCTTGAATAGTGATTTCTTGAGCTTCAGCAAAAATTTTGCGGGCATAAGGAGTGACTTCGTCATCGTGGCGCACAAAAACAATAACAGGTGCTGCTTTAGGCTTTTGCTCAACGATCTTATTAATTAATTCAGCCAAACCTTTCTTATAAATGGCGGTTAGGTCATCAATAATTAATAGCTCGAGATTTGAAAAGTTAGCTTTATTATTATCAACGAGATCACTTAGGCGACCCGGTGTCGCAATCATTAAATCTAAGGGACGGCGTAAAAGGCGCATTTGCGGCTGATACGGGCGGCCACTCACAATAAAGCCAGTGCGAATTTGCTGCTGCTCGTCGCCAACCAGTCGCTTAATCGTATAAGTGATTTGGTTAACACGATCACGTCGTGAGGTCAGGACTAAAACCCTTGCACCTTGATGATTTTCAAGCGGATTTTGCAGTATATAGTCAATAGCTGGAATTAAAAACGCTCCGGTTTTTCCGGCAGCGGATTGCGTCCATACTAATGCACTTTTACGCTGTGCCATCAACGGAATGAGCTGTTGTTGTAATTCGGTCGGGGTTTCATAGCCCGCCGCATCAATATGCTCAGCAAAGGTTTCCTGTAAACCTAATTCACTAAAAGACAAGCTAATACTCCTGGGCTGTATGGACGAGTCTGAGGTCTATAGCCTAGTGTTTTTACGAATGTGCGATATGAGGATTCTGGAAACTTAGTCCGAACGGTGCAGACATATTCGAATTTGTAAATGAAATTACGCCCCAGAATTTCCATAAAGCTATTATATCTATAGTTTGGAGTCAACAAATATGCGATGGATGTGTTGTATTTTTACCTCAATGCGTCCATTGCATCTTGTAATCGTGCCACAGTAATGATTTGCATACCTGCAATAGGATGATGAGGCCGGTTAGCTTTCGGAATAATGGCGTGTTTAAAGCCATGCTTCGCTGCTTCTTTCAAGCGTTCCTCACCATTAGGCACGGGTCGAATCTCGCCTGCTAAACCTACTTCACCAAACACCACCATATCGGATGGCAGTGGGCGATTACGGAAGCTAGATAAAGCAGCTAAGAGTAATGGTAAATCAGCAGCGGTTTCTGAAATCTTAACGCCGCCAACAATGTTGATAAAAACATCTTGATCAAACATGGGTATATCACCATGCCGATGCATAACTGCTAATAACATGGCTAAACGATTCTGCTCTAAGCCTAGCGTAACACGTCTTGCGTGCCCGCCGTGGCTTTCATCCACTAAGGCTTGTAGTTCGACTAAGAGGGGACGTGTACCCTCGCGAGTGACCATAATGACGCTACCAGCTACAGGTTCTTCATGGCGTGATAAGAAAATAGCCGAGGGATTGCTGACGCCTTTTAAACCTTGTTCGGTCATAGCGAAAACACCTAGCTCATTCACCGCTCCGAAACGATTTTTTACCGCCCGCAAAATACGATAGCGTCCACCCGGATCACCTTCAAAATACAGTACCGTATCCACCATATGTTCGAGTACGCGCGGTCCTGCGAGGGTGCCTTCTTTAGTGACATGGCCGACAATAAATAAAGTCGTTTGGGTTTGTTTCGCAAAGCGCACTAATTGCGCAGCGGATTCACGTATTTGGCTCACCGAACCGGGGGCGGACTGGAGTTGTTCCGTATATAAGGTTTGAATCGAGTCAATGACCATCAACTGCGGTTTTTCGTTTTGTACTAGGGTTAGAACGGTTTCCACGCAGGTTTCTGTCAATAAACGCAAGTGATCAATGGGCAGACCTAAACGTCGGGCACGCAAGCTAACTTGCTGCATCGACTCTTCACCAGTGACATATAAGCTTTTAATATTGGTTAAGTCGCATAAGGTTTGTAGCAAAATGGTGGATTTCCCAATACCAGGATCCCCACCAATTAAAATTACTGAGCCTGCTACTAAACCGCCACCTAGCACCCGATCCAACTCTTGGACGTTTGTTGGGGTACGTGGATCTTCTTGAATGGATATATCAGATAAAGACCGAATGCTAACCGCCTCACCGGAGTATCCGGTAAAGCGTGGATTGCTTGCCGTAGCACTGGCTGGTGTGGCTAAGCTTTCTTCTAACGTGTTCCATGCACCGCAGTCAGCACATTGACCATTCCATTTACTGTGTACACTGCCGCAGGAGGTGCAATAGTACTGAAGCTTTTTTTTAGCCATGCGTGCTACCGAATTGAGATTGAAAGTGGCTTAGGTCGAGTGGATTAAATATTCTAAAACGAATTTGCTCCCGAAAAAGGCTAGCATCAGTAGGGTAAAGCCTAGCAGTGTCCAGCGAATGGCGATTCGTCCGCGCCAGCCATAGCGCCAGTGGCCGAATAGGAGTGTACTGAAAGTAATCCACGCTAAAATTGATAAGATGGTTTTATGCGCTACTTGTTTGCCAAAAAAGCCGTCTAAATAAATAAATCCACTGATTAGACCTAAACTGAGCAAAAATAAACCTACTTGAATCAAGCCAAATAATAAGGCTTCCATATCCTGTAAGGGCGGCAGTATTTTAATTAAGCCACCAGGCTGGTGATTATGTAATTGACGATTCTGCGCGGCTAATACCAGTGCTTGCAAGGCAGCAAGCGCTAACATGCTATAGGCCAGCAATGATAAGAAAATATGGATGCCTAAGCCATTATTCAAGGGGAGGGCAGCAGCTTGGTGATGGTAGAGGCTACTGATGATAATCACGGGTAGCATTAAGGGGATGATAAATAAACCCAAAGGTTCTAATGGACGTGAAAGCTGTGCAATAAATAAAATAAAGCTACTCAGCCAAAACACAGTCGAGAGTGTATTCAGAAAACTTAAAGAAAGTGTGTGCGATTCTAACCAAGGAATTAAAATCAGTGCGCCATGTAAGGCGAGACTAATAAACCAGAGGCTATGGAGAAAACCTTTACTAATCGGCACGAGATTGGGCTTGCGCAAACGTAGATAGAGCAAGATCCAAGTGGCTAGCCAAATTAGTGTTGTTAAGAGCATTAGCGTTATGATCATGTAATTAGGCTGATACCGCTTCTTGACCGTGTTATCGATGTATTTGGTGGTATGATAGCAATTTGTGCACCCGTGGGACTAGCAAGAAGACCATTATTATGTTTGAAAATTTAAGTGAGCGCCTGTCCAAAACTGTTAAGAAGTTACGGGGTCAAGCGCGTTTAACGGATGAAAATATTCAGGAAGCTTTGCGCGATGTGCGGATGGCTTTGTTAGAGGCGGATGTTGCTTTGCCGGTGGTGCGTGATTTTATAGCCCGTGTCAAACAGCGAGCCGTGGGACAGGAGGTGTTGTCGAGCCTGACCCCAGGCCAAGCTTTGATTAAGGTCGTACATGACGAGCTGATTGAGACCATGGGCGTGGCGAATGAGGGGATCAATTTGCAAACGCAGCCGCCTGCTGTAATTTTAATGGCAGGTTTGCAAGGTGCGGGTAAAACCACAACGGTTGGCAAATTAACCAATTATCTAAAAGGCCGCGCTAAAAAATCAGTGATGGTAGCCAGTTGTGACGTTTATCGTCCTGCGGCGATTAAGCAGTTGGAAACGATCGCAAAACAGACAGAAGCCGTTTTCTTTCCTAGCACACCTGATCAAAAGCCGGTTGATATTGCACTCAATGCCTTAGCACAAGCTAAGCGCCAGTATATGGATGTGTTGATTCTGGATACCGCAGGTCGTTTGCATATCGATGCTGATATGATGGAGGAAATTAGCCAAATCCATCAAAGCGTTAAGCCGATTGAAACGTTATTTGTCGTCGACGGTATGACAGGACAGGATGCTGCCAATACCGCCAAAGCTTTTGGTGATGCACTGCCCTTAACGGGAGTGGTGTTAACGAAAACCGATGGTGATGCGCGTGGTGGGGCGGCTTTATCGGTACGACAGATTACCGGAAAACCAATTAAATTTGTCGGGGTTGGGGAGAAGTTAGACGCCCTAGAATCTTTCCATCCGGATCGAATGGCATCACGTATTTTAGGCATGGGCGATGTCTTGAGTCTTATTGAGCAGGCTCAACAACAAGTCGATCATGCCAAAGCCCAAAAGTTAGCAAAAAAACTTAATAAGGGTAAGGGTTTTGATTTTGAGGATCTACGCGATCAGATGACTCAGATGTTGAATATGGGGGGGATTAGTAGTTTATTGGATAAACTACCGGGTATGGGGCAAATTCCAGCGCATTTAAAAGACCAAGCCAATGATCGAGAAATTCGGCGCATGATCGCTATTATTAATTCGATGACTTTAGCAGAGCGGCGTGATCCTGAACTTATTAAGGCGTCACGCAAGCGCCGTATTGCAGCAGGATGTGGTTTACAAGTGCAAGATGTGAACCGTTTGCTGAAGCAACAACAACAAATGAGTCGTGCTATGAAGCAATTTTCTAAGGGCGGTATGCGTAAGTTGATGCAAACAATGAAAAGTAAACTGCCTAATGGCGGTGGATTTCCACCCATGGGCGGATTTTCGGGATAAATTTTCGGTTGTTAGCTCTAAATTCCGCGACGTATGGCTTTACGGTAGTAAAAGTGCGCTGTATGATTCTATTTGTTCGAAAGTTACAACGAAGCTTGATACTTTGTTGGCTTTACGCAACTTTTAGGGGCAGGTTGCCTTCCTAGCCTGCATGAGGTAAGGAGCGGTTTGATTGATAGGTAAGTTGATTTGGCCGTTTCCGACGTAACGGGTTTATACAGGGTTTAATCTAAACGAAACCATTAATTCTTGTGTAAACTTGTGTTCCAGTAAACAACGAATGAGATTCAAGGACTATGAAAATCAAGACTTCTCTTTTAGTAGCAGCATTAACGGCTGCAGGTTTGTTCGTTTCTGGCTGTCAGCAAATGGGTTCACAACAAGTTGCTTCTCAGCAGGTTGCTTCTGCACAACAAGTTGCTCAGGACGCAGGTGCTGGTACCACCACTGACACAACAGAAAAGACTACTACTTCAACTACAACGACTAAAACCGTTGTGGATTGCAGTAAGTGTGGCCGCCCAGGTGCTCGTACTTCTGGTGGCATCAAACGTTCAAGCGGTAAGCGTTCAGGTGGTGGTAAGCGTTCAGGTGGTGGCAGAGGTCCTGCTCGGGTAACTTCAACGGGTGGCCAGTGCCATACTCATCCAGCAATCCCTGGTTGCACAAACAGTATTCGTCATTGCCATCCAAATGGTGACAGACCGCATACTCACCACTACAGCTGCAAAGGTGGTGCTCGTCCAGCTAAAGTTCAACAAATTGTTAGACCAGTACGTCCGGTTCAACCACCGCGCGTTCACGTTCAAAAGCCTCAAAGACCTGTTATTCCAACAGTTAAGGGTAAAGGCATTTACAGAGGTCCTATTCAAGTTGAACAGGGCGTAATGCAAACGTATAAGAAAAACTAATTGACTACGCTTCATCGTAAATTGATGCGTTAATTAGTTGAAATAGCCTAGCCTCTTTAGAGGCTGGGCGTTTTTATGAAATATGGGCTTGAGCAGTAGGTTCTGTCATTCTGTAACAGGTTTAAGCGTTTTATTAATGCTTAATTTATAATTAGCCCTAAAATAATTGGCCTTACCAAACGGTAAACCTGAAGATCATGAATAAATTGCGTTTCTTATCAAAACTGCTGCTCACAGCAGCTTGTGTTCTTGCCTCTCACAGCAGTTTTGCAGCGGTTTGGACGAATGAAAATTCGTGGGATGATGTGTGGGAGTCCCGATATCATCAATGGGTAGCGGCAAATTGGAAAGATGATATATTCATGGATCCTGCCAAACCTATTTATTACAAATTCGAAAATGATTGTGCGGATGCGACTTATGCGATGCGCTTAATCTTTTCTTATGAGCATCGCTTGCCGTTTGTCGTTAATAATTTCAGTAAGCCTACGCAGCCTTACAGTAATTCCATGAAAACGTGGGATAACTTGCCTGAGCCACAACGGGTGCGCCGTTTTCTGGATTTTATTGCCGATATGACGGATACACGCTCATTGCGTAATGATACCTATCCGATTGCTTTAAATGATATTAAAGCAGGGGATATCTATGTCGCGCCAGGGGTACATTCTTATCAAATCGCCGATGTGACTGAGACGGGTATTGCTGAGGTCATGGCTTCAACTACACCAAAAGCATCGCGCTTTTTATTGCGCACGCCTTCGTTTCCTTTCTATGTGCCAGAAGATAAGACCTACGGTGATGGCTATCGCCGCTTCAAACAACCGCAAAGCATTCGTATGGCGGCTGCGCAACAGCCGGGCTATAGCGATGAACAATTCCGCTTAGCCAGTGATTTACAATATGACTATGTAGCTTTTACCGACGTTATTTCTCACAAATTAGGTAAGCGTCCTGAGAAGCCAGATGAAAAGACTACACGCTTGCTGTTAGCACTTTGTATGTATGCTAATGACCGCAGCGTCTATGTATATGATGCGCTGTGGCATTTACAGCAAATTCGTGGGCAAGGTCGTCAATGTATGAATGCTAGAGAATATGATGACTATTCGACGCCCGGACGTGACAAACGTCTAGGAATGTTTTTTAATTCTATAAAGCGACATATTGATACCATAGGTCGTTTTGATCCACGTTCTTATCCGGCTCGCTGGGCTAAAGCGGTGTTTTCAGTGGATCAGCCACCTCCTAGTGAAATGAAAGAACTCAATGAGTTCTGTATGGTTCAGCTCACGCTAGGTGAAGAGTTGTATATGAGCTTACGTGAGTTGCGTCAAAACTTAGAGGGTGGCTATCTAGTTTCTGACCCACATGCACCATTGCAATATCGCTGGGGTATTGCAAAGGCGCCTTACAAAGCCACTTGCCCGACATATTAAACGATGCTGTCTAAGTTGAGTTATGTCGTAAAACCTTTATATGGATATTTAAGTTCTTAGTATAACGAATATTTATTCGTTATACTTGACAGTGCTTTCCCTTAAACAACGAAAGAGATTAATGATTATGAAGATGAAAACCCAATTGTCATTGGCTGCTATTATAGCGGCTGCTTTATTAGCTGCGGGCTGTCAGCAAGTTAGTAGTCAGCAAGCTGCTGGCGGTCAACAAGTAGCTCAAGCTGCTCCAGAAACCACCACCACTGATACCACTACTCAAACTGAAACGACTGAAGTTAAAGAGGTTTTAGATTGCAGTCAATGTGGCCAACAAGTTCAACCACCACGCCCAGTACGTCCTCAGCCAGTACGTCCAGTACGTCCTCAGCCAGTGCGTCCAGTGCATCCACCAGTTGTAGTACGTCCTCAGCCAGTACGTCCAGTACGCCCTCAACCAGTACGCCCAGTAGTTCCACATGTGAAGCCAAAAGTTCCATCAGTTAAGGCTAAAGGTCACTACCGTGGTCCAGTACAAATCGACAGTGGTGTAATGCAACAATACCAACAACCTACTATGTAATTCATTAGTTGGTTGTTTGCTGTTAAGTAAGCGCCCAATGTCATAAGATGTTGGGCGTTTTTTTATCAATATTCACCGCCTATCTACAAAGCTTAACCGTTAACGAACCTCTAAATTCTGATTAAGCTTCCAGCGGGGTAAATCGGCGCATAGTGCTTCCAACGCTTGTTGCAATAGGGGCAGCAAGTCCTTAATAAAAATAATAATAGAGGCAAATAATGAAGATGTCTTCCCGTTCTTTAGTTGCGATTTTAATATTTGCGGGTTTTGCTGCTACTGGTTGTAGTCAACAGCAAACCGCTCCGATTGATACCGGTACTGCAGAAATTCCGGTGGCGCCTCCTTATGTAGAGGAGAAACAGCAACCCGTTGTACGTCCTATTCCAATGCCTGCACCTGCACCAGTAGTAAGACCTCATCCGCCTATGCATCGTCCAGTTGCACCTGTTATACGTCCATTACCACCCAAGCCCGTGGTACCACCGGTCAAGGCTAAGGGTAATTATCGTGGGCGTGTGCAGATTGACCCGAATTTGTCAAACCACTATCAATATTGATCAGTTAGATTGATTCCTTAAATTTCATTGATCAGACTTAAATGGTCTGATCAATGATTAGGTAAAATTTAATACATATTTTGATTAGTGACGGTATTCATAAAGCTAATTAGTGTTTTGCTGGTGTTCAGCTTGATTTTGGTATAAAACTTAGTGGCTTTTTTAGACCTAAGCAAAGCATGTGCTTGGGGTAGTTTTTTTAGGAGTGGTAATGGATAAGCCCGAGAAGCGTATGAAGCTAATAAAAAAAATCAATGCGTGCATGATGATAGGACTATTTGGGATTGCGGCTGGTTTAGCAGGTTGTTCTACAGCGCCTGTTAAAGAAGATGCAGTGGATACGGCAAGTACTCAAGAGCTAGAAACAGAAGATACAGCGACGGATACCAAGAAAATCGCTCAGGCTCAACGTCTTGTAGTCGCTCCTAAAAAAACTGGCAAAGATAAACATCATTTAGAATTTGAAGCAAAGAAACGTTGGTATCAAGATCAATGGGAGCAGCAACAACGTCAGAATGCTAGCCGCCAACGCTCCTTACCGCATTATGCCATGCGCAGTGATGATGCCAATCGTTATGCAGCTCAAAATCGTTATAATCAAGCGAATCGAAACTATGCCCAAGCTAGGGTTGATTATTCGGCTTATCTATCACGTGCTGCCTTAGACCGTTTACGCTATCGTGTGCGTTATGATGGTAGCTATATTCCGATTGGCTATCCTAATGGCGATGTGCCGCAGAACATCGGTGTTTGTACCGATACTGTAATTCGCTCTTACCGCCGTCTTGGCGTGGATTTACAGCGTTTGGTTCATCAAGACATGATACAAGCGTTTTACTCCTACCCCAATCTACCGAAATGGGGTTTGCAAGGGCCGGATACGAATATTGACCATCGTCGCGTCCATAATTTAAAAGTATTTTTCACGCGCCATGGTCAACGTTTGCCAGTTACGCGCAATGCTAGCGATTATCGTCCAGGGGATCTAGTGACTTGGAGTTTGGGGGGCGATCAAGAGCATATAGGTATTGTGGTGGATCGCCCATCGCCTGCTGATCCCAATCGCTTTATGATTGTTCACAATATTGGCGATGGTGAAAAGTTGGAGGATGTGTTGTTCAAGATGCCGATTACAGGGCATTACCGCTTCTACCCTAATGTACGCCCGCAAGCACAATTAGCGTCTGCACGCTTCTAGTATTCTTCATTTACCCCCAAGCTTATTGGGGGTAGTAATTCCAATTAGCGGTTATTTCAGCTTTATTTTAGTGAAACGCTTCACTTTTTTGAAAAAAACCGTAGAATTGCGCGTTTACTTTCGGCAGGGCTTCTGCCGTCTGCTAGTTAAATTATTTTAAGGTCTTGGATTTATGGTAAATATCCGTTTGGCAAGAGGTGGTTCTAAGAAGCACCCATTCTACCATGTTGTAGTGACTGATAAACGCAAACCCCGTGATAGTGGTTACATTGAGCGTGTGGGCTTTTTTAATCCCTTGGCACGTGGTCAAGAAATTCGTTTACATCTAGATGACGCCCGTGTGCAATATTGGTTGGCAAATGGCGCACAACCTAGCGACCGTGTTGCCAAATTATTAGAAGAAACTAAAAAGGTTGCTGCTTAATTAATGCAATGATGGAAGCCAAGAGTTCTACACTAACAGTAGGAAAAATTCTCGGCGCATTTGGTATTCAAGGTTGGGTAAAACTACAATCTTATACCGATAATCCATTAGACATTATGAAGTATCAACCTTGGCAGCTAGTTAAACATAATCAGACTTTAACTATTCACTGCCAAAAAGTGCAACAAAATACGAAAGGTATTATTGCCTTACTCGCTGGTGTTAATGATCGTGATGCAGCACAAGTTTTGTCGGGTTATGAGATTCAAATTCAACGCGAGCAATTACCAGCTTTAGCAGAAGATGAGTTTTATTGGTCAGATTTGGAAGGACTGACCGTCATAACGCTACAAGGTCAGGTGCTGGGTAAGGTCAGTCATTTGCTGGAAACCGGTGCGAATGATGTGATGGTCGTCAGTGGTGAGCGTGAGCGCTGGATTCCATGGTTAATGGATAGTGTTATTAAGCAAGTGAGTTTAGCGAACCAACAGATTCAAGTGGATTGGGATCCTGATTTTTAGTTCCTATGCACTTTGACGTAATTAGCTTATTTCCTGAGTTCGTGCGCACAGTAACAGCTTATGGTGTGGTGCGGCGTGCTAAGGAGCTGGGCGTATTAAGTTTAAGTGTGTGTAATCCACGCGATTTTACGACCGATGTCCACCGTACTGTAGATGACCGGCCTTATGGTGGTGGTCCGGGTATGGTGATGAAGCCCGATGTCTTATTAGCAACCATTCGCCAAGTGCGACGTTCTAATAAAGGTCGAGTGATTTATTTAAGTCCACAAGGCAAGCCACTCACGCAACAACGTGTCGCGGCATTAGCGCAAGAAGCGAGTTTGATTTTGTTGTGTGGGCGTTATGAAGGCATTGATGAACGCATTATCGAGTTAGAAGTCGATGAAGAGTGTTCTATCGGTGACTATGTTTTAAGCGGTGGTGAGTTGGGTGCTATGGTCATGATTGATGCCATCACGCGTTTACTGCCTACTGTATTAGGGCATGAGTCATCTGCCGAACAGGATTCGTTTACGGAGGGCTTATTAGATTGCCCCCATTATACCCGTCCTGAACTAATTGATAGCAAAGAGGTTCCCGCGATTTTAAAAAGCGGTGATCATGCAGCTATTGCGCGTTGGCGCAGAAAACAGATGTTGGGCCTTACCTGGTTGAAACGTCCAGATTTATTGCAGGCCAAAACGTTAAACCCAGTAGACCAAACGCTGCTGGATGAATATCAACAGGAATATAAGGTTTCGTCAGAGGTTATCTCATGAACATGATTATTAAACAACTTGAACAAGAGCAAATGAATAAGGAAATTCCTGCATTCGCTCCGGGCGATACTGTTGTAGTTCAAGTCCATGTTAAAGAAGGCGACAAAAGTCGTTTACAAGCATTCGAAGGCGTAGTCGTTGCTAAACGTAACCGTGGCCTAAACTCAGCATTCACTGTACGTAAAATTTCTTATGGTGAGGGTGTTGAGCGTGTATTCCAAACCTATAGTAATAGTATTGCTAGCATTACTGTGAAGCGTTCGGGTGATGTACGCCGTGCAAAACTCTACTACTTACGTGGTTTGACCGGTAAAGCGGCACGTATTAAAGAAAAAATCTAACAATCTTATTTGCCCATTTCACTTTTTATAAAAGGCCGTTGCAATTAAATTTATTGCAACGGCTTTTTTATTGATCTTGTTTGGCTAGGCTTTGTGCGTTTATCTTGTTGAAGTATACAAATCCTAAGCTGCTCCTTATGATAGTCCTATTATAAAAATGTCAAGTTAAGGTTTGGGGAATGATTAAGTGAATGAAGCTGCGACATCCTCCGCATTAATTCATTCGATTGCGTATGTCATGGTATTTTTGTTAGGTGCGGCACTTGCGGCTGGGGCCTGGTGGTTCTATCGGCGCCGTTCGCCTTTGTCTAATCGTTTAGTCCATGAGAATTTGCTGATAGACATCATGATGTCTATACCAGAATCCGCGATTTTAGCGAATAAAAATGGCTTTATTGTCTTTATCAATCCGGCTGCTGAGCGTTTGTTGCGCACACAATCGCGCAGTGCACGGGCCAAATACCACAGTGAATTATTCCACTTGCTGGATCCCATTAAACAAGTTCCTATCAATTGGCTGGATGCTAAGCAGGCAGGGCAGCAAGCACGTTTTCAACCTTGCTTACTGAATTGTACGGGTTTGCAGGATTTGGAAACCACATTCCTTGTGCGATCTTTCTCCTTAGAAGGCGGATCTGCTGATCATTTTTTACTGTTATTGCAAGACCAAGCTGAATTAGTAGCGCTTCAAGCGCATTTAGCTTATTTGCAGAAGAATGATCAGCATACCCGCTTAATGAATCGCAAAGCCTTTGAGGTGGCCTTGAAAGTTTCTCTGGACGAGGCACGCCAACAAGGTGTTAAACACGCTTTTTGCCAATTAGCGCTTGATCAGTTTAAGGCAGTGAATGATACCTTGGGACATAGTGCGGGCGATGCTTTTATCGAGCGGATTGCGGATTTACTAAAAAATGCGATTGATAAAAAGCGAGATGTCTTAGCACGTATTGGCGGTGATGAATTTGGGGTGTTGTTCCGTGAAATTGAGCCTGTAGAAGCTTTGCGCAAAAGTGAACAATTGCGCCATTTGATTATGTCACATGAGTTTATTTGGGACGGGCAAATCCACCATATAACCGCTAGCGTAGGCTTTATCCCGATCCAGTCTCAAACGGGTACCACGAATCGTGTGATGTCGATAGCGGATACAGCTTGTCGTGTGGCGAAAAGTAAGGGCGGTAATCGTTTGCATGTGTATCGCCCTGATGATCCAGAAATTTCTAAGCATCGTGGTCAAGTGGTGTGGATTGGACGCTTAAAGCAAGCCTTTGAGCAAGAGCAGTTCCAACTGTACGCGCAGCCGATTCAGCCTTTAGAGCCGAAAGAGTTTTTAAGACCTTTCCATCATTATGAGATTTTGTTGCGTTTATTCGATGATAGTGGCAAATCGATTTCACCGGATGAGTTTATTCCGGCAGCAGAATATTACTCTATGATGCCCATGCTGGATCGCTGGGTAGTCAAGAAATTGCTCCGTGCGATTGCCGGTATTGCGCGCAAACAATCTCATTTGGTGTTTGCGATTAATTTATCGGGTCAAAGTTTGGACGATCCGCAGTTTCTACCCTATGTACAAGAGGCGATTAAGCTCTCAGGTGTTCCACCGACCATGCTTTGCTTTGAAATTACTGAGCGGGTGGCGATTAACAATATTGAGCTAGCGCGCAAGTTTATTGACACCCTCAAAACCCAAGGCTGTAGTTTCTCGTTAGATGATTTTGGAACAGGGGTGAGCTCTTTCAGTTATTTGAAACAATTACCGGTTGATTATTTAAAAATTGACGGAAGTTTTATTAAAGATATTCTCACCGATGATGTAGGCCGTGCTATGGTGCAGTCGGTCAATCAAATTGGTCAATTAATGGCCGTAAAAACGATTGCAGAATATGTAGAAACACCACAAATTATTCAATTATTACGCGAAATTGGCATCGATTTTGGGCAGGGTTATGGTATTTCTAAACCAATTCCACTGCCGCAAATTATTGAGCGCCATATCGAAGAGCAAGCTGGTAAAGTTACTAAAGACGGAAAAATGATAGGCAAGGACACTAAACATACCAAGGATCGGGCGGCCGCATGAGTATTCACATCTTAGGAATTTGCGGCACTTTTATGGGCGGCATTGCGTTATTGGCGCGTGAAAAAGGTTTCATCGTTTCAGGTGCTGATGCGAATGTCTACCCGCCGATGAGCACTATGCTAAGCGAGCAAGGCATTACGATCACAGAAGGTTACGAGCCTGCTGATTTGCCCCAAGATGGCTCGATGATTGTAGTCGGTAATGTTATGAAGCGTGGCTTACCAGTGGTGGAGCATATGCTGAATCGGCAGTTAGCCTATACCTCTGGCCCGCAATGGTTGTTTGAGCATATTTTAAAAGATCGTTGGGTTTTAGCGGTAGCGGGAACGCACGGCAAAACCACCACGGCGAGTATGTTAGCTTGGATTTTAGAAGATGTAGGCTTGAAGCCGGGATTTTTAATTGGGGGGGTGCCCGAGAATTTTGGTGTGTCAGCGCGTTTGGGCGAGTCACCATTTTTTGTGGTGGAAGCTGATGAATACGATACAGCGTTTTTTGATAAGCGATCAAAATTTGTTCATTATCATCCACGTACTGTGATTCTGAATAATCTGGAATATGATCACGCGGATATATTTCCCAATATTCAGGCGATTCAAACTCAATTCCATCATCTAATGCGTATGGTACCAGGAATTGGTTTGGCGGTTACCAATGGTAAAGATGAGCAGCTGCGCCAGACTTTAGCTATGGGCTGTTGGACGCCGGTGGAAACCTTTGCGCAAGGTGATTGGCAAGCGCGTTACGTAAAGGCCGATGGCAGCCTGTTTGAAGTGAGCTATCAAGGACAAGTGCAAGGTGTAGTCGAGTGGTTCCTATTGGGCGAGCATAATGTGAATAATGCTTTGGCCGCAATTGCTGCGGCACGTCATGCAGGCGTGCAAGCCAGTGATGCTGTGCGTGCTTTAAGCCGCTTTAAAGGCGTCAAGCGCCGTATGCAATTACGCGGCGAAGCACGTGGCGTTAAAGTGTATGATGATTTTGCGCATCATCCAACGGCCATTGCTACTACCGTAGCAGGCTTACGTGCTAAGGTCGGTGCAGCGCGGATTATTGCGGTATTAGAGCCGCGTTCGAATACAATGCGTCTAGGGACGCACAAAGAAGAGCTCGCGCATTCACTCAAAGAGGCGGATCAAGTCTGGCTCTATCAACCTGCTGGTTTGAGTTGGGGCTTGGATACTGTGGTTCAGGACTTAGCTGGGCGCGGGTCTTTGGCAGATAATATTAATGATTTAGTTCACCGTGTCGCTGCTTCTGTGCAAGCAGGTGACCATATTCTGGTTATGAGTAATGGCGGTTTTGGGGGAATTCATGAAAAATTACTCCATCAATTAAGCCAAGTTAATTAATGCCAGAGAATCAAGCAAAAACGATTACCCTCATCATGACGGGAGCTTCAGGCGCACAGTATGGCTTGCGCCTGTTGCAACAGCTATTGCACTTAGGGCATCGCGTTTACCTATTGATGTCCCGCCCTGCGCAATTAGTCATTAACACCGAAACGCATTATCGTGTACCCGCACGGGCGGGTGAAATGGAAGCTTATTTCACTGAAATATTTGCGGCTCAGCCTAAACAGTTAAGAGTGTTTGAACGTGAGCAATGGATGGCACCGATTGCGAGTGGAAGTGGTGTAGCTGATGCCACTGTGGTGTGCCCTTGTACGACTGGAACCTTGTCTTCTATCGCTTGTGGCAGTAGCCGTAACTTGATTGAACGTGCGGCAGATGTCGCGTTGAAGGAGCGTAAAAAGCTCATTCTCGTGGTGCGTGAGACGCCATTTTCCGAAATTCACCTCGAAAACATGCTAAAGTTAGCGCGTATGGGCGCGGTTATTTTACCGGCTAACCCCGGTTTTTATATGCACCCACAATCGATTAATGATCTAGTCGATTTTATGGTAGCGCGTATTTTGGATCATTTAGCGATTGAACATCAGTTATTACCCCGTTGGGGTGATAGCAGCTTAAGTGCAGATGATTAACATTATGAGATCGGCTTGTTAGGCAAACTCTGCTTTCCCAGCCATAATTCTTGATTAAGAGGAAACGATTGCCATGGCAACCAAAGATATTACTGCTGCTGATTTCGACCAAGTGATTAGCACTAATGACATTGTTATTTTAGATTTTTGGGCGGAATGGTGTGGCCCTTGCAAAGCCTTTGCGCCTATTTTTCATGATGTGTCTGAAAAGCATCCTGATATTGTTTTTGCCAAAGTGGATACCGATGCAGAGCAAGAGTTAGCAGGGCATTTCCAAATCCGCTCCATCCCAACCCTCATGATCTTCCGTGAGCAGGTTATGATGTTTGCGCAACCAGGTATGTTAAGCGCACCACAATTAGAAGAACTCATTAAGAATGTGCGTGACGTGGATATGGCGAAAGTACACGAAGAAATTGCTAAACAACAGCAAGAAGAAGCCTAAACTTGTATTGCTGAGCTGCATCGTTCGTGGAAAAATGCAGCTCGCCTCAAAGTTAAGAGATTACAGTTAAGATAAAGACTTATTGATATGAATCAGGCGATATTGCTCTAGTAATAAATGAACAATGTAGCCAATGCTAGTCGCTAAGAAAATAGGTACAACCGTATTAGCACCAAGCGTCAGATAGCCAAGCACACCTACTAATAAAGGTAGAATCACAATCGCGCTCATATAGCGGGTGTAATCACGGTATAAAGAAATGCGATCTAGTAGCCACCATGCACCGTGAAAAAGTAAATAAGCTGCAAACCAGCCCAATACAATATCAGTAGGTCGATAAAAATAAACTGCAATTGGTGTTACAAAGGCCGCTACGGCTGTGCTTGCCCGTATCACTTGGTACGATTCACAGCTTGGATTTTGAATAGCGGGTAAATGCCCTCCTAAATAGCCACTAAAGATAATGGCCGCTAGTGTTAGCCAATCTAGTTCGGGTAAAAAGTAGTTACTGATAATACCAGCGGTTCCGCCCACTAAAATGGCAGCTAAGTTGTGTACTTTAAAGCTTACCATAGATGTTTCTCCGCAAATTCATAGCCTTTGCCCATTCGATAGTTCTGTTTATTAGAATACATTAGTACAGACGATTGGCTGAATATCATACAGTCTAGTTAATCGTCTGTCTTTCCTTATACGACTAACTGGAGGGTATTTAGTTCGGAAGGTGCTGATGGATAGCAAAGAGCTGCGCTACCAGTGGGGGCTAATAGCGCAGATTGATATTGAGTGATAGGTAAGGGAAAAGACTGGTTGTTTTGATTTAATCTAAAGGTATGTTGATACGGTTAGTGGTATCAGCCATGACAAAAAAGTCGCGTTTGCGCGCTGCTTGACCTTTTATTTTAGCCACGGCGGTATAACGACCTGGTGGCAAAGCGCCTATCGTGAACGAGTGGCGCGTCGAAGTATGCGGCAAGCCAGTGGGAACGCCGGCGCGATCAACGCGATAAACTTCCCAACTAACGGGCTGGAACGCTGGACTATTATTAATGGTTGCCACCAATCTCACTTCGGCTACTTTATTATTTCCAGCCCAAGCAGCACCCACTGCACCACTTAGGCCAAATAGCAAAGCCATTGATAGGCTTACATTGATGAAGTATTTCATGGGATCCTCCCTGAGAATCATCAACTACTTGAACGTCGGTTAAAAATTACTTATGACGCCGATACGCGTTGATTTTTTCCTTAAAATTAACGCTTCTAGGTTAGGTGATTAGTGCAATCAAGAGTTCAATCAAAATTCGATATTAAGTTTTTATTCATAATAAGCTGTATAAATTTTGATAGTTTGGTGAGCGCCAATCGTTGCCTTACTAAGAACTGTAACGCTTGAGTTAAATAAGCGTTGACAGCGAGCATGACATGCTAAGTGAGAGGATGGTAAAGCGCTTGGTCAGACGTTAAAAAACATCCGATGAAATGTAGGCTGATTTATGCAAATTAATTAGTACGATTGATCATTTCTTGGGCTAATGTGCGGGTTGCCGGTGTAATATCCATGCCTCCCATCATCCGTGCTAATTCTTCAACACGGGCTTCATCCGCTAGTATTTCAATCGCAGTACGAGTGGTATCTTGGGTTTTACGCTTGGTAATTTTGTAATGGTGGTGTGCTTGAGCGGCGACTTGAGCTAGGTGTGTTACACATAAAATTTGGCGTGTTTTGCCGAGCTGGCGCAGTTGTGTGCCAACCACTTCCGCAATACCCCCACCAATACCGGTATCCACCTCATCGAAAATCAAGGCAGGTAAGCTAAGTCTTTGAGCGGCAATCATTTGAATCGCTAAGCTGATCCGCGATAGCTCTCCACCCGAAGCGACTTTTACTAAGGGCTTTAAAGGTTGTCCGGGGTTAGCGCTAACTAAAAATTCAACTTGTTCTAAACCATTGGCGTGTGGCTCAGAATCAGGGTAGGGGAGTAGCGCAACCTCAAAACGGCCACCCTGCATCCCTAACTGTTGCATGGCTTGAGTGACTTGCGTTGATAAGTGATCTGCGGCTTGGTGACGTTGTTTAGAAAGTTTTTGCGCTATTTTTTGATAATGCTCACTGGCTTGGATGAGCTTGGTTTGGAGCGCGGCTAGGTCGTAATCATCGCTGTCGAGCGCCTTGAGTTCGGTTTGTAGCTGGTTTAAATGCGCAGCGAGTTGTTCAGGCTCTAAGCGATATTTACGCGCTATGGCGCGAATATCAGCAATACGTTGCTCTACCCATTGTAGTCGCTTCGGATCACTCTCCAAATGCTCCGCGTAATCACGTAGCCAATATGCTGCTTCTTTTAATTGGATTTGTGCACTAGTCATTAAATCAAGAGGCGTACTCAGCCTTTCATCATGCTGTACTTCGCGCGATAAAGCTTGAATGAGATAACTCAGTTGTGAGTAAAGGGATGGCTCATCTTCGTATAAAACATGATGACTTTGTTCAGCGCTAGCCTTGAGCTGATCCGCGTAAGACAAGCGTGTTAATTCTTCATCCAATGCGGCAACTTCAGCATCGCCAAGGGCTAATTGTTCCAATTCTTGTACTTGAAAATTTAGCAAATCAAGGCGCTCTTGGTATTGCTGGCTTTGTGAGGTGAGCGCTTGTAAGCGGTCGTTTAGCTGTTTCCAAGTGCGCCATGCGGCATGGGTTTGCGCTAAGACTAGGGTTTCACCAGCAAACTCGTCTAAGAGCTTAAGCTGCATGTCTTTTTTCATTAAGGATTGATGTTCATGCTGGCCATGAATATCGACCATTAATTCACCCAATTCGCGCAATAAGCTGAGGGTTACGGGCGAGCCATTAATCCACGCGCGTGATTTGCCTTGATTGGTAATTATGCGTCTTAAGATACAGGTATGATCTTCTGCTTCTAACGATTGTTCCGCTAGCCAAGTCTGAGCTTCGGGAACGGCCTGAATATCAACACTGAGGGTTATTTCTGCTTTCTCTGAGCCATGCCGTATGCTGGTTGTGTCTGCTTTATCACCTAATACCAAGCCAATCGCATCAAGAAGAATCGATTTGCCAGCGCCGGTTTCGCCCGTGAGTGCGGTCATGCCAGCCTGAAAATCCAACTCCAAATTATCAATAATGGCAAAGTCACGAATCTGCAGATGTGTCAGCATTACAGTTGAGTTCCCCAATGCAATTTGGTACGCAGGATATGATAGTAGTCATAGTGCTGTGGATGCAGTAAGCGCATTTTTTCGGGGTAAGCCTTAATCACCAAACGATCATCCGATTGCAAATCAATATTTTGATGTCCATCAAAAGAAACCCGTGAATCGACAGAGCGTTGGCTGCCTAATTTAATTTCAATTTGATTTTGATTTGGTACGAGTAAAGGGCGGCTACTGAGGGTATGTGGGCAAATAGGAACCAGCAGGGTGGCATCCATGGAGGGATAAATAATAGGGCCGCCACTAGACAAGGCATAGGCAGTCGATCCGGTGGGTGTCGCGATAATCATGCCATCGGCGCGTTGAGTGTTAACGAAATGCCCATTAATATAGGTGGTAAATTCAATCATGCGAATCTGATGGCGTGCATGTAGAACCACATCATTTAAGGCAATATTTTCCCCTAATTGTTCAGCACCGCGCCAAGCACTTGCTTGTAATAAGCAACGTGGTTCTTCAATAAATTCGCCGTTGAGGATTTTTTCCAACTGAATCAGCATCTCACTGGGCGAAATATCAACCAGAAAACCTACGCGCCCAAGATTAACGCCGAGAATCGGTACGCTATAGGCGGTTAATAAACGCCCAGCACTCAGCAAGGTTCCATCGCCACCTACCACAATCGCTAAGTCAATTTGTCTGGCAAGCACAAGCTCATCGGTAGCAGGAATATTTAATAAGCTGGCGGGTATCTCAGTCGCATAAACAGCATAGTGCCTAGCGCTTAAATAGTCCCACAGCAGGCGCAACGTGGCCTCTACGGTTTCACCTTCTTGTTTTGAAAACAAGCCAATAGCGTTAAATGCATTCATGTGTGGTGTTTTAGCAAACCTGATTGGAAAAGAATTGTCTAAAAGATGCTTCAGTGCCGATGCATTGTAGCGATAACGATACAAAAACGCTAAAGTGCAAGCATAGCCTTTAAAGACGCAAGGCAATATGATTTATCTGTTTATGGCTTGAAATGTGCATCTAAGGTACTTATTTTAAAAATGTTTCAACCTAAGTGATCATGAGTTAATTCCAACATGGCAGCGTTTCAACATTCTTCTGATTTAAATGATCGCGCCCAGCATTTATTAAAAGTGTTGGTGGAAGCTTATATTGCTGATGGCCAACCAGTGGGGTCGCGTACCTTAGCCAAACGTAGCGGCCTCGACCTCAGTGCCGCGACTATTCGTAATGTCATGGCTGATTTGGAAGAGATGGGCTATATCAGCTCGCCCCATACCTCCGCAGGACGCGTACCGACCTCGCAAGGGTATCGCTTATTTGTTGATTCTTTATTACAAGTTCGCCCCTTAGAATCAGAGGATGTTACGATCCTACAAGGGCGTTTAAATGCCAGTCGCGATCCCAATAGCTTAATACAATCAGCCTCTAATTTATTGTCTGGCATTACCTCTTTGACTGGTGTGGTCACTCTGCCACGGCGTAATCCTTCGGCGATTCGCCAGATTGAATTTATGCGCTTGTCAGAACGTCAAGTCTTAGTGATTTTGGTGTTTAGCCGCAATGAGGTGCAAAACCGTATTATTGAATTGGAAACTGATCTGTCGACAGCCGAATTACATCAAGCTGCTAATTTTCTCAATGAATGCTTAATCGGCAAGGATATTCATGCGGCGCGCCATGTTTTATTGGAAGAAATGCGTGAGCACCGTGCGGAAATGGATCGCCTGATGCAAGCTGCTATTACCTTGGGCGAGCGTGCCTTTGACGGGATGGAGCTGCACAGTGACCAAGATTGTATTATTGCCGGTGAAACCAATTTGATGAGTTATGAGGACTTATCTGATATTAAAAAATTGCGTGATTTATTCGGTGCATTCACCCGTAAGCGCGATATTTTGAGTTTATTGGATAAAACCATTCAGGCGGATGGCGTACAAATCTTCATTGGGCGTGAGGCGGGTTACAATGTTTTTGATGATTGCAGCTTAGTCACTGCACCCTACTCATTGGATAATGAGCATATTGGCGTATTAGGTGTGATTGGCCCGAAGCGCATGCGTTACGATCGCGTGATTGCTGTTGTTGATCTCACTGCCAAACTATTAGGCGTTGCGCTACAATCGCGCTCTTAAGCGTTTTGAAATGCTACAAGGATTGTTGCTTTAGCACGTGCAATTGCGCATCTTTTTGTCTTAAGAATTTTTCTTTAATCAACAGTTGTTGGTTCAATTGATTAATCATTTGGTCTTTTAATTGCACGATCTTATCGCGCTGCGCTAATTGATTGTCATGCTCCTTGCGATCACCTTGGAGTTGCTGTAATGCTATTTGTAATTGATGGAAATGTGTTTCATACGACGGCATTTTGGGCATGGTTGACGCTGCTGGCGTTTGGCTCACTTGCGCATGGAGTTCTTGTAAATGTTGGGTGATTTGCTGCAAGTTTTGCTGAGTGGTTTCTTGATAATGGCGTAAAGAAGTTGCCAGCCGTTTTAAAATGTTTTCTTGCTCAGGATTCGCTGCTGGCGTGGCGGTAAGGTGAGCAATCTTTTCTTGTAGCGCATCATTTTGTTGTTGAGTGGTCGCTTCAATTAATTTGCTAACCACTTTTAGCTGACGTTGTAAATCTGTGTTTAATTGTTGAATATCCTGCTTAAAGCTATTGATGAGCGTTTGTTGCTGTTGCTGCAACTGATTCAGCGCCATTTGTTCATTTTCTACTGTTTGATCTTGTAGTGCTTGTAAGCGATCTAATTGCTCTTTGATTTTTTGTTCGCGTTCTAGGCTAATTTGATCGCGTTGCGTTAATAAACCTTCGCGCTCATTCGCTTGTGTTTCTAGCTTTTTGACAATGTGCTCGCGCTCAAATAATTGCAGATCACGCTGATCCATTTGCTGCTCGCGTTGTTGCAAGGTATCGGCTATTTGTTTGAGTTGACGCTGATCGGCACCTGATGCTTCCAATTGCTCCTGCAGCTTTTTAATGTCTTCTTGTAGCGCATTAATTTGTTGGTAAAGTTGATTGATCTGAGCGTCACGCTGCGCAATATCATTATCACGTGCTTGCAATTGATGGAATTGTGAAGTGATTTGCTCATCGCGCCGACTAATTTGCTGTTCGTGTGCCGCAATTGCTTGATCTTTTTCTTGCAGTAAATTATCGCGTTGGCGGATTAATTGCTCATATTGAATCGCGTACTGTTCTTTCTCGTGTAGTAAGCGTGCTTGTTGCGCTAATTGCTCATTGCGAATGCTAATTTGATCGACTTCATTTTTTAACTGCTGATCACGTTCGCTTACTTGCTCATCACGTGTACGTATAACCTCATCGCGTTGTTGTAACTGCTGATACAGCGCCTGAATGATGTGGTCGCGCTCTTGAATATGTCGATCACGCTCTGCCAAATACACGCCATGATCGGCAAACATTTTTTCTTGATTATGGCGCTCATGCTGTTGCTCACCAATCCAAGCTTGCAACTCACGCAGATGTAACTCATATTTTTCAATGGTTTGATCGCGTTGCGCAATTTGTTTATCACGCGCCTCTAGCTCACGATCACGCTTATCTAAATGCCGATCTTTTTCTTCTAATAATTTGTCACGTTGCCGAACAAACTCATCCCGTTCCCGCAAATTTTTTTCAAAATAAAGCTGATTTTTTTCATTTTCTTGGATGCGCTTTTCGAGCGTTTGAATCCAAACCTCACGATCTTTGATAATGGCTTCGCGATCTTGGGTCGCTTTGTCGCGCTCAGAAAAATGAGTGGCAAACTGTTGCAAATGTTGCTGATAGACTAATTCTTGTGCTTGATGCTGTTGCAGTAATTGCTCTTTGCTTTGCAACAATTGTTCGCGCTGGGCGAGGGCACGCTCTAGCTCCTCAATGACGGCATCACGGTTATACAAACGTGCAGAAAGTCGGGCAATTTGTGTTTGCGCACTGTTCTGATCAGGAGAAGCCGTAGTGTGGCCGCTATCTGACGCGACCTCGGTTAAGGACGGGTGTTGTGTATTCATGCAATTATAATAATTAGTTATCGCAGCCCAGGTAGCATCACTTTATCACGTTTTGTTGAATGGCAAATTAAACTAGCGGGCTAATTTTTTAATAAATAATCGGTAGCTAACCAAACTTCTGGGGTTATTAGCACTCTAACTAAAAGAGTGCTAATATAGGCGCATTAAAGTTTAGGAGATTGATTATGGCGAGTGCATTGATGCAGCGTGGACAGAGTTTACCAGTGCCGGTTGGCAATCTGGAAAGCTATATCCATGCCATTCATTCAATCCCAGTTCTGGATGCAGAGCAAGAACACAAACTAGCGGTGAGCTTGCATCGGGATAATGACTTGGAAGCAGCACGTAAGCTGATTCTGCATAATTTACGTTTCGTGGTAAAAGTAGCCCGTGGTTACAACGGTTATGGTTTGCCCTTAAGCGATTTGGTACAAGAAGGTAATGTGGGTTTGATGAAAGCGGTGAAGCGCTTCGACCCTGAGATGAATGTGCGTTTGATCTCCTTTGCCGTGCATTGGATTCGTGCGGAAATTCATGAATTCATTCTGCGCAACTGGAAGATTGTTAAAGTGGCGACCACCAAAGCGCAGCGTAAATTATTCTTTAATTTGCGTAGTAGCAAAACGCGTTTAGGTTGGTTATCCAACGATCAAGCAGAAGAAGTGGCGCAAGATTTGGGTGTCAGTAAAGCTGATGTGCTGGAAATGGAACAGCGCATGGGCGCTCAAGATGTGTCCTTTGATTTATCACCTGATCAGGAAGACGATGAGCAAGCTTATTCACCGAGTCATTATTTAGCCGCAGAATCCGCTGATCCAGCCGAAGCATTGGAAGCAGAGGAATGGGAGACGTATACCCGTGATCGTTTTCAAAGTGCCTTAGCGAGTTTAGATGCGCGTAGCCAAGATATTTTGGCAAGCCGTTGGTTGACTGAGGATAAAGCGACCTTGCAAGATTTGGCGGACAAATATCAGGTATCAGCCGAGCGTATTCGTCAGTTAGAAAATGCGGCAGTGAAAAAATTACGTGGCGCGATGGAAGTTGTAGCATAAGCTCTTAAAGCTTCATTTTTTAAGATTAAGGTCGCATTGGCGGCCTTTTTTTATGACTGCTTGTTTAATGAAGCACTAAATATAGCTTCACAATAGCGTTTTAAGCCATCAAGGCGTGCCTGCACATGGCGGCCAAAATACCACGAGATTATTTTATTGGTGATAATTGGTAGAAACCATGTTTGTGCTTGAATGGTATATTTGAAAATTGCCTTCGTATGCCCATTAGGTAAGGGTTTGAATAACCAACTTCCTGCAAAAACCTTTAGTATTTTTGGCCCTTGTATCATTTTGATCGCGGCTATGTTCGGTGGTTTTACTTGAATAAATTGTACCACCATGCTTAAGCCCGATTTAGCTATTATCTTTACTTGCGCGCCAACCTTAACTTGTGTTGTGCCATCCAAAAATTCAATGTTTTCGGGAAATGGATCCCAGTCATAGCGCTGGGCATAGTCTTGAGAGATAGAGTAGACTTGCTCTGGCGTAGCATGGATGTGGGTGTGGAATTCGAGATTAGCCATAAGATACCTTAGCGTATAGCTTTACGCCTAGTGTGGTCTTATCCTCACAAAAATGCAAAAGGCCGCACGAGCAGCCTTTTAAACTGTGGGTGTCGTATTAACCGAACAACACCACTGAAAAAAAGATTAACCAAGCGAATGCTACCAATCCAATAACGATTGCCATGGGTAGGCCATAGTCCCAGCTCAACATTGCGATTACTCCAGATTCAAAATTATATCGATCATAATAAAAGCCTGCTTGCTTCTCAAGTTTCACTGAAGGGCTATTCTTATCGCTTGAACCCAGCAGCTAGAGCAGGTTTAGCCAAAAAACGCCTCAGAAAGCACACTAATCCAACTGAGGATAATCAGGCAGCTAAGGAACAGTGCAGCCCAAGAGCGGTCTAGTAAGGATGGCATCTGGCTATTTCCGAGTGATAAAGCGAGTCACCATAGGATAACGCAGTGTCAGGCGAGGTGCTTGATGTTCATCAATATCTGCGCGAACTACGTTTATTCAGTTAAGTAATGATTTCATAAAATAAGGGCTTGACATTTTTTATAAAAACCCTTCATGGTTTAGCCATGTTCAACCAATAGGATAAAGGCAACTTAAGCCCCAAAGAAGGAACGAGCCAATGGCTAACTTACAACAACTCATTTTGCGTACAGATATTAGCGGTATGCCGTTGGAATGGGTTCATTACCAAACGGCAGTGAGGCTTTATTACACTCATCAGGTAGCTTATACCTGTGGTACAACATTGATGCGTGTACAAGGTGGTATAAACGCCAAAACAGGACTACGCAGTCAACTCGAACTCAATTCTATTATTGCGACTTATGGCAGCAAGCAGGATTTATTTGGCGAGACTTATGTTCCGCCCTTGAGTAATCCGACTTTATTTAAGCGTGATGACCATTTGTGTTTGTATTGTGGCGAACACTTCCCGTCCGCCGAATTATCACGCGATCATGTTAAACCAATTGTCAAAGGGGGTAAGGATCGCTGGAACAATGTGGTGACAGCCTGCAAAGTATGCAATAGCCGCAAAGGTGGGCGCACACCGGAAGAGGCGGGGATGCCCTTGTTAGCGATACCGTTCCAGCCAACCTATGTTGAATACATTTATCTACAAGGTAGGAGTATTCTGGCGGATCAAATGGAGTTTCTAAGCGCCCACTTTCCGCGTGGTAGTAGCTTACGTGAACGTTGTCTGGCGAATTGATCAGTTGATCACAATTTACCAGCTTTTTTAACGTTTCTTGACTATAGTTAGAGTGCGAAATGGAACGCACCGTAAACGCTAATTTGTCATTAAGCTAAGTTATTAGTTTGACCATTCAGTTAGGACAACAATATTACACATTACCCTCATCATTGGGCGCAGGCGTATTGTTAAGTTTTTGTCTACTCGGATTGACGGGATGTGATGAGCGTGACCCCCCAGCAGCGCCACAGTCATTGCCATTACCCGAGCGTAACGAGATGAGTTTCACTACCGATATGGCCGATATAGCGGGTCAGTCGCTAGTGTTATGGCAGGATGCCGGAAAGTGTCGATTGCAGATTCGTATTAAGGGAAAGCGTCAACAGGGCGACAGATGGTTAATCCCAACTGCGCCCTGTTATTTTATTAAATCGCCTGGCACAAGCCGAGCCCAAATCTTTCAGCATGATAAAACCACGCGGGTTCTTGCTGTCCTAGGTTCTCCCAAACTAGATGCTCCCAAAACCCCTATGCATTGCGGACAACAAATTCAAGGTGTGCTGATTTCTGCTAAGGGAGCGATTGACTTAACAAAGCAGTTAGTCGATGGGAATTATTGTGTGAATCAAGGATTAGATAATGCGATTTATTCACGCTTAGCCATGCCGTGATTAATTCACCATAATCACAAAGCTTTCCGCCATGTTGGAAGGGTAGCGACGTTGGATTTGTGAGCGCACTGCAAAAGCATCACTACGATTGAGATAGTGTCCGATGCGCACTTTAAACAAGATACCTTTGCTATTTGACTCTTCTCGAATGACCGCTCTATAGCCATCGCGCCTTAAAGCACTGCGCAACTCGTAGGCAGCCTTTGAGTTGTAGCCCGAAAAGACCTGTACGGTGTAATACCCCCTTTGTAGATTGATAGGATAAGCTACCTCGTAAGGTTGGTCTTGTAGATAATCAGCAGTGGTTTTGACTCGGGGCGGGCGATATTTGGATGCAGGGCGGGTTTCGCTTGGCACGCTAGGAATAATCAATTCTTCCGCTGGTAATTCTTGAACAGTGACCGTGGTATTGTCGTTATTGGCGCGGCTATTGCCCCCAAACCAACTGCCCCAACTTGAGGTTTGAGAGGCTTGAGTAGTTTGTTGTGCCAGAGTATTTTCGGGCGTGCTATAGCTAGGACGATTGTAATAGGTGTCGTCAGTATAGCGGATTTGAGTATTGGATGGTTCTACGACACGGCTTTGGGTGGCGGGTGTTTGGCGTGTAAGACTGGAAGTGCTGGCGCGACCCAAAAGTTTTTTTATTTGTGGAAAAGGAAAGCCATCGCGTTTCCACTGTACCGCCAAGGAAACAACCACAATGACCATCAGCAAAACATGCAACAAACTCATTTTGCCAGTTTGGCGCGAAGGTTGTGCTGGTCTGTTTTTATACATGACATTCCTAAAAATAGAGTTCACCTGCCTTGTAAGGCTTTAAGAGATAGATTAGCGCAAAGTCAATGTTTCTCAAGCTAAAATTAGCGGTCTTTAAGTTGAGGACTGAGTGTCTTTTTTCCCTGCTCGACTCGCAAGAAGTGCTCCACCAACAATGGCACAAGCGGCCAGTGCTATTGTCCAGCTTGGCTCTGCACGACCTGCCACCACTAAAGCCAGTGCAGAAATTAAGGGGGCGGCATAGGATAAAACGCCAATAAGTGGTAGATTGCCGTGTTTCACCCCATAGTCCCAAGTGAAAAAGGCAATGCCCATCGGGCCAAGACCAATACCTAGAATACTTAGCCATTGCGTTGTGGTTTCTGGCCATTGGGTTTGTTCGAAAAACCAATGGCAGATGAAACCTAAGATTGCGGTGACCCCACAAAACCAACCTACGGCATCCGTAGGTACTTCTTTAACCAAACGACTGGCGACAGAATATGATGCCCATAAAATGGCACAAGCAAAAGCAATGGCATAACCCAGCATGTATTGACTATTAAACTGGCTTTTTCCTGCACCAATAAGTAGCCAGCAACCGGCTAAAGCAATTATGCCCCCAATGAGATGATAGGGGGTTAAGCGTTCGTGCGGCAGTAAAGCGGAAAAGATCACAATTAATAAAGGCCACAAATAAGCAATCAAACTGACCTCGATAGCAGGCGCTTTCGTCATGGCAAGAAAATAAAAAAAGTGATACGCAAAGAGACCATATATGCCTAAAAACCACGCCAATATGGGTTGTTTGATGTATTTCAGTCCAAAATGACCCTGTGTTATCCAGCGTCCCATCATTAATAAAAAGGCGATCGTGAACACCATGGAAAGTAATTGAAAAGGGGGAACGCGTCCATCTGTTAGGGAAGTTAATAGGGCTAAAAAACCCCAAACAATAATAGAAAATAGACCGAGCAAGGTGGCACGATGGTAGTTGGAATCCAACATGATGGTTACTCTAATGAACGCAAGGCTGCAGGGGCTATTGTAGGCGGGTTAAGTTAAGGGGGCTAGGCTTTGGCAGGGTTGCTGTTTATCTATACCGCCCATGTTAGCGGTATTTTTCTTGGATACTGATTGGCCTATTGGTTGCCCTTAAAGCATATCTAATTTATTGAAAATAAATCATAAAAAATCACAATAATTTACTTTCGCCAAATAATTATTTTTTATATTTAATTATTAAAATGTATCATAATGATTAGGCTGCAGTTATCTTAAGATTGTTGCCAGTTGTACGATCGTGTCTAGCCCCTTGTGCCAGAATTACTAAAGTAGGTAGTGATATTTAACAAGTTAGTAGACGCTTTTCGAAAATCAACTGCCTGTGCGCTGTCCTGAAATTTTAGCAGGGTTGGAATGTAATGAAGGCAGTGAGTTGACGATTGTTGAAACGGGTCTATTGAGTGTAATTTAATCCTGCCTTTGAGGAACATAGTCATGTCAGGAATCTTCAATTATCAAGTACCGGGTCGTATGCCGGTTGTTGCTGAATATATTATTATTAATCCTCAACCGAATAGCGATCCTGTAGCTAGTGTATTTAATATTTTAGGTGGCATTGAGAATATTGCTAACATGGTTGGTAGTTTCATTCAAAGTATTGGCAATCCTATCGGGAATCAGTCAATAGTAACACTGGCAACATTTGAATCACCTAGCTATAACTGGCCTCAAAATGCTGGTGCTACCCAGCAGAATACATTAGCCACCTTTGAAGCCCCGAACTTTGTATGGCCGCCAAATTGGCCTAGATAAGCTTGAGTTGCCCATCAGCTACGATGGAGTGCTTGGTAATTCAGGGCTTACAGATAAGGCTTGATAATTAGCTCAAGTGGTGGACTGAGGCATAAAAGTGCAAGTCCTATTAAGCGAAGTTTAGTTAAAGTAGAGTATGATCAGCTGAAATCCATACTCTATTTTAAAATACTATTTTCTAGCCATAATAATGAAAAAAAATATAGTAGTACTCGGTTATGAGTCTAATGCTCAAACTTTACACCAAGTTAAAACCCTTCAACAATTAGATGCTAATGTCGTTTTCATTAATCCTTATGGAAATGCGGGCATCTATTCTGCGTTTAGTTGGGAGGAGGGGAATATTATTTGGGATGGGCAGGTACTAAGTCCTGATCGTATTGATGGTATTCTAATCCAAGTCATTACCCCTGAAGTACCGGGAGAGGACGCCTTCAATACCGCTTCAGATCAAAAACTCAATTGGGAACAGTGGTTTCGGCATTTTTGCATACAACGTGATAGAAGCGATGCCTTACTTAGTTTACTGCTTCATTATGGCAATTTGGGTATCCCCATTTTTAATCCCGTCAGTCACTATCATTTGTCACGTTATAAGCCTTATCAAATTCAGCGTTTAAAAGAAGCTGGATGCCTATTGCCACCCACGCTTATTAGTAACAATCCCATAGCTGCGACGGAATTTATTCAAGCACACGGTCAATGTATTATGAAGCCTGTTGCAGGTGGAGCATTAACCCTATCGGCTAATGATTTGATTACATCAGGTCAAATACAATCATTAAGTCAAGTGCCAGCCATTATTCAAAAACGTATTCTAGGCAAAGACCTCCGTGTCACTCTGGTAGAGGATGAAATAGTTTCCTGTGTAGTAATTAATGTGCCTGAATCCAGTTTAGATTTTCGGGGGGGGCTTGATTATATTCACGGTAAAGTTCATTACGACAATTACCTATTGCCTGACGCTGTACAAGAACAGTGTCGGCGCGGTGCACAAGCAGTAGGATTACGTTATACAGGTATTGATATTCGGGTAACACCTAAGGGTGAATATTTTATGTTGGAATGTAATTCTGCACCGGTCTATTTAGGCATAGAACAGAAAATGGGGCATCCGATTACTGAAAAATTGTGTAAAGCCTTGCTCAAAGCAAAACCATAGGTCAGCAAGTATTGATAAGAGTACTACCTAATTTTTTAAGTGGCACTCTGAATGCTTAAAGAAAGGAATAATTGAAAAAGTCCCCACGTTTCAGTAAAACTGAAACGGGTTAGTAAATTGGATTTGGCTTAAATGATTTTAGCGATGTTTTCTGCTGCGCGTTTAACATCTAAAAAGATCAAGCCTAAACGTGCATTCGGTTTAGCGAGAACGGTGACTACAGCATCGTGTCCTGCATGAGTCATGAGAATATAGCCATTACCACCTTTAATTAAAACTTGTTCCAAACCACCACGCGCTAATTCTTCAGCGGTACGATCACCTAAGGATAACATTGCGGCACTCATGGCACCGACGCGGTCTTCATCCATTCCAGAAGGCAACATTGAAGCCATCATTAGCCCATCGGTGGATAAAACCGCAGAAGCTTCAATATCGGCTGAAGAGCCATTAAGATCGCTGAGAATCGAGTTCAGCATTTCAGAACGCATAGTTATTGATCTCCTAATAGATACAAACGTAGCTATCTCTACATAAAATTATTAATTACTAGAGCTAGGCTTGCCATAGCGCCGCTCTAAAGCCCAAATTAACTGTTTAAACGCGGGTTGATTCAGCTGCGGAATCCCACCCACAATCAAGGTAAAGCGATCTTGTCCGATATAAATAGGCCAGAAACCTATTTCACTATTGCCACTCGCGTCAATTAACCCCCACGCTTTCTGTCGATAACCTAAATTGCCTTGCAAGAGTTCTTTATGGCGTGTATACACAGCCGTGAGGTTAGCACTTAGCGCTGCCAGTTCTTCAGCCGCTTCATGCGGAAAGCCTGCGCTGCCTAAATATAAGCCGCGACTTTCCGCTAAGACCGCTTTGCCTTCATCCGACAAGCTACGCAAAAAACGGGGTAGTAAACGCTCTAGGGTTTCATGTGGCGCAGATTCTGGTTCATTAATGCCAACAATGAGGCCAGCTTCTTGTAGCCAATGGACGAACTCCAGTGCACGCTTTTTCTTAAGATTACTTAAGGCGCAAGCCACATCGACGGTGAATAGCGGGGTCTGCTCTTCGCATAAAAGATTATGGATAAAGGAGCGCCCCACTTCAGGGATGTTGTCTTGCACTGCATAATACACGCCCCCCGGGGTAGCGCTGATATATAAATTATCATTTAAAATGTATTCGCTCATTAGGCCTCCAATCCGGGATCGAGTGAATACAACAAAGCTTGGACTAAGGCAGTAACGTCGGCACGACTACGCGCATCTACTTCTAAAATAGGCGCTTTTAAAGAGAGTGAGTTCAGCCAGTGCCGATAGTCTTGGAGTGAGGGAGAACGTTGCATATCCATGCGCGTAATGCCGACCACTAGCTGTTGTTGTTGGATGAAGTCGCGAAACGCATTGGTATAAAACTTCATATCTTGAAAGGGGTCTTTACGCGTATTATCCAGCAATAAAATCAAACCAATACCGCCCTTGGTCAAAATATCCCACATAAAATCAAAGCGTTCCTGACCAGGAGTGCCATAGAGGTGGACGCGCTCGTTTTCACCGAGATGAATTAAACCATAATCCATGGCTACTGTAGTTTGTGGTTTGCGGCTTTTGGTCATATCTGATGCATATTCATCAGTGGTGACAATATCAATGTCACTAATGGAGGCAATCGCTGTTGTTTTGCCAGCGCCGACCGGACCCGTAAAAATAATTTTTTTGTTAACGGTAGTCATAGAGCTTAATGTTTGCCCCCTCCAAGTAAACGTTTGAGTAGCCGAGAGAATAAACCTCGGTTTTTCTTAGGTGTATCGCTTTCCTTAACCTCAGTGGTTTCCTGAGCAGCCACTAATAAATCCAGCATTGTGGTGGCATTATAAAACGCGAATATGTAGCGTTGAGGGATATTTAGCCCTTGCGCTATTTCGAATGCAGTGCCTGCTCGCTGCTGCCATGCAGCGGCTAAACGCATGGCATGGGGAATAAATTCTAAGCGAGTAAAGTTTGGCCAATATGTCAAGATCATGCGTTGATCCAGATTAGCAGATTGTGGGATACGCCCATTAGAACTTAATAAGCTTAAAGTCCAAATAAGCGCCTCTAAATCATAGCTATAATTTTTTAAATGCGCCGGCAAGCGTTCAATTTCAGTGACATCTGGGATGTACATTTGTACGCGTCCCGCTTGCAAGGTTTGCGTGCACAAATCGCTGAAGCGCTCACTATAAATATCCAAGCTAGTCAAGGCTTGCTGAGTCTGTGGCAAGAGCACAATTGAATCTTTCAGGTCAATCTTAAGTTGGACTGGCTGATTGGAACTTCGCGCTAGTTTCAAGGCCTCTTTGAGATTGTGTTGGAGTAGCTGATCTGTGTTGTATAGCAGTGCGCTAGTGCGCCATTGACTGGGGTGAATATCGGCCCGTGAACCACACAATTGTCGCCAGCGTTGTTCTAGTTGCAGGGGATCCGGTTCAGGTAGTGGTTCAGGCGTTTTTTTCCGATGTAACAGTACATTAGACTCACTCGGTTCTACTTCAGGTTCAGGCTGTGCAAATAATGACTGAGGTTTAGGGGTGGTTGGCGTTTCTTCCTCATCCTCGACCGGAATAACCAACGCCGGATATTTTTTTGTAGTATGACCTAAGCCAAAAGCTTGAGTTGATGTGACCAAGTTTTGGGGCGGTGCTTTAAACTGGGCGGTAGGCTGCTCATCATCGGCTTCTACTGAGGGTTTGCTAGCATACGAATCAGGCAATTTAACTAAAGAGCGTACCCGTTCAGCCACCTCAATCATCGATTTAAAGGTCAGGGGTTTTGCAAGCCAAATGCCGTGATCCGGTTGAATCTCACGCATCGCAAGTGCAATTAAGGGTTTATGCAAGCCTTGGCGTTGTTGCCATACTTGTTCTGAGCCGGGGAAATCAAAATCGATTAATAGCACCTCGGCTTCCGTTTCCTGAGTAAGGTGAAATAAATGTTTGCCTGCTCCGGCAAAGAAAAATTCCAAAATCGAACGATTCTGCGGGCTAATATGGAGTAGGGCAATGCGTAATGGAGGACTTGAGTTCACCATAGAGAAGGGGTGCTCTGCCACATTACCAACGTTGTGCTTCGATCTGTAGGTCTTTCCATCGACTAATCATCTCCATGCCTTGCGCTTCCATCGACATTAACAAGTTATTGAACGCCGTTTTATCACGAGTTGATTGATAAATGCTTAATAACTCATGTTGTAAAGCTTCGTCTGTACGTCCTGCGAGTAATTCTTGTTCCAATAACGTTTGAGCTTGTTCAACTTGCCCATATTCTAAACAAGCCTGTACTTCTTCCAACAGCGATGCATAATCTTGAGCATGGCTGGGACGGTTGATTTGTAATAGCGGGATGGGTTTGCTAGTCAACCCTGTGGCTAGCATAGAGCCTTCGAACCAAGTGTATTTTAAATGATCCGTATTTGCTTCTATGTTTTCGCTAAAAAACTGGTAGGAGCCTGCGGATAATTGGGGTTTGGCTAATTCCAGCATGCGTCGTTTCAATAAAGCCCCGCTATTGCCTAGCGCTAGAAATAAATCCAATAGGCTACCCTCTATAAAAGCTTCTAAGGGGCGTTCCACGACTAAGATAATGCGTTGAGCATGGGCGCGTAAATCAAGCGGATAGCGGCGTACATGGTGGGATAACAAACGCCATGTCGGAATAGTTTCATAGCCGAGCGGCAAATGTAATGCTTTTTCTTCCCCCAGACTAAAAGCCAACGGGAGATGAGGCATTGCCGCTGGGTTTGCTGTAGCAAATAAAGATTCGAGCATAAGTTGATGACAATAGAAAAAGTATGGTTAAGTTATAGCTGATTACTGGGCTGAAGGCATCGATTTTCTAATCATACCGTAGAAAATATTTAACTGAACACTTTTAGATAGCAAGTCGGGTCGTGTATTGTTGCTTGCCGCTGTTTTTATTGCACACAAGCATGGCTTTAACTGAATTGGAGTCAGTGACGTGTTTTATTTGATTGGACAAATATTTATCATTCTCCTAATAGCAACCCTATTAGGTTTGGGTTTGGGATGGTGGTCGCGTGGTTTAATGCGTGATTTGCGCGACGATTCTTTAGCTGAACTTGGTACCGCTGATCCTTTTGGTGCGCGGGCGCGTTTGGAGCAATGTCATCGGGATAATGCTAATTTGCGCCGTGAATTGCAGGAATCGCAACAACAATTAGAACAACGCCTGCATGTTGCCCAGCAAACGCAGGATAGTGACGCCTTAAGTGAACTACAGGGGGCTAATTCAATGATTAAGGCCTTATTAGAGGATTTACAAGAGCGCGATGATACAATAGCAATTTTAGAGCGTGAATTAGAACAGCATCGTACTAACTAGCGAAACGACGATAACGAGACAACCAAACTGGCAAGTTCGCTTGCTCTTACTCAATTTTTAGGAGAATTTTTATGGCAAGAAAGGGAGCAGAGGCCGCTTCATTATTTGAGGCAGATATTCAAATTATGGGCGATATCTCATTTGCCGGTGAACTTTATTTACAAGGCAAAGTAAATGGGAATATTGCCGCACCTAGCGAGTCGAATGCTTCTTTATTTGTGCAAGAGCATAGTGAAGTGAATGGCGAAATTCACTCACCTTTATTAGTGGTTTCTGGCAAAGTATCAGGCGATATCTTTTCAACGCGTCGTGTTACTTTAAGAGCAAGTGCTGAGGTGACGGGAAATATCCATTATGCTGAATTGCTGGTTGAGCAAGGGGCTAGTATTAATGGGCAACTCATATCTTTGTCCGCAAAATCTTAAGGATTTTTGACGTATATAGGGGTATTTGGTGAGACTAAGCTATTCAGCTCTTAGACAGGGTGATAAACTAAGGCTAGTCTTTCATCCTTAAAGAGTTGTGATGTTGACAGCAAGGAATGCTGAGTTGATTTAAAAATTCTGCTCTTTCCTTGCTGATTTGAACTCCTCATTAAATCATGTTCCCCTAAAATCCCTTTGGAGATCTACTATGAAATTATCTCGTGCTTTATTAGTTGCACTTTTTGCTGCTTTCGTTGTAACGGCTTGTGGTGGTAAAGAAGAAACTACAACGACTACTTCTACTACGACTACTGAGCAAAAGCCAGCAGCAGATGCAGCTCAAGGTGCTGCTACTTCCTCTACAACCACCACGACTACTGAGCAAAAACCAGCCCAGTAAATTAACCGTTTAGGTTGCTTTCATAGCAGGGTGAGTTCATCTCACCCTGTTTTTTTATGGGGCTTAGACTTTGCCAAGTTTGAGTCTTTGGGTATCCTCTAATCGAATACTAACTCTAATCAGAGGCCAGCCATGTCTTTTTATAAATACCATGTATTTTTCTGTACCAATAAACGCGAAAATGGCGAGAAAAGCTGTGAAGATTTTAATTCCGCAGCAATGCGTGATTACGCAAAACAACGTTGTAAAAGCTTAGGTTTGCATAAAGAAAATCAAGTTCGGATTAATACCGCAGGCTGTTTGAATCGCTGTGAATTAGGTCCTGTGATGGTGGTTTACCCCGAAGATACTTGGTATACATGGGTCGATGAAGCGGATATTGATGAAATTATTGATAGCCATTTGCTCAAAGGGCAACCAGTTGAGCGTTTGATGTTAGACCCTGATAACAAAGCCAAATGACGTTACGCGAACGCTTATTTCACTACAGTCGCCTGATACGCCTAGATCGGCCTATTGGATCTTATCTATTACTTTGGCCAACTTATTGGGCGATGCTGATCGCTGCCAAAGGTTGGACAGGTTGGAAAATTTGGCTGATTTTTACGGCTGGCGTATTTGTGATGCGCTCGGCGGGTTGTGCAATTAATGACTTTGCGGATCGTAAAGTAGATGGTTTAGTCGAGCGCACTAAACAGCGCCCTTTAGCCAGCGGCATCATTAGCGCGAAAGAAGCCTTAGGCGTATTCGCTGTCTTAATAGTCATTGCCTTATTGCTAGTGTTGCAGCTCAACGCCTTAACGATTGGTTTTTCTTTAGGTGCTGTTTTTTTAGCGGCAAGTTATCCCTTCCTTAAGCGCTTTACCCATCTACCACAATTCTATTTAGGCATCGCCTTTTCATGGGGTATTCCCATGGCTTTTACCGCGATTACCAACGACTGGCCGCCTTTAGTGGCTTGGGTATTGCTGCTGGCTAATTTAACGTGGACTACTGCTTACGACACGATGTACGGCATGTGTGATCGTGAGGATGATGTGCTGATTGGCGTCAAATCTACCGCGATTTTATTTGGTCAATATGATCGGCTTATGGTCGCGATTCTGCAAATTATAACCTTGCTGCTTTGGGCATGGGTTGGGGTTCTAGCGGATTTATGTCTTGGCTTTTGGTCGAGTTTAGTCATTGCCAGCGGTTTCTTTATGTATCAGCACCACTTAATTCGCCATCGTGATCGTTGGAAAAGTTTGCAAGCTTTTTTGAACAATAACTGGGTTGGATTGGTCTTATTTATAGGAATTGCGCTGGACTATGTTTGGCTATGCTAGTGTGTAGGGATTAATTTCCGCTACAATCCGGCTTTCATTTTTTAGACAACCGAGCTTTAACATGTCCAGACAATCCAGCTTTAACCGCGATGAGCTTTTGCAATGTGGCCACGGCCAAATGTTTGGCCCCGGCAATGCACAACTACCAACCCCTAATATGTTGATGATGGATCGCATTCTATTAATCAATGACACTGGTGGTGAGCATGGTAAAGGTGAAATCCATGCTGAGTTGGATATAAGACCTGATCTTTGGTTTTTTGACTGCCATTTTCCGGGTGATCCGGTCATGCCGGGCTGTTTAGGTTTGGATGCTATGTGGCAGATGGTGGGGTTTTATCTGGCTTGGTTAGGTAATCCGGGGCATGGACGTGCACTCGGCGTAGGAGAAGTAAAATTTTTCGGACAGGTATTGCCCACTGCTAAAAAAGTGACTTATCACATTCAACTAAAACGTGTGATTACACGTAGATTAGTCATGGGCATAGCCGACGGTAACCTTGAGGTCGATGGCCGTGAAATTTATACTGCTAAAGATCTGAGGGTTGGTTTATTTACCAATACATCAAGTTTTTAAATATATGAATAAAAAATTATTAAATCGCAGTTTGTTAGCGGGTGTTGTGGCACTGAGCACTCTGTTTTTATCCACCTATGCCTTAGCAGGTGATACGTTGTCCTACGACCGTGTTGCGTTTAATGTGGCCGCTGATAAAGATGTGGAAAATGACGTGTTAAGTGCCGTATTAACTGCGACACAAACGGGACAAGATACAGCCAAGTTAGCCGATGAAGTGAATAAGGCGATTACTTGGGCTATGGAGATTGCGCAGAAAGAAACAGCGGTGGAGCGCCGTACCTTGGCTTATACTACCAGTCCTGTTTATAGCGATGGTAAAGTAGATGGTTGGCAGGTTGCGCAAAGTATTGAATTAAAAAGTAAAGACAGTAAAGCGCTCAGTACACTGTTAAGCCAGTTACAGGAGCGCTTAAAGGTCGACTCGATTTCCTACAGTATTTCGACCGCAGTGCGCAAATCAACTGAAGAGCAGCTCATTACTGAAGCGATTGCCAATTTCAAAACGCGTGCTACCCAAGTGCAGCAGGCAATGCAGCGTGCCGAATATCGTGTAGTACGGATGGATATTCAGACAGGATCTGAAATGCCACAACCGATGATGATGGCAGCGAATGTATCGTCAGATGGCGGCTCTTATTCTGCTCGCAGTGCGCCACCTAGTTTAGAAGCAGGCAAGCAGAAAGTACGTGTCGTGATCATGGCGGAAATTGAGCTTTCTTTGAAATAAATCGCGAAGTCGCTTGACAAATAATAATAGTCGTTGCTACTTGGCGGCGACTTTTGTTATGATGGCGCCCTTTTTTACACCCATCCGATTACAGTTTGAGGACGTGCGGCCATGAAGCCCGATATTCATCCAAATTATAGAGAAGTTGTGTTTCAGGACATGACCAGTGGTTACACTTTCTTGACCCGCTCTACTGTCGATACTCGTGAAACGACTGAGTTTGAAGGCAAGACTTATCCTTTATTGAAAGTGGAGATTTCTAGCCAATCTCACCCTTTTTACACCGGTAAGCAATCAGTCAATACGACAGCAGGCCAAATCGACAAATTCAAGCGTCGTTTTGCACGCGGTTAAATGGTTTGATGGAATACAAACTATCTCCGATTGGAGATATAGTTTGCAAATTTCATAGAAAAAGCGCCCACAAGTGGCGCTTTTTTGTTTATGATGATTTATCAAAGATCATCTACAGGGAGGAGCGACGTTCGTGACCCAAATTACTAAAGAATTCATCCAAAAATTACGCGAGAATGCCTTGCGCTATCATGCTGAGCCTACCCCCGGCAAGATCGCTATGCAAATTACCAAGCCGACTGAAACGCAAGCTGACCTATCCTTAGCTTATACTCCTGGTGTGGCCGCCCCTGTATTAGAAATCCATAAAGATTTAGATAATGCCTATAAATATACCAGCAAAGGTAATTTAGTGGCGGTCATTACCGATGGCTCTGCGGTATTAGGCTTAGGCAATGTCGGTGCCTTGGCAGGCAAGCCGGTCATGGAAGGCAAGGGCGTTTTATTCAAGCGCTTTGCGGATATTGATGTATTTGATATTGAAATAGCCACGCAAGACACGGAAGAGTTTATTACAGTCGTTAAAAATATCGGTGCAACCTTTGGTGGCATTAATCTTGAAGATATTGCTGCGCCACGTTGTTTTGAAATTGAGCGTCGTTTGCAGGAACTATTGGATATTCCGGTATTCCACGATGACCAGCATGGTACAGCGGTTATTATTGCAGCGGGCTTATTAAATGCTTTGGAATTACAAGGTAAAACCTTAGAGACTGCCAAGATTGTTTGTTTAGGTGCTGGTGCAGCGGCGATTGCCTCGATGAATCTCTTAGGCGCTTTGGGCGCTAAAAAAGAAAATCTGTATATGATCGACCGCCAAGGTATTATTCATACCCAACGCGATGATCTGAATGATTTTAAACGGGCTTATGCCGTTGAAACTGATAAACGCACCTTAGCGGACGCTTGTGAGGGTGCTGATGTGTTTATTGGTTTATCTGGCCCGAATCTGCTAACGCCGGATATGCTCAAAACCATGGCTACAAATCCCATCGTATTTGCCTTGTCTAATCCTGATCCAGAAATTGCCCATGATGTCGCTATTCAAACGCGCTCTGATTTAGTGATGGCAACAGGCCGTAGCGATTATCCCAATCAAATTAATAATGTGCTCGGTTTCCCCTATTTATTCCGTGGTGCATTAGATGTGCGAGCTTCCCGCATTAATACTGAAATGATGATGGCAGCAGTCAAAACTTTAGCGGCCTTGGCGCGTGAGCCAGTACCACAAGCGGTATTAGATGCTTATAAGTTATCGCATTTGGAATTTGGTAAGGATTATTTCATCCCTAAACCACTCGACCCACGTTTGCGTGAGTTAGTGCCGGTTGCAGTATCGCAAGCAGCACTAGATAGCGGTGTTGCGCGTTTACCAATGCCTGCGTAATTAGAATAAAGGAACAGGGACTGGATTCGGTCCCTGTTTCTTTTTTGGGCGCTGTGAGGCTAATAATGTTAAGCGTTCGGCCTTGCCCAAAATACAATAGCGCAAACCTAAACGATAACAATATTCCGCATTTTCTTTTTCACCCATGGTTTCCAATAGCTCGGCTAGTTCCAAATAGCCTTCACGATTTGGCTCTTGATTGAGGCTAGCTTCATAATAGGATTTGGATACGCCCCATAATTTTTGCTGCTTATGTAGGCGTGCTAATAATAGTAAGTTATTAGGATTAGTGGGTTGTTGGGTTAGCCATTTCTCGGCTTGTTGAATAGCCGTATTCAAATTGGAATGATTTAAGCGCCCATAAAGCTCAGCCAACTCAGGATGCCATGTTTTTTGCTGTGTGGTTTGGATAAATTGAGCCGCCTGCTCATGAGAGCCTGCTTGATATAAGGCTTTGGCAAATAGGCTGATAGCCTCTGGTTGTTCACGAATAGACTGCGGCAGTTGTTTCCAGAGTGCTTGCAGTTTTTCCGGTTGTTTCAGGTCTGTATATTTATTAAATAGACCCTGTAACGTAGCTGTTTTTACTTTGCCCATGGTATCAGTATTTAATAAGTTTGCTTTTTGCAAGTCAGGCAATAGATTAAGTAAGGCTTCCCAGTTTTCTTGCTTATATAAAACTTTGGCGAGTAGCTTTAATACATAATTATTTTTAGGTGCTGTTTTGCGTAAACTCACCAAAGTCGCATTGGCCTGTTCTAATTGATTGGCGGCCAATTGCATTTCTGCTTGAGCCACGGCTACCGCACTATGTGCTTTGGGATCCGTTTGTAGGGCTTTCTTTAATAAGGCATCGCGGCGTGCGGGCGCTTGGCGCATATGTGCGGCACGTGCGGCGGCTAAGTAATTTAATAGTGGTGCTTCACTTTGGTTAGCGTGGCTAGTGAGCGATTTTTCAGCTTCTAACCATTGGCCTTCTGTGAGTTGAATTAAACCTTGGTTGAGGCTGCGTTTAGCTTTGTTATAGGCACGACGCGAACGAAAATGTTGCACCTTTTTGCCAATACCGGTGAGCTGTAATAGCAGCGTAAAGGCGAGATAAAACACCACGCAAGCGAGTAATACATAAAGAATCAGTGTAGCTGTCTTCATGCGTATGCTGCTTAATCCCCAAGTAATCAAGGTGATACCCGGTTGTTGCATGACTTGATTCATCAGCCACACAAAGCCTAGGCTCACTAAGACCAACACGACCACAAAGCGGCTCATGGTTGCTCTCCTTGAACGGGTGGTAGGCTGAGGGCACTTTGGAGCTGCTTAGCGCTACCAGATATGTCTGGCAGTTGAGGCGTCAAATTAATGGCGTCCAAGCTATCTAGTGCTTGTAGCCAGGGTTGAGTCAGGGCGCTGGGGTAGTAGGCGCTTAGGGTGTCACGAATGAGTGCAATTTGCGCATGATAAGCTTCATTTTGCTGTTGTAATGCCAAAAGACGCAGATTTTCAAGGCGCAATTGTAAGAGTTGGGTGATTTGCGTCTGCGTTTGCTCATCCAAGACCTGTTTAATGGGTTGATCTAAGCGGGTGACGACGACAGTATCAGTCCATAACTCATAGGCCTTGTTTTTGATACTTTGCCAAAAGGATGTTGTTGCAGGAGTCGTGGTAGCCGCCACTTCTATGTGCGGTATAGGGACGGTTTGGAATGCCTTAGCCAATTGTGAAATTTGCTGGGAAATATCACTAATAGTAGCGTGCTGAAGTTGTTCTAAGGCGCCTATTTCACGGCGAATTTGTTGACGCACGGGTAATAAGCTCACCGAACCTAATTGTTCTAAGCGTTCATCGGCTTGGCGCAATACCTGAATAGCTAAGCTAGGTTGGCGGGTAATATGCAGTTCACGATTCGCAATATTAAGCAAATAGATAACCTCTTCTAATTTCCACTCTTCGGATGACAAAGGTGGTGCATAATTTTGGAGGCGCTCTTGAAGATTGCTAATTTGGGTGGCTTGTTGCGTGACCGTTTGGGCAAATTGACGCGTTTCTTGATTAAGCTGCGTCATGGTTTTTAGATCTTGTTGAATCGTGGCTTGGGTATTATTAATCGCAGCATCCAATTCAGTACGTAAGCGATTAATACCGGCGTCGGTTTTAGTAGTAAGTTGTGCCGCCAATTCCTCAATTGCCGCACTATTCGCCTTGGCTTTATCATTCATCCGCTGCCAATGGCGATAACCTGTCGCAATCCCCGCTACCGTAAAAAATAAGGCTAAGAAGGCGATGAATAGCGCAAAACCTGCACCACGCGATTTAGGGCGTGCTGTGCTTGCAAGGTGTTTAGAAGTTGTGATGGATTCTGATTTATCAATCATTTGTTATAGTCCTTGCCAGCGCATTAAAGCAGCCACCATCGCCGCATCGCTGGGATTTTCCGCCATGATCCAATGCTTAAAACCTAATGCCTGAGCCTCCACGGCCGTGCGCTGGCTGCCAAGGAGTAGAGGAATGTGCTGCCATGCTTTGGTAGTGCTGCTCAATGCGCGATGCAATGTGTGTAAGCCCTCACTACTGGTGAGTGCAATTATATCAAGCGCTAAAGATTGGTGGAGTTGTTTCAGTCTTTCTAGCGCATCGGGGGGGCAAAAACGCTTATACACATTTGCATAAGCGACGTGTGCGCCACGCTGTTTTAATTGTTCCGCTAATAATTCGCGCCCACCTAAACCACGCACAATTAAAATCTGTTGATGACTTAAGTTTTGTACCGCAGGTAAGGCTAGGAAATCTTCGCTGGTAAAGCCTTTATCGGCTACCAATTGCACGTTTATCTGATGCTGTTGCAACGCCATGGCGGTCGCTTGGCCAATGGCGCCAATTTGAGCTTGATTTAATAAGGCTTTTGGCAAAACTGTTAAGCCTTGTTCAACCGCATTGGCGCTAATGAAAATAATAAGCTGATACGCTTTGGGGGCTTGGAGTTTTCGTACTAAATCCGCGTTGAGTGCAAGCGCTTCGATGGCGATAAGAGGAATGAGATGTGCTTGTGCGCCAGCTTGTTCAATTAGCTTCTGAAATGCACCCGCTTGATGGGCAGGGCGCGTAACCAGAATGTGTAAGCCTTGTAGGGGTTTTGCTTCAAGCATGTAAGCCCAAAGTTTTTAGAATGTCAGCGCCACCTTGTTTTAAAAGCTCTTCGGCAACCGCCTGACCCAAGGCTTCGGGATCTTGTACTGAACCGAGTTTTTCACTCCTAAAAACCGTCGAGCCATCAGGAAAACCCAATAAGCCGCGCATACGGATTTGCTCACCTTGTAATTCGGCAAAACCTGCTACTGGCACCTGACAACCACCATTTAAGCGTTGATTCATTGCCCGTTCGGTGCGAACACGTAATGCCGTTTCTGGATGATTCAGCGGCGCCAGTAATGCATTGACGCGCTCATCATTGATACGGCATTCAATGCCAATCGCCCCTTGGCCACAAGCGGGTAAGCTTTGTTCTGGCGCTAAGAATGCCGTGATGCGTGCCCCGAAATCCATGCGTAATAAACCAGCCGCAGCCAAAATAATCGCGTCATAATCGCCTTGGTATAGTTTGGCGAGACGGGTATTAATATTGCCGCGTAAGTCTTTGGTTTGAAGATGCGGATAGCGCGCTAATAATTGGGTTTGGCGGCGTAAGCTACACGTTCCGACAATAGCCCCTTGTGGTAGGGCATCCAGTGATGGATAGGTATTGGAGACAAAAGCATCACGCGGGTCTTCACGTTCCATAATCACCGCTAGATGTAAGCCCTCTGGAAACTCCATCGGTACATCTTTCATGGAATGCACCGCAATATCCGCAGCCCCTTCGAGCATTCCCACTTCTAATTCTTTAACAAATAAACCTTTGCCGCCAATTTTGGAAAGAGGACTATCTAAAATTTTATCGCCACGTGTGGTCATGCCGACCAATTCCACAGATAGGTTTGGGTGAAAAGCACGTAAAGAGCGAGCAACATATTCAGCCTGCCACATGGCAAGTGGGCTAGTACGAGTGGCGATGCGCAGGGTATTGGTCATGCGTAAAATCTATGAGTTTTCGACGAACGTGTGGCACTTTACGGTAAATAGACGGTAAGTGCTAGAGACTAACGCCAGAACTTGGAGATAAGCAGGCGATTTATCGGGCTTATACTACATCTGTCTAACGGGTAAATTGCTGGCGAGTATTGATTTTTGTTAGTTTATCCGCATTTACAGCCAAAGAATTTTGTTTCAGGAGTAATCCCATGAGTGTAAGCCAAGCCTGCCAGCAATTGCCGTGCGCCACGACTGCGCTGCCGGATATTGCCAAACAACCGCATGCAGGCCCGAAAGGCAGCTTGAATTGGGTTGGAATGAGTCAAATTGAATTGCCGATTCTGGTTCCAAACTCCACCGGTGGCAGCATTCAAACCTTAGCCAGTGTGCAAGCTTATGTGAATCTGATTGACCCCAACAGCAAGGGCATTCATATGTCACGCCTATATTTAGCGCTGGAAAATATGTTGGGCATGCATGAATTGACACCGGAAACCTTGCGTACAGTGATTAACCAATTTGTGCAATCGCATGAGGGGTTAAGCAATGCTGCGTATTTAGAATGCCGTTTTAATTATTTTGAGAAACGTAAGGCTTTATTGAGCGACAACGCCGGTTGGAAGAATTATCCGGTTCGAGTGATAGCGCAATTGCGCGAAGGGCATTTTGAAACGGAAGTACAGGTGGAAGTGCCTTATTCTTCTACGTGTCCTTGTTCTGCTGCTTTAGCACGCCAGTTAATTCAAGAAGGTTTCCGCGATGCCTTCGGTAGTGCAGGGCAGGTGAGTGCAGACAGTGTATTGGATTGGCTGGGAACCACTCAAGGTATTAGTGCCACACCGCATAGCCAACGTAGTGTGGCGCAGGTGAAAGTGAAGTTATCGGAAAAGATTCGCCAATTACCGCTCATGAGCATTATTGATCGGATTGAAAATGCACTACAAACGCCGGTGCAAACAGCCGTTAAACGTGAGGATGAGCAAGAGTTTGCGCGCTTGAATGCTGCTAATCTGATGTTCTGTGAAGATGCGGCACGCCGTTTGAAACTGGCCATGAGTGAAGATATTTCGGTACGTGATTTCTGGATTCGCGTCAATCACATGGAAAGCTTACATGCACATGACGCGGTCGCGATAGTAGTAAAAGGCGTTGAGGGTGGGTATCGTGATGATCCACGTGATTATATGCGCGCCTAGTCCCATCTTAAGCCACGTGAGTAGTGTGTTCGCTACTCACGGTCGTAATACTGGTCTTTATTTAATCGCCCAACCGCCAGCCACTGGAAATACCTGTCCGACAAAACAATTGGCCGCATCCGAACATAGATAAGCAGCAAATGTCGTGTCTTCACGTGCCGCTACTAAGCGTCCTAGAGGAACTTCGCGTTGCAAGCGTTCTTGAAAGCGTGGGTTAGTTTGGACTTCCGCTGGGAAATAAGTGGGATTATCGACAAAGTTTTGCGCGATAGCATTGACTTGAATATTGAAGGGCGCCACTTCCACGCCTAATGCTTGCACATAAGCTAATTGCGCGCCGCGTGCTGCGCTGTAAGTAGAGGCTCGTTTCATACCCCTTAATGCGGAAGCACTCCCCATCACTAAAATCTTACCTGAGCGTCGCGCTTGCATCGCGGGTAAGATAGCGCGACATAAACGAGGGAGGGGATTTACGAGGCTAGCAAAGACGGTGTCCCATTCTTCATCGCTAACTTGCTCAGCTACCGTGCTGGGGGCAGCTAAAGCAAGATTGGCGACTAAGACATCGATTCTACCCACACCCGCAATCAGTTGAGCGGGGGCAGTGGCGTCGATAAGCGAGTCTTCACTAGCGATAACATCCGCGCCATATTCAGTAAGCACTTCACACAAGGCAGGCCCCATAAAGGCATTAGCTTGGGTGACTAAAATACGTTTGCCGACTAGATTAATCATAGCAACCCTCTTGATCTTTCGATGACAACGCTTGATCGTGCTTAGTTTACTAAATTACTGGGTAGAAAGAGAGTGCTAGTGGGTGTTGAGCTAATAACTGCAGCCGTTGAAAAGAAAATGGCTCAATGGTTTAAAATAGTTGAGTTAAGTTTTGTTTGACCACAGTAGTCATTAGCCTTTAGTAGGAGTCATGTTTGTAAAAAATTATTGAATAGTGAGGTTTGATTAATGAGGTTTCTAAAAGTTTTTTTCTTCATGTTGGCTCTAGGCTTTAGTATGCAGAGTTTTGCCGATAATAAAAATAAAGTACAACAAGAGACTCAAAAAGCTCAAGCAGAGGCCGAGCGCGAAGCACAGAAATTTCAAGCGGAACAAGAGCGGGGGTCTCAAAAAATAATAGAAGAATGAGGAGCGTGAAATGCGTAAATCGAAAGAGGAACAAGAGCGCGAAACACGGAAGGCACAGGAGGAGCAGGAGCGTGAAATGCAAAAATTACAGAGGGAGCAAGAACGTGAAGCAGCTAAAAACAATAGAGAACAAGAGCGTGCAGTGAAACATAAACACCGTAAAAATCAGCCAATAAAAAAGCATAAAAATATTGAATCTTAAGCTCAATTTCTTTGGCATTAAGACTTAATGGATTTTATTTTTAATTTGGCCGACTTGAATTGATCAACATGAACTAAGGCCATAAAAGATGCGCCTTTAAAACGCATCTTTGATTAGCAAAAGCTTCAAACATGGCTATCTGTTTGGGCACTAGCTCGTATCGCGGCGCTGTTGTCTGTTTGAGTGCCATTAAAAAATAAGTTTAATAATAAGGCGCTAAATGAGGTGAGTAGAATACCAGAGTCAACCAAGGGATGAATGCCGTGTGGCATCCATTGTTTGAAATGGGGCGCGACTAAGGGAATCATGCCTATACCCATCGAAATGGCAATGATCATGGCATTATGGCGGTTAGTTTTGAAGTCAACATTCGATAAAATACGAATACCGGTGGCAGCTACCATACCAAACATCACTAAGCCTGCACCCCCCAGCACCACGGTTGGTAAAGCCTCTACTAAGGCCGCCATTTTAGGCAATAGTCCTAAAAGCACCAAAATAATTCCACCTGCAACACAAACAAAACGACTACGTACCCCTGTGACAGCCACTAGGCCGACGTTTTGTGAAAAGCTGGTATAGGGGAAGGTATTGAAAATGCCACCGATTAAAGTACCTAAACCATCGGTGCGTAGGCCACGCGCAAGACGTTGTTGATCAATAGGTGTATTGGTCATCTCACCCAGCGCTAAAAACATGCCAGTGGATTCAATCATGACCACAATCATTACTAGGGTCATGGTCAAAATCATAATCGCGTCAAATTGTGGCATACCAAATTGAAAGGGTAAAACCAAGCCCAGCCAAGGTGCAGCTGCGACTTTATCAAAATGCATCATGCCTAGGCTTGCGGTGACAAGACCGCCAATAATAATGCCTAATAAAACCGCAATATTGGCTAAAAAACCTTTGGCGAAACGTGAAATCAAGAGAATCGCTAGTAATACCAAGGATGCTATACCGAGATTAATAAGCGAAGCATATTTGGGATTAGGCATAGAGGGTGCGAGGCTTATATTGGCTGGTGCTGGTGGTATATTGCCCCCTGTGGTAGCGGCGGCTTTGGCGGCTTCTAGCCATTGCGTGTGTTCGGGATTGACCAAAGTGGGGGCGGTGGGGCCGACAGGGTTGCCAAAAATCCAATTGATCCCAATACGCATGAGTGTAATGCCGATAACGGTGATAATAGTGCCAGTCACTATTGGTGGAAAGAAGCGTAATAGGCGGCTTACCAGCGGTGCAATGAGCATCGAGATAATACCTGCGCCAATAATCGAACCGAAGATTAACTGTGCACCTTGTGTGCCACTGTGCACTTTAGCGATGCTTAACATAGGGGCAACAGCAGCAAAGGTGACGCCCATCATGACCGGTAATTGGATGCCGAACCATTGGGTCATGCCGAACGATTGGATCAAGGTCACGATGCCGCATACGAATAAATCAGCGGAAATCAATAAGGAAATTTGTTCGGGCGATAACTGTAAAGCGCGACCAATAATTAAGGGTACGGCGACTGCGCCTGCATACATGATTAGTACATGCTGCAATCCTAAGGTCGCTAATTTGGCAGTCGGTAAGCGTTCATCAACAGGAGAGATAGCGTTACTCATTAAGACACTCCTAAGCAATTACGAAGTAGGAGAAAAGGTCGGGAATGCAAGATTATCCGCGAACGCTTTAGGCACAAGCCTCGTGCGGCGCTAGCATAGTCTGACCATTTGAAGCCAAGGACTTTGGGGAATCAATGACTTAATTCAGCATAGTTCAATTGAATAAACTTATGCAAAACCTTTGCCAGTGCGCACTTTGGCAAACCTATGCCTCTTCATAAACGCATTGTCAGAAAATTGGCACAAAATCTGCTTCGATAAGCCTTAACAGCCATGATTAAGCTTGTTGCTTAAGGAGTTTATCGAATGTTCAAAAGCTTTCTTTGGGTTCTCACTAGCGTGCTATTAAGCATCGCACCTCGTGTTTATGCGCATACCGGCTTATGGGCACATTCTGAAACCAGCCATGAGCTAAGTCATTGGGTGATGCATGGACTCATGGTGGTGCCGGTCATTATTGGTGCATGGATGCTCGCCACTTGGATTAGTAAGGTTTTAGAGCGGCGGGCTGAGCAGCGCCGTGATTAAAGCCTTACCTTCAGGCGAATCTGGCTGGCAAGCCGAACTAAGACTTGAGTTCACGCAGCGCTCCAATAAAACAGTCTTAGCTAAACGTCACCAACGTGGCCCTTTAGCCATCCAGCGCCCTTTTTATCCTGAAGCGGGGGTTTGCCATGCTTATGTGTTGCATCCACCAGGGGGCGTAGTGGGTGGGGATGCGTTGCATCTGCATTTTAAGGTTGAGCCGCATGCTCATGCTTTATTAACGACGCCGGGGGCTAGCAAATTTTATCGCTCGGCTGGTTTGCAAGCCGCGCAGCATCAGCAGTTTCATGTCAACGACGCTTGTTTGGAGTGGTTACCACAAGAAACGATTTTTTTCCCCAATGCACAAGCCGTATTAACGAGCACGATCCATTTGCAAGGTTCAGCACAGTACATCGGTTGGGAAGTGTATTGCTTGGGACGTCCCGTTATTGGGGAGACATTCCAACCAGGGAAAGTTGTGTTTAAAACCGCTTTGTACCGTGATGCTAAGCCTTTGTTATTGGATCGCTTGGTAGTGAATGGCGAGCGCGATTTATTCAGTGCAGCGGGTTTGCGTGGGCAGCCTGTGTTTGCAACTTTGTTAGCGACGCCCGTTTCTCCGGAGCTACTGGAAACGGTGCAACCTTTTTGTGAAGGAGTCGCACTTGGCACCGCTGGGGTCACGCTATTGAATGGTGTATTAATCGTGCGTTATTTGGGCAATAGCACAGCGCAAGCACATCGTTTATTCCGCACGATTTGGCAAGCAATTCGACCCGCGGTCAACGGTCACGTAGCCACGGCACCGCGCATCTGGAATACCTAGGAGGCTATATGGAACTCACCCCTCGCGAGAAAGATAAATTACTCCTTTTTACTGCTGGCTTATTGGCAGAACGGCGCAAAGCCCGTGGGCTAAAACTGAATTATCCTGAAGCAATTGCCTATATTAGTTGCGCAATTATGGAAGGCGCACGCGATGGCAAGTCCGTGGCGGAAATGATGGATTACGGGCGTAGCTTACTGACGCGTGATGATGTGATGGAGGGGATTCCTGAGATGATTCACGAAGTACAGATTGAAGCGACATTTCCTGATGGTACCAAACTCGTCACGGTACACGATCCCATTGTGTAAGGAGTAAAGCCATGATCCCCGGACAATTATTCCCCGCTGAGGGCGAGATCGAACTTAATGTAGGGCGCGATACGGTGACCTTGAAGGTTGCGAATACCGGTGACCGCCCGATTCAGGTTGGCTCGCATTACCATTTTTTTGAAACCAATAACGCTTTGCAGTTTGAGCGCGCCAAAGCATGTGGCTTCCGCCTCAATATTCCCGCCGGAACTGCCGTCAGGTTCGAGCCGGGGCAAACTCGCGAAGTGGAATTGGTAGCCTTTGCTGGCACACGCGAAGTCTACGGTTTCCAAGGCAAAATCATGGGGAAATTAGCATGAAAATCAGCCGACAAGCCTATGCCGAAATGTACGGCGTAACCACTGGCGACCGTGTGCGTTTGGGCGATACCGCACTCATTATCCAAGTCGAATACGATCACACCGTTTATGGCGATGAGGTCAAGTTCGGCGGCGGCAAAGTGATTCGTGACGGCATGGGGCAATGCCAGCGTAATGATGCGGAAGTGGTCGACGTGGTGATTACTAATGCGTTGATTTTGGATCATTGGGGGATTGTTAAAGCCGATATTGGTATTAAACACGGGCGTATTGTCGGCATTGGAAAAGCGGGCAATCCTGATACACAAGCGGGTGTGACGATTTTAGTGGGCGCGGGTACAGAAGCGATTGCAGGCGAAGGGCATATTATCACCGCAGGCGGGATTGATTCGCATATTCACTTTATTTGCCCGCAGCAAATCGAAGAGGCTTTAATGTCGGGTGTTACCACCATGATCGGCGGGGGGACGGGGCCAGCGACAGGCACAAATGCCACCACTTGCACCCCTGGCATTTGGAATATGCACCGTATGTTGGAAGCAGCCGATAGCTTCCCCATGAATCTAGGTTTCTTAGGCAAGGGTAATGCTAGTTTGCCTGAGCCTTTGCGTGAACAAGTGCGTGCAGGTGCGATCGGTTTAAAGCTACACGAGGACTGGGGAACGACTCCTGCGGCGATTGATAATTGTTTAAGCGTGGCGGATGAGCTGGATGTACAGGTTGCCATTCATACCGATACCTTGAATGAATCGGGCTTTGTGGAAGATACGCTTGCCGCCATCAAAGGGCGTGTGATTCACACTTATCATACTGAAGGCGCAGGCGGTGGGCATGCCCCTGATATTATTAAAGCAGCAGGCTTGCCGAATATTTTACCGTCTTCAACCAATCCTACTCGCCCTTATACCATTAATACCGTGGATGAGCATTTGGATATGCTCATGGTCTGCCATCATTTATCATCCTCGATACCCGAAGATGTTGCCTTCGCGGAAAGTCGTATCCGCCGTGAAACCATTGCCGCCGAAGATATTTTGCACGATCTTGGCGCATTTTCGATGATTTCATCGGATTCGCAAGCGATGGGGCGTGTGGGTGAAGTCATTATCCGTACGTGGCAAACCGCGCATAAAATGAAAGTGCAGCGCGGTAGTTTGGCCTCCGATCCTGCCAGTCACGATAATTTCCGCGCCAAACGCTATGTGGCGAAATACACCATTAACCCCGCGATTACCCACGGCATCGCGCACGAAATCGGCTCGGTCGAAGTAGGCAAACTCGCGGATTTGGTCTTGTGGAAACCTGCTTTTTTCGGGGCAAAACCTAGTCTTATCCTTAAAGGTGGGATGATTATCGCCGCGCCTATGGGCGATCCAAATGCGTCGATTCCCACCACACAACCGGTGCATTACCGCAAAATGTTCGGCGCATTCGGCAAAGCTTGTCACGCCACCACCATGACTTTCCTTTCCCAAGCCGCGTTTAGCGCAGGTGTGCATCAGCAATTGGGGCTGCAAAGCCAAATCGGTGTGGTGAAAAATTGCCGCACGATTAGCAAGGCCAGCATGATTCACAACGATTATCAGCCGGTGATTGAAGTCGATTCACAGACTTATCAGGTGAGGGCCGATGGGGAGTTGTTGGTATGTGAGCCAGCAACAGAATTACCATTAGCGCAGCGGTATTTTTTGTTTTAAGGTTTAGCGTTATTGAGTTAAATGCAGATCATGTTTTATAGACAGCTAATGTCTTCTTTTCGACAGTTTGTTAGTCTAGATTACGAAGGTCTGTGGTATCTCTATTACTTTTGCCAATATTGCAAATATTACAAAGGGTTTGGAGGTTTTCGAGCTTATCAGAGCCACCGTGCGAACGAGGAATAATGTGATCAACATGAAGTATTGCTCCATCGTGAGAGCGCCGACCACAAGCCACACATTTCCAGTGATCACGTTGAAATATCTGCCAACGTAATGCGGGCATGACACGAGCCTTGGATTCAGCCGATTTAACCGCATCGAAGATAGTTGTACTTTGTTCCGTTGAATTGCTTATTGCCTCCATGCCATCTAAATGCTGTTGCAGCCAATGAGATAACTTGACAATCAACTCATCAAGCCGATCAGCTGAGCCTTGGGATATTTGCAGGTAAGAATCATATACTGGGAAGAAACAGACAAAATTATGGACTACTTCTACCAAGCTCGATCCTAAAACAGGCAGAGGATAATCAAACCCAACGAAGTGGTTGTCATAAAGTTGATGCTGGATACGAAATTCATATTGATCAAATAGGGAAGCCATCAGCGGCAAAGTATCTGAGCAGATTACACTAGGTCTCATACGAGCCTCAAAACATAAAGGATTGATTTTATGTTCGTTCTCAATATGGAAACGAAGTAATTTTTCCGAGGTTGGGACATCCAATCCTTTTAGCCAACCATTTTCTAAAAATGTGCAAATGCCTTTATGATGAAGCATAAAAGCAAAACGAAATGGTAGGATTTGAACAGGTTTGCCATCCTTACGCGCTAGGCCAAACCATTTTTTCTTGCGCTGTCCACCTATGCCAACAAATGCATTTTCATACTTGATCTGAAGCTCGTGCTCGCGTTTCTGCCGAAAATTTGGATAGGCACTAATGATGGAGTCATCAAGCACCTCTACATTGTAAATCTTGCGGATAAGAGAAATCGCGACATTCATCACTATACGCAAACGTGGTAAAATAGAGTGTTTGAGCGCATCCGCTCGTAAATGGGCATCCTCAACAAGGAACAGATTTGCATCTTGCTGATCGAAAGCAATACCTGAAAGGGTTTGAATGTGTTTTGGCCAAGTCCAACCTGACACTTTAAACACTGCTTTGCTCCACCACAAACCCCACAATATTCCGACTGTCCTTACTAAACTCTACGCCAATCAAATGAATCGGCTGTTTGAGTGTCGCATATTTTTCCGCATAGCCTTTAGCTTTAATCTGCAGCAAAGCCTTGCCTTCAGGTACTAACTCCACCACTTTAAATTCAAATAAATACACTTGCTGGTTAAATAGCAAAGTCATATCAATCCGACCTAAATTAGTACAGTCTTCCACCGTGACATTTAAGCCCAGTGAGGCAAAGTAGGAATAAAACACACTGGCGTAATAACCTTCATACTGTTGAATCTCATTATTGGAATACCAGTGAAAGGGAATGCTAGCGAAGAAGCTGTGAAATAATTGTTTTAAGCCATCAAAATCATTCACTTCCAATAAATGATATAACTGAACCGTTTGCAAAGTCTGTTTAGCCTTATCTTACACTAAGGCAGAGAGCAAACGAGTATTTAAGCTTTGGGCAATTTCACGATTGGGATAGCCCAGTGTATAAAAGAATTGTCCACCAATATTCTCTTGCTTTTTAATCGTGAGATAACCTGTTTGGAATAATAAGGCTTCGGTATCAATATGCTCCACATCAAAGCTGGATAACATATCACTGCTGCTGAACATATTCTCTAAACGTAAACTAGGAATTTGTCGCTTAAATAGCAGATCAATCAGAAAAATTGGCGTGCCTGTTTCAAACCAGTAGTTATCAAATAAGCGCGTATCAAACAGCAATAATACATCAAAAGGATTATAAACCCCTTCGCCTAACCAATGATACCCATTATACCAAGCGCGAATTTCATCCCGATCTAAGCCCGTCAGTTCAGGCACAAACACCGTATCAATGTCCTGATCGGTATAACCGCAAATCGTGGCATAACGCGCATCAAGGGTAATATCTTTTAAATTATTCAAACCTGAAAATAGACTCACTTTGGAGAACTTACTCACACCTGTTAAAAAGCTAAATTTAATGTGGGCGTCATAGTCCTTAATCGTGCCGTAAAAGCCACGCAAGAAATCACGATTGGCTTTGGCAACTTCGGGGTTGAGTAGAGCATCTAAAATGGGCTTGTCGTATTCATCGATCAGAACGACTACTGTTTTCTTGAATTGCTGTTCAAGATGTAAGATCAAACTTTTAAAGCGACCTGCGCAAGTTGTGCCATCAGCAGTAAAATGGTACTGCTTTTCCAATGCTGTCAGTTGCTCTTTTAAATCTGCTTCTAAATAACCCTGTTGGCTGTAATTATTTCCACCAAAACTAAAACGCAATACAGGGTATTTGACCGACCAGTCCCATTGCGTCTTAGCCGCCAAGCCTTTGAATAAAGACTCATTGCCTTCAAACAGTTCTTTCAAAGTATCCAAAAACAGACTTTTACCAAAGCGGCGCGGACGAGAAAGAAAGTAATGTTTACCCTCTTTCGATAACTTGACCGCTAAAGCAGTCTTATCCACATAGTAGTAATTCCCTTCACGTATTTGGCTAAGGGTTTGTATACCAATCGGAAGTTTTTTACGGTCTGCTGAAGCTTGAATCATTGTGCTGGCGTGTTGTTTGGCGATGCATTGAGTGTAGCATGGATTGGTGAGGCACATGGCAAGCACTAGCCTCTTAAGAAAGTAGTGTCGCCTTGCTTTCTTATCAAAGTTTCTCAGCCGAAAGTTTGATGTAATGGTTTCCAGTGCTGATACAAAAAAGCCTTATATGGCTCAGTGGCTACGTTTGCCTAGAATATGGTTCTACTGTTGCCTCAATACCTCATGAAACAAGCTATTAAGCAGTGGCATCTTGTTTACACTCGAACTTGGGTGTTCACCATACTTTTCCACCTGCGCCAGTTCGCTTTCTATAAACGCGTTTATCTCGCTAACCGGTGCAGAAAACTCTTTTTCTAAGCTTTGCTTCTTTCTTTCCAGTAAATGCTCTATCTGAGCATTCAGCGTTTGATTATCAGCGAGGAGTGTACGCAATTTAGCAAATTCAATCGGTGCGGGTGCTTGGTATTGCTCAAGCCACCTAATAGAGAGCAGGGGTCTCAGTGCATAAAAATACTTTTTCAAATGAACCTGATCAGCTTTTAAATGCGTGCGATAAGTTGTTTTAGCCATGCTGCGATAATGATAAATGCCCTTCTCAATCGAATAGATTGCAGGCATTAGCTTCCTTGCTTGCTGAGCAAAACTTCCATTTTCTACATAGACAATAGGAGATTGTAACCATTCTATAAAAGCTGGATTCGACTTGTTAAAAAGCCGCAATGCCTTTCTCACATCCCAACCATTAATATCAATATCGTCCACGATGTCATATTCGATAACATCTCTTTTTTCTTCTAAATCGACGGCTACATACCAATCTTTGGGGTGAGCATAAATGAACCTGACATCATAATCGCTATTAGGCGATGCAAATCCCCATGCACGACTACCTGATTCAATAGCATACAATACCTTAACGCCATGTTCTGTTTCCGCTGCCTGAAGTCTTCTTAGAATTTCAGTTTTAATGTTTTCGTCAATCAACGTTATGCTCCTGTTTCCATCACAAAGTCCACCCTATTGTGACTTTACTTACGCAATGACACGCCAGTCAGATGAAATGCTTGCTGGAATGACGCAGTTTAAATTGTATAAATCAATAGTCATGTAGTCAGGGATTTCCAGCACAAAGCATAATGGTTCTAAGATGAACCATGTCCTAATAGCACAGCAATCCTTGCGATGATTTGCACGAACCCTGATAAGCAAAATAATGGTTCAAGCATTGGCGGGTTCTTAGCGTATGCTTGGGTACAGTGGCGGTTCTTATTTGAAAATTTTATAAAACGGATAGTCTAGTAGTGATTGGTAGCAATTTTTACAAGCGTGGGAGTAGGTTATGCACATTTGGGTCGATGCGGATGCGTGTCCGGTGGTGATCAAAGAGATATTGTTTCGCAGTGCTGAGCGCACCGGTCTAGCACTGACCTTGGTCGCTAATCAAGCTATACGTGTTCCGAAGCTCGCCAATATTCGTACCCTGCAAGTAGGCTCTGGTTTTGATGTCGCAGACGATGAGATTGTTAAACGGGCTCAAGCTGGCGATTTGGTGATTACCGCTGATATTCCACTAGCATCCGAAGTGTTGGCTAAAGGTGCTATGGCTTTAAATCCGCGTGGTGAGCTGTATTCGCTAGACACCATAAAAGCGCGTTTAACCATGCGTGACTTTATGGAAACGCTACGCAGTAGTGGTATTCACTCCGGTGGCCCTGATCCTTTAAGCCAACAAGATCGTAAACTCTTCGCTCAACAATTAGATACACTCGTTACGCGTTATTTACGCCAGCAAAAGTAATATCTGACTGCACTGTCAACGCGATAAGCGTTAGGGCTTATACCACAACGTGGTATTTTGATCGGCCGGAAACATTAACTCGATCATATACTCACTCACGGTCAAATCTTGCACTGAGCTTAATTGAGCTAAAATTGAAAAGAAGGACAAGGTGTGATGATCAACTTGCAATTGGGTACTTAAAATAATGGGGTTGTCGCTGTGTGTGGGATGGTGGAAATGTTTTGTTATGCACGCGGCTAATTGTTTTTCTAACTGAGCCAGTTTTTCCGAAATGCCATGAGACATGGTTTTTTGGTGAATGCGTTGTAGGATATGTTTGGCTGTCTCTAACCAATTGATAATGTGCTTGTTTCTTAAATGGTCTTCTATTAAAAATTCAATAAAATTAGTGGTCTGATAATTAAATTTTCCAAGCAAGGCTTGCGCAGCACTATTGGCATTGACTATATCCCAATCTGGGTTAAAGACTAAAGCAGGATAGGGTAAATGCTTGGCAAGCATTAACTCAATAGCATCTAACGCAGGCTGTAAATCAGATGTGCTGTGCTGATCGAAATAAATGGGTGCATAACCCGCAGCCAATAATGCTTGATTAAGTTCAGTTTTAGGCACTAGCAAAAATAGTGCGATTTTCAGGATCATCTCACGACTAGGTTGAGAACGGCCAGTTTCTAAAAAGCTCAAGTGGCGACTGGAAATATCTAATTCAGTAGCCAATTGTAATTGGCTATAGCGTTTAGTTTGTCGCCATTGGCGTAATAAACTGGCAAAAGATTTTTTCATGAACTGGATTATGCCAGCTTTGAGTTAAGCAAAACACTTACCTATGAGGTAATTGTTTGAACGCATTCTGTTTTCTACACTCCTACAATCACTGCATTAGGAGTCAGATCATGAGTTTAGAAAAACGCGCCCAGTTCATGCAGATAGTAGCCATGATTTTGGGCGGCTATGCTTTGTTATGGGGCTTAGCGCCTTTTGAGTTATTAAATTGGCCAGCCCGTTTTATTTTGAGCTTGTCCGCCGGTGAGCTAAACCAGATAGCTCAACCCCTAACACCACAGGTTCAGTGGCTATCAGCGATTGGTTCAGGTCTGTTAATGGCAGTAGCAATCATTAGTTACGGTATTATTGCGCCCGCACTACATGCGGAAGATATAAAGATTATTAAAGCCTTTAAGTTAGCCATGATCGTTTGGTATGTGATGGATAGTGTTGGCTCTTTGGTCTCTGGTTTTGCCATCAATATTCTATTCAATACGATTTTTATAATAGCAATTATCGCCCCTTTATGGCGGGTGGAAAACCAAATTTCAGGAAAAGGCTAATGAGGGGGCTATGTTTGCCTTGTTGTTAGGCTACATGCGTTAAATAGACCGCTTGCGAAAGGCTTCGAAGTCTCATAGGAACGGCCTGAGTTATGCCGAAGTAAGCCGATTATCAGTGACCGACTTTAAACGTTTAATCGGTGTTTCACCTAAACTATTTGAAGAGTTGTTATAAGTGGTAACCTAGACGATGCTCCGTCATTGAGTTTTTTTGATACAAAGCCTTGTTAGCACTAAGTCGCAGAATCTACCGATTGGGTCACGTAAAACTAGACATAAATTTCACGCTTATAACTTGTTGATTTTCTCTAAATCTAATGAGCCAAAGCAGTATTTGGAGGTAGTTGACCTATACTGTTTGTTTCAGCCATACCGGAGTAAATCACATGAATGGAATGCCCTTTGCGAAACAACTGATCGGTTTATTGGTGTGGATTGTCATTACATCCGTGGCTTCGGCCATCGGTGCTTGGGGTTCCATGAATGCCCCGAGCTTTTATCAAAGTCTAGTACAACCGTTTTTTGCACCACCCGCCAGCGTTTTTGGTCCTGTTTGGAGCATCCTTTATTTATTAATGGCTATTGCTGCGTGGCTGGTCTGGCGTGAACGTGGTGGCTTCGACGCTGCGCGTACCGCTTTGGGGCTATATCTCGTGCAATTAGGCGTGAATGCCCTATGGTCTTGGGCTTTTTTCAAGTGGAATAGTGGCTTCGCTTCTATGGTCATTATTATCGTGTTATGGGTACTAATTGTTCTAACCCTCATGCAATTTTGGCGTATTAAAGCGTTAGCGGGCGCATTGTTATTGCCTTATCTTGCATGGGTGAGTTTTGCCACCGCGTTAACCTTCAGTGTATGGCGTTTGAATCCAACACTTTTATAAAACCCTTTCAGGACGTTAGAATCCGCTCGTAAATTGAATCTTATTTGGTAATGCAGCGCTTGCAATCAGTGCTTGGGGCGGCGCTCAGCATGTACGGTATTAAAATTATATGCCAATTGTCCAACCGATAATCCAGGCTGTACATGGTCATGCTAAACCGTCACAGCTTAACTAAAGGTAATAGCTGAATGTATGACGCTGTCATGCATTGAGTTGCAATAACCGTTAATATGAATGTCCATGCTGACAATAATTGCTTTAGCATTCTGCACCCATTACGCTATAAATCAGGCCAGCTACCGTTACGCACGCGCTTAACGAGCGTTTGTCATGCCTGCATTTTATTGTGCTAAGTTTTGACTTAAGGTAGCAATCCCATATCTTTGATCCTGAAATACCTTATAGGTTTCGCTATGTTGAAACGCCTCATTTGTTTAGTGCTGTTATGTACACCCATCAGTTTGTTCAATAGTAGTTATGCGGCGGAAACGGAAGAACCAGCAACCGTCGAAGGTGCTAATGCATTACTGGAAGAGGGTGACGAAGCTGGAGCAACGGAATTATTGCGCCAGATTGCCATGACCGATACGCCTGAAGGACATTATGCAACTTGCCGTTTAAATGCTGAAGGTTTGGGCATGGCGCCAGATTTGGCTTTGGCACTGAAAGAATGTCAAATCGCAGCGAATAAGGATTATGCCGAAGCGCAATACCTGCTCGGCGACATGTATGAGAATGGCTTGGGTACGCCGGTACTAGAGTCTGCGGCTGTCTATTGGTATGGCCGAGCCGCTTTGCAGGGTCATGCTGCGGCCGAGTTGAATTTAGCCAATATGTATTTTGATGGGCGTGGCATTGCCAAAGATGATAAAAAAGCGCTGGCACTCTTAAAGCATTCGGTCGCAAGCGGTTATGGTTTGGCGCAAAATAGTTTAGCGGTCGCTTATGCCTTTGGTGAAGGCGTGAAGCAGGATTACGCTATGGCGAATCAGTATTGGAAGTTAGCCGCAGAACAGGATATTCCAGAAGCACAAACCTCCTATGGCGTTTCTTTATGTGAAGGCCGTGGTGTTGCTAAGGATGTTGAGACGGGCAAGCAATGGATTCAAAGTGCAATTGATCTAGGCTTTGAGGCGGCGGAAGAAGCCTTAGCTAAATGCGAATAATGCCGTCATTGCACTTATAAAGTGCGTGCTGCGCGTTGATCGTGTGCGCTTTGCTGGGTTTTAGTGCTACTTAAGCCCAGCGTTTCGTGTTTTACAGCTTGGCATGAAACCTGCTGAATACTGGGTTAAACCCGTGTTTTCAGCCAAGGTTGTTTCATGCTCAAACTCATTGCCATTTTACCTACTACGCAAGCCCTTAGCGCCGCACAAACCCTTACTTTGCCTTATGAGCGTCGTATCATCAGTCGTCAGCGCGTCACTTTAGACAATGGCAATGACGCAGGGCTATTTCTGCCACGTGGCAGCCAGTTGACGCATGGGACGTATATTAAGGCTGACAGTGGTGAAATTGTTAAAATTGAAGCGGCCAGCGAAACGGTATCCACTGTATATTGTGGCGATCCACTGTTAATGGCGCGTGCTTGTTATCACTTGGGTAATCGTCACGTACCTGTGCAGATCGAATCAGGCCGTATTCGCTATCTACATGATCATGTTTTAGATGACATGCTACGGGGTTGGGGGCTTCCCGTTATCGTTGAACAAGCTCCGTTTGAGCCAGAAGCGGGGGCTTATTCAGCCAGCCACGCTCATTCATACGCCCATTCTCATGATCACTAATCTTGCCTTAGTGCGTTTATTGCATTTGGTGAGTCCGTCCCTACCCATTGGATCCTTTACGTATTCACAGGGCATTGAATGGGCAGTGGAAGCCGCTTGGATTAAAAATCCTCACGATTTAAGGGCTTGGCTCGAAAGTCAATTGCATAGCGGCATGATTTATTTGGATGTACCCATTTTGCAGCGTCTTTATCACAGCTTGGGTGCAGACGATATTATAGTAGCCGGAGCGTGGATTACAGTATTGCTTGCGAGTCGCGAAACCTATGAATTACAGCTTGAAGAAAAAAATCGCGGGCGCGCCTTAAGTGATCTATTAATTGCTTTAGATATTCCGAGGGCGGCTACGTGGAAACCCTTAATAGCGCAAAGTCAGGCGGCTGGTTTTGCCTTGGCTGCTTTGCATTGGAATATTCCTGTAGAGCAAGCGGCATATGGTTATGTTTGGAGTTGGCTGGAAAACTTAGTGCTGTCGGCTGTGAAAATAATACCGTTAGGGCAAACCCAAGGGCAAAAATTATTAGAGCAATTAAGTCCTTTAGTAGCTGAGGTGGTGGAGCAGGGTTTACAAGTGGCGGATGAAGACATTGGTGCGGCCTCCTTTGCCTTAGCCATCGCCAGTAGCCGTCATGAGTCTCAATATACTCGCTTATTTCGATCTTGAGGAAATCTTATGCCTAGTCCCTTACGTGTTGGAATTGGTGGTCCGGTTGGTTCGGGCAAAACCGCGTTATTGGATGCACTTTGCAAAGCGATGCGCGACGAGTTCGACATTGCCGTGGTCACCAACGACATCTATACCAAAGAAGATGCGCAGTTTTTAATGCGAAGTGAGGCACTGCCAGTAGAGCGTATTGTTGGTGTGGAAACTGGGGGTTGCCCGCATACTGCCATTCGTGAAGATGCCTCGATGAATCTAGCCGCTGTGGAAGATTTACAAGAGCGCTTTCCTAATTTGGATGTGATTTTTATTGAAAGTGGTGGCGATAATCTTTCTGCAACGTTTAGTCCTGAACTCGCGGATTTAATGATTTATGTGATTGATGTGGCAGAAGGCGAGAAAATTCCGCGTAAAGGCGGGCCTGGTATTACGCGTTCCGATTTGTTAGTGATTAATAAAATCGATTTAGCGCCTTATGTCGGGGCATCACTGGAGGTGATGGAAGCAGATAGCAAACGAATGCGTGGCGAACGCCCGTTTGTGTTTTCAAATCTGAAAACCAAACAAGGTTTGCAGGCGATTATTGAGTTTATTGTACAGCGAGGAATGTTGGTGCATTGAGCTAATACAGCTAAAAAGGGCAGTGCGAAAAGCACTACCCTCCTATCAGGACTTACTGACCAGCCGGTTTGTCTAATTGGAAATTAAACTCATTGGCGGGTGCTTCTTTGGGAGCCTCAGTCGGTTTTTCCTCCGGTTTCGCGGTTTGTCCATCGAGACTAAAGTTCATCGAATTATCCGGCGCTGCTGATTTAGGTGCTTCGCTGGGCTTCGTGTTCTGACCATCAAGGCTGAAGTTCATCGTGTTATTATTAGAGTTTGGCTTTGCAGCATTAGCCTCCACACTAAAATCGAATTCCCCACCCTGCTTAATCATGTCATGGCCTTTATCGAGAAAAGCAGTGGTCATTTTCGGATTGAACATGACGACAAATACCATAATGAGCTGGATGACAACCCATGGGATTGCACCCCAATAGATGTCATTACTTTTCACCTCTTTCGGAGCAACTCCCCTCAAGTAAAATAGCGCAAAACCAAAGGGGGGATGCATAAAGGAGGTTTGAATATTCACCCCAAGGGTAATCCCAAACCATACTAATGCCCCTAAAGCAGCAGCATTTTCATTACCACCAAATTCGGGCAATAACACGGGCGTTAGGATTTTCTGAGCAACCGGCGCAAGTAAAGGAACGAGAATAAAAGCAATCTCGAAGAAATCTAAGAAGAAGGCGAGGAAGAATACCGACAAATTCACAATGACTAGGAAGCCAATCCATCCGCCAGGCAAGCTTGAAAAAAGATGTTCAACCCAACGTCCACCGTCGACACCTTGGAACACGACTGAAAATACCGTAGAGCCGATCAAAATAAATACTACCATCGACGTGATGCGCATCGTGGTATGATAGGCTTGGGTAATGAGATTGCGTAGAGTCGTAATTTGTACAGCACGGAATAAGATATAGACTAAGGCAATGTATAAGACCGTCATGCCTAATTTAATGGCATAACCCATCACCCCCGTTTTGGTGAATAAGATAGCCAAAATTAAGGTAACACCGGCAGCAGTTAAACCCGTACGTGCCACCATTTTGTCTTTACCACGAAACTCAGGGTTACGTAATACCGCTAAGACCACGGCTCCGACTGCACCCATAGCACCAGATTCCGTCGGTGTGGCAATACCCAGCATAATCGTGCCTAAGACTAAGAAAATCAGTATGCCTGTCGGTAAAATCCCTTTCATGGCTTTAAGCCATAGCGCTTTGCCTTTGAGTTTAATTTCTTCGGCCGGAATACCTGGTAACCAATCAGGCTTGATGCGGGTTAGTAAGAAGGTGTAAAGCATAAATAATGAGGTTTGCATCAAGGCAGGAATCCAAGCACCCAAATACATACTGCCCACATCAGCACTGGCAGTTGGGGTTTTTAATTGGTCTGCCATAATGATTAACACTAAGGAGGGCGGAACAATTTGTGTAATAGTTCCAGAGGCTGCTAAGACACCGGTCGCATAACGCATATTATAGCGATAACGCATCATGACAGGCAGCGCGATCATCGCCATGGCAATGACTTGCGCGGCTACTGTGCCTGTGATTGCCCCTAGAATAAAGCCGACGAAGATAACTGAATAACCTAAGCCACCTTTAACACGTCCGAATAACTGTCCCATCGAGTCCAGCATGTCTTCGGCAAGCCCGCATTTCTCCAAGATTGCACCCATAAAGGTAAAAAACGGGATTGCGAGTAATAATTCATTAGCAATAACGCTACCGAATACACGCTGTGGAATGGCTTGCAAAAAGGCTGTACCAAAAAAACCTTGCTCAATGGCAATCAAACCAAAGAATAAACCCACCGCCATGAGCGAAAAGGCTACCGGAAAGCCAAGCACCATGAAAAGCATTAGGCCACCAAACATCAGCGGTGGCATGATTTCAATCGACATTATTGTGTCTCCTTCTCATAGTGCATATTGAGTTGGATTTTGCCCTGCAACATGGCAAAGCGTTTAATGAGTTCGGATAGACCTTGCAGGATTAATAAGAAAAAGCCAAATGGAACGATGAGTTTGATTGGATAACGAGGCAGACCCCCCGAGTTGCTAGATTGTTCTAGGATAGACCAAGAAGGTAAAAATAGTGTTTTCCACGATAGCCAAGCAATCAGGGTACAAGCGGGTAAAAGGAAGAAAATTAGGCCAAAAATGTCAATAAATAAGCGCTTACGTTCGGAAACATTGCCGTAAAGTAGGTCGACGCGTACGTGCCCATTTTCACGCAGTGTATAAGCAGCGCCTAGCATGACTGCTGTTCCAAACAAATACCACTGTAGTTCTAACGGCCAGTTGTTGCTCAAGTCAAACCCATAGCGCATGAGTGCATTGGTTGCACTCACCACACAGGCTAATAGAATACATACATTAGCGAAACGCCCAAAATAGCCATTCAAGGCATCAATCATTTGGGAAAATTTTAGTAAGGCAGACATGAATATGTCCTCCTGTGGCGACAGAACAAGACAGACAGCCTCTAGATTCCTAGAGGCTATCGTGTTACTGAACGACGTTATAACTTACGACTGAAACTGGCTTTGGCAAAGGATTGTTCAGCCACATTAAACCACTGCGCTTGGTTATTGCGGAATACTTTCCAATCGTCATAGATTTTTTTGAATTTCGCGTTTTTGGCTGACTCTTCTTCGTAGGTCGCTTTCGCGGCATTAAAGCTAGCTTCGATAATTTCATCACTAAATGAACGCAGCTTTACATCCCCGCTCAACAAGTTAGCTAACGCTTGTGGATTACGGGCATCATATTTGGCTTGCATATCATCGTGTGCTACATGCGAAGCAGCTTCCCATGCGGCCTGATATTGCGGTGGCAGTTTTTCCCATTGTTCTTTATTCACATAGAAAGATAATTGTGGCCCTGCTTCCCACCAACCTGGGGTGTAATAGTTTTTAGCTACCTTACCGAAGCCTAATTTCTCATCGTCATAAGGGCCAACCCATTCTGCTGCATCAATAGTGCCTTTTTCTAGAGCGGGATAGATTTCGCCACCCGGAATTTGTTGGGGCACAACACCAAGCTTACTTAGCACACGGCCTGCAAAGCCCCCGACACGGAATTTTAAGCCTTCTAAATCTTTCACCGTATTGATTTCTTTCCGGAACCAGCCACCCATTTGTGTGCCAGTATTGCCACCGAGGAAATTCACGACATTATACTCGGCGAATAACTCACGCATGAGCTTCATGCCATTGCCGTACATCATCCATGCAGTTTGTTGACGGGAGGTCAAACCGAAGGGTACGGCGCAGTCAAACGCGAAGGAAGGATCTTTACCGAAATAATAATAAGAGGCCGTGTGTCCTGCCTCGACAGTGCCATTTTGTACCGCATCTAAGACTTGTAAGCCGGGAACGATTTCGCCCGCCGCAAATACACGTACTTTAAATTTGCCACCAGTTAGTTTTTCCAAGGTAGAAGCAAAAATTTCCGCAGCACCATAAATGGTATCGAGCGATTTAGGGAAACTGGAAGTTAAACGCCAATTCAACTCTGGTAAGGTTGCAATAGCAGTTGGACTAGAAGCAGTCGCTTCGGCAGGTTTATCAGTACTAGGCTTATCTTCAGCGAATAAAGTGGGTGCAGCCGCTAGCGCCGCAGCGCCCAAAGCGGTTTGTTTCAAAAAGGAACGTCGCTCCATTAATTCTCTCCTCAAGTTGATTTAAGCGTAAAGCTTTGACTCGCCATAAAGGCACGCTATCATCCTACTTCACCACCCCCACATTGACAAATGCTAAATGGTTTTTCGTTTCAGCTTATGGCTAAGCTTATTTTTAATGCTCTTTTCAGGCGGGTCAGGTGCTGAAAATGCACCACCACAGCGTATTGTTTCGATGAATCTCTGCGTTGATCAGCTATTAATCTTATTAGCTGAGCCGCAACAAATTGCCGCCTTAACGCAGTTGGCTCACGATCCGGATGCCTCTTATTATTATCAAAAAGCCTTGGCTTATCCGACGAATAAAGGTTTGGCCGAAGAGGTGTTACCCTTCAAGCCGGATTTAGTGATTGCAGGCGAATACGCGCATGTAGCAACGGTGCAATTACTTAAAAAACTCGGCATTCCGGTGGAAACCTTGCCAATTCCGAATAGTCTTAATGAGGTATTTAATAATATTCGCCGTATCGGGGAGTTAGTAGGACAACCAGAGCGCGCTACCACTATTATTCAACAAATGCAGCAACGTTTGGCTCAAGCGTCAGCGCCTGTTTCCAATGCTCCTTTAGTGGTGGTGTATGAAGCGAATGGTTATACCGTGGGCGATGCTTCTTTACGGGGTGAAATATTGCATCAGGCGGGATGGCAAAATGCTGCCACACAACTTGGGATTAACAGTTATGGGCAAATCGCCTTGGAAGATTTAATTCGTTTAAAGCCACTGGCTTTAATAGACTCGCCTTATCGCGCAGGCACTTATTCACGTGCACAAGCCTTGTTAGCGCATCGTGCTTTAAAAAGTAGCGCTTTTTCACCGCACATTATTCAAATACCGAGCAAGCTCACCATTTGTGAAGGGCCTTGGTTAATCGATGTGATTGAACAGTTGCAAGCGGAACGCCTAAAACTCACTGTAGGTACAACGCCCTAATGCGCTATTCACTCTTAGTAGCTTTATTAAGCGCTTTAGTCCTCACCTTATTTATAAGCTCGCTGATGATAGGACGAAATCCCTTACCAATTTGGCAGGCTGCTCAAGCGAGCCTACACGACACTTCCTCTATAGTCGCTATTATTCTCACTGAAATTCGTTTGCCACGTGCTTTGATTGGCTTAAGTGTTGGCGCGACGTTAGGGCTGTGTGGTGCGGCCATGCAAGGCCTATTACGTAATCCTTTGGCCAGTCCTGATTTAATCGGTAGTGCGAGTGGGGCGGCCTTGGGAGCGATTATTGTATTGTATTATGGCTGGCAGGCGAATTTTAGTTATTTATTACCTTTAGCGAGTATGGTGGGCGCTTTATTGACCACCCTATTAATTTTTGTGCTGACAGGGCGTTCGGCTGGTATCACAACGCTGATTTTGGCGGGTGTGGCTATTAATGCGTTGATGGGCGCGATGATGTCCTTATTGCTTAATTTAGCACCGAGTCCTTATGCCATGCGCGAATTAGTGCTATGGACGTTAGGCGACTTGACTGACCGCAGTATGGATGATTTTTGGTTGATGTTGCCCTTTACTGTACTGGGCTGGTTACTATTATTGGGTATAGGACATGGCCTCAGAGCCTTAAGTCTTGGGGAACAAACAGCGAGCACCTTAGGTGTCCAAACCTTGTGGTTACGTTGGCGTATATTATTAGCGATTGCTTTTGCCCTAGGGGCTGCGGTCGCAACCACCGGTATGATTGGCTTTGTGGGTTTAGTGGTGCCGCATTTGCTTCGTCCGCTCGTACAATATGATCCTGCACGTTTATTGCCCGTTTCAGCTTTAGGGGGGGCAGCATTAGTCTTGGCTGCTGATATTGGTGTGCGTTTGATTCCGAGTGAGTCAACGTTGCAAGTGGGGGTTTTGACGGCTTTAGTGGGTGCGCCGTTTTTCCTGCATCTGATTTTGCGTAGTCGCTACGAGCAAATCTAATGCTAATCCACGCCCATAATCTAAGCTTCAGCTACGCTCAACAGACCGTGTTAGACGACATTAGCCTCAGTTTACAAGCAGGGCAGTTGATTGGCTTAATCGGCCCAAATGGTGCCAGTAAATCGACTTTATTAAAATTATTAGCAGGTTTATATAAGCCACAGCAAGGTGATATTCAATTGCTCGGTAAGCCTTTAAGCGCTTGGCCTGCTAGGGAGCGTGGCCGTGTGTTAGCGTGGCTGGAGCAACAAGGCGCCATTCATTGGCCTTTGTCGGTTGAGCGTTTGGTGGCTTTGGGGCGCTTGCCCCATTTGACACCTTGGCAAACTATCAGTGCAGTGGATGAGGCCGCGATAGAGCACACTTTAGAGGCCACAAATGTGCTGCATTTGCGCAAGCGTAGTGCCCAAACCTTATCAGGGGGAGAACGTAGTCGGGTATTACTGGCGCGTGCACTAGCAGGACAGCCGCGAGTCTTATTGGCGGATGAGCCAATCGCGATGCTGGATTTGGCACATCAATTACAGATTATGCAGTTATTGCGTGATATTGCGCAGGGTGAAGCGGGTGTGATAGTGGTATTACATGATCTATCCTTGGCAGCACGTTATTGTGACCAGCTTTATTTGTTACAACAAGGTCGCGTTGTAGCACAAGGCACACCACCACAAGTATTAACCGAAGCACTGTTGCGCAAAGTGTACGGCGTGGAATGTGCTATACAGTGGGGACATATTCCCTCCATTACGGCGCTTTATCCTGTGCCGTAAGCAGGTATCGATCCGATCTTGAGCTAGATAAATAATAACGAGCGTAGGTACTATGAAAACGCGATATTGGTGGTTAGGTTTTGATTTTGCTGTGATTGGTTTAGCAGCCGCTCTCTTATGGTGGGTGTGGCAGTATTGGCAATCACAAGCGCTAAACATTCCACCTCAGGTGAGTATTGAACCTAGTCCGCCTATCTCTGCCTACCCACCTGTTGCAAACGTTGAACCTGAACTATCGGCACCCCCTTATTTACTGATTCCACGTTTGCCTTGGCCTTGGTGGGACAGAGAGGCTAAGCCTTCGACTACGATTCGCCCGCCTAAATTAAAGCCCGCTTTGCCAGAGCATATTGCCAAGCTGGTCAAGTCGGTGCATGAGCAAACTAAAGTTACGCGCTCTTATGATCCAACTTATGTCAAGCTGGCTTATCCAGGGGGGGATGTAGAGCCAGAGACAGGTGTCTGCACTGATGTTGTGATTCGAGCCTTTCGTGCGCAAGGTGTCGATTTGCAGAAAATGGTGCATGAAGATATGCGCAAAGCCTTTAGCGAATACCCTAAAACGTGGGGTAAAAGGTCGCCTGATCCTAATATTGACCATCGTCGTGTCTTAAATCTTAAGACATTTTTTGAGCGTAAAAATAAAGCCCTACCAATAAGTGATAACCCCGATCAGTATCAGGCGGGTGATTTGGTCATTTGGCAGCTCAATGAAAAACAATTTCATATTGGTGTGGTTTTGAAAGAGCGTAGTGAGGATGGTCAGCGGCCTTTAATTGGGCATAATATTAATGAAGGGGCCAATATTGAGGATGTCTTGTTCGCATGGCCAATAGTAGGGCATTATCGCTATTTTGAGCCAATCTTGGCTAATGCTAAGCTCAGCAAATAATCCTAGCTTAAAGACGGGAGGAGAGAATGTTAGATCAGACTTATGGGGTGATCTTAATCAGTAGTATGTGCCTAGTGGCTTGTAGTGTTTCTCCCCAAAAGGCTCGGCTTAATGCAGCACAAGCCGAGCAGCTTCAACAAGCGCGCTTGGTATTGAGACAACAAGATACCTCCGCATTTTCTTATAGCTCACAATCAGAGCAAATGGCGGCACGTGCTCTGGGAGCGGTTTCTCCGGTATCGAGTGTTGTTTCGGTGGCGGCGGGGATTAGGGCCGCCACCCGTGGCTCAGAAATTCAAAAACGTTTTCAACTCATTGACCCTGCAAAAAGTATTGAACTTGCTCTAGCACAACAATTAAAGCAGCAGTATGGATTAAGCGGTGAAGGTGATAGCGTACTAAACGTCGCCTTGGATGTACGCACAACGCAATGGCGGCCGGTCTATCAACTAGGCAAACAAACTTACGCCTTGGATTATCAAGCGGATTTAAGTCTGATGCGTGATGAAGAAACTTTAACCACAGGACGTTGTGTTTATAAAACCCCGCCTGAACGCCAAGCCAGTTTATTTACGGGTATTTTGGCGGATAATGCTAAGTGGTTGAAGCAAGAGACCGAGCAGGCAATTGAGCATTGTCGTTTAACGTTTATCCAGTAAACACCTTGTTTGAAAAACGTTACATGGCCTGTTGATGAATACTCAGTAGCGATGCCGTTTGAATCTCACTTGTATTGTATAAGGTTCGCCATTTTTGATAAAAAACGAGTGATTTTATAAAACTAAAGTTTTAAAGTTGACACTTTTAGTCAAGTAACAATAAGCATGTGTTACTTTACTTGGATGAGTTTTTTAGCGAGCGCTACATTTTCTTTAGCAGTCCACAGTAGACTATCTGATTTGTTAGTTTCTGTAGAAGCATTCGGTAAAAAGTCTACGGCGTGGCTTAGCTCGCGTAAACAACCCTGACAATGACCACTTTGGCAATGTTTAACCAATTTGCCAAATTGATTCCAACCCCCTAAATCATTAAAGCTGTTTTCTTGTACGGCCAGTTGTGAGTAATGGCTGCGACGAAAATAGTAAAGGCAGGGCACAGTGCGTAAAGGATCAGGGTAAGAGGAGTTATATCCAAAAATTGTTTTGAGTAGCGCAAAACTGCTTTCCCATGAGCCTAAAGCGCATAAACCCACTGCCATGAAACGACCACAATAAATATCTAAAGGATTAGCATTGCGTGCAGTTTGAATTTCTACATTGCACAGCTCTACTTCGCCACGTGCATAGCAATTTAAAGCAAAAGCTGCATGAGCTAACGCATTCCCCGGATTCAATTCTAAGGAGCTTAGGGCTTGGCGTTGCCATAAATCCTCTAAGTCCATACGCGTCATACCCATGTCGACTTTGAGCATATAGGCATAGAAACAGGCCATCGCATAGTGTAAATGCGCTAGAGAATCATCGTTATAATGACGGGTGCGTTTTTCACAGGCGATCCAAAAATCGCGAAAATGCACTTCACTAAAGCTTTCTTGGATAAAACGAATATGCTCGACCAAGATTTGATAATGGCTGGGAATTTGACCACGTTTATGCCAATAGCGACTCCAGAAGGTCATTGCTGCCCCTTGGTGTAAGCTAAATACTTCGGTCATAAGCCATTGATACATAGGGTCTAAGGTTGGGGTTTGGGCATCATGACGGGGTTGTAGCGCAATGTCACCAGACCAAACTACTTCACGCGATAAGGTGTGAATTAGCACATAGCGGACATTAAAATTTTTACCCGAGAGACTAGCTTCTGATTGGAGTAAAAACTCTGCTTGGTGATGTTGCCATGCGTACTCTAGGGCATTGCTGGCGTGGCGGGTATAGTGCCCGGGATCAGTTAGTGCAATCTGAATCGTGCGTAATTTACCTAGCATGACCGGTAGGGTAGAGCGCAGGTCATAGACCAAGCTACGTAGCCCATCATGTCGAATGGAGATAGGATTTTGTGAGGCTATATAAATTTTAGGCCCTGTCGACTGGACTCGTTTTGCCCCTAAACGTCGCCAAGGTAGCTGTGATGTATCAGCTTGTTTAAAATTGGGTGTATATCCCCCAGTAGGCAATTCAATGCGATAACTACTGGAAGAACCTTCGGTGGCGTAGTATTCATCTAATAATTTACGCACACGCCCTGCTTCAACGCGTACCGCTGGGCTTTCAGTCGGGTTATAGTCAGCGGATTTACCAAGTGCCTCAATAGCAATGCCATATTGAGTGATGCGGTCACCGCGTTCTTGTAGCGTTTCCATAACAATATACTGTAAGAACTTACTAGCCTGTTTTTTTCCATTAAAAAGGCTGCTCGCAAGTATCCGCTCCAATTCCTGTTGGATGCTCTCTTTGCTTACCATAACACTCTGACTTAATTAGTAAATTGCGACACATATCGAATTTAAGACGATTTAATTGTTTATTTTTCTTAACCGCTTAGCTTAACCAAAGATGAGTATTGTGTTCAAAACCATCCACAGAGTCACGTAACAAATCGCAGGAAAGAGGGCAATTTCTCGATATTTTTTAACTTAGAGTTGAGAAAATGCAGAAGTTGTTACCGTTACACTTTAATTCTTACTTTCATCTACCGTTTGTCGGCATAAGATGCAAGCAATATAAACCGAACATGAATAAGTTAACTTGAGGGCAATGGGATGATGAAAACCAGTATGGGCTATCAAATACTGGAAGGGCGTTATGCTTTGCTAGATTGCTTAGCGGTGTCCAGTATTGGGGAGGTTTACCGTGCGCGAGATTTAGAACGTGCACAGACACATGGCGCTCATTCCTTAGTAACGATTCATATACTTCCGAAAGTATTATCCGAAACTATGCCGATTGCGGCACTGTTTCAGCAAGTAGCAGCTACGGCAAAGCAACTGCATAAACCTTGGATACTGACACCACTGCGCTTTGGTCTGGATAGTCACAAGACCTATCTTGTTTTAGATTATCCCAATACCAGCGGTAGCCTCCAAAGTGTAACCGCTATTGGTGGGCAGAATACGGTCATGCAACGTCGCGCCAGCAGTCAGCTAGGTTATTTAGTGGGGCAACATTACCTCAAGGCTCGTACTGAGGCGGCTTTTTTATTAGTAGGTAAAGATCCTGCAATGTATGTGCTTGCCACCGCTTTTGCTCCCGCTCTACAAGCCTTGCAAAATCCGCAAACTAGCTTAACGCTGGTTCAAGCGAAGCCATGGTTTAAGGTGGGCTTGGGGGTGCTTGCTATGATGATTGCTTTGGGTACAGTCACAGCGGCCGTTTTGCATGAACAATTGACTGCAGAAAAAGCCTTAAAGCTTGCCGCTGCGAATGCAGTAGAGGTGATTAGAACGCCAGTTATAACAACGCCAGAAAGTATTGATGTATTACCGACCCTGCAAGATTACTTAGGCGATAGTCGGGTGTTAATCACGCCAGTGCTAGAAGAACCACGTTTAAACAACGATCAAGTAAACGACACTCAAGTCGTCCCTAGTTTGGCCATGCAAGCTGTAAAAGACGAGTTAGTCGCCGCATTACCACAAAAAGGCTTGACTGATATGGCTCAGAAAAAAGCAGTTTCTGAATCTAATCAGGTCGTCATGGCCTCCAGTAAGTCTGGAAAGTCAGCTAAAGAAAGTACTAATAAATCGGCGGCTAGTAAAAAGCTGGAAACAAAAGTGGTCATGAAGCGCGAGCTCTCTAAGCGCGCTCCAAGCCAAACCGAAACACCTAAGCTAGAACCGCTAGTGGTGCTGTCAGCGCCTGTGCTTGAAGAAAAAAATACAGAGGTAAGCGCTAAAGGAGTAGTACAAGCTGATGTTGTCAAGTCGCCACCAGCTCAAGCTACCTTAGCACCTGAACATTCTATACAAGTCATGCGTAGTGCTATAGCGGCGCAGAAAGTTATGCCTAAAGCGGCTGTGCCTGCGCCTCAGCCAGCACTAAGCCTTGATGAGCTTTTGCAAAGAGCGGATGAAGCTTTAGCAAAAGGGCTGTTTTCTTCGGCACAACAAGGGGTGTTGTACTATGTGCGTGCGATTCGTGATATTGCCCCCTTCCATCCGGCTGTCGATCGTTTAAGCCGTGAAGTAGTTTTATATCAACATGAAAAAATTCGTGATTTGTTGTTAGAGGAAGACTTTAATCAAGCTCAGCATTTATTAAATAGTAGTGCTAACTTGATTCGGGAGTTTAACCTAAAACCGCTCAATGCAGCGCAACAAATCCTAGAGCATAAAGCTAGCCAACTGGGGTAGGCTAGGTTTTAGGTAGGCGGTGGGGGCGTGAATTTTTCGCAATCTTCGTTTTGCGTTAAGTATTGTTTTTGTCGTTAAGTTAAATTTGATACAACTATAAAACATTCACGATTAACTTCATCAATTCAATGGGCTAGTTATAAAATTTGAGTTGAAAAAATGATACAAAAGCATATATTTTTTTTGCACCGTATGAATGATCATGTGCAATATTTAGATAAGATTAAATCAACACTAGCAGGAAAAGGGAGTTTTAAAGGAACCGATTGCCGTTGTTGCGCGCTCGGCAAATGGATTTATAGTGACGGTGTTGCCTATGCGGCTCAATTTAACGCTACGGCGCGCCAATTATTTAATGACATGGTGGAGGCGCACGAGCGTTTTCATGAGGCCAGTGCTAGAACCTTGGAATGTCAGGAAATAGGTGATGAATTAGGGCAATATCGCGCTTTAACTGAAATGTATCAGTTATCTAACCAATTAGTACAAATGTTATTAAGACTTGATCAAATGGCGAATCAAGAAAGCTTGATCGCTTAACTGTCCCCCTAGGTCGGATTTGTTATATTGCATAGAACTTTTACAAAAAAGCTTTATTAGTATAACAAACTCCGACCGCTTTTATATTTAACCCCATTTTAATTGCTATACGGTGCTAAATAGCAGACGTGTGTCATTGCCCCTAAGCTATTAAGTCATCCACAATCTAGTTAGTGCACAAACCTAATTTATCATCATTAAGTAATACCCGATTCACTCAAGGATGAAATAACCCGAATTGCTGAATAACGGAGCCTTACAGGGATGATGACAATCTTCTAGCTTGTTGGAGATTATAAGTATGGCGAAATTAGCTAAACCATTGGTCGTTGCTGTTGTAGCGTTAGCACTTAGTTATCAGGCGCAAGCCGGTTTCTATCCTAATCAAGGGCCTGGCCAAAGTTATCAAGACCAAGATCCTTATCCTTCTTATCCTACTCAACCTGATCCATGGCAGTATCAACAGTATCCTATGCAGCCTGATCCTTGGCAGCAATATCCGGTACAACCTGAACCGCCAAGCTATCAACCACCACCGGTGTCACAACCACCGGCGGCAAGACCGCCTGTACAACGTCCTAATCCAGCGCGACCCGCCCAACAGCAACGTCCACAGCAACAAGGTCAAGCGACTCAGGTCAGACAGCCACAATATCCATCTAATTTTAGAGCAGTGCGCCCCTGTCATATTGACCCGCGCCCGCCTTGCTTTAATAAGTATCAACAGTAAAGCGTTTAAACTGCCACACATCCATCATTGCCCCTGTTGCAAGGGGAGTGATGGGTGAATAGACGCTTATCTGCTGAATACAGCAGGTATGTGGTTTTTGCTTTATGCTAATTCAATTACCATTAAGGTAATTGTTTTGCGTGGAGTGTCCGCCATGAAACCGATAACAGAAATAATTCGCGAAAACCTCACACCTACCCAAGTGCTTGCTATCTGCCAAGCAGAGCGCGCCAAAGGTCGATTTGTGAATGTAAATCGCTTGCACAGTCAATTAGTGGAGATTGAAATCATTCATCCCAACCGTGTAATTGATGTGACGCCGAGTCCTCGTTATTCACTCGAAACACGTTGAACCTGACACAGTAAAGATTTAAAGGGTGGGAAACCACTAATAGGATCGAGGCTTTGATCGTCGGTTAGTTCATTAATATTCGCGCTATTCCAGCCGTGGAAAGCGTGTACAACCCCTTGTTTCATTTTGTCTGTCACATCCGCACGGAAAATGACTTTGCCGCGACGCGAGCTAATGGCTACAGTATCGCCATGTTGAATTTGGCGCTGCGCTGCATCAGCGGGGTGAATCTGAACGCGCGGGTAAGGATCGAGCTTGAGCATGGGCGCAACATTATGTTGTTGTGAATGCGTGAAGTATTTCTGTCGCCCACCTGATGTCAACACCAGCGGATAGTCAGGCAATAATTCTGGCGTAGACAGGGGGCTTTCAGCAGGCTCGCGATAAATGGGTAAACCATCATAGCCTTTTTGCTGCAATTCCACTGAGTCGAATTCAATTTTGCCGGTCGCGGTTTTAAAGCCATTAATACGCCATTGACGATCAGCATCCAAAAATCCACGCTCCACTAATTCTTCAATCACAGGACTATAAACGATTACGCCTTCAGGCTTGGCATAAGCCTCTTCACGGACTTTTTCCGGTAAACCTTGCGCCATTTCCGCCCAAGAGGCTTCTAAATCACCATGCCAGAATTGTTCTGCCATCCCTAAGCGTACACCAATTTCCAGAAATATCTGGCCATCCGCTTTCGCTTCACCACGTACTGGCAAAGCTTGGTGGCGATATTTCACCTCACCTTGGTAGGCACAGCCTGGGTAAGCGATTAAAGCGGGGCGCTCTAAGCTGGTGGCAGCAGGTAAGACAATATCGGCTTGCAAGGTAGCAGGGTTGTGGAAAAAATCAGAAACGGCAAAGAAATCCAGTGTGCTCAAGGCATGTTCCATACGCTTGGAATTGGCCCACATCGCCGTATTAATACCCATCGCTAAGAGTGCGCGCATTGGCTGTGGTTTGCCCTCCAGAATACAATCCGGCATCAACATACTTTGTCCCGCAGGCCAATACTTCGTCCAAATCGGAAAAACTTCATCGCCAATCCGTGGCGGTAATTCCTTCACACATACATCGAATAACTCAATCGGTTTGGGTAGCACTTTGTCATTGAAAAAACGATTGCCCCCTTCGCGATCAATCATTCCAAGCACAGCAGAGAGTAGAATCATTGCACGATGATTTTGAAAGCCATTGCTATGTTGCACGGTGGAAGTCGGGGACATGGCAATCTGTGAGGGTAGGGTAGTCGCAAATATTTCCACTGCAGCGCGCAAATCAGCTTCTGGGATGCCGCAAATGTTGGCAACACGGCTTGGTGTAAATGCGCGAATATACTCGCGGAAAGCATCCAAACCATTTGCCCATTCATCCAAAAATGCCTGATCTTGCCAGCCATTCTCAAAAATCAAATGATGAAAACCGAGCGCTAATGCGCCATCAGTGCCAGGGCGGATTTGTAGATGAATATCCGCCAGTTCAGCAGTTTCTGTGCGGCGCGGATCAACCACGATCATTTTGCGATTTTTTTTCTTCTTGGCGAGATGATGATGCTCAAACGGTGGAATCGAGCCAGAGGCATTCGTCGACCAGACTAATACACATTTGGTTTTGGGCGATTCGACGGTGGAAGTGGTTTTCAGTTTATAACCATAAGTGAGCTTTTCCGCCACCATCGTTGCTGAGAAACAGCAACCGGACTCGGTGAGATAATTCGGGCTACCAAAGGCATGGGCTAAACGCTGTAATTGTGGGCGTGCTTCTTTGGTATAGCCTGCAAAGAATCCAACCGCAGGTGCGCCATATTTGGCTTTGGCTTTATTCAATTCCGCAACAATCGTATCCAGCGCTTCATCCCAGCTAATCCTTTCAAATTGCCCCGACCCTTTGGCGCCAACACGTTTTAGGGGATAGAGCAAACGCTCAGGATGATATTGCCGCTCCAACTGCATTTGCCCACGCGGACAATTCGGCAAACCTTCTACGGCGATAGCTTCTTGCTGCGCATTGAGCGTTACGGTGAAAGCACAGTTGGCATCACATTCGTAGCAGGTCGTGTGTTTGATGGTATTGGCGCTAACTGTCATGGTCGACATCTCATTATCGGAGTGTTGGGTATCATAACGGATATTGAAGACAATGCATTTTTCATTAAAACCGTGGTGTTTTAAGGTTAAGCTAGCTTAGCTTCTAGGACTAACACTCTGTGTTCTGTGAATAACTCTATCATTGAGTGCTGCACACTACTTTGCTAGTAAACGAGCACTTATTAAAGAAGGAATTCAGTCAACAGGAGTGGTTAAAAGAGGGACGCGGGATTGTGTGAGCGTTTGAAGGTTTAATGGTGCATAACGTATGTCACGTATGCGAGAGCTTCAATGCCCCACTGAGAAACAGGGCTAGTATCTAACCCTGTTTGAGATAGAAAGGCGCTTTAGTTGACGCGCTCAATAATCGTAGTAATGCCCATGCCCATGCCGATGCACATGCTGGCTAGGCCGAGTGTAGCGTCCTTAGTTTCGAGCACATTCATCAAGGCATTGATGATACGCGCACCGGAACATCCCAACGGATGACCCAAGGCAATGGCGCCACCATTGATATTGATCTGATCCATTTTTTCGAGGATTTTTAAACCTTTCATCACGGATAAAGCTTGTGCTGCGAAGGCTTCATTTAACTCGAAATAATCAATATCATTGATGCTCAAACCTGCACGTTTCAGCGCTTTCTGCGATGCGGGCACTGGGCCGTAACCCATAATCGCAGGATCACAGCCAGCGACTGCCATACTCTTTATCCGTGCACGCGGTTTCAAACCAAGCGCTTGTGCTTTTACCGCCGACATCACTAATAAACCCGCTGCACCATCGGAAAGCGCAGAAGAAGAACCCGCAGTTACCGTTCCGACTTTAGGTACAAACACAGGTTTCAATTCAGCTAAGGTTTCAACCGTCGTTTCAGGGCGAATCACTTCGTCTGTCTTGACCAAGGTTTTGAAACCATTGTCATCATGACCTTCAACGGGCAAGATCTCGCGTGCAAAACGCCCTTCAACCGTTGCTGCATGAGCCAAACGATGCGAACGTGCCGCAAATTCGTCTTGCATTTTGCGGTCAATGCCATTCATTTTGCCGAGCATTTCTGCAGTCACGCCCATCAGCATATCGGCTTTAGCGACATATTTGGACATTTCGGGATTAATATCCACGCCATGATCCATTTTTACGTGACCCATGTGCTCGACGCCACCTGCGATGAAAATATCGCCATAGGCTTCAGTCATAATCGACTGTGCCGCGATATGCAACGCGGACATGGACGAGCCACACAAACGATTTACGGTTTGCGCTGCGACCGCATGAGGTAAGCCAGCTAATAAAGCAGCATTGCGGCCAATATTGAAACCCTGTTCCAAGGTTTGGTTCACGCAGCCCCAAATCACGTCCTCAATCATGTCACCTTGTAGTGCTGGATTGCGTTTCAATAAGCCACTAATGACTAAGGCTGATAATTTTTCAGCGCGAACATGGCGAAAGACGCCGTCTTTGGAACGTCCCATCGGGGTGCGAATGCCGTCGACAATCACGACATCAGATAATGATAAACTCATGATTGACCTCCTTGCGGAAAATAGCGTTCGCCTGTGGCAGCCATCGCTTTCATTTTTTCAGTGGGGTGATAAAGGGGGCCTAAACTTGCATATTTCTCGGCCATATCGCAGAAGTTCTTTAAGCCAATCTGATCTAAATAATGGAAAGCACCCCCCCTAAACGGTGGGAAACCAATGCCATAAATTAGCGCCATATCGGCCTCTGCAGGGCTTGCGACAATACCTTGCTCCAAGCAACGCGCTGCCTCAATGCACAAAGGAATCATCATGCGCTCAATAATTTCTTGATCGGTGAATTCATGTGCCGCACCCACAACCCCTTGTAGCAACTGATCGATTTCTGGATCTTGCAGCTTTTGTGGTTTGCCCTTGCGATCGACCTCATAGCGATAGAAGCCCAGATTATTTTTCTGGCCGAGGCGCTTTAGGGCATAGAGTTTATCAATCGCTGTTTCATAATCACTCTTCATGCGATCAGGAAAACCGTCTGCCATCACTGAATTCGCATGGTGCGCCGTGTCCATGCCCACCACATCTAGCAAATAAGCGGGACCCATCGGCCAGCCAAAGCCTTCCATGACTTTATCCACACGACGGAAATCCGCACCATCGCGCAATAAAGCCGTAAAGCCACCGAAGTAGGGGAACAAAATACGATTCACTAAGAAACCAGGGCCGTCATTGACCACAATCGCGGTTTTGCCCATGGCGCGTGCATAAGCTACGGTGCGTGCTAAGGCAGTCGGGCTGGTTTTCTCGCCGCGAATCACTTCAACGAGGGGCATCCGATGCACCGGATTGAAGAAGTGCATACCGCAGAAATTTTCGGGACGTTTGAGTGCGGTAGCTAATTCATTAATGGAAATAGTAGACGTATTTGACGTGAGTATCGCATCTTCTTTTAGGAGTGCTTCGACTTCAGCCAAGACTTTCTTTTTAATGCCAACATTTTCAACAACAGCCTCAACCACTAAATCCGTTGTGCCAAAATCACCATAACTCAAGGTTGGCGTAATTTGGCTAATGGTTTTCGCCATTGCCGCCGCGCTTAATTTGCCGCGTTTTAATTGACCATCTAATAACTTAGTGGCCTCATCCATGCCTAACTGCAGGGCTTGCGGACTAATGTCCTTCATTAAAATAGGTATGCCACGCGAAGCCGATTGATAGGCGACACCGCCACCCATAATACCAGCGCCTAAGACGGCTGCTTGTTTAACGGGCTGTGCTTGTTTTTCGTATTGTTTGGCGACTTTTTTGACGTATTGATCTTTTAAGAAAATGCCAACCAAAGCAGCAGTAACGTCATTGACGGCTAATTGGGCAAAGCTCTTAATTTCAGTCGCTAATGCACCTTCACGGTTTTGGGTCACGCCTTTTTGCATGACTTTCAACACTTGCAACGGCGCGGGGTAGTGCGGGCCCGCTTGGGCACCAATCACACCGCGTGCGGATTCAAACGCCATCATCTGCTCAATTGAGTTGAGTAAAATCGGCGTGGTTTTTTCGTGACGGCGCGCCTTGTAGTCAAAATCGCCTGCGATGACCTTTTTCAATAAATCTAGCGAGGCTTCGCGTAATTGAGCCGCCGGCACGACGGCATCGACAGCACCATCTTTGAAAGCGGCTGCCGCTGTTTTTTCCGACCCGCCACAAATCCATTCATTGGCATTGTCCACACCAATTAAACGTGGCAAGCGTACTGAACCGCCCCAACCCGGATGAATCCCTAGTTTTACTTCCGGTAAACCCACTTTAGCGCTATCAGCGGCTACACGGTAATCGCAGCTTAGGCATAATTCAAAGCCCCCACCTAAGGCTACACCATTAATGGCAACAACCGTGGGAACTGCTAAATCTTCAATCGAATTAAATAAGCCATTGATATCGTGAAGAAACGTTTCAATCGCTTCTGCACCTAAGGCAAAAATTTTGGTGAACTCGGTAATATCCGCGCCAACAACAAACACATCCTTGGCGCTCGTGAATAGCACGCCTTTCAAATCTGCTTGTGCTTGAACGGTTTTTACAGCAGTCGCGAGTTCTTCCAGTGTCGTTTGATTAAATTTATTAACAGACTCGTTTTGGAGATCGAAGGTGATCTCCACGATGCCCGCTTCAATCGCTGCGACACGGATCGCTTGACCTTGCATCAACATGATGGGGTACTCCGTTGTCTAGGGTTAGGCTTGCGGAAATAAATCATTGAGGCGCATTGCCAGCATGATATTACCAGAGGCTTTTATTTTGCCGCTCATGAACGCTTGCATGCCGTCCACTTCGCCCGTTAATACACCGTGTAAAGTGTCTGGGTCGGTCATTAATGTCACTGAAGCATCGTCTGGTGTGCCTTGCGTTAGGGTACTTTTTCCATCAGCCACTTTGACTTGCCAAGAACCAACCCCTTCGATGTCATACTGAAACACTTCGTCCATTCCGGTGGCGGCTTTGGGGTTAAAGCGTGCTTGCATCCCTTCTAGTAAAGCGTGAATCTCACTCATTAATATTCCTCCTCCTTAAAAACTAAAGTGCGCTGAGTCTAAGGCCATTAAGCTAGCAGAGCCTGCTGAGATAATGGCGACTAGACTGCGTGTGCGTGGCAGAATGCGCTGGTAATAGAAGTTAGCAGTGGCTAATTTAGCGCGATAAAAGTCCGCTTCTGATGTGCCAGCTGCTAATTGTTGTTGTGCGACCGCTGCCATTCTTGCCCATAAATACGCCAATGTCACATACCCAGAGTACATTAAATACTCAACCGATGCAGCGCCTACTTCATCACGATTTTGCATCGACTTCATGCCGATCTGCATGGTCAAGTCGCCCCATTCTTTATTCAACTCCATTAAAGGTTTGATATAGGCTTGAAGCTCGGGATGGTCGGCGTGCTCTTTGCAAAATAAGTGAATAATTTTGGTAAAACGTTTGAGTGATTCACCTTGAGTCATTAGCACCTTGCGGCCTAATAAATCCAGTGCTTGAACTTGGGTAGTACCTTCATACAGCATGGAAATACGGCTATCACGCACGTTTTGCTCCATGCCCCACTCTTGAATATAGCCATGTCCACCAAACACTTGTAAGCCATGATTCGCCGCTTCAAAACCGCATTCAGTCAGGAAGGCTTTCGCAATAGGGGTGAGGAAGGCGAGCAAATTATCGGCGTATTCTTTGTCTTCCGCCTGAGCCGAACGACTGACTTTGTCCGCTTGCTGAGCAGCAAAATACACTAAAGCACGTCCACCTTCGGCAAAAGCTTTTTGGGTGAGTAACATGGTGCGCACGGCCGGATGGACAATAATCGGATCGGCTGGTTTATCAGGGAATGCGGGTGCATTCAACGCACGCATTTGTAAGCGGTCTTTGGCATACGTTAGGGAATTTTGGAAGGCCCATTCAGCATGCGCCAACCCTTGAATCGCTGTACCCAGACGCGCTGTGTTCATGAATACGAACATCGCTTGCAAGCCTTTATTCGGCTCAGCAATCAAAAAGCCTTTCGCGCCATCAAAATTCAATACTGCCGTTGCATTGCCATGAATGCCCATTTTGTGTTCGATGGAGCCGCATTGCACCGCATTACGTTCCCCAATGTCACCCTCAGCGTTGGGTAAAAACTTCGGTACGATGAATAACGAAATACCTTTTGTGCCAGCAGGGGCATCCGGTAAACGAGCCAACACAATGTGAACGATATTTTCGGCCATATCGTGTTCACCAGCGGAAATGAAAATTTTGGTACCAGTGATTTTATAACTGCCATCAGCTTGTGGCTCGGCCTTAGTGCGCAACAAGCCTAAATCCGTACCACAATGGGATTCGGTCAGACACATAGTGCCTGTCCATTGACCACTCACCAGCTTGGTTAAATAGGTTTGCTTTTGCTCTTCGGTGCCATGAATTTCTAAGGTGTTCATCGCGCCATGGCTCAAACCCGGGTACATAGACCAAGCCCAGTTGGCTGTACCGATCAGCTCATTCATGATAATGCCAAGCGAATCGGGCAAACCTTGTCCACCGTATTCAGGGCGATGTGATAATGCAGGCCATCCTCCCTCAACATATTGCTGATACGCTTCTTTAAAGCCATCCGGTGTGGTGACCACGCCCTGATTGAATTGACAACCTTGGCGATCACCTACCCCATTCAAAGGACCTAATACGCGCTCGGCAAATTTACTACCTTCTTCCAGAATAGCATCGACCGTATCGGCGTCTAGGTCTTCACTACCCGGCAGTGTTTGGTAGTGCGTGGTCATGTCGAGCACTTCGTGCAACAAGAAGCGCATATCACGTAGGGGTGCTTTATAATCAGGCATAAGTTTCCTCCAACTTATTCGCTATAATGTTTTTAATTTTTTAGATAGTTAATGCTAACTGGGTTGCTTGCAGAATCGCGCGTTTCGCATCCAATTCCGCCGCCACATCCGCGCCACCAATCAAGTGTACAGGACAGCGCGTAATCTGCGTTTGCAAGTCGCGGCGCGGCTCTTGTCCGGCACAGATAATCACATGATCCACCGGTAAAATTTTTGCTTCACCAGCAATCGTTAAATGTAAGCCGTCATCATCGATTTTTTGATAATCGCACTGGGAGAACATGTGTACACCCCGACGCTTTAAATCCGTGCGGTGAATCCAGCCAGTGGTTTTACCTAAACCGTCACCAACTTTGCTTTTTTTACGTTGCAATAAGTAAACGGTGCGACTAGCGAGAGTATCTTTTGCGCCGTCTTGTGCCAAGCCACCGCGCTGCGTCAAGCTCATATCCACGCCCCATTTGGCCATGAAGTGTGGAATGTTCATACTGCTATCATCGTGATCGTGGGTAATGAATTCTGCTACATCAAAACCAATGCCGCCCGCTCCAATAATCGCTACGGATTTACCCAGTGTTGCACCTTTCAAGACATCCAAATAGCCCAACACTTTGGGATGATCGATGCCTTCGATAATAGGTTTGCGTGGTGTGATTCCAGTCGCTAACACGATTTCGTCGGCAGTCGTGTTATTGAGAAATTCCGCACTAACGCTAGTATTCAGTTTTAGTACAACCCCTGTTTTTTCGAGTTGAACGCGGAAATAACGCAAGGTCTCATTAAACTCTTCTTTACCCGGAATACGTTTGGCGATGTTGAATTGGCCGCCAATCTCAGGACCGGCATCATACAAGGTCACTTGATGACCACGTTTCGCGGCATTGACCGCAAAGGCTAAGCCCGCAGGACCGGCACCCACTACATGAATGTTCTTGATGGTTTTTGTCGGTGTTAAGGTGAAATTTTCCTCATCACACGCGCTAGGATTAACTAAGCAACTGGTGACTTTACCGACAAAAATATGATCTAAACAGGCTTGATTACACGCAATACAGGTATTGATTTCAGCACTGCGGTTTTGCTCTGCTTTGCGAACAAACTCTGGATCGGCCAAGAACGGACGCGCCATAGACACCATATCCGCATCACCGCGTGCTAAAATTGCTTCAGCGACTTCGGGGGTGTTGATGCGGTTTGAGGTAATCACCGGAATCGACAAGGCTTTGCGTACTGCGCTAGTGACCCAAGTGAATGCGCCGCGCGGAACTTTGGTAGCAATCGTTGGAATGCGCGCTTCATGCCAGCCAATGCCAGTATTAATAATCGTTGCACCAGCTTGTTCGATGGCTTGACCCAGTTGCACGACTTCATCGTAGGTGCTGCCTTGTTCTACTAAATCGAGCATGGATAAGCGGAAAATAATAATAAATTCGCGTCCTACCGCAGCGCGTACTTGGCGCATCACTTCTAGTGGTAAGCGAATCCGATTTTCGTAGCTACCACCCCAAGCATCATCGCGCTGATTGGTGCGTGCCGCAATGAACTGATTAAGAAAATAGCCTTCCGACGCCATGATTTCCACACCATCGTAGCCAGCTTGTTGTGCCAGTGTGGCACAGTTGACGAAATCAATGATCTGCTTTTGGATGCCTGCTTCATCTAAGGCTTTCGGTTTGAAAGGAGTAATTGGCGCTTGGATGGCAGAAGGCGCGACTAAGTCTGGATTATAGGCATAACGACCGGTATGTAAGATTTGTAGGCAGATTTTGCCGCCCTCGGCATGGACTGCCTCGGTGATCAATCGGTGCGGAGCTAATTTAGATTCATGGTCTAAAGCCGCCGCATGTTGATAAATGGCACTTTCAGCATTAGGTGCAATACCACCCGTCACAATCAGAGCCACACCACCCTTGGCACGTTCGGCATAAAAGCGAGCCATGCGCTCAAATCCATTCGGCAATTCTTCTAGCCCTAAGTGCATCGAACCCATCAAAATACGATTTTTTAATTGGGTGAAGCCTAAGTCTAGCGGCTGAAACAAATGTGGATAGGCTTGACTCATGTGACACTTCCTATGTTGGTAACACCATCGTAGATAAATTGAATTGCTAAGGCAGCGAGTATGACGCCCAAAAAGCGCCGCAAAATTTCATCCCCCGTTTTGCCAATCACTTTTTGAATATAGTGCGCGTACAATAAAAGCAGCAAAGTAATGAGCAACACGCTAATAATCGCCAAGGTAACGGAGATTTGCTGGGTAAAGTTATTGGCATTAGAAAATAAAAGAATACATAAGGTCAGCGCGCCGGGGCCCGCTAAAATCGGAATCGACATAGGGTAGACAGAAACATCATCTAAGGTAGTTTCTGAGACTTCTTCGTGGCCGGTAATCATGCCAAAGGCACTGTAAAAAAGCAGTAATCCGCCAGCGATGCGTAGCGCATTAATATCAATACCGAGTTTATGTAGTAAAGGCTCACCATAAAGACCAAACGCGACCATTAAAATACAGCTGATCGCCACCGCTTTCACCGCCATCACGCGCCGGTGTTGTAGCGCTTCCGTCGGTAAAATGGCATGGAAAAAAATAGCAGCGCCAATCGGGTCGATGATAACCATGAGTCCGGTGAAGGCATTTAAAAAAGTACTTAACTCCATGCTTATTCTTTGTTAAATGGCTTGCGGGTCATAATAGGTTCAAGCGTGTGTAGCGGCTGATAATGCGGGGCGCGTTTCTGTGTTTTTGCGACAAAACTCTCGCTCATATCAGTGGGCTGGAACATGCCACTTTGCCATGCCGCCGTATAAGCCAAACTATCCGCTGTCGAATGATCGCGCGCATAATTTAATAAATGCTTGCTGCCATAAACGGCCAAAGGCGAATTTCTAACTATTTGCTGAGCAATCTCGTGTATAGCTTTTAGCATAGCGTCTTGGGATTCAAATACCTGATTCACTAAGCCACTACGCAAGGCTTCATCCGCATTGACGGTACGAGCGGTATAGACCCATTCGCGTGCTAAACCCGGATTCACAAGGGTAGGTAAGCGTTGCAAGGTGCCTAAATCAGCGACAATCCCGAGCTGCGTTTCCTTGACACAAAAACTTGCGTCGGTGGTGCAATAACGGCTATCGCAAGCGCACACCAGATCTAATGCCCCGCCAATACAGCCGCCTTGAATCGCGGCCAGTACGGGAATACGTAGGTTTTCTAGGCTAGAAAAGCAATGTTGAAGCTCTAAGACAAGGCGGTGCATAAACTCAGCGCGTCGTCCGGCTTCACCACTGAATAAACGTGGGTCAGGCTGATTGAAAACCGCTAAATCCATACCTGCACTAAAGTGTTTGCCGGTCGATGAGATGATGAGAACGCGAGCCGTGCTTTCCGCCACTTGTTTTAACGCACTGGGAAATTCATGCCAAAAAGCGGCATCGAGGGTGTTATAAGCTTGAGCGCGAATCAAGGTTAAATGCGCAATATCATCGTTTATTACTAACTGCACACTAGTTCCCGTCATGATCTCACTCCTTGAATTATTATCTTAGCGTTGTCAAGATTAGGGCTTAATCTTGACGGTGTCAAGTTATATTGATAATGTAAGTCTATGAAGGCATTAAAGTCACACTATCATCACGGCGATTTGCGCGCCACCTTAGTCGAAGCCGCTGTGCGCTTATTAGAAACCGAGGGGATTGATGCACTCTCGATTCGGCGTTTGGCAGAATTAACCGGTGTATCCCGCGCTGCCCCTTATCACCATTTTCAGGACAAACGTGAATTACTGTGTGCCATTGCTGAAGCGGGTTTTGTACAGCAAGAAGCCACCTTAACCGCTTTAGAAGATTTGCAAGGTCGGGAGCGCATTGAGCAGTTTGTACATACTTATGTGAGCTTTGCCACTCAGCATCGCGAGCAATACGACCTTATGTATGGGCGTGAGATTTGGAAAAATTCTGGAGCAACCACCAGCCTTGAGGTAGTCGCCAAACAATGCTTTAAGCGCTGGTTGAGCGAGGTCACGGCATTACAAGCGCAGTCTATCTTAAACAATAACTTGCCAGCGGTGCGCGTTGCACAAGTGAGCTGGGCAGCTTTACACGGTCTGTGTCGCCTGATCAATGATGGGATTTATGCCGATGATGCAGACATTGAAGCGATGGAAGCATCATTAGTCGCGATGCTTGTTAGCTGACAGATTAGCCATAAACTGCTATCCTCGCGCGGCAAAAGGTAGTCTGAAATACATGCAAACACACTACCACTCACATTCAATAAACACGGATAGTGGTCGGCTCTCGTAGCCTCCCGTCTGAGGCTAATGGTGCAAATAAGCTATGAGTAAAAAGGCCGACTCCATTTCTGGATTTCCCGAATTTTTACCCGAAGAACAGATCGTTTTTAATCGTGCGATTGCAATTATCCGCAAGAATTACGAGTTGGCGGGTGCTGTACCCATTGAAACGCCAGCCGTAGAGCGTACCTCCACCTTGTTAGCCAAAGGGGGAAATGACAAGGAGATTTATGGTTTGCGTCGCCTTAAAGCGGATGCTGGTGAGGATGCCAAAGAACTAGCCTTGCATTTCGATTTGACCGTGCCTTTGGCGCGCTATGTCGCTCAACACCAAAGCCAGCTCATTTTCCCCTTCCGTCGTTATCAAATTCAACCTGTTTGGCGTGGTGAACGTGCGCAATCAGGCCGCTATCGTCAGTTTTATCAATGTGATATTGATGTCATTGGTGAAAATGAATTAGCACTGTTGAATGATGCAGAAATGCCCTATGTGATTTATCGCATCTTCAAAGAGCTGGAAATCGGTGAGTTCCTCATCCGTATTAATAATCGCAAAATCTTACAAGGTTTTTTAGCGAGTTTAGGCTTAAGTGAAACCTTAATTAAAGATGCTATTAGTATTATCGATGGTTTAGAAAAAATTGGTGAGGCTAAAACACGTCAGCAATTAGTGGATTTGGGCGTGGCGTCTGAAGCGATTAATGAACTCATTAGCTTTTTCATGGCGCAGGGTAATACTGAAGAAATGCTGGCGTTCTTGGCGCAAAAAGATTTGAACGACACTTATAAAGCGGGCGTTGAGGAGTTGCGTATTGTAACCGATGCAATGATCAGCCTTGGGATTCCCAAGCAAAATTTTGCGATTGATTTAAAAATTGCGCGTGGCTTGGATTATTACACTGGCACGGTTTATGAAACACGCCTATTGAGTCACCCTGAATTGGGCAGTATTTGTAGCGGTGGTCGCTATGATGAGCTAACGGGCCTCTTTACCACACGCAAATACCCAGGGGTTGGGATTTCAATTGGATTGACGCGTCTTTTACCCTTATTGATGGAAGCGGGTGTGATTCCTGTGCCACCACCAACTGTCGCTCCTGTGCTGGTTTCGGTGATGCAAGCGGATCAAATTGCCAAGTATTTAGGTTATGCTGCTAATTTGCGTGCTGCTGGCATTAATACTGAAGTGTATTTGGAAAATCGCAAATTTAATGCACAGATGAAGTTTGCTGATCGTAAAGGTTTTAAATTAGTCGTGGTTGCAGGTGAAAATGAATTCGCTCGTTCTGTTGCCCTCATTAAGGAAATGAAAACTGGTGTGCAACATGAGGTGGCTGAGACAGATTTAGTGAATGCTGTGAATCAGTTATTAAATAATTAATAAAACGGCAGATAGGCATGTCCTTAATTGATGTTTCTTGTGCGATTCCTCGTAGCGGGCGCACGTTTGAAAATTTTCTCGCCAAGCTAACTCTGTTAGGTGTTAGCAATGCAGAGCATTTAGCTAAGCTCGTACAAGTCATCAAGCAGGGCAAAGATAAGAAAACCGAATCCTTAGAAGATGCGCTGCAAGTATACCAAGAGGCGATGCAGCAAGCGCCGAATGTTGGGATTTTTGTGGATCGTAAGCGCTACAATCGTCCCTATCGCCTTGGTTTTTTGGGAATGGATTGTCAGTTCGGTGACATTACTGTACGTTTTGAAGGTGACGAACCACATAATTGCTCCTCGCTGGTGTCTTTAGGAGAGGCGGATTTAGCATTAGCTGGCTTAGATGAATTATTAACCGTTACCCAGCATTCTTTAATTCACCCCGAGCAGGTGAAAAAGTGGGGTATGTATAATTATCATCTGCCTAAAGAAAAGAAAGTGCGCATTGCTGGTTCGGCGATGTTGACGCGTTGGAACTCTGTGGTTGGGCGACCTATTCAAGATATCGTTGGATTTTTCCTGATTGCGCGTCAAAAACCCTCACACGGCGAGCAATATCATCAAGCCACTGATCACTTAAAGCATCTTGAGCAGTATAAAGACAAGGTTTATGTGAAAGGGCGTTATGCGGATATGATTCGCTCGGCCTATCCAAATCTAAATATTGAAGCGGTTCACGACGTGGAAGATGCGGTAGTCGAATCTAGCACAGGCGGAGTTGGTCTAGAAATTGTTCAAACCGGCAGTACTTTACGACGCAAAGGCTTGGTTTTACTGGGTGGGCCATTATTCTTATCTGAAACCCTCTATGTGGTCGATTATTATAAATATTTGCATAAAGACAATGAGAAATTACGCGAGTTTGTTGAGCAGTTGAAACCGGTGGGCTATTTTGAAGAAGAGCGCTTGTATCAAGTGGCCAATTGGTTTTATGCGCTTGAGGAAAATTTGGGCGATAATTGGGTGAATAAGCCTAGTGTGGGTGATTTATTCTGTGAGCCACATGAGGCGGCCATGGGCTTGCGCCCAACCCGTTTACAAACACGGTATTGGATGCCAGCAGATCATTATAAATTAAAAGAAGCTTTGGAAGCAGTAGAGCAGGCCAGTGCGCAATTAGAGTCCTTTTACTTAGCTATTAAGAACGGTCAGTCTTAATTTAGAGTAATTAATAAGCATCTTCTAGTTTTGGTTTGCGATTTATTAAGTGCTCTACTACTATCATTAAGACCCCTTTTTCTGGCTAAAGTAAGTCTTATGTCGTCTTTCAATCACACGTTGATTGGTCAATTTGTAGAAGAGTTATATAGCGCCAACTCACTTTGGGAGCGCTTTTATATTTACCAACAGTATGTCAATCGTCTAGGATTTCACTCAGCTAGCTATACTTTTATTCCTTCTATTCAGCTTGATCAATCGCTCCCACCTATTTTTCTATATACCAATGAATTTCCAAAAGGTTTTTTGCAGCAATATACTGAGCAAAATTTGGCAAGACATGATTTCACGCTGCGTTTGGCGCGTGATTATAAAGTGGCGCCATCCTTAAATTGGCGTGAGCCTTTAGACTGGCGTGAACACGAAGTTTCCGGGGCCTTATTGCCTCAAGAAGTTGCGGTGATTGAGCTGGCGCGTGTCGATTACGGCATTATAAATGCAGTCAGTATTCCGACTATGATGAGTGAGGCTGGCGTTGCCGGTATGAGTATCATTAGTCATGAAAATGATTGTCTTTTTGAAAAATTAAAAGCGAAGAGTTTACCTACATTATTATCTTGTTCTCAGATTTTTCATGATATGAATTATGCTAGCTCTGATTTGAACTATACGTTCTTAATGCCATTTATTCAAAATTTGAGGCCAAAAGAAATTCAAATTTTACGTTATCTGGCTTCGGGCAAGAATCTGAAAGCTATTGAGGATAGTACAGGAATTTCTTATGGCTATGCTTCGAATCTTTTAAACGAGTTACGCGCAAGATTAGGGGGTATTAGTCGGGATAAGTTGATGTATTTGATTGGTGCTGTAAAATTGTTTAATCTAAATTAAATTTTAAGTATCACAAAACATAAGAGCCTTATTCAAATCCTAGCTCTATAAAAATCCCCCAAATAGCCTAAACTATTTGGGGGCTGTGTATTTATCCGCTGATAACTAATTAGATAATAGTACTGGGGTTGGTGGTACCAATAGCTAGACCGGCAGCAGCTGGAGCCAAGTCCATTGCGTCATTCATATATTCTCTACTTCTAGTAGCACCATAAATTGACCCGATAATGCCACCGGCAATGGCTAATACTGGAGTACCAATTAAAGCAGTTAATCCACCTGGTTTATAACCCAGCATACCCCCTAGGGTAAAGCCAGTTAATGCCCCTGATAGTAAGCCACCTAGGCCACCTGGGGTTTCTTCACGTGGCTGAGCTTTTGGAACCGTATAAGGAACAGGATAGGGGACAGGATAAGAAATAGTATAGCCAGAAGAGCCGTAGGGGTTACTTGCCCCAAACATGCTAGGGGAGCTAGCGCCCTGCATCGTAGGAGCAGTCGCTCCAGTCATGCTAGGAGTTGCAGCACCATAGGGGCTAGGAAAGGCTGCCCCGTAAGGCGATTGCGTAGGAGTTGCATAAGCTTGGCTTGGATATGAGGGTTGCATGTGATGACCTTCTCTACATAGATTAAATAATTTATACAGTTTTCCTATAAGCTGTATAGGATGTTTTTATGGTCTTGAAAAAGATGAATTAATGCGACTATTAAAAATATAGATGGTTTTCTTTAATGGACAATTGGCTAAACTTGAACTCAATGCTTGGTAGATGAGGTTTTGCGTGTTGTTTTAAAAGTTTTATTAGGTTTCCAGGGTCTTATCGGTCTAATTTTTTCAAATAGTTAAGCATAAAAAATACTCATTATGCTTAGTGAGAAGCGGTGCCAATTGCTTGCTCATTAAAAATGGCGACCACGCCTCCACCCTCAAGTCATTTCAGGATTCCCCTGCCATTCGCAAAAAACTCGCCGACATCGACCCCAATATAGTCGAATGGCAAACCGATTTAGTAGTGAGTTACTGGAAAATTGCTCAAGTCCAACCTGAGCAACAACACGCCTTACTCAGTGATGCGCTAGCCATTTTGAAAAAATTAGACCAAGACAATAAATTGGATGCGGAAAAAAAGGAGTGGATTGCTATCTTGAAAAAAGAGCTGAAAAAATAGTTGGTGTTTGCAAAGCAATCGCAGCTTTACACGTTTTGCGAGAAGCCTAGCATTTCATGCTAAACTTGCTCTATGACGAATTGCGTAAGGACAGCAATTATGCAAGCCATTTACCTCAATCCCCTAACCGATTTTGGTTTCAAAAAACTGTTTGGCGAAGAACCCCATAAAGACTTGCTGATTAGCTTTCTCAATACCCTATTGCCTGAACGCCATCAAATTGCCGACTTGCAATACACCAAGAATGAATACCAAGGCATTACCCAAACCGACCGTAAAGCGATCTTCGATCTCAATTGTATCAGCCACACGGGTGAACGCTTCATTGTGGAACTGCAAAAAGTCAAACAGATGTTCTTTAAGGATCGTAGTATTTATTACTCAAGCTTTGCGATCCAAGAACAGGCGCAGCGTGGCGATTGGGATTACAAACTAAAAGCGGTGTATACCATTGGTATTCTGGATTTCATCATGGACGATGAACAATCAGAAGTGCTGTATCACGCACAATTGAAAGACCAACTGAATCGTGTGTTTTATGACAAGCTGAATTTCATCTACTTGGTGTTACCACGTTTTCAAAAAAGCGTGGAACAGCTAGAAACACTACAAGACAAATGGTTGTATGTATTCAAGCATCTGCCTGAACTAGACAGCGTTCCACAGGTATTACACGAGGAAATCTTTCACCGCACCTTTACCATCGCCCAACTCGCGCAATTTAGTCCCGATGAGCGCAAAGCTTACGAAGATAGCATTAAATATTATCGTGATTTGAAAAACTCCTATGATACGGCACACCAAGAAGGTTGGGTGGAAGGTTTAGAGGCGGGTGAGCAATTAGGTTTGGTTAAAGGCCGAGAAGAAGGTGAGCAAATCGGTATTGCCAAAGGCGAGCAACAAGCTTTGCTCAAATTGCTACAAGGGATGCAAGCGCAGGGTTTGAGTGTGGCAGTGATGGCTTCAGTGAGCGGTTTATCCGAAGCCGCCGTAGTAGATTTATTGGCTTCAGCTTAGCTACGCTCCTAAGGGTTCTCTAAAACCTGACTCGCCATTTCCCTATACTATTCGTTTACAAAACCTAGCCTAATCAGGCTCACCAGTTTTTCACGGACACGTGAAGAAACCTCATCAACTGAAATGCACTTTTTTAATGCGTAACGAGTGTGAAATTACAGATTGCAGCCTAGAGCACGTTGCTTAAGACTAGCGGATGCCACAGGCTAGAGGGAGTGCTTGAGTTTATGTCGGTTCTAGATTTTGCAGAATATGTTAACCAACGGATGGAGAGGATGAATTTGTCGGTAGCGAGTGCTGCGGCGCGTTCAGGTGTATCACGTCAGACATGGCACAAATTAAAGCGTGCTGATATTAAAGAGGCCAAAGTTTCAACCATCATCAAAGTGGCTCATACCTTGGAAACGACGCCACCCGAATTGCTAAACATGTATTTCTTTTCTGATTCGCAGCGGCCTTTCAAATAAGTAGCTAGTTTGAGGTTGGAGATAAATTCGCTAAATTTACAAAATCCGCCACACTTAAAGTTTCAGCACGTCGACTAGGATCAATGCCCAGTTGTTTAAACTGCGTCTCTTGGATCATACCTTTCAAGGTGTTGCGTAGGGTTTTTCGGCGTTGTGAGAAGGCTTTTGCGACGAGCTGAGCAAAATGTTCTGGATGATCTGCCGCATGAGGGAGCTTTTGCCATGGGCGTAAATAAACCACGGCAGAATCCACTTTTGGGGGTGGATTGAAAGCCCCTGGACCGACATCCATCACATGATTAGTATCACAATAATATTGGATCATGACTGATAAGCGTCCGTAATCCTTAGTATCTGGTTCGGCGATAATCCGATCCACTACCTCTTTTTGCAGCATGAACAGCATGTCGCGTATCGTTTCTGCTTGGCTAAGTAAGTGGAAAAGAATCGGGGTCGAAATATTATACGGTAAATTACCCACGATCCTTAAAGCTTGGTGTGTCTCGTCTTGTAGTGTGCTTAAGTCGAGCTTTAGGGCGTCGTAGGCGTGAATATGTAAGCGTCCAGCCAGTGTCGTTTGTGAGCGCCACCAAGCAATGACATCACGATCAATTTCCACTACGTGTAATTCGGGCAGAATTTGTAATAAGGGGAGGGTTAAAGCGCCCGAGCCGGGGCCAATTTCCACGACTCGGTCAGTTTTTTGCAAAGCCAAGCTGTCTAACATGCGGGTTATAACGCCTCGATCATGAAGAAAGTGTTGACCGAAGCGTTTTTTAGTACGCTGTGCGTAGGCTTCCAAGATTACTCCTGAATTTTTAGCTCGACGCGACGGTTTTGCGCACGACCATCCGCCGTTGCATTATCAGCAATAGGATTTTCTGGTCCATAACCATTAGCGGTCAGTGTTGATTTAACACCTTTGCTAATTAAATAGTCGCGTACCGCATCCGCACGGCTTTGAGATAAGGCTTTATTCTTATCTGCATTACCGACATTATCCGTATAACCACTGACTTCAATCTTTAGCTCGGGATGACGTTCCAAGGTTTTGGCGGCCTCATCCAAAATAGGCAGGGATTGTTCAGTCAAACGATTCGAACCGGTTTCAAAGGTAACACCCTTCAAACTAATATTCTCTGCTTTGGCGCAGCCCACCGTATTCACTTCGGTATTTGCGGCTGAATTCGGGCACAAATCATCGGCATTTGGCACACCATCTAGGTCTTTATCATTGTTCGCGTTTTCAATACGATTCGCTAACTTATCCTTTTCTTGTTGCAAGGTTGTGTAATTTTGAGTGAGCTCTTCTAGCTTACGATTCATTTCTGGAATAGCAGCCACTTGTTCATCCAAGGTTTTCACTTGGCCTTGTAGCTTTTCCAAATCCGCTTGACGGGTAGCCAATTGCGTATTCAATTCACCTTCTTTGGCCTGACTGTCAGCTAATTGTTTTGCCAACTCATCTTGCTTGGCTTTGCTCGCATCCAAATCACTTTGCAAGGTAGAGCAGGAAGTTTGTAAGGTGCCTAACTCCGTAGTGAGTGCGTTTTTCTGGGTACTCGCTTCTTCAACCTGCTTATTAAGATCCGTCTCTCTCATTTGAGCATCTTTTAACTCCTTAATCAGCTGTAACATGCTATTTTGCATAGCAGGATGCTGTTCTTTTAAGGTACTCAATTCCGTGGTCAAAGTGTTCTTTTGACTATCTAGTTCAGCTAATTGTGTATTTAACTGCTTTTGCTGAGCCTCTGCCTCTGCCAATTGCTTAGCTGCTGCATCGCGTGCAGCTTGTTGCTCTGCCAATTGTTTGCTAAGAGCCTCTTGTTCTGCTTGGTTAGCTGCAATTTGTGCCGCCAAATCATCACGTGCTTTAGTGGCTTCGCCCAATTGCGTTTGTAAGCTAGCCACTTCAGCTTTAGCTTTTTCCAAGTTTTGCGCCAGCGCTGTGTTTTCTGCTTTGCTTGCTTCAAGCTGTTGATTGAGTTCAGTCTGTTGCTTTTTACTGTTCTCTAATTCGACAGCTAGACCCGTAATCTTGCTTTCCACCTCAGGCTGCATTTGCGGGGCTTCGAGCAGGGTTTGGGGTGCTTGGGGCGCTAATTCAGGCACTTTGTTTTCTAGCTGTGCCACTTTGGTTTGTGCTTCTTGTAAGCTTTTATTTAAAGCTTCACGTTGCGATTCACTAGCTTTCAACTGCGCGTTTAACTGATCTTGCTGAGCTTGGCTGGCCGTAATTTGCTCTTGCAATTTAGCTTGTTCGCCTTTGCTTGCTTCCAGTTCAGCTTGCAGTTTTGACTGTGCAGTTTTACCGGCTTCCAATTCAGACTGAAGCTTAGCCTGTTCGCCTTTACCGGTTTCTAGCTCCGTTTGTAATTGAGCCTGTGCGGTTTTGCCTGCTTCTAAATCAGCCTGCAACTTTGCCTGCGCTTCTTTACCCGAAGCTAATTGAGCTTCCAATTCGCTTTGCTGCGTTTTTTGCGCTGCTAGCTGTTGTTGCAGCTCCGTTTGTTTGGCGGCACTGGTTTGTAATTCGAGTTGCAAGTTGCTGATGCGGCTTTCAACTGCTGGATTAATCGCTTCAAAGCTATTCAGCTTGATACCCAACGCTTGCTGCTGTTTATTGCTTTCGAGTAACTGATTGGCTAACGCTTCTTGGCTGGCTTTGCGCTCTGCAATCTGTTTTTGCAGCGCAGCATTTTCACTATCCAGTTGCGCTAATTGCGCTTGTAATGTACTGCTTTGATCACGTGCACCCTTAAGATCAGTCGCTAAACTCAGGAATTTGCTTTCCAGCTCCGGCTGCATTTCTTTGGCGCTGAAAACGCGTGCTTCTAACACTTGAGTCGTTTGTGCTTTTTCCGCAAGCTGAGCATTTAAGCTATTAACCTGAGATTCCAGAGCCGGAAGACGACTATTCGCTTGCGCTAATTGATTTTGCAATTCAGCAATCGTCTTATCCTTGAGCGCTAAGGTTTCGTCAGCCAAATTAGGCTCTGGAGCTTGTGGTACTTGTAATAAGGTATTGGCTTGTGCAGCCGCTTCACTATTCGCTTGTTTGGCGTTGGCTAAATCAGTTTCTAACGCTTTGAGCCTATTTTGCTCTTCGTTTAAACGAGTAGTTGCTTGCGCTAATTGCGTTTGTAACTCGGCAATGGTCTTTTCTTTGAGCGCTAAGGTTTCATTGGCTACGGTAGTGTCAGCGGGTGCCATGGGCACGGTTAAGTCGGGCTTATTCGCCAAAGCATTTAGCTTAGCTTCCAAGGCCGGTAAACTACTGCTCGTTTGCGCTAATTGTGCTTGTAACTCAGCAATCGTTTTATCCTTAAGCGCTAAGGTTTCATTGGTTACAGGATTAGTAGTGTCGGTGGGTGCTAGAGGAACGCTTAAGTCGGGTTTATCCATTAAGGTATTTAGCTTAGCTTCCAAGACCGGTAAGCTATTGCTCGTTTGTGCCAATTGCGCTTGTAACTCAGCAATCGTTTTGTCCTTAAGCGCTAAAGCCTCCTTCATGGCTGTATTATCAGGTGGTGCTAAGGGAACGGTTAAGTCAGGCTTATTGGCAAGGGCATTAAGCTTGGCTTCTAAAGCGGGTAAACTGCTGGTGGTTTGGGCTAATTGATGTTGTAACTCAGCAATGGTTCTATCTTTTAAGGCTAAAGTTTCAGGTTCACAGATAGGTGCTGCAGATGCTTGTGGAACGCTTAGCAATGCCTGAGGTGCTTGAGGCACTTGCTGGGCTTCAGGGGTAGGCATAGGGGCCATCGGCGGCATAGCCTGTTGCATCGCCATGGGTGGCATCATTGGCTGTTGTGGCATAGCAGGCTGCATCGCCATGGGCGGCATCATCGGTGTAGCGCCCCAGAGCGGTGCAGGTGCAGCTGGCATTGGGGTGGCTACGATAACACCACCCGGTGGATAACCTAAACTTTCTGGCGTAGCGCCCGAGTGAGGATCAATCGGATACATGAAAGCACGCATTCCGCCAGCGCGATTGGAGGAAGGTTCGTCTGCTCCCATCGCATACTCTTCATCAGCGTCATGACGCCCAAAACGATTGCCACGGTCGCGCCCATCTTGATCATTATCACGTGGCTCAGCGCTTTCTTCCGCTGACTCATCATTCATTAAAGCATTATCCGCTTCTTCAGTAGGAGCGCTAGCAATAGCATCAGGTGTTGTGGGTACTATTTCAGTATTTTCTAGTCCAGGGCCGGGCGGAGCAGGTGGTAAGTCATTGTTACCTTCACTTGCAGCAACCATTCCCATCTCACTAGGGCCAGGTGGCGGCGGTGGTAAAGCATCTGCTTGATCGACCCCCGCTTCGAAGCCCGGCGGAGGCGGAGGAGGAGGTAAGTTGGCTGTGCTCTCTTGCCAATGTGTTTGAGCTAGGACGGACACTGATACAAAGGTAATGAGTATCAGGCTTTTAGAAAATAGCTGCATACCGTTGTCCTCATAATTTAAAAGTAGTAGTTAATAGCGTCAAACATGGTGCGGTATTATTTTCCGCCTAGCGATAAATCGCGCCGTGCTGCTGAGATGGTAATTGTAAAACCAGCAATTACGTCTAAAAAGGACATAGCTGATAAAATCAGGAATACTGAGTTTCCTCCCCATGGATAGATCAGCCAGATCACTAAATAGCCGATTAATACGCAAGTTGATAGTAAGTGGTCAATGATAGTCACTTCTGACGTGCGTGTCGCTTTAAAAACTTCAATATATAGAACTAATACGCCTGTCAAGACCCAAATATCACCCCAAGTAGGTTTCCAGCTTGCCTTGGATGGTAGATGAATGGTGAAGAGCACATCGTTCAAATGTGCTGGAAAATAATTCATTTGGGCAAAAAACCAATAGATGAATAGCAAAATTCCAAATAAAGGAATGAGTTGTAATGATTTTATCATGGCTATAACTCGCCTTAGTTAGCTAACACGCTCCATCCTTGCGTGTTTGGGGCATGATTGTAAGTCTAAAGTGTCGTTCGTCAGGTAAAATTCGATCACTTGCCATACATCTCGTAAGATTCCTGCTGGTAGCATTATAAATGCAAATCTTTGAAATCAGGAGCTTGGAGTCATCCTGACTCAGGTAGTTTGTCGTTTAGCTGCAACATTCACAGGATTCTGTGGCCTGAATACTGCACAGTATACAGCATAAAAGTTTAAAAGGTTTGTCGGTCGGGCTACATAACAATAACGATAAGTTGAGATTAGGGGCTATGAACAAGAATAAGGGCAAATCCTTAGGGTGGATTTTTCTGCCCATCCTATTTTCTTCCGCCACAGTACTAGCAGGTCAGCCATCCGCTAAGGCTCCCGTGACGCATCAACAGGATATGAATGCTGCTGAGCAAGCGAGCGCTTTGAGTCAAAGCGAATCTGGGTTTTGGGATGAAGCACAAGAAACGAATAGCCTCAATTTAAACTATGTCGGTGGCGACACGCGTATTGGCGTGGGTTTCGATACAGAATATAAAGGCCGTGCCGATGTGAAGCATACTTTCTCGTCGAGTGAAAGTTCTAATACCAGCGGGGAGGCTTGGATTGGTTTAAATCCGACCGCTGAGAGTGGTGAGGATAAGCTCACTGGCATGGGCGCAAAAATCAATCATAACTGGGTACAGAGCGATGAGCGTGGGCAGCCCAGTTATGTGCATAAAGTGTTCGGGGCTTATGATCAAAATGCTGCCAAAGACGGCAAAATTAGCGTGGGCTACGGGCAAGAGCGCGAAGATATGTTTTGGTCAGCTAATGTCAGCAAAGGTCTGTCGGATATGCGTTTAGTAGGCGAGACTTCGGATACTAAACAATTGGTGTATGAAAAAGCGTATGACTATGGAGTAGGGGGACGAGTTGGTAAATTTTTTGCTGATCCTCTATTACGTGTTCAAGGCGGTTTTGATTATGAATGGGGATCTGATTATGCCAGCTCGGAAGATAAGCCTGCGCAGATGACCGTAACCGGTAATGTTGAAAAGTTCTTCATTGATTCGCCGCATAGTGTGGGGGCGAATGTTGAAATTACTAAAGCCCAAGGCGGTTTAGTGGGTGAGGAAAAGGGCACGGATGTGCGTGGGAATGTGAATTATCGCTATGAGTTTGGTGGTGAAGGTGTTTATCAGCCTGCTGAACGTTATCGGCGTGTGCGGGTAGAAATTCCGGGCAAGACGGAAAAGATTGTTAAGAAAACTGCGCCCAAAATTGAGCGTAAGTTAGTCAAGCATACGATGGAGCTAGAAGCTGATACCTTCTTCGAAAAAGGCAAAGCGGTTCTGAGTCCTTCCGCCCAGCAGCGTCTAACCGGCGTCATTGCGCGAATTCGCGATACGGGCTATGAAGGTAATATTCGCATTACGGGTAACACCTGCGATTTAGGCACTACTGAGGCCAATCAAGTGCTTTCAGAAAAACGCGCAGCTGCGGTTCGGGCGTTTATGGCTGGACAAGGTTTTCAACAAGATACCTTATTGGCACTCGGATTGGGTGAGACACAGCCAAAGTATCCCAATACAGATGAATCACGCTACAGAAATCGCCGTGTTGATATTGAATACGTGACTTACGAAAATCAGTATACCGATAAAGTGGTGGAGGCTGGCGGTGAAGAGGTTAGGGTGATTAGCCAGCCTCAAGTAGTTTGGCGCAAAGAGCTTATTCCTTCACCACCTGCTTGGGTCGGTCAAGCGTTGCATAATAATATTCAATATAAGCAATCTATTGATACTTATCGCACCTTAGGGACAGGCGCCGGTTCTTTTATTAAAGATCCGAGCAATAAGCCTGTTGCAGTAGTAGATGATAAAATTGAGGTAGAACAGGGTAAGTCGGTCACGGTTGATGTATTAGCGAATGACTATGATGCTAAAAAAGAGCAGATTGTCATTGTGGATTACGAAAAAGTCAGTGTTAAAGGTGGCGCGGTTGCTCTAGTCAATGGCAAGTTGGTTTATACACCTGTAGCAGATTTCGTAGGAACCGATAGCTTTAAATATTGGATTAGTAATCAATCGGGCAATACGGCCGAAGGTACTGTTTCTGTGCAGGTTGCAGCGCCCTTTACTCCAACCCCATTGGCTGCTTTCGATGATGGCAAAAATGGCGAAGCTGGTTACAAGTTTTACCTGCCTGATAGTTTATATGTGACGAAAGAGTTTACCTTGCCTGTGTTGAGTAATGATGTGGGGGATGGCTTGAAGTTAGTATCGGTTGATATGCCTCCGGCTTACGGCTCTACGCGCTTTAGTGATGATAGACAAAAAATTATTTACTCAGCACGTAGTGGTTACTGTGAAGATCATACCTTTACCTATACAGTAGAGGACAAATATGGCAATAAAGCCACAGCTAAAGTTTATATCGATGTAGTCGAAACGCTAGATTGAAATACGCAATAGGGCTTACATAAACTATGCTAAGGGCGGCAGCTTACAGGCTTGCTGCCCTTTGGCTTGATAGGGCTTTTCCCAATTATTAATCAGGAAGATAAATCGACAATGGGGCAAGTAGAGGGAACTAGGAAAAAACGTCGTTGGGTATGGATCGTGGAGCTGGCCATTGTAGTAGGGGTAATCTGGGGGATTCGCGCTTGGCAACAACAAAACCTAGTCGACGGGGTAGCTCCCGATTTCAGTCAAAAAACGCTAGATAATAAAATTATTAGTCTAGCCAATTATCGCGATAAACCGGTGATGCTGCATTTTTGGGCTACTTGGTGCGCTATCTGCGAAATGGAGCAAGGCGGTATCAGTAAGGTAGTGGAGCACTGGCCGGTAATTACGATTGCTTATGATGATGCCAGTGAAGCGGATGTCAGCAAGTACATGGAAAAACAAGGTATTAAGCAGTGGACAACCGTGCATGATCCTAAAGGGGAGTTGGCACGTTCCTATGGGGTATCAGTGTTGCCAACGACTTATATTTTAGATGGACAAGGGCGGATTCGTTTTCACGAAGTGGGTTTTAGCTCGAGTTGGGGCTTACGCTTACGTTTATGGTTGGCCGACAATTGGTTAAGTACTAAGGCGGAGGCGCCAGTGCCTGCCAAACCCGCCACAGCATCAACCAGCCAAACCCAATAACGACTAGCCCAGCTGCACGTTTGACCCAGAGCTTGCGTGTCCAACGTGTAACTTGTTGAGCCAATGCGCCCATAATTAGAAGATTGGGCAAAGTGCCCAAGCCAAAAGCCAGCATGAGTAAAGCACCTTCTAAAGCGCTTCCTGCGGATAAGCCCCAAATCAAAATACTGTAGACTAGGCCACACGGTAGCCAACCCCAAACCATGCCGAATGGCAAAGCTTGGCTTATAGTCTGAACCGGCATAAAGCGGCGGCCCAAGGGTTCAATTTTTTTCCAAAACCCTATGCCCGCTTTTTCCACATAGCCAATCCCATGCCAAAAGCCACCAAGGTATAAGCCTAAGGCGATCATGAATAAAGCAGCAATAGTTTGCAGTAGCACTTGGGCTTGCTGTAGGTTGGCGAGTGATAAGGTTGCTGCCCCTAAACCACCAGCCAGTGCACCTGCGACCACATAACTAAGAATACGCCCAAGGTTATAAGATAATTGCAAAGAGAACTGCTGAGCGCTGGTCTGCTTTGGGTGTTGTTTTTGGCTAAAACCTAGGGCGCTCACAATACCGCCGCACATGCCTAAGCAATGAACACCGCCTAATAAACCAACTAAAAACGCTGCTAAATAACGCGATGACTCAAGGGCAGCTAAATCCATTAGGATTAATTAATACTGTGACGGGATTGATAATGACCATCTTGATAGCCGACGAAAAAGTTATCTAAGAGAGGATGGTCGACAGGATCGTCGGAATTGTCAGACTCTAAATTGCGCTGTGCAACATAGGCCACGCGCCCATCTTCATCAATGAGTACGTGATACCAAGGTTCATCACGTGGTAGAGCGCCTGTCTTAGTATGTTTTTCATACCACTCTTCACTGCCCTTAAATTCAGCATCTACATCGAAAATCACACCGCGATAGTCAAATAAGCGATGGTGAATAACTTGTCCAATGGAGAAGATTGCTTGCTTGTTCATCGTATTCCATTCATATCAACTTGCCCATGTTCACAATATGCGGGCTTTATGCACACTTATCAAGAGGTGACTTTTACCTATAAGTAATAGAACCTGTTTAGTATTAACTGAAAGCGCTTTGGTGATTTTTAATGCGTTATGCTCTAACCTGAGTAAGCCAAACTGCAATTCAGCATTGGCTCAGTTTTCAGAGGAGAGTCTTTATGTCCAAACAACACCGGTTGAAGCGTCCTTCGCTTAAGCTGCCTCGCTTAAGTCGTTTGTCTTTGGGTCTATGTTGTGCTTTATGGGGTGTAGTGCCCACTGCTTTTGCTTTACAAACTAGCGATGTGATTGCGCCCCAAGTGGCTGACACTAATCAGCAAAAATCACTGGTCAAAGCTTCCAAATTCATGTTGGCAACGGCTAATCCCTATGCCACACAAGCTGGTTTTGAAGTCTTACAAGCGGGTGGTAATGCGGTAGATGCTGCAATTGCAGTGCAATTAGTCTTAGGTTTAGTCGAACCACAGTCCTCGGGCTTAGGCGGCGGTGCGATTGCTATGGTTTGGGATAATAAACAAAAAAAATTATATGCCCTAGATGGGCGTGAAACAGCGCCGATGGGGGCAACGCCCACGATGTTCTTGGATGATAAAGGCGAACCTTTAAAATTTTTGGATGCGGTGATTGGTGGTAAATCCGTGGGCACACCGGGGACACCAGCTTTATTGGGTGCCATGCACAGTACGTTTGGTAGCAAGCCTTGGCCTTCTTTATTTCAATCCGCGATTGTTTTGGCGGAAAATGGTTTTACTGTTACTGATCATATGGCTCAGCAAGTTGCCGAAAATGCTGAGGGTTTAAAGCAGTTTGCGGGCACAAGGGATTATTTCTTTACTAAAGAGGGAGCACCATTACCGGCTGGCTTTAAGCGCGATAATCCAGAATATGCCAAAACTTTGAAATTATTCGCTGAAAAAGGTGTACAAGCTTTTTATGGCGGTGAGTTAGGACAAGCGATTGTTGATACCGTTACCCAGTCGCCAGTGAGTCCGGGCACTTTATCCATGGCTGATTTCAAGCGTTATCGGGTAGCCATGCGTGAAACGGTGTGTGTGCCTTATCGTGCACATGATGTTTGTGGTATGGGGCCACCCACTTCTGGCGGTATTACGGTAGGGCAGATTTTGGGTTTACTCCGCCCCTTTGATTTAAAAGGACTCGGCCCGAATAATCCAGAAAGTTGGCGACTGATTGGTGATGCCTCACGTTTAGCCTTTGCGGATCGCGGCCGTTATATTGCAGATAGTGATTTTGTACCCGTACCGACCCAAGCATTGATCAATGAAGCGTATTTAGCAGAGCGTGCAAAATTGCTCCAAGACGGTAAGCGTTTGGAAAAAACCGAACCTGGTAATCCAACGCCGAATGCGGCAGCGGCATGGGCAGATGATGAACCTTTGGAACTACCATCCACGAGTCACTTTGTGGTGGCCGATGCCCAAGGTAATATCGTTTCTATGACAACCACCATTGAAAATGGCTTTGGCTCACGTTTATGGACACGCGGCTTTTTATTGAACAACGAGCTAACGGATTTCTCTTTCAAGCCCGAAGAAAATGGAGCGCCCGTTGCCAATCGTATCGAACCGGGCAAACGTCCACGTTCTTCTATGTCACCCACTATTATCTTTAAAAATGGCAATCCCTATATGGCGATTGGTTCTCCCGGGGGAAGTCGCATTATTAACTACACCGCCCAAGCGATTATTGCGCATCTGGATTGGGGCATGGATGTACAGCAAGCCATAGCGATGCCGCATTTAGCCAATCGTTTTGGTGATTATGATGTGGAAGAGAAGACTTCGGCCGTTGATATGAAAGCGGGCTTAGAAGCGCTAGGCTATAAGGTTAATGTGACCAATATGAATTCTGGCCTGCATGGTATTGTTTATACCGCAGAAGGGATTCAAGGCGGCGCTGATCCACGCCGTGATGGCACTGTGCTGGGTGAATAAACGTAGTTGTTAGTGATAATTGCCTGCCGCCAGCAAAGCTAAACGTTGGCGGCGGATTTCCTGTTTAATAGCCTCGCCTTTAAAGCCTTGTTGTAAAATATTTTGTATATCAATTTGTTGGCATAAATCCAATTGCTTTAAAATATGCGCTGCGCTTGGCCAAGTTTGATTGATTACAAGGCTCAAGTCGCTAGCGTGTGCCACTTTTAGCAAATCTTTTAGGCGATCAGGTTTACGAAAAGCGTCGGTTTGTTCCAATAAGGCTAATTGTTGTTCAGGAGTTTGGCTTAAGTGAGAGTGAAGCTGTGGCGTAAATTGTGCCGCCAATAAGGCCAATTCACGAAAGCTATTTGGACTACGATAACGCCCACTAAGCGCCTCAATGGCATTTACACTCAAGCACTGCACTAAAGCTGCCCAACGAATTTCGGGTTTTATACTAAGTTGTACTGCCCGTTGTAAGGCTTCTAAGGCGGTTTGTCGTTGCGTTGTGGTGAGAGCGGCCAACTCAGGAAATAAAACAGCCAGTGCATAACACGCTTCTAAGGTTTGGAAAAAAGCTTCAGGCTGGGGTTCCTGCAGTGCTTTAACTAATTCCTGCCAGACGCGCTCTGCGACTAAACTATCCACCTCGCCAGTGGTTACTAACTCGCGCATTAGGTCTAGGGTTTCGGGTGCGATCTGAAAACCTTGTCCTCGATAACGTGCCATAAAGCGCGCCACACGCAAGATACGCACAGGGTCTTCGGCAAACGCAGGCGAAACATGACGCAGGATACGATGTTTTAAATCATTCAAACCGCCATAATAATCAATCACTTGCCCATTTTGGTCTTCAGCAAGCGCATTAATCGTTAAATCACGCCGCTGTAAATCGTCTTTTAGGGTTACAGTGGCATCACTACAGGTTTCAAAGCCATGATAACCCCGTGCGACTTTGCGCTCGGTTCTAGCAAGGGCATATTCCTCGTGTGTGACGGGATGTAGGAACACGGGAAAATCTTTGCCCACCGCTTGATAGCCTAGTTGTAGCATGATGTCGGGTGTCGCGCCTGTGACCACCCAATCGCGATCTTTGGCCGTAATGCCCATGAGGCGGTCGCGCACCGCACCGCCAACCAGATAGAACTGAAGAGGTAGAGATGCCTCAGTATTCATAGTCCAATTTGAGTATTGTCAAAATGCTTGAACATAACACGCTAAATCAACAACGGGTATAGGGTTTTAAGGGATAGTGCGGTTGACGGTCAATTTTATTTATGCTGTCATCCGAGCTTAATAAAAAAGCTGAGACGGATGGTTGGAGAAGGAGCCTACGCGCGTTTGCGTGTAATTCTTGGATTACGAGGAGTTAAAGATGGCACATATTGTAGTATTAGGCGCTGGCACGGGCGGTATGCCCGCTGCTTATGAGTTTCGGGATGCGTTGGATAGCCAGCACACCATTACTGTTATCAATGAACGGGATTATTTTCAGTTTGTTCCTTCCAACCCTTGGGTGGCTGTCGGCTGGCGCAATCGAGCCGATATTACTTTCCCCATTGAGCCTTATCTAAATCGCAAAAATATCAATTTTATTACAGCACGCTGCACCAAACTTGATCCAGAAAACAATCAATTAGAGCTGGATAATGGTAAAACCGTGCAATATGACTATTTGATGATTACCACAGGTCCAAAGTTATTTTTTGAAGAAGTCGAGGGTGCAGGGCCACATGGTGGTCATACACATTCGGTTTGTTCTGTGGATCATGCCGAAAAATTATGGGCGGATTATCAAAAGTTACTGGAAAAAGGCAGTGGTCATATCGTTGTTGGGGCGATGCCCTTTGCCAGTTGCTTTGGTCCAGCTTATGAGTTTGCCTTTATTGTTGATGCGGACTTGCGTAAACGCAAAATGCGTCATAAATATAAAATGACTTATGTGTCTTCAGAGCCTTATGTGGGCCATTTAGGCTTAGGTGGTGTGGGTGACTCCAAAGGGATGTTGGAAAGTGAGCTACGCAACCATCATATCGATTGGATTATTAATGCTAAGACTACCAAAGTTGAAGCGGGCAAAATGTTTGTCGATGAGTACAACGCTGAAGGTGGTACAGTTAAGAAAAGTCACGAGATCAGCTTTGACTTGGCGATGATGTTGCCTTCCTTTAAAGGGGTTGATGCAGTAGCGGCGGTCGAAGGACTTTGTAATCCACGTGGTTTCGTGATTGTCGACGAATTACACCGTAGTCCTAAATTCAAAAATATTTATTCTGCTGGCGTTTGTATTGCGATTCCACCCGTCGAAACAACGCCCGTCCCCACAGGCGCACCGAAAACCGGTTATATGATTGAGTCTATGGTCACTTCTGCGGTACATAATATAGCAGACGAGTTAGCCGGTAAGCAGCCACATACTACAGGTACTTGGAACACGATCTGTTTGGCTGATTTTGGTGATACTGGCGCTGCTTTCGTAGCCCTACCTCAATTACCGCCACGCAATGTTGCTTGGTTTAAGAAAGGTAAATGGGTACACATGGCGAAGGTTGCGTTTGAAAAGTATTTCATTCGTAAGATGAAGAAAGGAAGTTCCGAGCCATTTTACGAAAAGTCGATCTTAAAAATGCTAGGTATTACACGCATTTAGGATCGATAAGTCGAATCCAGATGATCAGGAGTCTGGGCTTTTGTGACGGGAGATGCTAAATAAGCATTTCCCGTTTTTTATTGTAGGTCGTGCGCTCTATGCTGCTCTCTATTAGTCCTGAACAAATTGCTGCGTCCGCAGCCAATGCCTTAGCAGAAGATGTCGGTACGGGTGATGTTACCGCAAGCCTAATTGCTGCTGAAACCCAAGCCCATGCTTATGTATTGTGCCGTGAAGCTGCAGTTTTATGTGGGGTTGCTTGGTTTAATGCTGTGTGCCAGCAAGTGGATGGGCGCATCAGTGTAAAGTGGCATTTTAAAGATGGTGATGCCATTGCCGCGAACGCTGTTATTTGCGAGTTACAAGGTTCAGCACGCTCGTTGTTAACGGCTGAGCGTAGTGCACTAAATTTTGTCCAAACCTTATCCGGTACTGCTAGCAGTACGCGCCGCTATGTAGATTTAATCGCTCATACCCCTTGTAAGATTCTAGACACCCGCAAAACCTTACCCGGTCTACGTCTGGCACAGAAATATGCCGTACTCTGTGGCGGTGGTGTTAATCATCGTATTGGTTTATATGATCGTGTCTTAATTAAAGAAAATCATATTGTTTCAGCAGGCTCGATTACAGCAGCAGTACAACAAGCGCGCAGCCTTTATCCGCATTTATTGGTGGAAGTGGAAACCGAAAATTTAGACGAATTTGCTGAGGCTAGCGCTGCACGCGCCGATATTATTATGTTGGATGACTATAGTTTGGATTTGATGCGCCAAGCGGTGCAGCTTAATCAAGGCAAAATCCCTTTGGAGGCTTCTGGCGGTGTGAATTTAACCACTGTGAAAGCTATTGCTGAAACAGGTGTGAATTTTATTTCAGTGGGGCAAATCACCAAACATGTACAAGCTATTGATTTATCAATGCGCTTCGATTTTAAGAGCTGAGTGATGCGAGGCTTCATCGAAAAGCTTGGCCTTGTTATGATACTCAGCCTAGTGGTAACGGCTTGTGGTAGTAAAGGGCCTTTGTATTTGCCGAAACCGGATTCTCCACCCAAACAAGAGCGCAAACCTTAATGGATTATTTTAATTATCGTGATGGCGAATTATACGCCGAATCTGTTCCCCTGACGGCAGTCGCTCGTGAATTTGGTACGCCTTGTTATGTGTATTCACGCGCCACCTTGGAACGCCATTGGCATGCTTTTAATTCGGTCTTTGGTTCACATCCCCATTTAGTATGTTATGCCGTCAAGGCCAATTCAAACTTAGCGTTATTAAATTTATTTGCGCGTCTTGGTTCTGGTTTTGACATTGTGTCACGTGGTGAATTAGAACGTGTATTAAAAGCAGGTGGTGATCCTAAGAAAATTGTATTTTCGGGCGTAGGGAAAACAAGCGATGAAATTAGCCACGCTCTCACCATCGGCATTCGTTGTTTTAATGTCGAATCAGAAGCAGAATTGGAGCGTATTCAAGAAATTGCTCAGGCTCTAGGCAAAATAGCGCCGATTTCATTGCGGGTAAATCCTGATGTGGATGCCCAAACGCATCCTTATATTTCCACCGGCTTAAAAGAAAATAAATTTGGTATTGCCATTGAACAAGCGGAGCAGGTTTATTTACGGGCGGCGGCTTTACCGAATATTGCTGTGCATGGCATTGATTGTCATATTGGTTCACAACTATTGAATCTGGAACCCTTCATGGATACTTTGGAACGCCTATTACAGTTATCTGATCGCTTGGCTGAACGAGGGATTGATATTCAGCATTTGGATTTAGGCGGTGGTTTGGGAGTGCGCTATAATGAAGAATCACCACCAGAACCTGCCGATTATCTACAAAAAGTTTTAGCCAATCCGCGCTTGAAGAAATATGAAATTTTAGTAGAGCCGGGGCGTGCAATTGCGGCAAATGGTGGTATTTTATTAACGAAAGTCGAGTATTTAAAACCGAGTGAACACAAAAACTTTGCGATTGTCGATGCGGCAATGAATGACCTTATTCGTCCTTCTTTGTATTCCGCGTGGCAACAAATTATTCCGGTCATACCCCATGATAATCTGGGTTTAGCCACTTACGATGTAGTGGGGCCTATTTGTGAAACGGGAGATTTTCTCGGTAAAGATCGCCATTTAGCCATTCAATCCGGTGATTTATTGGCAGTCCGTTCGGCGGGAGCCTATGGGTTTAGTATGGCCTCTAATTATAATTCACGCCCCCGCGTGGCTGAGATCATGGTGGATGGTGAGCAAATGTATTTAGTGCGCCAGCGTGAGACCCTTGAAGATTTATGGCGCGGTGAGGCTCTATTGCCTTAATTCAGTAGGAACTTAGATTTTCCTAAGCAGATGCGTAGAAACCGTAAGCAGATGAACTGCTTTGTTCTATGCTTAGTAACGAATGGACCATTAACAAAAGGAGTTGGTTTATGGGACAACAAAAAACGGAAGCGATTCAAATCGGCGCTGTGCTATCTAAACGTGGCAAAGTAACCGCCATGCGTAGTGGCGATGAAATGCGAATTTTAAAACGCGGCGATGCGATTTATAGCGATGACACCGTGAGCACGGTCAGAGGCGCCACTTTGCAGCTCAGGATGAAGGATCGCAATATTGTCATGCTGCGAGGTGGCAGTTCATTTCGCGTCAATCAATACCAGATGGAAACGCCTTCAGCCGAGGTAAAGCGTTACGATTATGCGGGAGGCGAATTAAGACCCAGCCGCAAAGGTCTATAAGCATTCTTTCTTCGTGAATGCAGAAATTAGACTTTGTCGCCCATTCTTGTGCAATGCACAAGAATGGGCTAGAACCTTTAAAAAGAGCATGTTACAGTCTTAACCCAAATTCTTTAACGTGATTGGCGGTGTGGGATGGGATTAATCGCAGTATATCCGGGAACTTTTGACCCTTTAACCAATGGTCATCTGGACTTGATCAAACGTTCACAACACCTGTGTGATAAAGTGATTGTAGGTGTCGCTGCTAATCCCAAAAAACGCCCTTTTTTTACATTAGAAGAGCGAGTCGCTTTGATTCAACACGAAATTATGAATCATAATTTGACTGAGCGTGTTGAAGTTATTGGTTTTGAGAGTTTATTGGTTGAGTTTGCACGCAAATGTAATGCACAAATCCTGATTCGTGGAATGCGCGCCGTTGCTGATTTTGAATTTGAATTTCAATTGGCTAGCATGAATCGTACCTTAGCCCCTGAGGTGGAGTCGGTGTTTTTAATGCCCGGTGAAAAATTCTCTTTTGTGTCCTCAACCTTAGTCAAGGAAGTCGCCAAACTGAATGGGGATATTTCACGTTTCGTGACGCCGAATGTACTCAAAGCACTACAAGAGCGGCTCAAGTTAATTAACGAAGGCGTTGATGTGCCGGATTGATTCTGGTTAATGTTATTTGTCGAGAAGCCTTGCTAGAATCGCTGCACTTTAATTACTAGGAGCCTTATTCTATGGCGTTGATGATAACTGACGAATGCATTAACTGCGATGTCTGTGAACCAGAATGCCCCAATAATGCGATTTCTCCGGGGGATGAAATTTATGTCATCGACCCTAAGCGTTGTACCGAATGTGTGGGGCATTACGATGAGCCGCAATGTGTTTCAGTATGTCCAGTGGATTGTATCCCCAAAGACCCTGAGCATGTTGAAAACAAAGACCAATTAATGCTCAAATATAAAGATTTAATGGCCAGCAAGTGAGTTGCGCTCTCAATAAACGTTTTATAAAACGCTCGCTCAGCCGAGCGTTTTTTATTTTGTCATGGAAGTAACCCTTAAACCGATTGGTTGTATCCAATCCTGCTACCGCGAAAAATTTGGTATTCCGCGTCAGCCAAACTTAGTGACAGAAGCTCGAGCTAGCTTATGGCTGGAGCCGCCCTTTACCCTTGATGCGGTAAGAGGTTTGGAAGCCTTTAGTCATGTCTGGTTAATTTTCTTATTTCATACTACCGAAGCTCAAGGGTGGCATATGACCGTGCGTCCCCCGCGTTTGGGTGGCAACAAACGTGTGGGGGTGTTTGCGACGCGTTCTACGTTTCGCCCAAATGCCTTGGGATTATCGGTAGTGAAATTAGAGCAGATTCAGCTAGTAGGCGCACAAGTAGTGTTAGGCTTGTCGGGGATGGATTTGCTGGATGGAACGCCAGTATTGGATATTAAGCCTTATATACCTTATGCTGATGCGATTCCTGCAGCTCTGGCTGGTTTTGCGCAACAGGCGCCACCCGAGTATCCGGTAGTTTTTTCGGAGCAGGCGCGCATGGACTGCACACAAAAAAGTGCGCAGTGGAATTGTGATATAAACTTACTGATTCGCCAAATATTAGCGCAAGACCCGCGCCCAGCTTATCGTGCACACGACGGGCTAGATACACGACGCTATGCAATGAAGTTATACGATTTTGATGTGCATTGGCAGTATACAACCCATGGGATTGAAGTATTGAGACTAAATGATCTCTCCTAAGCATATCCTATGGGTTTTTAGTTGGCTTGTTGGAATTTATTTTAAAAACAATGTTTAAGACACTTTATACGCTGCTGTTACTCGGTGGAATCCTCTCATGGTCTTCGCACAGCGATGCTAATTTATTAATTACGGCAGGTGTGGTGCAGCCTTCCTTGCCGCCCGCAGAACAACCCGTCATTCGCCAACAGCAAACGCAGGATTTGCCCGCGAGCATTGCGGACTATCTGAAGCAAAAAAATGTCCCTGCGGATGCCTTAAGGGTTTTTGTGCAAGACGTAAATGCCGATGCACCGTTGTTGTTACATAATGCGGATCTAGTTTCTAGTCCCGCCTCCGTAATGAAGTTGCTCACGACTTGGAGTGCGATTAAAACTTTGGGTCCTGCTTGGACTTGGAGTACTGAGGCTTGGGCAAGGGGTGAGATTCACGATGGTGTGCTAAATGGTGATTTAATCATTAAAGGTTATGGCGATCCTTTTTTAGTGTATGAGTCTTTTTGGCAGTTTGTGCATGATTTGCGCCTAAAAGGCTTAAGGGAAATTCGCGGTGATATTATTATTGATAATAGTTTCTTCGATATTCCAGCAATTGATCCCGCCGCTTTCGATGGTCAGCCTGAGCGCGTTTATAATGCACCACCTTCAGCGGCTATGTTCAATTTCCAAGCTAGCCGTATTGTTTATAACGCCAACCCAGCGGCAGGCAAAGTTGATCTAGCCATCTTCCCTGCGCCACGCGGTGTTACGGTGGATAATCAATTGAAATTAGTGGAAGGTGATTGTTCACGCGGCAATGCACGTCCTATTGTATCGCGAACCTCTAGTGGAACCATTATCGCGCGCGGTAATTATGCGATTTCATGCGCCTCACAAAGTACAACCATGGTGTTGTCGACTCCGGAAGAGTTGGTGTATCAAGCCTTTGCTGATTTTTGGACGCAATTGGGCGGTACTTTAACGGGCTCTTATAAATTAGATGCTGTAAAAAGTGGTGATAGGCGTCTGCATGTGCATGTGTCTTCGCCTTTAGCAGAGCAAGTGCGCCTTATTAATAAGTGGAGTAATAATGTCATGACCCGACAATTATTACTCACGATGGGGGCAAAATTATTTGGTGGAAAAGCGACTTTGGATAAAGGTCGTGCGGCGGTGCTGTATGTTTTAAAGCAGCAAGGTATTTCCACCGATGGCATTATTATTGATAATGGTTCAGGCTTGTCACGGGCGGAGCGCGTTACAGCGCGCCAATTAGGGCAATTATTACAGGTTATCTGGCGCGACCCTTATATGCCTGAGTTATTGAATTCTTTACCCCTTTTAGGGCAGGATGGTACTTTAGCAGGACGTTTTCGACACAGTGAGTTACAAGGGCGTGGTCGATTTAAAACGGGAACTATCGATGGTGTTTCTGGGCTTGCTGGATATTTACTCACCCGCAGCGGTAAACGTATGCAGATAGTAATTATCTTTAATGGCAGTCAATCGGGCGCGTATGGACAAGCTGTGCAGAACATGTTGCTGGAATGGGTGTTCGAGCAATAAAAGGGTGTCTCCATGGAGCTTAAGCGCGCGGTTTGGTGTTGTTTGGGTGGCTTGTTAAGTTTAAGTGTTTCTTCGAATGCAGCGGCGGCCTTTTTCTCGAAGAAAAAAGAGAATCAACAAGAAGCGGAGTCGCCCATCAAGGTCAATGTACAGGGCGCTTCAGACGAGCTTGCTGAAAACATTAAAGCCTATTTACCCTCGATGCGCGGCTTAAGTTGCAATTCGAGTGCTGATCGGATGCAACGTTTTGTTGATGCCTCGCAAGGTAAAATGGTCAAGGGTGTCGAGGCTATGGGCTATTTTTCAGCGAAGCTAGACATGCAGCCCGCTCAACAGTCAGGGTGTTGGGTATTGAATGTACAAGTTGATTCTGGCTTACCGGTGCTAGTCAAAGAGTCAAATATCAAATTGACGGGGGAAGGCAGCAAATTACCCTTATTCAGTAAGCTTGTGGCGGAAAATCCTTATGAGCCTAATGAAGTGTTGGTCTCACAGAAATACGAGGACTTAAAAACTAACTTATCACGTACTGCCAGTCGTTTAGGTTTTTTTGATGCGAACTTCGTGCAGCGTGAAATTAGGGTTGATCCCGATACGCGTGAAGCTGTCATTAATTTGCATTTTGAGACGGGTCAGCGTTATCAAGTTGGCGAAGTGAAGGTTACGCAAGATATTTTAGATGAGGAAAACCTAGCGCATTATCTGCGTGTGCACCAAGGTGAGCCTTATGATTCTGATGTACTACTCACCCAACAGCGTTTGCTAGAAAATAGCGGTTATTATAGTGACGTGCGTATTAATACGAATTACCGTGATGCAAAAGGTAATCAAGTTCCCCTAGAAATCAATGCGATTCGCAATAAACGTTATTCCTATACCGCGACCTTTGGTTATGCGACTGGCTCAGGCGCACGTTTAGAGGGTACGATGGAAACGCGCTGGTTGAATAGCAAAGGCCATAAGCTGGATACCGGTTTTCGTTTTTCGCAGAATGATAAAAATGTGCGGGCAACGTATAAAGTTCCGCTTTGGAAGCCGGAGCATGAATATGCTAGTGTCTCGGGTGGCTGGGCTACCAGTGACAATAAGGATATTCAAAGCGATAAGTTCAATTTAGAATTGAGCTATAACCGTCGTAATAAAGCCAACTGGCAACAAACAGCTTATGTTAATCTGCTGAATGAACGTACTAAGGTGGAGGGTGAGCCGGCCATTTCTTCCTTATTAACCTTGTTTGGTGCCCGTGTCAGTAAAACTGAATCGAACGATTCTTTATTCCCTACACAAGGGTGGCGTGCTCAGGCAGAAATTAAAGGCTCACATGATGCTTTGTTGAGTGATCTGACCATTTTGCAAGGGACAGCCAATCTTCGTTATTTAACGACTTTTGATAATGGTTCTAAGGTGATCGCTCAAGGTGGCATAGGAGCAAGTAAGGTTGATGACATCACGAATGTGCCTAAATCATTGCGCTTTTTCGCCGGTGGGCAAAATTCCGTGCGTGGCTATGATTTTGAGACCATTGGCACAACTGATGATAAAGGTTTAGTAGTTGGTGGCAGAAATACCTTAACCACCAGTTTAGAATATGAGTACCCTGTAGCGGAAAAGATAAGCGTGGCTGCCTTTGTGGATGCAGGCGATGCTTTTGATAGCTGGGGTAATGTTAATATGAAAGTGGGTGCTGGAGTAGGCGCTCGTTATAAATCCCCGATTGGGCCGATTCGGGTTGATTTTGCTGTGCCGAAGGATGATACAAGCGATGTACATTTCTATTTTAGTTTGGGACCTGATCTGTGAACAAGTGGTTCAGGTATCTGATTGTTCACCCGCTGATTGCGCTAGTCGTGGTGTTCTTGCTATTGGCAGGGGGGATAGTCGTTTTATCTGTGACACAAACGGGCAGCGGTCTCATTGTGCGAACCGCTGAGCGTGTGGTGCCCGGCTTAACGGTTGAGGGCGTACAAGGTAGTTTGCTAGATTCCATTCAAGCGCAAGGCTTTGTTTGGGAAGATAAAGACAAGGGCATTAAAGTCGCGGCCAATCAGGTCAATGTTAAAGCCAATATTGAAAAACGCTGGCCTGCGCATTTTACGGTCAAAAATCTCGAAATCGAGCAATTAACGATCAATCTGCCCCAAGGTAATGATGGGCCTTTGGTTATTCCCGATATTCATATCCCTAACTTGGCGGTGCAACAAGCTAAGGTTAAGGAGCTGATTATTGTGAAGCAGGATTTGACCTTACATTTCAAAGATGTACTCCTTAATGCTGTTCATGAAAATGGGACATTAAAGCTGAGTGAACTGTCAGGTGAGCTTGTGGATACGGGCGGCAATCTGAAGTTATCCTTTAATGGCGAAATGAAGCTTACTCAGCCCCATCCTTTTAGTTTAAGTGGTAGTGCTAAATCTATTAATGCAGGTATTGGCACGGGGGCATTAGCCCTAAATGCCAATGGCGAGTTGCCTCATTATCAAGTTGAGGTAAAGGGCGATTGGCAGTATCCGACTTATCCGCTCTATCAAATTCAAGCGAAGGGTAAAGGTGACTTTGATAAAATTGCCTTGGATAGTGTTAATTTATTGGGTGCAGCCGGCAATATTGATGCTAGTGGCACTTTAGCGTGGACTCCTACACTTGCGTGGGATATTCAGGCTAAAGGCCAAAATCTTAAACCTGAAATTTTTAGTCCCGAAGCTATCGGCTTACTTAATACAGAGCTAATCACTCAAGGTCGTTTAGAACCTTCTGGTCCCGTCGTTCATCTCCACATTACCGATGTATCAGGCCAAGTACATGACCATCCGATTAAGGCTAGTTTTGAAGGTGATTTAGCCAATCAAGCCTTGGTGGTAAAAGCTTTGGATGCCTTGATCGGTTCGAATCGTTTAAAAGCGACTGGCTCGGTGGAGCAGGATTTAAGTGTTAACTGGGAATTGGATGCGCCCAAGCTTGCAGAGTTAGCACCAGAACTAAAAGGACAGTTGGCAGGCAGAGGTAAGCTATCGGGTAAGATTGATGGCTCACAGTTTGCGCTGTCTATTACTGAGCTAACAGGTAAAGTTCAGAACTATCCTGTTCTGGCGCAAGGTGGATTAAGCCTTAAAGACAACGTGCTAAGTACACAGGCTTTGCAAGTCAATGTGGGCGATAACCGTATTCAATTGGATGGTGTTGCGGATGAAAGCCAAGGGATTAATTGGGTTTTAGAGGCGAAAAATCTTAGCCAATTGGCGCCGGAATTAAAAGGTAATTTGAAAGGCGCGGGCAATGCACAGGGTTTAATGGATGGCTCACGCTTAGCCTTACAAATAAAAGAGCTACAAGGCGCAGTGCAAGGTTATCCTATCAAAGCAACAGGGCAAGTGCGTTTAGCGGATAAATTACTGTCCACACAAGACCTGCAGGTGGATATTGGCGATAACCGTATACAACTCAACGGCGTGGCGGATGAAAAGCAGGGTATCAACTGGCAGCTTGATGCGAAGAATTTAAGTCAATTGCAAGCAGGTTTAACAGGCCATCTCAAAGGCTCTGGAAATGCGCAAGGTTTGCTGGATGGTTCACGTGTTGCTCTCAAAATTGAGCAATTAGAGGGAAAATTTAAAGGTCAAGCACTTAGCGGTACCGGTGAAGTGCGCCTACGCGACAAAGTTATTTCTGCCAAGCAACTGCAATTAAGTTTGGGCGATAATCGTATTCAATTAGATGGCGTGGCCGATGAAGCTAAAGGTTTAGACTGGAAGCTAGATGCTCGTAATTTAAGCCAAGTCAATCCTCAAGTGCGTGGCAAATTAGTGGGCACTGGGAATGCACAATTATTGTTGGATGGCTCACGGGTTAATTTAAAAATCGCCGAATTAGCGGGTAGTTTGCAGGGACGCAGCTTGTCAGCTCAGGGTGAGCTACGTTTGCGCGATCAGGTTATTAGCGCTAAAGACCTAAAGCTTAATGTGGGGAGTAATTTCGTACAGCTTAACGGTGTAGCAGATGAGGCGAAGGGTGTTGATTGGGTCATAGATGCGAAAAATCTGAGTGAGCTTACCCCACAGCTAAAAGGTAGCTTAAAAGGCTCGGGTAATGCACAAGGTTTAGTTGATGGCTCGCGTGGCGCTTTAAGGATTGATACTTTAAGTGGCAGTTTGCAAGGTCATGCGCTGTCAGCACAAGGTGAGCTGCGCTTGCGTGATCAATTGCTGAGTGCGAAAAATCTATTAGTGAATTTTGGTAGCAATACCCTGCAATTGAATGGGGTTGCCGATGAGGCTAAAGGCATTGATTGGGTGATCGATGCGAAGAATTTGAGTGAAATTGACCCTCAATTGCAAGGCAGTGTGAAAGGTTCTGGTAATGCACAAGGTGTCTTGGATGGTTCACGTGTTGCGCTGCGCATTAATGACTTAGCTGGGCAGGTGCAAGGTTATCCACTGGCCGCTACAGGGCAAGTAAAATTACGTGATAAACAAATTTCAGCCCAGAATTTGATCGTTGATGTGGGCCAGAATCGCATTCGCTTGAATGGTAATGCCGGTCAAACGGTAGGTGTAGATTGGGATGTTGATGCGCGTAATTTCACTCAACTCTATCCCTCTCTACGTGGCAGCCTACAAGGTAATGGTCGCTTTAATGGCACGATTGATGGGAAAAATTTTGAACTGGCTATTGCGCGTATAAATGGACAAATTGAGGGGCGGCCACTTAGTGCAACAGGGACGATTCAAGTAGCGGGTCAAAAAATTAATGTGCAAAACTTGTCAGTCATGGCAGGGGATAATCGTCTTGAGGCCAGTGGGCAAGCAAGCGAGCCTTTTAATTTAACGTGGCGCATTAATGCCCCGAATTTAGCTCAAGCTTGGCCAGGACTGGCAGGGAGTTTACAAGGTGAGGGTGTGGTGCGCGGCATTTTATCGCAACCTGATGTGCAAGGGCATTTGCAGGGGGCGAATCTAGCATACCAAGACTTGCGCTTAGGGAAGTTAGATGTACAAGCACGGCAAAATGCAGGGCAATATGATTTGCGTGGCACCGCCTCCAATCTGCAACAGGGTAGTAATCTATTAAATGCGCTGGATTTTGTAGTGCAGGGCAGCTTGCAAAATCATAGTTTGAACTTAGGTTTGACCCACAAAGAAGGTAAAGCGGATTTGCGCGCCACGGGCAGTCTGCAAGGGCAATTATGGCGTGGCTCATTACAGTCTTTGTCCTTGCGGGATACTCCAGCCGGTAATTGGCAGCTGACTAATCCCATTACTCTTAGCCTCTCGCCTAATACTTTCAATAGTTCCGAAGCGTGTTTAGCTAATCAGCAAAATGCACGTCTCTGCGCTAAAACCGATTGGTCAGCTCAAGCTGGATTGCAAGCGAATGGTAGTTTGCAGCAAGTGCCGCTAAATATGGCTAAGCCGTTTATACCATCTAACGTACAAGTGGCAGGTGTGGTCAATGGGACCTATCAAGTCAGCCAGCGGGGTGGGCGTTTAAGTGGACGTGCTGATCTACAATTCCCTGATAGCACAGTAACCTTAGGCAGTAATGGTCGCCTTGAAGTGCTGAATTACACCAATGCGCGTGCCAATGTGCAGCTAAATGACCAGACTGCCGTATTAGATGCGCAATTGGATATTGTTGGGCGAGGGCAGTTGCGTGCTAATGGCCGTATGAACTTGGCGCAGGGTAATCAGCCTGCTCGTGTCGATGGGCAACTGACCTTAAATATTCCCGATATTAAGTGGCTAGAACAATTATCGCCGCAAGTCGATGATTTAAAAGGGCAGATCACGGCTGATGTGCGTGTGAATGGTACGCTCAATAATCCACAGATTATGGGTCAGGCGAACTTGAAGGATGCTTCGTTGTATTTGCCTGAAACCGGTGCGCGTTTTGAGGCGGTTAATTTAGCGGTCGTACCACAAGGCAAGCGTCTAAACCTAAAAGGCTCTTTGCGTGCGGGTGATGGCTTACTTAATGCCACAGGTTTTTTGGATTTAGCACAGTTACCCAATTGGCAGGCGGATGTACGTTTACAAGGTAATCATTTATTGCTAATGAATACCTACGAGGTGCAAGCGCAGGCTTCTCCCGATTTGCGTATTCTCGCAACGCCTAAAGTAGTCGATATTACAGGTACAGTCAAAATTCCTGAAGGCAGCATCAATTTGCGCCAATTGCCCACCAATGCCAAAAAACGCTCAGACGACATCGTTATTGTGCGCAAAGGCCAGCCTATCGATGGAGAAGCGAAAGGTAAACTGGGTACAGGTGGATTAAATAGTAAGGATTCAGGGATTGAAATTCGACCTGAGGTCATTGTCGAATTAGGAGAAAAAGTGCGTCTCAATGCCTTTGGCTTGGATGCGCGTTTAGCAGGACGTATGCGCTTATTAATGAATAAGCAGGATATTGTCGGCGAAGGCTCTTTGAACGTCGTCGAGGGCGTTTATAACTCCTATGGTCAAGATTTGAAAATTGAACGTGGGCGCGTAATCTTTAATGGGCCTTTGGATAATCCGGGTCTGGATGTGCGGGCTACGCGTAAAATTGAAGACGAAAACTTGACCGTCGGTTTAACATTGGGGGGGACGATTCAACAGCCTGAATCGGTGTTATTCTCCAATCCCTCACAAAGTCAAAGCGATACCTTAAGCTATCTGGTAACAGGGCGTGCTTTGTCGGGAGTTTCCTCCGGAAATCAATCTGAGTTATTGATGAAAGCCGTTACAGCACTTGGCGTATCGGGTGGTGAGACCTTGGCTCAGGGCATTGGCAGTAAATTAGGTCTTGATGATGTTAATATAAAAGCGAATAATGGCGACTATAAGCAAAGTGAGTTGGCTTTAGGCAAGCGCTTAGGTCCTAAACTTTACGTCAAATACATGGTGGGCTTATTTGATTCTTTGCAAAAAGCAGCAGTAACTTATGAATTCAATAAACGCTTACGGTTGGAAGCTGCCAGTGGTGCTGAAGACCAAAGCTTTGACTTGATCTATAAAATAGATAGTAATAAAGGTCCATTTGGGAAGTAGTTTTTCGTAAAAAATCTTGTTTAAACCGTTGACTTTAGGTGGCGCTTAAATCAAAATGCACGCCTTTCCAGTCGGAGGGGTTCCCGAGCGGTCAAAGGGGACAGACTGTAAATTTGTTGGCTCTGCCTTCGAAGGTTCGAATCCTTCCCCCTCCACCATTCCTTGAATCGTGGCGTGCGCATAGCGCTAATTGCCTGAGGTTTAAGCGGGTGTAGTTCAATGGTAGAACCTCAGCCTTCCAAGCTGATGGTGTGGGTTCGATTCCCATCACCCGCTCCACTCGTATATATAAAAGGCTGGGTTTATTTAAAAAGTTTAAGCCCATATAGCTCAGGTGGTAGAGCGCATCCTTGGTAAGGATGAGGTCGGCAGTTCGACTCTGCCTATGGGCACCAGTTACTAAGTTAAGTTGAAGCATTAACGGGGTGTTAATCCAATGGCAAAAAGCAAATTTGAGCGTAATAAGCCGCACGTAAACGTAGGTACTATCGGTCACGTTGATCACGGCAAAACGACGCTCACAGCAGCACTGACTGTAGTGCAATCTCGTAAATTTGGCGGTGAAGCAAAAGCTTACGACCAAATTGACGCGGCTCCAGAAGAGAAAGCGCGTGGTATTACTATTTCAACTGCACACGTAGAATACGAGTCAGAAGCTCGTCACTATGCGCACGTTGACTGCCCAGGTCATGCTGACTATGTCAAGAACATGATTACGGGTGCTGCACAGATGGACGGCGCTATTCTGGTTTGCTCAGCTGCCGACGGCCCGATGCCACAAACGCGTGAACACATTCTATTGTCTCGTCAAGTAGGTGTTCCTTACATCGTTGTATTCATGAACAAATGTGACATGGTTGACGATGAAGAGTTGTTAGAATTAGTTGAAATGGAAATTCGTGAGCTGTTGTCTAGCTATGAATTCCCAGGCGATGACACACCAATTATTAAAGGCTCTGCCTTAAAAGCATTAGAAGGTGACCAATCACCTATTGGCGAACCAGCCATTGGTGAGTTGATTAAAGCACTGGATACTTATATTCCTGAACCAGAGCGTGCGATTGATGGTGCATTCTTAATGCCCGTTGAAGACGTATTCTCTATCTCTGGTCGTGGAACCGTTGTAACCGGTCGTATCGAACGTGGTGTAATCAAGGTTGGTGAGACGGTTGAGATTGTTGGTATTCGTGATACCCAAAGCACTACAGTAACTGGCGTTGAAATGTTCCGTAAGTTATTGGATCAAGGTCAAGCAGGCGACAACGTGGGTTTATTGTTACGTGGTACTAAGCGTGACGACGTTGAGCGTGGTCAAGTACTGTGCAAGCCAGGTACCATTAAGCCACACAATAAATTTGAAGCAGAAGTTTACGTTTTGTCAAAAGAAGAAGGTGGTCGCCATACTCCATTCTTTAATGGTTATCGTCCACAGTTCTACTTCCGTACTACTGACGTAACTGGTGCTTGTGAATTACCATCTGGTGTTGAAATGGTAATGCCAGGTGACAACGTAAAAATGACTATTACCTTAATCAATCCAATTGCGATGGAAGAAGGTTTGCGTTTTGCGATTCGTGAAGGCGGTCGTACAGTTGGCGCGGGCGTTGTAGCTAAGATTGTTGCTTAATCTATAAGCAATCTGCTTGGGAGTGAAATTCACTCCCATGGCATCGTTTTACAGGGCAATAGCTCAATTGGTAGAGTTACGGTTTCCAAAACCGTCGGTTGGGGGTTCGAGTCCCTCTTGCCCTGCCATCTCTTTGAGATGGTTTTGCACAAAAGCTACTTCTTCATTAATTCATTTTGTGCAAAGTCATTTCGGCTATGCAGGTTGTATCCAAATATTATGTCTTCAAAAGTCGATCAGCAGCAAGCAACACCCTCATCTAGCTTAGATACTATTAAATTAGTCATTGCAGTACTATTATTACTCGGTGGTATCGTTGGCTTTTATTTCTTTGAAACGTGGCAGGGTGAGCCAGTCTCCGTCTTTTTCCGAGTGCTGGGGCTCTTGGCTGTGGTTGGAATTGCTGGATTTATTGCCCTGCAAACCGCTAAAGGTGTCCAGCTTCTTGGATTCTTAAAAGACTCTCGCAACGAAGTCCGCAAAATGGTTTGGCCTACGCGTGCTGAAACCTTGCAAACTACCTTAATGGTTATGGTAATTGTTACCATCCTATCTATTTTCCTCTGGCTAGTTGATATGCTACTAGGTTGGGGTATTAAGACATTACTAGGGAGCTAACATGGCCAAGCGTTGGTATGTAGTCCAGGCCTTCTCTGGTTTTGAAGGGCAGGTTCAGCGCTCCCTCAAAGAGCGCGTTAAGCGCTTCGGGATGGAAGACCAATTCGGTGACATTCTGGTTCCTACCGAAGAAGTCGTTGAAATGCGTGAAGGTCAGAAGCGTCGTAGTGAGCGGAAATTCTTCCCGGGTTATGTATTAGTCGAGATGGAAATGAACGACGATACTTGGCACATGGTGAAAGATACCAATCGCGTATTAGGCTTCATTGGTGGCTCTAACGATAAACCAGCACCCATTACTCAAAAAGAAGTGGATAATATTTTACGCCGCGTTGAAGAGGGTGTGGATAAGCCACGTCCTAAAGTGTTATTTGATGCAGGCGAAGTAGTACGCGTTAATGATGGGCCATTTAAAGATTTTAATGGTGTTGTTGAAGAAGTTAATTACGAAAAAAGTCGTTTATTAGTCGCGGTACAAATCTTCGGGCGTTCAACACCGGTTGAGTTGGAATTCTATCAAGTCGAAAAGACCTGATTCTTTCACACGGGGAGCCGTAAGGCGTTTGCACCCATATAGGTAGTTTATCATGGCAAAAAAAGTTACGGGTTATATCAAGCTGCAAGTCGCAGCGGGTAAAGCTAATCCAAGTCCACCAGTTGGTCCTGCATTAGGCCAAAAAGGTGTGAATATTATGGAGTTTTGCAAAGCTTTCAACGCTGCTACACAAAGCATGGAAGTGGGATTGCCAATTCCTGTTGTTATTACTGTGTATAGTGATAAAAGTTTTACCTTCATCACTAAAACACCACCAGCCTCAGTCTTGTTGAAAAAGGCTTTAGGTCTAAAATCAGGTAGTAAGCGTCCTAACACTGAAAAAGTGGGTAAGGTAACACGCCAACAATTAGAAGATATCGCTAAAGCAAAAGAGCCAGATTTGAGTGCAGCCAGTTTAGAAGCTGCTGTTCGTACTATCGCAGGTACTGCGCGTAGTATGGGCTTAGACGTGGAGGGCGTATAATGGCTAAATTAACTAAGCGCCAAAAAGCTGTCAGTGAAAAATTAGATAGCACTAAATCTTACGGTATCAGCGAAGCTTTTGATTTATTGAAATCTTTGCCTGCTGCTAAATTCGTCGAAAGTGTTGACGTCTCTATTAATTTAGGTGTTGACCCCCGTAAATCAGACCAAGTTGTGCGTGGTTCTACCGTATTGCCAAATGGTAATGGGAAAACTGTGCGTGTGGCTGTTTTCACCCAAGGCCCGAATGCGGAAGCTGCTAAGGCGGCTGGTGCGGATATCGTGGGTATGGACGATTTAGCAGCGCAAATTAAAGGCGGCTTCATGGATTTTGACCGCGTTATCGCAAGCCCAGATGCGATGCGTGTGGTCGGCCAATTAGGTCAAATCTTAGGCCCACGCGGTTTAATGCCTAACCCAAAAGTGGGCACTGTAACCCCTAACGTGGCTGAAGCCGTAAAGAATGCTAAATCAGGTCAAGCCGTTTATCGTACTGATAAAGCAGGCATTATTCATTGCTCTATCGGCAATGTCAGTTTTGGTACAGATGCATTAGTACAGAACTTAACTGCTGTATTGACCGATCTTGTTAAGATTAAGCCATCAACCGCTAAGGGTATCTACATGAAGAGCATCGCGGTTTCTACCACGATGGGCCCTGGCATCAAGGTTGATCAAAACAGCTTGTCTTATTAATCCTTTTGGGCTTAAGCCCGAATCTCAGCTCACAAGGATGTGAGTTGCCGCAAGGCACATAGATATACAAGGTTGTATGTCGTCAAAGACCGCAGGCGTCTTAAGAGACTTAATGGTTCTGCATGATTCATGTAGAGAACCTGCGCAGATGGCGTTTCCCGAGTCAGTAACTGGTTTGGGGCGCTGTTTCCTTCTTAAGTTAGCAAGCTAACTTGGGATTGATAAATGGTGGTTCATCCGCCAAACCAGGAGTAGATAACGTGGCATTAACACTAGAAGAGAAAAAAGAGATTGTCTCTGAAGTGGCCGCTGTTGCTGCAAGTGCTCATTCTGCGGTTGCTGCAGAGTACCGTGGATTGACAGTGGCACAACTCACCACACTGCGTAAAAACGCACGTAAAGGTGGGGTGTATCTGCGTGTAGTGAAGAATAATCTGGCACGTATTGCCGTTAAAGGTACTGCTTTCGAGTGTATCGAAGACGGTTTGACCGGTCCGTTAGTATTGGCGTTTTCGCAAGAAGACCCCGGTTCTGCGGCGCGCTTGATTAAAGACTTCCTTAAAGACAAAGCCAACGACAAGTTGGAAGTAAAGTTCGTTGCAATTGACGGAAAAATGCTTCCTGCTGCGGAATTGGATCGTCTGGCGAAATTGCCAACTCGCTCACAAGCAATCGCTACTTTGGCGGCTGCAATTCGTGCGCCTCTTGACAAATTCGCTCGCACACTTGCTGCAGTGCGTGACCAAAAAGCTGAAGCCGCTGGCGTTAGCGTAGAGTAATTACTGACTAAGGTTTTGGAGATTCAAATGGCCTGTACAAAAGATGATATGTTGGATGCAATTGCCAACATGACTGTAACTGAAATCGTTGATTTGATTTCAGCCATCGAAGAAAAATTTGGCGTCACTGCGGCGGTTGCAGTTGCTGCTGGTCCTGTGGGTGGTGGTGAAGCGGCTGCTCCTGTCGAAGAGCAAACTGAATTCAACGTCGTGATGACTAGCTTCGGTGAGAAGAAGATCGACGTTATTAAGGTTATCCGCGCTATTACAGGTCTTGGCTTGAAAGAAGCCAAAGACATGGTAGAAGGTGTACCTTCAGTCGTTAAAGAAGCGGCTTCTAAAGAAGATGCTGCGAAGATTAAGAAAGACTTGGAAGACGTGGGCGCGAAGGTCGAACTCAAGTAATCTTGGGATTAGGATGCGCTTAGTATACTTCTAAGAGTTGCAAAAGAATAAGGCTGGCAGTGTTTAGGCACTGTCGGCCTTTTGTCGCTTGTCAGACATTAAACGACAAAGCAGTTTTTGATTCCAGTTGAGGAAGCACAATGGGACTAAGTTACACTGAGAAAAAACGAATTCGCAAAGATTTTGGCAAACGCGAGCAAATTTTGGAAGTGCCCGATCTGTTAACCATCCAGCTGGAGTCCTACAGGCAATTCCTGCAATTGGAAAAGTTGGTGAAAGATCGTTCTGCAACTGGCCTACACGCAGCGTTTTCATCAGTTTTCCCTATTATTAGTTATAATAACTATGTTTCGCTAGAATATGTCGATTATCGGTTGGCTGATCCGGTATTCGATGTCTACGAATGTCAATTACGTGGATTGACCTATGCGGCTTCCTTACGCGTGAAATTACGTCTCGTGATTCATGATAAAGAAGCGCCAGTGGATGCAAAAGTCGTTAAGTCGATTAAAGAGCAAGATGTCTACCTCGGTGAACTGCCTTTAATGACCGACAAGGGTACCTTTATTATTAATGGTACTGAGCGTGTTATCGTTTCTCAGTTGCACCGTTCGCCGGGCGTATTCTTCGAGCACGATAAAGGCAAATCTAATACCGCAGGTAAGTTGCTACATAGCGCAAGAATTATTCCTTATCGTGGTTCATGGTTAGATTTTGAATTTGACCCGAAAGACAGCATTTATGTGCGTATCGACCGTCGTCGTAAATTGGCTTCGACGATTCTGTTACGCGCTTTAGGAATGGATAACGAACAAATTCTAGATTATTTCTTTGAAACCGTTCGTGTTTATCTGTTCGATAAAGGCGTTGAAATTGATTTAGTGCCTGAGCGTTTACGCGGCGAATTAGCCTCATTTGACATCCTGCTAGACGGCAAGCCTTTGGTAGAAATCGGGCGTCGTATTACCGCCAAGCATATTAAGCAACTGGAAAAAAGTGGCGTCAGTAAGTTGACCGTTCCAGAGGATTATATGTATGGCAAAGTGTTAGCGAAAAACATCATCGATACCGCTACCGGCGAAGTGATTGCTGAAGCGAATGCCGAATTGACGGAAGATTTAATCAATAAGCTACGCGATAATGGCGTTAAGCATTTTGATATTCTATATACCAACGAATTGGATCGCGGCCCATTCATTTCCAATACGCTAAATATTGATCCAACCCGTAGCAAGTTAGAAGCGCAAATCGAAATTTATCGCATGATGCGCCCCGGTGAGCCACCTACAAAAGAGTCCGCCGAAGGTTTGTTTAATAACCTATTTTTCACTGATGACCGTTATGATTTATCAGCCGTAGGTCGGATGAAGTTCAATCGTCGTTTAGGTCGTGAAGAGTCGACTGGTAGCGGTGTTTTGGATCAGGAAGATATTTTAGCGGTTCTGAAAAAGCTGATTGATATTCGTGATGGTCGTGACGATGTAGACGATATTGACCACTTGGGTAATCGTCGTATTCGTAGCGTGGGTGAAATGGCAGAAAATGCCTTCCGCGTCGGCTTAGTGCGGGTTGAACGTGCGGTTAAAGAACGTTTAACCATGGCGGAAAGCGAAGGCTTAATGCCACAAGAGTTGGTGAATTCAAAACCGGTATCCGCAGCGATCAAAGAATTCTTTGGTTCAAGTCAACTATCTCAGTTCATGGATCAAAATAATCCATTATCTGAAGTCACGCATAAGCGTCGTATTTCTGCCTTAGGCCCAGGTGGTTTGACGCGTGAACGTGCAGGCTTCGAGGTGCGCGACGTACATCCCACCCACTATGGTCGTGTGTGCCCGATTGAAACGCCGGAAGGTCCAAACATCGGTTTGATTAACTCTTTGTCGGTGTATGCGCGTACGAACGAATATGGTTTCTTGGAGACGCCTTATCGTCGTGTCGTTGATGGCAAAGTGACCCGTGAGATTGATTATTTATCAGCCATTGAGGAATCGCAGTTTGTTATCGCCCAGGCGAACGCTGATTTAGATGAAAATGGTGCATTCTTAGATGAATTCGTGAATTGTCGTTATCGTAATGAATTCACGACGATGACGTCTGATCGTATGCAATATATGGACGTTTCGCCGAAACAGATCGTATCGGTGGCGGCCTCTTTGATTCCATTCTTGGAGCACGATGACGCGAACCGTGCTTTGATGGGTTCAAACATGCAACGTCAGGCAGTGCCTTGTTTACGTGCCGAAACCCCACTATCAGGTACCGGTATGGAACGTGCGGTTGCGGTTGACTCAGGTTCAACGGTAGCAGCGCGTCGTGGTGGTGTCATTGATTCGGTGGATGCTGGTCGTATTGTGGTTCGTGTCAATGATGCAGAAGCGAATCAGCAACGCGGTGGTGTTGATATTTACAACTTGATCAAATACACGCGCTCCAACCAAAACACCTGTATAAACCAACGCCCGATCGTCAAAGTCGGCGATGTGGTAGCACGGGGTGACGTATTAGCCGATGGTTCTTCCACTGACTTAGGTGAATTGGCCTTAGGTCAGAATATGTTCATTGCCTTTATGCCATGGAATGGTTACAACTTCGAAGACTCGATTTTGTTATCCGAGCGCGTGGTCGATGAGGATCGTTATACCACGATTCACATTGAGGAAATGTCCTGTTTAGCACGTGATACGAAGTTAGGCCCTGAAGAAATCACCGCCGATATTCCAAACGTTAGTGAAAGTTTATTAGCCAAGCTAGACGAGTCCGGCATTATCCACGTCGGCGCCGAAGTAAAGCCCAATGACATTCTGGTTGGCAAGGTGACACCAAAAGGTGAGAGCCAATTAACACCAGAAGATAAATTATTGCGGGCGATTTTCGGTGAAAAAGCCTCTGACGTTAAAGACAGTTCCTTACGCGTACCAACAGGTATGACTGGCACAGTTATTAGCGTGCGAGTCTTCACGCGCGATGGTGTTGAGCGTGATGCGCGTGCCTTAGCGATTCAAGAAGAAGACCTGAAGCAAGTACGTAAAGACTTGTTGGATGAGTTGCGTATCTATGAATCAGACGTATTTGCACGTGTGGCCAAGTTAGTTGTGGGTCAAGTTGCCGATGGTGGATTGAGACTAAAAGCTGGCACGAAAGTGACGCAAGAGCACTTGGATGCGGCACAACGTCATGAGTGGTTGGGTTTACGCTTACAAGATGAGCAGTTAAATGCACAATTGGAAGCTTTAAGTACTCAGCTAACGGACAAGAAAAAGGAATACGAAATCCGCTTACAGAAACAGCGTGATAAGTTGACCGCGGGCGATGATTTGGCGCCGGGTGTGATGAAAATGGTCAAAGTGTATGTGGCCGTAAAACGCCGTATGCAGCCCGGTGATAAGATGGCAGGTCGTCACGGTAACAAGGGTGTGGTTTCACGCATTGTTCCGGTTGAAGATATGCCTTACTTAGAAAATGGCCAAACGGTTGACATCGTTCTGAATCCGTTAGGGGTTCCATCGCGGATGAACGTGGGTCAGGTACTTGAAACCCATCTCGGTTGGGCGGCCAAGGGGTTGGGTCAAAAAATTGGGCGCATGATCGATTCGAAAGCCAAAGTGGATGAGGTGCGTAAGTTTTTAACTGAAATTTACACCACGGGTGGAAACCCGCGCCAAGGCGATTTGTCCGAAATGAATGATCAAGAAATCATGGAAATGGCGGGCAATTTGCGTAAAGGCGTGCCCATGGCAACGCAAGTTTTCGATGGTGCGGATGAAGCCGAAATCAAGGCAATGTTGCGGTTAGCGGATCTGCCAGAAAGCGGTCAGACCATTCTATACGACGGTCGTACTGGTGATGCCTTCGAGCGTCCTGTGACGGTTGGCTACATGCATATGCTGAAATTGAACCACTTGGTCGATGACAAGATGCACGCGCGCTCAACCGGACCCTATAGCTTAGTCACCCAACAGCCTTTAGGTGGTAAAGCACAGTTTGGTGGTCAACGCTTCGGTGAGATGGAAGTCTGGGCACTAGAAGCTTATGGTGCTGCCTATACCTTGCAAGAAATGCTCACGGTGAAGTCTGACGATGTGAATGGTCGTAACAAGATGTATAAAAACATCGTGGATGGCGATCACACCATGGATGCCAGTATGCCAGAGTCGTTTAACGTCTTAATGAAGGAAATCCGTTCTTTAGGTTTGAACATTGAACTTGAAAGCGAATAACTTGACCGATTAGCAGGCGGAATAGATAGATGAAAGATTTACTTAACCTATACAAGCAGCAGCAGGAAAACAAAGAATTTGATGGTATTCGGATTGGCCTTGCCTCACCCGAAATCATCCGTTCTTGGTCCTACGGTGAAGTTAAAAAGCCTGAAACCATTAACTACCGCACCTTCAAACCAGAACGTGACGGCTTGTTCTGTGCCAAAATCTTTGGCCCCGTGAAAGACTATGAATGCTTATGCGGTAAATATAAGCGCTTAAAACATCGCGGCGTAGTCTGCGAAAAATGCGGTGTTGAAGTAACGCAAACTAAAGTGCGTCGTGAGCGTATGGGGCATATTGATTTAGCCAGCCCTGTGGCGCACATTTGGTTCTTGAAGTCATTACCTTCCCGTATCGGCTTAATGCTGGATATGACTTTGCGTGATATTGAGCGCATTCTGTACTTCGAAATCTTCGTGGTGACCGAGCCAGGCATGACCACACTGGAGCGCGGTACTTTATTGTCTGACGAAGCTTATTTGGAAGCGGTGGAAGAGTTCGGTGATGAATTCGAAGCCAAAATGGGCGCTGAAGCGATTCATGATTTATTAGCAGGCATCGACTTGAAAGAAGAAATCAAGAAGATGCGCGAAGAAATCGGTGAAACCGGTTCTGAGACTAAATTGAAGCGCTTAGGTAAGCGTTTGAAAGTTATGGAGTCCTTCACTACTTCCGGCAATAAACCAGAGTGGATGATCCTGAATGTTTTACCAGTATTACCACCGGATTTACGTCCTTTAGTGCCTTTGGATGGCGGTCGTTTTGCGACTTCAGATTTGAACGACTTGTATCGTCGCGTTATTAACCGTAATAACCGTTTGAAGCGCTTATTAGAGTTGAATGCGCCAGACATTATCGTGCGCAATGAAAAGCGTATGCTACAAGAAGCGGTTGACGCATTACTCGATAATGGTCGTCGTGGTCGTGCGATTACCGGTTCTAATAAACGTCCATTGAAATCTTTGTCCGATATGATCAAAGGGAAACAAGGTCGTTTCCGTCAGAACTTATTAGGTAAGCGTGTCGACTATTCTGGTCGTTCGGTGATTGTGGTCGGCCCTACACTGCGCTTACATCAGTGCGGTTTGCCTAAGAAAATGGCCTTGGAATTATTCAAACCCTTTATCTTCGGTAAGTTACAGCGTCGTGGTTTAGCCACCACGATCAAAGCTGCTAAGAAGTTAGTGGAACGCGAAACCGCCGAAGTGTGGGATATCCTCGCAGAGGTGATTCGTGAGCATCCGGTATTATTGAACCGCGCACCAACACTACACCGTTTGGGTATTCAAGCGTTTGAACCAGTATTGATCGAAGGTAAGGCGATTCAATTACATCCTCTGGTGTGTGCGGCATTCAATGCGGACTTCGACGGTGACCAGATGGCGGTACACGTACCGTTATCCTTGGAAGCACAGCTTGAAGCGCGCAGCCTCATGATGTCTACCAATAACGTGTTATCGCCTGCTAACGGTGATCCCATTATCGTACCGTCACAAGACATCGTCTTGGGTTTGTACTACATGAGCCGCGAGCTGATTGGTGCAAAAGGTGAGGGGATGGTTTTTGCCGATCCTCAAGAAGCACAACGTGCTTATGAGACTGGCAATGCTTCTTTGCATGCGAAAGTCAAAGTACGTATTACCGACTACATCAAAAATGATGACGGTAAAATGCAAAGCCGTACTCGCTTAATTGATACCACTGTGGGTCGTTCTATTTTAACGACGATTATGCCAAAGGGCTTGCCATTCGATATCTTCAATAATGTATTGAAGAAAAAAGCCATTTCGCGCCTCTTGGATGAGGCGTATCGTCATGTGGGTATGAAAGAAGCGGTTATCTTCGCCGACCAGTTGATGTATACCGGTTATCGCTATGCCACCCGTTCGGGTATGTCGTTCTGTGCGGATGACATGATTATTCCTGAGAAGAAAGCTGACTTGTTGGCAGAAGCGGATGCCGACGTTAAAGCGATTGAATACCAATTTGCTAGTGGTTTAGTGACTCAAGGCGAGCGCTATAACAAAGTGGTCGATATCTGGGCGCGTACCAATGAAAAAGTCGCGAAAGCGATGATGGAAAAAATTGGTAAGCAGGAAGTGACTGACGCTGAAGGCAAAAAGGTTATCCAAGACTCCTTCAACTCGATCTATATGATGGCCGACTCAGGGGCGCGGGGTTCTGCGGCTCAGATTCGTCAGTTAGCAGGTATGCGTGGTCTGATGGCAAAACCCGATGGTTCTATCATCGAAACCCCGATCACTTCTAACTTCCGTGAAGGTTTGACCGTATTACAATACTTCATCTCCACTCACGGTGCGCGTAAAGGTTTGGCGGATACCGCGCTCAAGACAGCGAACTCCGGTTACTTGACACGTCGTTTAGTCGACGTGGCGCAAGACATGGCGGTCATTATGGATGACTGTGGTACTGAGAAAGGCATGTTAATGCGTCCTATCATCGAAGGTGGTGACGTTGTTGAAGGTTTAGCAGAGCGCGTCTTAGGCCGTGTCGTAGCACAGGATGTCGTGCGTAATGACGAAGTGGTCTTGCCTGCAGGCACATTAATTGATGAAGCTTGGGTTGATGAAATTGATCGCCTTGGTATTGATGAGATTCTGGTGCGTTCAGCGATTACCTGTGAATCACGTTATGGGGTATGCCGTCAGTGTTATGGTCGTGATCTTGCACGCGGTATCCTTGTGGGTAAAGGTGAGTCAGTCGGTGTTATCGCAGCGCAATCTATCGGTGAACCTGGTACACAGTTAACCATGCGGACGTTCCACATCGGTGGTGCAGCGAGCCGAGCGGCAGCAGAAAGTGGTATTGCGGTTAAATCACCAGGTCGCGTGAACTTAATTAATATTAAGACTGTAACCAATAAGTCGGGTGAGCTGATTGCGGTTTCACGTTCTGGTGAAGTAGGTATCGTGGATGATACCGGTCGCGATAAAGAACGCTATAAACTGCCTTATGGTGCGACCTTGCGTGTGGCGAATGGTGATCGTGTTACAGCCGGTCAAGTGGTTGCACAATGGGATCCGCATACGCATCCTATTATTTCGGAAGTATCCGGTCGCGTCGAATTTATCGACTTCAATGATAACGGTACGGTGCAGACCAAGGTTGATGAAATCACTGGTCTTTCATCTGTCGAGGTTATGGATCCGAAGATGCGCCCTAGTGCAGGTCGCGACTTGCGCCCCACCTTGCGTTTATTAGATGAGCGTGGCGATAGTATTTACTTCGAAGGGACTAAAATTCCGGTGCAATACCCATTGCCCGCAGGTGCGATTGTTACCATTACCAATGGTGCAAACGTAGAAGTCGGCGAGGTGTTAGCACGCTTGCCACAAGCTTCTTCTAAGACCCGTGATATTACGGGTGGTTTGCCACGGGTTGCCGACTTATTCGAAGCGCGTCGTCCAAAAGATGGTGCAATTTTGGCTGAGAAGACCGGTACGATCTCCTTTGGTAAGGAAACGAAAGGTAAGCAACGGATTATCATCACCGATGAAGATGGCGATCAATACGAAGAGTTGATTCCAAAATGGCGTAGCCTTGACGTATTCGAGGGTGAAAAGGTGGCGCGTGGTGAGATCATCGCAGAAGGTGAACCAAATCCACATGACATTTTACGTTTACGGGGTGCAACCGCGTTGGCGGAGTACTTGGTAAAAGAAATCCAAGACGTTTACCGTCTACAAGGTGTTGGCATCAACGATAAGCATATTGAAGTTATCGTGCGTCAGATGATGCGTAAAGTCGATGTGATCGATCCAGGTGATAGCCAATTCCTGCGTGGCGAACAAACAGACTACTGGCGTGTCGTTGAGACGAATAAGAAGCTCATGGAAGAGGGTAAGTTACCGATTAAGTATGATCGTGTATTAATGGGTATTACCAAGGCCTCATTAGTGACTGATTCGTTTGTATCGGCTGCCTCGTTCCAAGAAACCACACGTGTCTTAACGGATGCAGCAGTGCGTGGTGCGCGTGATGAGTTACGGGGTCTGAAAGAAAACGTTATCGTTGGTCGTCTGATTCCAGCCGGTACTGGCTTGGCCTATCACGAAAGTCGTCGCCGCCAACGCGATCCGTTAGCGGAGGATGCGTTTTCCAGTGCGAATAGAACCATGAGTTCTAGCCTGAGTGATGCGGAAGACGAATACGAGATGGAAGACTAGAGCTACACAAGCTGTGATATATCGCAATATATCGCAGCTAACACAATGAAATTGGTAAACATTGCTTGACAGATACTAGGGTCTTCCCTAGAATCTTGCGACCTTAAGCAGACCGTTTGCACGGTCTGTTGTTTTTATGGGGTATCGCAAACTAAGCATATCCTCATGTGGTTAGGAGAAGTTTTTTTAATGGCAACGATTAATCAGTTGGTGCGCAAGCCGCGCAAAAGTAAAGTTGATAAAAGCAACGTGCCCGCACTTGAGGCTTGCCCCCAACGTCGTGGCGTGTGTACACGTGTTTATACAACAACCCCTAAGAAGCCTAACTCGGCTTTGCGTAAAGTAGCACGTGTGCGTTTAACCAATGGCTTTGAGGTCGCAAGCTATATCGGCGGCGAAGGTCATAACCTCCAAGAGCACTCCGTTGTTCTGATTCGTGGTGGTCGTGTTAAGGATTTGCCCGGTGTTCGTTATCATACCGTTCGCGGAAGCCTTGATACCCAAGGTGTAAAAGACCGTAAACAAGCTCGCTCCAAGTATGGCGCGAAGCGTCCGAAAAAGAAGTAATTGAGGCGAGATAAGTAGTATGCCACGCAGAAGAGAAGTTCCCAAACGCGAAGTCCTGCCAGATCCTAAGTTCGGAAGTGAGCTATTAAGTAAGTTCATGAACGCCGTTATGAAAGACGGCAAGAAAGCAGTCGCTGAAAAAATTATTTATGGCGCACTCGATGAAATCGCCCAGAAAAAGGGTGGCGATGGAATGAATGTATTGAGTGATGCATTAGATAATGCTCGTCCAGCCGTTGAAGTAAAAGCACGCCGTGTGGGCGGTGCCACTTACCAAGTGCCGGTTGAAGTTCGTGCCTCACGTCAAAATGCTTTGGCGATGCGCTGGTTGATTGATGCTGCACGTAAGCGCGGTGAGAAATCAATGGCGCGTAAGTTAGCTGGCGAATTAATGGATGCAGCTGAAAAGCGCGGCTCTGCGGTGAAAAAGCGTGAAGATACGCACCGTATGGCTGAAGCCAATAAAGCTTTCGCTCATTTCCGCTGGTAATTTCTAGCAGGATTATGCGCAATGGCTCGCAAAACACCTATCGAACGTTATCGCAATATCGGCATCATGGCGCACATCGATGCTGGCAAAACGACAACGACTGAGCGTGTTTTGTTTTACACCGGCATCTCGCACAAAATTGGCGAAGTGCATGACGGTGCCGCCACCATGGACTGGATGGAGCAAGAACAAGAGCGCGGTATTACGATTACTTCCGCAGCGACAACTTGCTTCTGGTCTGGGATGGATCAGCAATTTGAACAGCATCGTATCAATATTATCGATACGCCAGGGCATGTTGACTTCACGATTGAGGTTGAGCGTTCTTTACGTGTTTTAGACGGTGCAGTTGCAGTATTTTGTGCGGTCGGTGGGGTTGAGCCTCAATCTGAAACGGTTTGGCGTCAGGCTAATAAATATCATGTGCCGCGCGTTGCCTTCGTCAATAAGATGGATCGCTCGGGCGCAGATTTTTTGCGGGTAGTGGAGCAAATTGAGCAGCGTCTAGGCTCAAAAGCGGTTCCTGTGCAATTGCCTATTGGTGCTGAAGAGTCCTTTAAAGGATTGGTCGATTTGGTACGTATGCAGGCTTTGTATTGGAACGAAGCTGATCAAGGAATGACCTATACCGCTACAGACGTTCCCGCTGCAATGCAGGCGCAATGCCAAGAATGGCGTGAAAAAATGATTGAAGCTGCTGCTGAGGCAGATGATGCATTGATGACACGCTATTTGGAAGAGGGTGAGTTAAGCGCTGATGAAATATACAGTGGTTTGCGTACACGCTCTTTGGCAGGTGAGTTAGTGCCTGTGTTATGTGGCTCTGCTTTTAAGAATAAAGGCGTGCAAGCCATGTTAGACGCGGTTGTGCGTTATCTGCCCTCACCGGTGGATGTGCCTGCCATCAAAGGTGTCTTGCCGGGTGATGAAGAAAAAACTGCTGAGCGTCATGCGTCTGATATTGAGCCGTTTGCTGGCTTGGCTTTCAAAATTGCAACTGATCCTTTCGTGGGCTCATTAACCTTTTTCCGCGTGTATTCTGGCAAGCTAGAAACCGGTGATGTGGTTTTTAATCCCATTAAGGGTAAACGTGAGCGTATTGGGCGCATTATGCAAATGCACGCCAATTCACGCGAAGAGATTAAAGAAGTATTAGCAGGTGATATTGCTGCTGCGGTTGGTCTAAAAGAAGTCACCACTGGCGATACTTTATGTGATCAGCATCATCAAATTATCTTGGAAAAGATGGATTTTCCAGAGCCTGTGATTTCTGTGGCGGTTGAGCCAAAATCACAAGCTGATCAAGAGAAAATGGGGTTGGCTTTATCGCGCTTAGCACAAGAAGATCCATCCTTTAAGGTGCATACCGATCCGGATTCGGGGCAGACCATCATTTCAGGGATGGGCGAGCTGCATCTTGAAATTATCGTCGATCGGATGAAGCGCGAATTCAAGGTGGAGTGTAATGTGGGCGAGCCACAGGTAGCTTACCGTGAAACCATTCGTCAAATTGCTGAAGCTGAAGGTAAGTTTGTCCGTCAAACCGGTGGCAAGGGTCAGTATGGGCATGTGTGGATTCGTTTAGAACCACTGCCAGAAGGTTCTGGTTATCAGTTTGAAAATGCCATTCAAGGCGGCGTAATTCCAAAAGAATTTATTCCAGCTGTTGATAAAGGTATTCGCGAGCAACTGGGTAATGGTGTCTATTTAAATTACCCCTTGGTCGATTTGAAGGTAACCTTATTCGATGGCTCTTATCATGATGTAGATTCGAATGAGTTGGCGTTCAAGATTGCTGGCTCTATCGCTTTGCGTGAAGGTGTGTTGAAGGCTAGTCCGGCGTTATTAGAACCTATCATGCGTGTTGAGGTCTCCACACCCGAAGATTACATGGGTGACGTAGTGGGTGATTTGAATCGACGTCGCGGTGTGATTGAGGGGCTTAATGACTCCCATATGGGCAAGGTCATCAAAGCTGAAGTGCCTTTAAGCACTATGTTCGGATATGCCACTGCTTTGCGTTCAGCAACGCAAGGGCGGGCGTCTTATAGTATGGAGTTTGCGCACTATGCGGAGGCCCCTGCTCAAGTAACTCAGGCAGTTCTTAAGAAAGTTAAGGGCGAATGAGTTTCTAGCTGTTGATTGCTGCATGATACTAAAGCGACTGGAATAGGTCGTCCGTAGAGTTTTGATTGTGCGTTCGGGTGGCCATGATTCGCTGCCGGTGTTGTGTCTAAGATTTATTACTGAGTGAATAGTTATGTCAGATCAAAGAATTCGTATCCGTTTGAAAGCGTTTGACCATCGTCTAATCGACCGTTCGGCTATGGAGATTGTTGAAACTGCTAAGCGCACTGGCGCTCGTGTTAAAGGGCCTGTGCCTTTGCCAACACGTACTGAGCGTCATACGATTTTGATTTCGCCACATGCTGACAAAGATGCGCGTGATCAGTATGAGATTCGCACGCACAAGCGTTTGATGGATATTATTGATCCAACCGATAAAACAGTTGATGCCTTAATGAAGTTGGATTTAGCGGCAGGCGTCGATGTTCAGATAAAATTGAACTAAATTGCAATAAACACTTAACGTACGTTAATTTTCTGTTATAATGCGCGCCTTTCTTCGGCTCGACCTTTGTCGAGCTAATTTTTTCTAAAGATAAGAAGTGCGGATTTACTCGAAAAGAGTATTAAAGAGGTAAGCAAATGGCTATCAGTCTATTGGGTCGTAAAATAGGAATGACCCGCATTTTCGGTGAGTCCGGGGATGCAGTCCCAGTCACCGTTTTGGAGATTGCGCCAAACCGTGTGTCCCAAGTTAAAACCGCTGCAACTGACGGTTATGAAGCCATTCAGTTGTCAACTGGTGAACAAAAGGCTTCGCGTGTCACAAAAGCTGAGGCTGGCCATTTTGCTAAATCCGGCGTTCCTGCTGGTACACATGTTCGTGAATCACGTGTTGATTCAGCAGCTGAGTATTCAGTCGGTGGCGAATTAAGTGTGGCGTTCTTTGAAGCGGGTCAGTTCGTTGATGTGGCTGGCGTGAGCAAAGGTAAAGGTTACGCTGGTACGATCAAGCGTCACAACTTCGCTGGTAAAGATGCAACGCATGGTAACTCGGTTTCACATCGTACCCCAGGTTCTATCGGTCAAAACCAAACACCAGGCCGTGTGTTCCCTGGTAAAAAAATGTCAGGTCACTTAGGTAATGTGAACGTCACTGTGCAAAACCTCGAAGTGGTTCGTGTAGATGCAGAACGTAATTTGTTGCTGGTGAAAGGTGCCGTTCCTGGTGCGACTGGTGGCAAGATTTCCGTCAAGCACTCTGTAAAGGCGTAAGGAATCATTATGGAATTACAAGTAGCTAATGGCGGCGCTGTCACGGTAAATGACGAGATTTTTGGCCGCGATTTTAATGAAGGTTTAGTGCATCAAGCGATAGTTGCCTATATGGCAGGTGCTCGCGCTGGTACAAAAGCACAAAAAAATCGCTCTGATGTGAGTGGTGGCGGTCAAAAGCCTTTTAAACAGAAAGGTTCTGGTCGTGCTCGTGCAGGTACCACCCGTGGTCCCTTATGGCGTACCGGTGGTGTAACCTTTGCAGCGCGCCCACGCAGTTACGAGCAAAAATTAAATAAGAAAATGTATCGTGCTGCTATTCGCTCTATTCTTTCTGAGTTAGTGCGTCAAGAGCGCTTGGTGGTAGTGAGCTCTTTATCGTTAGCTGACTCCAAGACTAAGTCTATGGTTGCCAAGTTAAAAGACTTCGGCACTAACGATGTTTTATTGGTTTCTGATGTCGACGACGTCAATGTCTTATTAGCTTCACGCAATATTCCTTATTGCGAAGTGGCTAACACTACTGAGCTGAATCCAGTGAGCTTGGTAGGTCATGAAAAAGTAGTAATGACTCAGTCGGCCATTGCAAAAGTTCAGGAGTGGTTGGCATGAGCCAGAATATTTATCAAGTCTTGTTGGCTCCCCGCATGACAGAAAAAACTGTTGCTGCTTCTGAGTCTTCAAATCAATACGTTTTTAAGGTCGCTAAAACTGCTACTAAAAACGATATTAAAGCCGCAGTACAAGAGCTATTCGAAGTTAAAGTTGATCAAGTTCGTACTGTGAATGTGAAAGGCAAGCAAAAGAATTTTGGCCGTCGCGCGGGTAAACGTAGCGACTGGAAAAAGGCGTATATTCGTCTGGCTGAAGGTCAATCGCTTGATGCTGCTTCAGCTGAATAAGGTAAGGTGAGTTATGGCAGTCGTTAAGTCAAAACCAACATCTCCAGGGCGTCGTTTTCAAGTTCGTGTTACTACGCCAGATTTGCATAAAGGTGCTCCAGAAAAGAGCCTATTAGATCGCAAATCTAAAACCGGTGGTCGTAATAATACTGGTCGTATTACAACACGTCACGTGGGTGGTGGTCATCGTCAACATTATCGTTTAGTTGACTTTAAACGTCGTAAAGATGATATTCCAGCGCGCGTTGAACATATTGAATACGATCCTAATCGTAGTGCGCATATTGCATTATTAGTCTATGCAGATGGCGAACGTCGTTACATTATTGCGCCAAAGAATTTAAAAGCAGGTGATTCAGTTATTTCTGGTCAACATGCTCCTATCGCAACCGGTAACTCTTTGCCGATGCGAAATATCCCTATCGGTTCAGTGATCCACTGTTTAGAAATGCGTCCTGGTAAAGGTGCTCAATTGGCGCGTAGTGCAGGTGCAGCAGTTCAGTTGATCGCAAAAGAAGGGGCTTATGCTACCGTGCGTTTGCGTTCCGGTGAAATGCGTAAAGTGCCGGTTGATTGCCGCGCTACTATCGGTGAAGTCGGTAATAATGAACACGGTTTGACCAAGTTAGGTAAAGCGGGCGCAAAGCGCTGGCGTGGTGTTCGTCCTACGGTACGTGGTGTAGCTATGAACCCAGTTGATCACCCACATGGTGGTGGTGAAGGTCGTACATCAGGTGGTCGTCACCCTGTATCACCTTGGGGTACGCCAACTAAGGGTTATAAAACACGTAGCAACAAACGCACTGACAAGATGATTGTGCGTCGTCGCAATAAGTAAGAGGATTAGACAGTGCCACGCTCATTGAAAAAAGGTCCATTCATTGACCATCATTTAATGCATAAAGTTGAGGTTGCGGTTGCTAAAAATGACCGTCGCCCTATCAAAACTTGGTCACGTCGTTCGATGATCGTACCAGAAATGGTGGGTCTGACTCTTGCTGTGCATAACGGCAAGCAACACGTGCCTGTGTTAGTAAATGAAAACATGGTTGGCCACAAGTTAGGTGAGTTCTCGGCAACTCGTGCTTACCGTGGTCATGCCGCTGATAAAAAAGCGAAGAAATAAGGGGTAATGCAATGGAAGTAGCAGCTCGTTTGCGCTTTGCGCGTATTTCACCTCAAAAAGGTCGCTTAGTTGCAGATCAAATTCGTGGCTTACCTGTGGGTAAAGCCTTAGAAGTATTGTCCTTCAGCCCTAAGAAGGGCGCCGCCATCATGAAGAAAGTATTGGAATCAGCCATTGCAAACGCTGAGAACAATGAAGGCGCTGATGTGGATGATTTATCTGTGACAACCGTATTTGTCGACCAAGGGCCAACTATGAAGCGGATCATGCCGCGTGCCAAAGGTCGGGCAAACCGCATTTTAAAACGTACCAGTCATATCACTGTTGCGGTTGGTGATTAAAGGTCTGAGGTAAAACATGGGTCAAAAAGTACATCCAACTGGCATGCGTCTCGGTATCGCTACTGACTGGCGTTCTAAGTGGTATGCCGAAGGTAAAGACTACGCCGATTTCCTGTATAAGGATTTGGAAGTACGTTCTTTCCTGAAAAAGAAATTGAAAGAAGCTTCTGTTAGCCGTATTCAAATCGAACGCCCAGCAAAGTCCGCTTTTATTACCATTCATACTGCTCGTCCTGGAGTGGTTATTGGTAAAAAAGGTGAGGATATTGAACGTTTACGCGCCGATGTAGCTGGCATCATGGGTTTACACGTTAACAACGTGAAGCTGAATATCGAAGAGATTCGTAAGCCAGAATTGGATGCGCAATTGGTTGCTGAAGGTATTGCAAGCCAGTTAGAGCGTCGTATTATGTTCCGCCGTGCGATGAAGCGTGCCGTTAGTAATGCTATGCGCTTAGGTGCTTTAGGCATCAAGGTAAGCGTTGCTGGTCGTTTGAATGGTGCAGAGATCGCACGTACGGAGTGGTATCGTGAAGGTCGTGTGCCATTACATACACTGCGTGCTGATATCGATTACGCAACAGCCGAAGCTTTAACTACCTATGGTATCATTGGTGTCAAAGTTTGGATCTTCAAGGGTGAGGTCTTTGACCTTGAACAGAAACAATCTAACTCTGGGAATGCAAATAACCAGCAGGCTAGAAAGAAGAAGTGATAGAGGTTTGAGATGTTACAGCCTAAAAGAACCAAATTCCGCAAAATGCATAAAGGCCGCAACCGTGGTCTTGCACAAGCAGGTAATGAAGTAAGCTTCGGTGAGTATGGCCTGAAATCACTTGAGCGTGGTCGTATGACAGCGCGTCAAATTGAGTCAGCACGCCGTGCGATTAATCGTGAAGTACGTCGTGGTGGTAAGTTGTGGATTCGTGTATTCCCTGACAAGCCAATTAGTAAAAAACCTTTAGAAGTGCGGATGGGTAAAGGTAAAGGTAACGTTGAATATTGGGTAGCCTTAATTCAACCGGGTAAAGTCCTTTACGAAATCCAAGGCATCAGTGAAGAGTCAGCACGCCAAGCATTTAAGCTAGCTGCTGCTAAACTGCCCTTTAAAACCGCCTTTGTTTCCCGTCAGGTGATGTGATGAAAGCAGCCGATTTACGTAATAAGTCAGAAGCTGAATTAGCGACTGAATTGACTGAAAACTATAAGGAGCAGTTTAAGTTGCGTATGCAGCAAGCTGCTGGCCAGTTATCACGCCCTTCGGAAGTGAAACGTGTACGTCGCGAGATCGCACGTATTAAAACCGTGTTGTCTGAAAAGCAAGTCGCAGGTAAGTAAAGATGAGCGAAGAAGTTAAAGTCGAACGTAGTTTGATGGGACGCGTCGTCAGCGACAAAATGGACAAAACGGTTGTAGTTTTGTTAGAGCGTCAAGTGCAACATCCTGTCTATGGGAAGTTCATTAAGAGTTCTAAAAAATACCATGTGCATGACGAAAACAATGAAGGCAAGGTAGGCGATACCGTTACTTTCAAGGAATGTCGTCCTCTGTCCAAAAGCAAGCACTGGACATTGATTAAAGTTGTTGAGCGTGCAGCCAGCTAATCCTGGAGACGGAGACTGATTTATGATCCAGATGCAATCTGTTCTGCAAGTTGCAGATAATAGTGGTGCACGTAAAGTTATGTGTATCAAGGTTTTAGGCGGTTCGCACCGTCGTTATGCCAGTATTGGTGATGTCATTAAGGTAAGTATCCGTGATGCGATTCCTCGTGGCAAAGTTAAGAAAGGCGATGTTTATAACGCGGTAATCGTGCGTACTGCAAAAGGTATTCGTCGTGGTGATGGTTCTGTGATTCGTTTTGATACGAATGCTGCCGTATTGCTCAACAACAAGTTAGAGCCTATCGGTACACGTATCTTCGGGCCAGTAACTCGTGAACTGCGCGGCGATCGTTTTATGAAAATCATTTCTCTAGCACCTGAAGTGCTTTAAAACTTACAGCGATTAAAGTAGGTAAATAGCAATGCGTAAGATTCGTAAAAACGATGAAGTTGTCCTCATCACCGGTAAAGACAAAGGTCGTCGTGGCACGGTTATGCAGGTTCTAGCGAATGGAAAAGTTTTGGTTAAAGGTGTGAATGTTGTTAAGAAACACCAAAAGCCAAATCCAACAGCAGGGATTCAAGGTGGCGTGATTGAAAAAGAAATGCCATTAGATGTATCCAATGTAATGTTGGTCAACCGTACCACCGGCAAAGGTGATCGGGTTGGATTCAAGCTCCTGGAAGACGGCAAGAAGGTCCGTGTCTTTAAATCCAACGGTGAGCGCGTAGACGCTTAATAGGTATTATTATTCATGGCAAGGTTACAGAAATATTACCGTGAAACTGTTGTAAAAGAATTACAACAAAAGCTCGGTCTAAAAAATGTGATGGAAATCCCGCGCATCACAAAAATCACGCTAAACATGGGTTTAGGTGAAGCGGTTGGCGACAAAAAAATTATTGAGCACGCTGTCAATGATATGACCAAAATTGCAGGTCAGAAGCCAGTAGTGACGCTAAGCCGCAAATCGATTGCAGGCTTTAAAATTCGTGATAACTGGCCCATTGGTTGCATGGTAACCTTGCGTCGTGAACATATGTATGAGTTTTTGGATAAGTTAATTAACATCTCCATTCCTCGTATCCGTGACTTTCGCGGTTTAAATCCGAGAGCATTTGATGGTAGTGGTAACTACAACATGGGTGTTAAAGAGCAAATCATTTTCCCAGAAATTGATTATGACAAAATTGATACCTTACGCGGTATGAATATCACCATTACCACTACAGCTAAAACTGATGAAGAGGGACGTGCGCTTCTAGAAGCGTTTAAGTTCCCTTTCAGACAGTAACGAGGAATTTTTCATGGCAAAAACTTCCATGATCGCACGTGAAACTAAGCGTGCAGAAGCAGCAGAAAAGTATGCAGCAAAGCGTGCTGAGCTGAAAAAAATTATTGCTAGTCCAGCAAGTTCTTATGAGCAAGTGATGGCTGCAAGCACAGCATTACAAAAATTGCCACGTGATAGTAGTCCAGTGCGTAGACAACGTCGCTGCAATTTAACAGGCCGCCCACATGGCGTTTATCGCAAATTCGGTTTATCACGTAATAAGCTACGTGAAGCAGCAATGCGCGGTGACGTTCCGGGTTTAACGAAGTCTAGCTGGTAAAAAGGAAATTAAATCATGAGTATGAGTGATCCTATTGCCGATATGCTGACTCGTATCCGCAATGGCCAAAATGCAAGTAAAGCAAAAGTATCTTTTCCTGCCTCTAAGCAGAAGAAAGCTATTTTAGACGTACTGGCAGCGGAAGGTTTTATTCAAGGCTACGAAGTTGATGATAATGCTGGTAAACCAGTTATCAACGTAATCCTGAAATATTTCCAAGGCAAGCCAGTTATTAGCCGTATTTCACGCACGAGCCGTCCCGGTTTACGTGTATTCCGTGGCAAAGATGAGCTACCGAGTGTGATGGGTGGTTATGGTGTTGCTATCGTCTCGACTTCTGCGGGTGTCATGAGTGATCGTGCCGCGCGTGCAGCAGGTCAGGGCGGTGAAGTCCTCTGTACGGTCGAGTAAGGTAGGCGATTGTTATGTCACGTATTGCAAAAAAAGGCCTGCATCTCCCTAAGGGGGTTGAGGTAAAACTGGACGGTCAACAGTTGCAAGTTAAGGGTAGTAAAGGCTCACTAAGCTATACCCTAAACAAATCTGTTGAAGTCGCTCAAGAAGACAATGTTATCTACTTCCGTCCTGCTGAAAATGCAGAAGATGGTTGGGCGCAAGCCGGTACTACCCAAGCTACCTTGTTGAACATGGTAAAAGGGGTATCCGAAGGTTTCGAGAAAAAATTACAGCTAGTTGGTGTTGGTTATCGTGCGCAAGCACAAGGTGCCAAATTAAACCTATCGCTCGGTTTTTCTCACCCAGTCGTTTACGACGTGCCAGCCGGTATTACGGTAGAAACACCAAGCCAAACTGAAATTATTGTGCGTGGTGTTGATAAGCACCGTGTTGGTCAAGTTGCAGCAGACATCCGTTCTTATCGTCCGCCCGAGCCTTACAAAGGTAAGGGTGTGAAGTATTCGGATGAAACTATCCTGCGCAAAGAAGCCAAGAAGAAGTAAGGTGGCAGAAATGGACAAAAATACCAGTCGTCTTCGCCGTAGCACTCGCTCACGTGCTAAGATGCGCGAATTGAAAGTGACACGTCTGACTGTACATCGCACTCCACGTCATATGTATGCTCAGATTATATCTCCAGAAGGCAATACTGTTATTGCTTCAGCCTCTACGGTTGAGAAAGCAGTACGTGATAGCCTGAAATATTCAGGTAATGTTGAAGCGGCTGCTGCGATTGGCAAGTTAGTTGCCGAACGTGCTCGTGAAAAGGGTGTAGAAACAGTAGCATTTGATCGTTCTGGTTTTAAATATCATGGCCGTATCAAGGCGTTAGCTGATGCTGCGCGTGAAGCAGGCCTGCAATTCTAACGGTTAAGGTTTTAAGTAATGGCAAAAGCAGAAAATACATCAACACCTACCGATGGTATGCAGGAAAAGCTGGTTCATGTAAACCGCGTTTCTAAAGTCGTGAAAGGTGGCCGGATTTTTAGCTTTACCGCATTAACAGTGGTTGGTGATGGTAAAGGTAAAGTAGGTTTCGGTTATGGTAAGGCGCGCGAAGTCCCAGCGGCTATTCAAAAAGCTATGGAACAAGCCCGCAAAAGCATGGTGAAAATCGCCTTAGTCGATGGCACTTTGCAATACCCAATTCAGCACTCTACCGGTGCTGCACGTGTTTATATGCGTCCTGCTTCTGAAGGTACTGGTGTTATTGCAGGTGGTGCAATGCGTGCAGTATTAGAAGTAGCGGGTGTACGTAACGTTTTGTCTAAGTGCATTGGTACCCGTAACCCCGGCAACGTGGTTCGTGCAACTATTGAAGGTTTAGCAAAAATGCAAGATCCTGAGATGATTGCAGCTAAGCGCGGCAAGACGGTTGAAGAAATTAAGGGGTAATCCATGGCTGGCGCTAAACAAGTTAAACTGACCCTCGTGCGTAGTTTAAATGGTCGCTTAAGAGGTCATAAAGCATGTGCAAGTGGTCTCGGTATTCGTCGTATGCATAGCCCAGTAGTTGTGAACGACACACCTGAAAATCGTGGCATGATTAATAAGATTTCTTACATGCTGAAAGTAGAGGAAGCTTAATATGAAATTGAATACTCTACAGCCTGCGATTGGTAGTCGTAAAGCAGCAACTCGTGTTGGTCGTGGTATTGGCTCAGGCTTAGGCAAAACAGCAGGCCGTGGTCATAAAGGTCAACATTCACGCGCTGGCGGCTTCCATAAAGTGGGTTTCGAAGGCGGTCAGATGCCGATGCAACGTCGTTTGCCGAAAATGGGTTTTAGCTCACGTATCGGTCGTCGTACTGCAGAAGTGCGTTTAGATGAGTTAGCAAAAGTTGAAGGTACCATTACATTGGCTGCTTTAAAAGAAGCGGGTGTCATTGATGCTCGTACTTTACAAGCTAAAATTATTTTGTCTGGCAAAGTCAGCAAAGCTGTTACTGTTCAGGGCTTAGGCGTTACTAAAGGTGCGCGTGAAGCGATTGAAGCCGCTGGTGGCAAAATCGAGGCGTAATAATTAGCCATGGCAAAATCCCCTTCAGCCTCAGCATCATTTGGTAATTTCGGCAATATTGCCGAGATTCGGAATCGTTTGCTGTTTGTGCTATTAGCTTTGGTGGTCTATCGGGTTGGGAGTTATATTCCTGTTCCCGGGGTAAACCCAGTGGTTATGAATGAATTTTTCAAACAGAACACTGGAACCATATTAGGCGTTTTTAACATGTTTTCTGGTGGCGCTTTAGAGCGCTTCAGTGTGTTTGCGCTTGGCATCATGCCTTATATTTCGGCGTCGATTATTGTTCAGTTAATGACCACCATCGTTCCGGCTTTAGAGCAGTTAAAGAAAGATGGTGAGGCAGGTCGCCGTAAGATCACTCAATACACGCGTTATGGCACAGTGGCTTTGGCCATTTTTCAAGGGGTGGGTATTGCAGTTGCTTTGGGTAGCCAAAATTATGGTGGCCAGACAGTCGCATTACAACCCGGTTATGGCTTTGTACTAACCACGGTGATTACTTTGGTGACTGGCACATTATTCTTAATGTGGCTGGGTGAACAAATCACCGAGCGCGGTATCGGTAATGGTATTTCTGTTCTGATTTTTGCGGGTATTGTGGCTGGTTTGCCCGCAGCGATTGGTGGTACCTTAGAATTAGTCAATACAGGTGCTTTGTCACCGGCGATTGTGCTGCTGATTGCGGTGTTAATTTTTGCAGTGACGGCATTTGTTATCTTTGTCGAAAGAGGTCAACGCCGTATCACTGTTAATTATGCCAATCGGCAACAAGGCCGCAAAATGTATGCAGGGCAGTCTAGCCATTTGCCTTTGAAGCTCAATATGGCTGGTGTTATTCCGCCGATTTTTGCTTCCAGTATTATTATGTTCCCAGCGACTTTGGGGCACTGGTTCAGTGGCCAAGATAACTCTGGTGTTATTAAAAACTTTTTTAATATGCTACAACCCGGTCAGCCTGTGTATGTCATTTTATATACCATTGCGATTATTTTCTTCTGCTTTTTCTATACTGCTTTGGTGTTTAACTCGCGTGAGACAGCTGACAATTTGAAAAAAGCAGGTGCGTTTATCCCAGGCATTCGTCCAGGTGAACAAACAGGAAAATATATTGATGGTGTGATGACACGCCTGACCGCTGTTGGGGCGATCTACATCACTCTAGTATGTTTATTACCTGAGTTTTTAATTCTGGTATGGCATGTGCCTTTCGCATTTGGCGGTACTTCATTGCTGATTATTGTAGTTGTGGTAATGGATTTTCTAGCCCAATTACAAGCGCACATGATGTCGCATCAGTATGAAGGGCTTATGAAGAAAGCCAATTTCAAAACGTCTCGCTCTGATGCGACGCGTTGACCGATAAATTGAAGAGGTTGTCATGAAGGTTAGAGCTTCAGTTAAAAAATTATGCCGTCACTGCCGGGTTATCCGTCGTAATGGTATTGTTCGTGTTATCTGTACTGACCCACGTCATAAACAACGTCAGGGTTAATGCTAGAAAACAGATTGTTTCTTACTTGGTTAGGTAAGAGACCTTAAATAACCTCTGCATTGTCAGAGGTTATTTGTTGATAAATAAACGAAAGGTAGGCATAATCGCCGACTTTTCCGAGAATCTGGAGAAATTATTAATGGCTCGTATTGCGGGTATCAATCTTCCTGTAAACAAGCATGTGGTTATTGGCTTAACATCCATTTATGGTATTGGGCGCCCACGTTCTAGTGACATTTGCAAAGCGGCTGGTATTCAGCCCCAAACCAAAATTCGTGATCTATCTGAAGACGAAGTTGAGCGTATTCGCACAGAAGTCGCTAAGTTTTTAGTTGAAGGCGATTTGCGTCGTGAAGTTTCCATGAACATCAAGCGTTTGATGGATATGGGCTGCTATCGTGGTATCCGCCACAGACGTGGATTACCAGTGCGCGGTCAACGCAGTAAAACTAACGCTCGTACCCGTAAAGGTCCGCGTCGTCCAATTCGTAAATAATTCAGGTAGTTAATTTATGGCAAAGCAGCCTACGACTAAAAAAGGCGCCTCTGTTGTCCGTAAAAAAGTCAGAAAAACGGTTACTGACGGCGTTGCACACATCAATGCTTCTTTTAATAACACCATCGTCACCATCACGGATCGCCAAGGTAATGCTTTAGCATGGGCGACTTCAGGTGGCTCTGGTTTTCGCGGCTCTCGTAAAAGTACACCTTTTGCTGCGCAAGTAGCAGCAGAGCGTGCTGGCACCGCTGCGAAAGAATATGGTTTGAAGAACTTGGACGTGGAAGTAAAAGGTCCTGGTCCTGGTCGAGAATCTGCCATTCGTGCTTTGCACAATGCAGGTTATAAGATCACCAATATTACCGATGTGACGCCCATTCCACATAATGGTTGCCGTCCGCCGAAAAAGCGTCGTGTGTAGGAGCAGTTAATCATGGCAAGATATGTTGGACCTACCTGCAAACTAAGCAGACGTGAAGGTACAGACCTTTTTCTAAAGAGCCGCGGTCGCTCTATTGAGAAAAAATGTAAGTTAGATAAAAAACCCGGTCAGCATGGTGAAGGTCGTGGTCGTTTATCTGACTATGGCGTTCAGTTACGTGAAAAGCAAAAAGCACGCCGTATTTATGGTGTGTTAGAACGCCAATTCCGTAACTATTTCAAGAAAGCGGCACAAGCTAAAGGCTCAACCGGTGAGAACTTGTTGCGTTTATTGGAAAACCGTTTAGATAACGTTGTTTATCGTATGGGTTTTGCGGCAACGCGCGCGGAAGCACGTCAGCTCGTAAGCCATAAAGCGATTTTGGTCAACGGTCAAAGCGTTAATATTCCTTCTTATCAAGTGAAGGCTGGCGATTTGATTTCAGTACGTGAAAAAGCCAAGAAACAAGCGCGTATTCAAGATGCTATGGCGGTTGCCGAGCAAATGGGGCTGCCGTCTTGGGTATCGGTGGATTCTAAAAAGTTAGAAGGCACGTACAAAGCTGTACCAGACCGTTCTGATTTACCGGCTGAAATTAATGAATCGTTGATTGTGGAATTGTATTCTAAGTAATCATTGGTCTGATTCATAAACGATTACAGGGACGAGCATGACCTCAAAAATGAATGATTTATTGAAGCCTCGCAATGTGCAGGTGCAGGAGCTGGGATTAAATACATCTCGGATTACTCTTGAGCCACTTGAGCGCGGTTTCGGACATACGCTGGGTAATGCGTTGCGCCGTATTCTGTTGTCTTCTATTGCAGGCAGTGCCATCACTGAAGTTCAGATTGCTGGCGTTGTGCATGAGTACACTTCTATTGAAGGTGTACAAGAAGATGTAGTAGAAATTCTGCTGAATCTGAAAAAGTTAGCAGTGCGTTTAAATGCACGTGACGAAGCGACTGTAACCTTGAAGAAAAAAGGTAAGGGTGTTGTCACGGCGGCTGACATTGAATTGGATCATGATGTCGAAATCATTAATCCAAACTATGTTATCGCGCATCTAACCAAAGATGATGCTGAGTTAGAAATGAGCTTAACCATTACGAGTGGCCGTGGTTATCAACCAGCTGCTACTCGTCGTGGCCCTGATTCACCAGAGTTACCATTAGGTACTTTGGTATTAGATGCAAGCTATAGCCCTATCATTCGTGTTGCTTATAACGTAGACAGTGCGCGTGTTGAACAACGTACTGACATGGATAAGCTAATTGTTGAAATTGAAACGAATGGCTCGGTAGATGCTGAAAATGCTATTAGCATGGCAGCTCAGATTCTACAACAACAGCTCGCGGTATTCTTTGATCTGCGCATTGAAGAGCCGGTGAAATACGTTGATAACCAGCCTGAAGTTGATCCAGTGCTGCTGCGTCCGGTGGATGATTTAGAGTTGACGGTTCGTTCTGCTAACTGCTTGAAAGCTGAGAATTTATTCTATATTGGCGATCTGGTACAACGCACCGAAACCGAGCTTCTAAAAACCCCGAACCTAGGCAAGAAGTCTTTGACCGAGATCAAAGATGTACTGGCTTCTCATGGCTTGACACTTGGTACCAAGCTGGAAAACTGGCCGCCTGCCGGTCTCGATCATAAAGACAGTAAAGTAGGCTAACCTCTGGTTATCCTAGTTTGGAAGGATTTTTAACATGCGTCATCGTAATATTGGTCGTCAATTAAGTCGTAATAGCAGCCATCGTAAGGCGCTGTTGCAGAGTCTGACCAACTCACTACTCCGCTATGAAGCGATTAAAACCACTTTGCCAAAAGCAAAAGAGTTACGCCGTGTAGCTGAGCCATTAATTACTCGTGCTAAACAAGATTCTGTGCACAATCGCCGTATCGCTTTTGCTCGTTTACGTGACGATGAAGTGGTTGCGAAATTGTTCACCGATTTAGGTCCGCGCTATCAATCGCGTCCGGGCGGTTATTTGCGCATTATTAAGTGTGGATTCCGTGCAGGCGATAACGCGCCTATGGCCTATGTGTCATTGGTCGGCGGTAAAGGCGAACACCAAGAAGAAGCTCCAGCAGCTAAGTAATTCATTCTTGTCGTATTGCTTATTAAAAAAGCCGGTTTTAATCCGGCTTTTTTATTGTGGTATGATTTGATGAAACGCATTGACAGTCAGCGTTGTGCTATTAGACTGACAGGTTGTTTTTAACTGGGCAATCCTATGACCACGGAAGCTTCTTCGAATACCGGCGTTATTCCTGCAGCTAGCTCTCGCAAGGCCGCAAAAATCTTTTACTACGGCAATATTGCAGCGGTATTAATACCTTTTCCGCTATTTATTCTGTGGTTTGGTGCATCTATGTTTGTTTATGCTATGTTGCGCCATCACCCGAATGCAAGGGTGGGCTATTATACTCAAGTTGGTGCTTACCAGTATTATGCCTTAGCAGGCCTATTGATTCCGGTGTTGACCTTTGCGCCAGGGGACTTCTTCCTGAATCACTGGCTGGCGACTTGGATTGTTTGTGCCGTTTTTATTATTCCTTTCGCAGTCATGCAAATTTTGAAAGTGAATCGCGAAACCTGGCTCGATGTTGAACCCCACAAATGAGGTTGCCTGTGACTGAATTACGCCATGACTGGCAGGTATCTGAAATTAATACGCTGCTAGCTTTACCTTTTAACGATCTATTATTTCAAGCACAGCAAGTTCATCGCGCTAATTTTCCTGCTAACCAAGTCCAAATCAGTACCTTACTGAGTATTAAAACGGGCGCTTGCCCTGAGGACTGTGGCTATTGCTCACAAAGTTCGAAATATGATACCGCGCTAGAGCGTGAGCGTTTATTGCCCTTGTCAGAGGTGATAGAGGCCGCTAAAACGGCGCAAGGCCAAGGCGCGACCCGCTTTTGTATGGGGGCCGCATGGCGCAATCCTACCGATAAAAATTTAGACCGTGTCGTGGAAATGGTTCAAGCTGTCAAAGGTCTCGGCATGGAAACCTGTGTGACCTTAGGCATGTTAACCGACAAGCAGGCGGAACGTCTACGCGAAGCGGGTTTGGATTACTACAACCATAATTTGGATACCTCGCCTGAATTTTATGGCAATGTGATTAGCACGCGCACTTATCAAGATCGTTTAGATACCATTGAGCATGTCCGCAATGCAGGGATCAATGTTTGTTCCGGTGGCATTTTAGGTTTAGGCGAATCGCGTCAGGATCGTGCGCGGCTCTTACAACAACTTGCTAATATGAAGCATCACCCTGAATCTGTGCCCATTAATGATCTGGTGCGGATTGAGGGAACGCCTTTAGCCGGTACGGACAAACTGGATCCTTTAGAATTTGTGCGCACGGTCGCGGTTGCCCGTATTTTAATGCCTAAATCCTATGTGCGTTTATCAGCGGGACGTACCGAGATGAGCGATGAAATGCAGGCATTGTGTTTTTTCGCAGGTGCTAATTCGATGTTCTATGGTGATCGCTTATTGACTACCGATAATCCTAGCGAAAACCACGATATGCAATTATTTGCGCGTTTAGGCATTCAAGCTGAAGCTGCTAAACCCAGCGCATCAGTGCATTTCTAAGTCCTCAACCAAGCTGCTGTAATAATCTGTACGGCAGCTTAGGCAAAGCTGGTTAAATTTTAAATGCTTCACTAAGCGTGCTACACTTGCGCTTAGTTAGAATTGATACTAATAACAGTCTAATATGAAGCCAAAAACACACAACTGTCCGCAATGCGGTAACTTGCTTCCTGTCCATTTCCGTTTTAGCAAATTAACGGTTTGTGCACACTGCGGCTCTACGATTTTCCTCGAAGATGAAGCGGTACGCTTAGCGGGAAAGGCTTCTGTATTAGCGGATATGCCCAGCCTTTTGCAATTACGCACGCCTTTTACTTATCAAAAATTGACGTATACCCCTGTTGGTCAGGTGCGTTATACCTACAAAGGTGGCTTTTGGGATGAATGGTGGGTGATCGATAGCACAGGGATGGGGCGTTGGTTGAGTGTGGATGAAGGGGATTTTGCTTTTGAGTCGCCTATGGAGTGGATTGATCCTTTTCCTAATCTACGCGAAGTGCAAGTAGGACAAACGATTAAACAACGCCAGCAAGAATGGGAAATAACCGAAAAGAATATCGCGCGCTGTGAGGGGATTAAGGGCGAGTTGCCAGAAGCTATTTTTCCAGACGATAAAATGATTTATTTGCATTTGTCTGGCAATAACAGCGCCTTAGTGACACTTGAATATCCAATGGAAGGCAAACCTAGTGCTTATCAAGGCTCTTGGATTGATCCTTTTGAAATTAAGGCTGCTTTATGAGTGAAAAGCCTAAACTGCGCAGTATTCGTTGTACCGCTTGCGGTGCTCCTCTGCAATTGCATGGCGGCGGGCACAAAATTCTCACCCTAAATTGTCAGTACTGCGGCACAATTATGGATGTGCAGCAAGAATATGCCGTCTTGGCTCAATTTAAGAATCAACAAAAGCCGACTTGTCCTCTTGAGATCGGTATGCAAGGGCGACTGAAAGAGGTTGACTTTACTATTATTGGTATGGTCGGGCGCTTTGCGGAAACCTATTGGGTCGATTTACTATTGTTTTCGCCAACGCATGGTTATGCTTGGCTTACTTATGATCATGGTCATTTTACCTTTGCACGTCGGACCCGCGCTTATTTGCCGCATCAGTTACAAGCTAAATCGATCAAAGACTTGGTGCAGGGCAAGGATCAGCAAGTTTTTCGTATTTATGAATATTACGAAGCAACCATCACTTATGTGGCTGGCGAGCTGACGTGGAAGGCTAAAGTAGGTGATAAGAATCGTATAGCCGAAGCGATTGCACCCCCATTATTTCTGAGCGCAGAGTTTAGTGCGGAAGAAAGCGAGGTTTATGTGGGGGAGTATCTAGAGCCTGAGTTGGTCTATAAGAGTTTTAAACTCACGGATCAGACGATTGATCAACCTAGTGATATTCATCCGGCTCAGCCATTTCATGCACCTTGGCTACAAGCACTGAGTAAAGTCAGTACGCCGTTTGCACTCTTAGCATTGATGGTGGTGTTGGTCATTTGGCTTTTGTTTAGTGGGCGCGAGGTTTATCACGGTAGTTTTGATCTTGCTGAATTAAAAAATACGCCTCAAACCACAACCTTCACGATTAACAATGCTAATCGCTTGGTGGCGCTTAATCTAGATACCACTTTACGCAATGCGTGGATGTTCTTTGAAGTGACTTTGCTGAAAGGTAATACAGAGATTTATTCGATTGGTAAAGAAGTCTCGTATTACGAAGGCTATGAAGATGGCGAGAGCTGGTCAGAGGGCAGTCGCGAGGCAAGAGCTTTATTTAAAGTCCCGGAAGCAGGGCAATATACCCTAATAATCGAAGCTCCTGAGGGCGGTGTTAATGAGTCTAGCACGCGTCCTACCGGTGTAGTCAGTGTGAAAGTTTATGAAGGGTTTGTGGGCAAACGTTATTTCTTCGCCCTATTAATATTGGCTTTACTCGGTATCTTGCTTTACCCATGGCGTCGTTGGCGATTTGAGACAAAGCGCTGGAATGCTGTAATGGATGATTAATAAAAGGTCATAAGGCTAACTATAATGGCACGTTACATGGCTATATGCTTCACCATTCTCACGATAGGGGCGGCTTATTTAACCTATCGAAATGTCGGAATGCAGGACACGGAGTTTGAGCGTGCTAGTAGTGTTCGATCGGGCAGTAATGGTGGTAGTAGTAGCTCTGGTGGTTACAATTCAGGTAAATAATTTCAAGATTCATGAAGGAAAATAAAGATGGCAGATTTATCCATGAGCAGTATTGTTTCAAGCCTTGTGTATGGCGCAATTGGGATGGGATTATTTGTCTTTACCATTTTTTTATTGGAATGGATTCGTCCTTTTCCTTTAGAAAAGAAAATTGTTGAGGAAAATAATACCGCCGTCGCTATTGTAGTAGCAGCGGTTATAATTGCCTTAGGGATGATCTACTCCTCAGCGATTCGTTAGGTGCTATTGATTATTTATGTCTAGCCCTGTGGAAAGTGAAGGCGCGTCAGTAGGGAGTCGTCTACAACGCCAACAGCAATTAGCGTTATTAATGGCTGCTTTTGTTATTGCGATATGTGGCCTGATTTATGAGTTATTAGCCGGTACGCTATCAAGCTATTTGCTGGGTGATTCAGTTTATCAGTTTTCTTTAGTCATCGGTTTATTCATGAGCTCCATGGGCGTAGGTGCATGGTGGTCGCGTTTTTTTGAAAATGAATTGCCACGCTTATTTGTTACCTTGCAATTGCTGATTGCAGTATTGGGAGGTTTTTCTGCGCCAGTTTTATTTTTTGCCTTTGCTATTCTAGATAATTATTCACCCTTATTATTTGTTTTGGTTTTTCTACAAGGAGCTCTACTAGGTATTGAGATCCCCTTAATTATCCGTATTTTGCAAGAGCACTTTTCCCTAAAGCTGAATGTGTCGAATGTATTCACAGCCGATTATATCGGTGCGCTATTAGCCGCATTATTATTTCCTTTGGTGCTAGTGCCACAATTAGGATTGTTAGAAACTGGATTTTTTACGGCACTCTTGAATGTTGGTGTGGCCTTATTGGCTTTATATGTCTTTCGAGGTGAAATTCGCTCAGGGCAATGGCTCAGCCTAGGCGCCTTAGTGTTGACTGCATTATTGTTAGTAGGGATGGCTCAATCCTCACGCTTTACCTCGCAACTTGAGCATAAACTTTATCAAGATGAAATTATTTATGCTCAAGATACTCATTTTCATCAGCGTTTAATTCTCACACGCCGAGGAGAGCGTTTAAGGTTTTATATTAATGGTGCTTTGCAGTTTGATAGTTTTGATGAATATCGCTACCACGAAACTTTAATTCATCCTGTCATGGGCTTACTGCGTCAGCCAGAAAATATCTTAATTTTAGGGGGGGGTGATGGTTTGGCTGCTCGGGAGTTATTGCGCTACGCGAGTGTAAAGCAGATTACAATTGTTGACCTTGATCCTACGGTCACTGAGCTCTTTAAAAATAATGCTTTATTGCGACCTCTTAATCAAAATGCTCTCCGCAATCCACGGGTTCAGATTGTGAATCAAGATGCATGGAAGTTTTTGGAGACTAATAACCAGCTTTATGATGCCATTTTTATTGATTTGCCTGACCCCAATAATATTAGTTTGTCGCGCCTTTATAGCGTGCCATTTTATAGTCTGATCAAACAGCATTTATCGCAGCAAGGTATTATGGCGGCGCAAGCTACCTCACCTTTATATTCACGCGAAGCTTTCTGGTGTGTTGCCGCTACGATGCAGGCGGCTGGAAAAAATGACTCGATTCCTGAGTCTTGGTTTAGTGTGCCTTATCATGTGCATGTGCCAAGTTTTGGAGAGTGGGGTTTTGTGATGGCCTCACGCCAACAACTTAATACTAGCGCTATCCAACTAGCTGCTTTGGATTATCGCTTCTTGAATCAGGCTATGCTTCCACAATTATTTGATTTTCCATCAGATATGAGCGCAGTGCCCGTGAATATCAATCAATTGGCGACACATCCCATTTTGCAATATTACGAAAAAGGCTGGGAGCGTTGGTATAATTGAGTGAATTTTTTCTAAAAAAGTACTTGTCATTAGAATATTTAAACATAAATAGTCCTTAAGTTAATTCTATTTAAACAGATTCGGATATTTTTTCATCCATTGGATGAAGTTTTTTCTGGAAGATCATAATCCATTTCATTTGGACAATCTGCATTGATAAAAGCAAGTTGTTTTTGATAGCGGTAACGTTGTTGTCTAGTATCAAAAGACCACTTTTGTATTGCCGACCCACAAGCTAGAATAGGGTGAGGAGGAACTACGCTACTAAGGTAGTAGGTTATTTTAAGGTCTGGATAGGATTTTGATCCATTGATGTCCATTAAAATGCTTTCGCCTTCAGCTAAAATAATATAGTTATTTTTTTGTTTTTGTAATAGCCAAATATGTTGATTATTGTTAGTGGTAGAGTATTGCCCTGCAATGCAGCCTGTTACAGGTGAGATAATAAACCATTCTTGAGTTATTGGGTTTTTATCTATATCTAGACTTATTTGCCGATAAGGGCATTTGTCGCGATACTTCATATTTTTAATATTATAAAAGTCAGAGTAGATTTCTCTAAACGGATTTTTAGTATTTTTCGAAAAAATAATTTTCTTCAGCTTGGTTGAAATTGGAGGCATTAGAGTGCGGCTTAGTTGTTTATAATTATTCTTTTTATCCTCAGTAAAAGTTATTAAGAATGACTCATAATTTGGGGGTGGAGTGATAGGGTCTTTTTTGCTGAGAATCTCGGACATGTTATAAATGAGATGTGGTGATTGATTTGATATCCAATTTTTTCCTCATGCCATATTTTTTGAGATAATGCTGTTGTGTTAAAAAAGCACAATAAGGCTAAGATAATTGTTCGACTAATAAGAGAGTTTTTCATAAAAGCATCAAAAATAAGTTAATTTTAGAAGCATTAATAGAATACTACAGTTAAAGCGTTGAAACGCTATTTACTTGTTAATTTTCTAATCTCATTACACAAGCTTAGCAAACAGCGAAATATAGGTGGTTCACCTTATTTAAGGTACTACTCAACTCATCTAAAGCACGACCAAATCAAGTAATCGATGATTGACTACGTAACCAAGCTGCCAAATCTTGTTCATCACGTTTGCTTTGAGCAACCTCAATAATCCAATCCGCCGCTTGAATCACGTCAAATTCAGGTTCAATATCATTTAGCACTAAGCAAATATTCATGGTAGTAAATGCAGTGCGTTTATTACCATCATTGAATACATGTCCTGCCGTTAAAACCGTCGCGTAAGTAGCTGCTAGTTCGTACACATCTTTAATCAGACCATAAGTTAGACGGTTTTCAACCCGTGCCAAAACACTCACTAGCGATTTATCACCCGCGAAACCGACGAGTTCCCCCTCATACAAAACTTGCTGATGTAAATATTCAATATCTTCGGAACTGAGCAAGACAAAGGCCATTACTTATCCCGTAAATAGTGTAATGCGGGTGCAAGCCTGTGTTTTTGAGAACTAAAGGCTTGTTTGACTGCATCTAGACTAGCGGGGCGAGTTTGAACCGTTTCAACCGCGCTGATGGGGACAAAATAGCCTACCACTTGGTTGCGGTTTAAAATCGCAATCGGTGTATCACCTGCTTGGCTAAAGACTTTGGCAGGTTCGCGTAATTCAGTCATAGAGATAGTTTTAGTCGTGAGTAAGGTCTGCATAATGTATAGTTAACTATGTAATTAAATATGATCTTAGTGGTTTTTTACAAAAATTCATAGTGAGCCTAAAAGCATTCCATACTACAATACTCCACTTTTAAAATTTCTAAGCTTTTTCAAGCACGAGCGAATTTCATGCGTTACCCCCATTCTTATGATGTGATTGTCGTTGGCGGCGGTCACGCTGGTACGGAAGCGGCTTTAGCAGCCGCGCGTACTGGTTGTAAAACCTTATTGCTGACTCACAATATCGAAACGGTGGGGCAGATGAGTTGCAATCCGGCGATTGGTGGGATTGGTAAGGGGCATTTGGTCAAGGAAATCGATGCCTTGGGTGGTGCTATGGCGCATGCTGCCGACCGTGGTGGTATTCAGTTTCGCATTTTGAATTCCAGCAAGGGTGCTGCGGTACGTGCCACGCGAGCGCAAGCGGATCGGATTCGTTATAAAGCGGCGGTGCGAGCCATTGTCGAAGCCCAACCTAATTTAGATATCTTCCAACAAGCGGCGGATGATTTAGTGCTAGAAGGTGATCGGGTGGTAGGAGTCACCACACAAACCCAAATCACCTTCATGACCAAAACCGTGGTATTGACGGCGGGCACATTCTTGGCGGGTAAAATCCATGTTGGTCTAGAAAACTACGGTGGTGGGCGTATGGGCGATCCGCCTTCCATTGCCTTGGCGCAACGTTTACGCGAAATGCCATTGCGTGTGGGGCGCTTGAAAACCGGTACACCGCCGCGTGTTGATGCGCGTTCCGTCGATTTCACTAAGCTGGAAGAACAGGCAGGTGATATGCCAACGCCTGTCTTCTCTTTCTTAGGTTCAGCCGCTGAGCATCCGCGTCAAATCTCCTGCTACATTGCGCACACCAATCAGCAAACCCATGACATTATTCATAGTGGTATGGATCGTTCCCCACTGTATACAGGCAAAATCGAAGGCATAGGCCCGCGTTACTGCCCGTCGATTGAAGATAAGGTAGTGCGCTTTGCGGATAAGGAGCGCCATCAGATTTTCATAGAACCAGAAGGCTTAGACACCTACGAGCTTTACCCGAATGGGATTTCCACTAGTTTACCCTTTGATGTGCAATTGGCCTTAGTACGCTCGATGGAAGGCTTTGAAAATGCCTATATCACGCGCCCTGGCTATGCGATTGAGTATGATTTCTTTGATCCACGCGATCTGCGTCCGACCTTAGAAACCAAAGCGATTAATGGTTTGTTCTTTGCAGGCCAAATCAATGGCACCACAGGTTATGAAGAAGCAGCGGCACAAGGCTTATTAGCAGGTGTGAATGCCGCGCTGCAAGCACAGGATAAAGAAGGCTGGTGTCCACGGCGTGATCAAGCTTATATGGGTGTATTAGTCGATGATTTAATCACCAATGGCACAAAAGAACCCTATCGCATGTTCACCAGTCGTGCGGAACATCGCCTATTGCTGCGTGAAGATAATGCCGATTTACGTCTAACTGAAATCGGGCGCACATTAGGTTTAGTGGATGATGTGCGTTGGGCAGCGTTTTGCACCAAACGTGAAGCGATTGAGCGCGAAGTGCAGCGTATGCGCGATCTGTCTCTAAGCCCACAGCATGTCAGCGAAGCAGATACGCAGCGTGTGTTTGGTGATGTACTCAGTCGCGGTTATAAATTGGCAGAATTACTGCGCCGCCCTAATGTGACCTATGATTCCTTAACCAGTATTCCTGCTGTGGGTGGGCGTGTGGAGGATGATAGGGTTGCCGAGCAGGTCGAAATCCAATTCAAGTATGCAGGCTATATTGATCGCCAACAGGATGAAATTGAGCGTCAACGTCGCCACGAAGAAACGCTATTGCCGGAACAGTTGGACTATAACCAAGTGAGTGGTTTATCCAATGAAGTGCGCCAAAAGTTATTGGATCAACGACCAGTAAGTATTGGTCAAGCCGCTCGGATTCAAGGCGTTACGCCCGCTGCTATTTCGCTGCTCTTAGTGCATTTGAAAAAACAATCGTTAATGGCGCAAAGTTTGCGTAAACAAGCCTAATGCAAATTCCAATCCTGTGGCAATCCGCCTTAGCGGCGCTTGGGCTAAACTTGTCCGAGCGTCAATTACAGCAATTAGCACAGTATTTGCAATTATTGCAGCGTTGGAATCAGGTTTATAATCTGACAGCCGTACGCGATCCTACACAAATGCTGCCTGTGCATCTTTGGGATAGTTTGAGCGTTGCGCCATTTATTCAGCATGACCGTTGTTTGGATGTGGGTAGTGGTGCTGGATTGCCCGGTATTCCTTTAGCCATTGTCCAAGCGGATCATCAGTTTACTTTGTTGGATACCAATGGTAAAAAAACGCGCTTTATCCAACAGGCAGCCTTAGAGCTGGGTTTGAAAAATATCACAGTAGTGCAAGCTCGCGTAGAGCAATGGCGACCCGAACAAGCCTTTCCGGCTATTGTCAGTCGTGCCTTTGCTTCACTGGCTGATTTTGTTACTTTTACCGCACTTCATTTACAAGCAGATGGCGTGTTATATGCGATGAAAGGGCGTGTCCCTAACGATGAGTTAGCTGAGCTACCACCAGGCTGGCAGTTAACCCGAACTCACCGTTTGCATGTTCCCAGCTTGGATGCAGAGCGTCACTTACTCGAATTGCAGCGTATTGCTTAGCAATACATACACGGAATTGTTCATGACCAAGCTTATTGCAGTCGCTAATCAAAAGGGCGGCGTTGGTAAAACGACGACAACAGTGAATTTGGCAGCCTCCTTAGCGACAATGCGGCGTCATGTGCTTTTGGTTGATATGGATCCACAAGGCAATGCCACGACAGGGGTAGGTATTGATAAGCATCATCAAGCGATTTCACTGAATGATGTGCTCTTGGGAAATGCACAAGCCGAAGCAATTGTGCGTCTATTGCCCGATGGATTTTTGTCCGTAATGCCCGGAACGCCCGATTTGACGGTTGCCGAAGTGGCATTAATGCAGCAAGATCGGCGCGAATACCGTTTACGAGATGCTTTGCAAAGCATTCGCCAAAACTATGATTTTATCCTAGTGGATTGCCCGCCTTCCTTGAATATGCTCACCGTTAATGCCTTAGTCGCAGCAGATAGTGTATTGATTCCCATGCAGTGTGAATATTACGCCATGGAAGGCCTAAGTGCTTTGGTCAATACCATCGAAGAAATTGCCAGTAGCGCTAATGCCAGCCTGAAAATTGAAGGGATTGTGCGCACCATGTTTGACCCGCGTAGTAATTTAGCGCGCGAAGTCTCGGATCAATTGCAAAACTATTTCGGCAATAAGGTTTATCACACCGCTATTCCACGCAATGTGCGCCTTGCAGAAGCGCCTAGTCATGGCCAGCCGGTTTTAGGCTATGATAAAAGCTCGCGAGGTGCCTTAGCCTATCTTGCGCTAGCAGCGGAGATGCTGCGTCACGATTATCCTGATGAGCATGTGGAAACAATAGCATGGTAAAGAAACCCGGTTTAGGGCGCGGTTTAGATGTATTGCTCAGCTCAGCGAAGCTCGTCTCCCAAGCGAATACCGAAGAGACGACGCTAAAAAACCTGCCGATTGAACGTATTCAACCCGGTGTTTATCAACCCCGTAGCCACATGGATCCAGACGCCTTACAAGCTTTGGCAGACTCCATTAAAGCGCAAGGCTTGGTACAACCTATTGTGGTGCGTCGCTTGGCGGTCGGTGGGTATGAAATCATTGCCGGTGAGCGACGCTGGCGCGCTTCGCAGCTAGCGGGTTTAAGCACCATTCCTTGTGTCATTCGCAATATTCCCGATCAAGCTGCTGCGGCTATGGCCTTGATTGAAAATATTCAGCGTGAAGATTTAAATGCCTTGGAGCAGGCGCAAGCGCTAAAGCGTTTAATCACGGAATTTGGTCTCACGCATCAACAACTTGCGGAAGCGATTGGTCGTTCGCGTGCTTCGGTGACAAATGCCTTGCGTTTGCTGGAATTGACACCTGAAGTGAAGCATATGTTGGAGCAGCGCTTATTAGAAATGGGTCATGCACGCGCTTTGTTAGCACTCACTCAAAGTAAGCTGCAAATTGCAAGCGCCCAAAAAGTGATTGAACGCCAATTATCGGTGCGTGAAACCGAGCGTTTAGTCAAAACCTTGTTAGCAGGGCAGCCAGAAAAGCCGCTGATAAAAACGTCGCCCGATGTCTTAAAACTGCAGCAGCAATTGGGCGATCAATTGGGTGCACGGGTGGCGATTCGGCATAGTCCACAAGGGCGTGGTAAGCTCATTATTGAATACAATAGTCTGGATGAGCTGGATGGGATTTTGAAACATATTCAGTAAAACACTTATTTTGGTGACTTTTCACAATAAAAAGTTGAAGCGCCGAGTGAATATCTGCATAATACGCGCCTCAGTTTTAGATCGGTTTTGCGGAGAAACACTTTGCCTAATATAACCTCAGCGAAAAAGCGCGTTCGTCAATCCGAAAAGCGTCGTATGCATAATAAAAACCTGCGTTCACGCCTGCGCACGCAAATCAAAGGTGTATTGAAGGCGGTTGAAGCGAAAGACCGTGATGCTGCGGTTGCTGCCTATCAAACAGCGGTTTCTGTGATTGATTCGACAGCAGACAAAGGCATCATTCATAAGAATAAAGCAGCTCGCCATAAAAGCCGCTTAAATGCTCATATTCGCGCATTAGCACAAACTGCTTAATTCTAAGCATTAGTGGTATTGCTTTTTATTTAAGGCTGGTTTGGACTGCAAACCGGCCTTTTATTATTTCATTGATCATGTGCTCATGTTAAAAGTTGGCATTACGGGTGGCATTGGCTGCGGGAAAAGTCAGGCAGTTGCAGTATTTGCGCGGCTTGGTGTGCCCATTGTGGATGCGGATCGCATCGCCCGTGAAGTGGTCCTGCCCGGCCAACCTGCCTTGCAATATATTGCGCAAATGTTTGGCGATGAGGCCCTTAATCCTGATCAATCCTTAAATCGTGCTTGGATGCGCGCCCATATTTTTCAACATGCCGAGGCACGTGAACGCCTTGAGTCGATTCTGCATCCTGCCATTCGTCGTCGCATCACTATCGAAGTTGAACAGATAGCCAAAAATCATCCGCCTTATGTGATGGTGGATATTCCCTTGTTGGTAGAGAAGGGTTATCAGCCTTTGTTTGATCGGATTATTGTGGTGGATTGCTTGCCTGAACAGCAAATTCAGCGCGTTATGGCACGAGATGGTAGTGACGCTGAGCAGATAAAAGGTATAATCGCGGTGCAAGCTGAACGATCAGAGCGTTTACAATACGCCACTGATGTATTGGACAATACAACCTCAATGGAGCAGCTTGAGTCTCAAATCTTGTTATTACATGAAAAATTAGTCAGTCTAGCAACACCCTAACCTTACTCTAATAGGGTTGGTTTCTGTTTGCAGATTAGATTTTTCTTAACCCTACGAGTTTTTTTATGATCACATACGAACAACCGCTGAATGAAAAGATTAGGCTTTTCCTGCGGCTGGAGTTACTGGTCAGGCGCTTCAATTATCACACAAGTCAGCCCGATCAATCGGATACCTTGGCGGCCTTGCATGTCATTTTAGAGCTTTATAATCTTGCCGCCCGTATTGACCTGAAAGGCGATGTTATTAAAGAAATTGACCGCATCGTACAGTCAGCACGCCGTTCTATTGAAACTGAAGTCGAACAACAAAATACTCTAGACAATTTACAAAATCATTTGGATCGTCTTTATAAAATACGTGGTTCCCTTGGCCAACATTTGCACGCCAATATGCTATTTAGCCAGCTACGCCAGCGCACGACTCTGCCAGGTGGCTTAAATGGTTTTGATATTCCTTTGTTGAATCATTGGCTGGGACAAGAAGCAAGTATACGAACAGCCGATTTACTGAGCTGGGGCGAGCCTTTTGTCGTGACGGCTAATGGCGTGGGCTATATTCTAGAGCTAATTCGCACGTATTGCGAAGGTACTGATCAGGTCGCCAAAGCTGGTTTTTATCAAGCTTCTTTAAGCTCCACCAAAAACTATCAAATGCTACAAATTGAAATGGATAAGCCGACCAATGTTTATCCTGAAATTAGTGCTGGTAAACAGCGTTTTTCCTTGCGCTTTGTCGAGCTGGACTTGTTGTCAGAACGCGGCAAACAGTGGCAGGATAATGTAGACTTTCGTTTAAAGCTTTGTGCGTTTTAGGGGATAAATAATATGGACGAGCAAACTCAGTTAGCGATTGAAGCGGCGGCATGGCGTAAATTAGTGGAGCATTTCCAAAAGCGTACGGACGTACAAAATATCGATTTAATGAATATGGCGGGTTTTTGCCGTAATTGTATGTCGAAATGGTATCACGGTGCCGCACAAGCCCAAGGGCTAACGATGGATTATGAGCAAGCACGCGAAGTCATCTATGGTATGCCATATAACGCGTTTAAGGATAAATTTCAAAAGCCAGCCACGCCCGAGCAATTGGCTACTTATGATGCTATTCGCCCTGATCAGAAAACCGAATAGAGCAGTGCGGAGTGTTTAGAATTGGCTAAGAAAACCACTACCCCAACGCCAGCTCTTGATTTTGAAGCAGCACTTGCTGAATTAGAAGGCTTGGTACAGCGCATGGAGCGCGGTGAGTTAGCCTTGGACGAGTCTTTGAAGGAATTTGAGCGTGGTGTGCAGTTAACACGCCTTTGCCAAGAGATGTTAAAAAACGCTGAGCAACGCGTACGTTTGCTGAGTGCCGATGGAACTGAAACGGATTTCCCTGCTTTGGATGCATCCGTGGAATGAATTTAAGCGCTACTTTACAATCCTACCAACAGCGCATTGAAGTAGTTTTAGAGCGCATTTTACCTGCTGAAGCACTACTTCCTGAACGTTTACACCGTGCGATGCGTTATTCGATGTTAAATGGTGGCAAGCGTATGCGTCCTTTATTGGTTTATGCTACTGGTGAGGCCTTAGGTGTGTCTTTGGATTGTCTTGATATTCCTGCCGCCGCGCTTGAATGTATTCACGTTTATTCGTTGATCCATGATGATTTGCCCGCCATGGATGACGATACCTTGCGCCGTGGTAAACCCACTTGTCATTGTGCTTTTGACGAAGCAACTGCTATTTTGGCTGGCGATGCACTGCAAGCTTTAGCATTTCATCTCCTCGCAGCATCACCTGAGTTAACGACTGAGCCTGCACGACGTTTGCAAATGATTATGCAATTATCACGCGCAGCAGGTTCGCAGGGTATGGTCGGTGGACAAATGCTTGATTTACAAGCCGTTGGCCATATTTTATCTGAGCCTGAATTGGAAAATATGCACATCCATAAAACCGGCGCCTTAATTCGTGCTAGTGTTTTATTAGGTGCTTATTGTGCCCCTGCGATCAGCCCTGAGCAGTTGGAACGCTTGGATCATTATGCAAAATGCTTAGGTCTCGCTTTTCAAGTGCAAGACGATATTCTGGATGTGGAAAGTGAAACGCAGGTCTTAGGCAAAACCCGTGGCGCGGATGCGGCAGCGAATAAACCAACTTATCCATCGATTATTGGTATGAAAGCAGCCAAAGAAAAATTGCAAATGCTACACCAAGAAGCACTTTCTGCTTTACAGGATCTCGCTTTACCGACGCAAGAATTACGGGAAATAGCAGATTTTACCGTCAAGCGTATCTTTTAACTGTAAACAGTCATGTAGCCCAATGGATGGCGCATAACATTAGACAAAAGGCAACAATATAGAGGTTGACGCTTATGCTCGAAACGATCCAATCCCCCGCTGATTTGCGTCAATTACCTCCTGAAGCCCTAGCTGAATTATGCACTGAGATTCGTGATTTTTTGCTTAAAAGCGTCTCCAAAGGTGGTGGCCATTTTTCTTCGAATTTGGGGACTGTCGAGCTGACGGTGGCCTTGCATTATGTCTTCGATACGCCGAAAGATCGTTTAGTATGGGATGTGGGGCATCAAGCCTATGCGCATAAAATTCTTACTGGCCGCCGTGACGAAATGCACACGATTCGTCAGCAGGATGGTTTAGCCGGATTCCCCAAGCGTTGTGAAAGTCCTTACGACACCTTTGGCGTGGGGCATTCAAGTACTTCGATTGGCGCTGCTTTAGGCATGGCGCTGGCAGCACGCCAAAAGCAAGAAGATTATCAAGCCATTGCTGTCATCGGGGATGGGGCCTTAACGGCTGGCATGGCTTATGAAGCTTTAAATCATGCGGGTGATTTGGATGCTGATTTGCTTGTGGTATTAAATGATAATGAAATGTCGATTTCGCCCAATGTCGGCGCACTGCATAAATATTTGACCCGCTTATTATCAGGCCGCATGTATTCGACGATGCGTGAAAGTGGCAAAAAAGTACTGTCGAGTAGTCGTTCTCTATCCAAACTTGCCAAACTTACCGAAGAACACATGAAGGGCATGGTTCTGCCGGGCACTTTATTTGAGGAAATGGGTTTTCATTACTACGGGCCGATTGATGGTCATGATGTGAATGAAATGGTGAATGTCCTAAGTAATTTGCGCCAGATGAAAGGCCCACGTTTACTGCATGTAGTCACGCAAAAAGGTAAAGGCTACGAGCCAGCCGAAGAAGATCCTTGCATGTATCACGGAGTCAGTCCTTTTGATTTGCAAAAAGGCGTCGTAGCAGCCGTTCGTAAATCTTCTCCTACTTATACCGAAGTCTTCAGCGATTGGCTTTGCGATATGGCAGCCCAAGATCAGCGTTTGATTGGTATCACGCCAGCGATGCGTGAAGGTTCTGGTTTAGTGAAGTTTTCGGAACAATTTCCTGAACGTTATTTTGACGTGGCGATTGCTGAGCAACATGCGGTTACGCTAGCGGCTGGTTTTGCCTGTGAGGGTTTGAAACCCGTAGTAGCCATTTATTCCACGTTCTTGCAACGTGCCTATGATCAACTGATTCACGATGTGGCGATTCAGAATTTACCGGTGTTATTTGCCATTGATCGGGCTGGTTTAGTAGGTTCCGATGGCCCAACGCATTCGGGGAATTATGATTTGTCGTATCTACGTTGTATTCCCAATATGGTCGTCATGGCGCCAGCCCATGAGGATGAGTGCCGCCAAATGCTTTATACCGGCTTTTTACATGATGGTCCTGCGGCAGTGCGTTACCCACGCGGTAAAGGCATTGGCACCCTCCCTGAAACGGCCATGCGTGCGTTAGAGATTGGCAAAGCTCAAGTATTGCGTCATGGTAAGACGGGTATTGCTATTTTGTTATTTGGATCGCTATTAGAGTCCGCCCAGAAAGCTGCTGATGTATTAGATGCTAGCTTGATCAATATGCGTTTTGTAAAACCCTTGGATGAAACCTTGCTCTGTACACTCAGCAAAGACCACGAACTGTTTGTGACCTTAGAAGACAATGCCGTACAAGGTGGTGCGGGCAGTGCAGTCAATGAATTTTTTCACGCTGAATCCTTAGAGGTTTCTGTCTTAAATATCGGTATCCCCGACACTTATATCGAACACGCCCTACGCGAACAACAACTGATTATGTGTGGACTAGATGCGGATTCGGTCATTCAACAAATTCGTAGCCATGCGTTTTTGAAAACAAAGGCTTATACCCGTCCTGCCTTAGTGTCTTCCGCGTAATCAGCGCACTTTCGCGTTAAATATTGATACAGGTAACGGACACCTCTCCGTACAGCGTATATAATTCCTTCTACTGAATACGTATGGATTGCGTGTTTTTCTGTTTTATAACGCTTTTACCCCGATAATTTTAGGAGTTGTCATGAAATTTTTGCTCGGGTTCTTTAGCCTGCAGTGGATGCGGGTTTTTGATTTCTTAGCACCACTTGCCATTCGTTTATTTCTTGCCCCCATTTTTTGGGTGTCTGGTGTCAAACATTTAGGCTTGTTTTCGGCGGCGAATTTCGTTTGGTATAACCCTATGACCTGGATTGATCCGGTCACTTTTCAAGCCAGCGTCGATGCGCTCAGTAATTCATTCGTGTTCGGCATGGGTGCACAAACCATCGTTTTGACCATTGGCTTGATTGAAGTGATTGGTGCTACCTTATTAATCTTTGGTTTTGCGGTACGTTGGGCTGTCTTAGCCATGCTATTTGGCATGGTGGTCACCGCCATGCTATCACTAGGCGGCGTACCCTTAGTTGATACTGCTAAGCAATTTGTGATGCAGCATGGCTATCCTTCCCTGCAGGGGACGCCAGTTGAATTATATGTGACTTATTTTGTGCTGTTATTATCGCTATTTTTTATGGGGGCAGGGCGTTGGTTTAGTTTGGACTGGTATATTTATCGTCACTTTGCACGCAGTATTGAACAAGCAGAGTTGGGGCAGGATGATCCTTTTGAAATTGACGCTACCGACCAACCAGGCATTCGTAAAGCAGTTCGCTAATTAGAAATAGAAATACATTCGAGCTATAAAAAGGCTGCTAATGCGGCCTTTTTTTATGGAATTTACCCGTTGTTAGCGGAACAAACAGAGTCTGAAGCTTTTAAAGCAGATCAAGTTTTAGCTGGCTTGGGCGACTTCATTGGCAATTTTTGCTACTTTAGCTCGATGCTCAGCAGCGACTAAGCTATGTTCAGCTAATTCTAAGGCGGTACTAGACATCGCTTTAGCTGCTGCGGTTAATTCAGGGCTGCCCAAACGAGTCAGTGCTTGTAGTACTTTTTGCAAGCGAATTCCAACCTCCACAATACCCGCTCCATCTCGTGCAATTGGATTAAAGCAGTCACTGACTAAATCAGCAGCACTTAAGGTAGGTAAGCTCAAGCGATCATAGTGAACCTCATAGCAGTCTTGTTGGTAATAGACTCTAGCCCACTGAATAAGCAAACTCATTTGAATATTCATAATGTGAATAGCTGTTCCCGGGTCATTAATACCAGGTGAGAGTGCACGATCAGCGGTTTCTGTTAGGTTCAGCAAATTATGCCGTATATCACGTAGTGGTTGGCGCCGAGTATCTGTTGCAATCGCTTCCTGAATAGCCTGTTCTAAGTTCTCATCAGCATGCTCCGCAGGGGTGATATAGGCAATAGGTGAGGTAATTTCTACAATTTCTCCGGGGCGGGTATTAATAATTAACTGTGTATTAGTCCGCTCAGCTTGTTTTTGTAAACGTGGCATATCCAAATCAGTGACATAGCCAAACTGTTGTGGATAAAGCGCTACGCTATTTGCAGGTACATCACCTTGCCAACGTTGCGCACCAAAGGTACCAATAACCGCAGGATCGATGCTAGCTACTGTGGCTTCCGTTAGTTTATTGACAATAGTGGATTGTCGACCTAAGCGTATAGCATGATCAATCCAGTTGATCAGCGCGATCAGCACTAATACAACAATGAAAATTAACCCAAGAAATAAGACAAAGCGCCCTGCTGAGCCATAGTGCAAGACTTTTAGAGAGAAAATACCAACAATTGAGTAGATAAAAGCGGCAATAAAAGTGGATAGAACGAATTGTGCGACACCATCATTGAGCACGTACTGCGATGCACGTGGCGTGGTTGAGTTAGAGGCGGATGATGCAGCAGTGACAATGGCAGAGACGGTAAAAGTGGCTACCGATAACATGCTTGAAGTAAAGATACCTAGCAACATCAGAAGCGTGTCTTCACTAATATTAAAATCTAATATTGAGTCAAAATTCTGACCAAACCAGTAGGCAAACGCCGCCATAAAAATAGCAAAAGCACTAGACAGCGTAGGTCGCAGCCATAATTTGCCGGAGAGCTTTTGCCAATAACGTTTTAGTGAAAACATAAGTATGTCCTAAGGTAACTAAAAAGCAAAATAGAATAAAATGGCTTTTATGAAAGTGGTCTGGTCATGATTTAAAGGAGTTGAAGAAGCGTCTTTCGATACAGGTTCCAATGACTTTGTCATGAATCTCGATAGACTTAGAAAAACAGATCGTCTTGCGTGCTAGACGTTTAATCCAAATCCTCAAATTCAGGTTTTGCCGTTCAATGCTTTGTGTGTAGCGCTTAGTGATTAAATGCTTATCTTCAGGCAATAAACGCTCATAAGCGCCCCAATCATCCGTGCAATACAATGCCAGTTTGAAAGGTGTCAACCGTTCCAAGAGTTGCTTCAAGGTGCTATCGGCTC
>NZ_AQVE01000002.1 GCF_000371925.1 Thiolinea disciformis DSM 14473 | reverse complement strand
CGGGTATAGCGGGCTTTCTTGCCAGGTTGTTTCGTGCTCATTCTTCACCTCGTTTGCTGAGAATACTCGCTTTTCGAGGTGTCCACTATTCCTGGGTAGGATCATCCCAGAATTGATTGAAATTTAGGCCGCAAAACTGTTTAAAAAATGACTTCCGCAGGAGGTGTCTAATGACGTTCAATCGGATCGGGGATCACCATACACCCAGCTTCAACAGCGACTTTTTTTGCACAGTAACCCTCCCTAGCCTGTTGAATAATTGGCGGGTGTTGTGCTGAGTTCCAAAACACCAGCATCATGAAGATGAAAACGGTCAAAATCGCGGGCAAGAAAATAATGTCCATGATAATACTCACGCACCTCCTCTTCGATAAGCGTCATTTCATCACTAAATCGCGCACTAAAATGTGTCAATATCAGATTAGGAAGCGCATAATGCTCAGCAAATTCAGCAACTTGCTTGGCACTGCTGTGTTGTGGCAATGATCCGACTTTGTCAGCGATGGCCTGAGTAAAGGTCGCTTCATGAACCACCAATTTCACGTGGTCTAAATAAGGTGCTAATAATTCAGGCTTATCGTTATCCCCACCAATAATTACTGCATTGGGCGTTCTTGATTGCGCGTGAATCAGATAATCTTGCGCTAATAAAACGGTTTCCTCTGATAAATGTACATCCAGTCCCTGCTGCAATTGACCCCAAATCTTCCCTGGTGCGATCCCCTCAGCCTGTAATTTTGCTTGATTTAACCGCCGCTTTGGCGCAGCTAGCACTTCGATAAATTTGAAGGCAAACGACTCGACACGATGGGACAGCGGGATCACCTGCACCTTGAAATCGGGTAATGGTATGGATTCGTTTAAATCTTCAATTAAATAAAATTGAATAGGATAACTCATACGTGATTGTGTCAGTTGAAGGGTTGCTTCTAACCACGTTTTTAAATCGCGTGGCACAATTAGTTGTAAGACCTCAGTACGTCCTTGCAAGGCTGCACTGGCGAGTAAGCCGGGCAAACCATAACAATGATCACCATGGACATGGGTAATGAAAATACTATGCAGTGTGCGTAAGGATAGAGAACTTCGTAGTAATTGATGCTGGGTCGCTTCACCACAATCTACTAAGTACCAATGACGCGGCGTGCTTTGTAAGGCTAAAGCAGAGACATTCCGTTGTTTAGTTGGTGTCCCCGAAGACGTTCCTAAAAAAGTCAACTGCATAAGTCACTCTGGTGCCATTGATAACGACTACAAGCTTAACACTATCTCCTTTTGATTAAGGCGGATTACAGACAGCTAGCATGAATTCTGCTAAGTTTTTGGAAGTACTTTAGAGAGGGATACAGATCATGAAACGCTATGCAGGGTGGCTAATGGCTTTATTAATAAGTGGTGGCGCACTGATGCAAGCGACTGTTGCGGAGAACTTGCTAGCAACACCTGCTGAAACGGATATTCCTAAACCACCTAAGCCAACACCTTATGAACTGCCAACGTGGTTTAAACAAAGCTTTCTGGATTTAAGCGAAGATGCTAAAGAAGCCGCAGCCGCTGGTAAGCATGTTTTAGTCTTTTTTCATTTAGACAACTGCCCTTATTGCGACAAAATGCTAAAGGATAATTTTGAGCCTGAAACCCAAAAAACATACATTCAAAAACATTTTGATGTTGTTGAACTGAATGTACTAGGTTCACGAGAGGTCGCCTTTAGTAAAGACGTTTCGCTTACTGAAAAAGAACTAGCGACCCAGCTAGAAATTAAATATACGCCTACGATTTTATTTCTTGATGGTGACAATAAAGTAGTGACGCGTTTAAATGGCTATCAGGCTAATCGTGACTTTAATCGCATTATGGAGTTTGTCCAGACCAAAGCCTATGCAAAAGGTAATCTCGACGACTATTTGAAAGCTAATCCTGTTAAGACGAACTAATAAAAATGAACCCTGTTATTATTCGATTCTTTTTCATGCTCTGGTTGGCTTTTTTAAGCTTGCCACCTAGCCATGCTGCTAATTCATCCCCCTTGGATAATTTATTAAATAGTGCAAAAACTACTAACAATAACAATGATGAGCCTTTGCCAACTGAGCAAGCCTTTGCTTTGGTTGAGCCGCTTTATGATGGCAAACAAGTAATAGCGGGTTGGAAAATAGCACCTCATTATTATTTATATCGCAATAAAATCAAGATTGAAGTACTGGATAATGCTAACCAGCACTTCACCGTGGGAGCACTACAATTACCCGCTGGTGAGCAAAAGCAAGATGAGTATTTTGGTTTAGTGCAAGTGCTACATAATCAGGTCGATGCTGTGTTACCTTTAAGCGCAAAGCTTGAGGCGAAACAACTCAAACTTGCTTTGAGCTGGCAAGGCTGCGCGGAATTATTAGGGGTTTGTTACCCGCCAGAACGTAAAGTTTTTAGCGCTGAATTACCCAGTTCTGGCAATACGATCAATGTGACTTTTAAGGAAGTCAAAGAGCCAGAAACCCCAGAGGGTAATGGCTTAACATCTACGCCGCTTACTGAACAAGATCGTATTGCCAATACCTTAAGTAAAGGCAATAGTGTAGTGACTTTATTAAGTTTTTTCGGTTTTGGCTTATTGCTAGCTTTTACGCCTTGTATGTTTCCGATGATTCCTATTTTGTCAGGCATTATTGCGGGACAAAAAGATCTTAGCTCCTTAGCGGCCTTTCGCTTATCACTGGTCTATGTATTAGCCATGGCCTCAACTTATACCATCGCTGGGGTGATTACTGGTTTATTGGGCGCCAATTTACAAGCTTTTTTTCAACATCCATGGATTTTAATTAGCTTTAGCTTGGTATTTGTATTACTTGCCTTGGCGATGTTTGGGTTTTATGAATTACAAATGCCTGCTGCGATACAAAACCGTTTAAGTGCACTCAGTAATCGCCAATCAGGCGGTTCTTATTGGGGTGTGGCGATAATGGGTGTTTTGTCAGCCTTGATTGTAGGGCCTTGTGTTGCTGCGCCTTTAGCTGGGGCTTTGATTTATATAGGACAAAGTGGTGATGCGGTCTTAGGCGGTGCAGCACTATTTGCCTTAAGTCTAGGTATGGGCACACCTTTATTAGCGATTGGAACATCGGCTGGTAAAATAATGCCTCGGGCTGGGGCTTGGATGGAAAAAGTGCGCGTTATATTTGGCTTTTTACTCTTGGCGGTTGCACTCGTATTGTTGGAGCGGATTGTGCCAGCATGGGTCAATTTATTGCTCTGGGCAGCCTTATTGATTAGCGCGGCTATCTATATGGGAGCCATTAGCAGCCTGCCAGTGCAAAGCAGTAGCTTACAAAAAGTCTTTAAAGGACTCGGTTTAGCCGTGATGATTTATGGTGTGTTATTGATTCTAAGCGCTCTTCAAGGCGGCAAAGATGTATTTCACCCCATTCACTCCTTGCTTGCCAAGAATCAGTCTATCGATGACGGTCTTCATTTCCAAGCCGTTAAAGCGAACGAACTTCCCCAAGTGCTGAGCCAAGCCCAAGGCAAACCTGTTATGCTCGATTTTTATGCGGACTGGTGTGTAAGTTGTAAAGAAATGGAGCGCTACACTTTTCCAGATCCAGCAGTTAAACACGCGCTTGGCAACTTTAGCTTGCTACAAATAGATGTAACCGCGAACACGCCTGAACAACGCGCGCTCATGAAGCAATATAATGTGATTGGCCCACCCGCTATGTTATTTTTTAATAAGCAGGGTCAAGAATTGGCGTCGCTCCGCTTGGTCGGTTTTATGAAGGCGGAACCCTTCACTGCCCATATTCAACAAGTCACTGCCCAACCTTAGCCAATATTACACAGCCTCGACTCACACTGAACACTGTGTATTTAACATCCATTATTTTTATTGGCAGTGGCGGAAATCCGCCACTACTATCATCGAAGTTTTAGCGGAAATCCGCCACTTTTTTTATGATGGACATCCCCAAAAAATCATAAAACATTGATTAATAATAGATTAATTTAAAAACACTCACTAGCTAGTCAAGTCATTGATTTATTTTAATAATGAATAGGTCTGTTCGAGTCAAATCAACTAACTTGGAGTGAGAGATGAAAGCTTTCCTAAGCCTTACCACGGCTGTTGTATTGAGTATTGCTAGTTTAGCTACTTATGCAGCTGATCCTATTACCATCAAATTTAGCCATGTCGTTGCACCTGATACACCAAAAGGTAAAGCAGCAGAAAAATTTAAACAGTTGGCTGAAGAAAAAACCAAAGGCGCAGTGAAGGTTGAAGTTCATCCCAATAGCACACTTTACAAAGACAAAGAAGAAATGGAAGCCCTACAAATGGGTGCCGTGCATATGTTAGCGCCTTCGTTGGCAAAATTTGGCCCACTCGGTGTTAAAGAATTCGAAGTTTTTGATATTCCTTATATTTTCGATGGCTATGAAGCACTCCATAAAGTTACTCAAGGCGAAGTGGGCAAAAGCTTGTTAGCTAAATTAGAAGCGAAAGGCGTAAAAGGCTTAGCGTATTGGGATAATGGCTTTAAGGTCATGAGTGCCAATAAACCTTTAAAAACCGTCGATGATTTTAAAGGTTTAAAAATGCGTATTCAGTCTTCTAAAGTATTAGAAGCGCAAATGCGCGCTTTGGGTGCTAATCCCCAAGTTATGGCGTTCTCCGAAGTCTATCAAGCCCTCCAAACCGGTGTTGTCGACGGCACTGAAAACCCACCGTCTAACCTTTACACCCAAAAAATGCACGAAGTACAAAAGTACGTGACTAATTCTAATCACGGCTATTTGGGTTATGCGGTTATTGCTAATAAAGCTTTCTGGGACGGTTTGACCCCTGAAGTGCGCGGTCAATTGGAAGAAGCGATGAAGGAGGCCACTGATTATGCCAACCAAATCGCTAAAGAAGAAAATGACAAGGCACTAGAGGAAGTAAAAAAATCCGGCAAATCTGAAATTATTGAGTTAAGTGATGATGAAAAGAAAGCTTGGAAAGAAAAATTACTCCCAGTGCAAAAGGACAGTGCAGGTCGTGTTGGTCAAGATCTAATCGATTCGATTAATAAAGCTACTGGCACTAATTAACATTCCTCCTAGCGGCTCCCTGTCTTTGCTTTGCTGGATGGGGAGTTTCAAGCAGACCCCGTTCAGTAATAGCCTTAGCTTCTAAGCGCTATTCGATCACCACAGATAGGAGGAGAGTACTGTGAAATGGCTTGATCGTCTGGAAGAATTACTCATTATGTTTTTGATTGCCGCGGCCACTACGGTCATTTTTGTTGCGGTAGTCCATCGTTATTTATCGGGAATGCCCTTAGGCGCATTTCAAGATTATTTACTCAGCCTACATTTCAGTTGGGCACAAGAACTCTGCATTATCCTATTCGTCTGGATGGCTAAATTTGGTGCAGCTTATGGAGTACGCCAAGGCATACATGTCGGTGTTGATGTTTTAGTCAATCGACTCTCACCCGAAAAACGCCACGTGATGACCATTATCGCTTTAAGCGCTTGTATTCTATTTACCTCAACTGTTGCCGTCTTAGGGGCTTTATTGGTGTGGAAAACCGGCATGGCCTACGAAGTATTGACCAAATTGAATATGGATGTGGGCGCTTATTATGAAGGCACCACGACGCCTGATTTAGAATGGCCAGTCTGGGTCGTCTACTTAGCCATTCCACTGGGTTCGGCGTTAATGTGTTTCCGCTTCATTCAAGTCTTAAAAACCTTCCTAAAAACCGGCGAAATGCCACACCATGATCATGGTCATGTCGATGGTTTGGATGAAGAGCCCGCCTTAACCACTACGGAGCATAAAGCATGAGCGCCTTAATTATCTTTGGCTTATTGCTGGTGCTAATGCTCACCGGTATGCCCATCTCTATTGCGCTAGGTTTGACCGTTCTAACCTTCTTATTCACCATGACGAATACGCCACTCGAATCTGTGGCACTCAAACTTTTCACAGGCATTGAAAAGTTCGAAATCATGGCGATTCCTTTCTTTATCTTAGCCGGTAATTTTCTCACACACGGCGGTGTAGCAAAGCGCATGATCGCCTTTGCCTCCTCCATGGTTGGACATTGGTTTGGTGGCTTAGGCTTGGCTGGAGTCGTTGCTTGCGCTTTGTTCGCTGCGGTGTCTGGTTCAAGTCCTGCAACGGTAGTTGCGATTGGCTCAATCTTGCTACCGGCCATGGTGAAAGCGGGTTTTCCCAAGCAATTTGGAGCTGGGGTTATTACTACCTCAGGTGCGTTAGGGATTTTGATTCCTCCCTCTATTGTCATGGTTATGTATGCGGTCGCCACCAATTCATCTGTTGGCGCTTTATTCATGGCCGGTGTTGTACCAGGTGCCATGCTGGCGTTTCTGCTTGGTCTTACGACTTGGTATCGTGCACGCAAACACAATTATCCACGTCAACCCAAAGCCAGTCTGGGGGAGCGCTGGACAGCATTTCGCAATTCGGTTTGGGGATTATTGCTGATTATTGTAGTCATGGGTGGTATTTATAGCGGCATGTTTACTCCCACAGAAGCGGCGGCCATGAGCGCGGTGTATGCTTTTGTGATTGCTTTATTTGTCTATAAAGATATTGGTTGGAAAGATGTCCCCAAGGTTTTACTCAATTCAGCCAGCATGTCGGCCATGTTGCTGTATATCATTACCAATGCGGTCATGTTCTCCTTCATCATGACCGACCAAAATATCCCGCAAGCACTGGCTGACTGGATGCTTGCCAAAGGTATGGGCTATATCGTTTTCTTACTCGCAGTGAATATCTTATTACTCGCGGCCGGTAATTTTATGGAGCCTTCTAGCATTGTTTTGATTTTTGCACCTATTCTCTTTCCTATGGCAATAAAACTAGGTATTGACCCTATTCACTTTGGCATTCTTATGGTAGTCAACATGGAGGTAGGTATGTGCCATCCACCGGTTGGACTTAATCTATATGTTGCCTCAGGCATTACTAAGATGGGTATCACCGAATTGACTATCGCGGTATGGCCTTGGCTCTTAACCATGTTGGGCTTTTTAGCAGTAGTCACTTACTGGCCCGGCTTGAGCCTATGGCTACCTAAACTGCTAGGCATTATGTAATTTTACGATCTGCTCTCGTCATCTCCCCAAGGTGTAGGCGTCTTGGGGAGATTCTTCTTTAATCTCACTCGTTTATCTTTTCCACGAAACTTTCCTCATCTTCTCCACGTCTAACGTGTTATCTGTTCATCGTTCAACGTTAATAAATGAGGCTAGATGATGAAATCATCCAAATCTTTAGCGGGATTAGCATTAATCGGTAGCTTTTTACTGCTAGCAGGCTGTGTTCCAACCCATCATGGACATGGCGATCCACACAGTTTCGCCAGCGTAACGGTTGGAACGACGATTCCTTTAGGGGGACATGGCCATGCGAGTATCGGGCATGTGAATAGTTATGGTTATACCTATGGCGGTTACCACCCTCGCCCCTATCATTATGCTTGTGGTGGCCGTAGCTGTAATCGCCCTGGGCGTTATCCACGTCACTATTAATACGATTAGGCACTAAGCTGATGTACCAGCGCGTCACATCGGCTAAGCTCCCCTATTTTAGGTATGAGCCTAAACGGCTGTTTTAGGCTTTAAGCGTTTTTCAAGTACCGGAAAACGTTCCAATACGGCGGGTAGCACTTGTGCTAATTCATGTTCAAGCGGCTGGGTACTACACACCACCAAATCGGCAGTATTCTTATGTGGTTCAACAAATTGTTCGTGCATGGGGCGCACGGTTGCAAAATAATGCTCTAAAATATCATCCACGCTGCGCCCACGCTCACGCACATCGCGTGCCAGACGTCGTGCTAAACGTACATCGGCAGGGGCATCCACAAACACCGCAAAACTCAGTTGCTCGACCACCATTGGCAAAGAAAATAGCAGAAAACTATCAATAATCATCACGGGCGTAGCGGCCAGCGTTACTGTATCAGGATGACGGTCGTGACGAGCAAAATCATATTGCGGCATATAAACAATGTCACCTTTGCGCCATAACTTTAGATGCTCAGCGATTAACTGGCCTTCCAAAGCATCAGGGTGATCATAATTTCCCCGAATCTGTTCCGGTACTTTTTCCTTAGGCCAGTAATAAGCATCCAAACCAATAGTGGTTGCTACACCTGGCATAAAGGACTCAGCAAGTGCACGCGCAAGATAACTCTTGCCGCTGCCACTGCCGCCGCAAACGCCAATAAACACTGATTTTGTCATCACCGCCCTCCGTTAAGGCAGCGCACTGCGCAATGGCTCACGCTCAAATAATAGTTTTCCGGCGTATTTAGCACCTGCTGGCGTAAAGTGCCCACCATCAAACGAAATCAAACGCAAATCTGGGGTAAAAATGGGGCAAGTTGTACCTTGACCGCATAATATCTCGTGAATATCCACAAACACTTGTGCACCTAGCACTTTACGCAAACTGGCATTAATCACCGCCTGTTGCTCATCAATCGGATTACGCAAATTCGCCCATTCCGCTTCCGATTGGCGCAAATAACTGCGAGCGTTGATTTTACCAAAACTTTTTCTGCCCAGTACTAACAGCTTTTGTTCGGGGCGCAAGTTAAGATTATTAAGCGTTTCTGGCAAACGTTCTGCCGACCAAGTTTGCCAACTAGCGGCCAAAAATACGATGTCCGCTTGCTCAATTTGCTGTTTCGCTTGACTAAGATTATCCGAGCTACTGCACATGCTGGCATCACTAGGCTTAATAAACGCTGAGACATCTTCATTGCCTAGGTACATTTGGCAACGGGTGGGGATATAGCGCACACTCAATTGATAATTTTTTAAATGCTCATTTTCGCGCAAGGCATTAAATAAATCCTGTGCATGACTATCACCGACTAACAGTACTTTTTTACGCGCATCCTTGCTATCAAATGGTTTTTTAACCGCTTTAAGAAACTCGGCGCGCACATACTCACCTCCAGCTTCTGTATCCGCGTCTTTGAGTAATGCGGCGCGCAGATCATCATTCGCTTGTACGGGTAACACCATCCATATCGATAGCAGACAGCCCAATACTGCCTGCTTTATGCTGATTCCTTTCATAACTGCCCTATCTCACTTTTGATTTATGACAGTTACTGTAACGCATTACGCCTCTAAACGCATTACTGTACTAAAGGCAGTTCTTCTAATTTCACTTGACCCAGTTGGCTGGTAAAGCTCAGCGAATACGTAGAACCTTGCTGCTGGGAAACACCATGAATCTGATGATCTTTAGTGTCATAAATTTTGATCGTCCCAGCGTGTTGAATCGCCAAACGCTGTTTGGCTGGAAAAATGGCATAACGCATATCGTTTTGGGCACCCGCTGAACTCGGCACACCTAATTCAGCCGGCCACCACTGGCTCGAATAAGTACTACTGCTTGCACTAGGCTCAGTACTTTTAAACGCACCCTGTTCATTCGCCTTGGCTAAATCAGTCAAAGCACCATTCACACGCGCTTTTAAATCATTATTGAACATATCGCCAATCATAATCATGCCACCCCGACTCCATTGTCCCATGCCACCGAGTTCAGGATGATTAAACTGCGCCATAGTGCCTGAGCCTTGCTGCAAGGCTTGCATTAGGTTTTTTACTGCGCCTTCGCTCAATTGATAGCGTTTGGCAATTTCTTGAATAAGTTGATCTGTTTCCATTTATGACACTCCACCGCTGGTTTAGGTTTTTTTAACTATGCAAAAAATTAGCCAGTTCACGAAAAACGTGCAGGTAAACCTTTGCTATACAGGAGTATGGTTGCAATGCTTACAAAAGCAAGAGCAGCTAAGCATGCAAAACTAAAGACTTGGCGACGCGTAAAGCGTCCCTTTTCACGAAATGGACGTTCAACAAAACGCCAACTCATATAGGCCAAACTTAAAGTTAGGCCTATTAAACCCAGCATAAGCCATTGATTCGGTTCATCAGCCAACCATAAGCGTGTTAAAGCAAATAACGGTTGGTGCCACAAATAAGCACTGTAGGAAATCAATCCAACTCCCACCCAAGGCTTCAGTGACAACCAGCGACCCACATAGGTGTGTTGATCAGCCCACAACAGAATCAAGGCCGCGCCCAAAGTCGGGATCAAGCTGTATACACTAGGAAACGGTAAATCATCATGAATAAAAAAGATGCCGAGCGCTATCAATACTAAACCTAAAGCAGCGGCTAGCTCTTTAAATAAGCCCGTATGATGAGCAACCTGTGCACCATATAAAGCCGCCAAAGCGCCTACCAGTAATTCCCACGCACGTGAGGGCAAGAGAAAGAAATTCGCCTCGGGTGCAGCACGCCATAAATACTCACTTAAAAATAGGCTAGCTAGCGCTAAGCCCATCAGCACCAGACCCATTAACTTACGTGAGTTTTTTAAGAGTACAATGAGCAAAAGCGGATACAACACATAGAACTGCTCTTCGACGGCCAAGCTCCAAGTATGCAGTAAAGGTAATACTTCAGCATCCGGCGAAAAGTAATTGCTTTCCTTCCAAAAAAGTAGATTCGACACAAATAAAATGACAGCAATCACACTACGTGCAAAGGCCATTAATTCATGCGGCAAAAGTACCCACAGAGCAAATGGCAAACACACCAACAGCATAAAAAACAAAGCAGGCAAAATTCTCCGCACACGTCTTTCATAGAAATGAATCAGACTATAATTCCCAGCTTGCCAATCACTCACAATGATTTGTGTGATTAAAAAACCACTAATGACAAAGAAAATATCCACACCAACAAAGCCACCCTGAAAAGTCTGCCAGCCAGCATGGTAAAAAATGACCGGCAAAACCGCCAGCGCCCTCAATCCATCGATTTCCTTACGGTACTGCATCCTAGTAACCCTCGTTGAATAGAGGGGGGATTAAAGCATGAAGCACCGCTTGATCAAAACTTTAAGCGGGTAATTGTGTAGGCATAAAAGCCCATGAATTTGCTATTACTTCGCCTAGCCTAGTTTTTTCCAGTGCTAAGCCTTAGGACTAGCGCTGTATTGCGCTCACATTTGCTTCCAAAATCCACTACAATTTTCATTTTTGCCCAAACAGAAACGATGACAAACACGGCAAATACACGCATGAGTACAGTCAAAACGACCCGCTACACTTGGTCTGATATTGCACAGCATATCCAACAACACCGAGGCCTATTGATTCGCGCCAATAGCGTGGCCATTGTGGCGGCACTGATCAGTGTCCCGATTCCGCTTTTCATTCCTTTATTGGTGGATGAGGTTTTGCTGCATAAGTCTGGCACGCTGACGCAGTTTATGAATCAGGTCTTTCCGGCGACTTGGCATGGCGCCATGTTGTATGTCATTGCTGCGACAGTGGTGACGATTTTGCTGCGTTTCTTATGGCTGGTATTTGCGGTCTGGCAGACACGCGAATTTACGCTCATTAGTAAAGATATCACCTTCACCATTCGCAAGCGCCTACTGGAACATTTGCAGACTATTGCGCTGTCCGAATATGAGACCTTGGGGAGTGGCTCAGTGAGTTCGCGTTTAGTGGTGGATGTAGAAACGATTGATACTTTTTTATCGACCACGATTAGTCGCTTTATTGTTTCCATCATCACCCTGCTTGGCGTCACAGCCGTATTACTGTGGCTGCATTGGCAATTAGCACTTTTCATTCTGATTTTGAACCCTTTCGTGGTCTTACTCACCATGAAGCTGGGCAAATACGTAAAAGAACTGAAAAAGAAAGAAAATGCCGCCTTTGAATTATTCCAACAAGCCTTGACTGAAACCTTGGATGCTATTCAACAAGTACGTGCTAGTAACCGTGCTGCTAGCTTTTTTGGTTTGGTGACCCAACATGCCGAAGCGGTGAAAACAAATGCGGCTCAATATACGTGGCGCAGTGATGCAGGTAATCGTTTATCCTTTACTATCTTCATCGTGGGCTTTGACGTGTTTCGCGCAGTCAGCATGTTAATGGTGGTGTTTTCTGATTTGCAGATCGGCGAAATGTTCGCGGTATTCAGCTATTTATGGTTCATGATGGCGCCAGTCCAAGAAATCCTAAATATCCAATACGGCTATTATGGTGCGAATGCCGCTTTGAAGCGGATTAATGAATTATTGGCCATGAAAGTCGAGCCCGTCTATCCGCCGTTAAAAAACCCATTCAAAGATCAACATACGGTCAGTGTGCGTGCCGAACATATTACTTTTGCCTATGGCGATAAATCACCGGTGCTGCGTGATGTGAATTTATCTATTCCAGCCGGACAGAAAGTGGCTTTAGTAGGCGCCAGTGGTGGTGGTAAATCAACCTTTGTCCAAGTCTTATTGGGCTTATACCAGCCGCAGCAAGGTCAGATTTATTTCAATGATGTCCCCGTTACTGAGATTGGCTTAGAGGTAGTACGCGAACATGTTGCCACCGTATTACAGCAACCTGCCCTATTTAACGACACGGTGCGTGCCAATCTTAGCTTAGGGCGCGAGGCAAATGATGATGCGCTATGGCAAGCCTTGAAGATTGCGCAATTAGAGGATGTGATTCGCGATTTAGCTGAGGGCTTGGATACGCAAATTGGACGCAATGGGGTACGTTTATCCGGCGGACAACGTCAACGCTTAGCGATTGCCCGCATGGTGCTTTCGAATCCACAGGTCGTGATTTTGGACGAAGCCACGTCCGCACTGGACATGGAGACCGAATACAAACTCCATGAAGCCTTAAATCACTTTTTGCGTCAACGCACTACTTTAATCATTGCCCATCGCCTGAGTGCGATTCGCCAAGCCGATAAAATTTTGGTGTTTGAAGGGGGCACAATTAGCGAACAAGGTAGCCATCAAGACCTTATGCGCCACGATGGTTTCTATCGAAAATTGTATGCGGGAAGCGATGAGCTAAATCACTAACCAACATATGTTCTAATAAACTAAAAGTCCTTGCGGATATTTTTCAATCACAAATGCCTCAAATTTATTTACTATGTAATTATTACTACTGCCCCAAGGGCTTATCTTTAAATCTGTTGTAAAAACTTCATTTTTTCCTAATTTATAACTTTGATTAAAATCGTTTGCGATAGTTTTCAGTGCCCCGATAGAATAACGCTGCTTGTTAATAGTAACAATATGAGAGTTTGTGAGAATTTTTCTATCAGCTAAATCCCCTCGCATTACCACTAACTCACCAACAACCCCAACTCCACCCAGTAGCTCTACCTTTGGATTATTAATATCTTGGGGCATCGCTATTCTTTTAACTGTCAACTCATGTCCTTTATCTACTGGATTAGTACAACTGCTTAGAACAAGCACCCATATAAACAAAGTGATGAGCGAAACTCTGTCTTTGCTGAGCTTGCTAATAGAAGTCATATTAATGTGTTACCATCCTCTATTTAAAATCGAAGCCACATTAATAATAGCCATGAATACGGCGCAAAGCGAGATAACTCACGCTTTGCTTGATCAGGATCAACACCGGCGCAAATCCAAAGTATAAGGATAATCCGCATTGACTTCGGCTGGTTCTGCTTTCACTACCCCTGGCGTATGTTCAATCACACGGAAACGTGAAATACGTCGCCCTTCCGCCTCAAAGGCATTCACAGGGAAGGCTTCATAACTGCGCCCACCCGGATGCACCACATGATAAGAACAGCCACCTAAGGAACGATTATTCCATGTGTCCACAATGTCGAAAATCAGCGGTGAGTGTACGCCAATGGTAGGGTGTAAAGCTGATGGTGGTTGCCATGCGCGGTAACGTACACCTGCTACATATTCACCTTGTTTGCCTGTCGGATGTAATGGCACCGTGCGGCCATTGCAGGTAATCACATAACGCGAATCGGTTAAGCCACGCACTTTAACCTGTAAGCGCTCTACCGAGGAATCCACATAACGTGCTGTTCCCGTGCTACTCATTTCCTCGCCCAAGATATTCCAAGGCTCTAAAGCCGCACGTAACTCTAGCTCCAAACCGCGACGCTGCACACGCCCATAGACGGGAAAACGAAATTCTTGGAACGGCTCTAACCAGCTTGGATCAAACGCATAACCCGCTGCTTGTAGTTCTTCGCACACTTCCTTCATATCCTGCTCCACATAATGGGGCAGCATGAAACGGTCGTGTAGTTCAGTTCCCCACCGCACTAAGCGGTGCTGATAGGGTTGTTTCCAGAATCGAGCGACCAAGGTACGCAATAAAAGCATTTGAACCAAAGACATACGCGCATGAGGCGGCATTTCAAAGGCACGGAACTCCAATAAACCTTGACGCCCACTGGCAGAGTCAGGCGAATACATTTTATCAATACAGAATTCGGAACGATGGGTATTACCAGTGATATCCACCAACAAATTACGCAGCAAACGATCTACTAACCAAGGCTGATCATTCTTTCCTTTGGGCATTTGCTGGAAGGCAATTTCCAACTCATACAAGCTTTCATTGCGCGCTTCATCCACCCGTGGTGCTTGGCTAGTAGGGCCAATAAACATGCCCGAAAATAGATAAGAAAGCCCGGGGTGATGCTGCCAATAGGTGATTAAACTGCGTAACAAATCTGGACAACGCAAGAATGGACTATCAATCGGTTTTGCGGCACCCATCGTTACATGATTACCACCACCCGTGCCGGTATGGCGGCCATCGAGCATGAATTTTTCCGTACCCAAGCGTGAAATACGGGCTAATTCGTATAAAACTTCGGTATTTTCAACGATGGTCTGCCAATTCGAAGCCGGATGAATATTCACCTCAATCACCCCAGGATCAGGGGTAATCTTGAAGGATTTCAAACGTGGATCGTGTGGCGGATCATAGCCCTCAATCACAATGGGCATTTCTAATTCCGATGCCGTTTGTTCCAAGGACTCGATCAAATCTAAATAATGCTCCAATACTTTGAGTGGTGGCAAAAATACGTGCAAGCGTCCATCCCGTGCTTCAATGCAAATCGCTGTACGCGGAATATCACGAAATACTTTATTTGACGTTTTCTGCATACTGCTCAAGGTTTGGCCTTGAGCAGCTATAGACGTGTTTAAAGAATAACGTTCACGATAATGCCAATTCGTTGTACCAAAATCTGGTAAGTCCTCATGTTCCGCAAAAGGATCAGGTTCGACCTCCAACTCGCGGTCTTCCTCCATCACCCATGGCAGTGAATCCAAGGGCAAGCGATAACCCATGGGTGAATTGCCCGGAATCAGATACATCTGCTCACGCCGAAATTCCCAAGGTGTGCCCACCCAGCCACGATAATCATCCCAGCTTAAGGGTAAGGCAAAACCCGTGGGTGTATCCAAACCACGCTGCAAAGCCAGTACCAAATCATTACGATGCTTTGTATCGCGCAAATCTAGCGTCAACCAATCGACATTGGGTGGCTGATTAGCCTCTTTCCACAAATAATATAAACGGTCTTCGTAACCTGCTTTAATATACTGTGTTTCAATCCCTAATTTGCTGCATAAAAGTTTAGTGAAACACTCAGCCTGTTCCGCTTTAAAGCCATAATTGCGCCCATCCTCCGCCAAATAGTGGGGATTGCGCCATACGGGCACACCATCAGGGCGCCAATAACAACCTAATGCCCAACGCGGAAAAGGTTCGCCCGGATACCATTTGCCCTGTCCATATTGCAAAACACTGCCTTGAGCAAAATGCGCCTGCATATGTTTCAGTAACACGTTCGCGCGTTCGCGTTTGTGCTCCCCTAGGGCTGCTGTATTCCATTGTGCCGACTCCATATCGTCAATCGACACAAATGTTGGCTCACCCCCCATGGTTAAACGCACATCACCGGCTTGCAGCTCGTTTTCAACCTGCTCGCCCAGTGCTAACACTGCCTGCCACTGATCATCATTATAAGGTTTGGTAACCCGTGGATCTTCGTGAATCCGCGTGACTGAATTGCTGTGGAAAAATTCAACCTCACAAATCCCTGTCGCACCCTCCACCGGCGCCGCACTCCCAGGATTAGGGGTACAGGCCAAGGGAATATGCCCTTCGCTGGCGAATAAACCAGAGGTCGGATCAAGGCCAATCCAGCCAGCACCCGGCACATATACTTCCGTCCATGCGTGTAAATCGGTGAAATCTGCTTCAGGACCACTGGGGCCATCCAAGGATTTTTGATCTGCCGTTAACTGAATTAAATAGCCAGATACAAAGCGTGCCGCCAAACCTAGGTGTCGTAAAATCTGCACTAACAACCAAGCTGTATCACGGCAAGAACCGCGCCGAATCGACAAGGTTTCTTCGCAACTTTGCACCCCCGGCTCCATACGAATATTATAAGCGATATACTGTTGTAGCCTTTGATTCAGCCCCACCAAAAAATCATTGATATGCTGAGTGCTCCGATTAATACCCTTTAACCACGCTTGTAGTAAAGGCCCTGATTCGATAATTTCTAAGTAAGGAGCTAATTCTTGTTTTAAAATCGGTTTGTATTCAAAGGGATACTTTTCCGCATAATCCTCGACGAAAAAATCGAAAGGATTAATGGAAACCATTTCTGCAATTAATTCGACCTCAATACTGAGCTCTTTTAAGCGCTCTGGAAATACTAGGCGCGCTAAATAATTACCAAAAGCGTCTTGCTGCCAATTAATAAAATAATCGCTTGCACCAATTTTTAAGGAATAGGCATGAATGGGTGTGCGTGAATGCGCTGCAGGACGTAGACGGATCACATGCGGAAAAATATTTACAAAACGGTCAAATTTATAAACCGTTTTATGGTTCAAAGCGACATGAATACTCATGTAGTTAGCAGCCTCTCGCTAGAAATAGCAAATAAAATTAGTATTGGACTTGGCTTTGCTTTTGCCCTACGGGTTTTTCCTGACGATATTGTGAAATATCCAAGTCTGGATAAAACCATTGCTTACCAATTTTATTATGTAGCGTTGTCAGTTCAGCTTGTAGACTATCCATGAATGAAGCAATTTCATTGACTGGAATCGCGCGAATATCTTGTTCTTCAAACTGCTCCAATAAGCGCATACTGATGGTACGAACCGCTTCTGGCTCAGGCAGGCGTGCTAAATATTGATCAATATGCGCTAAAGAATAGGTTAAGGAACGTGGAAAAATGCGGTCGCAGACCAAGAAATCCATTACTTCACTGCCTTCAATGCGCGAATTTTTATGGCGCAAATACATTTGTCGCGCACCCAAAGCTGATAACAAACCTGACCAGACAATACTGTCATAGCGGCGCAGCGCTTCACTTCTGGCATCTGATAATAATAAAGCGGTCATTTCTAAAGTACGGCTGGTCATATCGGTGCGTTCCATATGCTTACCGATTTGCATGAAATCATAAGCATGGTCGCGGCTCATATGACTATCTAATACACCGCGAATCCGCTGGCAACCAGACATCACATTGCGTAATAAAGCTTGACGGCTATGTCGACTATTTAAGGTTGATAAACTAGCCTGTAATTTAATATAGGTTTGATTAACCTGCTCCCAAGCCTCATCCGGTAATAAATCTAAGGAAGTCCGTACATTTTCTCGAAGACCAGAGAATGATGTCATAATCGAGGACATATTATCGCGATCTGCAATCATAAATTGCATGACATTGATTTCATCCATGACTTTATGATGTTTACTAAACGTTTCTTCAGCATTAAAAATCTTGATTAGGGTGTACCAATCAATCTCCATGCTTTCCGGTAAATCCATCAATAAAGAGCTATGTACATTAATTAAACGCGCTGTATTTTCGGTACGCTCTAAATAACGCGCCATCCAATAAAGTCTATCGGCAACTCGTGATAACATCATACAGCGACACCCCCATTCAATGTGTTGTCATCGACAATCCACGTATCCTTACTACCGCCACCTTGGGATGAATTAACGACTAGCGAACCTTTACGCATCGCTACCCGTGTTAAACCACCTGGGGTAACATAAATATCTTTGCCACTGAGAATAAAAGGGCGCAAATCTAAATGGCGTGGTTCAATATTGCCATCACAAATCGTTGGATTGACTGACAAACTCAAGGTCGGTTGTGCAATATAATTATTAGGATTTTCTTGAATTAATTGACGGAATTCTTCCACTTTATCTGCACTAGAGTGTGGCCCTACCAACATGCCATAACCACCGGATTCATTAGCTGGCTTCACCACCAATTCGGCTAAATGCTCAAGTACATAGGCCATATCATCAGGTTTGCGGCAAACCCAAGTCGGCACATTCGGCAAGGAAGGTTCTTCACCCAGATAATAGCGAATAAAATCAGGCACATAAGCGTAAATGACTTTATCATCTGCCACACCACAACCTGGCGCATTCGCAATCGCCACTTTGCCCTCACGCCACGCCCGCATAATCCCGGGAATACCTAACATCGAATCTTTTCGAAATACTTCAGGGTCAATAAAATCATCATCAATACGGCGATAAATCACATCCACGCGTTCAGGCCCTTGAATGGTTTTCATATACACATAACCATCCGCACCCACCGCCAAATCCGCCCCCTCCAATAACACTAAACCTGCTTGTTGGGCTAAGTAAGCGTGCTCAAAATAGGCCGAGTTATAAATACCAGGTGTTAATAATGCGATGGTTGGCTGCTCTAAATCGGGGCGCAAAGAGGCGAGCATTTCATATAATTGAGCCGGATAAACACTGACGGGGCTGATCGGCAAGAGATTGAAAATTTCGGGTAGAACACGCTTAATGACACGACGGTTTTCAAGCATATAAGCCACGCCTGAGGGTACACGCAGATTATCTTCTAATACATACATCACACCATCGCTATGTCGCACTAAATCGGAGCCACAAATATTCGCCCAAACCCCATGCGGGGGCGTCATCCCGACACAAGCTTCGCGATAACCTTTGGACTGCATCACTACATCGCGCGGAATTACGCCATCTTTTAGCGCACGCTGTTCATTGTAGACGTCCTGAATGAACATATTTAGTGCGCGAATTCGTTGTTTTAGCCCTGCTTCAGTGCGCGCCCATTCTGTGCCAGCAATCACACGGGGAATAAGATCGAAGGGCCAAGCGCGATCAATATTGCCTGCATCACTGTACACCGTAAAAGTAATGCCCATCTCACGAATGACCATTTCCGACTCAGTCACACGATGGTGAAACTCATCCGGACTTAGCCCTTGCAAATAGCCAATCAGCTTTTGACTATGGCCTCGAATCTGCTGACGTGCCGCGATTAGCTCATCATATAACTGACCCGGATCGTATTGACTCCATTGCTCTTTCATATCATATCCACCCGATTAATATCCTGAACTCTCAAGCAAGTTCCATGCCTATGTTTGGTATTAGCGAAAATTATAATGATTTTGATACTTAACCGACGGACTTAGATAAAACGTCAAGCATCTTTATGATCAGCCTTAATTTTTAAAAAATTATAAGCCTTTTTATCAAAACACTAAGCAACAAATTGAAGCAACTCTGACATCAATTCTCAAGCATTGCTAGCACTTATTTGTTAAATTTTTCAAGCAATTGCAGTGCGATTCGCCTAGAAATTAGACTTAGCTTATAGGACAATCGCATTATCTTTGATAGATTAGGAAATTTCATGCCTATTTCCCGCACGCCCCAAAACCAGCATGATTAATCGCTATAATCACAATAAAACAGGAGACCTGCGCCATGCCCCACGCATTGAAATACGAATTCACTATTTTTGCTGATTATTTACAAGGCGAACAAGATGCACCAACACGCCATGAGTATGTGGATGGGCAAATTTATGCCATGAGTGGTGCAAGTGCGACACATAATATTATTGCCGGTGAATTATTTGCGGCATTACATTCGAAAACTGAACCACCTTGCCACGTGTTTATTTCCGATATGAAAGTACTGATTAAACAGCAGGACAAACAGTTTGCGTATTATCCTGATCTGATGGTGAGCTGTGAAAAAGATACTGACAATGCTTATTATCGTGAGCAAGCGATCTTGCTAGTTGAAGTCTTATCACCCGCCACTCAACGCACAGACTTGGGTGAAAAACTCGCCAATTACACCCTTATTCCTAAGTTTGCGCGAATATCTCATTGTGTCGCAAGACACACCACATGTGCAGCTCTATCGTCGCCATACCAACTGGAAAGCTGAATATTATTATGCAGGCGACACTTTAACGTTGGAATCAGTAGAGCTATCTCTAGCCGTAGAACCAATTTACCGCCGCGTGCGTAAAGAGGTTGGCTTAACATAAAAACCAGGGCAATCGCTTGAAAGGAGTGACTGAACTAGGTGTTCTGGTCTACTAAAAACGGACACTCTGTTAAGAGGTGTTTTATGATCAGTACTGATGAAATCTAGGAGACTAGGATGAAGCAGAAACGCCAGTATGATGAAGCCTTTAAGAAAGCAGCGGTGTTATTAGTCACGGAGCAAAGCTATGGCATGATGCAGGCCGCCGAAGCGGTGGGCACGAGTGTCAAAAATCTGCAACGTTGGAAGCAGCAGTATACGCAGACGGGTAGTGTGAATGGCCTATTAAACCCAGAAGAGCATAGCGAATTGTTACGTTTCGCCGTGAAGTGAAACAACTTCAGAGGGAGGAAGAGACCCTAAAAAAGGTGAGCGCCTTCTTGGCGCGAGAAATGAACTAAAGTATCGTTTTATTAAGCAGTTACCGAAGGCTTACCCCACTCGATTAGCCTGTCGTGTAGTGGGTGTCAGCCTTAGTGTCTATTATGCCTGGCGGACATCGTTAGCAGCGTATATCCGTTATTACAACCATCAACGCTTACACACCGCTAATGGCGATTTAGCGCCCGTGACCTTTGAACCAATGACTCTTAAAAATGTGTCCTAAATCACTTGACCAGAACACTTTGCCCGTTTTGATAAGAAGGCTCAGAACTTTATGGCTCTAGGCTCTGTTACCATTTAGTGTAAGCGATTGATTAATTTGGCATATCAAAACCGAAGAAATGACACAACTTATTGATTCCACGAAGTACACTTTTTAAAGGCACCAGAGCCTGAGCCAAGCCCGAATTTATCTCTCTGCATAAAAATCGACATATCTTTCAGAATGAGATCCTAGTTATTCGGTGTGCAATTTAGATAAAACCTATTGCGCCTTGTCTGCGTCATAACATCTTTAAACTTGCGTCAGCAGGCTTTGAATGGGAACATTGTGCGTTTTGGGGCTATGTAAGAACAATCCGTCGCTAATATGCTAAAACAAGAATATATTCGGGCCTTACGCCACAACGGATTTCCACCAGAAATGGTGCTAGTAAGTTTTGACGCAACCACTATCCAGCGGGGCACTTACTACTTTGAAGCAGGGCGTGTGATGGAGCTACAGAGTAGCTTTCCAAGCCTTAGTGAAGTGGCACTTTCGTCTATCGTACTTGGCAATGCAAAATACAATACCGAAGTTCAACTCGACTTAAATCACCATCGTATCTTAAGTCATTGTAGTTGTCCTGTGGGTGCACAATGTAAACATGGTATGGCGACAGTACTACAATACGTGCGCCAACAAATCAAAGTCTCACCCAAATCAACCCTGCCTAAGCTTGCGGAACCCAGTGCTTTGCAACTATGGCTTGCTGATCTGAATACGCCTGAGCCTAAAAAACATCTGTCCGAGGATGGGGATGATCCTGAGGTAGGACGTATGGATCTCATCTATTTATTGGATCAAACCCTAAAGCGTGACAATCGTGTGCCCGTTCAAGTACGTAAAGCGAATCGCCTAAAACGTGGGGGGTATGGGCAAGGCTACTTAGTTCAATTTGAAGATTTATTGTATAGCTGGAAAAATCATCCTTTTCGCTACACTGAGCTAGATGTTGATATTGCGCAGTTGGTAATTCCCCATACCAGCACTTATACCCAAAACCAACAACGCCTTTATCTGAAAGGCGCACTAGGCGAATTAGCGCTGAAATTATTACTGCAAACGGGGCGGGTCTTCTGGCAAAAACCTGAGCTTCAAGCCCTGAAACTTGCCCCCGAACGTAACGCCCAAATCGTTTGGGAAGAACGCAAAAAAATCAGCCATATCAAATTGCAGATCCTGCCTCCTGCGCAAGATTTCTTTTGGCTAGAGCGCTTATATTATGTGGATACCTTGCGGGGTGAATGTGGCCCACTCAGCCATGAACCCTTGACACCACTACAAATGATTAAGCTACTGGCGGCACCACCCATTCCCAGTGCCGAGGCTGAGCAAGTAAGCCGTGGTCTATTGGAAATTCTGCCGGATGCCGACATGCCTTTGCCTGATACGCGCCTCAATCCAGAAACCCACGATATTGATGTGGACGAACCGATTCCACATTTACAACTCTATAGCACCCAAGAGCAGGCCAATACACAACATCATCTTCATCTTGAGCTGCACTATGGTGAGCATGTACTCGCACCTGACCCTAGCAAAAATCTTCATCTAAAACGCCAAGATCAAATTCGCTATCGCATTCATCGCCAAACAGATCAAGAACAAACGATCTTAGAGCGCTTAAGTAGCTTTGGTTTCGAGCCAGCCCTAGCCCATCAATACAGTGAATGGATTATGCCTGCTGATCACAGCGCCCTCGGAGCCTTACGCTGGAATCATTTTTTAGAAGAAGGCTTAGAGCACTTAAAAACCTCAGGTTGGCAGATAGATCAAGCACCCAGTTTCAGCTTGGACTTCACCGAAGCTGATGATTGGGAAGCAGAACTACAAGCCCAAGGCCAAGACTGGTTTGAGCTGAGTCTAGGTTTTCTGGTTGATGGCAAACGCATTAACCTGTTGCCGATTTTGGTTGAAATGCTAGCGCACCTACACAATCCGCAAGAATTACGCGAATTATTGTTAGCGCAGGGTAGCCTTTTAGTACCTTTAGAAGATCAGCGCTGGATTAAACTAGATGCGCAACGCATTTTGCAGGTACTCGATAACCTCATTGAATTGTATGACAAACAAGCCCTGAATGCCGATGGCAATTTAGTATTAAGCCGTTTTCATGGCGCGAATCTTAGCGAATTACTCAACGACCCACGTTTACAATGGAAAGGCGCTACAGAATTCAAAATTCTCGCTAATAAGCTAGCTGATTTCAAAGGCATTAAAACCGTTGAACTACCTTTAGGTTTAAAGGCAGAACTCCGCCCTTACCAGCATGAAGGTTTAAATTGGTTGCAATTCCTGCGCGAATTTCAATTCAATGGCGTATTAGCCGATGACATGGGCTTGGGCAAAACGCTACAAGCATTGGCACATTTATTAGTCGAAAAGAAATCAAGCCGCGCCCTATTACCGAGTTTAGTCATAGCACCCACTAGCTTAATGAGTAATTGGCGACGCGAAACGGAAAAATTCACGCCTGAATTAAAAGTACTCACTTTACATGGTACAGAACGCCATCAGGCCTTCGAGCAACTTAAAGATTATGATTTAGTCCTAACCACCTACCCACTCATATTACGCGACGAAGCCTTATATCGTGGTCAGCAATTCTATTATTTAATCCTTGATGAAGCACAAGCGATTAAAAATGCCAAGGCTAAAACTACCCAAGTCATTTACGAAATTCAATCAACACACCGACTTTGTTTAACCGGCACACCGATGGAAAATCATTTGGGTGAATTGTGGTCGATGTTCCACTTTTTAATGCCTGGCTTCTTAGGCACACATGACCGTTTCGGGCGTTTATTCCGCGTACCCATTGAGCGCCAAGGCGATCACGAGCGCCAACAGGTCTTGCGCCGCCGGATGCAGCCTTTTATGCTGCGCCGTACAAAAGAAAAGGTTGCCCATGAATTACCACCTAAAACAGAAATCATTCGTACAGTAGCCTTAAGTGGTGAACAGCGTGATTTATATGAAACCGTGCGACTCGCCATGGACGCTAAAGTGCGTGAAGAAATTAGCCAGAAAGGTTTTGCACGCAGCCATATTATGATTCTGGATGCTTTATTAAAATTACGTCAAGTTTGCTGTGATCCCCGCCTATTAAAACTCGAACACACTAAGCAAATTAATGGTTCAGCCAAGCTTGAATTATTAATGGACATGTTAGATGAATTATTAGAAGAAGGACGTAAAGTTTTAATCTTCTCGCAATTTACTTCGATGCTCGCTTTAATTGAAAACGAGTTGATCGCTAACAATATTAGCTTTAGTAAACTCACAGGGCAAACACGTCATCGCGAGGAAGCGATTGATGCCTTCCAACAAGGCCCTGCGCAAGTATTCTTGATTAGTTTAAAAGCGGGTGGCACGGGATTGAATCTCACCGCAGCGGATACCGTAATCCATTATGATCCTTGGTGGAATCCGGCTGTAGAACAACAAGCAACCGACCGCGCCTATCGTATTGGGCAAGATAAGCCGGTTTTCGTGTATAAACTTCTCACTGAAGAAACGGTTGAGGAAAAAATTCTGCATCTACAACATCGCAAACAAGCATTAGCAGATGGACTCTACCACGATACAGAAGCTGGCTTAGCCTTTGGTCAAGCCGAGCTCTTGGATTTATTAAAACCTTTAGACACTTTTTGAGTAAAACGCCTACTAAATACTAGGATTGTGCTAACTTAAAGTATTTCGCTTGCGCGTTTAAACCTAGCAGCGCTTCGCTGCGACACACAATGCTATCCAAAATATGGATATTTTTAACAACACTATGGAGTTACTGTTTCATGAGCTTTTTTAAAGAATTTAAAGAATTTGCGATGCGTGGCAATGTAATCGACTTAGCAGTCGGTGTCGTGATTGGTGGCGCCTTCGGTAAGATTGTGGATTCTTTAGTGAAAGATGTCATCATGCCTCCTATTGGATGGTTGATGGGGGGTGTAGATTTTTCAGGATTAAAGTTTAATCTACCCGCCATTCTAGAAGGCCAGCCTGCTGTCACCATTAATTACGGTTCTTTTATTCAAACCATGGTGAATTTTATTATTATCGCCTTTGCCATTTTCTTACTCATTAAAGGCCTTAATAAAGTATCGCGCAAGAAAGAAGAAGCCGCTCCTGCTGGCCCCTCACAAGAAGAATTGCTCACTCAAATTCGTGATTTGTTAGCACAACAAAAACACTAAGCCGCTTGGTATAAAATCTCAACCCGTCCAACCCTACGGAAGGGTTGAGATTATGAATGACTCCCCTCTTCTTGGTCAGATAAGGCTTTAAACTGCGGCAAGGAAACCCGTTTCACACTTCGCTCTTGCTGTGCAATTAACGCATCCAGACTATCATAAAGTTGATCCACCAACGCAACGCCAAAGGCTTCGCGCACATAATGGTACTGCTCAATAATTAAGGGCGTTACTTCGGTAATTAAGGCTCGGCTTTTCTCAGTCAGATCAATCAACATACGGCGCTTGTCTTGTTCTACGGGATAACGCGTAATCAGAGTCAACTCCTCCATACGCTTTAAAATACCAGCTAGGCTCGAGCTATAAATCATACAGTGCTCACAAATCTGACGTGGCTCCAGCGCTCCAATTTCGTGCAAAACGCGCAAAATGCGCCATTGCTGCTCGGTTAAGCCCGCATAATTCAGAATCGGACGAAAGTGTGGCATAAAAACTTCGCGCGCCTGTAACAACAGTAACGGTAAATTACGTTGGGGGATTTTTTGCGTCATGCCTTGCCTATCCAAGCCTCTAAATCAATTGCGCTAGTTTAAGCCAGTCCAAATCATTGACAAGCTCATCTATTAGCAACTATATTCACTAACATATTAGCAATCACAGAGGAGTATGGCACGATGATGGCTCGCCCACCACTGGGAAGCGTTTATGGTGTCATTCTGAATGACCAACACTCCTTAGCGCTTTTAGCGTCGCAATTTGCACAAGCACCCTACCAAACACCACCTAAAGCGCCTGTGCTTTATATTAAACCGCGTAATACTTTCGTCGACTCAGGATCAAGTATCACCCTACCGAAGGGCGAGCATAGCGTGGAAGTCGGTGCTAGCTTAGGTTTAGTGATTGGCAAACCGGCAAGTCGCGTCAACGCTGCGCAGGCTTTGGAGCATATCTCTGGCGTGATGAGCGTTGCGGATTTAAGTTTGCCGCATGACAGTTACTATCGCCCCGCCATCCGTGAAAAATGTTTCGATGGCGCCTGCCCAATGGCTACACACCTAAGCCCATGGTCTGAAGTGCAGCATTTAATGCCCTTATCGCTTCACACTCTAATTAACGATCAAATAGTGTCAACACGCTCGATAAGTGATGCACTGCGCTCAATCCCGCAACTTCTCCAAGATATCAGCGAATTTATTACCTTAAACCGAGGTGATGTATTACTTATCGGTGTGCCTTATCGCGCGCCACAGGCACAAAGCGGTGATAACGTACAGATTAGCATTGAAGGGCTTGAGTCCTTGCATTTTAAGGTGGAGGCCGCCGCATGAAATACGGGCGTATTGTATGGAATGCTTCCATCCACACCGTGACGGAGAAAGAAGGCCAAGTTCAACTGCCAGATGGACGTTTAGTAAATGAAAGCGAAGTGATGTGGTTGCCCCCTGTAGAGCCGCAAACCGTATTCGCCTTAGGTTTAAATTACGCCGATCATGCAGCCGAACTATCTTTTAAAGCCCCTGAAAAACCGCTGATTTTTTTAAAAGGTGCTAATACCTTTGTCGGCCATCGCGCGCTTACCCGTCGCCCTGCCGATGCAACGTTCATGCACTATGAGTGCGAGTTAGCGGTCGTGATTGGACGCAAAGGCAAACACATTAAATCTGAAGATGCTTATCACTATGTGCAGGGTTATACCGTCGCGAATGATTATGCGATTCGTGATTATTTGGAAAACTACTACCGCCCCAATTTGCGTGTGAAAAACCGTGATGCCTGCACCCCTTTAGGCCCTTGGTTGGTCGAAGCGCAGGATATTCCGAATCCGATGGATTTGAAATTAGCAAGTTTTGTTAATGGGCAACAAACACAAAGTGGTACGACACGCGACATGATTTTCGATATTCCCTATTTAATTGCTTATTTATCCGAATTCATGACTTTAAATGTGGGTGACATCATTCTTACCGGCACACCGGAAGGTCTTGCGGATGTAAAAGTAGGCGATGAAGTGGTCACCGAAATTGAAAAAATTGGGCGTTTAGTCAATACCATCGTGGATGATGTGACTTGGTTTGGACAGCACCGTATAGGTAATACATAAATGATTAAACATTTGATTAATGGCGAATTTATTGAAAGTGCCCAAACCTTCGAAACGCTGAATCCTGCTACTAATGCAGTGCTGGATGAAGTAGCGTCTGGCGGTCAGGAAGAAGTCAAGGCTGCGGTTGCTGCTGCCAAACAAGCTTTTCCAGCATGGGCCAATAAACCTGCCGCAGAGCGCGCCAAATTAATGCGCCGTTTGGGTGAGTTAATCGATCAGCATGTCCCCGAAATCGCTAAACTCGAAACCGATGATTGTGGTCAGGTCATTGGGCAAACAGCCAAAGCCCTCATTCCACGCGCCTCGCATAATTTCAATTTCTTTGCCGAACAATGCGTGCGTATGGATGGTGACTGCTATCAATCGGATGACCAACACCTTAACTACACGCTTTTCCAACCAGTCGGTGTCTGCGCACTCATTTCACCGTGGAATGTGCCATTCATGACCGCTACTTGGAAAACCGCACCCGCGCTTGCTTTGGGTAATACCGCCGTGTTAAAAATGTCGGAATTATCCCCGCTAACCGCTGATTATTTGGGCAAATTAGCCTTAGAGGCAGGTATTCCTAAAGGGGTGTTCAATGTAGTACATGGCTTTGGCAATACGGCTGGTGATGCCTTGGTGCGCCACAAAGATGTGCGTGCAGTTTCCTTTACCGGCAGCACCATGACCGGCAATTTAATCATGCAGCGTGCTGGCTTGAAAAAATTCTCAATGGAATTAGGTGGCAAATCCCCGAATATTATTTTCGCTGATGCTGATCAAGAACGCGCTTTAGACTCTGCTATCTTCATGATTTTTTCTAATAATGGACAACGCTGCACCGCTGGTTCACGCATCTTAGTCCAAGAAACGATTTATGATCAGTTCGTGGAACACTTTGCAGAACGTGCGAAAAAGCTGCGAGTGGGTGATCCTCATGATCCCCAAACGATTATTGGCCCTTTGATTAGTCGCGATCACTGGAAAAAAGTCACTGGCTATATTGAAACGGGCATTCGTGAAGGCGCACGCTTAGTCACAGGTGGTGGCGTGCCCACTTTGCCAGATAAATTTAAAAACGGTCATTGGGTCGAAGCCACAGTATTTGCGGATGTAGATAATCGAATGAAAATCGCGCAAGACGAAATTTTCGGCCCGGTCGCTTGCATTATTCCATTTAAGGACGAAGCTCACGCCCTACAAATCGCCAATGACACCGACTATGGTTTGTCATCTTATGTGTGGACTGAAAGTACTGGGCGTGCTTTGCGCATGGCACGTGGCTTGGAAGCAGGTATGGTGTTTGTGAATAGCCAAAATGTGCGCGATTTACGCCAACCCTTTGGTGGCACAAAAGCTTCTGGCACAGGTCGCGAAGGGGGGCACTGGAGCTATGAAGTTTTCACTGAGCCAAAAAACGTGTGTATTTCCTTGGGACATCACCACATTCCTCGTTGGGGCGCGTGAGGGGCATTTATGGGCAATTTAGCGCTAGCAGCAAAAATTACGCATGTCCCATCGATGTATTTATCTGAATTGACCGGCAAACATCAGGGTTGCCGCCAAGCCGCGATTGAGGGGCATTATGAAATAAGTCGCCGCTGCCGTGCCTTAGGCGTTGATACGATTGTGGTATTCGACACGCATTGGCTAGTGAATTCGGGCTATCATATTAATAATGCAGCACATTTTAAAGGCATTTATACCAGTAATGAATTGCCACACTTTATTAAAAATATGCCTTATGAATACGATGGCAATGTGGAGCTAGGGGAATCACTAGCCAAAGCAGCGACCAATGCCTGTGTTAATGCACGCGCCCATTCAGACACTAGCTTGTCTTTGGAATATGGCACACTCGTTCCTATGCGCTATATGAATCAAGATCGTCATTTTAAAGTAGTCTCAGTTTCTGCTTTATGCACCGTACACAATTTAGCGGATAGCGCGCGCTTAGGCGCGGCCATTCGTGAAGCGATTGAGCAGGATTATCAGGGGACAGTAGCGATTTTTGCTAGCGGTTCTTTATCGCATCGGTTTGCCCAAAATGGTGTTTCTGAGCAATACCTTCACAAGGTCTGGTCGCCTTTTTTGGAGCTGGTGGATCGACGCGTGGTGGAGCTGTGGGAAAACGGTGAATGGCAAACTTTTACCGAAATGCTACCGGAATATGCCGAAAAGTGCATGGGAGAAGGATTTATGCACGATACCGCAATGCTATTAGGCGCTTTAGGCTGGGATAAATATAACGGAAAGGCCGAGGTAATCACTCCCTACTTCGGTAGCTCTGGCACAGGCCAAATCAATGTAATTTTTCCGGTTTCCGGCATCCCAAGGGAGTAAGCTATGCCGCACCTTGTCCTTGAATACACCAGCAATTTAAAAGCTGAAGCCGCTATACCGCAACTATTACGTAAGCTTAATCAAACCATGATAGCGCAAGGCAGCATTTTTCCGGTGGGTGGGATTCGTTCGCGTGCGATTGAACTGACTGACTATTGCATGGCAGATGACGAAGAGGATTATGCCTTTGTGCATATTACCCTAACGATTGGGCAAGGACGTACGCCAGCGCAACGTAAAACAGCGGGTGATGCCATCTTTGACGTAGTGAAAGCGCATTTTGCAGCGCAATTTGCCAAGCGTTATATCGCGCTTTCCATGGCTTTGAATGAATTTAATGAATTGGGTACATGGAAACATAATAACGTTCATGAGCGCTTCAAAGCGAAAGAAGGTCAGGTATGAATTTAAGTCCTGAGCAAATTCGTGCAGCTGCCTTAAGCCTAGACACAGCGGAAAAACAACGCACGCCAATACGCCAACTGAGCCTTGATCACACCACTATGGATGTGGACGATGCCTATGCCATTCAACAAGCATGGGTGGAGCACAAAATAAGTGAAGGCCGTCAGATTTTGGGGCGTAAAATCGGCCTCACTTCACGGGCCATGCAACAATCTTCACAGATTGATGAGCCAGACTTTGGCACACTCTTGGACGATATGCAGTTTCATGAAGGCTCAGATATTCCTATGCAACGCTTCATTGCACCTATGGTTGAGGTCGAACTAGCGTTTATTTTGCACAAACCCTTAAAAGGTGCGCAAGTTACCTGTTTTGATGTCTTAAATGCCACCGACTATGTGATCCCTGCACTAGAAATTATTGATGCGCGTTGCCATCGCGTCGATCCAGAATCGAAACGCCCGCGCAAAGTCTTCGATACCATTTCCGATAATGCCGCCAACGCGGGTATTGTATTAGGTGGTCGCGCCGTAAAACCTTCCGAGATTGATTTACGTTGGGCTGCCGCTTTGCTGTATCGTAATGGTGTTATTGAGGAAACGGGTGTCGCTGCGGGTGTGTTAAATAATCCCGTGAATGGTATTGTCTGGCTATGCCATAAATTCGCCAAACATGATATTGCACTCAAGCCCGGTGAAATTATTTTAGCAGGTTCATTCACGCGCCCTGTGCCTGCACGCGCTGGCGACACCTTTCATGTCGATTATGGGTCATTAGGGGCTATCGCCTGCCGTTTTGTTTAAGGATTATCATGCAAGTACCTAAAAATCACTTTAAGCAAGCCCTTCAAGCACAACAAGTCCAATATGGTCTTTGGGTAGGTTTAGTTGATCCCATTTGTGCGGAAATAGCGGCCAGCTCAGGCTTCGATTGGATTTTATTAGATGGGGAACATGCACCCAATGATATGCGTACTATCTTGCATCAATTACAAGCTACTGCCGCCTACCCTACTCAAGTCCTAGCACGTCCGGTTGAAGGCACGCCTAGCATTATTAAGCAATGGCTGGATATTGGCGTACAATCCCTCTTGATTCCGATGGTGGAAACCAGCGAGCAAGCGGCGATGCTTGCAGCAGCCTGTCATTATCCGCCACGTGGTATCCGTGGTGTGGGAACAGCCTTAGCGCGTGCTGCCAATTGGGGACGTATTCCGAATTATCTACAAACAGCCGATCATGAAATTTGTTTACTGATACAAGTCGAAAACCGCAAAGGCTTAGACAACTTAGACGCTATTTTGCAAGTGGATGGCATTGATGGTGTATTTATTGGCCCTGCGGACTTAGCCGCCTCATTTGGGCATCTAGGCCAGCCCAATCATCCCGAGGTAAGCGCTGCCATTGAACAAGCCTTACACAAAATCCGCCAAGCGGGTAAGGCTGCTGGCATTCTTTCTGTTGATCCTAAACTAGCACGCCATTATCAAGCACAAGGAGCTAACTTCATTGCAGTAGGCGTGGACACTTTATTGTTAGCTAGATCGGCGGTGGCCTTGGCAGCAGAATTTAAACAAGACATTACGGAGGCGCCTAATAAATATTAGCTTGCCTCCCTAGGGATGTGATTTTATAACAATCCTCGTTCTGCAAATGACACGACTTGATCACCAATTACAAAATGATCCAATACCCGCACGTCCAATAACGCTAAAGCGTCTTTTAATTTTTGGGTAATCCGCTCATCGGCCTGACTCGGCTCGGCCACACCAGAGGGATGGTTGTGTGCAAAAATCACCGCCGCCGCATTGTGTTTCATCACGCGGCGCACTACTTCGCGGGGATAAATACTGGCACTATCAATCGTGCCAAAAAATAACTCCTCAAACGCAATCACACGGTGGCGATTATCTAAGAAGACACAAGCAAATACTTCAGCCGGTTGATCCCGTAATTTAGCCAAGAGATATAGACGTACCGCATCCGGATCGGATAAAACGTCACCGCGTTTTAAGCGTTCGCGCAAATAACGACGGGACATTTCCAAGACGGCTTGCATTTGCACGAATTTTGCTTGTCCTAAACCATTGGCTTGGCAAAATTGTGCTTCTTCGGCTTCAAATAAAGCACGTAATCCATTGAAGTCATGCAATAATTCGCGCGCTAAATCGACAGCAGTTTTGCCACGCGTGCCAGTACGCAAGAAAATCGCCAAGAGTTCAGCATCGGATAAGGACTGAGCACCACGTAGTAGTAATTTCTCGCGTGGCCGCTCATCGGCTGGCCAGTCTTTAATAGGTATCATGGCGTTAGGATTTAGTTTTTAATTATGGTTTGTGGATATACATTGTAAATTTTATGACAGCTCTATTAGGCAAGCGCATTGTTTTAGGGATAAGCGGCGGTATTGCAGCTTATAAATCGGCTGAACTGACTCGCTTGCTGATTAAAGCAGGTGCTCAAGTACGGGTTTGTATGACACCTGCGGCCTGCGAGTTCATTCAGCCACTCACTTTTCAAGCCCTCTCCAGCCACCCGGTGCATACTACACTTTTGGACACAGCCGCAGAAGCCGGTATGGGGCATATTGAATTAGCACGTTGGGCTGACATGATTGTGATTGCTCCTGCGACGGCTGATCTCATGGCACGTTTTGCGCACGGCCACGCTGATGATTTGCTTACCACCTTATGTTTAGCCTCAGCAGCACCTTTGTATCTTGCGCCCGCAATGAATCAGCAAATGTGGAAGCATCCGGCCACGCAAGCTAATTTACAACGCCTACAATCGCGCGGTGTGGCTATTCTAGGTCCAGATCAAGGGGTGCAAGCCTGTGGCGATGTGGGCATGGGTCGTATGCTAGAACCCGAAGCGATACTGGCCGCCTTACAACAGCCCCAGTTATTGAGTGGTATTCGTATCTTACTAACCGCTGGCCCTACGCGTGAAGCGATTGATCCGGTACGTTTCTTAACCAATCGTAGCTCTGGGAAAATGGGCTACGCGGTAGCAGCGGCTGCACAAGAATTTGGTGCCAGTGTGACCTTGATTTCTGGCCCTGTCGCCTTAGATACACCCCTTGGTGTTGAGCGTATTTGGGTAGAAAGTGCGGCAGATATGCTAGAAGCAACCCGCTACGCTGCGGGTTTGAATGATATTTTCATTGCTACCGCCGCCGTAGCCGACTACACGCCCAAACAAGTCGCGACTCAAAAGATCAAAAAGAATAATGATCAATTGGTGCTAGAAATGACGCGCACTACCGATATTTTGGTGACGGTGGTAAAAGAAAATCCCAAGCTATTCACGGTAGGATTTGCGGCTGAAACACAAAATCTGATGGAATATGCGCGGGGTAAATTAGAACGTAAAGGTGTCCACATGATTGCCGCGAACTCAGTCGCTGAGGGTAAAGGTTTTGATCGCGCAACCAATGCCTTAGAGGTGGTCTGGCAAGGTGGCTCGCAAAGTTTGCCCGAAATGGATAAAAAACTCTTGGCACGCGCGCTAATGGCTATTATTAGCCAACGTTATCAGCAATGGAAAGGAATGCAAGCATGACCCCTAAGGTACAATTCAAAATCCTCGACACACGCCTAGGTTCAATCTTTCCCTTGCCTACCTATGCCACCGAGGGATCGGCTGGTATGGACTTACGCGCTTGCTTGAATGAAGCGCTGACTTTGCACGCGGGCGATACCCAACTGATTCCCACAGGTATGGCCATTTATATCGATAATAACGCCTTGGCAGCCGTCATTTTACCTCGCTCTGGCTTAGGTCATAAACATGGGATTGTCTTGGGTAATTTAGTCGGACTAATCGATTCAGATTATCAAGGCGAATTAATGATTTCCTGCTGGAATCGTGGCAAAACCAGCTTTGTGATTGAGCCGGGCGAGCGCATTGCGCAGTTAGTTTTTGTTCCGGTTGTACAAGTCACTTTAACTCAAGTCGATGAGTTCAAACCCACCATACGGGGAACCGGTGGTTTTGGCCATTCCGGCACACGCTAAAAACTTTTGTTTCTGGGGCTTAGGTTCTACACTAGCGCATCAACTTATTTTTTTAAACACAATAGCAAAATTAAATGGGGTTGTTTCATGAAATCGAGCTTGGTTTCTCAGGCGGCAATCGGGCTATTGCTAGCCTTGCCTATTAGCGCTTGTAACAATAATCCACCTTCCAGCAACACCTATACCACCACCCAAACCGGCACTTTACAAGAGGTGCAATTTGCTACGGTGGTTAGCGTGCGTGATGTCGTCATTCAACAAAACTCAGCGGAAGCAGGACAAGTAGCCGGTGGGATCATTGGCGGTGTGGCGGGTAGCGATTTAGGGCAAGGCAAAGGTTCGATTGTAGGCGGCGTGGCTGGCGCTGTCGCAGGTAGTGCCATTGGCGGGATTATTGACAAAACAGCTGATGCGCAAATCGGCATTGAAATCACTTTAAAACTCGAAAACGGCAAAGCTGTTGCCATTGCGCAATTAGCCGATCAAGAATTTAAACCAGGCGACGCTGTGAAGATTATTACTAGCAATGGCAAATCACGCGTAACGCATTAAGTAACGCTTTAATTGTAAGAAATCCACCTTAATGCTTCATCGCGTTAAGGAGGAGAAACAATTTTATTTTTCAGTTAAATGCTTACGTAACACTTGCTTGACATATTCTGGTGCATCCTCTTGCACCATTGAGGCTGCCTCGATTAGGCGATCATAATCAGCAACCTCTTCACCATCCCATAATAAATCTAGGCGTCGCATAGGGCGCAGCGCAATATGTTTATAACACTCTGGAAAAGCCCAGTAACAAGTTTTGCAAACTATCGCCTGTTTCTCATGCCAATTTGGACAATTTTCACAACTCCAAGATTTAGCTCGATTAGCAGAAGCGCAAAGCAACATATACCCGTCTATGTTGCTGGCTACGCTATCGGAATCACCCATAATCTCAAACGGTATTCGATGATCAATTTGCAGCTCCCGAACGGGAAAAACTTTCAAATAAATATTGCAGCGTGCACCATGCCTTTCTAGTAAAGCCTCCTTCAGTTTCGCAGAAAATACTGTCCTTCCAGAAAGTTGTGCATTACGTACTTTTGCTGGGTCACCGAACTTATAAGCTGCAATCGCTTTACCATCCGAGCCAGTGACGCGAAACATATCAATAGGAATGCCTTGCTCACGAACATCTCTAATAGCACGTGGTGGATGGTTATAACCGTAAATATTTTTCAGCTCCTCAGTACTGATCTGACCATGCTGCAAAATATGATCAATAACCGTTTTAGGACGTTTCGCGCTCACACTTTGCAGAATTTTTAAAAACTCAACGGGATATGTTGGCTTGGTCATACTAATACCAACGATTGTTGGTCTAGGATATGGGGTGTATTTTGATAAGAATGGTCATGCTTCAAGCGTTTGACTAAGGCCGGAGACAAATACAAAGACTCTATGGTTTCAGCCTTATTACCTAGCAGAGTCGCTTGACTAGACCGTCCCGCAGCCAGTGCTACGTGCTTGAGTTCAAGATCAAGGGGTAATGGTTTTCCGTATACCTTAGTGCCGGTCACACCGTCATAGCTTAGCAGATAAGAAATATCTAGTGTGTTCAAGTGGTAAAGTCTCTCCACCAACTCAGCGTAAGAAATGCCTGCTAAATAGCGCGAATCTCTAGTGAATGAAGTCCCTTGATAAGGTGGATCCAGATAAACCAAATCCTGTGGCTTAGCCATGCTTAGGGTTTCACGAAAATCCGAAGCACTTAAGAGCGTTCTATGGTTCAACAATGCTGAGACAGCAAGAAGGTTTTGCCGCATGGTGTTTGGTCTCATCCCAGCACGGCGATTATCCGCACTTTGATTAAACTTACCCTCTGAATTATAGCGAACTGCACCTTTGACAATCCGCGCCAATAAATACAGTAATTGATGGGCTTGTGCGCTCTGATTGAACGCATCCCGTACTTTAAAAAAATAGGACTTTAGGTCTGGCTGTTGTTCCAACCATTGACGCTCATAGCTATTGCTAAGGTCGTTAGGAGCTTCAAGAATAGCGCGCCACAAGTCCATGAGTGGCTTGTTTAAATCATTCAAAACAAACTGTTTTGCCAGCCCCTGAGTGGCAGCCGCAATAGATACTGCACCTGACCCACAAAATGGCTCAATCAAACACTGCACATCCGTAGGAAAATAATTAAGAATAGCGTGCGCAATGCCACGCTTACTACCTTGGTAAGGAAAGGGGTGCGGGACACTCAAGGATTTCATTGTAGTCATCTTAAAGGCTTCTGGTATTCAGGTGTTGAGCTTACTACTAAGTTCGTATTTTATTCGCTTTTGAACTAGCTTGTCATAAGTTTATACGTTAATCATAAACAGCCAGTATTAAACAATGTCTAGGATTACGGTAAGCGCTTGACATTTCGCCTATTCCCGCCATGATCTGTCTGATTAATGCCATGGAGGGACAGATGGAATCCTCAACAAAATCAGCGCTGATCAATACGTTTCAGCAACAGTTTGGTGATAAATTTACGACCAATCTCACCCTACGCACTCAGCACGCGCACACCCAAACTTGGCTTCCGAATCAACCTGCCGATGGCGTGTTATTTGCCGAAAATAAGCAAATGGTGATCGATGCGGTCAATATCTGTCACGAGTATCGTTGCCCCCTGATTCCCTTTGGTACCGGTAGTTCGCTAGAAGGTCAAGTAAATGCCCCACAAGGTGGTATTTGCATTGATACTTCACGTATGGATCAAATAATAACGATTCATCAAGACGATTTAGCCGTAACACTCCAACCCGGGGTAACCCGCGAAGCGCTCAATACGGCACTACGTCACACCGGTTTATTTTTTCCGATTGATCCGGGCGCTAATGCAAGCTTAGGTGGCATGGCATCAACACGTGCATCCGGTACCAATGCGGTACTCTACGGGACGATGAAAGATGTCGTCTTAAACTTGGAAGTAGTACTAGCCGATGGGCGTTTAATTCGTACCGCAAGCCGCGCTAAGAAAAGTGCTGCGGGCTACGATTTGACGCATTTATTCATTGGCTCAGAAGGCACCTTGGGTATTATTACTGAGCTAACCTTAAAAGTATTTGCGCGGCCCGAACAAGTTGCTGGTGGTGTGTGTGCCTTTCCTAGCATTTTAGATGCGTGTAACGCGGTGATTATGACAATTCAAAGTGGCATTCCGGTATCGCGTCTTGAATTACTCGACCCCCTGCAAATTCGTGCTTGTAATCAATATTCCAAACTGGCCATGCCAGAAAAACCAACGTTATTTGTCGAATTTCACGGCAGCGCCACGCATGTTAAGCAACAGGCCGAACAATTCGCAGCGATTGCGGAAGAACAAGGTGCAGAACCTTTTCAATGGAGTAGCGATGAGTCGGCGTTGAAACAATTGTGGAAAGCACGGCATAACGCCTATTTCGCGACACAATTACTACGCCCCCAAGCTCAAGCCTATGTCAGTGATGCCTGTGTCCCTATTTCACGCCTAGCAGAATGCGTAGAGCAAACACGCTTAGATTTGGAGGAATCGCAACTCATTGCGACGATTGTGGGGCATGTAGGCGATGGTAATTTTCATGTGTGCTTAATGGTCGATCCAAAAGATGCGCATGAAATTGAATGTGTGGAAGCTTTTTTAGCGCGCATTAGCGAACGCGCTATTAGCATGGAAGGCACTTGCACCGGCGAACATGGCATCGGCCAAGGTAAACAAGCGTATTTGCGTAAAGAGCTCGGTGAGGCTGTAGATGTGATGCTTAGCATTAAGCAAGCGCTCGATCCTTATAATCTCATGAATCCTGCTAAGATTTTTAGCTGATTCATGGATTGAGTGGCATTAAGAATGGCAATACGAAAGGCTTATGCTCCGCGATTTCTTCACGGGTTAAGCCACTAAGCTCATAAGGAAACACCAGCCAATCATCCGTTTGGCGTAAAACAAAATCAGGTCGAAAATCGGTCTGACGAAACGCAGGACGCTCCCATAAAGTCGCAATGCGCACCTGCTTCGGCATGTTACGCTTTAAATTCACTTCGAGACGTTTTAACACGGCTTCCACCGAGCGACCTGAGCTAAACACATCATCAACCAGCAATAAGCTGTCATCCACATTCAAAGACTCCAGTAAATACTGCAAGCCATGCACCCGAATCCCAGTGCCGGCTTGTGCCAGCATTGCACCATAAGAAGGCTGACCTTGGTAGGAGGTACGCAGAGAAATATGATCCGTTTGCACCCCTAAGGTTTGCAAACATTCCTGCACATAAATCCCAATAGCACTCCCCCCACGCCAAATACCAACAATAAAGCTTGGACGAAAACCCGACTCAAAAATCTGCACCCCAAGGCGGAAGGCATCTAAAATTAGCGTTTCTTCATCCAGAAAGCGTTTAGTCGCGGGTGTTTGCATGAGCAGATTGCCAAATGGGGTTAAAGTCGCCACTATAACGGATTTCCACCGCACTGTGAGCCACACATGAGCCAAAAACGTTATTTAAGCGCCCAAGGTTTATTGGAAGACTCATTTCAGCTCGCACAACAAATCTTGCAAAGTGGCTTTCAACCTACCTTTATTATTGCCTTATGGCGGGGTGGTGCGCCGATTGGCATTGCCGTACAAGAGTATTTACAGTTTCATGGCGTTGAAGCAGACCATATTGCGATTCGCACCGCCTCGTATAGCGGCATCGATCAACAAGCGCGCGAAATTCGAGTCTTTGGTTTAAATTATCTAGTAAAAAATGTCCGCTATGAAGATCGTTTATTAATTGTGGATGATGTGTTTGATACCGGACGTTCGATTGAAGCCATCATTAATGAATTACGCCGCCGCGCCCGTTTAAATACGCCACACGACATTCGTGTCGCCGTCCCCTACTACAAACCCAGTCGCCGTCAGACCGAACGAGCGCCAGATTATTACATTCACGAGACTAGCGAATGGCTTAAGTATCCGCATTCCTTAGAAGGGCTTAATACTGAGGAAATACGCTTACATCGGCCTGAGCTTTATGCAATTTTGCAAAAACACTTACCTGTTTAATTCGGCTTTAACCAGTTGGCACAAGCCGCTAAAGCATAATCAATAAAACAGCGTACTTTCGGTGTTAGATAACGTGAACTGGCAAAGACAGCGTGAATTGGCACAATAGGCGGCTGCCAAGCCGGTAAAACAGGCTTTAGTTGGCCTACTACAAGCGCGGGTTGCGCAACGACTAGAGGCAATTGGACGATACCTAGTCCTTGGATGGCTGCATCACGCGCTGCAAAACTGTTATTGACTCTTAGGCGTACCTGTTTATGTTGAACCTGCACAAGATGCTCGCCTTGACTGAGTTCCCAGTGAGTGGTGCGCCGTATGTTATTAAACACAATCAAGTGTTCTTCTTCGAGTTCTTTAGGGTGCAAAATGCGAGGATTATTAAAAGGATAGTCGCTCGCACTAAACAATCCATAATGCAATTTACCTAAACTGCGCGAAACTAAACTAGAGTCTGGCAATTCCCCCAAACGAATCGCTAAATCAAAACCTTCGTGTACCAAATCAATTAATCGGTTGCTGAAATCGGCCTCTACTTGTACCTGAGGATAACGCTTTAAATACCCATTGATCCAATCACTGACGGCAATCATGCCAAATTCAGTGCCGCAGCTTAGTTTCAAAATACCGCGAGGCTCCCCTTGCACCTGTTGCGCCAGACTTTCTGTCGCTTCCACCGCACTTAAAATATTGATGGCGCGCTCATAAAACTCGCGCCCAACTTCCGTTAACGATAAGGCTCGCGTACTACGCGCTAACAAACGCAAACCGAGCTCTTGCTCCAACTGACTGACGACTCGCGATACATAGGCCTTCTGGCTCGCTAATTGTTCGGCGGCTCGGGTAAAGCTGCCCGTTTGTACAACACGAGTGAAAACTTTGAGCTGATTTAACTCCATTGTTATCCTATTCGTTAACAAATAATCCTGAAATGCATCATTTTTGTTTTTCACAAGAACAGTAATACTAGCCACACCGAAAAACAAGGGATGTAAAGAAATGAGCTTAAAAGATGCAAACAGTGTCAATCCTCAAGCTAAAAAATGGATTGCGTTAGTGATCGCCAACCCCGCAACTTCTACCACGACCGGCTGGCCAGTAGGTTTTTGGTGGAGTGAATTAAGCCATCCTTATTATGTTTTTGTTGAGCATGGCTACGAGGTTGAAATTTTTAGTCCTGACGGTGGCGCTTGTGTCGCCGATGCGATGAGTGATCCCAATGATGCGAGTGGCTACAGCAAAACCGACTTGATCAGCCAAGGTTTTATTCATACCCCTGAATTAATGGCTTTAGTACAACATACGCGTAAAGTGTCTGATATAAACTTGAATGACTTTGAGGCTATTGTGGTGGCAGGTGGGCAAGCCCCGATGTTTAGTTTTGATAAGGCCGTCGACCTCCATCAAAAATTTGTCGAATTCTATGAAGCCGGTAAAGTCACTGCCGCTTTGTGCCATGGTACAGCCGTTTTAGCTTACGCCAAATTGAGTAATGGCGAATACTTAGTCAAAGGTAAAACCGTGACGGGCTTTGCCAATGTGGAGGAGGATTTTGCCGATAATGCGGTGTGGAATTATGGTTTATTGCCTCGTGACCAGCATATTATGCCGTGGCGTATCGAAGACAAACTCAAGGATTTAGGTGCTAATTTCATCCAAGCTGGGTTGTGGCGGAGTTTTGCCGTGCGTGATGGCAATTTAATTACGGGGCAACAAAACTTTTCGGGTGAAGCCACTGCACAAGCGGTCGTTGCAGCATTAGGTCTATAATTTCATAAGGAAAAATAACGATGAAAATCGCTTTTATCGGCTATGGTAATGTTGGCGCTCCACTTGCTGATCATTTGCAAAAACTCGGCCATGACGTTAGTTTAGCCGCGCAAGATCCTCAGTCAGACAGTGTGCAAAAAGCCTTAGCACGTAATCAATATTTGCAAGTTGCTTCACCTAAAACAGCCGTTGAACAGGCTGATGTGGTATTTCTAGCCACGCCTTATCAGGCTAATGAGGCGGCATTAAGCGCTTTAGCTCATGAGCTTAAAGGTAAAGTTTTAGTAGACTGCACAAATCCGGTTGGCCCCAATCTGACTCATGGTTTAAACAGTACCCACTCTGGTTCACAGGCGATACAAAATCTTTTACCGGATACACAGGTGGTCAAAGCTTTTACCATTTATGGGTTTGAGAATTTTGAGGACAATGCCTTCCCAGATAGCCCAGTTAAACCTGCTATGTTGTATTGTGGCAATGATGCGACTGCGAAAAAAACGGTAGGGCATTTAATTGAACAACTGGGTTGGCAGGCGTTGGACGTCGGTGGTTTAGACCAAGCCCTGCATTTGGAGCACATGACTTTACTGTGGATCAAAATGGCGCGCGTCAATAAAACTATTTCGCCGCACACGGTGTGGGCTGTATTAACTAAATCTTGCTCTAACTAATTGGATTTTAAGAGCATTGTAAAAGCAATGCTCTTTTACAGCTTAATGTGTTTGGCAAATGGCTGAATCATCGGGATTTTCTACACTGCTTACAATGACTTCCAAGAATTGATTCAGCTCATCCAAACTCAACACCGTTAAAATACGATTCACTAACTCAGGATTTACTTTCGCAATGGTTTGACGGCCATCAGCTAATTGCAAATACAGACCCGCTGCACTGGCTGCCGTCTCATCGATCATACCAGACTCTAGCAAGGCTTGATCTTGGGCACTTAACTCGTCATAGAGTTCATCCAACTCATCCCACGTGTCTTCATCCAAATTCTCATGGAGTTGAAAGACGATGGCTTCTTGGACGGACTCCGCCACTTCGGCATAGTCTAGACGGCGTGCTTTCAATTGATCGGCAAAACGATCAGCCATAGGACGGGTAAAAAATAAATACTCAATCACTTCGCTCATAGTCCATTCCTACTGGTTTTCTTTACGCGATACATGCAATAACACCTTATCCAGCCAACGCGTTGATAACAGGCGTTTTAAGACAGCAAATAAATGGCTCGGGAAGGTCACTCGATAACGTGCTTTCGGTGTTTCACTTTCTAGGGCATGGATCACTTTTTCTAATACCGCCTCGGGTGGCAAAGTAAAAGGTGCAGCAGGTCCTGCCTTTTCTAAACGTTTAATTGCACCTTGGTATTTATGCCGATGCACGCTGCGCTCAATATCGACGTGCTCCAACAACGATTTCAAAGCATTAGGCCTAAAGCGGCTAGTAACAGGCCCTGGCTCAATCAGCACCACGTGGATACCGGTTTGGTTTAACTCCAAACGCAAGGTATCTGCCAAGCCTTCAATAGCATGTTTGCTGGCATTATAAGCACCACGGAATGGTAAACTCACATATCCCAAAAGAGAGCTATTAAAAATAATACGCCCCTGCGCTTGATGCCGCATCAGTGGAATCAGGAGATTATTCAATTGATGCCACCCAAACACATTAGCCGCAAACTGTTTCTCCAAGACCGCGCGACTAATATCTTCTAAAGCCCCCGCTTGCCCATAAGCGCCATTATGGAATACCGCATAAACGTCACTATTGGTACGCAACATGAGCTCACGCGCACAATCCTCCACGCTGGTAGGATCTGCCAACTCCAAAGGAATGACCTTAAAACCCTCCGATTCAAGACGTTGAATATCATCAGGTTTACGCGCAGTCGCGAACACCTGATAACCACGCTCGCGTAAGCCTTTCGCGACACAATAACCAATACCACTTGAACAGCCAGTGACTAAGATATTACGCATAAGGTATCCCACGATTGAAATTGCATAAGCTGCCCCTATAGTACTGCACGTTGAAATTAGCGTGTAAGCTACCTATGATTGAGCCATTTTGGAATATCAGGAGAAACTAATTTATGCCTATTTATGCTTATCAATGCAATGCGTGTGGTCATCAACTAGAAGCTATTCAAAAAATTAGCGACTCACCCTTAATAGAATGTCCAAGCTGCCATGCTTCAGCACTGAGCAAACAAGTTACCGCGCCCGCGTTTCGTTTAGGCGGTAGTGGTTGGTATGAAACCGACTTTAAAAGTGGCGAAAAACGGAATTTAGCTTCGAATGATAAAGATACTAGCCCTGCCCCAGCTTGCGGCACAGGTGCTTGTCCTGCGTGTGAATAGTTACGCTAGCGTTAGCGGCTAATAGTGCGAGTATTAGCCGCTAACCATTAGTATATTTTTTTGTCTAACTGTCATCGTTCTAAGCTAGAATCAGCCCTCTTTCCCCGCCCTAATTGAGGATGCGTTATGTTGCGACTATTCACTATCGATAATAACAGCATGATCCGTGAAACTCCGCTACAAACGGGGCAGCTCAATGAGCAATTAGTGGGGGTAAGTTGGATTGATATTTGTGATCCCGACGAAGATTCTTTACCACTCTTAGAATCCCTCCTGCATACTGATTTACCTGAGTCCGAGGATGTTGACGAGATCGAATCGTCAGCACGTTGCTTTATCGATCAGGCGGGGATGCATGTTCACGCTTTGTTTATGTATCAAGAAGATGGGCGGCATAATACGGCCTCTGTCGCTTTTATTTTACAAAACGAACGGTTAATTACCATTCGCGACGAAAAACTTCCTGACTTTCGCCTATTTCGTTTGCGCGCTAAACGGGGACAAGTTACCTGCCGCGATGCTACTGAACTATTAGTTACCATTTTCGAACATAAAGTCGAAAATCATGCTGACTATTTAGAAGATGTGCATCATGAATTAGAAGAAATTAGTTATCATGTACTCGAAGAAGAAGACAGTGATTTAGAACATTCCATTAGTGAATTAGCGCGTTTAGAAGATAGTAATGGAAAAATTCGCCTTTGTTTAATGGACACCCAGCGTGATATTTCATTCTTACTACGCCATTTACGTGATCATCCAGAACATATTGAAACTTTGCGCGAAGTCATGCGTGACATTGAAGGCTTGATGTCACACACGACTTTTCTATTTGATAAAATTAACTTCCTCATGGCCTCAACCCAAGGTTTTATTAATATCAAACAGAATAAAATTATTAAAATCTTTTCCATCGCGGCTGTCGTTTTCTTACCGCCTACTTTAGTCGCTAGTATTTATGGAATGAACTTTAAACACATGCCCGAATTAGAATGGTTAATAGGTTATCCTTGGGCCTTAAGTTTGATGATTATCGCGGGACTTGCACCTTATTTATTTTTTAAACATAAAGGCTGGTTATAATATAAGCTGTTGTATTTCCACCACTTATCGGAAGCTACCGCCTGTCCATTGCAAAAGCACTTGCCACGTTTCACAATGCGCATAATCAATAAAACTTATTGATGTATTAAATAACTATAAATTCAATAGGGGATCCCATGAAATACGCAGCGTTAGCTTCTTTATTAGCCATGAGCCTATTTGGCGCATCGGCAGCTCAAGCAGGTGGTGGTGCTTTACTAGGCGGTAACAATCCAGAAAGCGCTGGTAGTATGTATTTTGGTGGTAGCGTAGGCCAAGCCTCTCGCGATTGTTTTGCAGTCGATGCTACTACCTCGAAAGCCGTTGATGACTCTTGTACAGGTACCGGTTGGAAAGCTTTTGCGGGTTATCGTTTCACTGATATGTTTGCCCTAGAAGGTGGCTATTACAATCTAGGCCCTGTCGAAGAAGAAGACATTACCTTTATTGATAAGGATAAAAAATCTTGGACTGGAACATTCGCTAGCGAAACCACCGGCTTAGCTTTAATGGGCGTTGCTAACGTTGCGGTCATGGATAATTTAGAAGTATTTGGTAAAGCTGGCGGTATCAAACTGACCTCTGATTATACGTTAGAAGACAAAACTACTAAAGCTGAGGCTGATCTAGGCTCTGAAGAAGGTACCGGCTTAATTTATGGTGTTGGTGCTAGCTATAAATTCACTGATAATTTAGGTATTCGTGGTGAATGGGAACGTGTAGATGTGACCAGTGATAATGACGTCGACATGACTCATGATCTTTTGTCAGTCGGTGCAACTTATTCAACGATGTAACAGAAATCCCAAGGTCTAGTATGAGAGTACTAGACCTTTATGACTAGACCCCCATTAACATCCCGACCCAATAAAAACCACAAGGGATCTACAATATGATATCTATTCGATTGGCTGGGCTACTCAGTTTAGTGTTGCTACAAGCGCCAGCATTTGCTTATGACTATACGTTTCAAACTGAAGAAACAGATCCTACAGGCAGTTTTTATGTCGGCGCTGGCAGCGGCTATATGTTAGGTGATGCCTATGATTTATGTGCCGATAACGACGACCTAAGCTGTATCACCTGGAAAGGCTTTGTCGGTTATAAGCCGCTGCCTTCTGTTGCGATAGAAGCAGGCTATCAAAGCTTAATGAATGGCCGCGCTACAGCCTCTGACAACACCAATATCCAAATTAAAACGACAGCATGGTCAGGTTCTGTACTAGGCTTTTACCCCGTTCAACCTAATATCGATGCCTTCGGCAAACTTGGCTTTGCTGCATGGAGCTCTAAATCTGGTAGCAATACCGTGAACTCCAGTGGTACGGATATGTTAATCGGTGCGGGCGCCCAAATGAAAATGACCGATAACCTCAGCATTCGTGGCGAATGGGAATATGTAGGGGGTGACTTACAAAGTACCAATGTAAGCACCGGTGTTACTTACAGTACCTACTAACGCAGTTCTCCTCTCCGTCGTGCTAGCCTTGGGATTTTTTAAAACCTTAGGCTAGCAAACACTCAGCGATTGCTAGCAATCCAGCGCCAAGCTTTGTATTCTTCGCGTTTTACCCAGCGCGTAGAATGAAGCCGTATGCAAGAACAATATAATCCAAAAACTTTAGAGCCCGCTGTACAGGCTTTCTGGAAAGAAAATAATACTTTTCAAGTCACTGAAAATCCGAATAAAGAAAAGTACTACTGCCTGTCGATGTTCCCTTATCCGAGCGGTGTACTACACATGGGGCATGTGCGCAATTATACCATCGGTGATGTGATTGCACGTTTTCAGCGTATGCAGGGTAAAAATGTATTACAGCCCATGGGTTGGGATGCTTTCGGATTACCTGCAGAAAATGCCGCGATTAAAAATAAAACGGCACCCGCTAAATGGACCTATAAAAATATTGATTATATGCGTAGCCAATTGCAGTCCATGGGACTAGCGATTGATTGGTCGCGCGAATTGGCGACTTGCAAGCCAGAATATTATCGCTGGGAGCAGTGGTTTTTCACGGAGCTGTATAAAAAAGGCTTGGTTTACCGCAAAAAATCCACGGTAAATTGGGATCCGGTCGATAATACCGTATTGGCTAACGAGCAGGTCATTGATGGGCGGGGCTGGCGCTCAGGCGCATTAGTAGAACAACGCGATATTGATCAGTGGTTCTTAAAAATTACTGATTACGCGAATGAGCTATTAGATGAAATCAGCAAAATGCCTGGTTGGCCGCAGCAAGTTCGCACCATGCAGGAAAATTGGATTGGACGCTCTGAAGGCGTTGAATTGCAATTTGGCTTAGCAGACGGCGAAAGCTTAACCGTATTCACCACTCGCCCCGATACCCTTATGGGTGTGACTTATGTGGCCGTTGCGGCTCAACATCCCTTGGCTTTGGCCGCTGCGGCCAATAACCCTCAATTAGCTGATTTCATTGAAGAATGCAAGCAAGCCAAAGTTGCTGAAGCGGATATGGCAACGATGGAAAAGAAGGGTATGGCCACAGGGCTCAGTGCAATTCATCCTTTGACGGGCGAGGCCGTGCCCATTTGGGTTGCTAATTTCGTATTATTAACTTACGGCTCCGGCGCTGTGATGGCCGTCCCAGGTCATGATACCCGTGATGGCGAATTTGCGCGCAAATACCACTTACCGATTAAGCAAGTCATTGCCCCGAAAGATGGGAGTGCTATTGATGTCCAAGCGGAAGCTTATACCGATAAAGGCGTATTAGTGCATTCCGGTAAATACGATGGTTTGAATTCAGAAGCAGCTTTTGAAGCCATTGCAGCAGATTTGATGGCACAACACAAAGGACGTAAGCAAATCAATTATCGCCTACGGGATTGGGGAGTGTCGCGCCAACGCTATTGGGGCTGCCCTATTCCGATGGTTTATTGCGACGCTTGCGGTGTTGTTCCGGTGCCTATTAACGAGTTGCCAGTATTATTACCAGAAAATGTCGAATTTGATGAAACGGGAAGCTCACCTCTGAAGCGTATGCCTGCGTTTTACGAAACGACCTGCCCCAGTTGTGGCAAGCCTGCACGACGTGAAACCGATACTTTCGACACTTTCTTTGAATCCTCTTGGTATTTTGCGCGTTATGCCTGTCCCGATAATGATCAAGCAATGTTGGATGAACGCGCCAACTATTGGTTGCCTGTTGATCAATATATTGGTGGCATTGAGCACGCGATTTTACATTTACTATATGCGCGCTTTTTCCATAAGGTGATGCGCGATCATGGCATGATCCGCTCCAACGAGCCTTTCAACAACTTATTAACGCAAGGCATGGTATTAGCCGATACTTTCTATCGCGATAAAGAAGGTGGCGGGCAAGACTGGATTTCACCGACCCAAGTGGATGTGAAACGCGATGAAAAAGGGCGTATTACGGCAGCGATTTCCTTAAAAGATGGACTCAGTGTTATTCCTGCGGGCATGAGTAAAATGTCCAAGTCCAAGAATAACGGTATTGATCCACAGGAAATGATCGATAAATATGGTTCGGATACCTTGCGCTTCTTCTCCATGTTCGCAGCACCGCCTGATCAAACCATGGAATGGTCTGACTCGGGTGTAGAAGGTGCACAACGCTTTTTACGACGTTTATGGCGCCACGTGTATGAGCATGTCAGCAAGGGTATTGTGCCTGCTAATCAATCTCACACAGGCTTAAATGACGAGCAACAAGCCTTACGTCGTAAGTTGCACCAAACCCTACAAAAAGTTGCGGATGATATGGGGCGCCGTCATACTTTCAATACAGCGATTGCTGCCAATATGGAATTATTTAACGAGGTATCACGCTTCAACGATGATTCAGCACAAGGTAAAGCACTACGCCAAGAAGTATTGGAAGGTATTGTGTTGATGCTGGCGCCGGTTATTCCACATACCTGTCACGCTTTATGGGAAGCATTAGGGCATGATAATCAGTTGGTCGATACCGCATGGCCTACCATTGATGAAACGGCTTTAGTACAAAATACGCTTGAATTAATCGTGCAAGTCAACGGCAAAGTACGCGGCAAAATTCAAGTAGATGCTTCAGCGAATGAAGACACGATTAAAGCGGCTGCTTTAGGGAATGAAAATGTGCAACGTTATGTGGAAGGTGCCCAAGTCCAAAAGGTAATCGTGGTCAAAGGTCGCTTAGTTAATATCGTTGTACAATGATTCGGCTATTTCGCACCTTTCTATTGAGCCTGTTGCTAGGTTTATTAGTAACAGGTTTTAGTGCTTGTAGTGGCTTTCATCTACGTGGTACTCATTCCATGACGCTCACCCCCATTCAAGGGGAGCGCGTTTGGCTCAACGGCTTAGATATTCAAACAGGTTTTGGTAAAGCCTTAGCACAGGCCATCAAAACGGGAGGTGGCCAACTCAGTTCGGATCAAAACGTTGCTAGCCTTAGTCTGAATATTTTGAGCGTCAACACTGATAAAACCGTTTCTGCTTATTCAACCAGTCGCCAAGTACGTGAATTTAATCACTTTACTGAGGTCTCTTTTAGCGCAACGCTGTTACCTGCATCGGAAACCATTCCCCCCCTAGAGGCTAACTTACGCACAGAACGTATACAGGTGTATGATAATGCGTTTGTGTTGGGCTTGGCGGAAGAAGAGCGCACAATTCGACAAGATTTACAGGCTGAAGCAGCACGCTTAGTCGTGTTACGTTTACAGGCTTTGAAGAATAAGCCCTAGTCCTAAGTTTAAACAGGTTACTCCTCGATGAAACAGATTACGATTATTGGTGCAGGCTTTGCGGGCTTGAGCGCCGTTCGCCAATTGCGCAAATTGAATAAAGATATTGAAATCACGCTTATTGCGCCACGTGCTGAATTACATTATCTGCCGGGGATTATTTGGATACCTTCCGGTTTACGCAAACGGGAAGATTTAATCATCCCCTTGCATAATTTTTTCCAACGCATGAAAGTCAATTTCCATCAAGGCAATGTCACTGGCTTAAGAGAGAACGGACGTATTGTAGAAACCGATAAGGGTGAGGTGAAAAATGATGGTCTCATCGTAGCCTCAGGCGGGCGTTTTATTAAAAAGCTAGCGGGTATTGAACATGCTATTACCCCTTGTGAAGGTATTAGCGCAGCCGAACAGATTCGTGACCGGTTAAGCGCTTTGCAAGGCGGCACCATTGCAATGGGTTTTGCAGGTAATCCGAATGAGCCGAGTGCTATGCGGGGAGGGCCGATGTTTGAATTTTTATTCGGCACGGATACTTTATTACGCCAACAAAATAGACGCGAAAAATTCAAATTAATTTTCTTCAGTCCTGCCGAAAAACCGGGGAATCGCTTGGGTGAAAAAGCGGTTCAAGGCTTAATGAATGAAATGAAAAGGCGTAATATCGAAACACACCTCGGCTATAAAATGAAAGGTTTTGAAGCCAAGAAAGTGAAAACCGAAGGCGGCGAATTTGATGCTGATTTAATTTTATTCATGCCCGGCATGACAGGCAATGCTTGGTTTGATAATACTAATTTACCCCGTTCTGAGGGTGGTTTATTAAAAGCCAATAAGCATTGCAAAGTCGAGGGCTTCGATAAGGTTTATGTGGCTGGTGATTCGGGTAGTTTCCCAGGGCCTGACTGGATGCCCAAACAAGCCCACATGGCTGATTTACAAGCCGAATGTGCAGCAAGCAATTTATTAGCCGAATTGGAAGGCAAAACGGCGGATGCTACTTTTAAAATTGAATTAATGTGTATTGTCGACTCCTGTGATAAGGGGATGTTCGTATCACGCACCGAATCCAGCAATAAAATGCTGCCCCCCCATAAAGGTTTTCATTGGATGAAGCGTGGTTTTGAATGGTGGTATTTGCGCCAATACCGCTAGGCGTAGGACAAAGCCTGAGGCAATAACGACTATTGCTTCAGTGCTCACCGAGAAGCTCTTTTATCTCCAAGAAATTTTCTGCTATGGTAACCTCCTACTGAAAGGAGGTTGAATGGAGCAAACTTATCCCACAGCTACACCCTTAGTTCGCTTTGTTGGTGTACAGAAGACGTATGATGGCGTGATTCGCGTTGTCAAAAACCTCAATCTCGATATTCAACGTGGCGAATTTGTCACGCTCTTAGGTCCATCTGGCTCAGGCAAAACCACTTGCTTAATGATGCTAGCGGGTTTTGAAACACCCACCAGTGGCGATATTTTTTTAGGCGACCAAAAGCTTAACACCCTACCCCCGCATAAGCGCAATATTGGCATGGTATTCCAGAATTACGCCCTGTTTCCGCATATGACGGTAGAAGAAAACCTATATTATCCCCTGAAAATTCGCAAACTTCCCAACAATCAAGCCAAACAAAAAGTCGAGCGTATCCTCGATATCATTAAACTCAAAAGCTTTGCCAAACGCCGCCCCAGTCAATTATCGGGGGGGCAGCAGCAACGGGTAGCCCTAGCACGAGCGTTGGTATTTGAACCGCAATTAGTGCTAATGGATGAACCCTTAGGTGCACTGGATAAACAATTACGCGAACATATGCAGCTTGAGTTACGCCAACTGCATAAAGCATTAGGTTTAACCGTAGTATTCGTAACTCACGATCAGGGGGAAGCCTTGAATATGTCGGATCGGGTCGCGGTATTTAATGACGGCATTATTCAGCAAATTGACACCCCGCTAAATCTGTACGAATACCCCAACAATGCCTTCGTGGCGCAATTTATTGGCGAAAATAATACCCTTGCTGGCACAGTAGCACATCTTTCTGGTGATACCTGCCGTGTAAGTTTAGCCCATGGTGCGGCTTCGGGTGCGCGGGTTAGTGATATTAAAGCGCTTAATGAATCGACCCTGCTCTCGATCCGCCCTGAGCGAATTCACCTTAATGAAGCAGCACAGGCTTTAGCCAACCGTTTTACCGCTACCATTCGGGATTTCACTTATTTAGGGGATCATGTGCGGGTACGTTGTGAGCTTCTAGATAATGACCAGTTTTATGTAAAGGTACCGATTAGCGACACGCTTGAGTCATTGCAACCGGGGATGACGGTTCAACTGGGTTGGCGTGATGAAGATGCACGTGCCCTAAGCAAACCATAAACTTATTAATAGCAAAGAGGAGTCAACTATGCGTTTTGTTCCAAAATTAAGTATTACTGGCCTAATCGCCACTGCCCTGCTCAGTTTAAATTTAGCAACACCTTCATGGGCTGAAGATAAGGCATTGACGGTTATATCGTTTGGGGGTGCATCGGGTGATGCGATGAAAAGCGCTTATTTCACTCCTTTTGCCGAGAAGACAGGCATAAAACTGACCCCAGGGGATTATAACGGCGAATTTTCTAAAATCCGCGCCATGGTTGAAACCGGCAATGTAAGCTGGGATGTGGTTGAAGTCGAATCCCCCGAAATGGTACGCGGTTGTGAAGAAGGCCAGTTAGAAGAAATCAATTGGGACAAAGTCGGCAAAGATCATTTATTACCGAATGCGGTTTCCAAATGTGGGATGGGCATTTTCGTTTGGTCCACCGTTATTGCTTATGATAAAGACAAACTCAAAACACCACCGAAAAATTGGGCTGACTTCTGGAATGTGAAAGATTTTCCCGGCAAAAGAGCCTTACGCAAAGGGGCGAAATATACGCTTGAATTTGCTTTATTAGCGGATGGCGTTCCTGCAGCCGATCTCTATAAAACCTTAGCCACTTCAGAGGGCGTTGATAAAGCTTTTAAAAAATTGGATGAATTAAAGCCGAATATTCAATGGTGGGAAGCGGGTGCACAACCACCGCAATGGTTGATTGCAGGCGATGTGGTGATGTCCTCCGCCTATAATGGTCGCGTGGCCGCAGCACAAAAAGAGGGCAAACCCTTAGCCATCGCCTGGGATCAAAGCATTTATGATATGGATTACTTCACGATTGTAAAAGGCAGTAAATCGGTGGAGGCGGCACACGAATTCCTAAAATTTGCTAGTCAAGCTGATGCACAAGCGGCTTATTCCAAACAAATCCCTTATGGCCCAGTCAATCCTACAGCAGTAGAAGGTTTACCTGAAGATCAGGCTAAACAATTGCCAACTTATAAAGAAAACTTAGCTAATGCTATTGCCATTGACACCCAATTCTGGGTCGATAATGGTGAAGAATTAGAGCAGCGCTTTACCGCGTGGGCGGCGAAGTAATCTTACCCCTGCCAGCCTGTTAAGCCACTTAACAGGCTTTATTGCGAGTGCCACTATGTCTGCTGCTATGATTGATGACTTGCCCAAACTCAAAGCGCAATTGCGCCGTGCAGAGCGTTTAAAGAAGCTCAAAGCCTTAGCCCTCATTGCACCGTTGGTAATTTTTTTGTTATTAGCCTTTGTGTTTCCCATCGGCACCATGTTGTGGCGTGGTATCGATAATAGTGAAATGCAGCTGGCATTACCGCAGACCGCCCAATTACTTCAGCAGTGGGATGGGCAAAACCTACCCTCGGCAGAGGTTTTTAAAAGCCTCGCGAGCGAATTGCCGTCTGCCCAAAAAAGTGGTGCTTTAGGAAAATACGGTCGACGTTTAAATTATGAAGATCCAACACTCAAAACTTTAATGACGCAAACCTTGCGCAAAATGCCTATTGAACCGCCCAGTGATTGGAGCCAAACCTTACCCCAAATCAATCCTCGCTGGTCAGATCCCAAGGTGTGGCAAGCCTTGAAAAATACCGCGCCCCGCTTAACCGATCGCTATTTGCTGGCCTCAGTTGATGTAGAACGCAATGCCCAAGGCGATCTTCAATTCGTAGCGCCGGATAAAAAAGTATATTTGGATATTTTTCAGCGTACCTTGATTATTTCTGGAACGGTGACCTTAGTTTGTTTATTGCTGGGTTTTCCGCTGGCGTATTTGCTTGCAACCCTACCCACAGGAACCAGTAATTTACTAATGATTTTCGTATTATTGCCGTTTTGGACTTCGCTCTTGGTACGAACAGCCGCATGGATTGTGCTCTTGCAGTCTGGCGGTTTAGTTAATAATGCCTTGATTGGTCTAGGAATTATTCAAGAACCCTTGCAATTAGTGTTCAATCGCTTTGGCGTCATTGTCGCGATGACTCATATTTTATTGCCCTTCATGATTCTACCGTTGTATAGCGTGATGAAGGGCATTTCACCCAGCTATCAACGTGCGGCTATATCCCTAGGCGCACATCCATTCAAAGCCTTCTGGCAAGTCTATGTACCCCAAACCTTGGCGGGTGTGGCGGCAGGCACAATTTTAGTTTTTATTATGGCCTTGGGTTATTACATTACCCCAGCCCTACTAGGCGGCCCTTCTGATCAAATGGTGAGCTACTATGTAGCGTATTACACTAACACCACCAATAACTGGAGTATGGCGGCAGCACTCGGTTCATTATTATTAATTGCAACCTTGGTCTTGTATGCTGTTTATAACCATCTTGTGAATAAAAATCCGGTGCGGAGATAATGATGGCTTTACCTATTTATGCGTCACGCACGGAAAAAATCTGGTTTTGGGCCTTCCGTATTTTCTGCGGCTTAGTCTTATTATTTTTAATCCTGCCTATTTTAGTGATTGTGCCACTCTCGTTTAGCGATAGTAGCTTTTTGACTTACCCCATCACTGGCTATTCCCTGCAATGGTATCGCGAAATTTTCACCGCTGGCGGACCGTGGATGGAATCACTAAAAAATAGCTTAATCATTGCACCCTTTGCCACTTTATTAGCAATGATCTTGGGCACTTTAGCGGCAATCGGCTTAAATCAAGCACATTTCCCCGGAAAAGGTTTACTGATGGCGCTGATTTTATCCCCCATGATCGTACCTTTAATTATTGTTGCTGTAGGCATGTATTTCTTCTTTGCCACTATAGGACTACTCAATTCCTATACAGGCTTAATTCTGGCACACGCAGTCTTAGGGGTACCGTTTGTAGTCATTACCGTTAATGCTACTTTGCAAGGCTTCGACTATAACCAAATGCGGGCTGGCGCTAGTTTAGGTGCTAGCCCTACCCGTACTTTTTTCGATATCGTTCTACCCCAAATTCTGCCCGGCGTGATTTCGGGGGGCTTATTTGCCTTCGCCACATCGTTTGATGAAGTAGTCGTTGCCCTCTTCTTGGCTAGCCCTACTGAACGCACTTTACCCATGCAAATGTTCTCGGGCATTCGAGAAAATATTAGCCCCGCGATTGCTGCACTTGCCACCCTATTAATTATCATGTCGGTATTGCTGTTATTAGTCATGGAGTGGCTACGACGACGTGGTGAAAAACTCAGCCAAGCAGGTGTTTAAAAAACTTAACTTTAAAAATAAATGGTTGTAAGGAATTTTTTTCCTTTCCTCCAATCAAACCAATAAGCATCCAAAAACGTATAGTTAGTGAGGAACTATCATGAAAATTACCGCTTATATCAGTGCGGCACTGTGCTTTTGCACGCTGCACCCTGTTTATGCCAGCCAAGCATCCCCCTTACCCTCTTGGATTAGTGGTGACTCCAATTGCACTATCGATGGTCGACCCGCCCGTATGCATTGGGCCATTCAAGATGACCCTCAAACCGAATGTGATGGTGATAGTTGTAGTACAACAAGCGGTGTACGAACCGTAGGGCGCTTTAGCGACAATGGTGGGCCTTGGGTGGAGTTGGCTCGTATTAGTATGAGCAATAACACCATGAATATCCGCTACTTAGGTGCTGAGCCTAATAACTGGCAATTAACTTACAACTCCAGCACCCAAGTGGCCAACGGCTGGACCACATGGCGCGGCCAACGTTATCCTTTATCCTGCTGGAAGGGCGATACGCCTCTGCCCACCCGCTGTCAAAATTACGCCAATGAAGCCATACGCCACTATGAAACCGCCAAAAATTTAAGCTGTGGCTTCGATCCCGATGCCCGTTGGCACAACAACTATAACAACCATTATGGCTGGTGTATGCAAGTTGGCGGTCAACCCAACACTTTAGAGGCTGAAGACCTAGCGCGTTCCACAGCTATTAGTATTTGTCGTCGCTCGCGTATCATACCCATTGATCGGGCGACTCTCCCGATTTTACCCCGCGTGCCTATGCAGTAATTAAGCTGCACCCAGTAATTGGATAGCCCAAAATACTAAAAAGCCCCCGAATAAAATCAACATAGACGAGGGCTTTTCTTCCACTTCATGCGCCTCAATTAGTAATTCCTCAGTGACAAGATATAATAAGGCAGCAGCACTGAATGCCAAGGCACTCGCGATAACATGGTTAGATGCACCCATGAGTAGCCAATTGCCTAAAAAGGCAAATAATAAAACCGTTAATCCTAATGCTGTGGTAATCAACACAATGTGCCAACCCTGTGAATTAGCGGAAGTCAGCGCTAGACCTAAAAATAATATTTCTACAGATAAACCTAATGCCAATACGCTACCGGTTTCACCGCCTGCAGCAAAACCAGCGCCAATAATAAACCCATCCACGGCAATATCAATAAAGGTCGCTATTAACAAACCTTTACTTAAAGTATCCGCATGAGGCTCTTCGTTTGCTTCAAGCCATTCAGTGAATACTTTTAGGACAAACATAAACAAAGTGCCTAAAGCAAATGCAGCTAATAAAGCCCAAGGATTGGCGTGCTCGCGACTAATTTCAGGAAATAATTCAACTGCTAAGGCTGCCAATACAACACCCGCAGCAAAATGTTGAATCAAACTACGAATATAACGACTAGGTTGCCAAATCAGAGCCAACACCCCACCCGTTACCGAAACTAGAGCCGGAATCAACATGTAATAAAAATGGGTCAAATTCATTGCTAAAACCGCTATCGCTAAAAGTGGTTTAGCGTAGCAGGTTTAGTCAGCTTTGCAGGAGCAGTTTGCCTTGAATGCGACATTTGCCCTATGAAATAAAGCCGTTTAAATCACCGTTTGTTGACGCAACTGTACTAATTGCTCAGCGGATAAGCCTAATACTTGCGCTAATACGTTATCGGTTTGTTGGCCTAATAAAGGCGGCGGTAAAGGCGCATTCTGGGCTTTGCCATTGATACGCACCGGATTACTCACTAATTGAATCTGTCCAGCTTGTGGGTGTGGGTAATTTCTTACCAATTCGCGTGCTTGAACCTGCGGATCAGCGAACACACGATCCAAGGTATTAATCGGCCCACAAGGCACCCCTACTTTTTCTAAGGCATTCAGCCATTCATCGGTCGTGCGTTGCTTCAAAGGTTCAAGCAATAAAGGAATGAGAGTATGGCGGTGTTTTACGCGTGACGCATTGGTCATAAAACGCTCGTCTTCCGCCAATTCGGGGCAGTTCGCTAGCTCACAGAACCGTTTAAATTGCGCATCATTACCCACAGCCAAAATCAGGTGACCATCTTGCGTCGCAAAGGCTTGGTAAGGAACGATATTTGGGTGAGCATTCCCTAAGCGTTGTGGCACTTGGCCAGACACTAAATAATTTGCTGCTTGATTGGCTAATACACCCACCTGTACATCCAAAAGCGCCAAATCGATATAAGCACCCTGCCCCGTTTGTTGACGTTGTAACAGTGCCGCTAGGATGGCATTCGCTGCATAGAGGCCGGTGAAAATATCCGCAAAAGCAACACCTACCTTCACTGGCTCACCACCTTCACTGTCTGGTTGACCCGTTAAGCTCATGAGCCCGCCCATGCCTTGAATCATAAAATCATAACCAGCACGTTGGGCATAAGGACCTGTTTGACCAAATCCTGTGATAGAACAATAAATTAAGTCCGGCTTAAGCGATTTTAGGCTTTCATAATCTAAGCCATATTTTTTTAAACCGCCCACCTTGAAGTTTTCTAACACCACATCGCAATGCTGAGCCAACTCACGAATTAAACCTGCTCCTGCCGGTTTAGCCATATCGATAGTCACCGATTGCTTACCGCGATTCGCGGATAAGTAATAAGCCGCCTCCCCCCCTTCGAGCCACGGCGGCCCCCAACGCCGCGTATCGTCACCTTCGGCAGGTTTCTCGATTTTAATCACTTCTGCTCCAAGATCAGCCAACTGTTGACTACACCAAGGTCCCGCCAAAATACGCGATAAATCCAAAACGCGAATACCTTGTAGGGGTTTAGTGCTCATAAGCGACTCCATCTGATAACTAGAAAAAATTTGATGTTAAACGATTTGTACACTGCCGACCATGCCGCATTAGGATTCTGTAAGTTATACACGCACTGAAACTTGACACTTTCAAGCATCAAGGTATCTAATCAAGTCAAGCAGTTCGGAGGAGAAAGCTTGCTTAACACTACTTTGCCTAATTGCGCATATCTTATTCAAAACGTTTACAACTACTACCGCTAGAACACCATTGGAGGCTGCACCCTTATGAGAAAATTACCACGCTTAATCGCGACTTGTTTGCTTGCGCTGGCACCCATCACTATTTCCTATGCTGAAATCGAACAATTCAAAATCATGGCACCTGCTAACCCAGGGGGTGGCTGGGATACGATTGCCCGCACCTTAGGCGATGCTTTAAAAGCTAATGGCCAAGCTAAAAATGTTGTTGTTGAAAATAAAGCGGGTGCCGGTGGCACGATTGGCATGGCACAATTCATTAATAATGAAAAAGGTAATCCGAATGCTTTATTAGTAGCGGGTGCGATTACTGTAGGTGCGATTGAAACCAGTAAATCACCGGTCAATTTTAGCATGGTCGCTCCGATAGCCCGCCTCATGGGTGAATATGATGTAGTGGTTGTTCCCGAAGATTCACCTTATAAAACACTCACTGAGTTAATGGATGCCGTGAAAAAAGATCCCGGCTCGGTAAGCTTTGGGGGCGGTTCAGCCGGTGGTGTGGATCATATTATTGCAGGTCTGATGGCTGAAAAGGTGGGCGTGGAAGGTTCGAAGGTAAACTACATTCCTTTCGCCGGTGGTGGTGAAGGTAAAGCAGCTATTTTAGGCGGACAAGTCACTGCTTATTTAAGTGGTTATGGCGAATTAGCCGATTTAATCACTGCGAAAAAGGTTCGTGCTTTAGGCGTCAGTAGCGATAAGAAAATTGATGGTGTTGATATTCCCACCATGAAAGAACAAGGCGTGGATGTAGTCATGGCGAACTGGCGTGCAGTGTTTGGCGCACCTGACATCACGGATGAGCAAAAAGCTGCTTTAACGAAATTAGTAGAAGAAGCCGTAAAATCAAAGACATGGCAAGATAAAGCGAAAGCATCGCAATGGACTGACATGATGATGACAGGCGATGATTTCAAGAAATTCTTGGAGGAAGAACAGAAGGTCACGGCTGAGACTCTGAAAAAACTCAAAATAGGCGGCTAATATGTTAAAGCGCGTCACCGGTGAGCAGTGGATTGCTCTGGGCGTTATCTTGATTGGCTTCATTATGATTTGGCAGATCACAGGGATTCCTAAAAGTACGGGATATGCTGGCATCGGGCCGCGCTTTTTTCCTTCGGTGATTGCCTTTGGTTTAGTCATTGCTGGGGCAACTTTATTGATCCAAAGTCGCCCCTCTAAACACCCCGAAACCGAAGAAAAAACCCAAGATCCCGACCATCCACTCGATTATGAAATTGCGCATCCGCATTGGCGGATGTTCAGTATTGCTAGTGCTGCCTTGATTTTACATATGAGCTTGATTGGTTTCATTGGCTTCACGTTAGCCGGAACCCTTTTATGCTTTGGCATTTGTTTAGCACTGGAAACCTCGCATAAAATTCGTGACTTGATTTTATCCTTCCTCCTCGTTTTAGGCTTATTCCATTTATTTAAATGGTTGGGGCTTAACCTACCTGCTCTCATTTCGGGAGGTTTTTTATAGATGGATGGTTTACACGATCTCTTTACTGTTGGTTTTGCAACTGCACTGACTTATCAAAACTTATTATGGGCCTTAATTGGCTGCACCCTAGGAACAGCAATTGGGGTGCTTCCGGGGGTTGGCCCTGCGGTAACCGTCGCTTTACTCTTACCCGTTACCCAAAGCATTGACCCCACTGGCGCTTTAATTATGCTCGCAGGCGTATATTACGGCGCTATGTTTGGGGGTTCGACAACCTCTATTTTATTAAATACACCGGGCGAAGCTGGGAGCATTGTCTCTGCACTGGAAGGCAACAAAATGGCTAAAGCAGGGCGCGGTGGCCCCGCCTTATCCACTGCAGCTATTGGTTCTTTCGTCGCGGGCACTATTGCTACACTGCTTTTAACCCTACTTGCCCCTATTATTGCGAATCTGACGCTCAAACTTGGCCCCGTTGAGATGTTCGCCTTAATGGTCTTAACCTTCGCTGCCGTATCAGCGGTCTTAGGTAATTCGCCTTTAAAAGGCGTTATCTCGCTTTTGATTGGTTTAGCGATAGGTTTGATTGGGATAGAGCAACAATCTGGGCAGGCTCGCTTCACATTTGGCTTCGCGCCGTTATTGGATGGTATTGATATTGTGGTGATTGCCATGGGCTTATTTGCCATTGGCGAAACCCTGTATACCGCAACCTATGAGAACCATCTGAAGGCCGGTGTAGAATCGCTGGCTGGGCGTTTCTGGATGAATAAAGAAGAGTGGAAACGTTCATGGAAACCTTGGCTACGTGGTACAGCCATCGGCTTCCCCTTCGGCACGATTCCCGCAGGAGGTACTGAGATGCCCACCTTCTTATCCTATTCGGCTGAACGAAAATTGGCGCCCCCTGAGGTTAAAGAAGAATTCGGTAAAGGCGCGATTGAGGGTGTGGCAGGCCCTGAGGCCGCCAATAATGCCGCTGTCACCGGCACCTTGATTCCCCTCTTAACCTTAGGCATACCCACCTCAGCCACAGCTGCCATTATGCTAGCCGCCTTCCAGCAATATAATATTGCCCCAGGCCCCTTATTATTTGACACCAATCCAGAATTAGTTTGGGGTTTAATCGCTTCACTTTATATCGGCAATGTCATGCTGTTAGTACTCAATCTGCCATTAGTAGGTTTATGGGTACAATTATTAAAAGTCCCACGCCCTTTATTATATGGCGGCATCGTGGTACTCGCGACAATGGGCGCTTATGCACTACGCCAAAACTGGTTTGATTTACTACTGTTATATATTGTCGGGCTGATGGGCTTTTTAATGCGCCGCTATGAATTTCCCGTGGTACCCCTAGTGGTCGGTTTGATCGTAGGCCCTATGGCTGAGAAATTCTTTAGACGGGCGATGTCGATTAATCAAGGCGATTTAACGGTATTTTTAAAACACCCCGTTTCACTAATCCTATTACTGATTACCCTAGCTATTTTAATCGTCCCACCCCTCTTGAAACGGCGTCAGGCTTTACTTAAAGTCAGTTAATTTTAGAGCTAGCTGTTCATGCGAGTTTTAATACGATGAGCGCAAACTTTCGGTCTGCGCTCTCGTCTTGGCCTGAGCCTTTACGTATTCTCTTTACCTTGGAGATAGGTGTTATAGGTGCCTATCTTGCTAAGTACCTGCAATTACCTGTCCCTGCCTTACTCGGTAGCTCCATCTTAGTAGCACTAATTGCTTTACAAAAAGTGCCTGTCACCATGCCCCTTTATATGCGCAACCTAGGCTTCACTATCTTAGGTGCATCGATGGGTAGTGCCATTACGCGAGACATGCTAGCCTTGATTGGACGTTGGCCACTGAGCTTAGCCATACTTGTTATAGCCGTTGGCCTGATGATGCTATCCAGCACTTACCTCTTATCACGCTATTTTAAACAAAGCCGCCACACCGCCTTCCTAGCTAGCGCGCCTGGAGCCTTATCGACCACTATCGCCTTAGCCAATGCGGGTTATGCCAATCTTAATAGCGTGGTTGTATTCCAAGGTCTACGCCTGTTAATTGTCATGGCCGTTTTGCCGATTATGATTCATAGTCTCGACCTTAATGGTACAACAACACTGGCAAAACTCAGTACCACACTCTCTTGGCAAGCCGTGTTAGGGACTTTATCGGGTGCTTTTGCTTTAGCCCTCCTCTTTCAAGCCTTAAAAATTCCTTCAGCTTTTATCCTAGGCGGTCTATGTTTTAGCGCTAGTTTACATGTCGGTAATTGGCTCTCCGGTAGCTTACCACCTTTATTGATTACTTTGGGCTTTCTCATTATCGGTTGCACTATTGGCGAACGCTTTCAAGCCATTAGCTTTCCACAATTACGCGAATCTGCTGTTGCAGCCACTTTTACCGTATTACTCAGTAGTTTGATTGCTGCTTTAATGGCCACCGTAGCAGCGCTAAGTTTAGATTTACCCTTTGGGCAAGTATGGATTGCCTATGCGCCAGGCGGTATTGAAGCAATGGCAGCTTTAGCCATGGCTATGCACTATGACCCTGCTTATATTGCCGCCCACCACTTATTTCGCATCATAGGTTTAACGCTATTTATGCCAATTATTTTAAGAACCCTTAAAAATTAAAATAAATAAGTGACAGCAATGATTGATAAAAATTCAATTTGTAACGAATTGTAATCAATTATTAAAAAGATAAATGACTAATTTTTATTCTATTTTTAAACATTGCATAATAAATAACCACAACCTACATTAAGCCTGTATTCATCATGGCTTAGTCAATCAGCGAGGGCATCTGCAATGGCTATCCGAAGAATTAAGGCTAATAAAGCTAGAGTCGAAGCTGGCTTTGTCATTATTGAAAGTGACTCCTTAAAAGAAACCGGCTCTGTGCTTGTATTTATTTCAACCTTCATTACAGTACTGATTCTGTACTTAAGTGATGAAGATCAATCTCTTAACCAGAATTTCTTGCTTGTTAATTTTGCTATTTCTGCAGTAATCGCTCTGTTTTCCTTTATCCTTTTTCCCGGAAGAATAATTCGCAAAGCACCTGAGGCAGATTTAGTTGAAATCAAAGAGTATAAAGAAGAAAACCGAGTCACCGTCGTATTAGACGATGCTCGGGTCAAAAAAGGTGGACCCTCTGACAAATATAAAGAGGATTTAGGCAAGCAGTGATTTACTTCAATTTGGTTTTATTTAAGCGTTTTGCATTGGCCACTGCGCGGTGATGAATAGGCTTAATTCCCTCTTCTAGCATCTCATTAGTGGCTTTATTAACCTGATTGGGCAGATTTTGTAGCGTTTTGCTCGCCGTCCAAGGAAACCAAAAGGCACTCATCATATCGAACATCAGCTTTTGGTTGAAATACATTGCTTGCAAGGTCATCGCTTGCCAAGACTCATAAAAGGCCATGACCTTCTCGGTTCCCATCTGTTGAAATTCTTTTTGATCACGACTCGAGGGTGTTGCACCAGCTAAAGCCATGCGCGTTAAGCGATGTGCAATCACTTGAGGAGCAGCCATGCTCATTTCCGCAAACAGCTCAGGAAAATTAGAAGAAGGGGATTTTTTCGACATGATACAGCACTCTGACACTAAAATAAGTGTGCTTATTAGACGTGAGTTAGACTCAATTAACAAGTAGCTTATTGATTTGAGCTTGGATTGCCTATAAAAGATTTTTTACACTTTTTTGATTCAATAAATATCTCGGAATTGGGTAAATCTAATGACTAATCACCGAGCAAATCCTTTAGGCTTGCTATATAGGCATTAGCCGTTTCCTGACGTTGTTCCGGCGTCACTATTTTGCGATCTGCCCACTCCAGATGCTCCATAGGCAATTCCTCAAGAAAACGACTCGGCTCACAAACCATTTTTTCCCCATAACGGGAGCGCGTTTTGGCATAACTAATCGTTAAATGCTTTTGGGCACGGGTAATGCCCACATAGGCTAAGCGGCGCTCTTCTTGAATACCAGCTTCATCCATACTATTGACATGCGGCAAGATTTCCTCTTCCGCACCAATCAAAAATACATAAGGAAACTCCAAACCCTTCGCACCATGCAAAGTCATTAAAGTTACTGCATTTTGCTCCGCTTCCTCACTATTTCGTTCCAACAAGTCGACCAAACTCATATGGGCAATAATTTCGGCTAAGGTCTCTTTACCCATGCCGTCATCATAAAGCTTATTCACCCAATCAACGATTTCATGCACATTCGCCATACGCTTTTCAGCCATAGTGGGAGAGCTTGAGTTTTGTAATAACCACTCTGGGTACTGAATATCCTCAATAATACGTTTCACCACGGTGGCAGGATGTTCCTGCTGATTGACTTCGATCAACTCATTCAACCATGCGGTAAAATGCCCTAAACGTTGTTGGGCTTTAGCAGTAATGCGCTCAGCAAATCCCAGTTCCTGCGCACAAATAAATAAACTATTTTTACGCTCGTGAGCATACTCACCCAGTTTTTCTAAAGTGCTCGTGCCAATCTCACGTCGTGGCGTATTGATAATTCTTAGGAAAGCCGCATCGTCATTCGGATTACTAATCAAGCGTAAATAAGCCAAAATATCTTTAACCTCGGTGCGCTCGAAAAACGACGTACCCCCGGTAATTTGATAAGGAATATTGTGCTGGCGTAGCAGGGTTTCAAAAACGCGGCTTTGATGATTGCCACGATACAAAATAGCAAAATCCTTATAAGCTGCGCGCTCGCGAAAATGGCGCTTCATCATTTCGCCGACCACTTTTTCCGCCTCATGCTCTACCGAACGACAAGGCATAATGAGAATCGGGTCGCCTTCGCCTAAAGTACTCCACAATTTTTTTTCAAACATATGCGGATTGTGCGCAATCAAGTGATTCGCACTGTCCAAAATACGTCTGGTGGAACGGTAATTCTGCTCCAGCTTAATCACCTTCAACGTCGGATAGTCACGCTGCAACTGCACAATATTTTCGGGACGCGCGCCGCGCCACGCATAAATCGATTGATCATCGTCCCCGACCGTAGTCAATGCACCGCGCACACCCGACAGCTGACGAATCAATTGATACTGGCAAGCATTGGTATCTTGATACTCATCCACTAATAAATAGCGTAAACGATTCTGCCAACGCTTCAAGACTTCAGGATATTGCTGGAACAATTGGACGGGCAGCACAATTAAATCATCAAAATCGACCGCATTATACGCTTTGATTTGGCGCTGATATTGCTCGTATAAACGCGCTGCTCGCTGGCCTACTTCGTCAGTCGCCTGCTGCATAACTTGTTCAGGGCTTAAGAAATCATTTTTCCAGCGCGACACCTGCCAACGAATAGCCTCGGTTTCATCGATATCTTCCTTAAGCGCTAATTCACGCAGTATCAAATCGCTATCTTGTGCATCCAAAATCGAAAAACCAGACTTGTAACCCAGTTTCTTCACCTCTTGCTTAAGAATGTTCAAGCCTAACGTATGAAACGTAGAAACAGTTAAACCCTTCGACTCCTCCTTACTAAGCAATTGACTTGCACGCTCGCGCATTTCGCGTGCTGCTTTATTGGTAAAGGTAATCGCTGCTATCGTTCTGGCTTCGTGCTCGGCCTTCCGAATCAGCCATGCAATTTTTTGCGTGATGACGCGCGTTTTACCGCTGCCTGCACCTGCTAATACCAATAAGGGCGAACCAAGATGCGTCACCGCAGCTTGTTGTTGAGGATTTAAACCTTGCATAATGAACGATGCGTTAGCAGAGAATCATCAGATGGGATGCGATGCCGATCAATGACCGGCATCCTGAACAGACTTAGAGTTGGCCACAATCTTCGATTTTGATGGGTGCTTTCGTGCTGCCGCTGCGCGTGCCATTAGATTCAATCGCTTTTAGCACATCCATCCCTTCCGTGACTTGACCAAATACGACATGCTTACCGTCTAACCAAGGTGTGACTACCGTAGTGATGAAGAACTGTGAACCATTAGTATTGGGCCCTGCATTCGCCATTGACAGTAAACCCGCACGATCATGCTTTAACTTGAAATTTTCATCCGCGAATTTAGCGCCATAAATCGATTTGCCACCGGTACCATTATGATTAGTAAAATCACCACCTTGTACCATGAATTCCGGAATCACCCGATGAAAGCTAGAACCTTTATAACCAAAGCCTTGTTCGCCCGTACACAATGCACGAAAGTTCTCAGCGGTTTTTGGCACCACATCTTCAAATAGTTCAAATACAATACGTCCAGCTGGCTGGCCACCGATAGACACGTCAAAAAATACACTTGGGTTTGCCATGAGGAGATGCTCTCAGATCAAATAAAGGCGGTAATGTAACAAAAGTGCGAGGGCGATACTAGAAGGCGTCAACGGTTGCGGTCATCGACACCTGTAGCGCTCAGGCAGTGTAGTGTCGCTGCGAGCCACGTCCAAATAACAACATCAACAAGAAACCTACGACACCGCCACCAACATGAGCAAAATAAGCAATATTGTCGCCAAAAATCGAAAAACCGGTCACACCAGACACTAAGTCAAGCAAGATAATGGCCGGAACAAAATACTTAGCAGCGATAGGAATCGGTAAAAAAATGAAAATTAGTTTTGTATTAGGGAAACAAAAAGCGAAAGCTACTAAAACACCATAAATTGCGCCTGAAGCTCCCAAAGTCGGCGTGTGATACATCAGGTAATAGTGGGCGACTAAATCCTTGGTTAAGCCCATAATATTAGTGAGATATTCACCCTGAGTGGCCATACGTTGAATATCAGTATTGCTTAAGCCTAGACCTTGGAACTGTGCGGTGAGTTGGTTAAATTGATAAACATTAATCATGTTATAAATCAAACCTGCACCCACACCACACAGCAGATAAAAAACTAAAAATCTTGCTCCACCCCATAAACGCTCTAACGCCGTACCAAACATCCACAGCGCCAGCATATTAAATAATAAGTGCATCAAACTACCATGCATGAACATGCTGCTGAGGTATTGCCAATAGCGAAACTTGTCATTCTCGGTCAAATACAGGGCAAAATTGTCAGCTTGTGGTAGTTGACTGGCCTGCACTACAAAAAATACCAGCACACACAAAGCAATTAAAGTATAGGTCACCAGCGGAGGGCGGTTGGCGTATAATTGATTCAAGTAAAGTCCTTTTGAGCAATGCTGTCAGCAAGTTTAGTTTATCTAGTGTAGTAGCCCTAAAGCTTGATGCAATTTCCTTTACCACAAAATAGCTTGACTCTCATAAAAAACCGCAAGCTCCACCTATTCAGGCACACAAATCCTCCCCTGCCATGCAGCTTGCAAGGTTTTGAACAGTAAAGCACTTACAATACCTGTTAAAAGGATCAGCAAACCGACGCCAAGCCAGCTATAGCCTTGGATATGTGTTTTTTCAAACATAAGCAAAGTCGCGGTAGTCATAGCTGCTAAAGGAAAAGAATAAGCCCACGCCGACAAGGTGAATGGTAAAATGATGAAGCGTTTGGCTTGGGTCAATAGTAGCAGTGTGATGAATAAGCCTGCAAAAAATAAAATACGGGCAAAATTATCCAATTCGCCATGATTCAGGCGCACATAAGCCAAAAATCCAACTGCAGGTGGGGCAATCAGGATAAATAAACTTGGCATTAGACGCGGGGCAATGCTAGGGTGAAACACCAAGCGATAAAATGCCAACGTCATCAATACGCTCCAAAATACTAAGCCAATACTGAAGAAAAACCATGATAACTCGAGATAGCCTAGCGGTACTCCTGCTAAAGGAACAATCACATTACCGACCGCGGGGATAAACCACACTGGCAATAAATGGGGTATCTGGTAGTGAGTTTGGTGCATCCACATGGTAACTACCGCTAAGGTAAAGCCTAAATGCAGTGTCGCGCCAACTAACCACAAGACGCGTGCAATATTCGGTTGCAGTTCTAAAAAACCCACTGCCAGCAACAATAAACTAATCGATATGGTTGGAAAAAAACTAAGTTTTATGGGATGTTGCCACTCTTGAAGTACCATGGCGCGGTGATGAATCAGCTTCACGAGATAAGCAACACTCAATACACTAAAGACCAAGACAGCTAACCCCAGAATCAGTACATTAATACGGAGTGTCAGATGATAAAGCAGTTGCGCCTTTTGCCAAACAATAGCCAAGCCACTCAATCCCATTACCATGGCAAAAAATGCTATCGGGAAATGCGCCAAACGAGCCGTGCTTAGATGATTCGTTTCCATCACTTAGACTAGTCCTTATAAGATCAAAAGATAAAGTCGTGCACTTTAGGCAAAGCCCATCATTAGCACATTGAAAAATAACAAATCCTTTTTTATCCCATTAAACACTGCCTGTGAAAACCACAACAGGAATAAAAACAGGTTGATAATTTAGTGACGAGGAATGAAAAGGAAGGCTAATAACCTTAAGCGAAGAAGTGAAGGCTTACAATTGGATATATGCTATCGAAGGTCAATACCATCTTTACGAAAGAAAGGAAATAAAGATCATCAGTTAATTAAGCTAAAGCTCAAACACCATGCCATCAAATGATACTTCAATTCCCGCTTGCACCAATTCCGCTCTTTCTGCTGAATCTTCATCCAAAATCGGATTAGTATTATTAATATGAATCAGAATCTTGCGCGTATCTGGAAAATTAGCCAGCCATTGAATCATGCCACCCTCACCAGATTGCGGTAAGTGACCCATCTCACGTGCTAATTTTTGCCCAACGTGACGACGTGACATTTCATCATCCGTCCAGCATGTACCATCCACTAACACACAATCAGCATTTGCAAAATAAGGATGTAGGTGCGCCTCGAGTTCGCCTAAGCCGGGCGCATAAAATAACTTGCCCCCGCTTTGGGTATCTTCAAACCAAAATCCAACATTATCCCCTGCAGAAGGGTTATTCCGATGCGGTGAATAAGGGGGCGCTTTACTATGCAGCGGTACCGGTGTCACCCGTAAATTATCAAGCTTAGGAATGCTTAATGCGGATCCATCCAATGGTAAAGCATGACGATTGACACCGCAATAATGGGACAACATCTTCAATACCGGAAAGCCGCTGGTCAAATCCTCATAAACACTATCAGTACAATACAATTCTAACGGCTGCTTACTTTCACGCAGAATCAAAAGACCCGTTGTGTGATCAATTTGGCTATCGGCGAGCAAGACTGCACTGATGCCGGTATCACGTAAAGCACGTGCGGGTTGCAGGTAGTGGTGCAATGTATTGATTTGGGTGCGAATATCAGGAGAAGCATTCACCAAAAGCCAGTGAATTTTATCGGTGGAAATGGCAATCGATGATTGCGTGCGCGCTTGAGCTTGGATGGTGCCATTACGCACCCCCGAACACATCGGACAATTACAGTTCCACTGCGGGAATCCACCGCCCGCAGCAGAACCAAGCACTAGAGCATACAATCGCTTAGCGATTCATAACATACAGATTGATTTCAAATCCGTAACGCATATCTTTAAATGTGGGTTTTGACCAAGATTTTTTCATAGTACTCTCCTCAAAAGATGTAATAGGAGTTTAGACTATTTATCAACTTAGGTTGGGGAAAGGTTGGTAAAAACCCCGAAAACTAATAGCACTTAGTCCGTATGCTAATAGGTATAATTATCCCCTGCTTGACAGATCAAGCTACAATAAACCGCAATATAATGAATGACGATGAGGTCGAACGTATGGATGTTATGGAAAGAATTGATGAGGCGGTCAAAAGCCACCCCGTCATTATTTTTATGAAAGGAACACCACAGATGCCCCAGTGTGGTTTTTCTAGCCGTGCTGCACAAGCGTTGATGCAATGCGGCGAAGAATTTGCCTATGTTAATGTATTATCCGATCCTGAAATTTTCCAAAATCTGCCACGTTATGCAGACTGGCCCACTTTTCCACAGATTTATATCAATGGCGAGTTGATTGGTGGCTGTGATATTACTTTGGAAATGTTCGAAACCGGCGAGCTACAAACCGCGATTAAAGATGCGGTAGCACACAACAAAGAAGCTTAAGGTAGTTTAAACCAAGTTGGATAGCCCACGCTGTCCAACTTTATGCTCGGTTAAGCTCACCGCATAGCCTAAAGCTTCTACCACAGTCTTACCAATTGCCAAACCATGAATCATAGCGGCGCGAAAGACATCGCCTGCCCCTAAAGTCTCAAGCACCTGAACAGCTTGCGCTGCAATAAACGTAATGCTCCCCGCTTTATCAATCGCATAGGCACCTTCATTACCCCAATGGCAGATTAAGACTTTGGCAGGATAGCGTCTATGTTGATCAGCTAAAAAGCTTTCAGGGTGCGATAAGACTTTTTGTTGTTGTACAAATAATTTTGAAAAGAAAACGACATCAACCCCTGGAATTAAAGCTTCAATATCGGGATCAGAGCGACGAATATCCAGTGATAAAACTTGATCAAAGCGCTTAGCTAAGCGCGGTAATAACAGTGTTAATACTTGAGCATTACGTCCTTCTAGGTGAATCCAATCATAACGCGGAAAATCGCAAGTATTAAACGCTTCCAACGGTAACTCCGGTAAGTCACGATAATGAACAACTGACTGATTTTCGTGCGTTTGATAGTGATTAATATAAGAAGTCGGAGTGCGCCCCTGTGCTAAGCTAAACGCCAAATCCACATTGACGTCCTGTTCTATTAGCGCTTGCTTTAGCCAGCGTGCCTCAGCATCAGCCCCTAATCCCCCCATCCACTCAACGGCATGGCGATGCTGCGCCAACACCAAAGCCATATTCGCCGCATGACCACCAATCACTTTCATTTCTGGCCTAGCGCTTTGAATATGCTGCTTTTGTGTGAATTCATTAATAATATTGAGTGTGGCATTACCTATCAGCAAAATTAAACTCATTGAACACATCCTTAGATTTGTCATGTATGTTCGTTGTCCCCACTAAGATTCTGCTATGATTTCCAACGCTAATGCAACTTATCCTATCTAACTGGCTTGGTTGCGGCTATGGGACGAGATGCTTACAATGTGTTCCCTTAAAAATACTCGATAAAGATTAATTGAGGAGTTTCTTATGCCCTGGAATGAACCAGGTGGAAATCAGCAAGACCCTTGGGGCGGAAAAAACCGTAATACAGGGAAAAATCAAGCTGGTGACCTTTTTAATCAGCTCACGAAAAAGCTAGATGAATTACTGAAAACTGGAAAAAGAAATACAGGCGGCGGAAACTTTTCGCAAGAGAATGAGCCTTTTAACTTTAAAATCCTATTAATTATTCTCGGCGTTTTAGTCGCGGGTTGGTTATTTTCAGGCTTTTATACAGTTGGTGCGAGCCAACAAGCCCTAGTCTTACGCTTTGGTGCTTTCCATACGACCACAGGTCCAGGTTTACGTTGGCATTTCCCAAGCCCGATTGAAAAAGTCGAGCTTATTGATGTGGCACAAAACCGCAGCGCACAAGATGAAAGTACCATGCTGACCAAGGACGAAAATATCGTTGCTATTACGGTAAACGTCCAGTATCGCATTAATAACGCACAAAACTATGCGTTTAATGTACAGCATCCTGACGATTTGACCGGTCAAAAACGCGGCACTTTATATCAGGCAATGCGTAGTTCTATCCGCGAAGTGGTCGGTCGCAACACCATGGATTACATCTTAGGTGAGGGGCGTGAGCAAATTGCTTTTGATGCACAAAAGTTATTGCAAAGTATTCTCGATCGTTATGCGGTTGGTATTGATGTAATCAAAGTCAATTTGACCGATGCACAAGCACCCGATGAAGTGAAAGAAGCCTTTGATGATGCGAATCGCGCCCGCGAAGACGCGAATCGTTTCCAAAATGAAGCGGATACCTATGCGAATCGAGTAATCCCCGAGGCTCGTGGTAAAGCAGCGCGCGCTATGGAAGATGCCAATGCTTATCGTGATCAAGTAGTTGCACGCGCCGAAGGTGATGCTTCACGTTTTTCCCAATTAGTCACGCAGTATAATAAAGCGCCCGATGTAACTCGCGAGCGCTTGTATTTGGAAACCATGGAAAATGTCATGTCAGGCACACGTAAAGTGGTCGTGGATAGTAAAGATAATGTCATTTATTTACCCTTAGACGGCAATAGTAAAGCGCCGGTTGATTTACCCGATGCACCGCCTAATCCGACTACCGTCACAGCACCTTTAGTCAGCGATAATGCTAGTGGGCGTAGTAGTGAAGGACGCCAAGAGCGTAGTTTGACACCACGCGCACGGGAGAGCCGCCAATGACACAACGTTTACAAATCATCGCGGCTGTTTTTGTTGCCGTATTAATGTTGATTCTGTCCACGGCCTATACGGTTGATCAACGCGAAAAAGCCATTAAATTGCAATTTCGCGAAATCAAAGAAACTGACATTACACCCGGCTTACATTTCAAATTGCCTTTTATTCAGTCTATTCAGAAGTTCCCTGGACAGATTTTGACTTTTAGCACGCAATCTGAACGCTTTTTAACGAGCGAAAAGAAATATGTGTTGGTGGATTTCTATGTGCAATGGCGTATTGATAAAGTCGCGACTTTCTATACTGCAACCGCTGGAGGCAGTTTGGAATATGCCACTAATCGCCTAGAAAATATCATGAAGGATGGTCTACGCAATGAGTTTAGTCGTCGTACGATTGAACAGGCTTTGTCTGAGCAACGTGATGAAATCATGAAAGGCTTGGAGCAGAAATCTAATGAGGCGGCCAGTCAACTAGGCATTAGTATTGTCGACGTGCGGGTTAGCAAAATTGATTTCCCGAATGAAGTAAGTAAATCTGTTTATGAGCGTATGAGTTCAGAGCGTAATCGTGTTGCCCAAGATTTTCGCTCGCGCGGTCAAGCAGCGGCTGAAAAGATCAAGGCCACCGCTGACCGTACAGCCACCGTTTTAATGGCAGAGGCTTATCGTGATGCAGAAAAAATACGCGGTGAAGGCGATGCGAAAGCAGCAGAAATTTACGCTAATGCTTATCAAAGTAATGGCGAGTTTTATACCTTCTACCGTAGTTTAGATGTCTATCGTAAAACGATGGGGCAGACGCAAAATACGACGATGGTGCTAGATCCAAACTCTGACTTTTTCCGTTACTTCAAAAGTGCAGGCAAAGGCACGACAAGCCCAACTTCCGTGCAGCCTGCTCAACAGCCTACTGCGGCTTCGCAAGCTGTGCCTGCACCATAAAAACCATAGTCATTACAACATGGTTAGCCAACGCCTTTCTGCTAGGGAAGGCGTTTTGTTTTTTGCCAAACCGCATTAGCTAAGGCATCATGTACCCCGTCAATTAAATGGGGTTGAGCGTATTTTTGCGTCTATTTGAAATGAGGATCACATGGGTAAGATTGTGGTGGTGTTAGGCACTCAATGGGGTGACGAAGGTAAAGGTAAGATTGTTGACTTACTCACCGAAAATGCAGCTGCTGTTGTTCGCTATCAAGGTGGCCACAATGCAGGTCATACATTAGTCATTAATGGTGAAAAAACCATTCTACACCTCATCCCTTCTGGTATTTTGCGTGACGGCGTGGAATGCTTAATTGGTAATGGTGTGGTGTTATCACCGGAAGCACTGTTGAAAGAGATCGAAATGCTCGAAGCGAAAGGCGTTCCGGCACGTGAACGTTTACGCATCTCTGAAGCCTGCCAATTAATTCTGCCTTATCACAGTGCGATTGACCTTGCGCGTGAGAAAGCACGAGGCGAACAAGCGATTGGCACAACGGGGCGAGGCATTGGCCCTGCTTATGAAGACAAAGTGTCACGTCGCGGTTTACGCGTGGGCGATTTGTATCAAGACAATTTCCCCGAAAAACTACGCTCGATTATGGATTACCATAATTTCGTACTGGAACACTATTTCAAAGCACCCACGGTTGATTATCAACAAACCTTAGATCAGGCACTTGCCATGGCTAAGATTCTTAAGCCTATGCTTGCTGACATCCCCCAACGCTTAGCCGATCTACGCAAAGCCGGTAAGCACATCATGATGGAAGGTGCACAAGGAACCTTGTTGGATATTGACCATGGCACTTACCCTTTTGTGACTTCATCGAATACCACCGCAGGTGGCGCTTGTACTGGCTCGGGGATTGGTCCACGTCACTTAGATTATATTCTGGGGATTACTAAGGCTTACACGACACGTGTTGGCTCAGGCCCCTTCCCTACCGAATTGTTTGATGATGTCGGTAAACATTTAGCACAAAAAGGCTTTGAAGTGGGAGCAACAACAGGCCGCCCACGCCGTTGTGGTTGGTTCGACGCCGCTATTCTGCGTCGCGCTATGAAACTCAATAGTATTAGCGGGGTGTGCATTACCAAATTAGACGTATTGGATGGACTCGACACTGTACGCTTATGCATTGGTTATCAATTAGATGGGCAAATTTATAGTGAGCCACCTGCTACCACTGAGGCACTCGCACGCTGTCAACCCATTTATGAAGATATGCCGGGCTGGAAGGAATCCACTTTTGGTGTGACACAATACGATCAACTACCCCAAAACGCCAAGGACTACTTAAAACGTTTGGAAGCCGTGATTGAAACCCCGATTGATATTATTTCCACTGGGCCAGATCGCGAACAAACGATTATTTTAAGACACCCTTATTCGGCGTAGACTAAAAATAAAAACCCCCGCACAGATCAGGGCTAGGTCTGGCGGGGGCTAAAAAAGCCACACTAGGGGCATTGTGGCAGGGGTTTCAACCGTTCTTACACTCTTACTGAGAATACTACTGCAGTTAGCGTGCCAACCACCAAGCCATTGATTTTATTGGAAATAAAATTTCACCACTCCACGATCTGTGTCAGCTCTAAACACTCAGGCTATGGCACTTGTCATTTTAGGACAGGCTGACACCAGCTTGTGTCAAGAAATATCGAAAAAACTTGCTGAAAGTTTATCCCCTTTTGTCACAAACGGTTTAACTTGCACTAAGCTCATGCGTATAATGTGTCGCAAATCAAAATACTGGCCATCATTATGCAAGACACATTTTTAGATGAACTAACCCAAGCCAAATCCCCTGTTTTTTGTTTTTTAGTCAATGGCATTAAATTGGAAGGGTCTATTGTAGGCTACGACCAATTCTCCATTATGCTAGCATCGAATCGGGACGGCGCGACTTCACAATTAATTATGAAAAGCGCTATTTCGACCATCGTTCCAAAAACAGCAAGTACGGCTACAGCAAAGTCCTATTAATAATCTAACGGAAGCTTTAAGGAATACACATCATGGTAGACGCAGTTAAAATTCTTGGCAGCTTATTGAGCAGCGGCGCATTGTCTAGCGGTTCAGGCAGTAAAGTGCTAGGCACTATCCTATCGTCAGCACTCAGCGGTGGCGGCAATAATTCTGCGGGTGGCATGGGTGACTTATTAGGCTCTTTATTAGGTGGAGGCGCTCAACAACAGCCGCAAGCGGGTGGCCTAGGTGGCTTACTCGGTGGTTTATTAGGCGGCGGTACGCAACAACAACCTCAAGGCGGCGGTGGCCTAGGGGGTTTATTAGGTGGGCTTTTAGGCGGTGGTGCTCAACCCCAAACTAATACAAGCGCTGGCGGCATGGGTGACTTGTTAGGCTCTTTATTAGGTGGCAACGCTCAACAACCTGCAAATCGTCAAGGTCAAGCAGGTGGTATTGGTGATTTACTCGGTGGTTTATTAAGTGCGGGTCAACAAGCCAATACGCGTCAAATGGGCGGCAGCAATGATCCATTAGGCGGTCTATTAGGTAGTATTATGGGTGGCCAAGGCGGAAGTATGGCTGCTGGCGGTGGCTTGGGTTCTTTATTAGGTGGTGCCGTTACTAAATATCTACAAACACAAAATCCCAATGCGCCCGATGTTGCATCACAATATATTCCACCAGCAGCGCATCAAGAAGCCAATCAACAAGCGATGCAATTAATCCGCACTATGATTAATGCCGCTAAATCGGATGGCCGTGTTGATGATCAAGAAAAAGAACGTGTCCTCACCCGTTTACAAGGACTAGATCAAAACGAAATCAATTTCATTCAGAATGAAATTAATTCGCCTTTGGATGTGGCAGGGTTTATCCGATCTGTCCCACCCAGTATGGGTAAGCAGATTTACCTGCTATCCTTAATGGCTATTGATTTAGACACTAATACTGAAGCTAAATACCTTGATCAATTAGCAAAAGCTTTCAATATTTCTCCTGAAGAAGCCAATGAATTACACGCTCAAGCGGGCGCTCCTAAAATCTACGCGTGAACCGCTTTAAACATCATTAAAAGCAGACACTAACTGTCTGCTTTTTTTATTTCAGCAGGGACATTTTCCTTAACTCCTCAGCCTCTTTATACTAAGCACCTTTGCTGAGCGAAATACTATTTGGGGCCTGCCTTGCACACATCAAAAGACTTAAAAGCCTTAGCACAGGCTGTGATTCATGAGGAAATAACGGCTTTACAACAGCTGCCTGCACGTATTAATGAGCAATTTATCGCTGCCTGTGAAGCCATTCTAGCTTGTAAAGGACGCGTCATTGTCACAGGGATGGGAAAATCAGGGCATATTGGTAGCAAAATCGCGGCAACCCTAGCCAGCACCGGTACCCCAGCCTTTTTCGTACACCCCGGCGAGGCAAGTCATGGCGATTTAGGCATGATCGTCAATGGGGATGTGATTATTGCCCTGTCCAATTCCGGCAGTACTAGCGAACTATTAGCATTAATTCCTATCTTGCAGCGTCAACAAGTGACCTTAATTGCAATGACAGGCAATCCTCATTCCGAACTCGCTCAAGCTGCACATTTTCATATCGATACTAGCGTTGAACGTGAAGCGTGCCCGCTGGGATTAGCACCCACGTCTAGTACCACAGTAGCTTTAGTGCTAGGCGATGCTTTAGCGATCTCTTTATTAGAAGCACGTGGCTTTACTTCAGAAGACTTTGCACGTTCGCATCCCGGTGGGCGCTTAGGCAAGCGTTTACTGGTGCATGTCAAAGACATTATGCATACTGGCGCACGTATTCCAAAAGTCAGTCCTCATGCCGATATGCGCGAAACCATTTTAGAAATGACGCGCCAAGGTTTTGGTATGACCGCAGTAGTCAGTGACAATAATGAATTATTAGGTGTTTTTACGGATGGTGATTTACGTCGCTCATTTGAAAATGGGCAGGCATTGCATACTCAAGCGATTGAAGCATGGATGACCACCAAATCTTATACGATTGATGATCATGCTTTAGCGGTGGAAGCGCTTAATTTGATGCAAGCCAAATCGATTACAGCCTTGCCTGTAGTACAAGGAAAATATATGGTTGGAATTATTCATATGCATGATTTATTGCGTGCGGGGATTGTATAAATGTCAAAAACGCCTATCGATAGTAGTCAAATTCAATTACTGATTCTGGATGTAGATGGAGTATTAACCGACGGCAGCTTATTTTATGACGACCAAGGTCATGAATATAAAGCGTTTAATTCTAGCGATGGGCATGGAATGCGGATGTTGCGCTCAAGCGGTGTGCAAATCGCCATCCTAACCGGGCGTAAATCCATGTTAGTAACACACCGAGCCAAAAATTTAGATATTCCTGATAGCTTGGTTTTCCAAGGATTTCGCGATAAGCGCCCTGCTTTCCAACGTATTTTGGAGCTAACTGCGCTTCAACCGGCACAGATTGCTTATATGGGTGATGATGTCGTCGATTTGCCGGTGATGGTACAGGTTGGCCTGCCGATTGCCGTAGCCAATGCACACCCGTTTGTGAAACAACACGCGCAGTGGATTACTGAAAAATCCGGTGGAAAAGGGGCGGTACGCGAGGTGTGTGAGCGCCTGTTAGAGGCGCGCGGCGTATTGCAATCGATGTTGAATACTTATTTGCTATGAAAGGTTTTTTCCTGCTGGTATTGGGCTTGCTGATAGTCATCTTATTGCATAATGCCCAAGACCTTCTACCTCGCACCCAATTGAGCGATGTTAAGCCGGACTATGACCAAGTGGATTACTATTTGGCAGATTTTAGTCTTAAAGCAATAGCACAAGATGGGCGTATTAACCATACGCTTGACGCTCAATATATGGGGCATTGGCGAGAAAAAAATACCAGCTTTATCGTAGCACCACGAATTGAAAGCCAACTCCCTGCCCAACACAGCACCATTACTGCAGAAGAAGCCACCTTAGAACATGCTAAGCAGCAAGTCTTATTCAATGGCCAAGTTAAAGTCCTTTCTGAACAGAATAGCTTAAAAGATTCTCAGCAATTCACCTTAGAAACGGCTTTCTTGCGTTATGGTCTAAACGATAGCGTGCTCAGCACCGACAGCGAGGTTAAGATCACAGGGCCTAAGCTTGTTTTACAGGGTGTAGGGCTAGAGAGTAAACTAGACGAAGCTACTTTGAGATTAAATAAGAATGTTCGATCCGTCTACCAAGCTGTATCCCCTTAAATATTTTTTTATCCCTGCTGTACTACTATTTAGCTCTCTCGCTTATGCGCTTAGCGACGATGTTACTAAACCCGTCACCTTAGAAGCTGATTCGGTAATCTTTAATAAACAAGCAGGTACTGCCGTTTATTCCGGCAATGTGCAAATTAAGCAAGGAAGCTTAGCGATTTCGGCCGGACGGATTGACATTAGCGCACCCGATAATGAAATTCAAACCATACGCGCTACCGGCAATCCCGTTCGTTTTCAGCAAATGATGGATAATGGTAAACAAGCGATTGGCTCTGCTAAATCGATGCATTATTTCGTACTACAAAAACGCCTCATGCTTGAAGGTGATGCCTCACTTACCCAAGACAAAGATACCTTTAGTAGCAATCAAATCGAATATGATATTCGTTCTGGTGAATTAAAAGCAGGCCGTGCCGCTAATCAAGATGCTAAACCCAATGGCGAAGCGAAAAAACCAGATCGTGTTCGTGCTATTTTTTACCCTAGCAATCAGGCACGTTAATGGCTGTACTACGTGCAGAACACCTGCAAAAAAGCTATAAAAAGCGCCCTATCCTCAAAGATGTCAGCCTTTCGATTGCGAGTGCAGAAGTGGTAGGTTTACTAGGGCCTAATGGCGCAGGTAAAACTACTTGTTTTTATATGATTGTGGGCTTAGTGGGCGCTGATGCGGGAACGATTTACTTAAATGAGCAAGTGATTACCCCGCTATCCATGCATGAGCGCGCCCGTGCCGGTTTAGGTTATCTCGCTCAAGAGGCTAGCGTATTTCGGAAATTATCCGTGCAAGACAATATTCTTGCCGTGCTCGAACTGAATAAAAGTCTAAATCGCACCCAACGCCAAGAACGTCTTAATCAACTCTTAGAAGAGTTTCAAATTACCCATTTACGCCAAAGCCTCGGCATTAGTTTATCGGGCGGTGAAAGACGGCGCGTTGAAATTGCACGTGCTTTGGCTTCTAACCCTAAATTTATTTTGTTGGATGAGCCTTTTGCTGGTGTTGATCCTATTTCGGTCATTGAGATTCAAAAAATTATCCGCCAATTAGTTGAACGTCAAATTGGTGTATTAATAACTGATCACAATGTCCGCGAAACATTAGGCATTTGTCATCGCGCTTATATCCTGAGTGAGGGTAAAATTCTTACTGAAGGTACACCTGAAGCCATTCTGGCTAATCCCCAAGCACGCCAAGTCTATTTAGGTGAAAACTTCCAGTTATAAGTGGAATTATTCAGCAAATCGACCACCCCAGATCAGGTACTTTTGCGATGCCAAGCGATTAGGGATAGTATGGTGTTATGGATGTGTTTTATACGTTTTGGAATAAAGAATAACAAATGCTAAGACAAGGACTTGATATCCGCATTGGACAGAATCTGTCCATGACCCCGCAATTACAACAAGCCATTCGTTTGTTGCAGCTTTCCTCTATCGAACTACAGGAGGAAATTCAACAGGCCTTGGAAGAAAATCCTTTATTACAATTAGCGGATGAAGGCGAGCTCAGCCAAAACGAATCGTTTGACGAAGCGCAAACTCGACAAGAAAATGAAATGGAAGCTAGTGATAACCTAGCAAATCCCCCTGAAATACATGATCCTGAGCTAGGCTCTATGGATAGCGTTATTCCAGAAGAGTTAAACATGGATACTGGCTGGGATGAGGTCTATGACACCAGCTCCAGTACCAACTCAAATAGCGACGATGCCGATAACCAAGCGTTTCTAGAAAATCAATCAGACAGCGATGAGGGTTTGCAAGAGCATTTACTGTGGCAGGTGCGCATGAGCAACTTAACAGCCATTGATAAGCGCATTGCTGAAGTGTTGATTGGTTGTTTGGATGAAGCAGGTTATTTACGCGACAGTCTGGAGGATATTTTAGCCAGTCTGCGTGATGAAATCCCTATAGAAATCGAGGATATTGAGACTGTTTTAAAATATATCCAACATCTAGATCCCATCGGTGTGGGGGCGCGTGATCTACGTGAATGTCTGTTAATTCAATTACAACGCCAACAACCAGCCTCCGTTGTACAAGCTTTAGCCCTTAAACTGGTAGAAAACCATCTAGACTTATTGGAGAAACGAGACTATAAAGAGATCCAAAGGCGCTTAAAAATAAATCAGGAGAGGCTTGAAGCGGTGCTCATACTTTTGCGTACTTTACAGCCAAAACCCGGTAATGCGTTCTCAGAAAGTAAAACGGACTACATCACGCCTGATGTGTTTGTTCATAAAGTACGCGATAAATGGGTGGTTTCACTTAACTCGAAAGTCACTCCGGATTTACAAATTAATCACACCTACGCCAACTTGATCGGTCAAGTTAAAAGTGGTGCTGATGCCAGTTATCTTAAAAATAATTTACAACAAGCACGTTGGTTGATTCGTAGTTTGGAAAGCCGTAACACCACGATTTTAAATGTCGCAAAAGCTATCGTAGAACGCCAAAATGCTTTCATGCAGTATGGCGAACAAGCCATGAAGCCCTTAATTTTACGGGATATTGCAGACGAGTTGGAAATGCACGAATCTACTATTTCTCGTGTTACTACTAATAAATATATGTACACCCCTCGTGGTATTTTCGAATTTAAATATTTTTTCTCGAGTCAGTTGGATACCGATACTGGCTCTAGCTGTTCGTCCACCGCGATTCGCGCCATGATCAAACAATTAATTGCGAAGGAGAATAGTTCCGCTCCCTTAAGCGACAGTACTTTGACGCAACTATTACGCGATCAAGGCATTAATGTCGCTCGGCGCACTGTCGCCAAATACCGTGAAGCTCTGGCGATTCCTTCCTCACATGAACGAAAAACCTTAGTCACGAGTTAACTGATGCTTGGCGTGAGCCAACTAGTCTTTGTTGTTTGACCTGAATAGGAGTTGTATACATGCAATTAGAAATTACCGGTCACAATCTCGAAGTCACTACTGCCCTTCACAACTATGTCCGTGAGAAATTTGAACGCATTAAACGTCATTTTGACCAAGTGATTAATGTGCATGTCATTCTGGAAGTTGAGAACAAAACACGTCATAAAGCGGAAGCTTCTATTAACGTGAGTGGTAGTCAGATTTTTGCGAATGATACCCAAGAAAACATGTATGCCGCCGTGGATGGCTTAATGGATAAACTAGATCGCCAAGTACTTAAACATAAAGCGAAACTTAAAGATCATCATCGCGATGCCGCCTTACGCCGCGAAACACAACAGCTTATGGCTGAAATGGACTGAACCTTTATTCGAAAAATATAGCGTGTTAGCAACAAGCTAACTAGGCTTAAGCTGAAACCAACAGTATGCAAACATGCCTATTTGCATACTGTTTTCAACCCCCGTCATTCGTTACTTATTATTAATTCACTACTCAAACCTTATTTGTTAGCTCATCAAACTTACCTACACTAACTTATAACTAGAAGAGCAGATTAGAGGCGGTGCAATGCAAATTATTATTATTAGCGGCATGTCTGGTGCAGGAAAAAGTTACGCCCTACAAACCTTGGAAGACAATGGGTATTACTGTATTGATAACCTGCCCGCTCAATTAATTGAGGCACTCTTACAAACACCCCAGATTGCCAGTCTAAAGCGTCTAGCCATTGGTATTGATATTCGAGGTGGTAAGGAAAACCTACGTGATATTCCACAAATCCTCAACCGTATCCGCTTAGTGCATCCGGATACCAAATTGATTTATTTATACGCCAATCACGAAATCATTCTAAAACGCTATCATGAGTCGCGTCGCCAACACCCGCTTGCCCACGAAGAACAAAAATTGCGTGAGGCGATTAAATTAGAAAAAGCTTTGTTAGAAGAACTGGCTGCTCAGGCTGACTGGCGCATTGATACTTCACAATCCAGCATTTATGAATTGGGTGCTTTATTACGCTTAAGACTCACCGGCCAAGCACATAGTTCCTTTTCACTCTTATTTCAATCGTTTGGTTTCAAACACCAAACCCCATCAGATTCCGATTTCATCTTTGATGTGCGCTGCCTCCCTAATCCTTATTGGATACCTGAATTACGCACGCTCACCGGTCGAGACGCAGCTATTATTACTTGGTTAGAACAGCATGAGCGCGTGCATTTAATGCAACAACATATCCAGCAATTTTTAAGTTTTTGGTTAGAAGATTTAGATCATTGCCAACGTTCTTATGTCACCGTGTCTATTGGTTGTACGGGTGGGCGCCATCGCTCTGTGTATATTGCCGAGCAGTTATATCGTCATTTTCATCAGCAATTGGGCGAAAATGTGGCAATTCGCCATCGAGAAATTCCGGCGAATCCTTAGATTAATTCCAAAAAACTGCTTCAATATTAGGCATTAAAATAACCAAGCTTAATACAAGCTTAATAAAGTTTATTTGCATAATCTCATCACACTGACTAAAAAGCTGTGCAGCATTCACATTATATTCAGCTAAGTCATTGACCTAGCTTACTAAATCGACAGTGCTATTTATATCGGTGTTATTATTTGAGAGAAATCATGAACCATTCAGGAATCTCGGCCAATATTATTGCATTGGCCTCGCTTGCGGCAATTGGCTGTATAAAGCCAGCCGCAGCAGCAGGATGCCATACGTTAAGTCGTTCCAGTTTAGAAAATAAAGCACAAAATTATGAAGATAGTATTCGTAGTGCTTCACGAAGTCACGGCGTACAAGAAGATTTAATTAAAGCAGTTATTGCGGTAGAAAGTTGTTTTAAAAGTACGGCGCGCGGTACCTCGGGTGAAAAAGGTTTAATGCAGCTGATGCCTGGTACCGCAGCGCGCTTTAATGTGCGTAGTGGCTATAACCCTTGGGACAATGTCCATGGTGGTGCAAGTTATTTAAAACATCTCATTCGTTATTACAAAGGCGATACACGGCGCGCTATTGCGGCCTATAATGCAGGTGAAGGCAATGTGCGCCCTGGCGGGGTTATTCGCAATAAAGATTATGTTCGCAAAGTGATGTCGGCTTATTCGACTTTATCCGGTCAAGGCGCTTATAAACATTCACGCAAAGCCCAAGGCTGGAGATCCGCCAGTTATAAGAAAAGAACTAGCCTCAGAGGCTCGCAGCGTTATGTGCCACGCAAACCTAAAGTCAAATATGCGCGTTATACTGCTAAAACAAAACCGATGCGTTTTACCAAACAACGCGCTTGGTTAAAACAAAAACGTTCTAATAATGCAAGAGTGTACCGAGCCTCTTTTAAACCCAGCAAAAAAATGACCATGCGCGCTAAAGCGGCTCGCTTAGCCAAGAAGCGTCGCTCCAAGCAAGTGCAAGCATCCGTCTCAGCCCGCTACGCAAGAGCACTACCTGCTTCTTATATGCGTCTCAATCCGGGTGATACGATTTATACGATTGTAGAAAGCACCATTTATACGATGCCTTTAGGCAATCACACACGCCGCTATACCCGTTAAGTATCGATAGACGCTCAAGAGCATTTATCTTGTGTATGACAAGGCCTATACTTCCTACTGGCGCACTATTTGAGTGCGCTGGACTAGGGAGCAAACTTAATGACCGACTTTACTGTCACCCGCGCTTTATTTGATATTCCGCCTGACCTTATTTATCTGGATGGTAATTCGCTGGGTGTTTTGCCTAAAGCGGCCTCAGCACGTGCAGAACAAGTGATTCGCGAGGAATGGGGACAACAACTAATTCGCGCTTGGAATACCGCACATTGGATGGAGCAACCTAAACGGGTAGGCAATAAAATTTCTCAATTAGTCGGCGCACCTGACAACTCGATTGTGATCGGTGATACTTTATCCATTAAAGTTTATCAAGCCCTAGCCTCAGCCTTAGCGCTCAATCCAGAACGAAAAATTATTCTGTCCGACTCAGGCAATTTTCCAACCGATCTTTATATGGCACAGGGCTTAGCACAATCCTTAAACCAAGGCCATCTCTTAGTAACGCCTGAGCCAGAACAGGTGGAGGACTTTATTAACGACCAAGTAGCCGTTTTGATGCTCACTGAGGTCGATTATCGCACAGGGCGACGCCATGATATGCGGCGTTTAATTGAAAAGGCTCATGCCCATGGGGTAGTAACCATTTGGGATTTGGCACATTCAGCCGGTGCTATTCCGGTTAATTTAAGCGCGGATAATGCTGATTTTGCGGTTGGCTGCACTTATAAATACTTGAATGGTGGGCCAGGTGCACCTGCTTTTATTTATGTAGCACCGCATTTACTGGATAAAGCTCGCCCTGCTCTCTCCGGTTGGATGGGGCATAATGCCCCCTTCGCTTTTCATTTGGATTATCAACCCGCTCAAGATATTGAACGTATGCGGGTTGGTACACCTGCCGTAATCTCCTCCTCCATCCTAGAAGCAGCCTTGGACGTTTGGAAAGGGGTCAATATGCTGGAGCTACGCCAACGTTCTATTGAGCTTTCAGAGTTATTTATTAAAGAAATCGAAGCGCATTGTCCCGAACTTAGTTTGGCGAGTCCGCGTGATCCGGAACAGCGTGGCTCCCAGGTTTCCTTCCGTTTTGCACATGGATACGCGGCGATGCAAGCCTGTATTGCCCAAGGCGTGATTGGCGATTTCCGAGCTCCCGATATTATGCGTTTCGGCTTTACGCCTTTGTATATTAGTCTGGAAGAAGTAAAGCGTGCGACAGAAATTATTACACAGATTATGCGAGATCGGACTTGGGATAAACCGGAATATAAACAGCGTGCAGCCGTTACTTAATTAAACGTAGATGTTGGGAGGCGTGCCCTCGCTGTTCGGCGGCACGCGCTTCTTGCTCAAACGGATTATCCCAATACCAACGTCCACCTTTGAGGAAGCACCAAGTCCCCGCTAGCCAATACACTAACGGAAAGAAAAAGCCCCAGCGCTCAAATTGGCGCACATGCACCCGTTCGTGACGACGGGTTGCTTGAATACACGCATAAGAATAGCCTGCCACCACATGGCCTAAGGTGATGGCAGCGACCGAACCGAATAAAGGAATGCCTTTCTTTAAGCTCTTCCCTACCACGCCCCCCCATACTTCTAATACCCCCGTATGCCACGCAAAATCACCACCGGTAGCGCGTGCTAAGGGCGCTAGTGGCAGAAACATTAGGGTAATTAAACCCGGCCATAAATACCGTAATAACGTGAATAGGATGCGCAGAGGGTTCATGAGCTACGTCGTTTTACCACTAAATAAACACCCAGCATGGTCAAGGCTATGGCAGCTAAGGCTATCGGTGGCAACGCTTCATCGAATAAAAGCCATGCCTCTAAGCTAGTCACTGGTGGCACCAGATAAAAATAACTCGCTACTTTGGCCGCCTCGCCTTCGCGAATCATATACATCAGCAACAAAATAGCACTTACCGAAAGCCCTAGCACTAGCCACATTAAGGCAAAGATTAGCTGCCGATCCCATACCACTTGGCGCGTTTCAAAGCTCCACGCTAAAATACCCATCAGTAAAGCCGTGCTTACATACTGCCAGAATGAACCCGCCACTAGATTGACCCCAGCACCAAATTTTTTCTGGTAAAGTGTCCCGAGTGAAATAGCTAATAGCGCTAATAAAACACTCCATAACGCCGTATGATTAATCGTAGCTTGCGTAATACTGGTTAGGCGCGTGCTGATAACAATCGTGCTCACACCGATTAAACCGAAAGCCAAACCGAGCCATTGTATTTTGTTGAGCTTTTCCCCTAAAAACTTCCAACTCAAAAATGCAGTCAGCACCGGCTGAATGCCCACCACGATTGCCGTAATACCGGCTGGCAAACCTGCTTTAATCGCTGCAAAAACTCCGCCCAAATAAACACCATGTACCAGAAAGCCTGTCACCATTTGTTGCATCGCTTGACGTGGTGAAGGCCAAGTGACTTTTAAACTTACAGCCAGCAAGAAAAATATAGCCAGCGTCCATAGCATCCGAATAAAGAGTAAATAAAACGGCTCGATAAAAGGTAACGCATATTTCGCCCCAATAAATCCGGTACTCCATAAAAATACAAACAGAAACGGGATGGCGCGAATTAAGAGTGCGTGGCGAGCAGTGTTGGGCATGACGCGTCCTTTAGCTTACGATCATAAACACCGTAGCAGCAGTTAATCCAGCCATCAAGAGATTAAAATAACGCTGGCGCTGGGTATTTGACAAAAAGCGTTGAATAAAAACCCCAAAGCCTGCCCACACGGAGACTGTTGGCAAATTAACGACCGTAAACATGATAACCAACACTAAACTAGACCACAGATATTGCTCGCCTGCCAAAGTAAAACTACTGACTGACCCTAAAGCCATCATCCATGCTTTGGGATTAACAAATTGAAACAAGACGGCCTGCCACCAACGCATGGGCTGAGCAGCGATTGATTTATGCGTGGCTGGCTCTTGGTTATCTGTTACTGGTGCGCTAGCAATTTTCCAAGCCAACCATAACAGATAAGCTACTCCGACTAGCTTTAATGCTGTTTGCGCTGCTGGCCAAGCGACAAATAAACTGCCGAGGCCTGCTAGCGTTAAAATAAGCAATAAGGCCATTCCCATGGAAATGCCAACCATATGCGGAATAGTACGCTTAAAGCCGAAATTCGCGCCCGAAGCTAAGAGCATTAGATTATTCGGGCCAGGCGTAATCGAGGTCACAAAGGCAAAGCTGAACATAGCAAGCAGTAACTGAGCAGTCATGATAATTTTCTCACGAATCGAATCTGACACAGCATAAAAGCTCGCCATAAACCAATACAGATTTAAAATTCACAAATTAAAGCATGACAGTTATATCTGTAATGCCTGAGCCTGCTTTCTAAATCCCAGATCTGTACTGCTCAAAGCCAACGCCTCACGGTTTGCTGATAGTCTCGATACGCTTGACCGAAGGTTTGGCTTAAAGCCGCTTCTTCTGGTTCAATTTGCTGCTTCGTAATCACCCACACGAACAGCGGCAACAGCACCACAGGCGTTAAACTACCTAAATAAATCCACCAACCCACCAGCATAATTAACATTCCGAGATACATGGGATTGCGTGTATAACGATACAAACCTGAAATTACTAAGCGTTTGCTGCGCTCAGGGTGAAGCGGATTAGGCGTCGTTTTCGCACGAAAAAATAGGGCAAGTGACCAAAGATCAGCCAGAATAGCAACACTGATGAGCGCTAAGCCAAGGTAGTTCCAAGGCGCATCCAGCCAAATAAAAACCGGAACATACCGGTCCAATAGCCACATCATGAACGCCACTAAGACTAAATAAACCGGCGGTGGAATACGTGTTTTGAACATAACAAAACCTTTTGATAGTTGGATTGTGTGACTTAGCAAGTGTTGCTAAACCCTAGCGCCCTCATCTAAAGCAGTGCTTGAAGTTTTAGGATTTGACGCTAAATTCCTGACATACCCTTGTCAGTAAGTCCACACTATACTGCATGAGCTTTTCGCCTCCTATGCCTTTTGAGACAGTTGATGAATACCACGCAAAACTTTGAACTGCATACTAGCTACGCGCCCGCCGGTGATCAGCCAGAAGCGATTCAAACCTTAATCGATGGCCTACACAATGGCCTATTGCACCAAACTTTATTGGGTGTCACAGGTTCTGGTAAGACTTTTACCATGGCCAATATTATTCAACAAACCCAGCGCCCTGCGATTATTTTGGCGCACAATAAAACGCTTGCAGCGCAATTGTATGGCGAATTTAAAGATTTCTTTCCAAATAATGCGGTGGAATATTTCGTCTCTTATTACGACTATTACCAACCAGAAGCCTATGTGCCGTCGAAAGATATTTATATTGAGAAAGATGCTTCGATCAATGATCACGTCGAGCAAATGCGTCTGTCGGCCACCCGCAATTTGTTGGAACGCAAAGACGTTATTTTAGTTGCCACGGTCTCTGCCATTTATGGCTTGGGCGATCCTGAGTCCTATATGCAAATGATTCTGCATCTAGTCCGTGGCGACAAAATTGATCAACGTACCGTGCTGCGCCGTTTAGCGGAGATGCAATACACCCGTAATGACCTTGATTTACAGCGTGGCACGTTTCGGGTGCGTGGTGAGGTGATTGATATTCATCCAGCGGAATCAGACAAAGAAGCGATTCGCATCGAGTTATTTGATAATGAAATCGAGAACTTGAGCTTTTTTGATCCTTTGACTGGCGAAATATTGCGCCGTGTACCACGCTTAACTATTTATCCCAAAACCCACTATGTTACGCCCCGTGAAGTATTGTTGGGCGCAGTCGAACAGATTAAAGAGGAATTGCGCGAGCGTTTAGCCGTGCTACGGGATGAAAATAAGCTGGTGGAAGCACAGCGTTTAGAACAACGTACCCAGTATGATATTGAAATGATTATGGAAACCGGCTATTGCTCGGGGATTGAAAACTACTCGCGCTATCTATCCCAGCGTACACCCGGCTCTGCCCCGCCCTGTTTATTTGACTATATTCCGCGCAATGCCATCGTATTCATCGACGAATCCCATGTCACGGTTCCCCAATTTGGGGGCATGTATAAAGGTGATCGCTCCCGCAAAACCACATTGGTCGATTATGGTTTCCGCCTGCCCTCTGCTTTGGATAATCGCCCCTTACGCTTTGACGAATTTGAACGTATTTTGCCACAGGTGATTCATGTATCGGCCACCCCAGGGGCGTATGAATTAGAGCACTCGGGACAAATTGCAGAACAAGTCGTGCGACCCACCGGCTTGGTTGATCCGTTGGTAGAAGTTCGTCCCGTCACTAGCCAAGTGGATGATGTGATGTCGGAAATTACCGCACGTGCTAAACGCAATGAGCGGGTTTTGGTCACCACCCTAACCAAACGCATGGCCGAAGATTTGACCGATTATTTAATGGAGCACGATGTCAAAGTGCGCTATCTGCACTCGGACATTGATACCGTGGAACGGGTTGAAATTATTCGTGATTTACGCAAAGGTGAGTTTGATGTACTGGTCGGCATTAACTTATTGCGTGAAGGTTTAGATATTCCCGAAGTGTCTCTGGTTGCGATTTTGGATGCTGACAAAGAAGGATTTTTACGCTCTGATCGCTCGTTGATTCAAACCATTGGCCGAGCCGCCCGCAATGCTGAAGGGCGAGCGATTTTATATGCCGACAAAATCACCGATTCCATGAAACGGGCCATCGAGGAAACCGAGCGCCGCCGCCAAAAGCAATTGGAATATAATAAAAAGTTGGGTATTACGCCGCAAACTATCAAAAAACGTATTGCGGATGTGATGGAAGGGGCTTATGGCAATGCAAAACGCGGTGACAAAAAATCCAAAGCGAAACTCGACAAAGTTGCCGAAGCGCTTGCTCAGTATGCTGCACTCAGCCCTGCGCAAGCCGTGAAAAAACTAAAACAACTAGAAGATAAAATGTTTCAACATGCGAAAAATCTGGAGTTCGAGCAAGCGGCTGCACTGCGTGACGAAATAGCGGCGATTCGTGCTAAGGTGTTTGGTATTCCTTAGCGCATTTCCATTTCACTCCTTATGGCTTTTCAGTGGTCTTGAAAAGCCACTAAGGGATAGGTTTTACTGCCGCCGCACTCGCGGCAACGATCCCAATAATCGCTTCTTTATGCTCAGCCACTTTTTCTGCAATCGGGATCAGCGTATCTTTGGTAAACACCCCCAAATCTTTCACGCCACTCCAGACTTTGCTTAATAAAGCCTTCGACTGAGGGGCATCCGGCTTTTCTAAAGCGCTTTTGGTGGCGCCTAAGGCGACTAGCTTTTCGCCCTCTAGTTGGGCAGCATGTTTGAATAATTCATTGACTAATAATGCTAATTGCTGACGTTGGTCTTGGTTAATTTCAGCATACTGCACATGGCTGGACTGGGAAAAATGTTCGCTTTTGATGGCAAAATTAGAACCCGCACCACCCATGTTTTCAATATGATCGCCCGCATAATAGTTCGTTTCTTTGGCTGCCATCTTCGCCACCTCCTTAGTCAAATCTTCAATAGTATGAATGGATTTCAAGGCGCTAATAAAATCCGCACTGGAATGTATGGCAAATGGTTTGCCATGAAATACGACTGATAAATGGATATTCTTTTCTTGAATGCCTGACTCACTGATCACAGCCGCTTTGAAAGCAGGGTAAAAAGTCTGAAATAGTTTGACGAATACACTCGCCTTGCCGATTAAGATCATTTCCACACTCGCCTTGCGTAAATGATACTGCACAAGCGCGCTCGCTTGAGGATTGTCTACAATAAAACCATGCCGCCAAATGGCATCAACCTTATGAATCCCTGTGTCACTGCCCTTATTAAAAAGCTTATGCACCAAACGTGCATGAAAGCCCAAGGGTAAATACGGTAAATCAAAATATAAGGTCACGCGAGGCTGTCGCTTTAACAGTTCGCGCACCTGACTCGGTTCATTGGAGGCCGCCGCATCGGGGAAAAAATACTGCTCATTTGTCAATAAGCAACACAGTTCACGATCATGTAGAAAATCGCTCAAATAACCCATTTGCTCAGGCTCGACGCTATCGGCTAGTTCAGCCGCCAATACCCGCACATCAGCTAAGCCCTGTTGCTCACGTAGTTTTTTTCCATGCAATAATCGGTAAGCGTGATCCACTGCCCAAGCGGGCTTTAGGCAATATTGCAAGCCGCCTTTTTTTACCGGCACTAAAAACCCCAGTTGAATCAGTTGCCGCAAGGTCGATTCGCTTTCAGGGGTAATTTCTTCAATCAGCTTAATTACGTTGGCATCATGCAAAAAAGGCTGCTGTTCATATTGTTGATGAAGCTGTTCTTGAACACGCAAAGTCGTGGCAAAAATCGAGCGGCGACTATCCAGACTGGCTTGAATCAATTGCTCAACAAAAGCCCTAAAAGCCGTGGGCTGGGTAGCCTGTAAATCAGGCTCAAGACAGGAAAAATAGAAGAAACTGCGCTCATTCAATAAATCACCGAACTCACGCAATAAACGGGTTTCATTTTGGCGGGCATGGCAATGCTCGTATTCATTGGTGACCAAGAGCACTTGTGCATGGCGACCCGCTAAATGACGGATTTGATGCAACCATTCATCTGGCGCTTGTTCATGGCGATTATCCACCACCAGCACATACACACAGTTCTCATGCAGGAAGGCACGGTGTAAGCCATGAAAGATGGTTTGCCCACCAAAATCCCATAAATATAAATCCAGCCCGTTTGCTGCCAATTTTAAGTTAGCCAAGGTTTTGTGCAATTGAATAGGCTGGTGTTGCTGATAATCCACGCCCAAGGTGGCGGCTTGGTGCTTTTTTTCGATTGGCTTTTCGCCTTTGAGTACTTGAGCCAGCGAAGTCTTACCTGCACCTCCAGAACCCAACAATAACACCCGTACCGCTTGCACATGATTGGTGGCTTCCCCATAAAGAATCGCACGCCGCAAAGCCGCAGGGTCATTAAGAATGGACTCAGACAAACGTTTAAAATAGTTCGGGGCATGACTAGCCAAAGGTTTCCCTTGCCAAAGGGATTGCAGGTCATTGGCCAGAAAATCTAAGCCGAGTTGCTTTAAGTTGACTAATAACTGCTGTTCGTATTCGATAAAGTGCAAAGGTTTTTCTATTTCTTCAAACCATAAAGGGCGAGCAAGCCAATCCTGCAAAGTAGTTTTTCGTAGGTATTGCCAGTCAGCTCTGGCGTTGGCGACGTCGGCAGCGACTCTGGCGGCGGCGTAGGCGGCAGCAGTGGCAGCAGTGGCGGTGACGGCGGCATATGCGGCGGCAGCGGCAGTGGTTGCGGCTGTGGAGATGGCAGCGTCGGCAGTGGCGGCGGCAGCTCTGACAGCATAGGCGGCAGCTTTAACGGCGGTGGCAGTAGCGGCAGTGGTGGCAGCAGCGACAGCGTAGGCGGCGGCGACGGCGGCAGCATCAGAAGCATAAGCAGAAGGCCACTGTGCTAACAGACATAAAGGTCTTAATAGCGCATAACTCTGCTTCACGGTTTGTTCTGGCCAAATCTCGTGCAACGACATGCAACCCAACACAGGTGAAGCCCGCAAAGCACAGCGCCAAGCATACCAAACCAAAGCATCATGGCCTTTCTCATAATACAACTGCTCCAGCTCTTCCCTAGTCGGAAGTTCTACCATACCAACCCTCAGCAACTTGGGGATAAGCCTTTATTCTAGCAGCTATAAGTTTTATTGCTAAAAATACAATAACCCGCAATAAACGCAGTCCTAGCGCCCTCATTCAAGTGATACCCGCCCTATTTCAAAACCTCAGCCAGAGAAAGCCGAGCCATTGAAGAGTCTATTGAAAAAGCGAGTAATGTCACATGCTGCGTTAGAGAAATTGGGCAAAGCACCTATTTTTCGCTACATTGAGATTCTTAACTCCTTCATGTGACCTTTTTATGGCTAATCAGCACTCAAAATTCGTCCTCTGGGCACTATTCGCTCCTCTGATAACATTGGCCTTACTAGCGCTGCAATGGTTTGGCCTTGAAACTAATCACTGGTACAGCCTCGCGCTCGGCATTAGCTTGTTCGCGAGTGTATTAGCCGCCGTGCATCATGCGGAGGTTATTGCTTATGGGATTGGCGAGCCCTTCGGAACCTTAGTGCTTGCGTTGGCAGTGACGGTGATTGAAGTGTCGCTGATTGTATCCATTATGATCGCTGCCGAATCAGGTGCCGCCGTGCTGGCAAGGGATACGGTATTCGCGGCGGTTATGATTATTCTTAATCTTATCGTTGGCTTAAGTTTTTTAATGGGTGGAATACGTTTTGGCGAGCAACATTTTACTTTAACCGGCAGCTATACCGCCCTCACCACTCTGGCCGCTATTGTCGTACTTTCCTTAATTTTACCTAATTTTACTACCAGTGTTTCTGGCCCAAGCTACACCACCAGTCAACTGGTTTTTGTCGCTATCGTGTCATTAGTACTTTACCTACTATTTGTTTTTGTCCAAGCGGTAAGACACCGTGATTACTTTCTCAGTAGCCCACCCGAAGCGGAAGAGCAAACGGCCTCTATCCCCCTTACCACTTTACTGATGAGTGGTGTTTTTCTGTTACTAAGTTTAGTCGGGGTCGTCTTATCCGCCAAATTTCTCTCCCCTGAAATCAAGGCCTTCGTGAAAGTCATCGGTGCGCCCGAAGCATTAGTAGGTATCATTATTGCCGCGACTGTCTTAATGCCCGAAGGCTTTGCTGCCTTACGCGCGGCTGCCAATAATCAACTGCAAACTAGCCTGAATCTCGCTTTTGGCTCTGCACTAGCGACCATTGGCTTAACTATCCCCGCCGTAGCGATTGTCTCAATTAGTATGGACATGACGATCGTGCTTGGCCTAGATAGTAAATCCATCGTACTACTCATCCTATCTCTATTTGTGGCTTCGCTTTCGATGAACACCGGACGGGTGACGGTAATGCAAGGTGCTGTGCATCTCGTTTTGTTTCTCACTTATTTGTTTATGACGATAGTGCCTTGAATAAGGCCGACTCAGACTAAGCCGCCCTCAGCGCACAGAGGCAAAAAAAATACCAGAGCATAGGTATTTTTTGCATGTTCAAGCCTAGCACTTCCCCCTACACTGCACAGTAGTAGCAAAGCATGGAGGAGAGCTTTTAGTGCTAACTCACGCCTTGCCCATTCGTTCGCTCAGCTAGGAAAACTTATGCAACTGGCCATTCCCTTCATGCAGTTTCGCGGTGGTAGCTCGAAAGGACTGTATTTTTTAGCGGATGACTTACCGTCTGATCCGAACGAACGTGATCAAATCCTATTGGCTGCGGTGGGACGAGATGCACGTCAGATTGATGGCTTAGGGGGCGCCCATCCGCTGACCAGTAAAGTTGCCGTCGTCAGTCGTTCGAATCGTGCCGATGCCGATGTGGATTTCTTATTTGTCCAAGTAGTCGTCGGTGAGAATCGTGTGGATACCACACCCAATTGCGGCAATATCTTAGCCGGTGTTGGGCCCTTTGCCGTTGAAGCGGGCTTAGTGGCGGTACAAGGTGATACTACTGTGGTACGCGTGTATATGGTGAATAGCGAAAATCTCTGCGAACTCACGATTCAAACGCCAGATGGTAGAATCACTTATGAAGGAAATGCCACTATTGATGGTGCACCCAACAGTTCCGCGCCGATTATTTGCAATTATTTGGATGTGGCAGGCTCGATTTGTGGTGCCTTGCTCCCCACCGGCAATAGTCAAGATGTGATCGAAGGAGTAGCAGTCACCTGTATTGATAATGGTATGCCCGTGGTCCTCATTAATGCCCAAGCCCTCGGCAAAACCGGTTATGAAACCTGCGCTGAATTAACGCAGGATCAAGTGTTTCGCAGCAAGCTTGAGGCGATACGTCTACAAGCCGGTCGGTTAATGAATTTGGGGGATGTGACTAAGAAGGTGGTGCCTAAAATGACCTTGATTGCTCCACCACAGCAGGGCGGCAATATCAGCACCCGCACCTTCATTCCGCATACTTGTCATGATGCCATTGGTGTACTAGGCGCTGTGTCAGTCGCCACGGCTTGCTTAGTACCTCATTCAGTCGCACAAGACGTCGCCATCATTCCCAGCGGCAACCCTAAACACTTATCCGTGGAGCATCCCTCCGGCGAATTTTCGGTCGCCCTAGAACAAGATGCTCACGATCATGTGATTAAAGCAGGCTTATTGCGTACCGCGCGGCTACTCAGTCGCGGCGAAGTATACGTGATCGTCTAATCAAATAAATACTTGGAGGAGAAAGAAGCATGAGCAAACCGAGTTGTCTGCCACCCGACAATAATACCCGCGCTCCCTTGTATAAAGCACCACCCAAGGCGTGTGATGCGCATTGTCATGTATTTGGGCCACATGAAGTCTTTCCCTACTCAGACAAAGCGTCGTATTGGCCGCCAGATGCGGATAAACAGGCACTCAAACGTTTGCATGACAAACTAGGGATTGCACGTGCAGTGCTCGTACAAGCGAGCTGTCACGGCACGGACAATCGCGCCATGCTGGATGCGATCAAGTCCAGCAATGGTGCTTATCGTGGCGTGTGTATCGCCAATGACAGTTTCACTGAAAACGATTTCCAAGACTTGCATGATGGCGGTGTACGTGGCGTGCGTTTCAATTTCGTCAAGCATCTAGGGGGCGCACCCAATCTGGACAGCATGAAAACGGTGTTGCAACGTGTCAAACCCTTAGGCTGGCATTTAGTGATTCATGTGAATGCAGAAGATGTAATTACTTATGCGGAGTTTTTCGATGCCATCGATATGGATATCGTGGTCGATCACATGGGACGTGTACCAACCACTGAAGGTGTCGGGCAACAAGCTTATAAAATCCTATTAGAACGCATGCAGCGCGATAATTGGTGGATGAAAGTCTGTGGCTCTGAGCGTATTTCCATGGGGCCACCGTTTTATGATGCTGTGCCATTTGCACAAGGGTTTATTGAAGTGGCACCGGATCGTATTTTGTGGGGAACCGACTATCCCCATCCCAATATCAAAAAGCACATGCCGAATGATGCCGATTTATTAGATTTAGTACCGTTAATTGCGCGTGATCCTGCGATTCAGCAGAAAATTTTGGTGGATAATCCAGCGCGTTTGTATGGCTTCCCCACTTAGTTCATGCTAATCAAAACAGCAGCCTCTTAGAGACTGGAAAGCGAGATACTTTATTCGTCCTCGCCATAGGCTGCTGTACTTTTATGAATAGCTTAGCTCTGACTCACAAAAGTGAATAATGCGCTAACTCCTTGAAATTCATTACAGCAAAGCAGTAGCAGCCTTAATAATAAGAGCAAAGCGCCTCAGGTTGTCAAAGTAATGGCGGGCTTGTCTAAAATGACTGCTCCCACGCCGTCCTTGCCCAATACATCCTCTGGATTGTAAAGCGGGCATTTCGTCATACTCAAACAGCCACAGCCAATACAACCGGTTAAGTAATCACGCAAATTCTGCAAATAAGCAATGCGGGCATCCAACATAACTTGCCAATTCTGTGATAGAACTTGCCAATCTTCAATAGTCGGCGTGCGTTTATCAGGCAATGACAAAAAGGCTTGTTTAATCTCTTCCAAGCTAATGCCCACTTTTTGAGCAGCCTTAATCACCGCAATACGTCGGAGTACATCAGGTTTGTAGCGACGTTGCTTGCCCGCATTGCGCCAACTGTTAATCAAGCCTTTTTCCTCATAAAAGTGCAAAGTACTGATCTTGATGCCACAGCGCTTAGCGACTCGCCCAACACTCCAACTTGCTTCTGCCATGATGCTCTCCCTTTTTTAGCGTTTGCAAAAAAGCCTTTACCTCAACCTAGCTTGAGGTTTTATCTTGAGTAAGATCTCAAAAGCAAGGAAATAATGATGTATTTAGAGCATGTAAATTTAGTAGTCAGCAATAGCGATGTGGATGCAATGTTGAAATTCTACCGTGCAGTATTTCCACATTGGCGCATTCGTGCTGAAGGCCAAGGCGAGTGGTATGGCAAGCCACGCAAGTGGCTACACTTTGGCGATGATTATCACTACCTAGCGCTGAGTGATCATGGTGAGGGAGAAAATCGTAAACTAGAAGGCCATAGCCTAGGCTTGGCGCACTTTGCTTATGTAACACAAAACCTAGATGCACTGATTCATCGCCTCCAACAAGCAGGTTATGCTATTGCTAAAAATGGCGCAGATGAACCTTATCGTAAAAATGTGTATTTCATCGACCCAGCAGGATTTGAGGTAGAGTTTGTGGAGTATTTGAGTGATTTACCTGCTGAGCGGAATTTAAGTCTTGCGCCTTAAATAAAGCTCCGCTTTGGTGCTCTATGCGGTCTTTCCAGTATTTCAAAGCGGAAATCAAGCGTCGCTCAACTCACCATTTCTAACCATTTATTAGGCTTTAATCAACCCTGTGAGCAAAGACATATTCCATGTCCATTTCACCAAGCGTCGACAGCTGGCCTCATATTGAATCAATAAGGGATGCAAGATTGGCGGCCAGTCAGCTAAGTTACGCACAAAATTGCCTGTGCGGTTTAAGGGTTTAAATACCCGCAAAACCGGAAGGGCTTCCATTGCCTGAATATAGTCGATGGGCACCATGTCCATTTTACGGTAGGCTTGAGTGATGTAATCCAAGTATTCTTGGGTTGGTTTTAGGTTCTCAACTACTTGCGTAGCGCGGTAATAATAGAAATAGTAGCCCTGTTGCCTAGTCATAACTTTATGATGTGCCCGCAACCATGGCACACCTTCGTAATAATCCATACGGCGTGCATCGCTTTGCCGAATTAAATACAGCTTGCCATAGACCCTTTCACCCAATGCTGGCTCAGCCGAAGCAAACCCATGGTCTTGATAAAAACCACTTTGGGTAAAACGTAAGGCGCAATCCTGTAAGGCAAAATCAAGCGTTTCAAACACCGCAATCCGCCGCTGCTTGAGAACCTCCGGACTCAGATTCGCACCAAACGCAAAATAATAAATACGCTCTGTATGCCGAGGCCATAACAAGCGCAATAGGTTCACCCACTCAAAACCTAGCTTCCAGAAAAAAATACGTAACAAACCCAGTCCTTTTTAAAACTGCCCCTAAGCCCATCAACGGGTATTCTCAAGGTTTTAAACAGCCCCAGCCTGAGTCGACTATGCCACTAGCGATAAGATTTATCTGCCCTTCCAAACTGGATTACGCTTCTCCGCGAAGGCTTTAAAACCTTCCAAATTATCCTCGCTATCATAGAGCGCATCAACCGTCGCGAACTTTCGTTTGGTGATGTAATTCATCGCATTTTGGAAGCTCATTGCTTCTGCTTCACGCGCTACTTCTTTAATCGCAGCAAAGACTAAAGGTGGCCCCGAAGCCAATAAACGCGCGATTTCCCAAACACGGTTCATTAAAGCAGCTTCATCGGCTAAAATTTCATTCACTAAGCCCCAGCGCTGCGCCTCTTGCACATCCATCCAGCGACCTGTGAACAATAAATCCATCGCGACATGATAAGGAATGCGCTTAGGGAGCTTCACAGTCGCTGCATCCGCCAAAGTACCTGCACGAATTTCAGGCAAAGCAAAGCTACTATGCGCCGTGGCGTAAATTAAATCGGCAGACAAAGCCAACTCAAAGCCACCGCCCACCGCCATACCATTCACGGCTGCAATCACGGGCTTATTCAAATCACGTAACTCTTGCAAACCCGCAAAACCACCAACCCCATAATCACCATCCACCGCATCCCCATTCGCGGCAGCCTTCAAATCCCAACCTGCTGAGAAGAATTTCTCGCCTGCAGTACGCACAATCGCGACACGCAAGTCTGGATCATCCCGAAAAGCTTTGAAGGTTTGCCCCATCAAACGGCTGGTCGCTAAATCAATCGTATTGGCTTTTGGGCGATCTAAAGTGACCTCTAAAATCGCGCCTTCACGCCGCGTTTTCACCACAGATTCAGTCATGGTTCTGCTCCTCGCTTAAAGCCATACTCAATAAAGCATCCACGGCATACGCGCCTTGCCCCGACGCACAAACCATTAAAGGATTGATATCCAATTCGTGAATGGCAGCGGCATTGTTTAAAACAAAGGCTTGAATGGACATAATCGCCGCTAGCGCTGCGTCTAGATCAGCAGGCGGTTTACCGCGATAAGCTTGCAATAAAGGCGCAGCTTTTAAGCTGAATAATGCTTGCTTAATCTCGCTTTCAGAACTCGGCAATAATAAGGTTTGGCTATCGCGAAATAATTCCACCCAAATCCCACCCAAGCCGAGTGTCATGACTAAGCCGAGGCGTGGATCGCGATGAAAGCCTACTAATAATTCAGCCACACCTGCCTTAATCATTTGCTCCAGATATAAACCTGAACCTAAATCCTTTATATCAGCAAAGGCTTGGCTCAAGGCTGCCGCATTCTGCAAATTTAAGCACACTGCTTGTTGCTCAGTTTTATGCGCAATCCCTAAGGCTTTCAACACCAGCGGATAATTTAATTGCTCAGCCACCGCGAGTGCTTCCTCTAAACTTTGCACGGTTTGCCCACGCGGTATAGACACGCCAGCTTGTGCCAAGAAAGCTTTCGCGGTGGCTTCATCTAAGGTTTGCGCTGACAAGAAGGTTTGCGCTGACAAGGTCGAAACCGCTGGATGTATTAAAGGCTGAGCTTCCGCTTGCTGCCAATAAGCCCCGATCTCCGCAGCAATCTCTGCTGCTATTATGGCTTCATCAAAACCACTTAAAGCGGCAATCCCTTGAAAAGCTAAGCGCTCGACGTACACCTCTGGCAGATTCTCCGGCAGGCTAGCCACCAGTGCGGCTTTTTGTCCCGTGGTTTGTACCGCAGCTTCGAGGGCACGCAATGCGATTAACCAGTCATCGTGCTGACAACGCTCAGGATGAGGAAAATCCAAAATCAATAGGCTCAAACCAAAGCCGATTTTTAATAAATGGGTAAAAGCTGCAGTCATCGCTGGCTCATCGCCCCAGACATAGGTTTGATAATCCAGCGGATTATTCACCGTCACTGTCGGCCCCAATACGGCTTCAATCGGTGCTTTTTGCTCAGGGGTTAGCGTTGGGAAATAAACTTTACGATTTACAGCAGCATCGGCTATTAAACTCGCTTCACCACCGGAACAACTGAGTGAAGAAAGACTATAAGTGCTCAAACTAGCATGTACATGCAACAGCTTAAGAGTTTCTAAAAAAGCTGCAATTGAGTCGACTTGCCCAAAACCTAAGCGCTTTAAAAAGGCAGTTGATGCAGCTTGAGAACCTGCTAAAGAAGCGGTATGGGTTAAGGCCGCTTGCTGGGCTTGGCTCGTTTTGCCGACTTTGAGAACCACCACGGGTTTATGTAGAAAACGTGCTTTGCGCGCTAAAGCTTCAAATCCGGCAATCGAATCAAAACCTTCAATGTGTAAACCCAAAGCCGTGACACGCGGATCATCTAATACCGCCAAAGCGAGATCAGATAAGCCGATTTGCATCTGATTACCCGCTGTCAAAACATAAGCGACGGGTAAGCCGCGTTGCTGCATGGTGAGATTAATCGCCAAATTCGAGGATTGTGCTAATAATGCCACGCCGGTTTGCTGTGCTGCTAAGCGCTTTCCACCGTGTTGATCCGGCCACAGTGCTACACCGTCGATATAATTAATCAAACCATAGCAATTAGGGCCAAGCACCGGAATCGTAGCAACAGCTTGTAACTCAGCTTCTAAGCGTTCACCTTCCGCATCCGCTTCGCGGAAACCAGAGGCATAACAAATCGCCCCACCCGCATCTTTGGCCGCAAGCGCTGCAATAATCTGCGCCGTAAGTTGGCGATTCACACCCACAAAACAAGCATCAGGGGCAGTTGGTAAATCAGCGATACTGCGATAAACGCTTAAACCCGCCATTTCGGTACGGGTGGGATGAATCGGCCATAATTGACCCTCATAGCCCATGCGCTGGCATTGCAGTAAGACATTCAACGCCGAATTACCACCAACCACAGCTATCGAGCGTGGACGTAATAGGCGCTTTAAATCAAAGGGGCGCTGCATTTAGCACCCCAGAGGGCGCAGCAGATGGCGCGAAATAATATGGCGTTGAATCTCGGAAGTACCATCCCAAATACGCTCCACCCGTGCATCCCGCCAAAAACGTTCTAGGGGCAAATCGCTCATCAAACCCATACCACCAAAGATTTGCAAAGCTTGATCCGTCACCCGCGCGAGCATTTCGGTCGCATATAATTTTGCGCTAGCAATTTCCCGATCCGCATCCAAGCCTTGATCCATTTTCCAAGCCGCCGCAAGGGTTAAATAATCGGCGGCATCAATCTCGGTAATCATATCGGCAAGCTTAAAAGACACGCCTTGGAAACGACCAATCGCTTGCCCAAATTGCTTGCGTTCGGCTGCATAAGGTAGCGCTAATTCAAAGACGCGCCGTGCGCGCCCGACACAAAAGGCTGCAACGGTTAAGCGTGTGCCATAGAGCCATTTATTGGCCATATCGAAACCTTGGTGTACTTCGCCTAAGATTTGTGCAGCAGGAACGCGGCAATTATCGAAATTCAAAATGCAATTGTGATAACCGCGATGACTGACAGATTGATAACCTTTGCGGATTTCAAAGCCTGCGGTATCACGATCAACCAGAAAGCAAGTAATGAGCTTTTTCTTGCCCTGCGCGGTTTGCTCTTCGCCGGTCGCGACAAACACAATCACAAAATCAGCAATATCGGCATGGCTAATGAAATGCTTCGAGCCATTGATGATCCAATCGCCGCCATCCTGTTTGGCATAGCATTTCATACCACGCACATCCGAACCCGCATCTGGTTCAGTCATGGCTAAAGCATCAAAGCGTTCGCCACGCACCGCCGGTAATAAATAACGTTCGCGCTGCTCGCCTTCACAAGCTAATAAAATTCCTGAAGGTCGACCAAAGAACACTGACAAAGCCATTGAAGGACGGCCTAATTCACGCTCCAAGAGCGTAAAATCTAAATGATTTAAACCACCGCCGCCCACTGCTTCGGGCATATTCGCGGCATAAAAACCCAAGTCGCGGCATTTATCGCGGATTTCTAAACCTAATTCCAAAGGCACTTGCCCCGTGCGTTCGATTTCAGCTTCGTGGGGATACATTTCGTTTTCCACGAAGCTGCGCACCGTATCGACAATCAGTTGTTGCTCAGTGCTTAATCCAAACTCCATTGCTAGCCTCCAATGGCGCGTCCGGCTCCGTCTGGCTTGGCTAAATGCGCTTGTGCTTGCGCGATTTCAGCCAGCTTCTGCGCTACTGCTTCACTTGGCAAACTGGCGCTACGTGTCTTTAAACTTACATGAATTAACATATGCTCCGCCGTGGCTAATAAGCGCCCATCCGCGTGCTGGATGCGATTAAAGAGATGCAGCTTTTTCCCACTACCCTGCAACACTTGCGTGGTGACCACAATCGGCTCTAAAGCGCGTACTTCGTCCAAATGTCGAATATGCGTTTCCACCGTAAAGTAAGAGCCACCCGCTTCCACATAAGCCGCATCCACCCCAATCAAACGCATAAACGCATCGGTCGCATCGCTCGACACTTGCAGATAACGACTTTCATTCATGTGATTATTGTAATCGGTCCAATCTGTCGGCACGCTGCGCTCTACGGTTTTGATGGGCTGGCTGTAATCGACCTGCGTTTGCGCTGGAGTTGCTGCCGCATCGTATTGCGCCTTTTCATAAGCCGCTAAAGCTTTGCCCGCGCCCCAATCATGGGCTTTCAATGCTTGTAGGATCGCGATTAGATTATTATCGCGAATCCGCTCCAGTTCACGAATGCTGTGGTGACCGGATTGCGCATCCGATTGACCTGCAATCAAATCGACTAATTGATCGTTGAATTCAGGCACATCGGTCAACTTCGTCCAAGGCCAAGTCAAACAAGGGCCAAATTGCTCCATGAAATGGCGCATCCCTGCTTCGCCACCCGCAATGCGATAAGTTTCAAATAAACCCATCTGCGCCCAACGCAAACCAAAGCCATAACGAATCGCATCGTCCACATCTTCGGTACTAGCAATACCATCGCTAACTAGCCATAAAGACTCACGCCAAACCGCTTCCAATAAACGATCCGCAATGAAAGCTTCGATTTCCTTTTTGATATGCAAAGGATGCATACCCATGCTGCGATAAAACGCTTGTGCACGCTCAATGGTGGCAGCAGTCGTTTGCTGACCACCGACCAATTCCACCAAAGGCAAGAGGTAAACTGGATTAAACGGATGGGCAACTAACAATCGTTCAGGGTGCTGTAAGCCAGCTTGCAAATCAGTCGGTAAAATCCCGGAGGTGGAGGAGGCAATAATCGTAGCTTGAGGAGCAGCCGCCTCAATCTCACGGTAAATCTTTTGCTTTAAATCCAGCCGCTCTGGTACAGCTTCGACAATCCAATCCGCGTTTTTAACCGCGCTAGCAATATCACTAGCGAAGGTAAACTTTCCTTCGGCGCGGCGTGGTGCCATGGTCAATTTGCTATAGGCGTGGCGGCTATTATTGAGTACCGCATCGACTTTTTGCGGAGCAGTCGGATCAGGATCATAAATACGCACGCTAATGCCATTTTCAATCAAACGTGCCACCCAACCCGCACCAATCACACCACCGCCAATCACTGCTGCTTGTTTAATTTGCTGCATCATTAACTCCTTACCAGCGCTTCTGCAATTGCATTTTTTGACGAACTTCATTCGGCATCATAATCTTGCAGCCCATGCCTTCCGCAATGGTCACCGCACGCTTGACTAAATCGCCATTGCTCGCCAATACGCCTTTATCCAGCCAAATATTATCTTCTAAACCAACGCGAATATTGCCACCCGCTAGAATCGCCATCGCCGCATACGGCAATTGATTTCGTCCAATCGAAAACGCCGAGAAAGTCCACTCTTTCGGCACCGCATTCACCATCGCCATAAAGGTAGAAAAATCATCCGGCGCACCCCACGGAATGCCCATGCACAATTGAATCATGCCCGGATCTTCAATCAAGCCCTGCTCTTTTAGCCATTTAGCGAGCAGAATATGGCCGGTATCAAAAGCCTCAATTTCAGGACGCACCCCTAGTTCTTTGATTTGGCGCGCCATTTCTTTCAACGTGGCTGGTGTATTGGTCATTACATAATCGCCTTCGCCGAAATTCATGGTGCCGCAATCCAGCGTACAAATTTCAGGTAAGAGTTCACGTACATGCGCTAAACGTTCGGTTGCTCCAGCCATATCCGTGCCTAGGGTAGCGGGTGGCAAGGGTTGCTCTACACTACCTAAGGTTAAATCCCCGCCCATGCCCGCCGTCAGGTTTAGCACCATATCCACGCCGGACTCACGAATATAATCCACTACTTCACGGTATAAAGCAGGATCGCGCGCAGGGCCGCCGGTTTGCGGATTACGTACATGAATATGCACCACCGCAGCACCGGCTTGGGCAGCTTCAATGCAACTATCGGCAATTTGACGCGGGGTTACGGGAACTTTATTGGAACGGCTGGTGGTATCGCCTGCACCCGTCACGGCACAAGTGATAAAGACATGGCGATTTGGCTTAAGCATGATGAACTCCTCAATCTCACTCTGTGCATCATGGCATGAGGTTTTGCGCTATGATTGACTTTATTCGCAATTTATTTTGCTAAAAACGCAATGAACCTATTCACGCGCTCCACTGAACCCTTAAAAATTGCCTTGATCATTGGTTCAGAATCGTCGCTCATGTCGTTGGCCTGTGTCTTGGATGTGATGCGGGGTGCGAATCGTTTGGCACAAACTAAACTCTTCGACTGGCAGATTTATACGCCCAATAATCAAGCAGCCGTGCTCACCTGTGGGATTAGCATTCAACCCGATGCGATCTTGAATACGCAAATCCAAGGCGATCTCTTACTAATCCTTGCGGGCTTTAATAATGAGCAACATTACGACAAAACCTTGCTACGCCAATTGCATAAACTCATTCCGCGCTTTCGCTTCATTGGCGGAATTGAAGCAGGAAGCTGGGTATTAGCGCGTATGGGATTACTAACGAATAAAAAGGCCACCACCCATTGGGAAGACTTGGAGGACTTCGCACTGCGTTATCCGAATGTGCAAGTGATGCCTGATCGTTACGTGTTGGATGGCAATATTTTCACTACCGGTGGCGCTTCACCCAGTTTCGATTTCATGCTGCATTTGATTAGCAGCCGCTACGGTCAGCAACTCGCTCTGGAAGTCGCCAGTATTTTTATCTACGACACGGTACACACTGGCACTGATGCTCAGCCTTTGGTGTCTTTAGGTTTGCTAAGTCAGCAAGAGCCGCGTATTGCCGCTGCGATTCGTCTAATGAGTGAGCGTTTGGACGATCCGCTTAGCATAAAGCAATTAGCGGCACAGCTTCAGCTCTCGATCCGCCTCTTAGAATACCTATTTCGTGAACATCTGCACTGCTCACCCACGCAGTATTATCTGCATTTACGGCTACAAAGTGCGCGCCGCTTAGTGACTGATACCCATTTGTCCATGCAAGAAATTGCCCTACGTACCGGTTTTAGCTCACTGGCGACTTTATCCCGCGCCTTTCGTGAAGCGTATCAGTTGAGCCCAGCCCCTTATCGCCGTCGATTTAAACAAAATGCCGCAAAAAGCTTTTAAGGTATAAAGCTTGCTACTAAACCGCCATAAAGTGCATTACAAAGCTTAATTTGCTCAGCTTGTCGCACATCAGCCGGATATAAAATGCGCTCTTGAGCAGCAAGCGCTTTCATTAAGACTGAACGCTGCACACCGGCTAATAAGCCACAGCGCAAGGGTGGTGTATACCACTGACCGTTTAGCCTAACGAATACATTACTGCGCGCCCCTTCCGTGAGCTCGCCACGTTCATTGATAAATAAATAATCAAATAAATGTGCCGCCTTTGCCTCCGCCAGTGCTTGATTATACAAGGCACGTGCAGTGGTTTTATGCTGCAAAAAAGGATTGTTGGAAGCGACCGGTATCTTATACAACGCAAGGTTGACGGGTTGCTGCACAGGCTCTAACGCCATGGTACTTGCTTGCAATTGACCTGCTGCATTGAGGGTCAAACGCAGACGAATGGGATTGATTGTAGAGTCTGTTGAACTAATAGCTTTAGCCATACAAGCTTGCACCGCCGCTTGACTTGGAATCGGCCACCCAAAGGCTTGAGCACTGTTTTGTAAGCGTGCTAAATGCTGCTCGAATAAGCTAACCTCTCCACCCTCAACACGCATGGTTTCGATCAACTCAAAGGCTTGGGTATGACGCGTCAAGAAACTTGCTTTGAGCAAAGACTCTTCCCATTCGGATGGTGCATCTGAACCATAAGTAATGCCTGCACCCACCGAGAGCTGCAAAGGCCAATGGGCTATATTCACGGCATCCACTTGCGGTTTATCCTTGGTTTGTAGGGTGCGAATCGGCACATTCAGTACCACGTGCATTTGCTCATTCGCCAATGGCTCAATAAAGCCAATCGCACCACAATAAGCGCCACGCGCATAAGGCTCTAATTCATCAATAATTTGCACAGTACGACGTTTGGGTGCACCGGTGATCGAGCCACAGGGAAATAAAGCATTCAATAAGGTCAATAAACTTGGTTGCTTGCGTAAGGCGGCTTTCACCGTACTTGTCATTTGCAGCACATGACCGTAGCGCTTCACTTCAAATAAAGTTGGCACACTAACTTGCTCTACTTCTGGTAAACGCGATAAATCATTGCGCATTAAATCAACAATCATCACATTTTCAGCGCGATTCTTGGTGTCTTGACTTAAGAGCTCGGCACGACGTTGGGTTTCGGCCGCATCATCAGCCACTGCCGCCGTACCTTTCATAGGTCTACAAAGCATTTCATTCGCGGTCATTTCGACAAATAATTCGGGCGAAAAGGACAAAATACTGGTGTGTGGCAACGTGAGGAATGCACCATAAGCAATATTGAGATCGCTGACTAGCTGCGCATACAGTGCTGCTAAACCTGCATCCTTATAGGTGCTGGCTAATAATTCGCTGTGGAGCGGAAAAGTGTAATTCACTTGATAAGTATCGCCGGCGGCAATTAGCGCACGAATCGCGTCAATATGCTCAATAAACGCTGCTTGTGCTAAAGCAGGCTGTACTGGCGTCAGATGTGTTGTCACCCCCTGACCTTGAGTGTGTAACCACGCTAAGGCTTGCTGGCGATTTAATAGTTGCGGCTCAGAAAAGCCCAGCGCTTGTAGCCAAGGTGACGAGTCTGTTTTTTGCGTTAATACCACACCCTCCGCCACACTGAAAGCTGCTGTCGCCTCATAGGATAAGGCTAGCACCACCTGCCCTTTGCCTGCTTTTACCCAAGCATCGATTTCATTTAAGGTGTTGTGTAAACGCTCACGCGCATCGGATTCGCCGTGACCATATACTAACCATCGCTTTTGAGCCTGAGTGTATAAACGGCTCTGCGCTTGTGCGTGGCTACCATCGAATAAAAGAGCGGTACAGTACTGTAAGGAACGCATAGACATTTTAGATTATTATTGAGCAGGCCGAATCTTAGCAGAGCTGGCCAATTAGCATAAAACAACTGCATTTAGCAGGGACAACGCCATGAGCAATAATCGACACTGGACTCACGAAGCGATTCGAAAAATTGAAGCCGATATTCAACGTTCGGCGGATACGCATTTGATCAAGCTAGCAATTAATAGCTTGCAAGGCATTGATATTTATTTGAAAGATGAAAGCACGCATCCTACCGGTTCATTAAAACACCGCTTGGCACGCTCGCTCTTTTTATTTGCATTGTGTAATGGTTGGGTTAAACAAGATACGCCCATTATTGAATCTTCTTCAGGTAGCACTGCCGTTTCTGAAGCGTATTTTGCACGTTTATTAGGCTTGCCTTTTATTGCCGTGATGCCGAAAACCACGGCACGCAAAAAGATTGAGCAGATCGAATTTTTCGGGGGTAAAGCGCATTTAGTCGAGCGCAGCGATCAAATTTATGCCGAATCGCATCGTTTGGCGCAGGCGCTAAACGGGCATTATATGGATCAGTTCACCTATGCGGAGCGCGCCACGGATTGGCGTGGGAATAATAATATTGCCGATAGTATTTTCAGCCAAATGGCGCTGGAAGATCACCCGATTCCGGAGTGGATTGTGATGAGCGCGGGCACAGGTGGCACTTCTTCGACCATTGGGCGCTTTATTCGTTATCAAAAATACCCGACCCGTTTATGCGTGGTTGATCCTGAGAACTCGGTGTTTTTCGATTATTACCATTGCCTTGATAAAAACCTCAAACATGACTGCGGTAGTAAAATTGAAGGGATTGGCCGCCCGCGTGTTGAGCCAAGTTTTGTTCCCAGTGTCATTGATGAAATGCGCCACATTCCTGATGCTGCGAGCATTGCGACCATGTATTGGTTGGAACAACGCTTGGGACGTAAAGTTGGACCTTCGACCGGAACCAATTTGTATGGCGTGCTGCAATTAGCGCGTGAAATGCGTGAGAGCGGCAAACAAGGTTCTATCGTGACCTTGCTCTGCGACAGTGGTGAGCGCTATTTAGAAACTTATTATAATCCTGCTTGGATACAACAACAGTTTGGTGATTACAGTCGTTATGCGCAGGAATTAGCTACTTTAGTTTAAATGACGGGTGCTCACTTGCGGCAAGCCTTGAAGAGGGGCAGCTACTGGCGGATATTGTGTGAGCTCCACATTTAAGGATTGATAAAGACTTTCTGTCCACACGGGCAAGTTAGCACTTAAGCTCGCTGGCTTGATCCGAAAATCAGTGGGTGCAATCACCACCTTAACCTGTTCTGTTCCTACCCAAGCGGCTAGGGCAAATAGTTCCTCAGCCGCCTCGTCACCCATCGCTAAACAGCCAATTGATACATTTTTGCCATGAATCATAATGTCGGAACCTAATTGCGTGCGACCGTCCCTGACGGCCATTTGCTGGTCGAAGGTATTCGGGTAGTTCAGGCGTAATGACACATGGTACAAGCTATTAGGATTAAGAAGCTCAATCTGATAAATCCCTTCTGGTACTTGCTTGTCTCCCTCACGTAGCTTCGGCCCTAATACCCCACTAGCTGCTTGAATCGTATAGGAGCGAATAAAATGCCAGCTTCCTTGTGCATCGCTTGCATATAGTTCTAGGCGTTTCGTATCTTTAAAAGCCAATAAACTAAGTGCTAAAGGCGGAAAATCTAGCTTAGCTTGTTGGAAATACGGTCTTAGACGTTCGGCTGCTACATCGCCAAACTGATTTAACCGATCCGCAACGTTGTAGTGAGGACGCTGATCGAGTAGCTTTGTTTTAATCACCTTAAGTCCCGCTTGAATAGTCATTGGAAAGAACCAATAGCTCAGCCCAGCCACTAGAGCCAGCACTAATAAACCCATAAATACTTTTTTCATCGAAGTCACCAGCGCTTTTATGGCTATCTTAGCTTAGCAAGCTAGTGGGTTGAAAATTTTGAACTTAAGTTTTGACTTAGGACTATAAAGGTTTGCTAGCTAGGCTTGACGAACCAAACCCCAAAGGAGCATATTCTGGCTATAAACGAGGATAAGATTTGCTGGTCAGATCAAATTTATAACGAGGAGTTAGCTATGCAAAAGCGATTAATCGCAATATCAGTGTTAAGTGCTGTTTGTTTCTTACCCCAAGCCTATGCAGCCCCGAAAACTTTTGTGTACTGTTCGGAAGGCGCTCCTTCTGGTTTTAACCCCCAATTTTATACGGATGGCACGACCTTCGATGCAGCCGGTCAAGCGATGTATGACCGCCTCGTTCAATTCAATCCGGGTGAAACCAGCATTTCCCCAGCCTTAGCGGAGTCATGGGAAGTCAGTCCCGATGGTTTAACTTATACCTTCAAATTACGCAAAGGCGTCAAATTCCACACTACGAAAGACTTCACCCCTACGCGTGATTTTAATGCCGATGATGTGCTGTTCTCTTTTAATCGTCAGTGGAAAGCCGACCATCCTTATCACAAAGTCTCTAATGGCAATTATGAGTACTTCACGGGCATGTCCATGCCTGATGTCTTGAAGTCGATTGATAAAGTGGATGACTATACCGTCAAATTCACCTTAAATCGCCCCGAAGCGCCCATGTTGGCTAACTTGGCGATGGACTTTGCCTCGATTCTATCGTCGGAATATGCGGATGCCATGATGAAGGCAAAAACGCCGGAAAAAATTGATACCGATCCGGTGGGCACTGGTCCCTTCCAATTAGTGGCTTATCAAAAAGATGCAATGATCCGCTACAAAGCGCATGAAACTTATTGGGAAGGCAAACCCAAAATCGATAACTTGGTATTTGCCATTACCAAGGATAATGCGGTGCGCTGGCAAAAGTTACAGGCAGGCGAATGCCATTTAATGCCTTTCCCCAATACCGCTGATCTCAAGGCCATGCAGGAAAACAAAGATGTTACGCTGTTAAGCCAAGAGGGTTTGAACATCGGGTATTTTGCTTATAACACTACCAAAAAACCCTTCGATGATGTACGCGTGCGCAAAGCACTGAATATGGCAATCAATAAGCCAGCAATCTTGGATGCGGTGTATCAAGGTGCAGGTAAAGTTGCGAAAAACCCTATTCCACCGACCATGTGGAGCTATAACGATAAAGTTGTGGATGATTCTTATGATGTGGAAGGCGCAAAAAAATTATTGGCCGAAGCAGGTGTGAAAGACCTTAAAACTAATATTTGGGCCATGCCGGTACAGCGTCCTTACAACCCAAATGCTAAGCGTATGGCGGAAATGATTCAGGCTGACTGGAAAGCTGTCGGCGTAGATGCACAAATCGTTAGTTATGAATGGGCAGAATATTTAGAACGCTCCAAAAAAGGTGAACACGACACCTTATTGATGGGTTGGACAGGTGACAACGGTGATCCAGACAATTTCTTGGCCGTATTACTGGGTTGCGATGCGGTAAAAGATGGCTCAAACCGTGCATTCTGGTGCAATCAAGAATTCAACGATTTAGTACAAAAAGCCAAATCCTTAAGTGATCAAGGCGAACGTGCTAAGTTGTATGAGCAAGCGCAAGAAGTGTTTAAGAAAGAAGCGCCTTGGGCGACTATTGCGCACTCGGTCGTCTATGAGGTCGCACGTAAAAATGTGACTGGCTACAAACAATCACCCTTTGGTTTACACCAATTCAAAGCCGTCGATTTAGCTGAATAATCACTTGAACGAGAGCTGCACACTAGCAGCTCTCGTTTCACACAAGGAGTCCCAGCTTGTTCAAGTTTATTCTTAGCAAAATCACGCTACTCATTCCGACTTTTTTAGGAATTACCCTAGCGGCTTTTTTATTTGTGCGCCTCTTACCCGGCGATCCTGTCACGATCTTATCGGGTGAACGTGGCATCTCAGATGAGCGTCGCGCTGAGATGATCGCGCAATTTGGTTTAGACAAACCCGTCCTTGTGCAGTATTTGAACTATCTCAAAAACCTTGTACAAGGCGATTTTGGTCAATCGATTTCGACGCATCGACCTGTTGTTGAAGAATTTTTTGAGCGTTTACCAGCGACGATGGAACTCGCTTTTTTTGCGATTTTGATTGCGGTACTCGTCGGTGTTCCTGCAGGCATTATTGCTGCGGTGAAACGTGGGCGTTGGCCTGATCATGTCTTAATGGGTAGCGCACTAACGGGCTATTCGATGCCGATTTTCTGGTGGGGCTTACTGCTTATTATGCTGTTCTCCACTACCTTGGGTTGGACACCTGTCTCAGGGCGCTTAGATATTATTAATTACTATTTTGAGCCAGTGACTGGATTCATGACCGTGGATGCGTGGCTTTCTGGGCAAGAAGGCGCGGTCACATCAGCTTTACATCATCTGATCCTGCCAAGTGTGGTGCTTTCAACCATTCCCATGGCGGTGATCGCTCGCCAGACCCGCTCGGCGATGCTAGAAGTGTTGGGTGAGGATTATATTCGTACTGCCTATGCAAAAGGTCTACCCACTTGGCGGGTGATTGGGATTCATGCGTTGCGCAATGCCATGATTATCGTAGTCACAGTCATTGGATTAGAGGTGGGCACTTTACTTGCCGGTGCGGTATTAACTGAAAGCATTTTCTCTTGGCCGGGAGTGGGCAAATGGATGATTGATGCGATTTCACATCGCGACTACCCAGCCGTGCAAGGTGGCTTATTATTTATTTCTATGCTGGTGATGTTGGTCAATTTGATCGTGGATCTAATGTATGGCTGGATTAATCCGCGCGTGAGGGACGGCAAATGAAACTGTTCGCGGATGATGCTTGGCGTACCACTTGGAATTATTTCAAAGAAAGCAAAGGCGGTTTATGGGGTTTAGGCTTTTTAGGCTTAGTGTTGGTGTGCGTTATTTTCGCAGACCTCATTGCCCCCTTCGATCCTAGCTTGCAAAACCGTGATGCTCTATTACTACCACCGATTTGGACAGAAGCTGGTCATTGGCCTTATATCTTAGGTACGGATGCGGTGGGGCGTGATGTGTTATCGCGACTCATTTATGGCGCACGTTATTCGATGTTTATTGGCTTTGTCGTTGTCTCGTTGGCTGTCATGGCGGGCACACTCTTAGGCTTATTAGCAGGCTATTATCAAGGCTGGGTTGACACCATTATTATGCGCTTGATGGATGTGATTTTAGCCTTCCCTAGTTTACTGCTCGCCTTAGGTTTAGTCGCAGTTCTAGGCCCTGGTTTGGTCAATGCCATGTATGCCATCGCTTTGGTCATGTTACCGCATTTTGTACGTTTAACCCGCGCTAATGTTTTAAGCGAAAAGAATCGCGATTATGTCGTGGCTAGCCGCATTGTTGGCGCGAGTAATTGGCGCTTGATGTTCAATACCATTCTGCCAAACTGTATGGCACCGCTGATCGTTCAGGCCACTTTATCCTTCTCCAATGCGATTTTGGATGCAGCCGCCTTAGGCTTCCTCGGTATGGGCGCACAACCACCGATTCCCGAATGGGGTGCGATGCTGGCGGAAGCTCGTGAGTTTATTAGCCGCGCTTGGTGGGTTGTCACTTTTCCGGGGCTTGCCATTCTATTGACTGTGCTTTCGATTAATTTAGTGGGTGATGCGTTGCGCGATGCCCTTGACCCAAGGATGCGCCGCTCATGAGTCTATTAAGCGTTCGCAATTTATCAGTGGCCTTTCCGACACAAAATGGTTGGTTCCAAGCCGTTGAAGGCATTCATTTAGCAGTGAATGCGGGCGATATCTTAGCTATTGTCGGTGAGTCGGGTTCTGGCAAATCGGTAGCGATGATGGCGGTGATGAATCTCTTGCCACCCACCGCGCGCATTACTTGCGATGAACTAAAAATTGATGGACAGGACTTACTGGCTATGCCTGCCAAACAGCGTCGCAAACTCAATGGCGGCACCATAGCGATGATTTTCCAAGAGCCTATGTCTAGCCTCAACCCTTGTTTTACGGTGGGTTATCAAATTGATGAGGCTATTCGAATTCACTTAGGCGGATCGAAAAAAGAAAGGCTGGAGCGCGCTTTACACCTACTAGAAATCGTGGGTATTCCCGATCCACAACGTCGTTATAAAGCGTATCCGCATCAAATGTCGGGCGGCATGAGCCAACGTGCGATGATAGCGATGGCCTTAGCCGCCAATCCTAAATTACTCATTGCTGATGAGCCAACCACGGCACTCGATGTCACGGTACAAGCGCAGATTTTGGAATTGCTGCTGAAGCTACAACAAACGCAAGGAATGGGCTTAATTCTGATTACCCATGACATGGGAGTAGTGGCAGAAACGGCACAGCAAGTCGTGGTGCAATACGCGGGACAGCAAGTCGAAAAGCAGCCCGTCTTTGGTTTATTTAATCACCCACATCATCCTTATACTGCCGCTCTCTTAGATGCCTTACCGGAACGTGCACCGGCTGGTGATTTCTTGCCAACCATTCAAGGCATAGTACCGGGGCAAAAAGATCGCCCTACAGGCTGTTTATTTTCACCCCGTTGTACTCATGCCCAAGTCTTATGCCATGAACAGCAACCGGCTTTAGTGCGCCAGCCTGAGCAATGGCTCCGTTGTCATTATCCGTTAAATCCAGTCGAGGTAGCGCAATGAGCGAAGTATTGCGTGCAGTCAATTTGCGGCAAGAATACGTGGCACGCCAAGGCCTGTTCCAAAAACCGCTCAGCGTGCGTGCTTTAAATGGGGTCAGTTTTAGCTTAAATGCAGGGGAAACTTTAGCCGTAGTCGGTGAATCCGGCTGCGGTAAATCGACGTTGGCGCGCTCCTTAACCCTGATTGAAACACCATCAGCCGGTGAATTATGGTTAGCAGGTCAGCCTGTCGATACCGCACATAAGCCTGATGCAGCATTACGCCAGCGCGTGCAAATGGTATTTCAAAATCCCTATGGTTCACTCAATCCGCGCAAAACAATCCAACAAATGCTGGAAGAGCCATTGCTGCTTAATACGAAACTGTCGCGTGACGAGCGTCGTGCGGCGGTTGCAGATATGATGTCACGGGTCGGTTTACGCCCTGAATTTGTCGAGCGTTATCCGCATATGTTTTCCGGTGGACAGCGTCAACGCATTGCCATTGCCCGCGCATTAATGCTCAAACCAAAAGTGGTGGTATTAGATGAGCCTGTGTCCGCCCTCGATTTATCTGTCCGTGCACAAATCCTTAATCTGCTTACCGAACTACAACACGATTTGGGTTTAGCTTATGTCTTTATTTCACATGATCTATCGGTAGTGCAGCGTATTGCTGATTATGTAATGGTGATGTATTTCGGGCGTGCCGTAGAATATGCGGATGCGCAAACTATTTTCAGCACACCACAACACCCTTATACCAAAGCTTTATTCTCTGCGACACCCGTGGCAGAAGTAGGCGAGAAACGTGAACGTATTCACTTACAAGGCGAGCCACCTTCCCCCTTGCGCCCGCCGCAAGGTTGCCCCTTTGGCCCACGTTGTGCCTACGTGCAGGAGGCTTGTCGTCAGGAAATACCCCTGTTGCGTGAATTGAATAAAGCGCAGGTGGCTTGCATACAAGCAGAAGCCATAAATAAAAACCAAACTATTTAAAAAATTACCCCTAGCTAAAGTCTGCTAATAGGCTTGCTTTTGCGACAAATTTAGCTATGCTCGATAAAGTGTCAATACTAATACTTTGATCTTCCACCCTTTCAAAGTAAGTCAGTAAAAATACCCAATAGCTTTATAGATGTGTTTTGCGTTCACATCTAAACCCCAATCAAGAGATGGAACTTAATGTCTCAATACGCTAAAACAGCCCTTGTCGTGGACGACTCTCAAACAGAACGCTTAAATCTCGCTACGATTTTGCAAAACGCAGGGTGTATGGTGTTACAGGCTGCCTCAGGCAATGATGCTTATGAAGCAGCCCAAGAGCATCAACCCGGTGTGATTTTTTTAGATATTCTGATGGAAAACGGTGATGGTTACCAAACGTGCCGCCAACTCAAACGTAATCCAGTAACCGCCGCCATTCCGGTCATTATGGTATCTACCAAAGCAAATCCCGTAGATATTCAATGGGCTAGCCGCTTGGGTGCTTGTGACTACATTGTCAAACCCTATACCGAACAGGCTATTTTAGCAAGTCTAGCCAAAGCCAGCGCAAGCTAAGGTTTTAATTAAGCACTACCCACAAACCTATGACAAAGAGTAAACGTGACTGAATCTATTTTTTGCTATCCGCTTGGAGCTTATCGCATTCTAATAGAAAGTGGCATTCGTTCCGAACTGATTACGACTACACAGGTTTATCCGATCCCGTTTACACCGACGTGGTGTGCAGGCTTAACCAGTGTGCGAGGGGATTTATGCATTGTACTAGATATGCACCGCATTTTATTAAATGGCTCATTGCCGCCTAAAACGTATTTCTTATGGTTTAAGCCTGAGCATTATAAAGAGGTCGTCATTGGCTGCGATGGTCTACCCACCACTATCGACTACCCCAGTGATGATCTAGCCATCGATACACCAAGCACTTTGCCAAGTTGGGTACAACACGTTTGGCAGGATGAAGTAGGACTCATTCTCCAAGTCAACCATGTGCGCTTATTTAGCTTACTTTGTAACCAAAAGCGTTAATCCAAACAGCTATAAAAATGAAGAGAGTATAGCCTATGAGTAACGATGCCAGTCGACCGAAAGCGAGGTTCTTTGACAATATTTCTGTAGCGCAGCGCATTAATTTGCTGGTTTTGATTCCTATTATCTTGTTAATTGGCATAAGCGGCATGGTGGTTTACGCACTCAATAAAAGCCAAAGTGTATTAACCGGTTTGAGTGATCATGTTGAATTAGTAGGATTAGGCAATGAAATTTCACGTTATTTACAACAAGATTATTTAAACTTACTGGATCAAGTAGCTTTAGGGAATGAATCTTGGTATAGCGCTCAAGTGCGACTAGAACGCACTGAGAGAACATTAAGAGACAATATTATTCCGAAATATCAAGCGCTTGACCAAAAAATAAAAAATGAAACTAGCTCGCCCTCTATGGTGCTGAATACGGTAGATACCGTGCAGGAGTTAAATAAGCTTGCTGATTCGATGAAAAAGAATTTAGTACTATTAGCAAACAAAGATACCGTTGCTTTAACCAATTACTTAAAGCATACCATTCACACTGAAATTACACCTTTAAATAAAGCCTTAAATCAACAGGTCGAAAAAGAATTACAGATTGCCTATAATAATTTTGAGAAATCAAGCTCTGAGTCGAGGCGTTTATTATTAATTTCTATTGCCGTCATGATATTAGGAATGGGGCTGGCGGCAATTTTAGGGTATTTAATTTATCGCTCGATTGCCACCCAAATGAATAAGCTCATTAATACCATGCGTGACATTTCAGCAGGGGATTTGAATGCGCGGGTGAATCTGGTCGGTCATAATGAAATGGCCGAGTTGGCTGAAGCCTTTGATGGGATGGTCGAGCAACGTATTGCCACCCAACAACGTATTGCCGCTGACCATCATCAGTTAAATGATTCGGTATTTGCGTTATTAGGTGCGGTAGCTGATTTGAGTGACCGCAATCTAACGGTGCGTGCACGGGTTACGGAGGATGCAACAGGGCCTTTAGCGGATGCGATTAATCAATTAGCTGAGGACACCAGTGCTGTTTTGCAAAAAGTACGTAGCATTGCTCAGCAAGTGGAGCAGGCGACTTTGGATGTTAATCAGCACGCGCTTTCAGTGAGTCAATTATCCCATATTGAGCGCGAGGAAGCCGAAGAGACTGCAGAGCAATTAGCAGTGATTTTGAAGCGCTTCGAGGCCATTGCGGAAGTAGCCCAACATGCCAATCTGGTAGCCAGTAATACTTCACAAGCCACACGTGAGGCGCGTGAGTCGGTCTCTAGCACCTTAAGCAGCATGGCTGGGATTCGCGAAACCGTGCAAGAGACCGGTAAACGTTTAAAACGTTTGGGGGAACGTTCGCAAGAAATTTCACGGATTGTCGATATCATTGGCACGATTGCTGAGCGGACTACCGTTTTGGCTTTAAATGCCAGTATGCAAGCAAGTGCAGCCGGTGAAGCCGGACGTGGATTCTCGGTGATTGCCGAAGAAATCCAACAACTCGCCCAAAGCTCACGTGAATCGACTGAACAAATTAACCTCTTGGTGCGCAATATTCAGCAAGAAGCCAATACCACTATTACCACCATGGATCATACGATTTCTGAGGTGGTGAGTGGCTCTAAACTTGCAGAGCAGGCTGCTGAACAAATGCAAGTCAGTTTAGCGTCGACTTTGGATTTAGTGGGCTCGGTAGAGGACATTGCCAGTCAATCCTCAGAGCAAGTGTCAGTCAGTCAGAATCTGCGCCAACGCGCTGAACGCATTTTACAATCCACCCAAGCGACTGGCAAAAACCTGCTCTCACTCACCAGCTTAACGCGCCAAATGGTTGACCATGCTAAGCAATTAGTGGCTTCAGTCAATGTGTTCAAATTAGAGGATTGATGGATTCATGAACGCTAGTTTAAACCATCCATCACAGCCTAGTTTATTAGCAGCGGAACTTGAGGATTTAGCCTTACAAATCGCGATGCTTGATCCGAACGAGCCATGGCCAGTCGCCCAGCAAGCTATTCAACAGATTTATCAAAACCTGACCCTAACGGCCCAACATTTTGACTTGGCAGCACTGCAGCAAGTGATTGAGTGGGTACAACAGGCTTTAGTGAGTGAAACTGCGCCCGATTTATTTCAGCAAGCGAGCTTTGCAACGTGGCTGGAAGTAGCAGCACTGCTACTCCGCGAACCTGATGAATCAGCCCATTTGTCTTTATTGATGAATGAGTTGACTGATGATAATTGGCCACAGCCGCTGGATCCTAATAGCTTGCAACAGCTTTTAGTCGAATTACGTTCTTTAGCCCTAGCCACCGCGTTAGAGTCTGAGCCAGAAACAGCTACGCCTGTCGAACCCACTCTAGTAGCACCCGCTTTAAGTTTCGCACCGGATGTACACCCCGATATTATTGCAGCCTATCGCGAAGAGGCCCCGAATCAGGTCACCGAAGCAGCTCGCCTGATTCGTCTATTAGCTATCGGTGCTGGTACACGCGAGCAGCAGCGCCACGCCGCGCGCTTAGTACATACGTTAAAAGGTTCTAGTGGTGTCGTTGGGGTAACGCCCATCGTCAGTTTTACCCACGATTTAGAGAATCTTTTAGATTTGCCACTGCAACAATTACCAGAAGGTTTAGGAACAACCTTAGAAGCAGCAGCAGATTGTTTGGAAAGCTTATTCGATCATTTATTCCGTCAAGAGAGTTTGCCCAGTGAATACGCCACTATTCACGCCCAAATAGCGGCGTGGTCACAACGTTTGGCGGAGTCTGGAGAAGAAACAGAATTAGCCAGCAATAAGCAACTAGCTGCTGAAGCCTTGGCTCAGTTGATGGCTAATCCGCCTGAGCCGCCTAGTGAGCCAAATGAGCGTTTGAATGCGCCAGCTTTAGTATTAAGCGAAGAGCGTATTCAAGGTTTATTAAACTTGGCGGCTGAATTAATTACCTCGCAGAGCCAAATGGCAGAGGCACTAGACACTACCAATACGCTGCTACGCCAATTACAGCGTCAAGAAGATTTTCTGCGCGAGCGCTTGGAAGAACTGGATGAGCTTATTCAACATCAAGCCCATAAAGCACCGCACACACCCAACACGGCTGGCAGTCCCTTTGATGCCTTAGAGCTAGAAGCTTATGGTGAATTACACAGTACTAGCAATTTATTAGCCGAAAGTGCCGCAGATAATCGTGAACTCGTGCTCAATGTACAGCAAAGTCTGCGCCAATTAACCGAGTTACAACAACAGCAGCAACGTATTCAAGGTCAATTAAACGATGCCATCTTAGCAACGCGCTTGATGCCTGTTTCCAGCCTGACGCCACGTTTAGAACGTATTGTACGCGAAACCTGCCGCCAGACCGGCAAAAAGGCAGAGCTGGAAATCATGGGTCAAAACTTATGGGTCGATAATGACCTATTAAAAGGACTCACTGAACCCTTACTGCATCTGTTACGCAATGCCGTTGATCATGGCATTGAAACACCTGAACAACGTCGTGCTTTGGGTAAACCAGAGCTTGGTAAAATTCGTTTAAGTATTAGTCAGCAAACGAATTATGTGAGCCTAGTGCTGGAAGACGATGGTGCAGGTATGGATTTGGCGCGTATTCGTGAACGCGCTTTAGAACGTGGATTACTACGCTCTGATGAAGCAGTCAGCGATGAAAAGCTATTACGTTTAATTCTCCAGCCAAGATTCAGTACCCGTGATACCGTGAGTGAAGTATCAGGGCGTGGGGTCGGAATGGATGTGGTGCAAGCGCATATTCAACGTTTGCGAGGCCATTTGCATCTGCAAACTCAATTAGGGCAAGGCAGCCAAATCCGTATTGAGTTACCGCAGCAGCTCATTTCTACTCATGCGTTGGTAGTGCGAGCAGGTGGGCATTTGGTGGCAATTCCGGCGGATACGATTGAGCAGATTATTTATGTTCCTGCACCGGAAAATATTCAGGATGAAAATGGTTGGCGTATTGAAAACGCCCGTTATCAACGGCCAGTGACTCAACTAGCGGCCTTATTGCATTGGCCTGCGGCGAAAAATCCTGACCTAGAACAAGCGCAAACCCTGATGGTCGTACGTAGCCCAAACCAGCAGCATATTTTGTATGCGGAAGAAATTTTACCGTCGCGGGATATGGCCGTGAAAACCCTAGATCCTTGGCTACACCATGTTCCTTATATTCAAGGAGCTTCCATCTTAGCGAATGGCATAGCCGTGCCCGTGATCGATATGTTGCGTTTATTGCAAGATTACGAAGCCGGCTTAGTAAGTTTGGACTATGCTTCTGAGGAGCAAATTGCGCGGCGCGAAGCCAATCGTACTGCTGTGTTGGTTGTCGATGACTCTTTGAGTAATCGTCAGGCTTTACGCTTAATGCTGGAATCGATGAATCATGAAGTCTATACAGCTATGGATGGGTTTGAGGCTTTGCAGCAGCTCAATACGCAAGCGATTGATGTAGTGCTGACCGATTTGGAAATGCCGCGCATGAATGGTCTTGAATTAGCTGAGGCCATTCGGTTGTGGCCAGAGCAAAAACATTTACCCATCGTCATGTTGACATCACGCAGCACACGCAAACACCGTGATCAAGCCGCTAAAGCTGGAGTCGATGCTTATTTAACCAAGCCAGTACAAGCCGCACAATTGCAGGAGCAACTCGCACAATGGCTTAGCACTACCGCAAGCCTGTGATATTAGTAGGAGTGTAGAACATGTCCGAAATGGAGCAAGCCGTTGGGGTTTGTTTATATCAGTTAAATGCCAAAGAACAGGCGGTTGTGCAGCGTGTACTCAGTTTTAGCGGCACACAAGCGCAACACTTTAAAACTGCCGAACTAAATCAGGCGAATATCGTAGTCGTGGCCGATCAAAGCGAACTGGCTTTGGAGCAATTAGCTGAGCAAGATTGTTTTCTTATCCGCATTATGGATGCCGGCAACACGCTGCCTTGTGACGTAGAATTGCATCGTCCTTTATTAGTAACCCGCGTCATGCGTACATTGGAAGAGGCGCGTAAATTATGGTTAGCAGGTAAAACACCAGATGAACTGACTCTGGATGGTGTTAAACCCGCCTCGCCTACGCCTCTAGAGACTATTGAAAACACGCCAACCCAAGTTTTAGCGCCGCCAAGTGAAATATCATTAGCGACTGAGCCACCGCATCATGAGCCTACTTATCATCATCATGCTTTAGTCGTGGATGATAGTGCTGCGATTCGCAAGCAATTAGAATTAGAACTAGCGCAGGCAGGCATTGGGGCAGACTTTGCCGAAGACGGCGAGCAGGCGCTAGTGAAAATAGCCGAACGTCGTTATGACTTGGTATTTCTCGATATTATTATGCCCGGCATGGACGGCTTTGAAACCTGCCGTCAAATGCGCTTGCGTAAAGAAATGAAGAAAACACCGATCATTATGCTCAGCGCTAAAACCTCACCACTCGACGAGGTTCAAGGGGTAATAGCAGGCGCATCGACTTATTTAACCAAGCCTGTTAAAACCGAGCAATTACAAAAAACGCTCAAACGCGTTTCCGCTTGGCTGGATAATTATCAGTCGCATTAAGCGGCCTTGGGTTTTTCGCCAATCAATTCAATTTGATAACCATCAGGGTCTTGCAAGAAAGCAATAATGGTGGTGCCTGCATTCATAGGGCCTGCCTCACGAATAATTTTACCGCCTGCGGCGCGCATTTTCTCGCAAGCCTCATACACATTCGGCACTTCTAACGCGAGGTGCCCATAAGCATTACCTAATTCATAACGCTCAACACCCCAATTATAAGTCAGCTCTAACACAGCTTGGTCGCTTTCTGAACCATAGCCCAAAAAAGCCAACGTAAATTTACCTTCTGGATAATCGTTGCGACGTAATAAGCGCATACCGAGCACTTTAGTATAAAACTCAATCGAACGTTCCAAATCACCAACACGAAGCATAGTATGTAAAATGCGCATGGCTAATTCCTAATAAAAACGAATAAGTACTTAATGAAATCTAAGCTATTTATGGCCGGATCGCCTGCTCAATCTGCTCTAACTGAGGATCGTGTTTCAACAGTGCATTCCGCACTGCGTTCACCGCTTCAGCACTAATATAGCCTTTTGATGCCGCATGTTCGGCTGCCATTAAACTGTCAGCTACTAAAAGCATATCAACCTGTTGCTGTTGGGCTTTAGCCGCGAGCGCTTCAACTTGCTCATCGCGCGCCTCCTCTGAGCTAACGTCACGAATATAGATAGCTTTAATGCGAGTAGGCTTTTCGGCTAGTATCGTGCTAAAAGCCTCTGGATCTTTTTGCCCACTGTCGCCAATCAAAATAAAATTCAAGTTAGGATACATATCCATTAAGCTGAGAATGCTACTGGTTTTGTGTTCTTTATGATCTTTCATACCGTCAGCGTGTAAGCCCCAATCACGCAGGAATAAGGGGCCGAGTGGAATCTGATTAATGCGCATAAAATCGACCAGAAAATCGTACAAATTCCATGGACTACTGGAGACATAGAAAATGGGGCGTTGTACCTTACCACCTTGTGTCAACGCTTGATAAAGCTCACCCACACCCGCAAAGGGCAAACGTGAAGCTGGACTTTCCAAGAAAGTCAGGCGTGCCATAGTTAGTAAATTATTAGCATCTGTAACGACAATTGTATCATCGATATCACTCACAATGGCTATATCGCACTCAGGGTGTGGTATACAGACTTGCCCCTTGACCGGTTCTGGCAACTTCTCCAACATGTCTTGCGGTGGAGCGCTAATGTCAAAATCATGCCAGAAAGTCTGCACATCACTGGAAGCAGGGGTTGGTACACTAACTTTGAAATAGCCCTCTTCATCTGTGACTGCCACGACCTGCTGTCCACCCACTTGAATGTTCAAGTTAAGATGCGGGATCTCATCACTGGCAAAACGCTGATAGGCATCCACGAGATTATTCCACGTTGACTCTTCATCTTTATTGTCTAAATCGTCCTTTTGCTCTAGGACACGCCCACGCAAGATCAAGGTTTCTTGATTGCCATAACTCAGGTAAGGCACGATTTGTAATGGCTGGTCATAGCCCAATTTGTTTTTCAATCGATAACGTAAATGATCAAAATGTGTTTCAACAGAGTGCCCAATGCGGGTAATTGTTTCTTTCCAAGTGGCCATCGTGCTTCGTCCTTTCTCAGTGGATAAAACTACATTACAACAAATTTGCGTTTAATGCAGTTTACCGGCGTTTAAGCCAGCATTAACAATCGCTATACTAGCGCTCCCTAATATTGCTGAGTTTCCGATGGCTTCTTTATATCCGCAAAGTACCCAAACCTTGTTAGACAAAGCCAGTGCATTAAGTGGTGCAGGGTTTGATATTATCTATGATCAGAACTTACCAATAGCTTCTAGCGTGCGCTTGGCGGGACGAGAAGGACGTGAACGCCATGAAATTATTCTGCGCTTACCTAGCGATGAAAATAATTATTTAATTGCTTGGCAGGCTGCGTTTGTATTGCATCAATACCAAATGCCTGAGACTGAACGCGCTAATTTGCGCCCTGAACCTAGTGTATTGGCGGGTGTGAAAAGTGATTTATTGGCTTTACATCCCTCAATTCCCATCGCACAGCGCGAGGCTTTTACTGAGCATGTATTAGGGGGAATTTTAACGCAATTACGCTCTGTACCGATTGGAATGCTCATTGATATTGCCTTGCACCGCGACTATCCCGAATTGCACGCAACCCAACAACAATCCTTAACACATCAAGTGGTAGAACATATTGCCTGTCTGCAAATGACCACCGATCTCTTCCCTAAGACCCTGCTGCGCGCTAATCAGGTCATGAATGCAGCGCAAGCCTTAATGGTGGCAGAGTTATTTGAGATGCCGGGCATTTTTGAACCCTATAAAACCGTAGGGATGGAAGCGGCTGCCACTTTGTTATTGGAAGCTTGCTTACACCAAGTATTTGACGAAACCTTAGATCGCGAATTGATTGATACATGGGCGCGTTATTTGGGAATTGAGGACTGGTATCGCTGGGCTTAAAGCCCAGTCCTTATCCTGCTAACAACTAAATAATGTGTTCAGAGTCTAAGTGATACCTACCGTTAGTATCGAGCCAGTGGCAAAGGCAATTAATTAAACAGATTCATTATTTATATTGATGACTTAAGTGCCGACGAAGTCGCAATTTTTCCGTTCAGAGCATGTTAATGACCATTCATGCTTCTTAAACTAACTCAAATCATTAGTAAAAATTATTATAGCCCCATCAGCCAGACACAAGCACTACACTGGCAGAAACCCAAAAAATAACGACTGAAGACTTAGCGACACTCCTTCAGCACAATCGATACGTGACGCAATAAATAACAATAGAGGTCAACATGTATAACTTATTTGGCAATGTTTGCAACAACACTTCTACCTCTGGTACTTATGCCAATCGCAGTGCAGGCAGTTTGTCACCGACTTATAGCAATACTAATTTTTCTAGCTTATTTGGCACTCTCAGCAATCCCTATAATCTGTCTTATGGCTCAGGCACCCACACTAATTTTTTCGGTTTCGATCAAAGTTCCATTACTAATCTAGTGCAACAAAATTTACGCAACTGGTGTGGCTCTGGCTCAACTGGAACCACTAGCTTAAGTGGTAATCGCTCTACGGTTATTGGCAACAACAACCCATCCACTGGTAGTCGTGTTGGAACTGGCACGCCTAGTGTGAATTGGAGTGGTTTTTCGGGCAATCAATGCGCTATCAATATTCCGCCAGAGACCGCTGACAATAATGTGGTGCAATACAAAAATGCCAATGGCGAATGGAGTCGTTTAGTGCCTGGCATTAGTGTAAGTGGCTTAAGCCCAGACAATATTCGCTTATTTAACCAGACCCAAGGCTCTTATATTATGGGTAATTCTTCGGGTGCAGTGGTAGCGCGTAATAGTGATGGTAGTTTAAGTATTTCGTTTGAAGATCGTCATGGTTCACGCGCTGAAAACGACGGTGATTATAACGATGTGGTCGTAACCTTAGGCATGTCTAGTTCAACAGGTTCGCGTGACCTAGGACAAACCGTGGTAAACCCTGATAGTGATTTAGTCATGGAAGGTAGCAACCCAAGCAGCACCACGGTAGTAACAGGTAATTCAAACCCAAGCTACTCCGGTCATTCTACTACTGTAGTTTCCGGTAACTCTAATCCTAAATATTCTTAATTAGCTTTCTAAAGCTAGGACTGCATTTAACTAAAAACAGTAAAATTTCAACGGCATCAACGCTGATGCCGTTATGCTTTTTTCGATCACACTCACCTACACTAAAGTATTAGGATTGATAGAGCTAGCACTACTGGTGTAATCCACCAAGACTGGCTAAGATGGTGCGCATTGCTCTATTCAAAGAAGCCATGACCCACTCCCACTATCAATGTATTTATCAGGTCGTCCATCAAATTCCTGCTGGAACAGTTGCGACTTATGGTGATGTCGCACGCTGGGCGGGTTTGGCGCGTCATGCACGCCTAGTTGGGTATGCCTTACATCATTTGCCTGCTTATTCTGATGTGCCTTGGCAACGGGTAGTCAATGCACAAGGTGGTATTAGCTTAGGAAAAATCAATGCGTTTGGCGCTATGGAACAACGTGAGTTATTGGAGCAAGAAGGTGTTTCCTTTAAAACAAATGGCCGCATTGATTTAAAACGCTTTCGCTGGCAACCTGATCCACGCCAGTTTCCTCATGACATCTTGTAATTACGTCCCATTCATGTCACACAGCAGCGCTATGCAAGAATCGCCATTCGACCCCCAAGATTTTCTTAAAACCGTCCCGCATAAACCCGGTGTTTATCGCATGATCGGCAAAAATGACGAAATTTTGTATGTGGGCAAGGCTAAAGACCTACGCAATCGTGTGAGTAGTTATTTTCGTGGCACCGCCGCCAATTCGCGTATTGATGCGATGGTTAAGCAAATATCCCGTGTGGACATCACCGTCACGAATACCGAAGCCGAAGCGCTCTTATTAGAAAATAATCTGATTAAACAGCATTTGCCACGTTATAACATCCGCTTAAAAGATGGCAAAGGCTACCCCTATATTTACATCTCTACCCAGCAAGCCTACCCTCGCATCCAGTTTTATCGCGGTTCGCGCAAACAGCCTGGACAGTATTTTGGCCCTTATCCCAGTGGGGGCGCAGTAAGCCAAACGCTGTATGTGATGAAAAAAATCTTCAAAGCGCGTCAATGCGAAGACAGCTATTTTGCAAATCGCTCACGCCCTTGCTTGGAATATCAAATCAAACGCTGTAGCGGGCCTTGTGTGGGTCTCATCAGTCAAGAGGATTACGCGCAAACTATTAAGTACGCTATCCAATTTCTCCGCGGCGAAACGCAAACGGTCATCACTGAATTAGTCGCCAAAATGGAGAAAATGGCCGAACAGCTCCATTTTGAAAAAGCTGCGGAATATCGCGATCAAATTGAAGGTTTGCGTCATATCTCCCAACAACAATATGTGACAGGCGACGATGGTAGCTTAGTCAATCTGGATTTGGTTGCCTTACACCTCGACTCCGGCCTAGCGAGCGTGCAGGTTTTTACCATACGCAATGGAAACAATTTAGGAAATCGAAACTTTTTCCCCGACTTACCCGACGAAGCGGCTGACCCTGCGGAAATTATGGCCTATTTCCTAGCACAATATTACTTAGGACATGATATCCCCCATGAAATTCTGCTCTCAGTGATGCCTACTGAACCCGATTTATTAGAGGAAATGCTAACGCTTAAACAACAACGCAAAGTTAGCCTACGCCAACCGCAACGGGGTGAACGTAGCAAATGGATGGAGTTGGCGCAAAAAAATGCCGAACAAGCCTTGACTATGCGCTTATTGTCCAAAACAGGTATGCAGGAGCGTTTACACGCCTTAAAAGAGTCTCTGCACTTAGACCAGTTACCAACACGCATGGAATGTTTTGATATTAGCCATACCCAAGGTGAAGCAACTGTCGCCTCTTGTGTAGTTTTTGATGCGAATGGACCACTGAAATCCGACTATCGTCGCTACAATATCGAAGGCATTCAGGCTGGTGATGATTATGCCGCGATGCACCAAGCCTTGATGCGACGCTTCCGTCGGGCGAATACGCCTGATGCCAAATTGCCTGATATTCTATTCATTGACGGCGGTAAAGGACAGGTAACACAAGCCTTGGATGTGTTAAAAAACCTCGAAATTCAAGGAATTGAAGTGATTGGCATTGCAAAAGGTGAAGGACGCAAACCGGGTTTAGAAACTTTATTGATTGAACAAAACACCACAAGTTTAAACCTGCCCGAGCATTCTAAAGCGCTACACCTGATTCAACAGATTCGGGATGAGGCGCATCGTTTTGCGATTACAGGACATCGTGCACGCCGTCAAAAAGCGCGCCTACAATCCCCATTAGAAGCGATAGAGGGTTTAGGCGCCAAACGGCGTCAGTTATTATTGAAACAATTTGGCGGACTGCGCGCTATTGAGCGAGCCAGTGTCGAAGAGCTGGCTAAAGTAAGCGGCATCAGTCGTTCTTTAGCGCAAAAGATTTACGATACTTTTAATGGAGACAGTTAATTCATGCCCCAAAACCTGCCTCTCTTGCTTACGTGGCTAAGAATACTGTTAATTCCATTAATGATTCTGTTTTTTTATATCGAAAAGCCGTGGGCACCTTTTATGACGGCTCTGATCTTTGGTCTAGCTGGCCTAACCGATTGGGCTGACGGCTATTTAGCGCGTAAATGGCAACAAGAATCACGCTTTGGTGCTTTTCTTGATCCGGTGGCTGATAAATTAATTGTAGCAGTTGCGATGTTATTAATTGTGGAACGCGAAGCGAGCTTTTGGTTTACCATGGCCGCTGTGATTATTATCGGTCGTGAGATTGTTATTTCAGCATTGCGTGAATGGATGGCGCAAATGGGCGAACATGGCAAAGTTGCCGTAGCTTATATTGGTAAAGTTAAAACTACCGCACAGATTATTGCACTTATTTTTTTACTCTATAATCAATATTTATTAGGTTTGCCACTGCGCGCACTTGGCATTATTGCCCTGATTATTGCATGCGTATTAACGCTTTTATCCATGCTGCAATATTTAAAAGCAGCTTATACAAGCTTTAGATTGGCTTAAATGCCTCAATAAAGGGGCTATAGCCCCTTTATTCAAAAACATGAAGCTTATCGATAACTGTCCATCGGTGGACAAGAACAAACCAAATTCCGATCCCCATACACGTTATCAATGCGATTCACAGTCGGCCAATATTTCGCAGTCGGCATAACCCCTCTTGGAAAAACCGCTTCCACGGGAGAATATGGTCTGTTCCAGCCTTGCGTTAAATCATCGAGTGTATGTGGCGCATTGACCAAAGGATTATTATCGGCAGGCCAGACACCTTCTTGCACTTTGCGAATTTCGTCACGAATCGCAATCATCGCATCGCAGAAACGATCTAACTCCGCTTTGGGTTCCGATTCGGTCGGCTCAATCATCAATGTTCCAGCGACTGGGAAAGACATCGTGGGCGCGTGGAAACCATAGTCCATCAAGCGCTTCGCAATATCTTCTTCAGTAATGCCGGATGCAGCTTTAAGGGGGCGAATATCGATAATACATTCATGCGCCACCCGCCCATTGGCACCACGGAAGAGTACCGGATAATGTTCCGACAAGCGCTGCATCATATAATTGGCATTCAGAATCGCCATTTGCGTGGCTTGTTTCAGGCCATTCGCGCCCATGAGCTTAATGTAAGTCCATGAAATCGGCAGAATCGAGCCACTACCATAAGGTGCTGCCGAAATTGCACTATTGCCCACGGGTGCATCAAACGGCGGATTGACCACATTGCTCGATAAAAATGGTGCCAGATGCGCTTTCACACCAATCGGCCCCATGCCAGGTCCACCACCACCGTGTGGAATCGCGAAGGTTTTATGCAGATTGAGATGCGATACGTCAGAGCCAAATTTACCCGGTTTCGACAAACCGACCTGCGCGTTCATATTCGCGCCATCCATATAAACCTGCCCGCCGTACTGATGCACGATCTGGCAAATTTCCACGATGCCCTGCTCAAACACACCGTGCGTAGAAGGATAAGTAACCATCAAGCAAGATAAATTCGCCGCATGTTGCTCCGCTTTAGCACGTAAATCGGCTACATCGACATTGCCATTCGCGTCACATTCAACCACTACAACTTTCAGATTCACCATTGCGGCTGAAGCTGGATTCGTACCATGTGCCGAACTAGGAATGAGGCACACATCGCGATGGCCTTGCCCTTGACTTGCTTGATAGCGACGAATCGCTACTAAACCCGCATATTCACCTTGCGCGCCCGAATTCGGCTGCATAGAAATCGCATCATAGCCAGTAATTTCCACTAGCCACTCTTCCAATTCCTTAATCATGGCGCGATAGCCAACGGTCTGCTCATTGGGCGCAAACGGATGGATATTGGAAAATTCAGGCCAAGTCACCGGAATCATTTCCGCCGTGGCATTCAATTTCATGGTGCATGAGCCGAGTGGAATCATGCCATGTGCCAACGAAAAATCTTTATTTTCCAAGCGTTTCAGATAACGCAGCATTTCCGATTCAGAATGGTGCGAATTGAACACAGGATGGGTCAGGAACGCGGAGCTGCGCTGATAGCCAGACGGAATACCACTGAAGTTTTCTGTAAGGACTACTTGATCTAAAGCAGCAATCGTTAGGCCGTGCCCAGCACCAAGTAGCACATCGAATAACTCAGCAATATCTGCACGGGTTTTAGTTTCATCCACACTAATCCCAACTTGGGACTCAGAAACTTTGTGCAGATTAATTCCTGCGGCTAAAGCACGCTCATACGCCTCTGCGCTCTCCACTACGATTGTATCGAACCAAGTATCATGCAATAGCTTTGCGCCTTTTTGCTGTAATCCTTTGGCTAAAATCGAAGTTAAACGATGAATGCGACCGGCAATTTTCTTTAAGCCTGCAGGACCATGATACACCGCATAAAAGCCTGCCATATTCGCCAATAAGGCTTGTGCCGTACAAATATTCGAGGTCGCTTTCTCGCGGCGAATATGCTGCTCGCGGGTTTGCATCGCCATGCGCAATGCCTGCTTACCGTGGCTATCAATCGACACGCCAATCACGCGCCCCGGCATAGTCCGCTTATACGCATCTTTGGTCGCAAAATAAGCTGCATGTGGCCCACCAAAACCCATAGGCACACCAAAACGTTGGGTATTGCCAATCACCACATCGGCACCCATTTCACCCGGCGGCTTGAGTATGACTAATGCCATTAAATCTGCTGCGACACAGACTAACGCTTTTTGTGCATGCGCTTGTTTAATGGTGGCCTCTACATCAACCACTTCACCACTGGCCGATGGATATTGCAGCAATACGCCAAACACTTCATGCTGCGCAAGCGCCGAAATCTTGTCAATAATCAGCTCAAAACCAAAATATTCGGCACGCGTTTTCAGAACATCAATAGTCTGTGGAAACACGTCATCGCTGATAAAAAACTTATTGGATTTCAACTTATTGGAGCGTTTACATAAGGTCATCGCCTCAGCAGCAGCTGTAGCCTCATCCAGCAAGGAGGCATTAGCAATGTCCATGCCCGTTAAATCAGTCACCATTTGCTGATAATTCAGCAGACCTTCCAAACGACCTTGTGAAATCTCTGGCTGATACGGCGTATAGGCAGTATACCAACCCGGATTTTCCATCACATTGCGCAAGATGACGGGCGGCACAAGCGTATCGTAATAGCCAAGGCCAATATAAGACTTGTTGACCTTATTCTGCTTGGCCAAAGCTTTTAAGTAAGCCAAAGCCTCCGCTTCGGTTTGGCTATCGCCCATGGCTAAGGGTAAGTGGGTAAGGATATTCTCAGGAACAGTGCTTTGAATCAGCGCCTCTAGAGAACCTGCACCAACCGCTGCTAACATCGCTTGGGTGTCGTCTTCGGTCGGGCCAATATGGCGCGTGATAAAATCCTCACGCTGTTCTAAATTGTACAAACTTGCCATCTAAGCTACCCTATTATGCTTCATCAACACTAGATGCGTAGGTTTCAGCATCTAATAAGCTATCCAATACATCCATGTCTTCTACCCGCAAGGTAAACAACCAGCCATCACCATAGGGATCACTATTGACTAGCTCAGGATTGTCCAAAACTGCATCATTAATATCCACGACCACCCCTGCTACTGGTGCATAAATATCGGAGGCTGCTTTGACGGACTCAGCCACCGCAAGCGCATCTTCCGCACCAAATTCAGCCTCGACTTCAGGTAGTTCAATATGCACCAAATCACCTAATAACTCTTGCGCATGATCAGTAATACCCACGGTAATCGTGCCATCACCGTTATCACGTACCCATTCGTGAGAAGTGGTGTATTTCAATTCAGATGGAATTTTGCTCATGATAGATTTCCTTGATAATTAAGCTAAAACGGATTTGCCGTGACGCACAAAGTTGGGCTTTACCACTTTGGCACGATGTAATTTACCGCGAATATCAACCTGACAATGTTCGCCGCAACTGGCAGGAACACGCGCCATTGCAATCGCTAAACCTAAAGTGGGTGAGAAGGTGCCGCTGGTGATTTCACCCTCCCCCCCCTCGCAGTGCACCTTCATGTGAGAGCGCAATACACCCTTATCTTCTAGCACTAAACCAACAAACTTGTGTTGCACCCCTGCTGCTTTTTCAGCTTCCAGTGCTTTACGCCCGATGAAATCACGACTGTTAGGCTCCCAAGCGATGGTCCAACCTAAACCTGAAACCAGCGGAGAAGTGGTTTCATCCATATCGGTGCCATATAAGTTCATCCCCGCCTCTAAACGTAAGGTATCACGTGCACCCAAGCCAATCGGTGCAATACCTGCTGCTAAAATCGCATCCCAAACCTTTTCCGCCTGAGTCGCCGGAAACATCAATTCGAAGCCATCCTCGCCGGTATAACCAGTACGCGCAATAAACCAATCCCCTATGAATGCGCCTGTAAATGGCTTCAAGGGTTCTGCAATAGCAAGCTCATGAGCAGGCATTAAACTAAATACTTTGGTACGGGCGTTCGGCCCTTGCACGGCCAGCATCGCTAAATCAGAGCGCTCAGTGAGTGTAGCCTGATAGCCTTGGAGCTGTTGCTGCATCCACGCAATATCTTTCTCGCGCGTTCCAGCGTTCACCACAATGCGATAAAACATTTCATCGATGTAATACACAATAAGATCATCAACAATCCCTGCACTGTTATTCAACATACAACTATACAAAGCCTTGCCTGAGCTAGTGAGCTTGGCAACATCATTCGCTAAAAGATGCTGTAAATAAGCCTTACTGTCAGTACCTTTTAAATCCAGAATGGTCATGTGGGATACATCAAAAACCCCCGCGTCACTACGCACTTGCTTATGCTCTTGTAATTGAGAGCCATAATGAATCGGCATTTCCCAGCCTGCAAAATCAACCATTTTGCCGCCAGCGGTGAGGTGTTTTTGGTAAAAGGGGGTACGTTTTGTGCTCATAATCCTTCTCAGTACAAAGCCAATAAAAAAGGGCGCTGAATAGCATCCTATTCAGCGCCCCTCTGTCCTTGTACCTGAGAGATTCCTGCGATTTAGGCAGTTAGTACCCTTCGGTGAGCAATGTGCTTCTCTCCAGAGTCAACCGTAGTGACAGTCCTTTTGCCTGAGCGTTTATGGGCTAAATGCGCCTTCGGCGGCCTCTAAAGAGGCTCTCTTCTGCAGCTACCATTGTTGAGGCCACATTGTATACTAGCTCAAAGTATCTTCGAAAGCTTTTCTTCAATACTTCACCCATTGCAAACGTTGTGGGGTATATGCTAATTCATTAGGGCCAATAAATTGGAAAGGAATCGAAGCTAACTCACCATTCGCTTGTCTACGTAAAATTGCAAAATGAAGATGAGGGCCACTAGAAGAACCTGTATTTCCTACTTGCGCAAAGCAGTCACCCCGCTCTATATAATCACCCACACGCACGCGAATACTGCTAGGTTTTAAATGCTCATAATCTTGGATATTTCCTAGCTGATCCAAAATATAAACATAATTTGAATTATGCGTATCGTTACCAAACCAACCTGCACCATCGTATAAAGCAACGACTTTTCCCTCACGCGCGGCACAAACCAGTTCACCCTCCTCCATTACTAAATCAACCGCATAATAATTATAAGTGCCCTGATGGGTTTGTGAGCCACCAAAGCCTTGAGAAACCAGTACTTTTTTGTTGCTCTCGAAAGGTGGGTAATAAGCGGGGCCGATAAGTTGTCCGGCATTGACAATTTGACTGATCAGTATAAGGCTAAATAAGCCAATTAATATTCTCACTGTGAAGCTCCCTCAAGCTTTGAGTGGGAATTAGCATAACAAAACTACGATAATCTTGTCTTGCTACACTTCAAAAAACTAAATGAAACCGCTTTTACTCAGTAATTCAAGACTTATACCTTGCTCAGTCGTATTTTTTGCCGCTTGCTCGCCTAATACTAAGCGTTCTAAATAACGCGCAATTAAATCCACTTCCAAATTTACTTGAGTGCCTGCCTGATAGTAGCTCATGATAGTTTCTTGCAAAGTATGTGGAATAATATTCAATTCAAACACAGCACCCTCAACTTGATTTACGGTCAAGCTAGTGCCATCGACACAAATCGACCCTTTCATAGCAATATATTTAGCAAGATGATCGGGAGCACGCAATTTGAAGCGCACTGATCGCGCATCATCATGGCGACTGATAACCTCACCCAAACCATCTACATGACCACTGACTAAATGCCCGCCTAAACGCGTTGCTAAGGTCAATGCCTTTTCTAAATTCACCTTGGAGCCACGCGTCAATTGACCTAGGCTAGTCAAAGATAAAGTTTCGCGTGATACATCCGCAGCAATACTACGTTCTGATCGCTCAATCGCAGTAAGACAAACCCCATTCACAGCAATACTATCGCCCAAGGCCACATCGCTTAAATCTAATTTGCCGGTATGAATGGTTAAGCGCAAATCACCACCGCGCGCTTGCAAATCCTGTAATGTACCCAGCGCTTGAATAATCCCAGTAAACATTCTTCTTAATCCTTATAATGCACCTGTGCTTGAATACGCCAATCTTTGCCAACAGCACGTAGATCTTTAATCTCTAAATTAACCCGATCTTGCATCTGTGTAAGAGGTAAATTGAATAAAGCATGTGCATCAGAACCCATAATATGCGGAGCCATATAAATCAGTAACTCATCCACTAGACCCTGCTTCAATAAAGCTCCAGCTAAGCTTGCACCACACTCCACGTGAATTTCATGTAAACCTTCTTTCGCTAAGTGGTTTAGCACCTGCGGTAAATCTAAACTGCCACCCTGCAACACAATAACGTTTGCCCCTGCTTGCTCCAAGCTTTGCTTCTGTTCAGCATTCGCATTCAAGGTATAAATACGTGTTTCACCTTCAATTTTTAGAATCTTAGCTTGCGGAGGAGTGCGTAATTGCGAATCCAAAATCACTCGTACAGGCTGGCGCACCTCGCCTTGAATCTGTAAGTCTTTTGCACTTAAACGTACGTTTAAAGCAGGGTCATCATATAAAATAGTACCAATACCCGTGAGTATTGCACTCGCCTGTGCACGCCAAAACTGTACATCACGCCGTGCAACCTCAGCAGTAATCCACGTGCTTTCACCGGATGCCATCGCGGTACGACCATCTAAACTCATTGCCATTTTCAAACGCACGAATGGCTTTTGCTGCTCCATGCGTTTAATAAAGCCTATATTTAAAGCACGTGCTTCATTAGCTAATAAACCTGCTTGGGTTTGAATACCCGCTTGTTGCAAGCGTGCCAAGCCACGCCCAGCGACTAAAGGATTAGGATCTAAGCAAGCGGCGATAACGCGCTTCACACCTACTTGAATTAAGGCATCGGCGCAAGGTGGGGTAAGTCCAAAATGCGAACAAGGTTCTAAGGTGACATACACGTCGGCATCACGTGCTTCCGCACCCGCTTGGCGCAGCGCATACACTTCAGCATGTGGCTGCCCTGCCCGCTCATGCCAACCCTCACCAATAATCTTGCCATCTTTTAGAATGACGCAACCAACACGCGGATTTGGATGCGTCGTATAGAGGCCACGCTGCGCCAACTGCAAGGCTCGTGCCATGAAACCATAATCAGCCGGTGAAAAAATTTCAGTACTCATCTGAATCTAAATCAGCCAGTGAATGCGTTGACTTTTTCAAGGGATGATTTTCCATCTGGTCAATCATGCGCCGAAACTCAGCCACTCCATTAAAGCGCTGATAGACTGAGGCAAAGCGAATATACGCAACTTCATCTAAATTGCGTAATTCATCTAAGACCAATTCACCAATCTGGGCAGAGGAAATTTCACGCTCCCCGCCCACTAAGACCTTTTTGCGGATGCGGCTAATCGCTGCTTCGGCTTGATCAATCGTAATCGGGCGCTTTTCCAAAGCACGCATAATACCAGCCCGCAACTTTTCATCGTGAAACGGCTCACGCGCTGCATTCGATTTAATCACGCGCGGCATCGTCAATTCCGCTAGTTCATGCGTCGTGAAGCGTTCATTACAAGCGCTACAACGTCTACGCCGCCGCACTTGATCCCCTTCATTCGCCAGCCGCGAATCGACGACGCGCGTATCATCCGCACCGCAAAAAGGACAACGCATCGCTTAAGCTTGGTACACAGGGAAACGTTGGCAAATAGCAAGGACTTTCTGCTTCACTGCCGCGATGACCGACTCATCATCCATATGATCTAACACATCCGCAATCCACCCACCCAATTCGCGACATTCCGCTTCTTTAAAGCCACGGGTCGTAATCGCTGGTGTACCCACGCGAATACCACTGGTCACAAAAGGAGATTGCGGGTCATTCGGCACACTGTTTTTATTCACCGTAATATTGGCTTTTCCTAAGGCCGCATCGGCTGCTTTGCCCGTCAAACCTTTGGCAATCAAATCTACCAACATTAAATGGTTATCGGTACCGCCTGAAACTATGTTATAGCCACGTGCCATCAGTGTTTCAGCCAACACCTTGGCATTGCGTACGACTTGCTGTTGGTAGGCGGTAAAATCAGGCTCCAAAGCTTCTTTAAATGCCACCGCTTTGGCAGCAATAACATGCATTAAAGGGCCCCCTTGGATACCGGGAAAAACCAAAGAATTGAATTTCTTTTCCAAATCAGGATTAGACTTCGCTAGAATCAAACCGCCTCGTGGGCCGCGTAAGGTTTTGTGCGTCGTTGAAGTAGTCACATCCGCAATATTCACAGGGCTCGGATAAACACCTGCCGCTACCAAGCCGGCCACATGTGCCATATCCACCATAAAATAAGCGCCAACTTTATCCGCGATGTCACGGAATTTCTGCCAATCAATCTGACGTGAATAGGCTGAAAAACCAGCCACGATCATTTTAGGCTTGTGCTCTAGTGCTAAACGCTCAACTTCATCGTATTCAATATAGCCTTCACTATTGATGCCGTATTGCACAGCGTTATAGATTTTGCCCGAGAAATTGACTTTTGCCCCATGTGTCAAATGACCACCATGCGCCAAGCTCATACCCAACACGGTGTCACCCGGATTCAATAGCGCCATATAAACGGCCGCATTCGCCTGTGAGCCTGAGTGAGGCTGGACATTGGCATAAGCGGCACCGAATAAAGCCTTGGCACGGTCAATCGCTAGTTGTTCTGCCACATCCACATATTCGCAACCGCCGTAATAGCGCTTCTCAGGATAACCTTCCGCATATTTATTGGTAAGCCCTGAACCTTGTGCCTCCAGCACCCGTGGGCTGGCATAGTTTTCCGATGCAATTAGCTCAATGTGCTCTTCTTGGCGACGTTCTTCCGCCACCATGGCCTGCCACAATTGATCATCATAGCCTTGAATCGTCATTGTTTTTGCGAACATGCTGCTTAGCGCTCCTGACAAGTCGAATATATTTAAACGCGTATCATAACAATAAACCCATAGACCGCTAGGCACAAAAATTGGCAAGTTTTGCCATACAGACAGATAAAATAAGCGAGAGGATGATAAAGCACTCCCCAAATCCCACCAGCAGTTAGTCAGATCCTGCGTCAAGCAGTCTGTCCAGCTCGTAAAATGCTTTAAGTATACGTCTTAGGTCTTTAAAAGTAGGTAAAGTTACTAAGGTTACATTTATCAACTATAAAAATTATTTAGCGAAATTAAGATTTTTATTTATTGAGATAAGGCATTTCTTAATCCTAACTCATTCATAAAATTTATGGAACTTTTTCTCACTAGACTGCCACAGATCGCGCCCTAGCTAAGGCTGGCCTGTATAGCCTTGCTGATCTTAAACCTCATCCTAGTGAACTTTCTAGTAACGAAATTCATATAAATGTCAGATTAACTAGCACAAGCTCATACAGCAAGCCTTCAGCATTCATTAATTTTTTATTCATAAAAAGCAATTTATAATTCCCGCCAGCCACCTGTATGGGCATGCAGGTAGCTCATTTATTTCATCACACAGCAAAAGTTCTTTTCAAATTAGGGGGAAAAAATATGGCTACAACACACACCGTAGGGCGTTTTGCTATACTAGTCGTAAGTGCCGTTTTTAGTGTAAGCACTAGCCAAGCATTGGCTGCAGGTGATGGGTCTTCGGTACCGTACAAAGTCAGTATGACACGGGAAAATCCGAGTAGCCCATTACGCAAATCGACTATTATGGCGCACGTCAAGCAACTCTATCCGGGGCGGATTTTATCTATCATGGAGGATAAAACGCGTGGCGATGACTGTCATATTGTAAAACTTATGGGTAAGGATGGGGAATTCCGTATTATTCACGTCGCTTGTACTAGCTGAGGCAGCTAATACTAAAGTTGGCTGCGAAAAACAATACCCAGAACACTAAGCTGGGTATTTTTTTGTACAAATTATTCAGATAACTGGTGTCATCTTGTTAAGGTTCGCGGTATGATGCTTATTAGATAAGCAGATTCAGGGCGTAAAGCTTATCGCTAACACTCTAGACTTTTAATAATTAACACTAATGATGGACTTCTATGCGTGTACTTGTTGTTGAAGACAAAGCACCCATTCGCGAACAATTGGCTAGCGATTTGAAAAAAAGCGGTTTTACCGTAGATGTAGCCAGCGATGGGGCACAAGGGCTTTATATTGCCACTGAATATCCTATTGACATTGCTGTCATCGATTTGGGTTTACCCCATGTCACAGGATTAGAAATCATAAGGAATGTGCGCGCTAAGGGTTTGGAATACCCGATTGTCACTCTCACCGTGCGTGATCGTTGGGAAACCAAGGTCAAAGTATTAGAGGCTGGGGCTGACGATTATTTAGTTAAACCTATCCATGCTGAAGAATTAGCGACACGTTTGCGTGCGTTGTTACGCCGCACAAAAGGTTGGACACAAGCGGAACTAAATTGTCCGCCTATCCGTCTGAACTTGTCAGAACAGCGTGTTTATATCCATGAAAACGAAATTACGCTGACTGCGTATGAATATCGCGTCTTAGAGCACTTGATGCTTCATGCCGGACAAGTAATCTCCAAAACACACTTAACCAATAGTTTGTATGAGGAAGATGCGGATCGCGATAGCAATGTTATTGAGGTGTTTATCCGTCGTCTACGCCAAAAGCTTGACCCAGATGAAACCATCAATCCCATTGAAACACTACGTGGGCGGGGTTATCGCTTTACCTTAGATTGCCAACGCGCTAATAACAGTGCTTAATTGATAAAATTTTAACTGGCTTTCACTCATGATGGGTTCTCTGCGTAGCCGCCAATTGGTTAGCGGCTTTACGATTATTGTTATTGGTATTCTGATACTGGGTATTTTACTCAGTATCAGTATTTATCAACGTAAAACGGATGCGATTAAAGAAGAACTCGAACGCACAGCCACCGATTTATTAGGTTTTATCGAGTTTGATCATGGCCGCTTTTTAATTCCAGAGCGAACGCTGGATGCAGCCAAGAACTTTATCAGCATCAATAAACTTGAAGAGGATGAAAAACGGCGCTTTGCCTATATTTGGAATAGCGAAACTAATAGCGTCGTTTGGAGCTCTTTGGACAATGATGGCGTTGACCAAAAGCAAGTATCTACCTTCTTCGCCTATTTTAATTTCCCTAAACTATTTACTGATCCTGATATCGGTAATGTAAGCCCTGCGGCGAAAAAACTGTACTCCGTTCCCGAATTTGGCGTCATTGACCCCACTTTTAAGCCGGAACAATATATGGTGGCAGCACAAAAGTTTATGTTTAGGGAAAATGCTGATTCGCAAACGAGCCAAGCGCGTCATTATTTATTTATCGTCGCGGAATCCATGTCAAATGTGGATAAAGAAATCGACGATTTAGTCATGATCTTCTCTATTTTATTTTTTGCTTCGGTGATCTTGATCTTAATCGCTCAATTGGCATCCAGTTTCTGGGTTGTTGCACCGATTCGCGAATTTGAAGAGGAAGTGCGTAGTATCGAGCTAGGTGAAAAAGAAGCGATTCAACAGGAATATCCTGAAGAATTAGTTCCAATCAAAAACACAATTAATGCGCTGATTGGTTATGAAAAAGGCCAAAAGCAACGTTATAAAGATTCTTTAGACGATTTAGCGCATAGTCTGAAAACACCTTTAGCTGCTATTCAATCACACTTAGAAGGCGATAGCTTCAAAGATTTAGCGCCAGACCATCCGGGCTTAGCGGGCATTGCGACTGAAATGGAACACATGCATGAAATCATTTCACGTCAATTACGTAAAGCCATGGTCACTAGCGAAAATGCTATTATTATGGCGCAACCCATTCGCCCAATTTTAACGCGTTTAGCGACCACAATGCGCAAAGTTCATCGTGATAAAGATTTTGAAATTCGTATCAATGTGGATGAGTACGCGAAGTGTCGCTTAGATTCGGAAGATTTAATGGAGCTATTTGGTAATTTGATCAACAATGCTTGCCGTTTTTGCGATCGCTTGGTGGAGGTTTCCTCACATCGCGATAATGACATGGTCGTGATTGATATTGACGACGATGGCATGGGTTTCCCCAGCGAAAATCCGGCCAAACTGCTAAAACGTGGTATCCGCGAGGACAGTAAAACCGAGGGTCAAGGGATTGGCTTAGCCGTCAGTACTGAAATTGTGGCCGCTGTAGGTGGAAAAATTGAACTCTTGGTTTCACCTTATGTAGGTGCACGCGTCCGTTTATACCTGCCTGCTTAAAAAAGCATTGAGCCTGCGCCACAACTGGCGTGGGCTTTTGCATCTGTTTAGTCAAAGCTTGAATATAGCGCTCACTGACTAGGTTAACTCTTATTTTCTATTCCCCAATAATTCGCGCGCGCTATTAATTGCTCTCGGCTAGCGTTTCCCTCCAAACAAGCACGTGCCAATACTCCCGTCACGCGCCCTGCTGCAATACTAGCACCACCATTACCGCCACCGACCGGCCAAGGTGAGGCCGCAAAATCGACCATTTCTGTACCCAGCCATGAATATTCGCCCTCGGCACAGCGCGCATCACCAGATGCCTTGATAACGCCTTTATAACCAGCCGGATAAACGGCCTTACCACGTGCTGGCGCTGAGGCAACCACGAAGCGAAACTGCTGACAAGCTAAAGCAAAAACCTGCTCCGTTGCAGCATCAGGTGTAGGAAAACCGAAACTACAATGCAGTATCGTCCCATCAACGAGCAAGGCTACCTCAAGCTGCTCTATAACACGTTGACGATTAGTGCTTAGTGACCCACTAAAGACAGGAAAAGGGAGAATGTCGGCTTGAGGACAAAAGACATGAATGGCAGCAGCGACCGCTCTCGCATGCTGTGCCGCTGGTGTCGTTAAACTGGGTTCTAAAGGGCCATCCAACAGAACAATCCTTATCATACTCCCCCTAACTCAATGCGTTGATCATAAGGACTAAAAATTGCTTCGTCACCATGTGCTACAAAAATACGGGTCGTGTGCGGAAAATGCTGGTCTATATTGGCGACTACTTGCTGCGCGGTGATACTGTCTACTTCCGAGAGTGACTCATCCAGAATAATGACCTGAAACGGTAATAATAAGGCGCGTGCAATCGCTAAACGCTGACGCTGCCCACCGGAAATATTTAAGCCACGCTCACCTAAAGACGCATCTAATCCACCTAACTCAAGCACCCAATCTGCTAAACGCACATAGCTCAATACCTGCCAAATCGCTTCGTCGCTTACTGAAGGGTTAACCAAGCTAAAATTCTCACGCACGCTACCATGAAATAAAAAAGCATTTTGGGGTAACCAGACAATAGCACGGCGTAAATCTACTAAGCGTACTTGATGAATATCGCTACCCTGATAATAAATATGCCCTGACTCAGGTTTTAAAAAGCCTGCCCATAAGGCACATAAAGTGGATTTACCTGTACCTGATGCACCTCGCACCAAGACTTTGCTAGCCGCTGCAAGCCTCACACTGTATTGACTTAATACGGGCTTTTGTTGAATGTGAACACTCACCTGCTCTGCAACTAAATCCCCTACTGTATGCTGCAAGCTTAAGCCATCTGCTCGGTCTGGAATATCGGATTTAGTTAACATCAGGCCATCGAGGCGCGCTACCGCCGCTTTTACACGGGCTTGCGCGTGATAAATACCCAATAGAGTACGCATAGGCCCTAGCAGAAACCCAAGATAGGATAAAAAAGCAATCAGGCTCCCGAGAGGCATAGTGCCCTGAATCACCCAATAACCACCGACCAATAAAATCGCTAGACGCCCGAAAGCACTGGCTAAAGCAGGAAAGAGATTGACGGTTTCATTCCATAATTGCTGGGCTAGCAAAGCTTTGGCAACCTGCTCTTGCACTCCTAGCATCTGTTGGGTACGCACCTTTTGGGCGGATAAAGCCTGTAGCCAAGGCACAGCGGCAACGGATTCATTTAAGAAAGCCGCTAAGCGCCCGCGTTGCTCACGTACTTCGGTAGCTCGGGCTTGTGTACCCGCACGCACCTTCACTAAAAAGAATAATTCGGCAGGAGCGAGTGCAATGACTAATAATGTTAGTTGCCAATTCAGCCAAAGCATAAACGCAATACTGCCAACTAGCCTCACGATAGCACTACCGCCCGCTAACAGTGTATCAAAAGCAAATTTTTGCAATTCTGCCGCATCGCCATCTAAACGGCTCATCACTTCACCTGTGCGGAGCTTGGCATGTTGACGGGGTGATAATTGTAAAACGGACTGAAACAATGCCGCACGCACGCCATTTAACATGCGTAATGAGAAGCGCAAATGCTGATAGTTATTAAAAATACCGCTCATTAAAGCGATGAGGCCGATAATAAATAAGGCGATGCTATACTGCACGAGCGCTGAAAAATCTTGCTTTAGCAGCGCCTGATCAATCACCAGCTTGGTTAAATAAGGTGCTAATAATCCGCTGATGGAGGATAGTAGGGTGAAGGCGGCCAGTGCTAAGACTGGCCGGTAATAAGGTTGCAATAGGGGCGTAATCCATTCGGCTGATTGAGCGCCAAATAAGACCCGCCCCGTGCCATCTAAGAGTGAACGCAAGATCAAGATTTAGCTAGGACGCGAAAAGACATGCAAAGTTGAGACGCCCATATCGCCACCGGATGGTAGGCGAATCTCCCCCACACGCTCCAGTGATTCTGCATCATAGATGCCAATATCGTCAGCCGTGCCGCCCACATAGATAAACTTGCCGTCCGTGGAAACATTAATGCAGTAATAGGTATGCGGTAATTCGACGCGTTTGATCAATTTATCAGTCGCCAAATCATGCTTCGATAATTGGGTATAAACCCCGAACAATTTATCGGGATGTTGGGGGCTACGTACCCCACTAAACATAATGACTTCCAAAGGCGCAAAATCATCAATCGCGGTTTCACCTGTTTTCAGATTGACTGTTTCATAGCCCCAGACTGCCTTACTGACTTCTTTCTTGCTGGTATCTTTAAACTCCATGGCAGTATAAAGCAGCATAAACTCATTATTCTGTGAACCAATCGGCCAGAACGCTAACACATCAGGGCGCGAATAAGTGGGGCGATCCCAAGAGGCATTGGCAATTTTCACACTAAACTTGCCGGTTTGTGGATCCACTTCAAATAACTCATGTCCCGAGGCATAGACTTTTCCATTTTCACCCGTTGCCATTACAGTAATGCGGCGGGGGGCGGGAAAGGTACGCAATGGCTTGGCCTTTAGACCAGCCGCTGTGTCATAGACCGTAAGTTGCGGCTCCAACACTTCAAAATGGTCACGATGCAATTTAGTACGATTCTGGATGGTGTAAAGTTCCTTGCCATCTTTGGAAACCGCCAGCGAGCCAATGGTTTTAGCACGAACTCCATCACCCGATTGAATGGCGGAGAACACTATATTGCAGGTGTCGACCTCCACCCCATACACATTTTCCCAATAGCCACTGAGGATATAGACGATTTTATTATCCGGTGACATGACCAAAATCCCCGGATTCATAATGCCTTCTAACTTACACTCCTTCACGATAGCCTTAGTATCGGCATCAATTAAATACAGATTATTAGGCTTACTCATCGTGACAATAAAGTCTTTTGCTAAGACTGATTGTTGCACTCCGAGTAGTAATAAAAGACCCAAGCCAAGCCGACTCATCCAATAGTTGATGCTCATAGTTATAAGTCCTCATTGTCTGGAAAAATCGTACCGAGCGAGCGCCAATCCTTAGTAGCATTGGGAGCTTTATCACCCCATTGATTATGGCTGGTCATGGTGTCAGGCACTTGGGCTGGCCACCAGCAAGGATCGGAACATCCATATAAATCAGCCTCCATCGGTTGGCAGAGTGCTGCCACACCACCGAATGGATCAACTTCCCAGCCCGGATCAAATGTAGCCGTACAACCCGCTACCCCTGCTTGCATGGCAACAACATCATCCACTTGCCCTGCTTCTTGAGCTTTCAATAATAAATCGGCTTTTTGGTTTAAAGGTTTCATGTGTTTCATTTTCCAAAGCTCCTGCGTGGCGCAATATGTTCATGGAAAAAACGGGGGTTGTGTTTCAGAATACGCGCATACGCACCAATACCGAAGTCAATCCAGTCCCGCATTAATTCACAATAGTGATAGGTCGGCATCATAGGGTCAGAGAAATGCACATAAGACTCGTGATAACAGCCACCCGCGCAAAGATTACGGATGCGACAGGTTTCACAACCCTTCCCAGAACGCTCTGCACGCGTCTCAATAAACTGGCTCAGGGCTTGTTTCTTGATACCCGTTTCGACCGTGCCGAAGGTTTCCATATCCGAACCGGTAAAACGGTGACAGAGATTTAAACCGCCCTGATAATCCACGGCCAACATACCCAAACCCGCGCCACAAGGCAGCGCCTTCGAACGGCCTTCCCATAAATCCGTCATCATCTGATGCATATTGGAGAAGCCATTGTTTCGGCCCGCGATGGCCTCTGTGACATAGTGCTCCCCTAAGTGCTTCATATTGGCGAACACCTGCTGCATTTCCTCTGAGCCAATATTGTGTTGCTCAATAGCGCCAGAGGTTACTGGCGAAAAGCCAACTTCTTGAAAACCTAAATCATTTTTCAAATGATCCCAGATAGTCATCACATCCGTGACGCCTGCCGTCAAGGTCACCCGCCCACCCACTGGACGCGAACGATAGCGACTCAACAATAAACGTACTTTAGCGACAACGGTTTCATAACTCCCTTTGCCGCCTACGGTAAGACGATTCTTGTCATGCAGTGCTTGTGGCCCATCCATAGATACGGTTAGACCAAAACGATGCGCGTCAAACCAGCTAATCAAGTCTTCAGTCAGTAAAGTAGCATTAGTAGTCAAACTAAAATCAGCTACCGCATTGACTTCTGCTAGACGTTTTTGCGCATAATCGACCACTTGCCGAATTAAAGGCATATTCGATAAAGGTTCACCGCCGAAAAACACAATGTTGTATTGTTTACGGTCAGGGCTTTCGCGCAGCAATAATTCCAAGGCATTAACCGCCGTCTCAAACGCCATCTTATTGCCTTTAGAAGGCGTCGTCAGGTCTTCCTTATAGCAGTACTTACAAGCAAGGTTGCAGCCCGTGTTCACATTCAAAACAATGGTTGTCAGGGGGAACTGCTTGATTTCTATGGGCTGTTTGCGCTCGGGTAAGCGTTGTAAGCTATCCAAAATCTCCAAATCACGATAGCCTTGTAAGCGTTCCAGCATAGCGTCAGGGGTAATGCGTGTACTAAACTCTGCCTCCAAATCGGCAGCACGCACTTGGCGTTTTTGTTGCAAAAAGCCTAGCACTTCATGATCTATTGCATCGATTTCAAATAAGGAAGTGGTTGGCACATGAAATAAAAGATGCCTGCCATCCTGTTCGAGCTGATGCAAATTTTGCGCTTGATAATACAAAGTCATGGCCTACTCCTAACGTAAAGGTGGATCAATCCAACGTTGCACCGTGACAATCATCTGCGCTTCACCGGTCGCACCCTCGTAATCGGCAAGCACCTTCATATTGCCTGCATTATTGGTGGAGTAAACCCGCTCTGGGTTAGGTCCGGCCTCTGCTGTCGCGAACAAGCCCATTTTCTCATCCATTTTACCGACAAACTCAGCATCCTTAAGCTTTTCCGCCTCCTCATTAAACGGTTTGAGCTGCCAAGTCGGATTAACTTTGCCAATGCGTATATCATCCTCGGTATTCGGCTTACCATCAGCCCCATTCAACCAAGCCACTGCCTGAAACCAAACATTTGCAGGGGGCGTTGAGCTACCATTTCCACCGACCCGTGCCACCGCATAAGGTGGCTCAATGCTTAAGCGATCGACTTTGTCATACACAGGTAACTTAGCAACAGACTCCCCCACTGTTAAATCCACTGAGGCGCCGACTGCTTGGCTAGCCACCTTCACTTTTGCACCAAACTCCATTTTGCTGAGTGGCTCAATCGCCTTAGCAGATGAGGTGGTAATTTGATCAATGCCCGCACCAATCACCACGACCTCCTGCTCCTTACCTGCTTTTAGATTTTCAGGATAAACCGCTAAGATTTGTGTTCCCGTCCCTTGCTTAGCGGCCTTAAAGACGGTGCTTAAATTATCCTGCCCTTTAGCAAAATGACGCCCTTCAAGGTTTTTACCATCTTCTGATAGCGCCAGAATTTGCCGATAAGCTTGCTCACCCAAACTCACCGAAGCGCGCCATTCATAACCGGTATAAATATTTACCGTACCTTTAAGAGGATAGGTTTTGCCATCTAGGCTTTGTAGATTACCCTCTAAGTGCAACACCCCCTCTTTTGGACTCGCTGTCATTACGCCAAATACAGGTCCAACCCCTGCAATACTGCTCGAAACCACCCATGAACCGACTGGATCAGGTTTATTCGCTGCTTTCCATTGAGTCCAAGCCTCAGTTTCTAAAGGATATTGTTCAGCCAACAACGGCACCATGGTTTCAACCGCGATTTTGTACCAATCCCGATCGCGGCCTAGCGACTGATATTCAATGGTAGGAAATTGTCCAACATGGAAATCAATATGGGTGCGCCACTCATCTTTAGTACGGCGTTGTAAAGCGACTCGGGCGGCGGTATGACACCGACCACACATTTCCACAAATTGATTATTAAACTTAACCTCTTGCGCCGCTGGATCACGATCGAGGGCATAACGTAAATCCTTGGTTTCAGAGGGTGCAAGACCTTGAGTATCTGATAAATATTGAACAATCAGGCGTTGCGTATTGGCATCAAGCTCTAAGCCATTTTGCCTACGCATGCGTTGAATGGTCATTTGCCAAGCTTCGGGCGTTTTGCGCTGCCCCGAGATACGCGAATAAGTACCATCAGGCTGCTTATGACACGCTGCACAATTATTTTCTATCAGCTTAGCACCATCCGGTGCTGCCGCTATTGCAAGATGGCTTGACGTTAGCAATAAGCCTAACGCTACCCAGCTATATCGTAGTTTCATTCTCTCCTCCACTTTTTTACTGACTTATGCGTGAATCGGTCGATCCAGCAAATGATGCCGATGTAGCCATTGCCAACATCGCATCAATACAGCTTGACTCACTTGTGGCTTACACAAGCGTTCAAAGCTTTCAAAATCTAAAACCTGCCCCTGCTTTTTCCAATTCCAACAAGCTTCTAAGGTATCTACCAAACGTAACTCACCAAACCAAGCTACTGGGCTTACTTCATCAGGTACTTGTAGTAAACGGGTTGCTTCAATCTGATTAGCGCGAATGGCAGGGCCGGTAAAAATAATGGGCTTACTGACCGAAGTGAAATCTATTGGCTGTTGATCCGGCCAGCTAGCACGTTGTTGCCAAAACTTATGCTGCTGTCCTGAAGCCTGATAAAAATCACGCCCTACACGTGCTTGCCGCCAAAACGTCTCGGTTTGACGCTGACGATAAAATTGCGCGCATAAGGCTGTTCGCTCTAAGCTAGGATCGTGTAATACCGTATTCACCACAGCGACGGCACTCAAAGCTGAAGAAAATGCCCAAAACATGCCATGTCCAGACAAAGGATCAAAAGCACAAGCAGCATCCCCAATCGGCAAAATGTGCTCAGCCAAATGCCAAGTTTGATGCAAACGAAAATCTGCACCTCGCACTACCGGTTTGCTAAGCACTTGGGCTTTCATACCAAAAGCCTGCTGCCACGCTGTTTCAATAGTTTTTGCAAGCTGGTCTTGAGCAGGCAACGTATGTGCATCCACCAATAACTGCACCCAAACATCACGCTTAGATGCTGCTTTGGCACTCCACAACCATCCCTGCTCTAAAGCAATAATCTGAGTACCCACGGGCCATTCAGCGACTTGCAGCCACGCGGCAAGCGCTACATTCTTCGGCGCACGTTTAGCATGTTCCATGCGATTCGCACGGCGCCCGCGAGCATCTACGACAAACCGTGCTAATAAAGGCTCACCCTGCGCTACATGAACGTGTACGTGTTGATCATTTGGTTGGAATCTGACTATCCGTTGCTTAATCCCTATAATGCCACGCTGTTCAGCGCTACGGCGTAATAAGGCATCAAACTGAGGCCGATCGACTAAATGCTCACCATTAGCAGAATCCCTTAAGCTGCCCCAGCTCACTTGCCTTGCTTGATAATCACTCACGGCTTGTAAAGCGGATTCTAAACCTTTGCGCTGCAACAATTGTACCGCACGCGGCGCTAAGCCTTCTAAACGCGCTGACACTTCTCCCGCATCAACAAGACCTACCCGATAACCTAATGCATACAATTCACAGGCGCATAACACTCCAGCAGGCCCGCCACCCGCAATAATCACATCGAATTGCTTAGGTTTCTTTGCAGTAAGTACCGTCTTCATACCTCGCAGTTTCCAATAAGCTTTATGAGAGTGATTGACAAATCCGGTCAAATTCAGGAACTTAATAGGCGGAGAGCTTATATCAAGCTAGGAGAGAACTTATGCCATCCGCGAGAGTTACCAGTCTTGCCTTACGAGGTATGGAGCAACATTTTGGCCGCGATGGGATTGATGTCTTGCAAGTAGCCCAGCATTACGGTTTGCCAGACGATTTATGGGTTAGTCATGAACAAACCATTTCTTTAAAACAATTTGTACGCTTATTGGAAGGGTTAGGCGATTTGGCGCTGTTACCGGATCGTACTTGGCAAGCGGGCTTACATTACAATATTGCCGAATTAGGCGAGACAGGCAAACTGATTTGTAGTTGTAAGACCTTAGGGGATGCCTTATTAGCCTTGCGCGACTTCTTTAACCTACTACAAAGTGATGCTTATCTCTCCGTCCAGATTAATGAGCAACATACTACCGTAGGCTATAAAATACTCAATACCGAAATTTGGCCGAGGCGGCGTGATGCTGAATTTACCTTAGGCTTAGTCCAAGGCATTGTGCAGCGCTTTGTCGCCCCTCAATCCTATCCTTGTAGCGTTATCTTGGAAGACTACTCGGATGCCAGTCGTCTGCTGAGTCAAACCCTACACTTTCCCTGTCACGCAGGCGGCGATACTAATCAATTTCGCTTTCCTACTGCGTTACTGAATACTAAACAGCCCATTTCCCTCGCTCCCGCCGAACATCCCACGCAATCCTTACGCCAACGCTTACAACAACAATTAGCTCAAAAACACCGTACAACGCCGCTCACTGATCGAGTACGTTGTTGCATTTTACGTCACTTGGGAAATTCAGACATCGATCAGGCGCATATAGCGCAAGCGTTGGGAATGTCAGAACGTACTTTGCGCCGCAAACTGGCCGAAGAAGGCCATGCTTTCCAAGAAATCTTGGATGCTTGTCGGATGCAAAGCGCTGCGTTAAACCTAGAACATAGCCAGCTCACTCAAACGGAAATCGCATTAAAAACCGGCTTTTCCGAACAAAGCTCTTTTATTCGTGCCTTTAATAAATGGTTTGGCGAGACACCCACGCAATATCAACGCCGCATTCGCTCGACAATGCCCTCTATCCACACTACACCTAGCGATTAACCCTGATATCCCAAGGCCACACACAGAGTTTGTACGAGACACAGTGTCGAATTGAGCGATCTAAAGCCACGCACATCTGCCTCACGTACAATCAACACCGCATCCGCGTGTTGGGTATGAGGGCAAAGCTCACTATCGGTAATCAATACCACTTTCGCCCCCTTTTCCCGCGCAAATTGCACCGCTTCCGTGGTGGTTTGCCCATAAGGATTAAAAGTAATCGCCACGAGTACCGACTCCGCAGTAATCCACTTCATTTGCTCAGGAGCCATAGCGCCTTGGCCATCAATTAAATGACAACGCACATCCATTTGGCTCAGCGCATAATTCATATAAACCGCCGCCGGAAACATACGCCGCACACCACAAATAAACACTTCATTCGCTTGTGTAAGTAGTTGTACCGCGCTATTCAGCACCTCAGGCTTAATCTGCTGTTGTAATAGCCCTAAGGCCAGAATATTGCCTTCAGCAAAATCATGCAGTAGCAAAGCAGGACTCACCTCACCATTGCCACCTGCCGCTTTTTTTAATTGACTAATACGTTCACGGTAATTACTGGGATGATCAATAATTTGATTTTTATACAGGCGTTGTAACTCCGAAAAACCATCGAAACCGAAGTAATTGGCAAATCGCACCAAAGTAGAAGCGTGTACACCGGCCTTTTCAGCAATTTCGGCTAAAGTATTAAAGGCAATTTGCTGGGGATGCTCCACTAAATAGATGGCCACTAATTTGAGGCGGGCGCTAAGATTGGGCTGTTCCGCAACGATTAAGGTATGTAATTCCTCAACCGTCCGCGGCAAGCGCGCTCTGACTCCGGTAGAGGTATGGGGCATAGCTGAACTCATGAGTTTATCCTTAATCAATCCCATCGTTTTTCCTCTCATGTCTAGCACATGAAGGCAGGAAAGCGAACTAGACTTTTGCACGCATTATAAAGGAAGGCCGGTATTGGTTAATCATGCGCTTAAAGCACCCAATGCCACCCTACTAATTACGCGACCGCATTATCCCTATCCATATCTGCTAAGACAATAGCGTGACTTTTCGTGCCGCAACCTAAGTAGCTGATAAAGCCAATCAAGCACGAGGTGGCTCAGAAAACGGATAGGATAAGCGTATATAAAAAACATTCAACGCCCACATTCCTGAAGGCGTTGAGTGCTTTACTAGATTCAGAAATTACTTGGCTAGAGCGGTGTTAAGGACAGCCATGGGGGAAGTCTGATTCGCTTTTGCGATAGCGTCCAAAGTCGTGGCTGTAGGATCAAGCTTCCAGCCTTTAGCACTTAATTGCGCTTGCAAATCTTCTAACGATTTGCCGGTCAAGCCTGCAACTTTATCCAGTGGCGCATTTAATACCGTGCCAATGACTTGCTTGGGGCCGCCGCCTTCACCACCGGCTGGCGTGATCAGCATAGCGGCAACTAACACCACCACAAAAGCACCAATGACGGCCCAAGCGGATTTTTGGGAGAAATAGCGGCTAAAAAGCTTCCAATTACCAATCAGATGCATAATAACACCCGTCACCATGATCCAGCTCGCCCACTCATGTACCACTTTGGTGATGCCAATATCGATGTGGAAAAACATCATGATACCGGTCACCGCCATTAGAATAAAACCACCTATCGTCACAGGCGTTGCCCAACGACGAATGATTGCTAAGTCCATTTTTTACACTCCAAAATTTTTTTAAATTGCTGAAAGATTGCGTCTTCAGGCGCTATATTCCTTGATGCATCGCACCATTTGAAGCAGCTTTACCAATCTTTACAAGCCATTCACTTTTCTTAACAATAGACTTGATAAAGCTCAAGTTTGACAGCACATAAGGTGGTTTTGACCCTATCTGTCTCGGCGGAATAGCAAGAAGCCCAGATAACAGAGTAAACTAGTCGCACTTTATGTTTTGTTAGGTTTTAAACACATATCATGCTCCAAGATACTTTAAATAATACCAATCTCGCTTCCGAACATGTTTTGACGCCACCTGAAGCCTTCAAAGTACAATGGCCTTTATCTGCGCAAGGTGAGGACTTTGTACGTAGTAGCCGTGATACCATTGCACGTATTCTGTCACGCGCGGATCACCGCTTATTGGTAGTGACAGGGCCTTGCTCTATTCATGATGTTGATGCCGCCAAAGAATACGCTTTGCGTTTAAAGAAATTGCGCGAACAAGTGGGCGATACTTTATATCTGGTGATGCGTATTTATTTTGAAAAACCACGGACTACTGTGGGTTGGAAAGGTTTAATTAATGACCCTGATATGGATGATTCTTTCCATATTGAAAAAGGTTTGGGCATGGCGCGTGAATTATTGTTATGGCTAGCCGAACAAGGTATTCCAACCGCTACTGAAGCGCTCGACCCCATTACACCTCAGTATTTATCAGACCTATTTGCGTGGGCTGCGATTGGTGCACGTACCACAGAATCGCAAACCCATCGTGAAATGGCGAGTGGTTTATCGACACCCGTAGGCTTCAAGAATGGAACCGACGGTAATTTAGATGTCGCCATTAATGCCTTGTTATCAGTGGCTCATCCGCACAGTTTTCTGGGCATTAATCAAGCTGGCCAAGTCACAGTGATTAAAACACGCGGCAATAAATACGGTCATATTATTTTACGCGGTGGCAAGCACCCGAATTATGATAGCGTGAACATTGCGCTTTGCGAAAAAGCGCTAAGCAAAGCGGGTTTAGCACAGAATATTATTGTCGATTGTAGCCACGGCAATTCCAGCAAACAACACGCTTTACAAGCACTGGTAGCAGAAAATGTTGCGAATCAAATCGCTGATGGGAATAAATCGATTGTTGGCATTATGCTGGAAAGTAACCTTTTCCCCGGCAATCAAAGTATTCCAAGCGATTTAACGCAATTAAAATATGGTGTATCGGTCACCGATGCCTGTATTGATTGGGATACGACTGAGCAATTATTAAAACACATGAGCAAACGTCTGAAAGAAATTCTACCAACGCGTATTGCTTAGTTACATCTGGCAGCTAGCCGTTAATGGCTAGCTGCTAAAGCCCCCCCAATATCCTCAAATTAGCTTAGCTATTACAAATCCAAACTCAACTGCTCTGGCCTCCAAGGCTCAGCAAAATGCACGCCAACTCCCAATAAACGCACCGGCACTTGGCGACGTTCCCATGCTTGTTTAATAAGTGGTAAAAACAAATGTTGTTCTACTAGCGAAGTCGTAGTCTGTGCAGTCGTCAATACAAAGTCATGAAAACGGATTTTTACCACTAAGCTTTTCGGGACTAAACGCTGCGTTTCTTGTGCCTTGGCTAAACGCTGCTTTAATGCTTGAAACAAGGCTGGTAATTCAGCATAGCAACTGACTAAATCCGGTAAATCAGTGGCGAAGGTATCTTCTACACTGATCGATTTATATGTGTTGTCTACACTCACTGGACGATGGTCAATGCCACGCGCAAGATCATATAAGCGTGTCCCAAAACGGCCAAACTCTGCACAGAGCTTTTCCTCCGACCATGTTTGCAAATCAGCACAAGTACGCACCCCTAATTCAGCTAAACGTTCGCTAGTCATTTGCCCTACGCCTGGAATTTTTTTCACCGACAAAGTGAGCATGAATTTACTAATCATTGTTGGGCGAATCACAAACTGACCATTGGGCTTATGCCAATCACTAGCAACTTTAGCGAGGAATTTATTGGGCGCAATGCCAGCAGAAGCCGTGAGCTGTAGCTCTTGCCAAATACGTTGGCGAATTTCACTGGCAATTAAGGTTGCACTGCCTTGATGCTGCGAAGCAGCAGTCACATCCAGATAGGCCTCATCCAAGGATAATGGCTCAATCAAATCAGTATAAGCCGAAAAAATGCTATGAATCTGTGCAGAAACGGCTTGATAAACCGCACGACGCGGTGCTACGCGAATTAAGTTTGGACATAAGCGCATCGCAGTCTTCATCGGCATCGCCGAATGCACACCAAACTGCCGCGCTTCATACGAACAAGTTGCTACCACACCGCGCGCATCAGGTGAACCACCCACAGCAATAGGTTTTCCACGCAAAACTGGATTATCCCGCACCTCAATCGCCGCATAAAAGCAATCCATGTCGATGTGAATAATTTTGCGCAATGAAGTATCAGTCATGTGCAGCAGTGTAGCAAAACTTGCTACTGCAAAATAACTGGCATTTCGCTACGCTAAATTTAATAAACATTATTGAGAGGAGCACGCAAGCACCATGACCCAAACTAATTTTCTGATTTTAATGGTCGATCAAATGAGCGGCTGCATGTTGGCTGAACCCATGCTCAAGTACCTACACGCGCCCAATATCAAGCGTCTGATTGAGCAAGGTGTGAAGTTTGAAAATGCTTATTGTGCGAGTCCATTATGCACACCAGCGCGTGGGAGTTTTATGACGGGGCAACTCCCTTCGCGCTCAGGTATTTATGATAATGCGGCGGAATTTCCTGCCAGCACGCCCACTTTTGCTCACTACTTACGCTTAAAGGGCTATCAAACCGCCTTAAGTGGAAAAATGCATTTCGTCGGGCCTGATCAATTACACGGCTTTGAAGAACGCTTAACCACCGATATTTATCCCGCTGATTTTGGCTGGACACCGAATTGGCATGATCCACTCAACCGTATTGATTGGTGGTATCACAATCTACATTCAGTCACTGAAGCAGGTACAGCGGAAATTAGTAATCAACTTGAGTTTGATGATGAAGTGGCCTATTTTGCTCGCTTAAAGCTGCATCAATATGCCCGCCGCTTGGACACGCGCCCGTTCTGCTTAACCGTGAGTTTCACCCATCCACATGACCCGTATGTGGCACGGCAGAAATATTGGGACTTATATGAAAACATCGATATTCCCATGCCGAGTGTAGCTGCTATTACTTATGCACAGCAAGACCCACATTCACAGCGTTTGTATGATGCGGTGAACTATAGCCACTACAGCATTACAACAGAACACATCTATCGTGCGCGCCGCGCTTATTGCGCCAATATTAGCTATCTGGATGAAAAAATCGGTGAGTTACTGCAAGTGTTAGATGATTGCGACTTTACAGATAACACGGTGATTGTGTTTTGTGCAGATCATGGCGATATGTTGGGCGAGCGTGGGTTATGGTACAAAATGTGTTTTTATGAATATGCGATGCGCATTCCCTTGATACTTCATGCCCCCCAGCAATTTACCGCTAAGCACATCAAAACGCCGGTTGCCGCACAAGATATTCTGCCCACCTTAGTGGAATTAGCCGGTGCTAATCCACACAATTTAGCCTGCCCGATTGATGGCAAAAGTTTAGTTAGCCTCGCACAAGGTGAGGAACAGAACGGGCGCGTGGTGTATGGCGAATATTGTGCAGAAGGCTCGGTGGAACCCATGATTATGATCCGTCAAGGCAGGTTTAAATTTAATTATTGTGAAGCTGATCCGATCCAGTTATTTGATTTAGAGGCTGATCCGCAAGAGCTGAATAATCTAGCGAACCATCCAGACTATGCGCCTTTATTACAAAGCTTTCAGCAACAATTAAAACAGCGCTGGAATCTTGAGCAGTTCAAACAGCAGGTGATGCATAGCCAAGATTGTCGGCGTTTAGTCGATAGTGCGAATCGCCAAGGCCAATTCAAATCGTGGGATTTTCAACCGCAACACGATGCCACCCAACGTTATATGCGGAATCACCTCGATTTGAATGTGTTAGAGGCGAATAACCGCTATCCCAAACCCTCAAGCCACTAAATCGCTAAGTGCTTGTTGAATTCGTGCAAAACTGGCTTGAGCAGCCTTGACTTGATGACGTGCATGGAGATAACCGTGCACTAATCCGGCCTCCAAAACCCAAGTCGCTTGACCACCAACCTCTTGAATCTTTTCACAATACAGTTGTGCTTCATCTACCAAAGGGTCGTATTCAGCACTAAACACAAGAGCAGGAGCTAAGCCTGTAAAATCTTGCTCAGCTAACGGAATACCTGCTAATGCTTGAGGAAGCTCCGTTTGTCCTAGCCATAGCTGCCAATAAGTTAGCATACTGGTGGTGGTAAGCAGCGGGGCTTCAGCATAACGTTGATAACTATCCAAACTCAAATCTGAACCTAGCACCGGATAAATCAGCACTTGTGCTAATGGTGGCTTTGGCGACTGTTTAGTAGCCTGCGCGACATGAGCAGCTAGACAGGCACCTGCACTGTCACCCATGACAATCAGCGGCAAATCGCTCTGTGTTGCAAGCTGCGTATAGGCAAAGACTGCATCTTCTAAAGCAGCAGGATATAAATATTCGGGTGCCAACCGATAATCAATCGAACTAATTTTTAGTCCAGTCCCTGCGCACAAATCCGCACAAATGCCATGATGACTATCCAAACCACCTAAAACAAAACCACCACCATGAAAATAAATAATCTGCGCACGAGCTGATACTTTTTGATGCTGATAAATGCGTGTATTGATGGTGTGTTGCTTGGAAATAAATTGCCCATCCTTAACACTAATGTCCTGCGAAATCGGCACTGCAAAACTCGCCAATATTTGATTATATAAGGCTCTTTGTGCCTCAATCGCTTGCGTTTCTGCACCGACGGGATAGTGCGCATCCACCTGCTGAATAAATGCCTGCAAATCTGGCTCTAGCAAGAGAGTATTCTTTTCTTGCAAAAAAATAGTTGACATAGTTTCTCTCCAAACTCTACTTTGTAAATAAAGTAAAGCATAGACCTTCAAGACTGAATAGAGGAGAGCTAAGGTTTTGAATACATGTACTTATAAAGTGCACGGTTCATCTGGAGCTTATTGATCACTAAGATCGAATAGCCAAGATCAAATTGTAGAGGAGGAGATAAATTTATGACGAACTTACCACAGCTAGAAGCAGAGCTGCGCGCGGGCACCTTATCAAGACGCGACTTTCTAAAAGCAGCTGCCTTGTTTGGATTAAGTGCTGCTGCACCTTCAATTCTCTTAGGCACATCCGCTTATGCCGCTGAACCCCAAAAAGGTGGACATCTCAAAATTGGCACTGGCCACGGCTCTACCACTGACTCCCTAGACCCTGCTACCTATGAAAATAACTGTATGCAGTCGATTGGCAAAACCATTCATAACTACCTCACCCAAGTCGGCGCAGATGGCAAATTAGGCCCTGAGCTGGCTGAGAGCTGGGAAGCGAGTGATGGTGCAAAGAAATGGGTCTTTAAACTGCGCCAAGGTGTCGAATTCCATAACGGTCAGAAAATGACTGCGAAGGATGTGGTAGCCTCGCTCAAGCATCATAGTGGTGCGGATAGTAAATCGGGCGCAAAAGTGATTGTGGATACCTTTGCCGATATGCAGGCGGATGGCGACCACACCGTTATCATTACTTTAAAAGATGGTAACGCCGATCTCCCCTATCAAGTCAGCGACTTCCACCTAGCCATTATGCCTGCAAATGCAGACGGTAAAGTAGATGCCAAATCAGGGATTGGCTGCGGTTACTACAAACTGAAAAACTTTGAACCTGGTGTGAAATCTTCGGTAGAAAAATTTGCGAATCATTGGAACGCAGGCGCAGTCCACTTAGATTCCGCTGAGTTTATTACTATTGCCGATGTGACTGCACGGGTAAATGCCTTAACCACAGGCGAGATTGATGCTGCTGACCGCATGGATGTAAAAACCTTGCATCTGCTAGCACGTAACAAAAATGTGCGAGTGATTGAAACCAGTGGCAATGCGCATTATTCCATGCCGATGCGCTGCGATACCGATCCTTATAAAAACCCAGATGTACGCTTAGCCCTCAAATATGCGGTTGACCGTAATGCTATGCTAGAAACAGTATTGCGTGGACACGGTTATATCGGTAATGACCATCCGATTGGGCGCGCGAATCGCTATCTTGATAATAATTTACCCCAACGCGCTTATGACCCTGATAAAGCCAAATCCTTACTAAAGAAAGCGGGCGCAGAAGGTTTGAAAGTACAGTTGAGCACCTCTGATGCAGCCTTTGCCGGTGCGGTGGATGCAGCCGTACTTTACAAAGAACATGCCGCCAAAGCTGGGATTAATGTAGAAATCATTCGTGAACCTAGCGATGGTTATTGGTCGAATGTGTGGATGAAGAAACCGTTCTGCTTCTGCTATTGGGGCGGTCGTCCAACAGAAGACTGGGCATTCTCAACCGCTTATGCTGCCGATGCTGAATGGAATGATACGGTTTGGAAAAACGATAAATTCAATAAGCTCTTGGTAGAAGCACGGGCGGAATTGGATGAACCCAAACGTGCAGCCATGTATGCCGAAATGCAAATGATCCTTAGCGATGATGGTGGGGCGATTATTCCAATCTTTAACAACTATATTGGTGCAGTCACCAATAAAGTGGGCACACCCGAGGTCATTGCCAATGACTGGGATTTAGACGGTCAACGTGCCGTATTACGTTGGTGGAAAGTAGCCTAAACATCACTTAGCCAGTTAGCAACTCCTTCTTGATTAGAGAAGGAGTTTCCAAGTAGATGCTTTAGGAGCTAGATCAATGGGGTCTATTGTCAATGTCATTTTGCAGCGATTAGGCTTGGGCATCCTGGTTCTATTTGCCGTATCACTGATTATTTTCCTAGGCGTAGAATTACTGCCAGGGGACTTATGCCAAGCCATTCAGGGACAGGCTGCAACTGAATCGACGGTTGCCGCGTGCCGCCGTGATCTTGGTTTAGATCAAGCAGCCCCCGTGCGTTACATCCACTGGTTAGGCAATATTGCGCAGGGGGATTTTGGAACATCCCTAGCTAATGGCCGCAAGATTTCCGAACTTATTAGTGTTCGCTTAGGTAATACTTTTTTTCTGGCTGCTGTGGCTGCTGTGATTGCCGTACCTTTATCCTTAGCCTTAGGCATTTTAGCAGCCCTGTATCGCAATAGCTGGTTTGACCGCTCGATCAATATACTCACCCTATCTTCGATTTCCTTTCCCGAATTTTTTGTGGCGTATATTTTAATTCTTATTTTTTCGGTGAAATTAGCATGGTTTCCAAGCCTTGCTGATGTGAGCCCAGATACGCCGTTTTTTGAGCGCTTGCATAAAGTCTTTCTTCCCGCTTTAACCCTGACTTTAGTGGTGATGGCACATATGATGCGTATGACACGCGCAGCCATTATCAACTTAATGGCCAGCCCCTATATTGAAATGGCTAAATTTAAAGGTTTGAGTCGGGCACATATTATTATGCATCATGCCCTACCCAATGCGTGGGCACCGATTGTAAATGTGGTTGCGTTGAACTTAGCTTATTTAATTGTGGGTGTAGTGATTGTTGAGGTGGTATTTGTTTATCCGGGCTTGGGGCAATTAATTGTAGACTCGGTACAAAAGCGTGATATTCCTGTGGTACAAGCCTGTAGCATTATCTTTGCTGCCACTTATGTGCTGTTAAATCTGACAGCGGATATTTTGTCGATTGCGACTAACCCAAGGCTGTTACATCCACGATGAAACTCGATAGCCCTACAAACCTAAGCACCCATACTGCGGTAATTCGCCCCAGCAAATTAAACCTTGCTTTACGCGAGCTTTGGAAAGCACCCTTGAGCGCTAAGCTTGGCATCATTATTGTATTGGCATATGTCTTTGTCGCGCTGTTTGCGCCTTGGCTCACGCCTTATGGTGAATCTGAAATTGTCGGCGGCCCCTTTGAACTGTGGAGTGAAAAATATCTACTTGGCACTGATAATTTAGGCCGCGATATGTTTACGCGCTTACTATACGGTGCACGCAATACTATAGGGATTGCGTTAATAACCACGCTGCTTGCTTTCTTCATTGGCGGTATTACTGGCATTCTTGCGGCGATTCTAGGTGGTTGGGCTGATCAAATCATGAGTCGCGTTGTGGATGTGTTAATGGCGATTCCTTCACTGATTTTCTCTTTATTACTGCTGACGATTTTTGGTACTTCTATTCCAGTGCTAATCGTGATTATTGCAGTGCTGGATTCAACCCGCGTGTTTCGCCTAGCGCGTGCAGTGAGCTTGAATGTAGTGGTCATGGATTATGTGGAAGCAGCACGTTTACGTGGCGAGGGTTTGGCATGGATTACTTTACGTGAAGTTTTACCAAATATTATGCCTCCCTTAGTCGCTGAGTTTGGCTTACGCTTTTGCTTTGTGTTCTTAACCATTGCTGCGTTGAGCTTCTTAGGCTTAGGCATTCAGCCACCCACTGCTGACTGGGGCAGCATGGTGCGCGACAATGCCACACTCATCTCTTATGGTGACGTTACTCCTCTTCTGCCAGCGGGCGCGATTGCACTCCTAACCGTGGGGGTGAACTTCATTGTGGATTGGTTCTTACAAAAAACCAGTGGATTAAAAGATGGACAATGAAACTCAGGCAAACAAATCCAGTGTGTTATTAGAAATACGTGCTTTACGCATTGATGGAATGCGCGATGATCGCTGGCATGAAATTGTCAAAGGCATTGATCTTACTCTGCACCGTGGTGAAGTCTTGGGTTTGATTGGTGAATCGGGTGCAGGCAAATCCACTTTAGGTATTGCCGCCATGGGCTATGTGAAGCCCGGTTGCCGATTTTCTGGAGGCTCTATTCACTTTGACGGTATTGATATGCTCGCCGCGAGCGAAGCAAAGAAACAGGCTTTGCGTGGAGTGCGTATTGCTTATGTTGCCCAAAGTGCAGCGGCCTCTTTCAATCCCGCTCACCGTCTCATTGATCAATTTGCTGAAACCCCAATTCAGCATCAGCAATGTAATAAAGCTGAAGCCTATGCGGATGCCAAAGATTTATACGGCAAATTGCAAATGCCTGATCCTGAACAGATTGGCTTTCGCTATCCACACCAAGTCTCTGGTGGGCAATTGCAGCGTGCGATGACAGCGATGGCGATGTCCTGCCGCCCTGACTTAATTATTTTTGATGAACCGACCACCGCTTTGGATGTCACCACACAAATTGAAGTGCTGATGACGATGAAGGATATTGTGGAGAAATTTAATACCGCAGCGATTTATATTACCCACGACCTTGCGGTGGTGGCACAAATGGCGGATCGAATTATGGTATTGCGCCATGGCGAATTGGTCGAAGAAGCCCCAACCTGTACCATGCTATCCGCTCCTCAGCAGGACTATACTAAATCGCTCTGGGCTGTGCGTTCGTTTACTAAAACTCGCCTAGCAGAAAATACTGATGAGCAAGCCATTATCAGCGTAAAGAATGTGACGGCTGGTTATGGAATGCTCGATATTTTACACGAGATAAATTTTGATCTACATCGAGGGCAAACTGTGTCGGTGGTGGGTGAGTCGGGTAGTGGTAAAAGCACCACAGCACGAGTGATTACGGGTTTATTACCGCCGCGTATAGGTGAAGTGCTGTTTCAAGGCCAAGCACTACCGAAAGATTATCGGCAACGTAGCAAAGATCAACTGCGCCAAGTACAAATGATTTATCAAATGGCAGATACGGCGATTAATCCACGCCAACGCATTCGTGATATTATTGGCCGCCCCCTGGCCTTCTATTTAGGGATGAATCCTAAGCAGTGCGAAGCACGCACCCGTGAATTACTCGATATGATTGAACTCAAACCTGATCAATTTATTGACCGTTTCCCCAGTGAACTATCCGGTGGGCAAAAACAGCGGGTTTGTATTGCCCGTGCCTTAGCGGCAGAACCCAGTTGTATTATTTGTGATGAAGTTACCTCGGCGCTTGATCAACTCGTGGCTGAAGGTATATTGCGCCTGTTAGATCGCTTACAGCGCGAATTGAATTTAGCCTATATGTTTATCACCCACGACCTTGCAACCGTGAAAGCCATCTCGGATGAGGTCGTCGTCATGCTCAAAGGTCGGATTGTCGAACAAGGCAGTAAAGACACGATCTTCTCACCGCCTCATCATGAATATACCGAAAAACTGCTTTCCTCCGTGCCACAAATGGATCCTGATTGGATGAGGAATTTGGTGGCACAACGCTCGCCACAGCACTAAGCACCCGACCATTTGTGCACTGCACACACTAGCATACCAAGAGCGAAACGCTTTGTGTTACACTCACTCCCCCCACGCAATAAATAAAAGTTGAGGTAGTTTGCAATGCTTAAGGTAGGTTTTGTTGGCTGGCGCGGTATGGTCGGCTCCGTATTAATGGAGCGGATGCAGGCTGAAAATGATTTTAATGGTTTCGAGCCTGTATTCTTCACCACATCTCAGGCTGGCTCGTTAGGCCCAAATGTTGGCACGGGTGCTAAGCCTTTAGAAGATGCGATGAATATCGACAAATTGGCTGAGATGGACATTATTGTTACCTGCCAAGGCGGCGATTATACCACGGCTGTTTATGAGCCCTTGCGCGCACGCTGGAATGGTTACTGGATTGATGCGGCCTCCACCTTACGCATGGCCTCTGACAGCATTATCGTGCTCGACCCGGTCAACCGTTCGGTCATTAACAATGGCTTACAAAAAGGCATCAAAAACTACATTGGTGGCAACTGTACCGTGTCTTTGATGCTGATGGCTTTGGGCGGCTTATTTGAGAATGATTTGGTCGAATGGCTCAGCTCGATGACTTATCAGGCTGCCAGTGGCGCTGGTGCAAAGAACATGCGCGAACTCTTGGTACAGATGGGACAATTGAATAGTAGCGTGTCTGACTTACTGGCGAACCCTTCTTCCGCGATATTGGATATTGACCGTCAAGTGACTCGTAAACTAACTGACGGTAGTTTGAGCACAGAAAACTTCGGTGCGCCGCTAGCAGGTAGCTTAATTCCTTGGATTGACAAAGCGTGGGAAAACGGTCAAACCAAGGAAGAATGGAAAGGTATTGCAGAAACCAACAAAATTCTCGGCTTAACGGAAAGCAAGACGATTCCCGTGGATGGTCAATGTGTGCGTATTGGTGCAATGCGCTGCCACTCCCAAGGCTTCACGATTAAGCTCAAGAAAGATTTACCGCTCACTGAAATCGAATCCATCATTGCCAGCCACAATGAATGGGTAAAAGTGATTCCCAATGATAAAGCCTCTACCTTAGCAGGTTTAACACCGGCAGCGGCATCGGGCACGCTAACCATTCCCGTGGGGCGCTTGCGTAAAATGAATCTAGGGCCACAGTATTTGACAGCCTTTACCGTAGGGGATCAATTATTGTGGGGCGCTGCGGAACCTGTACGCCGTATGCTCAATATTACCTTAGCTTACTTACGCTAAGCTCCATGAGCCTAGCCAGCCTGTGTTAGTGCAGGCTGGCTAGCCGCATCTTGCAGATGATGATAGCCACTATAGCCCACATACAGCCCTACTAAAATAATCAGTACCCCAGAAATATAAGGTGCTTTACGAGCAAATTCGCTAAAGCCGCTCCACTTTTTCGAGGCATGATTCACACTCCAAGCTGCCACCGCGCCCACCGTTACTAAGGTTAAGGCCAGGCCAATACTAAAACACAGAACCAAAGCCGCACCCAAGACAAACTGTTTGAGCTGTAAGCACAGCAATAATACGGTGATCGATGCTGGGCAAGGAATTAAACCACCCGTTAAGCCGAATAAAGCAATTTGCCACGTGGTGACTGTACGGTTGGCAAAGCGTTTTTGAATATCCTGAGCATGAGCGCGCTCATGGGCATCTTGGTAAGCTTGACCGGATAAGTGCGCAAAGTCTTTGTGATCGTAGTCGTGGTCGTGGTCGTGGTCGTGGTCGTGGTCGTGGTCGTGGTCGTCAGTATGATGCCCGTGATGATGAAAACAGGCGCGTTGATCTTGATAAGTACGCCACAACATCCATGCCCCAATCGCGATAATAATCAAAGCTGACGCTAATTGTAGATAAGGCTCTGAGGACTCTGCCCCCCATTGTTGCCCTAAATACATACCACCAAGCGCAATCACCCAAACCACAGCGGTATGTGATAAAGCGGCTGCCAAACCTAATAAAACAGCCTGCCCTATGGTACCGCGCACTGCTACAATAAAAGCCGCCATCATGGTTTTTGAATGGCCTGGCTCTAGCCCATGTAATGCACCTAAGAAAATCGCGCTAGGTACAAATAACCAAGCACTGGTGCCACCCTGTTGCAGTAATGCCGCGAAATCCATCATATGCTTGTCTCATCAATATTGGGTAATCGCTTTGAATTCGCGAATGGCCGCTTGCGTATTCGTAGTTACTTTCGCTTCAAGCAGAATCAAGACAGTAGTCAATTCCTAGGTAATAGGATATACATCAGCAAAAAAGCTGCAATCTTAAGCTGACAGCGCCATAGGCAAATAGGACTTAGGCAGCGCTTATGGGGTGAGCCAACTCATTAGGAATGGTCTCTGATTCATCTTTAACGGACTCTTCCACGTCGGGCTCTGGTAAGGGAATAGTATGCAAGAATGGTTCAATATCAATGGCATTACCAAGCTTGGATTTAGCTTGCTTAATCGCTTGGGTACGCTCACGGAAAAAGCGTTCGCGCCCTATTTTATCGACAAAGCCAGAACGCTCTAAGGTTTTATAAACTACATATTTAGCACGTGCCATAAAGAATTCAATGCCCGTGGATTGAAAACGATCGGCCATTTTAGTCAGCATTTCTTCGCCGGTTGAATCAATATGATCCACCGACTCTAAATCTAAAACCACGACCTTGAGTTTAGGCTTATTCGCCAAGGCATTGAGTAGTTTACCTTCGAGATAACCACTATTAGCAAAATATAACTGCCCATCAAAACGATAAACCGCCACCGTTTCACTGGTCTGTAAATGATGTAGTGCAGCATCACGCAAAGAGCCATCCGGATGACGTACCACCTCCACAAAATTCGGGCGCATCGTGCGATACAAAAACAGCACTAACGATAAAACCACGCCGAGCAAAATGCCTTTATCCAAATGCGGCGCAAAAGCAAGCGTGGCTATGAAGGTTACAACCGCGACCAAACCATCTTGCGGTTCAACTTTCCACGCATGACGAATGGGTGATATTTTAATCAGATTAATCACGGCCATAATAATAACCGCGCCCAAAGTCGCTTGGGGTAAGTGGTATAATAAAGGCGTTAAGAATAATAAAGTGAGTGCCACTAAGAGACCGGTCACCACCGAAGAAAATCCAGTGATAGCCCCTGCCGTAAAATTCACGGCTGAACGCGAAAACGAACCTGATACCGCATAGCCACCAAATAATCCGGAACTAATATTTGCTAAACCTTGCCCAATTAACTCTTGATTAGCGGATAAGCGTTGGCGCGTTTGGGAGGCCATGGCTTTGGCAATAGAAATTGCCTCCACAAAGCCAATTAAACCAATCACTAGAGCAGTCATAAAGAGGGAGCTTAAAACTTTAAACTCCATGTCGACGATAGGTAGATTAAAAGCTGGTAAGCCCGCAGGAATTTGGCCTATCACCTGTCCACCCTGTTGTTCATAGCCTATTGCCCACGCTAATACGGTGGCAATCACAACGGTAATTAGTACGCTGGGTTGGCGTGGTGCGAATTTTTTAAGCCCCAATAATAAAATCAAGGACAGCACACTAAATCCTAGCACTAGCCACTGAGTATTTTTTAGTGCAGCGAGTATCGCCCACATAAATTCATAATGATGATGAAATTTATCCGCTCCAAGTCCTTTTAAACCAAATAATTTGGGGACTTGAGAGCTGGCAATAATTAAAGCACCCGCATTGGTAAAACCTGAGACAACGGGATGCGAGAGGAAATCAACGAGCACACCCAGTTTAAGGACGCCTAAGGTTAATTGGATGATTCCAATCATTAAGGCCAATAAGGCAGCATATAGCACTAAGGCTTCAGGGCCATGACTGGCATACGGCAATAGCGCAGCCGCTGACATTAAGGATACCACCGCTACTGGGCCGGTTCCCAATTGGCGCGAAGAACCAAATAAAGCGGCAATAATGACCGGCAAGAAAGAAGCATATAAGCCCACATAAGCAGGCAGGCCAGCTAATTGCGCATAGGCCATGGACTGCGGCACGAGAATGAGAGCAACCGTAATCCCAGCCAATACATCCGCTTTTAAAATAGCAGGATTTTTAAGTTCTTTAAGCCAATCGGTAAAAGGGAAAAATCGCTCTTTCCATCCTTGAGTACTAGACACGCCATAACCTCGCAGTCAAGATTTTTAGGCTACTGACGTGGAAAACTGCCAGCGCTTACTGGCAGTATCATAAAGGAGATTCAGATTTTACGAATTATCAATAAATGGATAGGCGCAGAAACAGTAGGCTTATTCCACCGTCACCGACTTCGCTAAATTCCGTGGCTTATCTACATCCGTACCTTTTAGGACTGCTACGTGATAGGCTAATAATTGCAAAGGAATGGTGTATACAATCGGCGCAAGCATTTCTGGAACTGCTGGCAATTCAATGACATGCGTTTGTTCATCCGGTTTCATCTGCGCATTTTGGCTGGCAAAGACATATAACTGACCGCCACGCGCATGAACCACTTCTAAATTAGATTTTAATTTTTCCAGTAATAAGCCGGTTGGTGCAATCGCCACCACAGGCATTTCGCTATCCACCAAGGCTAAAGGCCCATGCTTCAACTCACCGGCTGGATACGCTTCAGCATGAATATAGGAAATTTCCTTAAGTTTCAGAGCGCCCTCTAAAGCAATCGGGTATTGTGCACCTCGACCTAAGAATAATGAATGATGCTTGTCGATAAACTGCTCAGCCAATTTTTCAATAACAGGATTTAACTCTAATACTTGCTCGACCAAAATCGGGAGTAATTGCAAATCCTGCGCTAATTTGCGGCTTGCGTCCGTTTCGCCGGTTTTAGCTTGAATCAAGGTGCCTAACAATAATTGCAAAGCTAGCAGTTGTGTGGTGAAAGCTTTGGTAGAAGCAACCCCAATTTCCGGTCCTGCAACCGTCATTAAGTTCATATCTGATTCGCGAACCAGCGAACTTTCTGCGACATTACAGATACTTAAAGACGCCAAGCAACCTTTGGCTTCTTTGATCTTTTCCAAAGCCGCTAAGGTATCCGCCGTTTCACCCGACTGTGAGATCGTCACGAACAGCATATTTTTACGCAGCGGCTGACGACGATAACGGTATTCGCTGGCTACCTCCACGGTGCAAGGAATATCGGTCATGGATTCAATCCAATAGCGCCCAACCATACCCGCGTGATAGCTAGTACCGCAGGCAATAATTTGAATTTCTTCAACTTTTGCCAATGTTTCCATCACATTTTGCCCCACAATGCTTGGCAAAAAATGACCACTGGCTAAACGATTCTCTAAGGTTGACGCGATCGCTGTTGGTTGCTCAAAAATCTCTTTCAGCATGAAATGGCGATATTCGCCTAATTCAGAAGCGCTGTCTTTGGCACGCGACTCACGAATCGGTCTTTCAACCAACTCCCCTTCCTCATTGTAAATTTCGATCTTATGCAAACCCACATAAGCGACGTCGCCATTTTCCAAATAAATGAAACGATTCGTGACGGGCAGCATGGCTTGAATATCAGAGCCGACGAAATTTTCACCAATCCCCAAGCCAATAATTAAAGGACTGCCTTGGCGGGCTACTACTAGCGTATTAGGCTCTTCAGGGGACAAAATCGCTAGCGCATAAGCCCCTTTAAACTCTTGGCGAGCTTTCAAAGTCGCTTTCAACAAGCTACCTTCGCGTTTTAAATGCAGGGCGACTAAATGTGCAATCACCTCGGTATCGGTTTCAGAATCAAAACCATAACCATAACTCCCTAATTTTTCACGTAAGGCAAGGTAGTTTTCAATAATGCCGTTATGCACAACACCTAACCACGTGCCGCTGACATGCGGATGGGCATTCATTTCCGCAGGCTTACCATGCGTCGCCCAACGTGTGTGGGCAATACCGGTTTTACCATCAATAGGCGTTTCCAATAACTTGGTGGCTAACATCGCCACCTTGCCTACCGCACGTGAACGTTGTAAGCGATTCGTACTATCTAATACCGCAAGGCCTGCCGAGTCATAGCCGCGATATTCCAAGCGACGCAAACCTTCAATGAGAATATCTGCCACCGGACGTTGCGCTACCGCGCCAATAATGCCGCACATTATTTTTTCTCCTTGACTGGACGCTGCCAGCCTTCAATCGTTATTTGACGTGCGCGAGACACAGTGAGTTTACCCGCAGGGGCTGTTTTAGTAATGGTTGAACCAGCACCAATCGTGGCATCATTTTCTATCGTAACCGGAGCAACTAATTGTGAATTAGAACCAACAAATACACGATCACCAATAATAGTTTTAAATTTATTCACACCATCATAATTACAGGTAATCGTTCCGGCTCCGATATTCACATCCTCGCCCATATCGGTATCACCAATATAACTTAAATGACTGACTTTACTATTTTTACCAATTTGAGCTTTTTTAGTTTCTACAAAATTACCGACTTTTGCGCCAGCACCTAATACGGTACCAGGGCGAATACGGGCAAAAGGACCAACCTCACAATTTTCGCCTAATACAGCATCTTCAATCAAAGTATGTGATTTGACATGAACATTATCGGCAATTTTTACATTTTTTAAGACACACCCCGAATCAATCGTGACATTCGCGCCTAATTCCACATGGCCTAATAACACCACATTCACATCAATAAAGCAGTCTTGACCCGCTGTGACTTGGCCGCGAATATCCAAGCGCGTGGGATCTGCAACGGTCACGCCTGACAACATTAAAACCTCAGATTGGCGGCGTTGCGCTTCGCGTTCTAAGCGTGCTAATTGGGCACGATTATTAGCCCCCTCGACTTCCAGCGGATCGGCACATAATACCGTTGTTATTTGACCGCCTTCAGCGACCGCTAAACTCACACAATCCGTTAAATAGTATTCACCTTGTGAATTTTTCGGACTTAATTGATCTAGCCAGCGAGCGAAATCCTTAGCACGGGCTGCCATAAAACCCGTATTCACTTCCTGAATCAGGCGTTGCTCGTCCGTCGCATCTTTTTCTTCGACAATAGCTTGCACTTGGCGCTGGTTATTACGCACCATTCGTCCATAACCCGTCGGATTATCGAGACGAGTAGTAAGAATCGATAAAGCCGATTGCTTCAGGCTATTCGCTAATAATTGTAACGTTTGCGGACGAATTAATGGAACATCACCATAAGCAATTAAAACGACAGTATCGTCTTGAGCATATTTCAAAACACTCGGCATCGCTTGTTTAACAGCGTGGCCTGTACCCAGTTGCTGTTCTTGTAAAGCCCAAGCTAAATTCTCACCTTGGGTGCCACGCATTACCTGCTCGCCCCCATGTCCATACACCACTGTAATTTGCCGTGTACCAATCAATAAATTACAAGCGTCCACTACATGTTGCAGCATAGGTTTGCCAGCCACGGGATGCAGCACTTTCGGTAAAGCGGAACGCATACGTGTGCCTTGTCCTGCTGCTAGCACAATCGGAAATAAAGTCGTTACAGTTGGCATAATAAAACTGGGTGTCCTACCACAATCAATTAATAATTCTTGAGATTAATATGTGTAAAATCACTAACCCAAGTATGGGTTAAACCAAGTAAAGATTGCTTTTCACGAACCAAACAGCAAGTTTTTAAACCTGCTTGTGCCGCAGCATCTAACTCTTCGTGAATATCCGATAAAAACAAAATGCTTTCAGGCTCACTATTAATCAATTTGGCAATCGTCTGATATGAGGCAGATTCACGCTTGTGTCCAACTTTCGTATCAAAATAGCCACTGAATAAAGTGGTTAAATCACCAAAATCGGAATAGTAAAATAATAAGTACTGTGCTTGTACCGAACCAGACGAATAGACATACAGTTTTAAACCTTGCTCGTGCCAATGGCGCAATACACTGGCAGCATCCGGATAGATATGTCCGGTAAAATCACCTTGTTGATAAGCATTTTCCCATAGCAAACCTTGCAAGGCTTTTAATGAAGTGACTTTTTTATCCGTGGCAATCCAAGTACGTAATTGCTTAATCACTGACGCTAAATCATCAGCATCACACTCTGCATCTGGCTCTTGGCAAGCTTGCTCAATCAGGCTAGCGACTTCAGGCCGGTTCGCATACTGTGTTACGAACTCAGCTATATGCTGATCAGCATAAGGAAACAGCACATCTTTAACGAAAGACAGGCTAGTCGTTGTACCTTCAATATCAGTTAAAATAGCTTTAATCATTAGTTTTCTAAACGTGGAAAACGATTAGCAATATCATTATTCGTAAAATTCGCTACCCAACCTTCAGGATTGGTGAATAAACGAATCGCTTTAAAATTCGGATTAGGGCCCATATCAAACCAATGCGTGGTTCCCGCTGGGACAGAAATCAAATCACCTTTTTCACATAAGACCGTGTAAACCTTATCGCCTAGATGCAAATAGAATAAACCTTGGCCATCCACGAAAAAACGCACTTCATATTCAGAATGAGTATGCTCATTTAAAAACTTCTGGCGTAACATCGCTTTATCGGGATGATCAGCACTTAAACTAATGACATCCACTGACTGAAAACCATTTTCTTGCATTAAGCGCTCAATATCAGCTTTATAAGCTGAAATGACCTCATCCTGCTGTGCCTGAGTACTTAAAGGCTGACTGGCTTGCCAACGCTCAAAGCGCACGCCCTTTTCAGCCAGTATTGTTGCAATCAGATCATGATTTACATAATTAGCCTCAGGCTGCTCACTATTCGTCTCAGAATAAATTTTTAATTCACTCATGGATTAAATCCTTGCTGTTGCGGCTTGATATAAAGCAGTGTGGTATTCACACGCTAATAAAAACTCCAATGCTTCAATATGGCGACGCGCCTCAATTATGCTTTCTCCCCAAGTATAGAGACCATGCCCTCGAATTAAATAGCCTAAGGTTTGTGGGTTTTCCTCTAAATAGGTATTCACTTGTCGTGCTAACGCTTGAATATCTTGGCTATTGGCAAAAACGGGCAGGACAAGACAAGTTTCATGGCTAGCAATAGTGGGAAAAGCCTTTTGAACTTCATAACCCTCGAAAACAATTTGATCACATTGCCTAGACAGTACGGTTGCCATGACGGAATGGGTATGGAGTACACAACCTAAGGATGGATCACGACGATACATCAGCGTGTGCAGACCCGTTTCAGCGGAAGGGCGTTTGCCCTGCTCCAAGGAAATACCCTCAAGATCAATACATAAAAAGCCAGCTTCATCTAAATAGCCTTTATGTTGCCCTGAGCTCGTAATGAGAATTTCAGTGGGTGACAAACGGGCAGAAAAATTACTGCTAGTTGCAGGAACCCAGCCTTGGCTATGAAAAAACTGACCTGCGGCAATCAATTGCTCGCGTAATAAGGCAAGGGAGTTAGACTTCATTTTTAGTATTCAATACAGACACTAGATAAAGTACTAGCATAACGGATCAACCTTAGACCGACCAGAGCTGAATCAGCGATTGCACTATAAAACCGAAAAATTCTACCGCTAGTCAATCTTCACAGCAGCTTCTGGGATCAATCCTAAACTTAAATAGCGTAGTTATAACGACGCCATGTTGAAATTATAAATATTCATCGACTTAGCATAAGGAACATCGCTATGAAAAAATCTCTGAGCATCACTAGCTTGAGCGCCACTGCACTATTAAGTCTAAGCTTACTCACCGCAACCGAAAGCGTTGAAGCAGCCATGTATCGCCCAGTTTCCAACCCAGCTTGCCCGCAACTCGCTCAACAATTGCGAGCTAAAATCAATCGCTTAAAACAAGTAGCGGCCCAACGCCGTGCTGAAGGCAATTTCTATGGTGAACGTAAATTATTAGCGACTGCGAATGTCGTGGCAGCGCACTGGGGTAATCTACCCTGTGTTGGTAAACGAAACTGTGGTGCTTAAGATCTGATTCTGGAAAGCCTGCCGCTGCGGCAGCTTTCCATATACGGATAAAACTTGCCCAAACTTTGCTAATAGGCTTATAGTGCCGCCACTTGTTCTCAGCGCTATCGCACCATGAATCATCCTGTATTAATTTCCATAGGCTTGTTGATTTGCAGCAATGTGTTTATGACTTTTGCTTGGTATGCGCACTTACGCGATTTAAGTCACAAGCCTTGGCTCTACGCCGCGCTATTTAGCTGGGGTATTGCCTTGTTTGAATACTTATTACAAGTCCCCGCGAATCGTATTGGCTATACCGCATTAAATGTAGGACAGCTTAAAGTTATTCAAGAAGTAATCACTTTATCGATTTTTGTGCCGTTTTCGTATTTTTATATGCGTGAGCCGCTAAAGCTCGATTATCTCTGGGCAGGCTTATGTTTAGTGGGAGCCGTGTATTTCATGTTTCGCTCGCGTTGAGCACGTTGCTTTACATGCTCAATCTTTATAAGATATATTTATTATGCTAAGCTTTTTAATTGATGCAAAGGAAACTGACTTTCTTTATGGCGTAAAATAACGGGCTGACTATTTGCTGAATCAACCAAGTGCTGCATAATCCACGCGACCACGCGCAAGCCACCCAATAAACCCGCCAAACCTGCTAAAATAGCGGAAGCCTCTCGGGGTAAACTTAATTGCAGTGCTAAAGCTTCGCCTAACATAGCGAAGACAAGTAAACTGACTAAAGGCAGTAAATAGGCTAGCATGGAATAAAATACTAAGGCTTGACTATGCAGTCCAATCACTACCATATCACCCGGCTTGGCATGTAAAGGATTAATAGCATAAAGCTTATCAGACTTAGGTTTCATAAAATCAAATAGCTTACTTTTACCACAAGCTATAGTCTTAGTCGTCGCGCAACTAGCACAGTTAGCTATAGACTCAGGCATTACCCATGCGTAATTGCCTTTAATACTTACGACACGTGCGATTTGTTCAATCATCATCCCGTCCCCGTCCTTGTTAGGATTATTCAATATAGTCGGATCGTGGGATGAATTATTAATCAACATACCTTAAGCCCTTCTGAATTGCTTGCAAAGTAGCCAATGGCACCTCCCCAACAAAGGTGAGTGAGTGTCCGGCCATATCATGACTTAAAATATGGGTCGCACCGCTAGCCATCGTAATATTATCTTCGACTTTAGGCGCTCCATTTGGAGAAATGAAAATGGAAACCGAGGTCATACCATCGGATAGGATAATTTGAGGCGCTGCTTTTTCTTCGGTCTCAGATATCACTTTGACCACTTTGAAGCCAGCGGGCAGCGCACTAACATCCCAATGACCAAAGACTAACTTAGTATTGCCAAGTTTAGCATTATCGGGGGTATTGACTTTGGCCGGCTCACGCGCCGCCATACGTGCTATGGGCGCGGGCGCTGTATTGAAAGCTGCTGCTTCAACCATAGTGGCCGTATCCGCTATCGGACTCGCTGCGGTATCAACATCGACCGAGAGTTGAGTAAATACTAACTGTTCTAATACGCGCTGATCCCGATCCATCATGGAATACTTAAGCAACATACCGGTGTCAGGATTAATACAATAACGATGCAAATAACGCAATTTGTCTTTAGGGCGCGCTACGACAACCTTGCAAGTCTGCCCCGCTACACGCATATCCGAGCCAAAATCAAAGGAATAATTTTCTTCTTTGGCTGCATAGAGAGGATCAAAACGCGAGAGTGAAAAACTTTCTGTTTTATCCACCTGCGTGCTTTCACTGGCATCTAAACGCACCACACTGTCTTGCTCTTCACCGGCTTGGTGCGTAATGCGATAAGTGGCTAAATCAGTACCTTGTGAATAGGCGAGTTGCCCCGAATAATTCAAACTACGCAGCGAAGTTTGCATACGTGCTAATAACTGTAGGGCATCATTAGCAAAGGCAGGCGTCATTATCACTGCACCAGCCAATACAATACCCCATTTCATAAGATGTGGTTTAATAATCATCAGAGTTCGACACAGCTCGCACAGAAGGGACAATGGCAGTGGTTGAAGCGTATTTCACATGCTGCGCCATATACATTTTAATCATCTCACGCGTTTGTGGATCAAGACGATTATTAGCTATTTGCTGATCTTTGTTAGACTCACGAACCGTCGAAGCGGCCAAGGCTGGTTGTGGTTCCCCTTTTATTACGGCGGGTTTTACAGTCGGCGTAGCGGGAACTTGGGCTAAAGTGGCTTGCTGTTGAGCATTATTTTGTTGTTGGATCACCCAAATGCCACCGACAAGCGCCAATACTGCGCTGGCGGCCATCGCGTAGCGCCAAATAGGCGCACGTTTTACGGCTGCCCTTGCGGCGGCTGACTCTTTGGCAGCCGGTAATTTAATCGGCTCGACCTTTAGTGCTGGCTCATCATAAAGCTCCGCATGGATACCATCTAGCAAGCTTCTTTTAGCGACAATGGTCTTTTTACTACGCATCGCCTCGCCAATTAAGGCATAGCGGCTAAAAGCTTGCCCCAGCTCATGGTCTTGTTTTAATTCATCCAATAAGCGGCGCTGCTCAAAACTACCGACCTCATCATCTAATAAGGCAGATAAAAACTCGTGTTTACTTGTATTCATTTACTTTCACCTCAAAAAAAGGCGAACCCCTACTTTATTAATTAAGCAGAGGTTGTAGCACCTTATCAATGGCCTCACGCGCACGGAAAATCCGTGAACGTACTGTGCCGATAGGACAGTCCATTGCCTCTGCAATTTCTTCATAACTCATGCCTTCCAGTTCACGTAGCACAATCGCGGTACGCAAATCTTCCGGTAGACTATCGATGGCATGGGTGACCACGGTCTGAATTTCATCGCGTAATATTTCATGTTCCGGCGTAGCATATTCCTTTAGAGCAGACTCACCCTCATATTGTTCCGCATCTTCTGCATCAATATCAAAATCAGGTGCACGCCGCCCTTGAGAAACCAGATGATTTTTCGCGGTATTAATCGCAATGCGATACAACCACGTATAAAAAGCTGATTCACCACGAAAGCTCTGCAAGCCGCGATAGGCCTTGATAAACGCTTCTTGGGCGACATCTTGTGCGGTATCGTGATCATGCACATAACGTATAATTAAATTAATAACCTTATGCTGATATTTTAATACCAGCACATCAAAAGATTTTTTGTCGCCTGACTGGACACGCTGTACCAGTTCAAGATCAGTTAAACTTGCGCCCATACGGGCTTGGCTCCTTATCAATGTGGAAAATAATGCCACAAAAAAGCTATATGCTACCGTGACTGCGACAAGAAGCATAGAATAAGAATAAATCGCCTGACGCATTTTGGTTTAACCACAAAGGATGAACGTAGCGCATGTACGATGTATTGATTATTGGTAGTGGCGCGGCTGGCCTCAGTTTGGCCTTAAGTTTGCCATCCACCTTGCGTATTGCTGTGTTAAGTAAAAATACCATCTACGAAGGTAGCACTTTATACGCCCAAGGTGGCATTGCAGCGGTCTTAGATCAAGATGACAGCTTACAGGCGCACATTAATGACACACTCGTTGCTGGAGCTGGTCTATGTAATGAAGCTACTGTAGGGTTTGTCGTGAATAATGGTCCCCAAGCCATTGCGTGGTTACAAGAACAAGGCGTACCTTTTACGCGTGTAGAAGGCAGTGACGATGAATTGAGTGAGGCAGGCTTACATTTAACGCGCGAGGGCGGACACAGCCATCGGCGTATTGCTCACAGTAATGATGCGACAGGACGTGCGATTGAAAATAGTTTGGTCGAGCAAATCCGCCAACGCAGCCATATTGAAATATTAGAAAATCATATAGCTATTGATTTTATTACGACTCGTAAGCTAGGTTTAGCAGGCAATCGCTGTGTGGGAGCTTATGTACATAAGCGTAGTACCCAAACCACCGAACCGATCCGTGCACGCTTTACCGTACTAGCCTCTGGCGGCGCCAGTAAAGTTTATCTTTATACCAGTAACCCCGATGGCTCCAGTGGGGATGGTATTGCTATGGCGTGGCGTGCGGGCTGTCGGGTTGCCAATATGGAATTTATGCAATTCCATCCAACTTGCCTATATCACCCCCATGCGAAAGCCAATCTCATTACTGAAGCGGTACGAGGTGAAGGGGGGTTATTAAAGTTGCCGGATGGCACACGCTTTATGCCCAATTTTGATCCGCGCGCAGAACTAGCACCTCGTGATATTGTGGCACGTGCTATTGACCACGAAATGAAACGCTTAGGAGTGGACTGCGTTTATTTGGACATTAGCTACAAACCGAAAGACTTTATTCTCAGTCACTTTCCGAATGTCTATGCCACCTGTTTATCCTTTGGCTACGACATGACCAAAGAACCTTTGCCAGTGGTTCCTGCGGCGCATTATACCTGTGGTGGTGTAATGACTGACTTGAAGGGTCGCACCGACTTGGATGGTTTATATTGTATTGGTGAAGCCAGTTATACCGGCTTACATGGCGCGAATCGTTTAGCGAGTAACTCTTTATTGGAATGTATTGTATTTGCGCGTTCCACCAGTTTAGATATTCTTGAGCGTTTAGATGAGCCGTTCCCAATGCCAGCATTGCCAGCTTGGGATGAAAGCAGGGTCACCAATTCCGATGAACATGTTGTCATTACCCACAATTGGGATGAAATTCGCCGTTTCATGTGGGATTACGTTGGTATTGTACGCACTACTAAACGTCTACAACGGGCACGCCATCGTTTAGAATTATTGCTGCGTGAAATTGATGAATACTATGCCAACTTTAAAATTACCAGCGATCTGATTGAATTACGCAACTTGGCGGTCGTCGCTTGGCTCATTATTCACTCTGCCTTGCGTCGTCATGAAAGTCGTGGACTACATTATACCTTGGACTATCCCAACTCCGATCCAAGACTTCAACAGAAACCCACTATTTTAGACCCCCTTAGCATGTCGTATCCGCATTAATGATGACCCTTGATTTTGATTTAGACCGCCGCTTTGGTGGGATTGCCCGTATTTATGGGAACGAAGCATTACAACGTTTTTATCAAGCGCATGTTTGCGTGATTGGTGTTGGTGGGGTTGGCTCTTGGGCGGTAGAAGCCTTAGCACGTAGTGGCATTGGCCAATTAACCTTGATTGATTTGGACAATGTGTCGGAATCGAATATCAATCGCCAACTACCCGCGCTAACCAGCACCATTGGCGCAGCTAAAGTCGAGGTATTGCGCCAACGAATTGTCGATATTCACCCGACTTGCCAAGTACACTTGATTGAAGATTTTGTGGATCAGGCTAATTTGAGTGTAATGCTCAGCCCTAGTTTCGATTATGTGATTGATTGCATCGATAATGCTCGGGTCAAATCCGCCATAATTGCGCATTGTAAACGCCAGAAAATTAAAATAATTACCTTAGGTGGCGCGGGTGGACAACGTGATCCCAGTAAAATCCGTTTAAGCGATCTGGCGCGCAGCCAACAAGACCCACTTTTAGCGCGAGTACGCAAACAATTACGCCAAGATTACCACTTTAGTCAAAATCCCAAACGACGCTTTGAGATACCGTGTGTTTGGTCAGAAGAAGCCATGCGTTTTACTACACTTGACGGAAAAATCAGCACGGCACGCCCCGTCGATACTACAAATACCGGCTTAAGCTGCGCGGGAGGCTTAGGCTCAGTCATGACGGTGACTGCCAGTTTTGCCCTCATGGCGGTGAGTTATGTACTCGATAAACTCGCCCACATATCTTAATGTTGCTCGTTTCAGAGGTTTTATATGAGTGTCGCCCCTAACCCAGCTTTAGCTAAACTACTGCATGAGCATCAGACCTGTATCGCCTTGGCAGACCAATTATTGATTATCGCGGCGGATGGTTCGGAGGATGCAGTCGATCAGGCGGCTGCTTATATTCACAATTATAATGACGCCGAATTAGAGCCTCATTTGCAGCATGAAGAGCAGACGATTTTCGCCCCTTTACTTCAAGAACATCGCGAACATTTAGCGCTTATCGTTCAATTAGGCCAAGAACACGGTCGCCTAAGAACACTCGCTGAACAGGTTATGCAAAATAATAAGCGGCGCAATGTTATAGAATTTGCCGAGCTCTTAAAAAAACACTCCATTTTAGAAGATGAGCACGTTTTTCCATTAGTAGACAAATTATTAACGCAACAACAATTAGCGGCTATCAAAAACTTCAACCCCTTAGCTAAGCGCCCTTACCTACCCGAAAATAATCCACTACTAAAAACCTCTACAGCAACCCATCAAGCTTGGCTCAATGCCGTCACCCAGCATTTTGCACAACACGGATTAACGGGGGGTCACGTGGTGCTATTTCCACGTTATCAACCTGAACTCATGCAAGTTTTGGCAAAACATTTGGGTCTAAGCTTTGTTGACTATCAAAAATTAGTCATGGAACCCTTACGCGAACAAGCAGAATTTATCGAGCTTTCTGCGTTATCAGAAACATTACAACACCTTAGCTCACAACAAGGTTTCGTTTGTCATAATGTGGAAGCCCTATTGTGTGTCAAACCTGAAACAGAACGTCGTGCTTGGCTAGAGAGTTTCCTAAATACTGCTTGGCCTCAGCCCATTGTTGTGCCCTTAACGATTTACCAAGCCGAAATTCCTGAAAACCATCCTCACATTTGCGACTTGGAGTTAATTAAAATTCCGCGCCATCTGCCCCAAGCTTAGAAATTTAATTTTTTCAAAATAGTATTGACTTAAAATTATAAGTTATTTTCTATACTTTATATTGGCTATTGAGCCTTTTATGAATTCTGATAAATGGTTTATGTGGCCAGATAGGTGACCACTCTAAAAAGGTTTAGTAGTGCTATTCTGATTAAGCAAAACTGGAATATCTTTCAAGCTTCTTTTTTAATCATTCTTAATATCTTGGTTACTAACGCCTATAATGGTAGTTAGCCCTTTGCATTACAAAAGATAGTCCGGATTTTTTAATCAGCTTGTTGTGCGAAATAATCACACCCCCAAGAAATTTATTTGGCAAACAAGGCATTGCAGTTCTGGCTGCGTTTAATAAAAGGTATTTATCCTTATGCAACAGCGAAAACTCTCTTCACGTACTAAATTAGCTAGCTTGGTATTAGCATTAAGTGGCTCTCTGTTAGCTTCCTCTACTTGGGCCTTATCACCGCCTAACTTGACAACAAATATTCCTTGGGCAAATGCTGATAATGCGCCTACAACCATAGCAGCGATTGAAGCAGCCTTTAATGCTGCACGCCGCGCAGAAGAAACACAACTCAGTTTGCCTGCTAATAAATTAGGTAATTTAAAGCTGCCTAGCACTTGGTTTAGCTTAACAGATAATCAGAAGGCTCTTTACCTAATCAATGCCGAGCGCACTGCGCGTTCTGGGATGCAAACTGGTGTCCAAGGCTTACCATTGGCCGGTGTCGAAGAAAAGATTTCTGCTATTTCAGCCGCTTATGCGCAGCTTCTGGTCGATAATAGCGCTTTTAGCCATTTCCTGCCTTCAGAAAACGAGACTATCGACAATCCGCCTAAGCGGATCAATCAAGGGGTGTATGACACCAGTGGAGCACTTAAAGCCATAGGTGTTGGGGCAGGCTGTACAGAGCCCTTAGCACGCTCAGAAAATCTTGCTTATTTCTTTAAGCAATCCACTAGCCCTTTGACCGCAGCGAGTATTCCTCTTCCCTTAGAAAGAGCTATTTATGGTTGGATCTATGATGATGCAGGGTCGGCATGGGGACATCGTGAAGCCGTTTTATTACAAGATGGCTCACTAGCAAATCCTAATAATCCTACAACCGGTTTTAAAAACAATAATAGCACTGCGGCTCATGAAGGATTTCTAGGCTTTAAGGTGTTGGGTAGTAGCACATATTTGCCACCCGATGTCGAAATTACTGACTTCACCAATATTTATGGTGTCGTGGTAGTGATGAACATCTATGACCCTGTGAGTGATACAGCCGCGTCGGCTCAAGCTTGTAATTACAATATAACGACTAAAACAGAAGACCTACCTAGTACACCTGCTACCAATGTCGCGCCAGAGCCAAAAGCTGACTCAACCACTACCAAATCTAATACAGCTATTACTATTCCAAACGCTCTCCTGTTAGCTAATGATGTGGACTTAAACAACGATCCCCTAACCATCATTGCTGTGGATAATCCAAGTACACAAGGTGGAACAGTAACATTTAATGCTACAGGGATAGTTTATACGCCAAAAACCAACTGGAGTGGAACGGATACCTTTAAATACACCGTAAAAGATCCCGCAGGCGAAACAGGCGCCGCAACTGTCACGGTGATAGTGACCAATCAACTCCCTGATGCGGTAAATGACACCGCTGATGCGGTGGCTGGGGTTGCTAAAACAATTAGTGTTCTCAGTAATGATACTGATCCTGAACAAGCTAACTTGACCATTCGCGCTGTCACGCAACCTAGTAAAGGTACTGCGGTTATTAGCGCTAGTACGATTATTTATACACCCGCCGCGAGTGCAACCGGTACTGACACCTTCAGCTATACGATTGCTGACGACAAAGGTGCTACAGATACCGCAACCGTAACCGTAGACATTAGTGCGGCAAATAAAGCCCCTACGGCCAATAAAGACACAGCCACCACCACCGTCGCCAAAGCCGTAACGATTAACGTTATTGCGAATGATACCGATCCAGAACAAAACCCCCTGACTGTCACCAATGTGAGCACCCCTAGCAAAGGCACAGCCGTGATTAGCAACAATCAGGTTGTTTATACCCCTAGAACCGGACAGATAGGTGACGATACCTTTACCTATACAATTAGCGACGGTAAAGGGAATACGGCTATCGGCAGCGTAACCGTCACCATTAATCAAGCACCTATCACTATAGATGATACCGCGACTACAACCGTCAACACACCGGTTACGATTGATGTCTTAGCCAATGATACTGATCCGAATAGCACGGATGTCTTACGTATTATCGGTGGGACTTTACCTGCTAATGGGACAGTACGGATTGTTAACAACAAACTGGTGTACACGCCACGCACCGGTTTTGTGGGAACCGATAGCTTCACTTATACCGTGACTGATGACAAAGGCAATCGCAAAACTGCTAAAGTGACTATTACGGTTGGTACTGCGCCTAATGCAAATAAAGCACCTACTGCTGTGCGTGATACCGCTACGACTACCGCAGGAAATCAGGTAACCATTAATGTCTTAGCAAATGATACTGATCCTGAAAATAATACCTTAACCTTGTTAGGGGGTACTTATCCGAGAAATGGAACGGTTTATAAATCTGGCAATAGTGCTGTTTATATACCGCGTACAGGGTTCGTAGGGACTGACACCTTTACTTATTACATCACGGATGGAAAAGGTAATTACGATACAGGCATCGTCACGGTCACTGTAAATAGTGGCAGCACCAACGTTGCACCTGTTGCGGTCGCAGATACTGCCACCACCACCAGTGGCCCCACTCTGGTGAAGCCGGTAACGATTGAAGTGTTGAAAAATGACACCGATGCTAATGGTGATACGTTAAGCTTAGTAGGTGGCACCAATCCCGTTAATGGCACCGTCACCAAATCTGGCAACAATGCGATCTATACACCGCGTTTAGGTTTTATAGGAACAGATACCTTTACCTATACGGTCAGTGATGGCAAAGGCAAAACCGCACGTGGCACGGTAACCGTTACAGTTAAGGCCAATACAGCACCGAAAGCCGTTGCGGATAACGCTAGCGTGACTAGAAACACTGCCACAACCTCACCTAAAAATAAGGTGACCATTAATGTGCTAAACAATGACAGCGATCCCGATGGCGACACCCTGAGCTTACTGGGTGGTACCAATCCGACCAAGGGTACGGTGACTCAATCAGGTAATGCTGCTGTTTACACACCAAACAATGGTGCAACAGGCACTGATACTTTCACTTACCGCGTTAGTGACGGCTATGGCAAAACCGCTACTGCCACTGTGACAGTAACGATTAATTAATCAATTGCTCTCAAATTCTTACCAGATCTTCACGAGCTGGTAAGATGTTAAGACTTGAACGTCTCGCACATCGCTTTAATCGCCTCGGCAAATCGCTCCACCGTTTCGGGTTGTGTGTCCCAAGCACACATAAAGCGACACCCACCAGCGCCAATAAATTGATGAAAACGCCAACCCTTAGCATGTAAACCTTTTATGATCGGCAAGGGTAATTCAGCAAATACCGCATTGGCTTGGCGTGGGAACATAATACGTAAGTGAGGTAAGTCTTTAATACCTTGGTACAGTAACTCTGCCATGGCATTAGCATGTTGCGCATTACTCAACCAGACATTATTTTCCAGTAAACCCAACCAAGGTGCTGAAAGAAAACGCATTTTGGAGGCGAGCTGACCAGCTTGCTTAACGCGGTAGGCAAAATCTTCAGCTAAATGGGTATCGAAAAACACTACCGCTTCGCCAACCGGTAGACCATTTTTTGTGCCACCCAAACATAAGACATCAACACCGGCACGCCATGTCACTTCAGAAGGATGTACATTCAAAGCGGCTACAGCATTCGCGAAACGCGCACCATCCATATGTACTTTCATGTGGCGACGCTTGGCAATCGCGGCAATTGCACGAATCTCCTCCACACTATAAACCGTGCCCACTTCAGTGGATTGGGTGAGAGAGACTACTTTAGGACGAGGAAAATGCAGATCGCTACGTTTAGTCGCAATAGACTCAATAATATCAGGTGTTAATTTACCGTTTTCACCGCGCCCCACTAATAATTTCGAGCCATTGGAAAAAAACTCAGGGCCACCACACTCATCCGTTTCAATGTGAGCCAACTCGTGACAAATGACTGACTGATAACTTTCGCATAAAGAAGCTAGGGCTAAGGAATTGGCCGCTGTACCATTAAAGACAAAAAAGACTTCACAATCAGTTTGAAATAAATCACGGATCGCATCACAAACCTTTTGCGTCCAAATGTCATCCCCGTAAGCTAGCTCATGCCCAGACGCATTGGCTTGTTGAAAGTACTTAAACGCAGCAGGGCAAACCCCAGCGTAATTATCAGAAGCAAACTGTTGCTGCATAGCGCGAAACCTTTATTAGTGTAATGTTCTATATTATTGCGCAGTTTTCTCAAACCAACCATGCTATTCCAACAAATCCACCACTAAACCGCGCGCTTGCAAAATTTCACGGCGTTGTTGCAAGAAACGTTGAAATTCGGGCTGGCTTGTGTGGATACAGCTTTTAATACGAAATACTGCCTTAATGGTTGACTTGACTCAGTACCTACTCCGAGCTTTAGGTTGATAGGCCAGGCTCGCTGGCTAAATTTACACCGATCCATATCAATAACATGACGATCGATGCCCTTACTTTTAAATAGAATAATAAATATTCCAAGCAGTAGTTAGTTATAAAATACTGAGCAAATGTAAATTAACCAGACAATGCACCTTTAGCGTTTCTTAGTCAGCTTGATACAAGGACAAGTGATTTGCACACTATATTTTTTCACCTACTTCAGCAACTGGGTACTTACTTATTAAAAATGAATAAAGACATTAGTTTTTTAAAAATTAATTTTTCATCTATCTATTAGTCTGCCTGTATTTTATACTAAAAATACTCTTAACGGATTAATGTTCTTATGCCATCCACTTCCCAAACCTCACACACAGACATTCTCCATTCCAAACGCGCCAATCTATATTACCTCGAACACTGCCGCGTTATGGTCAAAGACGGGCGCGTGGTATTTTTAAAACCTGCCCAAGAAGAAAATCACTATTGGAATATTCCAATTGCCAATACTACCGTGTTGTTGCTCGGTACAGGTACTTCCATTACTCAAGGTGCGGTAAGAATGTTATGCGGAGCGGGGGTAATGTTTGGTTTTTCAGGTGGCGGCGGGACACCTTTACTCGCAGCCACTGAAATTGAATGGCTTTCACCGCAAAGTGAATATCGCCCTACAGAGTATTTGCAACAATGGATGCATTTTTGGTTTGATGCTCACAAACGTTTAAGCATTGCTAAATTTTTCCAAGTAAAGCGCTTAGAGTATTTAGTGAAAGTCTGGACTAAAGATCGGGTGCTCAAAACTTATGATTTTGCGTTGGATGATAATGGTTTAGAAAAAACCTTAAATCGTTATCAGCAAGACATTCAAAACAGTAGCGATGTTACTAAATTACTGGCAGCAGAAATGCAGCTTACTAAATCCCTCTATGCTTTCGCTGCGAATCGCACTAAAACCGAAGACTTTACTCGTAATCACGACCCTATCGACACGGATAATGCTAATCACTTTTTAAATCACGGTAATTATTTGGCCTATGGTTTGGCGGCAACCTGTTTGTGGGTATTGGGGATTCCGCATGGATTTGCGGTGATGCACGGCAAAACGCGACGTGGCGCATTGGTGTTTGATATTGCTGATTTAATTAAAGATAGCTTGGTGTTGCCTTTAGCGTTTATTGCCGCTCACGAAGGTGATACAGAACAAGAATTTCGTCAGCGCTGTTTGCAGGCATTCACCCAACATGAAGCCCTGGATTTTATGTTTGATTGCGTGAAAGAAGCGGCTTTAACTGGGCAAGGTTTATGATTGTGACCTTCATTTCGCAGTGCCAGAAAAACTCGCTAAAAATCACCCGCCAAATTTTAGATGCTTATGCCAATCGCATTGGTGAGCGTACTTGGCAAACTGTGATTACCCAAGAAGGCTTAAATGCGGTGAAAAGTCGTCTTGCCAAGACCGCGCGCAAAACTACCGCTGTGGCTTGTCACCGTATGCATGGCACCAGTCGCACCGAGTTAGTATGGGTAGTCGGGAATAAACGCGAATTTGATTTTGCGGGTAATGTGCCCGTGAATCGCACCCAACGTGATTTGCTCAAAGAGCATTTAGAAAACGATTGGCAGTATTTGCAGATGATTAAAACTTTAGTAGCACTTTCCGCCTTATTTCATGATTTTGGCAAGTCGTGGGACTATTTCCAGATCATGCTGAAAGATAATAAAAAGCGCGATCCGATACGGCATGAGTGGGTTTCGGTTTTATTATTTCGGGCGTTTGTATTAGGGAAAACGGACGAGCAATGGCTTAGCGAATTAGCCGCGTTAGGTAGTGCAGACGCAAAAACACGCAAAGCCGCTTCTCAGCGTTTAATTAAATCACCTGTACCTACGCAAAAAAATGTTTTAAAGCCCTTACACGGGTTGTCGCCTTTTAGCGCTTGGGTGGCTTGGTTGATTGTTTCACATCATCGTTTGCCAGAGTTGAACGAGTCGGATTTTGGCAACGGAGATGAAGTTGTCACGCCTAAGCAAATATTTCGCTCTATTAGTTTACAGCAAGCGGGCTATCTCAAAGGGGCGCTAAAAGAGTCCGAGCTGAAGTGGAAATTCTCTAATGATTTGCCGCTGATTTCAGAAAAATGGTGTAAGGAAGCGGCTAAACAAGCCGAAAAAGCTAAGCAGTGCTTAGCGTTATTTTCAACTGAGCAATTGCAGGCGATTGAGCGTAGTAATCTCACTTTAGCTCGCTTGTGCTTGATGCTTGGTGACCATCATTATTCTGCGGCTAAAGCAGAGAAGGGCTGGAATGAGCTTGAGCTATTTGCCAATACTGATAAAGCGGATGCTAGCGGAATTAGACCTCTTAAGCAGCGTTTAGATGAGCATTTGTTCAATGTTTCTAAAGAGGCTTTAAAGGTCGCACATTTATTACCAGCCATTGAAGAAAAGTTGGCACGAGTCGGTAAAATCCGTGCTTTACGCAAACCTTCACCACCTGATTATCATTGGCAAAATAAAGCAGTGAATGAGATTAGCCAATGGAAAAAAGACCATGACTTAAGCAAAGGTGGCTTTTTTGCGATCAATATGGCAAGCACCGGAACAGGGAAAACCTTTGCCAATGCCAAAGTCATGTATGCACTTAGTGATGATGAAAGCCTGCGCTATAACTTGGCTTTAGGTTTACGTACTTTAACCCTACAAACGGGTGACGAATACCGTGAAAAGATTTTTCAACATCGTGCTGAAGGTGAAACCGAGTTAGCGGTTTTAATTGGCTCAGCGGCTGTGCAGTATTTGCATGAACAAAAACGTGAGCAAGCACAAGATGAAGTAGTTGCCGAGGGTTCGGAGTCTGCTCAATTAATTGATGACTTTTTCGAGGTATCAAGCGGCAACATTGGCGATGATTCTGTTTTAGAAACGCTATTTAGTTGCCGTGGTGAGGATGCGTATAAACGTAATCAGAAAAAGCGCCGCTTCTTAGATACACCGATTGTAGTTTCAACCATTGATCATCTTATGCCCGCTACCGAAGGTGTGTGGGGTGGCAAGCAAATCTTGCCTACTTTGCGCTTGATGTCAGCGGACTTAGTGATTGATGAGGTCGACGATTTTAATGAGCAGGATTATCCAGCGATTTGCCGCCTAGTACATTTGGTAGGGATGTTGGGGCGTAAGTTAATGATTTCTTCTGCTACTATCCCCCCTGCCATTGCTCAAGGGTTATACCAAGCTTATCAAGCGGGTTGGTCTATTTTTTCAGCAAGTTGCAAACGTAGTGCCACAATTACGGTGCTATGGCTGGATGAGTTTCAAGCTAAACCTTATGCATTGAGTTCTACTCAGGAATTTTCGATTAAGCACACTAACTTTGTTAATGAGCGCCTCAAAAACTTAGCTAAATTACCACCAAAGCGCAAAGCTCAGATTTTACCTATAGAGCCTGCCAATGCAAAGCTAGATAAGTCTCAAGCTCAAACGGAGTATTTTGCTAAGCTGTTTGATGCAGCGTTAGCCTTACATCGTAATCATGCACTTGATGAACCAACTACAGGCAAGCAGTTTTCTGTGGGAGTGATTCGCCTAGCCAATGTTGAACCCTGTATCGGGATGACACGTTATCTACTGAGCTGTGCGGTACCGGATGATATTGAAATTCGGGTGATTGCTTATCATGCACGACAAGTTTTGCTCTTGCGTTCACGCATAGAGGCGCATGTAGAGCTGATGTTAAAGCGCAAAACTGAGCAAAAATTGCTGAGTAATATCATTCCGCATCTACAAAGCACCAGCAAAAAACAGGTGGTGTTTATTGTAGTGGCTAGCCCTGTTGAAGAAGTAGGGCGTGACCATGATTTTGATTGGGCAGTGATTGAGCCATCTTCTATGCGCTCAATTATTCAGATGGCAGGTCGAGTGTTACGACATCGTGAAAAAGCTATCAATACACCTAATATCAGCCTGCCAGAATACAATTTAAAAGGCTATTTACAGCCTGAGTCTATTGTCTTCATGCACCCCGGCTTTGAATCCAAAGAGCACCCCTTGATCGGTAAGCATAGCTTACAAACCCTACTCGATACAAAAACGCTAGCGAAAAAGCTGGATGCTAGTGCACGCATACAACCCAATCAGCCTTTGCAACCAACAACACGTTTGGATGATTTAGAGCATCAGGTATTGAATGATTTATTACTCAATCAAGATCATCGACCTGAGCAGGTTTGGGGTTGGTTAGAGGGTTCATATTATTTAACAGGTCTGGCACAACGCATCACACCTTTTCGCAAGCAATCCATGAGTGAGTCGAGCTACAAATTACATCTGACCGAAAACGATGCGTTTGAAATACGCTCACCCGATGGCAAAGGTTTAGGCAAAAGACATCAACATATCACGCTGCAGGCATTGGATAAGTCTAGCCAACAGCGGCTATGGCTAACTTTGGATTATGTAGCGGCGATTGAGGAGGAAGTTGCCAGTAGTGGTAAATCGCGTCAGCAGATCTGTGAGTTTTTAGGCGAGTTTGCTTTGCCTGATAACGAGGGTGAGCAGAGTTTTGTATTCACTCCTGAATTAGGTTTTGAGAAGTGTAAAGCCTAACTTATGCATCTTCCCAAGGATTAAATAACAGAGCGCCAGTAGCGATGAAATCAGAGGTATTACGAGTCATGACCGTTAATCCGTGGCGTAAAGCAGTGGCTGCAATGAGGCCATCATTGGCTGCCACGATGCGTCCTGAGCGCTGTGCTTTAGCCGTGAACTCACCCCAAATACGGACTGTTTCCAAATCAATGGGTAGGATACGGTCATGGTAGTGGGTTTCTAATGTGTTTAGCCATGATCGTAAATCGCGTTTGCGTTGGCTGTCATCCAGTAAAGCGATGCCTTTAGTGATTTCGCCAATGGTAACGACGCTGACAAATAAATCTGTGTCTTGTTGTATGGCTAAGGCTTGGCGAACTTGGGGTGGGCAGGTGGGTTTACGCAGCTCTGAGAGTACACAGGTATCCAGTAAGACTCTCATAAATCGACCTCACGCATGGCTGAGCGATCACGTTGCAAATCGAGATCGTCCAAGGCGGGCGTGCTGTCGAGGAGAAACTGCCGGAAATTGGGGCGATCTCCTAACAGGCGTTGATAGTCTTGTAAGGAGAGAATAACCACCGATTCATTACGGCGCAGTATTTGTTGGGGGCCTTGGCTCAAGGCCAGTTTTACCACTTCGCTAAAGCGATTTTTAGCATCTGCTAAGCGCCATTGCATCATAACTAAGCTCCTTTAAATCTAGCTAATCTAGCCAAAATGATGAACTGATTGCAAACCAATGTCCAGAAGACTATTATTTTCAAGTAGATTTTTATTAAGATCAATATTAAACATTACATGGTCGTTGACTAATATCGTTCACAAGCTTAAGCTTTAATCATCTTGAATATTAAGATTGGGGTTAGCCTCTAATGGTTGAGTTGTTACAGACGGTTTCAGAGCTATTGCAACGTCTCTCAAATGTAAACTGGTCATTTGCTGAGGTTGTAGCTGTTATGGCGTTAATTCTGGTCGGCTTAGCTATGCTAGTGCTTTTGAAAAAAGGACGTTGACCAATTTATTACTACCGCATGGGTAGCTTAGAAAATGTAGTGTTTTTATTGCTCTTAAATGTTTACTGCCGCTTGGGCAGCTTATTTTTCACGGGAAGTCTTATGAGCAATCCGATTGTCACATTTTTAGAAGGGCGCAAACAAAAGCCTTTAAAAGAAGGCAAAAAACCTGCTGCGGAAATCGAGAGCGATTACTCTGTTTTAGTGTGGGTGGCAAACGCGGCACAGCGTGCTCCTCAGCTAAGTCTCGTATCGCATCCGGCTAAGTTTAGCCATCCTGATGCGCGTACTAGCCCGATTCTGTTTTCCACAGCGCGTAAGGCGGATGGCTTGTTGCGCTCTGGTAATGCACATGCAGGTCAGGATGTAGTGGGTAATGCAGCCGCTTTAGATGTATATACATTTTTAAGCCTAAGTTTGGACGATGGGCAAACCGTATTGCAGCATTTTGAAGCGCAAACCGATCACCTAAAGCGTTTGTTAGGTGCTGATGAAGACAGCTTTCAAGTATGGCGTAAGTCCTTTTTACAAATCAAAACCAATGCAGAAGGCTACAAAACTCATCCAAACGTCAAGCAGGTTTATTTTCCGGTAGAAAGCGACTATCACTTGTTGTCGGTGCTTTATCCTTCTGGTTTAATGACTGAGCATCGCGAACGTTTAAAGCGTATGAAACCTTATGCGCTAGAAGTAAAAGAAGCGCGGACTGCCAAAAAACAGCAGCTCTTTCATCCTCAAGGCTATGCAGAAATAACCGGCACACTGATTCAACATTTTGGTGGCACCAAGCCGCAAAACGTCAGCAAATTGAATAGCAATAATGGTGGCGAGGCATGGCTATTGCCCTGTTTTCCCCCTGAATTAGACCTGCTACGCCCTACTTTACCTCAAAAAGATTTCTTCGCTACTTTACGTTTAGATGAGGAGTCAAAAGCGCTATTTAAAGCCTTTAGGGATTTACTGGTTGCTGGCAACAATAATACTGACATTACTCGACAAGATTTCTTGCAGTGGCGTGACCAATTACTAGTGCAGTTGTTTGATTGGATGCTACTGAAGGCAAGCGCTATACAAAACTATCAAGGTGGTTGGTCTGAAGCCAAGGGATATACCTTAAGCCTAGAGCAACAAGTATGGTTGGATCAAGCGCAGTTTTCTAAACGAGCTGGACAGAGCTGGCAAACAGCGATTGCACAACAGATGGTCGCTTGGCTCGCTAGGCGCCATAACCGAATGATTAAAGGTCATCCCTTGGCAGCCTATTTGGAGTTGGGCAAAGAAGAAAAAGATGAATTTTATGCTCTAGCTTTACAGTGTTTAGCGGAGATGGAGGATGGACAATGAAACGATACCTCTTGATTAAACAGCTCCAAGTCCAAAATGCTAATGCCTTATCTAGCCCTTTTACCTATGGGTTTCCCGCCGTGACTGCCTTTTTAGGCTTTGGTCATGCTTTGCAGCGGCATTTGAATCGCTATGTCAGCAATGATGCAGAGGCTTATTTTAAGAAGCTATCCGTGTCAGGCGTTGGAATAGCCTGCCATGCCTTAGCGATGCAGGATTATCAGAGTCAATACGAAAGCACCTTAAAGCTAACCGCAAATCCTTTGGATAAAGATGGCAACCGCCCTTCTTTTGTGGAGGAGGGGCGATGTCACTTGACGGTGTCCTTAGTGCTTGAGCTTAAGAACTTAGGCAATGGCTTAGAAGATGAGTTAGTAGAGGCTGTTGCTGATTTGCTAATGGGGCGTATGAAGTTAGCGGGTGGCGACATTTTGCCTTTACGTGAAATTAGTCAGCAGATCATGCTTATTCCCAATGAAAAGAAAAGCCTACATAGACTCATGCCGAGCTACGTCCTAATAGAACAGCGCGATTTGATGGTTGAAGCGATGCAAAGCGGGCAAGACGCCTTGGATGCGTTGCATGGCGCATTGCAGCTCAATCACACTTGCACGGATTTGGGCGAAGGCAAAGGGCAATGGCAAACCAGCCGCGCACACAAAGGTTGGATTGTGCCAATTGCGACGGGCTTTCATGCACTCACACCCGCCACTCTGGCCGAGAATCAACGCGACAGCAGCACGCCGCATCGTTTTGCGGAATCAGTCGTGACCTTGGGCGAATTTAAGATGCCGATTCGCTGTGAAACGGTGAGTGAGATCATTTGGCGCTATCAGCAGGATGGCGATTTGTATTTATGTACGCAGCAAGTGGCTGAAATCAGTATTCAATAAGGAGCAAGAACATGGCAAAAGAACCTAAAAAGGGCAAAGCAAGCATGCCATCGGTATTGGCATTTGAGAAAAAGCTAGTGCCTTCGGATGCGCAAATGTTTGCGGTGAGTTGGGCAGATCGCCACGGCACAGCACAGGGTTTGAAGCTACAATTGAAGTCGGTGCGCGGTACGATTTCTAATCGTTTATCCACGGCTTTGGAAAACGATCCTGCCAAATTGGATGCGGAAGTCGAAAAAGCCAATCTGCAAACCGTTGACCATTGTGCGTTGCCTAACGATAAGGACACACTAAAAGTTCGTTTCACACTCAAAGTATTAAGTGGTGTGGCTACGCCTTCAGCTTGTAATAACCCTGATTTCCATGAAACTTATAAAGCGGCTGTGAACGCTTATGTGGAGAAAACTGGCTTTAAAGAATTAGCCCAACGTTATGCGACCAATATTGCCAATGCACGCTTCTTGTGGCGTAACCGTGTAGGCGCAGAGCAGCTTGAAGTACGTGTCACGCATGTCAATAGCGACGCTAAAACGCAGTGGGTGTTTGATGCGAAAGCGATTGGTTTAATCGGGTTTGATAGCCAAGCGGTACAAGCTTTAGCGACAGTGATAGCGGATAGCTTAAGCGGTAAAACGGATTTTGCCTTGCTGGATATTGAGGCGTATAGCCAATTGGGTGAAGGGCAAGAAGTTTATCCGAGCGAAGAATTAGTTACGGAAAAAGGCGATAAGAGCAAGATTCTGTATGAAACCGATGGGATTGCCGCCTTGCATTCGCAGAAAGTCGGCAATGCCTTACGCACGATTGATACTTGGTATGCCGCTAGTGTGGAACGTCCGATTGCGGTGGAGGCTTACGGCTCAGTTACAAATTTAGGTACAGCTTACAGACTTCCTAAAAAGAATGATTTTTACACCCTATTCGACAAGTTCGGAACGGGCGAAACAATTGGCGAGAATGAAGCGCATTATGTCATGGCGATGTTGGTGCGCGGTGGTGTGTTTGGTCAGTCCTCGAAATAGGCGGCGCTTATGTATCACTATATCGAATTAAGCTGCCTGCCGGATGAGGGCGTGCCTGCCGCTTTTATTATGGGCAAAGTGATGGACATTGTGCATCTGTGCTTGGTCAATCTGCAAAAGGAAGTGGGGCATAATCCAGTCGGTTTGAGCTTTCCTGAGTATCGTTATGATTTGGATGAGAGCGGTAAACTAAAAGAAAAAGCGAAAATAGGTACTAAATTACGCCTATTTAGTTTAGACAATGCCCATTTGGAGCGTTTGAATCTTAAGGCGCAATTGCGGCGTCTGGAGGATTATGTGCATCAGCGCCAAAGCTCGATTGAGCGTCCGAATCTAAATTTTGCGACGTTTGAGCGCGTGCAAGTACGTTCATCGGTGGAGCGTTTGGTACGCCGTCGCATGAAGTCTACAGGTGTGTCTGAAGAGGTCGCTCAAGCAGCCTTTAAGGACTTCAAACCCATGCTTTCGGATTTGCCGTTTGTGCATCTGCATAGTCAAAGCAACGAGCAGGCGTTTCGTTTGTTTATTCGTAAGCAAGTGGCTGCTAAATCTGAGAGCTGGCAATTTAGCTCTTATGGTTTGAGTCAGTCGGTGGCCGTGCCCGACTTTTAGACTTTACCCCCAATTTTGCTGTAGTCAAAATGGTTCTTTAACAATCAAATACTTAGAGAACTGCTGGAAAAAAGGGGTAAAACTTAGGTTTTGCCTCTTTTCGTTTGAAAAACCGGAGCTTATAGAGTTATAGTTCCTGTTCACTGCCGCATGGGCAGCTTAGAAAATAGCCCAATGCTTATTCCAACAAATCCACCGCCAAACCACGCGCTTGCAAAATTTCACGGCGTTGCTGCAAGAAACGTTGAAATTCGGGCTGCCAGCGATAAGCTTGTGTGGCTACATAATCCAATGCACCATGCACATGAAACGCTTTCAAATAAGCCTCATTGCGAAACACTTCCTGACCATCTGAGTCAAAAAACACCAAGCTTGGACTATAGTGAATCCCCAAAGTTTTTGCCCAATCCTTCGCAGTCATATCCTTGCCCGCTGGCGTTTCGAGCCTAGTGTCGGCGTGAGGATTGACAGAGGCCAGCTCAAAATTGCTTAACGCAATAGCCACCTCTTTGCGCTTAAAAATCTCGCGTAGCTCTATACAAGGCGCACCACAATCCTCCGACTCAAATAGAAGCAATAAAGGCTTATGACTGCGCCCTGTTTTTAATTTCAAAGGCTGAGGCAAACTGGCTGGAATCGAGGCTAATTGGCTTGATAAATCAGTTTGCTGCTTAGCCAAGTAATCGACAAAACCAGCTTTGCTCTCTTGCTTATCGGCGACATACTGTAACGCTACTCGGAATTTGTCAGGCGCATAATAACCATTCGCCCTTAATACTGATTGTCCTGATTCATCGAGAAATAATAGCGTAGGAGTGAATTGTACTTTTAATTGCTTAGCAAACTCTTTTTCACTCAGTTTTTTGCCCGCTAAATCCGTCACTTCCTTATCGCCCCACATATTCAATGCAATAACATCAAAATGCTGTTGGGTAAATTCAGCAATGCTGGTTTGGCCAAAATTATCGCGCAATAATTTCGTGCAATAGGGACAACCGTCTTGATAAAAGTAAAGCATAACACGCTTGTTGGCTGCCTTGGCCTCCGCAATATCCTCACGTAAATCCAGAAAGGACTCTTTAAACCAAGTGGGTTTTTCCTGATAACCCGGATTCACCATACCAGACTCTAACTGTTTAGTAGGCTGCGCGGCAAAGCTCATACCAACGACCAGCATCAAACTCATTGCAAGCAAGACTTTCACTGCATCCTCTCCTCTAACCTCAAGCTTGCCTCATGATAAACTATTCCTGCCCAGAACACTGTTAATCACGCTGCCACAACAAAATACGGTTATTGACTGGCATTTCGTAATCGTGCACCAAACGTAAGCCTGCTTGCTCAGCTAAACGATTGAGATCCGCCACATCACGAATCCCACTCAAAGGATCACGTTGTTTTAACCATTGATCAAAACGCGCATTGCTCGCGCTAGTATATTGACCGTTGTAATTAAATGGGCCATACACAACGAATAAGCCTTGGGGCGCTAATAGTTTTCCTACACCAGCAAAAAATGCTTCTACCGCTGTCCAATGCATAATATGCGTGGTATTGGCAGAAAACACGGCATCGACCGCGAGCGTTGGCCACGTGTCACTTTCTACCTCTAAAGCTAAAGGGGGTCGCGTATTAGGCAATTGCGCTTCCTCTAGCCATTGCTGGATCGCAGGATGATTGTCCTTTATGTCGCTGGTGTGCCAAATCAGATGCGGCAAGTGTTTAGCAAAATACACTGCATGCTGACCAGTGCCGCTACCGATTTCTAATACCGCGCGACGCTTTTCAAATAAAGGTTTGATAACCGCGAGGATCGGGTCTTTGTTTTGCTCGCAGGCTTCAGAATAAGGTTTAGCTAACATAGGGGCGCTCTCAGTGATAAGATTTGCCTTAAGTTAGCATAATTGGATTGGATGATTCCCCTGCTTTTTGCTCTTGTTATTCCCTTGGCTCGCCCCTATTGTTAGAGTCCCAATATTAACCCTGCCACGAGCTGACACATCCCAATGGACACCTATATCCGCATTCGCGGTGCGCGCACCCATAACCTCAAAAATATCGACCTTGACCTTCCGCGTGACCAATTAATTGTAATTACAGGATTGTCTGGCTCGGGTAAATCCTCACTCGCCTTTGACACGATTTTTGCGGAAGGTCAGCGCCGTTATGTGGAATCGCTGTCTGCTTATGCCCGTCAATTCCTCTCGATGATGGACAAGCCGGATATTGATCATATTGAAGGCTTATCGCCCGCGATTTCGATTGAGCAGAAAACCACCTCACATAATCCACGCTCGACGGTTGGTACCATCACTGAAATTTACGATTACTTGCGTTTACTGTATGCCCGTGCGGGCGTACCGCGTTGCCCGACCCATCATATTGATTTACAAGCACAAACGGTTAGCCAGATGGTGGATCAAGTCTTAGCTTTGCCGGAGGGCTCAAAGTTAATGCTGCTTGCCCCGATTGTACGCGAGCGTAAAGGTGAACACGTCCAGCTCTTTGAACAATTACGCGCTCAAGGTTATTTGCGTGCGCGCGTCAATGGCACTGTTTATGACTTAGAAGCTCCACCCACGTTGGAGTTACGTAAAAAACATACCATCGAGGCAGTGATTGACCGTTTCAAAGTCCGTGATGATTTGCAATTGCGCTTGGCTGAATCGTTTGAAACCACGCTTAAACTAGCTAATGGCTTAGCGATTATTGCGCCCATGGAGGGTGAAACACTCGAGGAAATAACCTTTTCCGCCAACTATGCTTGTCCACATTGTGGCTGGTCATTGCCCGAGTTAGAGCCACGTTTATTTTCCTTTAATGCACCAGCCGGTGCTTGCCCTACCTGCGATGGTTTGGGCGTTGAGCAGTATTTTGATCAAAGCCGAATCGTGCAACATCCCCATTTAAGTCTAGCCGATGGTGCCGTGCGTGGCTGGGATAAGCGCAATGCCTATTACTTCCAAATGCTGACTTCTTTGGCTGAATACGAAGCGTTTGATGTCAATAAGCCTTGGGAAACCTTATCGAGTGCGGCGCAAAATCTGATTCTGAATGGCAGCGGCAAGGATGATATTAAGTTCACCTACATCGGCAATAAAGGACAGGTTTACCAGCGCTCGCATCCCTTTGAAGGAGTATTGAAAAACCTCGAACGCCGTTATCGTGAAACCGACTCCGGTGCGGTGCGCGAAGAATTAGCCAAATACCTAGCGACTCGTTCTTGCCCAAGCTGTAAAGGTACACGCTTGAATGAACAAGCGCGCAATGTATTTATTGCCGATAAAAACCTACCCGCCTTGACTAGCTTAGCGATCAGCCAAACTTACGAGTTTTTTAACCAACTAGAACTGAGTGGTAAACAAGGCAAAATCGCAGAAAAGATTGTGCGCGAAATTTGTTTGCGCCTTGAATTTCTGGTGAATGTCGGTCTGGATTATTTAACCTTGAGCCGCAGTGCTGAAACTTTATCTGGCGGTGAAGCACAACGGATTCGCTTGGCCTCGCAAATTGGTGCTGGCTTAGTTGGCGTCATGTATGTACTGGATGAACCCTCGATTGGCCTGCATCAACGCGATAATGAACGCTTACTCAAAACTTTATTCCGCCTGCGCGATTTGGGCAACACCGTCATTGTGGTCGAGCACGATGAAGATGCCATTCATGCCGCCGATCATGTGGTAGATATTGGCCCTGGTGCGGGTATTCACGGTGGGCAAATCATTGCACAAGGTTCCCCCCAACAAGTCGCCGCTACCCCTGAATCGATTACCGGACAATTCTTAGCGGGAAAACGCAAAATTGGTATTGATAAACCACGCACAGCCGTTAATCCTGAACGCATCATCAAAATCATTGGCGCCAGCGGCAATAATCTGAAAAACGTCGACGTAGAAATTCCACTTGGATTATTAACCTGCATTACAGGCGTTTCTGGTTCGGGCAAATCCACCCTCATCAATCGCACCCTCTTCCCTTATTTAGCGCGCCATTTGCACGACAGCAGTGTAGAAGTGGCGCCGGTGCGCGAAATAAAAGGGGTAGAACAAATCGATAAAATTATTGATATTGACCAAAGCCCCATTGGACGCACCCCACGCTCCAATCCAGCCACCTATACGGGTGTATTTACTCCGATTCGTGAAATGTTTGCCGCAACCCAAGAGGCGCGTTCGCGTGGTTATCAAGCGGGGCGTTTCTCATTCAATGTCAAAGGTGGACGCTGCGAAGCCTGTGCGGGCGATGGTGTGATCAAAGTCGAAATGCACTTTTTGCCCGATGTATATGTCACCTGCGAAGTCTGTGGCGGCAAACGCTATAACCGCGAGACCTTAGACATTCGTTATAAAGGCAAAAATATCAGCGAAGTCTTGGAAATGACGGTGGAAGATGCCTGTGAATTCTTCTCAGCCGTGCCTAGCATTCATAGTAAACTGAAAACTTTGATTGATGTGGGCTTGACCTACATTACCTTGGGGCAAAACGCGACTACCCTATCGGGCGGCGAAGCGCAGCGCGTCAAACTCGCCAAAGAATTATCCAAACGCGAAACGGGCAAGACGATTTACATTTTGGACGAACCGACGACCGGCCTTCACTTCCACGACGTAGATCAGTTATTAAAAGTGCTGCATCGTTTACGTGATGGGGGCAATACCGTGGTGGTGATTGAGCATAATTTAGATGTGATCAAAACTGCAGACTGGATTATCGATTTAGGCCCTGAAGGGGGTAGTCGGGGCGGTGACATTATTGCCGTAGGAACGCCCGAGCAAGTAGCAACAGTTAAAGATTCCTTCACAGGGCAGTTTTTGAAGCGGATCTTATAACTACTCTAATTAGACCTCTTTCTTAGTAAAGCAACGCGCTACCCATCATTTACGAAAGAGGTCTATTGCGACCACTGCAGCTATCCCCTTAAACGCCCCGCCATTTTTCAAGATTAGCCAAGGCGTTTTGAAACGTGAAACACTTAAACTTTAAGTGGTTTCACTCGACTTGCCACCAAGGCCGCCTTTTCCCGCGCTTCTGCTGTATTTTTGCCTCGCGCTAAGGCTACCCCCATGCGACGGCGTTCGAACGATTCTGGCTTACCAAATAAACGAATTTCACTATCTGGGACTTGTAATGCCTCAGCCAGTCCTTCAAAAGCAATGCCTTGGGCATCCATACCACCATAAATAACAGCACTCGCTCCTGTTGAATGCAAACGTGTATCGACAGGGAGCCCTAAAATTGCACGTGCATGTAACTCAAATTCATTTTGATATTGCGTAATCATGGTTACCATACCCGTATCATGTGGACGCGGACTGACCTCTGAAAACCAAACGTGATCACCCTTAACGAACAATTCCACACCAAACAAACCGCGCCCGCCTAAATTGCTGGTAATATGATGCGCAATATCTTGCGCTTTTGCCAAAGCGGCCTCACTCATAGCTTGAGCCTGCCAACTTTCTACATAATCGCCCTTCACTTGGCGATGCCCAATGGGCGTGCAAAACTGTGTTTCTACTTGCCCATTAGCCGCCAAAGCGCGCACAGTTAATAAAGTAATTTCATAATCAAATTGAATACACTCTTCCACAATCACACGCCCATGATTGACCCGCCCTGCATCCAAAGCATAGTGCCAAGCAGCCTCTACCTCGGCCTCACCTTTCAACAGAGATTGCCCTTTTCCAGAAGAGGACATCACAGGCTTTACAAAACACGGATAGCCTAATTCATTCGCCGCGGCACGCATTTCTTCCACGCTAGACGCAAAATAATAACGTGAGGTCGGCAAACCCAATTCTTCCGCCGCCAAACGCCGAATACCTTCACGATTCATGGTCAACTGCGTTGCACGGGCAGTCGGAATAACTTCTGCCAAACCATCGGCCTCAATCCGAGCCAATTCATCGGTCGCAATCGCTTCGATCTCTGGCACAATTAGGAGGGGCTTTTCTTGTTCAACTAACGCACGCAAGGCTTGTGGATCAGCCATATTAATCGTATGAAAACGATGTGCCACTTGATGACCAGGGGCATTCGAATAACGGTCGACAGCAATGACTTCAACGCCCAAACGTTGCAAAGCGATAATGACTTCCTTACCAAGCTCACCGCTACCTAATAGCATAACGCGCGTGGCGGAAGGAGAAAGAGGGGTTCCAAGACGCATGGGTTTACTCCGAGCTTCCAATCAAAAGCGCGGAGAATAACACATTCACTTCGAGCAGAAACCTGACAAACTTATAGGTGCTAGCGGTTTAACTGATTTTCTTTAGCGCCATCAGTGCCATTTTGCCATCAAGCTTTTTATAGACCTGCACGTCATATTTGCGCCCATTGGCCATTTCGAGCACGAGATAATAGTTCATGCCAGCAACGACTTGCTGTTCTGCTTTGACAACCGACTTGACCGAGGTATTCAAACGCTTCGCCGCGAATTCAGCCGCCGCTTTTACTTCTTCGCTATCAACCTTCACCGTACTTAAACCACCGACTACTTTTCTAGTGGCAATTGCTGCATAAGGCGAAGCTGGCGTTGAAACTTCTAACGCCGTTGTTGTTGGCTCCGGAGCAGTGGAAAACAAACTACAGGCTGTCAAACCAAAGCTACAAATCACTAATACACCAAATAATTGAGTTTTCATGCGGATTGTTAACCTTTATTAGAACCGCTATCAATAAACTTTGGGATTTAGTTTAGCTGGTATTGAGTCATTGTGCTGAAAAATCTAACTAAAAAAGAGCAGCTTAGTGCTCTTTTTTAACAGATTATTCTAAGAACCTACTGAGGTATGCGCAATAATATACTGCTTAACGGCATGAGCGTCCGCTTCCATGACCTCAAAACGCTGCGGCAAACGCTCTAAGTTCTCCAAACCCTTTGGACGATCAGGTCTACGCCCTAAAGCTTCTTGAATCGATTCCTCAAATTTAGCTGGCAAAGCCGTTTCCAACACCACCATCGGAACATTTGGCTCGCGATATTCCAAGGCTACTTTCAAGCCGTCCGCGGTATGGGTATCAATCATCAAGCCATACGTTTCATAAGTTGCGCGAATGGTATTCAAGCGATCCTGATGTGAGCTTGAACCCGAGACAAAGCCAAAATCAGCAACCTTATTTAATAAACCGCTGGCTTTTAAATCAAACGCACCACCTTGATCGACACTCGCCCATAATTCACGAACTTGTGTACCATTGCGACCGACTACATCGAAAATAAAGCGCTCGAAATTAGAGGCTTTGGAAATATCCATCGATGGACTAGAGGTATGATAGGTATTTGCCGAGCCGCGTGGGCGATAAACACCGGTTTTGAAAAACTCGTCCAATACGTCATTCTCATTGGTAGCAACGATTAATTGCTTAATCGGCAATCCCATCATGCGTGCAATATGTCCCGCACACACATTACCAAAATTGCCTGAAGGAACCGCAAAACTTACTTGCTGATCATTCGATTGAGTAGCTGCAAAATAGCCTTTGAAATAATAAACAATTTGCGCTGCTACGCGTGCCCAATTAATCGAATTCACCGCGCCAATTTGATACTGTTTCTTGTAAGCATGATCATTGGAAACGGCTTTAACAATATCTTGGCAATCGTCGAAAACACCTTTTACTGCAATATTAAAAATATTGGCATCTTGTAGGCTAAACATTTGCGCTGTTTGGAAGCGTGACATTTTGCCATGGGGCGAAAGCATAAATACCTTCACGCCTTTTTTGCCACGCATCGCATATTCAGCCGACGAGCCGGTATCCCCTGAAGTTGCCCCCAGAATATTAATACCCTGCCCTGCTTTGGCCAGCACATACTCGAATAAATGACCGAGTAACTGCATCGCCATATCTTTAAAAGCCAAGGTCGGGCCATTCGATAAACCCAATAAATGTAAACTCGGCTCTAGGGTATGCAGTGGTGTAATATCCTCAGGATTATCCCCGTCGCGCACATTGCAATAAACTTGTGCGGTATAGGTTTTATCAATAATGCCTTTTAAGTCTGCGGCTGGAATATCGGTAGCAAACGTTGATAAAATCTCAAAGGCTAATTCACGATAATTAAGAACACGTAAACGTGTTAGATCAGCATCAGAAAATTGCGGATAGCATTCCGGTAAATACAAACCACCATCCGGTGCTAAACCACCCAATAGAATTTGGCTAAACGATTGTGCTGGCGATTGGCCGCGCGTTGAAAGATATTGCATGGTTTACTCCAACGTCTCAACGCGAATCCGTGTTACCGCACCGCAAACGGAGTCCAGTTTCTCAATGGCCGCAATCGCTTCATTCATATTTGCCTCGCGCACCTTCTGGGTGAGCATAATAATGTCCACCTCATTTCCACTACGCACCGGTTCTTTCTGAATAAAAGCCTCAATACTGATGGAGCGATCACCCAAGATACGGGTAATGTCGGCTAAAACCCCTGGGCGATCTATCGCACGCATCCGTAAATAAAAGGCCGTTTGTACATCCTCAATCGGCAAAATCGGTGTGTCCGCCAAGGTAGAAGCTTGGAAAGCTAAGTGAGGTACACGATTAGTCGGATCAGCGGTCATCGCACGAACGACATCAATAATATCCGCAACTACTGCTGATGCCGTCGGTTCAGCACCTGCACCACGCCCATAGAACAAAGTTTCACCAACCGCATCACCTTTTACCACCACCGCATTCATAACCCCATCGACGCTTACAATTAAGCGGTTGTGTGGAATCAACGTTGGATGGACACGTTGTTCAATGCCTTTTTCGGTACGACGCGCAATACCCAAATGCTTAATGCGATAGCCTACCCCCAGTTCAGCCGCATACTTCACATCTTCAGCAGCGATTTTGGTAATGCCTTCGGTATAGGTCTTTTCAAACTGCAATGGCACACCAAAAGCAATCGAAGATAAGATCGTCAACTTATGCGCCGCATCAATCCCTTCCACATCAAAAGTGGGGTCAGCTTCGGCATAACCTAGTTCTTGCGCCTCGCGTAATACGTCCGCAAAAGCACGCCCCTTATCCCGCATTTCGGTTAAGATAAAATTGCCTGTACCATTAATAATACCCGCCAACCACTGCATCCGATTTGCCGCTAAACCTTCGCGAATTGCCTTAATCACCGGAATACCGCCCGCCACTGCCGCCTCAAAAGCGACCATAACGCCCTTTTCTTGAGCGGCTGCAAAAATTTCAGAGCCATGCAACGCAATTAGGGCTTTATTGGCGGTCACCACATGCTTGCCATTATCAATCGCACGCAAAATCAAATCTTTGGCAATGGTATAGCCGCCGATTAATTCGACCACAATCTCAATATCAGGATCAGTCACCACATCCAAAGCATTCTGCGTGGTGCGAATAGTCGTTAAACCTAGCTCGGTGATACGGTTAAGATCCAACGAGGCTGCATAGTCAATCACAATGCCACGACCCGCACGACGCGCAATCTCTTCAGCATTCCGTGATAAAACTAATGCAGTACCACCGCCGACGGTACCTAGCCCCAGAAGGCCCACCTTGACAGGTTTCATGTGAATATACTCCTCTTATGATTTAACTGTTTTATGAGCGGATGCTGCTAACTCATCCTGACGAAACATTTGTTTAATACCGCGCATAGCTTGGCGGGTGCGATGCTCATTTTCAATCAAACTAAACCGCACATGATCATCCCCATAGGCACCAAAACCAATGCCCGGTGAAACGGCAACTTTGGCATCGTTTAATAGCTTTTTGGCAAACTCCAACGACCCGAGTCCTTTATAGGGTTCAGGAATTTTAGCCCAAACAAACATACTCGCTTTAGGACGTTCTACCGGCCAACCGGCTGCATTTAAACCATCACACAGCACATTACGCCGACTTTCATACATGCTACGGATTTCTTCCACACAATCTTGTGGACCATCTAAGGCTGCAATAGCTGCGACTTGAATCGGGGTAAATGTACCGTAATCTAAATATGATTTAATCCGTTCCAAAGCCTTGACTAAGGTGGTATTACCGGACATGAAGCCGACACGCCAACCCGGCATATTGTAGGTTTTAGAAAGCGAATAAAATTCTACTGCAATATCCTTTGCACCCTTGACCTGCAAAATGGAAGGGGCTTTATAACCATCAAAACAAATCTCACCATAGGCAATATCATGAATGACCCAAATACCATGCTCTTTACCGAAGGCAATTACACGTTCGAAGAAAGCCAAATCCACCACTTGTCCTGTTGGATTCCCTGGAAAATTAATAATTAGCATTTTCGGCTTAGGCCACGAAGTTTTCACCGCAGTTTCTAATTCTTCGAAGAAATCTTTACCCTCTACTAACGGCACATGGCGAATATCCGCATCCGCAATAATGCTGCCATAAGGATGAATCGGATAGGCCGGATTCGGCACCAGTACCGTGTCGCCACGACTCAAGGTCGCTAACGCCAAATGCGCTAACCCCTCTTTCGAACCAATCGTGGCAATGGTTTCCGTTTCGGGATCAATATCCACCTCGTATTTACGCTTATACCAATTGCTGATTGCTTTGCGCAGGCGTGGAATCCCGCGTGACATAGAATAGCGGTGCGTATCCATACGCTGCGCACTTTCGACTAATTTATCAACAATATGCTGAGGGGTAGGCTGGTCTGGATTTCCCATCCCAAAATCAATAATATCCTCGCCCCGCGCTCGTGCCTCGCGCTTTAGCGCATCCGTAATTTTGAATACGTAAGTGGGTAAGCGGTCGATGCGTTGGAAATCTTGTTGCACAGCCTTGGCCTCTCAAAAGAAAATAATCCCTCACGGGGCGATATAGAGCCGGTCACATTACAATTCAGTATACTAGCTGTCAATTGCAGCGCACGTTTAATCAAGGGTTTAGTCAAGGAAGGTCAAGGTGAAGTTTAGTGAAGATTCGAATGATGCCACTTATCGCATCATGTCCTATGGCGCGGGTTGGGTACAAGTCAATAATCAGCGTTTAGAACACCCATTTATTATTGGCCCCCAGCACTTAATTACCGACTGGAACGCCGAGCGCTTTGAGAGCCTTAACGCAAGTCAGTTACAGACTTTGTTGGACATCCCTGCAAGTATTATTATTTTGGGCACAGGTGAGCAACACTTATTACCTTCACACGAGGTTTTAAAAACCTTGGTCACCCATGGGAAAGGTTTTGAAATAATGACTAGCGCTGCAGCTTGTCGTACTTATACAGTATTAGCCGCAGAACAACGCTCTGTTGTCATGGGTGTGTTTCCCTAATAGTTTAAAGGCAAGCTGCAAGAGCTTGCTTCTTTAAAAATAAGTATGACGATTGGATTATGCTTAATTGCCTAACAAGCTTTCGCTGGAAAAACCTTGGTTTTCCAAAATACGGCGCAAGCGTTTTAATGCATCCATTTGAATCTGACGTACACGCTCACGCGTTAGATTCAACTCAGCACCCACTTGTTCCAGCGTAGTACGCTCATGACCATAAAGACCGAAACGACGAACAATGACTTCTTTTTGCTTTTCGTCTAATTGCGTCAGCCAACTTTCAACCGAATAGCCAACACGCTCATCCTCTAAGATAAATGAGGGTTCTTGCTCTTCTTCAGTAGCAATGAAATCAACTAATGGACTATCGCTTTCCTTGCCTACCGGTAGATCCAGCGAGGAAACATGCTCATTAAAACCCAATAAACGACGAATACTGTCTACCGAACGCCCTAATAACTCAGACATTTCAGTCAAAGTTGGCTCACGACCTAACTTCTGTGCCACTTCGCGCTGCTTACGCATATAAGCACTCAGTTCTTTATTGACGTGAATCGGTAAGCGAATCGTGCGCGTTTGATTCATTAAAGCGCGTTCAATATTTTGGCGAATCCACCAAGTTGCATAAGTAGAAAAGCGGAAACCACGCTCAGGATCAAACTTTTCGACCGCATGAATTAAGCCTAAATTACCTTCCTCAATCAGGTCTGGCAAAGGCAAACCGCGCCCCAAATAACGACGCGCAATTTTTACTACCAGACGTAGATTGCTAGTAATCATTTTCTTGCGCCCAAGAGGATCGCCGTCACGTGCTAGACGACCAAAATGAATTTCTTCTTCTGGGGTCAATAAAGGCGCAACCTCTATTTCACGAAGATAGAGCTGTGTTGCATCACGTTCAGGCAGATTAGCGGCCTGCAAATCGGGTTGAACAAATAAATCGTCTACAGTGCCCTCAAGACTTAGTTCATCTAAGTCATCTGGTTGTTCAGTAGCCTCAAGTTCCAAATCATCTTCATCGCTACTCAAACAATAATCGGTTGTTTTGAGATGCGCATGAGTCTGTGGGCTGTGCATTACTGCCTCCTCTGGGTTTGTTACAGGACCAACATCCTGCTATTAACAAGCAAACTTTATAAATCCCCAAACTTGCTACTCTCTCAACAATCAACATTACTTTATTAAATCGACTATTAAATTTTTATTGAAATACTTATTTTTAGTTCAAAATATCACACTTTCTCAAACCTGAAAAGAGCTTAACCAAAACTTAATATTTTCTAAAATATTGATTTAAAAAGCTTTTAAAAAAAATTTGAAAAATAATTGCCAAGCTTAAGCTGAATACAAGCTTAACCTGCTTAACCATTGATCAACTTGCTGGCTAGCCTGTGAACGTTGCTGCACGGTGAGATCACGGCCAACACGCTCCCGATGCTGTTCGGATTTGGTTATACCTAGTTTCGCAGCTATGCTAAACCATTTAAAGGCTTCTGTTTCATCGCGCTTTACCCCTTCACCTAGGGCAAAACAGCGCCCTAAATTGTGACAAGCTTCAGCCTGCCCTTGGGCAGCGGCTTCTAAATACCACTTAACTGCCTGCTCGGAGTCAGCCGGTAAACCATCACCGGTGTCAAATTTTAAGCCAATACGAAATTGGGCATCGGCGTTACCCTGCTCTGCAGCCAGCCAATACCAGCGCACTGCTTGGTTCGGATTTGCCCTCAGGCCATCACCTTGATCGAGCATAACCCCCAAATTAAAAGCCGCATCTGCGAAACCTTGCTCAGCCGCTTGCTGATAATAATAAGCGGCCAAGGTTGCGTTACGTTCAACGCCATTGCCTTGATCTAATAACATGGCTAAATGGTATTGCGCGTTCAAATCACCTGTTGATGCCAGTGTCTGCCACGCGCGAATGGCAACTTCGCGCTTACCTTGTTGCCAAGCTGTTAAAGCTTGTTCGAATGTCATACGCACGCCCCCATAGCCCGTCACTGAAGCAGATTTTTAGCGAATGCTCTAACACTAAAATAAATTTTTAAGGTCTACCGTACTGCTTTTCTAAATTTTTAATATAAGACTTACGCTGATCGGTTGATAAATTCGGCCATTTGGCAAGCAGCTTTTTTCTTTCATCACTTGGTAATTTTTGTGTCCAACGCCACCATGCTTTTATTTTCTGACGCTGCTCGGGTGTTAGACTGCGATAATGATCTAATTTGCGTTGCAATACGGCGCGCCGAGCACTTGAATAAGCGAGCCACTGTTGGCGGCGCTGTTTGATTAAGCCACGTTCAGTCACCGAGAGATTGGCCCAATCGCGCAAGGCTTGTTGGGTTTGGGGCGGAAATTGTGTCCACTGCGCTTGATAGTCTTTTAGGACTTGCTGCTCGCGAGTACTGAGTTGACTCCAACTCTCCGCCCAAACCGATGAAATAGTTAAGAAACTGATACAAAAAACGAATAAACAACGGTGTAGCACCAGAAATGCCCAATCTGACGCAGTTTGCCTCATCGCTTGCCCTCCTATGGCTGATGAACGTCCTGTGCTAGCGCGAACAGATCAGGAGAGTCCGTATTCGTATCAACACCGATCTCCTCCCAATAGCGTCCATAGGTTTGCCACCAGTTCATGAGCGCTACAATATCCTCTGCTTCTTCTTGCGCCACACTAGGCGTTATCCACAGTGTTAGTGCAAGTAAGCACCAATGGAATCCTTTCCCTTGGGTCATCGCTTTTACCTCATTGTTAAGTTAATAGTGGCTATTTACACGTTGGTAGCCAGCCACTCATACATTTCCAGATGTTCGAGAAACTCAGTGTCCTCGGTCATCATGGTGTCTTTAGCCACACCACTGGCTTCCACTGCACGCGGCAAAACTGGCTCTGATCCATCAATCGTCTTGCTTTGCGTTAGAAACCAACCCACTGCTATCACGGTAACGACCGTAAAGGTTAAGCGTGATACCAGTGAATAATGACGAGACCTCACTGGCAACGTAAAAAACCGCCCCATTTTTTGCCGCCACGCCATTAAGCTGGTCATTGATTGACCTTGCAAAGCTTGCTCACGAAGGTTTTTTAAGGCTTGTAATTCCTTAGCCGTTAAACGCTCCGTTTGCGCTTGCAAGCCCTCTCGAACAGCGTGCATTAACTCTAATGTTTGATATGCAAGCTCATCCCGCCCGTTTGTCATCGAAAGACTCCTAAATGTTGGCGCAAACTATGCACAGCCCGTGAAAAGTGAGTTTTTACACTTCCCTCAGAACAGCCCATGATCGCTGCGGTTTGCGCAATGTCATAACCTTCCCACGCCCTTAGCACTAATGCCTGCTGCTGACGTAACGGCAAAGCCTCAATTAATTTCACTAATTCTTCACCCAACTGTTCACTTTGCAGCTGTAGCTCTGGCTCTAAAAATTGTGTTTGAGCGACGGTATTTTCAGGCTCCCAAACCTCATTATCATCTTCAAGTTCTTCTGGTTGCGTGCGCGAAAATACCCTCCACCGTGAGCGTACTTGACGCCGACGATGCCAATCATTAATTTTGCTGTGTAAGATACTGTGAAATAATGCGCCCCACTCTTTTTCAGAGTGGTCTTGATAACGACTGACTAAAGCCAACATCGCATCCTGCACGATATCCAATGCTTCTTCGCTATCTTGCGTAGCTAGCCGCGCTGTTACCAAGGCACGCCGCTCAACGGATTGCAGAAACGCATTCATCAAAGCTGACGAATCCAGACCAATGCTCCTTTATACTCTCTACCACTGTCGTATGGATGCCTTGTTATAATGGCTGCTTGTTACGACAGTGGCTGCACCCCATGTGCTACAACGCGCCTGATTTAAGCATACTAACGCCTCATCATTTTAAACGTTGACACCTGTACGCCATTTGGCATTATTCTTCTGAAGCGTAAAGGCAGACTAAGTTCCATAACTTTTCGCCACGACTAACATTAGCTTAACTATTAAGAGAGGCCCCAGAATGCGCTGGAGAGACGGAAGACGCAGTGACAATATCGAAGATCGCCGTGGTTCAGGGATGGGTGGTCCGGTACGAATTGGCGGGCTTGGCCTAATCGCCACAGTGGTGATTGCTTGGCTAATGGGCGCTAATCCTAGTCAAATCTTTGGTTTAGTAGCCGATAATATTTTAGGCGGCGGTGGCAGTTCGAACGTTAATACCGCCTATCAAGAAACCGGTGTCGAGCGCGAACAAGCGGAGTTTGTTTCCGTGGTCATGGCGAGTACTGAAGATATTTGGAACCCCATTTTCCAAGAGGCTAACGCTCAATATCAAGAACCTAAACTAGTGCTTTTTAAAGACCAAACGTCTTCGGCTTGTGGCATGTCTAGCTCCGCTACCGGCCCTTTTTATTGCCCCGGCGATCGCAAGGTTTATATCGATTTAGGCTTCTTTAATGAACTGCGTCAAATGGGCGCTTCAGGCGAATTTGCACGTGCTTATGTGATTGGTCATGAAGTAGGACACCATGTTCAAAATCTTTTAGGCATTACGACTCAAATTAGCCGTATGCAAAACCAATCCTCTCAACGCGATTCTAATGCTTTATCGGTTTTATTAGAATTACAAGCAGACTGCTTCGCCGGTGTCTGGGCCAATCAAGCCCAACGCAAATTTAATATTCTTGAGCAAGGTGATATTGAAGCCGGCTTACAGGCCGCCGCCTCGATCGGCGACGACCGCTTGCAACGTATGTCAGGCCGTGCCGTTAATCCAGATCGCTTTACCCATGGTAGCTCAGAACAACGCGTTCAGTGGTTTAAAACAGGTCTGCAATATGGCGATATGAATCGTTGTAATACTTTTGCCTCTGCTCGCTAATCGGCTGCGAAATTCATTTCTAAATAATTGAACACTGCCAAAAGCCCCATTGCCTCACCACCAATGGGTCTACCGGGGCGAGCGCGTAAATTCCATGCCATGACATCAAAATGCGCCCAAGGCACTTGGGCGGGCACAAACTCGTTCAAAAATAAAGCAGCCGTAATAGCACCACCATAACTATCCCCACTATTGCTCAAATCAGCAACGGAGCTTTTTAATTTCTCGAAATAAGGCTTATGTAAGGGTAAATTCCAGATCAATTCATTGCAGCGCGTTGCTGCAGCTTGCAATTGCTGCATGAGGCTACGATCGTTGGTGAAAAATACCGGAATTTCAGTACCTAAAGCGATACGAGCCGCACCGGTTAGGGTCGCAAAATCGATAATGACTTCTGGATCACTTTCTACGGCATAAGCCAAAGTATCACATAAAATCAAACGCCCTTCCGCATCGGTATTATCTACCTCGACCGTTTTGCCTAAACGGGTTGATAATACATCACCTGGGCGAAACGCATCACCGCCGATGGCATTATCCACCGCTGGCACTAACACCTGTAAACGCACTGGTAATTCGAGCTGCATAATAAGTTTGGCTAAGCCCAACACATGCGCCGCCCCACCCATATCTTTTTTCATTAAACGCATGGCTGAAGAGGGTTTAATATCTAACCCACCGGTATCGAAGCAGACCCCTTTCCCCACCAAGCAAACACGCGGATCGCTCTCATCCCCCCAATTTAGCTCTAATAGGCGCGGCGCATGAACACTAGCACGCCCTACTGCATGAATGGCGGGAAAATTTTGCGTTAAGAGACTTTGACCAACAATACTTCGAAACTGTGCTTCGTGCACTTCAGCAAGGCGACTCATGGCCTGTTCCAGATCGTATGGCATCATATGGTTAGCTGGCGTATTCACCAAATTACGCACCCAATGAATAGCCTCCACGATGGCTCTGACACGCTCTTGGTGCTGCTCAGGCAAATGCAGTAAAGGCGAGATTTTAGTATCTGGTTTCCGAAACTGTTCAAAACGATAACTACCCAGCCCCCAGCCTAAAGCAAGCTGCTCGACTTGATCTTCCAACCAATCCCCACTCAGCGCATATTCGCCACTGGGTAATTGGCTCGGCAACTGCCCCAAAGCCCACGTGTAGCCCTCACTACTATCGAATCCGACCCATACCTCAGCCACATGCCCTTCATCATCCGGCATTAACACGAATTGACCTGCCTTCCCCTTAAAACCTTGTAACTCAAGCCAATTTAAACGTCCTGCCGCCAACTGCAATTTGGTTTCAGTCCATTGGGCTTCTGTGACAAGGTGTAAAGGAATAGTGAATTCATTTTTTTCAATAAAGAACATAATAGCTACCCTAAAAGACTGTTAATGTTGATTATATAGATTAGAGCTTAACCTATAATTTCTTTGACTTAGTTGAAAACTATCGGCTAATGATTGACAAATTAGCTACCTCCGCTTCATGCTTTGCGCTTAATTTTTATAAAATTAACTGACCATTTTAAGCGATCCAAATCTCAATTATGCGTATTGATACTACCTACACCGTGCAAACACCAGAGGGTATTGAGTTAAAACTCTCTCCGGCTGGCCCTGTGCCACGTATGTGGGCTTGGGTCATTGATTTAGGGATTCGCGTGGTTATTTATTTTTTGACCTTTGCATTAGCCAGCTTTTTAGGCGAAACCGGATTAGGCATTGCTTTTATTTTAATGTTCTTAATGGAATGGTTTTATCCCGTTTGGTTTGAGTTACGTTCTCACGGACAAACTCCTGGCAAAAAATACATGGGCTTATATGTAGCACATCTTGACGCCAGCCCTATTTCACCAGCCGCTTCTGTGGTACGAAACTTGCTGCGAGTGGTGGATTTTTTACCTCTTTTTTATGGTTTGGGCTTAATCAGCATCTTACTCAATCGCCGTTTTCAACGCTTGGGCGATCTGGCGGCCAATACGGTTGTTTTATATAAGCCTGAAGTCTCAAAACCACTACAAGCCAATCAAGCACCCGCTATGATGCCGCCCGTCAGCCTGACTCTCGCCGAACAACAAGCGATTATTCTATTTGCTCAACGCGAAAAAAGCCTGACGCCGGAGCGCCAAGAAGAATTAGCCGATTTAACAGGGACTTTAGTGGCAGGACAACTGCATAAAGCAGCTTGGCTGCGTAGTATTGCAAGCTGGATCACTGGGCAATAAACGATGAAACAATCCGCCTTTATTAATGATAATGAAGCCCTATGGCAACAAATTGAAACTTGGCTTAATTTCCAAGATTTATCACGCCGTGAACGAGCAAGACTCACAAAAACTGATCAACACAATGTGCCCGCTAGTTTTGACTTTCCGGAAGCTTATCGGCGCTTATGCCATCATTTGGCCTTGGCACAATCGCGCATGTACAGTCCACTGTTAATTGAACGCTTAAATCGTTTAGTAGTACGTGGACATAATCGCCTTTACTCACACAAATTCAATATTTTCAAGCAAATTTTAGATTTCTTTCTGTATGGTTTCCCACAACTAGTACGGCAAGAATACCGTGTTGTTTTATTTTCTACTGCTTTATTTTTTCTTAGCTTTTTCCTAATTTTTGGCGCTATTCAGCTCTATCCTGAATTAGTTTATTCAGTAATTGATGGTGAACAGGTGCTTGAAATGGAAGCCATGTATAATCCTAAGCTCACAGAACGCTTAGGGCGTGAGCGTCAAGCTGACACGGACGTTTATATGTTCGGTTTTTATATTAGCCATAATACGGGAATCGACTTCCAAACCTTTGCGGGCGGCCTACTCTTTGGGATTGGTACCTTAGTTGTGATTTTATTTAATGGCCTGAATATTGGAGCGGTTGCTGGGCACTTAACACATGTTGGCTATACGCAAACCTTTTGGAGTTTCGTTGCAGGCCATAGTGCCTTTGAACTTATTGCGATGTTTATTTCAGGGGCAGCTGGCTTTAAACTAGCCGAGGCTTTGATTAAACCGGGACAAAAGTCTCGTCTACTTGCCTTATTAGATAATAGCCAAATTGCCATTCGATTAATTTATGGAGCGGCAACGATGACGATTATGGCAGCGTTTATTGAAGCCTTCTGGTCATCCCAAGTCATTATACCAGCCCTTGTGAAATATATAGTCGGCATTTTACTCTGGTTACTAACCATTAGTTATTTTATCTGGGTCGGACGGTTCCGTACTAACACAGTCAGGCAGGTATCGGCATGAAGCTAGCCGAGCTTACCGTCATTATGCGCCCTAGGACTGAATGGGAGGCTATTGATTTAGGCTTTTCTTTAGTACAAGCGAATTGGCAAGTTCTTTATTGGCCTTTTTTCTTATTACTCACACTCATTTGCTCTTTTCTGTGGTTGGTAACGCCTCTTGATTATATCTGGGTAGCCTATACTATTGCTTGGCTACTAAAACCTTTATACGATCGCTTTATTTTACATATACTAAGTCATAGCTTATTCGGACAACAACTTAGTAGTGCGCAAGCCTTTTCAGCCTTACCACAGTTACTTCGTCATAGCGGCTTATTTGGTGCTTTAACTTATCGACGCCTCTCTTTATCACGTAGCTATAGCTTACCTATTTGGCAGCTTGAGGGATTACGCGGCACAGGACGTAAAGAACGTCAACAGTTATTATTTTTACAAGGTCATGATAAAGCAGTTTGGCTGACGATTGGATGTTTACACTTTGAATTTCTAATCACTATTACCTTATATGGATTAATCACTACTATTGATCCTAGCGGTTTTATGATGGATTTTATTAAAGATATATTTCAAGGAAAAACCAATTTAGATTTGAACTACTGGGCCGAGTTAGTTCAATATATTGTCTATACCCTGAGCATTTTTTTAATTCATCCATTTTTTGTCGCTGGAGGCTTTGGGCTTTACTTAAATCGTCGTAGTCAGCTTGAAGCATGGGATTTAGAGATTACCTTCCGTCATTTAGGTGAACGCCTCGAAAAACTAGCAAAGCCAGTACTTTCAAGTTTGGCTGTAGCCTTACTTACTCTGATTATTGTTTTTACGCAAGGCTTTCTGGCAACACCTAGCTATGCAGACACTAAACCAGAGAGCACTGAAACCCAAATACCGTCTCCTGAACCTCTGGAACCAAATGTTTTACCCGTCAATGAAGCTGAAGCTAAGCTAGAAGAAGTCATGGCACTACCAGAGTTTTCTGAAAAGACACAGCGTTGGACGTTTGTACCACGCCATAAAAAAGAAAAAAATCCGCGCACTGATTATGAGCCCACGCCTTTTCTAACAGGTCTCGCTAAAATTTTTGCTCAAACTATTAAAAGCTTATTGTATGTCGCTATTATTATCTTAATTATTCTTGGCATTATTTATCGCAAGAAACTACTAGCCTTATTAGATCACAGTGCTAAGAAATCCGATCCAATTGCCAAACCCGATGTATTATTTGGCTTAGATATTCGCCCTGAGTCCCTACCTGATGATATAGCCGGAACGGCTCGCCAATTATTTGAGCAGGGAAAAACGCGAGAGGCGCTAAGTCTATTATACCGTGCTGCACTCATGATTCTAACACGCCATGATACTTTAGATATTTTAAGTAGTCATACCGAAGGTGATATTATCAAATTAGCTCGGCCAAGTTTATCTGAATCACGTCTACACTACCTACGTGTACTCACCCAGCAATGGCAAACTATTGCTTATGCCCATCGCCAACCGAATGACCATGCTATTAGTGAATTATTTAATAACTGGAGCAACTTTCAGGCCGCACCTGAAAAAACTGAGCTAAGCGCATGAGCCTTAAAACTATTATCATCAATATCTTAGCACTCCTGTTTTTAGTTGCTTTGGGCTTTTTATTTGATGCAAATTATGAACTGAAACAAGTTGAGGAATACTCAGGATTTCAAGGTGAAGCACGCACTAATGACTTATATGCAGCCCGACTATTCTTAAAAAGAATGGGTATTCCCGCCCAAAGTCTCGATTATACTGGCCCGCCAGCAGACACTAAGACGGTTATCTTCTTAGATACCCAACGCTATAATATTTCCTCAGAAAAAATAGAGGCCTTATTAGATTGGGTTCAGCAAGGTGGACACTTAATAGCACGTACACGTAGTACTCATTCTGATTTTAGTATTTTAGCTGATACTCCTTTTGAAAACGATCGAAAACCTGATGTTTTACAAAATGCACTAAAGATTAGCTCAGGTGAATCAGTCTATCTTGAAGAAGAGCAGCTACCCCTAGAAATTAACTTGCCGAATACTGAGGAAACCTTAAGCGTTGGAGTAGATTTTTTTTATTCTATAATTGCTCCACAGGCAAGCTTCTCCGCGTCACATGAAAATAATAACTGGTTAGTACAACAAAAATATGGTGAAGGTTTAGTAAGTTTCTTAGCAGACTCTAGTATTTTTTCTAATCGCCACTTAGAAGATGAAGATCATGCTAAACTTCTATGGTACTTAGTCCATAGCCACGCCAAAGAAATTAGCAAGGTTTGGTTGATTGATAAAGATGATTATCCCTCGCTTATGAAGCTACTCCAAGAATACGCTTGGACTGTATTGTTAAGTTTGGCTTTGCTGATTTTATTAACGCTATGGGCATGGATACCGCGCTTAGGGCCATTAATTGATGTTGCTCCGCCTTTTAGGCGTCAGTTGTTAGAGCATATTCGAGCTAGTGGTTTCTGGCTATGGAATAACCCTGAGCAGCGCCAAGAAAAACTCATCCAAGCCACCCGCCAACAGATTCAACAGCTCGCGCAAAAACGCGTAAATGGCGGGCAATTACTAGACGATAAGAAAATCACTCAACAGCTAGCACTTTATTTAAATTGGCCTGATGATAAATACTCGACGCTAGAACATTTATTAAAATCGCCACAACTCTCTGAAGCAGAATTTTTAAACTTGGTAAAAATAGCTAATACTTTAAGGAACTCGACATGACTTACTCGCTTAGTTTGTCTCAAGCCAGCCAACTTGCTAGACAAATTCAATCAGAAATCGCCAAAGCCTTGATTGGCCAAGAACAAGTCATCCGTGAAACCTTAATCGCTTTATTAGCCGGTGGGCATGTGTTAATTGAAGGCGTACCGGGCTTAGGTAAAACTTTATTAGTCCGAGCCCTAGCAAATAGTATTTCTGGGCAATTTGCACGGATTCAATTTACACCGGATTTAATGCCAGCGGATATTAGTGGGCATGTCTTATTTGATATGAAGAATCAGCGTTTTGATTTACGCAAAGGCCCTGTTTTTACGAATATTTTATTAGCAGATGAGATTAATCGTGCGCCTGCTAAAACCCAATCAGCTTTATTAGAGGTTATGCAAGAACAGCAAGTCACAATTGAAGGTGAAGCGCATCCGGTGCCCTTACCTTTTATGACGCTAGCGACTCAAAACCCACTTGAGCAAGAGGGCACTTATCCACTACCAGAGGCTCAACTCGATCGTTTCCTGCTTAAAGTTTACATCGACTATCCTAGTGTTGAGGAAGAAAACGCCATGGTGGCCGTAGTCACGAATCAACAAATTGGCGATCGTTTTAATCTGAATGCACTCCAAGCAGTGGTAACGCCACAGGCTATAATGGAAATGCAAAAAGTCACTGCGAATGTGGCGGTGGATGAAAGCGTCATGCAATACGCCGTTCGTATAGTACGAGCCACACGTGGCGGCCAAGGTTTACGTTTTGGTGCAGGCCCGCGTGGTAGCATTGCGCTGATTCGGGCAGGACGCGCTCATGCTTTATTGGAAGGACGTGATTTCGTACACCCAGATGACATTAAGCAAGTTACCTTGCCGGTCTTACGCCATCGCGTTTCGCTCTCACCAGAAATGGAATTAGAAGGCTATAACACGGATCATGTGTTGAATGCTCTGCTCAACAAGACGGAAGCGCCGCGCCAATGATTCTGCCCGCACGACGCAGCTTTTATATACTCACAGGCTTTTTAGCGGCTGCGCTGGTGGTGAGCTTTTACCCTGATTTACAAACGCTTTGGTTACTTGCCTTAGGGTTATGGGTAGTAAATGCCACTTACGACGCCTGGCGAGCATGGCGCACGCCTCGCATTACGCTAAGCCGTGATGTACCGCACTCTTTGCCGGTAGGGATTCAGCGCAATGTGAGCTTGCATATTACACAAGATAGCCAACGCCCTTTGACGATTGAGCTTTTCGATCATGCGCCCGCCGAATTAGCTGTACAAGGTCTACCGCTGCGTTTTTCGCTCGCACCAAACACTTTTGCCCAGCCGCAATACAGTATTCGCCCCGTCGAACGGGGACGATATGAATACCAGATCGCACAAGCACGGGTCTTATCGCCCCTACAATTATGGTGGCATGATTATAAGCTAGCAGTGCCCTCAGAGCTGCGGATTTATCCCAACTTTGCCGCTATTGCACAATACACCCTACTCGCAACCGATAATAAGCTCAGTCAAATCGGCATTCGTAAACAACGTCGCCGTGGCGAAGGTCAGGATTTTCATCAATTACGCGAATACCGTGCCGGTGATAGTTTGCGCCAAATCGACTGGAAAGCGACTGCACGAATGTACAAAGCAATTTCGCGCGAATATCAAGATGAGCGTGATCAAGAAATCATTCTGCTCATGGATTGTGGGCATCGGATGCAAGCCCGTGACGGCGCGTTATCGCATTTTGATCATACCTTGAATGCAGCACTGTTATTAGCCTATGTGGCGCTACGTCAAGGGGATGCCGTGGGTTTAGGCACTTTTGGCGGCACCCAACGCTGGCTACCTGCCCGTAAAGGCCATTATGCCCTAAATCAGTTATTGAATGCGCTGTATGACTTGCAACCCACTCCACAAGCACCCGACTATAGCCAAGCCGCGACTGAATTATTAGTGCGTCAGAAAAAACGCGCTTTAGTGATTTTGGTAACGAATTTACGCGATGAAGATACCGAAGATTTAATGCCTGCCTTACATTTATTGCGCAGACGCCATCTATTACTCTTAGCCAGTATGCGCGAACAGGCTTTAGATAAAGCGTTACAAACACCAGTGGACAAACTGGAACAAGCCATTGAGCAAGCGGCAATCATGAACTATTTACAGCAACGCCAAACGACCTTAGAAAAAATTCGCCGCTCTGGCATACATGCCCTAGACGTAGCGCCCGACCATTTATCAACCGCGTTAATTAATCGCTATTTGGATATTAAACGCAGTGGGGCACTTTAGTGACGTGCTTGGCAAGCCGGACACTGCCCTTGCAGATTTAACTCTACTTGCTCTAATTGATAACCTTGGGGTAAGGCGAATAATAAGGCAGGCTGCAAGTTTTCAAGGCAAAATACTTGCTGGCAAGCTCGACAATAAAAATGTGCGTGCTGTTGCGCTAACCCTAGCTGTGCATTATAACGCCAAGCTCGATCCGCCCCAGCAATTCGATGTGCTAAGCCACGCTCCACTAGCCAATCCAAGGCGCGATATAGCGTAACCCGATCGGCTTCTATGCCTTGTTGCGCTGCTAAATTTTCAATATCAACATGGCTCAACGCTGACTCAGCTTGTAGTAAAATAGCCAATACATGCAAACGGGCTTGTGTTGAGCGGCCACGCGCAAAACTCAGTAGATTACGTGCCTGCTCAAGGGCTTGTGTTGCGGTATTAGCTGGCGCAGGCTCGACATTCATGAAGCAATTAAACCTTAGTACGAAAGCTGTATTATAACGATGCTCCAGCTAGTCGATGCAAGTTTGCAGTATATTTTCTTCCTAGCGCGAGTATATTTATGCGTCCTGTGGCGTTGAGTGAATCCAGTTCAGGCTTTTTAGATGAGCAATTTGCACAATTAATGCTTCGCTTATGCGAGCAAGAGCATTACGTGCTGAGCGAACTACAAAAAACACAACTATATGAATTAGCACGCGCTACCAGCCAAGCCACACGCCAAAATAGCATTGCTAATCGCTTGCCTAGCACACTGAGTGCCGATGAATTGACTGAGCTCCTAAAAACACCCGCCCTAGGTAAAGCGGGGGACTATAAGCCGCTCATCACAGAATATGGCTATATTTGGCTCAATCGTTATTGGCAATACGAGCAACGTTTGGCAAAGAATTTGGTGGCACGCCTGTATGCGATAGACTTATCAGCCGCCAACACCCATGAAATCGACAAAACCGTCAATCAATGGTTTAGTCATCCTGATACCGCATTACAAAAACAAGCCGTGGCACAAGCCGCCAAACACCCATTTTTAATTATTTCCGGTGGCCCTGGTACCGGCAAAACCACGACACTGACGCGCTTGCTGTGCCTTTTAATTGGGCAACTTGGCATTAAGCCCCAGCGCATTCGCTTAGCAGCGCCAACCGGAAAAGCAGCCATGCGTATGCAAGAGGCCATACGTCAAGCAAAGCAGACTTTAAAACTTGAGCCAGAGTTAGCAGCACATATTCCCGAGCAAGCCAGCACTTTGCATCGTTTATTAGGTTTTTTACCTAAACAAGTTGGCTTTAGACATCATGCTGGCCACCCGTTACCGGCGGATGTCGTCATTGTGGATGAGGCATCCATGATTGATATTTCACTTATGACGCATCTATGTGAATCGGTCAGTCCACAAACACGCTTAATTCTACTGGGCGATAAAGATCAGCTTGCCTCCGTAGAAACAGGATCTATTTTTCGTGATCTCTGCCTGCAAGAACCGAATAATCCCCATCCCCTTGATCCATATCGGGTGGTCTTGGAAAAAAGTTGGCGTTTTTCTAGCGAGAGTGGGATTGGACGATTAGCTACTGCGGTGCGCGATCGGCAGGAGAATGCTTTACTCGAGCTACTACAGCAACAACCCACAGGGGTTACGTGGAGTGAACTAGCACGCTTAGATTCTAAGACCTTGCAAACTGCTTGGAAGCCTTATTTATCGCAGGTACAACAATGGCAAACCAATCCTGATCCGGCTTTATTAAGCTCGCTATTTCAGGCATTTAATCAGTTTCGCGTTTTAACACCGCTGCGCAAAGGCAGCCTTGGCACAGAACGTTTAAATATAAGTTTAGGCAAATTATTAGCACCCGCCTTACCGCGCATACAACAGGGCGCTTGGTATGCAGGCCGCCCTGTCATGGTCATAGAAAATGACTATCGCCAAGGCTTATTTAATGGTGATATTGGCATTAGCTTACCCAGTGCTGAGGGTTTGAAAGTCTGGTTTGCGAACACTAATACAGGGGGCTTTCGCGCTATTGCGCCAGTACGTTTACCGGCTCATGAAACCGCATGGGCAATGACCATTCATAAAAGCCAAGGCTCAGAATTTGAGCGTGTGTTATTATTATTACCCGAGCAAGATGACTCTCAAATGCTGGTACGTGAATTATTATATACCGGTATTACTCGCGCCAAACAGCAAATTGATATTATGGGTCGCCAAAGTGTATTATTAGCGGCGCTTAAACGTGATCTCCCTACTAGCTCTTGTATTCGCCGCCGCTTACGTGATTTATATCACGCCTCCATCCAATCAGAAGGATCCACTTTATAATAAATTTTCAATTCATTAAATAAAGCGGGATGGCGATTTAATAATTCCAAAGGGCGCTCAAAAAAAGTCTCGGTCACAACTGCAAAAAACTCAGCAGGCGCGGTAGCACCATATTGATCAATTAGCGTTTCATCACCTTGAAAGGCTGCACGGCGCAAGGCTTCATATTCTTCGGTCAATACCGATGCCCAACGTTGATAATGCTGTTGATTCGCTAACACAGGAGCGCCATTCACTGAACCTGATTCATTATCTAATTGGTGCGCAAATTCATGCAATGCGACGTTATGACCGTCACGAAACTCACGATTTCCTTTTAATACATCAGCCCACGATAAAATAACTTTGCCATTGCTCCACGACTGACCTAGGAGACCGGACGGAAGCAGGCTTTTAATACCACCTTCTACGAATTTTTCTTCCTGTGTTATAAATCCATCGGGATAGACTAAAATATAACGCAAATCACCATACACTGATGTTTTACGATTTAATAATAATAAACAAGCACTTGCCGCTATAGTGACACGAATCTCATCAGTGATTTCCAAGCCATTACAGCCGGTGAAATGCTTTTCATGAATAAATTGCTTAATCAATTTTTGGAGCTGTCGTTGCAAGTCGCTCGGCAAATGACGATAAATAGGAAAGTTACGCGCTAGAATACGCCGCCATGCTTCAGGAAAAGGTGCGTTAATTGCTTTACGTAAGGCGTAATAAGGAATGAGCCACCACGCAATGGCACCACTAATAATTGCCAGCAATAAGAATAATGACCACACATATCCTGACATAAAACGCTCCAAGGCCACTTCCAACTGGAAGCTGCCTTAAAACATTCGGGCATAAGGCTAGAATTTCAAGAGCTTGGCACTTGATTCTGGATAAACGCGAGCGCTCCCTGCCCCGCTTTACGACCTGTCGCTAGCACCGCTGTGAGCAAATAACCGCCTGTTGGGGCTTCCCAATCCAACATTTCACCAGCACAAAATACGCCCGATAAGGCTTTTAACATCAAATGCTCATCCACTGCGGCAAAGGAAACACCGCCTGCAGTACTAATCGCCTCATCGATCGGTGTGGTGGCCGTTAGGGTGATTGGCAGAGCCTTTAGCAAGTGAGCTATTTGCCGTGCAGACGGTGGTTCATGACGCGGCAAACACTCAAAGAATAAAGCAGATTTGGTAGCATCCAGATGCAGGCGACTTTTTAGGAAGTTGCCTAAACTTTTTTGTTTGGGGCGATTGGCCAATAATCTTTCTAAGTCGGCAAGATTTTGCTGAGGCAACAAATCTAAATAAAAGCTAGCCTTGCCCTTAGCCTCAATCATATCGCGCAAGCGTGCCGAAAACGCATAAACTAAACTACCTTCGACACCCCGCTTGGTTATCATTAATTCACCTTGGCGAGTTTCAGTGTTTCCTAATAAATCCGTAAATCTCAGCGTCACAGCTTTCAGAGGAGCACCCGAATAATGACTGCGTAGGTGCTGACTCCAGTCACAAATAAAACCGCAATTACTAGGTTTTAAGGGGAAAATAGCAATATGGCGCGCTTTTAGTAGATTTACCCAAGCCGAGTCACTGCCGAGTTTTTTCCAACTCCCACCGCCTAAGGCCAAAATCAATACATCATAATCCACAGTGATCTCGTGGCTGGGAGTCGCAAAGATCAGTTGATTATTAGTGTTCCAGCCTACCCAGCGATGACGCGAATGAATAGTTAAACCCTGCTGCTTCAAGCGCAGAAGCCAAGCGCGTAATAAAGGGGCAGCCTTCATTGCTTTCGGAAAAACGCGCCCTGAGGTACCCACAAAGGTTTCAATGCCTAAATCCGCCGCCCATTCGCGTAAGGTATTCGCATTAAACAAGGTTAAACTCGGTAATAAATCCTGTTCCGCTTGGGCATAGCGCTGCATAAAATCGCTAAAATCTTCAGAATGCGTTAGATTCAGGCCGCCAATCCCGGCCAATAAAAACTTACGTCCTACGGATGGCATCGCATCATATAAATCGACCGCATAAGCAGCATTAGTCAGTTGCTCGGCAGCCATTAAACCAGCCGGCCCACCCCCAATAATCACAATGCGAGGCGCTTTAAGCATGGTGTTGCAAACGCAATTGCTGTGTCAAATAGTCTGGAACACGTTTATCCAGCCAAAACCCTTGGGTATTCATAAAACCGACATGCCCACCATGTTTGGAAATTTCTAATTGAATCGAAGCACTCACTTCAGCAGGGTTGGGCACTATACTGGGGTACATAAAAGGATCATCTAAGGCATGAATGACTAACGTCGGGATCGCTACTGTTTTAAGAAAAGGCTTGCAGCTAGAGCGCTGATAATAATCGTTGGCATCCTTAAAGCCATTTAAGGGCGCTGTCACTGTATCATCAAATTGATATAAGGTCTTGATTGACGCTAAATCAACAGAAAGGGGGGATGGAATACGCAAGAACTTCTCACGATACGAGGCTTTTAAATGGTTCAACAAATAACGATTGTAAACTTGTGAAAAGCCTTCGGATAAACGCTTAGCACAGAGTGCTAATTGAAACGGTGCGGAAATAGCGATGGCTGTTTTGAGCTGGGCATATTCGCCAGTTTCCCCTAAATACTTCAACAAGATATTAGCGCTCAACGAGATCCCGACTGCGGCAAAAGGCTGCTGATGACGCTCCGTTAATTGTTGCAATACTGCTGCTAAATCGGCACTGGCGCCTGAATGGTAACTACGTGGTAAGCGATTGGGTTCGCGTCCTTTACCACGCAAGGTCATAAACACCACACTGAAACCAGCCTCATACAAACATTGCATTAAAGGTGTAGCGTAATGGGATCGGAGTGAACCCTCCAAGCCGTGCATCACCAAGACCAATGGTGCTTGCGAGCGCTCATACCACGCTAAATCAATAAAATCGCCATCGGCCAATTCCATACGCTCCCAACGTAATGGCAGGTCTAAACGCTTTCGCAACAAGGTTGGCAACAAGGTTTGTACATGTGCGGAGCGTAAGCCCACAGGTGCTTGGTAGTTGGAGAAAGTCGACTCCATAGTGATTCTACTTGAGGAAAATGCGTGTTATAGGCGGCACAACGCAGCGCGTCAAGTTGAGCTGTGTTACGCTTGTGCCATGTGTTTGTCAGGATACTACGATGCAGGTACGCGCCGATCAAATTGAAACGCAACTTCAAACAGGCCTAAAGCCCGTGTATTTGATTACTGGTGATGAGCCGCTACAAGTTATGGAAGTGGCTGATACGATTCGGGTCTATGCTAGCCAGCATGGTTTCAGTGAGCGCGAAATTTTGCATGTTGATCCGCAATTTGATTGGGGTATTTTGCTACAAGCCAGTGAAGCTTTATCACTCTTTGCAACACGCCAATTATTGGACATGCGTTTTAGCAGTAGCAAGATTGGCGCGGCCGGCAGCAAAGCTTTACAACAGTATTTAAGTCATCCACCGCAAGATAAATTGCTCTTAATTCAAGCCCCTAAATTAGATAAAGCGGTGCGTAATGCGGCTTGGGTCAAAGCATTGGATCAAGTCGGTGCTGTCGTACAGGTTTGGGAACTGAATGCCTCGCAAACGCAGGCCTGGGTAGCAGCACGAATGAAAGCAGCACACTTGAAACCCGATGATGCAGCGGTGCGTTATTTGGCTGAGCGGGTGGAGGGTAATTTACTGGCGGCTGCACAAGAAATTAATAAACTGCAATTATTATTTGCCGGACAACCTATTAGCGTTGAGCAATTAGCCGCCGTTACGGCGGATAGCTCACGTTTCAGCGTGTTTGATTTAGCCGATGCGATTCTCGCGCCTGATGTGCCGCGCTTAAAACATATTCTTGAGGTCTTGCGAGAAGATGACACCCCCTTACCCTTAGTGATTTGGGCTTTAGGAGACGTGCTGCGGCAATTGGAAGAAGGCTGCACTAATGTCAGATACCAGCGCAGTAACCAACATCTCATTATGAAGACCACGCGCGACCGTCAAGCTTTATTACAACACGCGTTCAAGCGTCTTGCTAATACCAACTTTATGCCTCTATATCGTCGTTTGGCGATCTTAGATCAACATAGTAAAGGGGTAGGCGAAGGGGTGAGTAAAAGTGAAACACGCTTATGGGATGGAGTATTCGATCTGGCTCTAGCCTTAATGGGAAAGCGTTTATTTACGCAATAGCTTGAAGTGACAAGCTTATGCGCTTGCCTTTTTAGATAAGATCACGGCGGTTCTTAAGCGCGATTGCCCAAATTGTGACATACGATCAAAGTCTTTACGGCTAATGGGCAAATATTGGTTGTCTAATGCAAAACGAAACACCGGCTCATCAATAAAGGGGTCATGAATATAAATAAAGCGCTCATCCATCGCAGTCACGACGACCCAATGTGGCACTTTCTGGTTATCGAAGCGATAGGTACTAATTAACACAATGGGTAAAGCGCCCCGCTCTAGTGCCTCTTGTAATTGCACTTGAGACAGACTGGTATAATGCAAATGATCTGCTGCTAAGTACTGATACTGCTCCAGAAAATCTGCGTGTACTAAGCTCATCACATGCTTTTTCTTTTCATCACGTACCGAGTCCAAAAAAGGCGTGTCATTACTGGAAATATAAACATCAGTCATAAAGCCACGTCGCATAGCCGCTAAAGCCAAGCCTAACGGGCTGCAACCACCATGCCCTGCCATCATATAAATCGTTGTCGCCTCACGCCAAATCCTTAGCTCCTCCGTTGTTGTTAACGATAAGCGAGGATCCAGTGCTACCATGCCCATCATCAACGCCGCTGGCCCACAAGTGAAATCGGTCTGTTGCGCGTAATAGGGAACCTTGAGGTGGGTAGTGTGTTGCGCCAGATGCAGAATACGCTTTTGCAAACGTAAGGCATCTGCATGATCTTCATAGTAATCGTGATATTCGCCAAAACTATGATACCCCATACGCTCATAAAGCCGAATCGCACTGTGATTATCTTTGCGCACTTCTAAACGCATGGTGATTCGTCCGACCGCCACGCAACTTTTTTCTGCCTGCTCAATCAAAGTTTGGGCAAGGCCACGGCCTTGTTGGCGAGGATCGACGGCGAGTGAATAAATCCGTGCTAGATGCGTACCTTGATGCAGCAATACAAGAATATAGCCCAGCACTTCGCCTTCTGAACCAGCGACTAAAAAACAATTAGCACTACTTAAAAAATGGCGGAAACTGCGACGGCTTAAACGATCGGAATCAAAACAAGCCTGTTCCAGTTCAACTAAACGCGATAGATCATTTAGCGTGGCAGGACGAACTGGCGTATCGTTCATGAAAAAGTCTCATTTTATTGGTTATAGTTATGCAAAGTAGTCGGCGAATGCACTCTACACAGAGCATTTAAAAGCCGTATGATGCAGCACCTCATTAATTATTACATATAACAAGGGAAGCCCTCACGTATGCCTGAGTATTTACTCTTAGTCGACGATATAAAACATTGGAAAACGGATTATCCCAGATTTCCCGTCGCTGCGGTGCGTGACTATCTTACCGGCAGTGATTGGGCCAAAAAACGCAACCTGCATGTGATTAATCTCTGTCGTAATTTGAATTATCACAGTTTAGGTTACTATGCCTCGCTCCTCGCTGAAGCACGCGGACACCGCATGTTACCTTCAGTCAAAACTTTACATGACCTCACACGTAAAACCCTCTACGGCCCGATCATTGATGATCTAGACGACGTGGTTACCAAAGCGTTAGCGAAGCAGGCGCAACACCAGAACGTTGATATTGCGCGCTTTGAAATTGTGCTGCACTTCGGCAAATGCGACAGCGAAGCCTTGCGCCCCTTAGCACGCCGCCTTTATGAAGCGTTTCCAACGCCGCTGTTGCGTGTTGAATTTAGTCGTAATGGGCGCTGGCGCATTAGCAAGCTAAAGACCGGCAGCTTAACTACCCTTAGCAGTTTGCAAGAAGGCTATTTTTTCAAGGTTTTAGAAAATAAACTACAACAACGTTGGCGTGAACCTGATCAGGCTATACCAGCGCGTTATAATCTTGCGATTTTGCACGACCCACAGGAAGCATTGCCGCCCTCCGATGCCAAAGCACTGCACTATTTTATTAAAGCCGCAGCGGACTTAGGGATTGAAACCGAGTTCATTACTGGCAAGGATATTGGACATATTGCAGAGTATGATGCTTTATTTATTCGTGAAACCACGGCGTTAAATAATCATACGTATCGCTTTGCGCGTAAAGCAGCCAATGAAGGCTTAGTGGTTATTGATGATCCAAGCTCCATTTTACGCTGTGTGAATAAGATTTATCTCAGTGAATTATTGACCGCCAATAAAATTCAAATACCTCCCAGCGTTATTCTTGGTAAAGGTGAGTTAGAGCGTGCGGAGAAGAAACTCGGTTATCCCATGGTACTTAAGATACCGGATGGTTCTTTCTCACGTGGCATGTTTAAAGTCAAAGATCGTTCTGAATTAGAAAAAGCTGCTGCTGAATTATTCGAACACTCCGAACTAATTTTAGCACAAGCTTACACCTATACGGAATTCGATTGGCGGATTGGCATTTTGAATGGCGAGGCCATTTATGCTTGTCGCTATTATATGTCGCGTGGTCACTGGCAAATCATTAATCATAATAAAAATGGTAAGTCTGTTGAGGGGCGCGCTGACACCTTAGCTATTGACCAAGTACCTGTTGCTGTATTAGAAACTGCCCTAAAAGCTGCGCGGTTGATTGGTGATGGCTTATACGGTGTTGATTTAAAAGAGACAGCACAAGGCGTGGTAGTGATTGAGGTAAATGACAATCCTAGTATTGAGCATGGTGTAGAGGATCGTGTATTAGGAAAGCAATTATACCAACGCATTATGGCCGAATTTCTAAGGCGGTTAGATGCAAAACATCATCCGAGTAAAACCAAAAAAACCCTTAAGCCTAGCATAGAAGTTTAAGAAATTACACCCCCTCTATTACCTAAATACTTATCCGTTCCCAGCTTAATTAGCTGGGAGAATTTTTAAGGCCCTAGCAGCCCGTCAAGACAGGGGCGTTTCAATCCGCTCCCAGTTTAATTAGCTGGGAGAATAGTTCCCCCTTATCTCTCTAACGCCAAATATGTGGTTTCAATCCGCTCCCAGTTTAATTAGCTGGGAGAATCGCCCTTTTGCAAGAGCATGAAAAGTATAGCTTTTTTTGGGGAATGGCGCGAACTCAAAAGAAAACAGGGGAAAATTAGTTCACGGATGGAAGGCATAAAAATAAAACCAATTAAATCAGAAACTTAAATGATCGCGAACCATACAGCTTTTTGACTATCGCTCTAGGTTCGCGGAGCTGGAATACAACCATTATAGCAAAAGCCTGCTACTTACAACATCAAAGGCGCCTCAAAATCCTTGGCTTTAAACTTACCAAACTCTTGCACATTCTTACTCAAAGGCTCGGCCAGACGATAAATTCTTAAATTATCTTCAGCCAAATCAATTTCCTTCAGCAAAGCATCTTTCAACAACTCATAAGTCGCGGCATCCACCTTGCATTCAAACACGGACTTTTGTACGCGCTGACCATAATTCAAACAAGTTTTCGCCACCCGCCGTAAACGTCGTCGCCCCGCAGAGGTTTCGGTCGATACATCATAACTTACCAAAATCAGCATATTGATCAACCCTTTAACTCCCTTACCCCATTTGGGTTAAGGGAGGAAAGAAAATTCTCATTTGTTAAGGAACGGAATATAGGACGCTACATCCCCACGCAAATAACGCGCTAATAAACGCGCTTGCAATAAAGGTAATAAACCAATTTCTACCGCTTGCTCTAAGATAGGGTGCTGCAAGGTTTCTTTCTTACGCTCCTGATAAGCGAATACCACCGTTTTACGCCCCGTGTCATTCAAATAAACCGCGCCACCTTCTCGAAATTCAAAATCTTTTTCGTGTAATTGCCCACGATTAATGAGCGTCAGGGCTAAACGGTCGCCCAATACCGCTCTAAATTCTTCCAATAAATCCAAGGCTAACGCAGGTCGTCCGGGACGTACTACATGGTAAAACCCAAGTTGTGGATCAAGCCCCACGGTTTCTAGAGCACTACGACAATCGTTTAAAATCAAGGCATAAATAAATGAAATTAAGGCATTCACCGCATCCTTGGGCGGGCGACGGCTGCGCCCTTTATATTCAAACTCAGCACGCATTGACGGCTTAATCATGGTATTGAATTGCTCAAAATAAACCCGTGCCGCGTCACCTTCCAAACCTAATACCGAGGCAGGCGAGTCGGCATATTCTACATTGCGCAAATTAATCGCTAAGGCTTTGGCAGCTTTGGTCAGCACTTGTTTTTCAGACTCTTCCTTACTATCCCGCGCACTGCGCATTAAGACATTACGCGAATTTCTAAGCTTACCGGCAATAAATGCCTTACTTAAACCCAATGCCACATCAGGTTTATCCGCTGCCCGAAATTGCGCTTGGCGTAATAAAATATTGCCACTGACTTGCCCTTCCACCCGTGCATGAAAACGCCCATTCTCATCCAACCAAACAATCGAGCGCCCATCTCGCATACACCGCGCCATTAATTTGGGGCTAATCATTACGCGTCCTAAACACACAATCGAACCTAAGTGATGCAAAGGCACTTGCCCACGCTTTACGTTATCGACAGTTAGCACTAAGGTTTCACCCTCTAATTTGAGGTAGCTATCGTTAGTGGATAAGTAGAGGGTATTGAGGAGTTGTTTCATAAGCTTATAAGGCAACGGCTAATTGTTCAGCTTCTACTGCATCTGCAAGTAATCCATCTGCCACGACAAACGCCCAGTTTTCCTCCGCTAATAATGCAAAGCTCGCCAATTGAATAGCATCCAATGTTCTTAAACCTAATTGTTTGCCTTGACGCTGCATTAAAGCTTCAGCCTCATCCAATACAGCTTGACTAACAGGTTGGACATTAAGATTTTGCCATTCTTCCTGAAAACCTGATGCTATTTCAACTAGTTGCACGGCATCAAGATCACCCCTACGGAACTTGCGATATAAGGCGCTATTGAACTCAATACGAGCTAAATCAGATACCCAAATATCATTCTCAGGCTTTTCAATAAGAGCAATAACTTGCTCACTACCCATTTCTTGGTGAAAAAACTTTACTAAAGCCGAGGTATCAAAAAACAAGTTCACAGACGCTCTTCCCTATCGTCAATAATTAACTTAGCGATACTCTCAGAGCCTTTATTTTGCCAAGTAGTACGACTTTTAGCTGCTCCAGCCCCACGTTTCAACATCTGAACGCGCTGACGTTTCAAGGTCACCAATAAATTTTGCAATGCCAGTAAACTCGGCGTGTCTAAGGAAACTAATTCCTGTAAAACTTGTTGTCTTAAGGCACTCATTAACAAACTCCTATCTAAAATCCTATACGCTTAGACTAGAACTATTCATCCTCCACCACAAATAAATGCTGATGCAAACGGGCAAGCGTCGCCGTTTTCCCCACTAAATCAGGCTGGCAGGCATCAATTAAGGAACAATTTTGACACAAGGCGCGTTCAGATGTCGGCGCGGGAATCACACCCGACGCTAATAAATCACGCACTTGCTGGACTAAAGCAATCGTGTGTTCGCGTAAAGCTGTATCAATCGCCACTACCCGACGACGGCGCGTTTTATGGTGGTAAATTGCCCCTTCTGGTACAGGCTTACCCGTCATTTCTTCCAAACACAGTGCTTGGGCGGCGAGTTGCACTTCATCGTGTAGCTTTTGCTGGCGTTTACCTTGCTTATATTCCACAGGATAAGGCGTACCGTCCGCGAGAAACTCCACCACATCCGCCTTACCCACTAGACCTAAACGCTCACTAAATAACGGCAAAGCCCGCTCCACCCGCACGCCATACTCCATGCCGCTTTCCCCACTATCCACCCGCTCATGTGCCAAATGCCCACGAATGGTAAACACATTATCCTCAAAGATTTGCTCTTGATGTATCAACGCACACTGACGCGGACAATAGCTGTAGTGTTGCAGGGCGGAGAGCATAATGGGGTGGAGTTCGGGCATGGCTAAAAACCTTCTAATACTTCAGCTTTTAAACCATCCAGTTCTTTTAGTTCAAAACTACCATCATTATTCACATGTAAACTCTCGTGTACCTTTGCTGAGGAGTATTGACCACCTTTGGAGTTGTGTTGCCACCAAAATACTTTTAAGACTTCCATACTTCCTTCAGGTCGTGCAGAAGAAGCATCATTTTCAAACAGTTTAGGCAGAATCTGCTTAATAACATCTGCATCTGCATTACTAAAACCAGTGCGTTCAGCCAGTTGTGGATTCATACTACCTTTGAACACATAAATGCCACTATCCACCCGATGTTTCATGCCCATTGTATCCGAGCCTCGTTTAGTACCATCACCTTCACCACTGACGCTTTTAGTAATCTGAGTGCTGGTTACACTGACAGGCCCTACGCTAAAAGCCGACTGAATACTGACAGGGCCACGTACTGGAATAGAAACACCATCACCAGCTTTTTTATCTTTGGATTTAAACGCAAACACTTGCCCAAATGCACGCACATCAAACCAAGTTTCACAGGCAGCTTCTTTAGTCAGCTTTTTACCTAAAACCTTATCTGCTCGATCTTGTAGGCTGGTTGCATCATCCGTTTTATAATCATCGGATTGCACAAAAATTGGTAAACCCTGTTCCAATAAGCGATTACGGATTTTACGTTTTAAGGCTACATCGCTAATTTCGCCAATATTTTCGTAGTTAGTTCGTGGACGATTGCCATTAAGTGGATCGCCATTAGGATTAGCATTTTTTACGCTCAAAATTACAGAAAAATCAATTTTGTTTTGTAATGTCATAATATTTATATCCCTTAAAAATTAGATTACTTACTCGTCATTTTCCAAATCACTGGTCTCACTTTCATTATTAGCTTTGCCTTGCCAAAGTGCCTTGCGTTGACAGTGATACGCTAGTAGGTATTCACCTGTTAATGGATCAGGTCTATTAAAATCATCAACGGATTCAAACTTATTTTGTATCTCATCTAATAACTGCATCATTTGCTGCCAACGACCATAACGGTTTGTTTTTATACGAGACAAATAAGGATTCAGGTAGTCATACAACATTGGCCATGTTTGACTGGGATTCTGTGAAAAACGCTGCATAAATCTTGCCGCATTGGTTTGGCGTTTTTTTTCACTATTTTTTTCATCATCTGATTTATTATCTTGTTTTTTACCTTTGTCTAATTGCGCTATTTCTTCAATATAATCAGCCACTGCCAGCAATCGTCCATATAGATAATCACGGGTAGTACGTTCTTCATCCAAACCCATCGTCATTTCCTCTTTGTGTGTTCCACGCACTAGGGCGCAAGCAATACCTAAAATTTTCTCCCACTCCCACAAATCCTTAGGGCTAAATGCCGCTTTATTGCTAACTCGATGACTGATAGAACGAACCAGATCAGGTGGAAAGTGAGCTTTATCAATCAGACAAGGTAGTAAGCGTTCTACGGTTGCTTTCTTAAGGTTTTCATCTAGCCGCTGCCCATAAGCAGCTTCTGCAATATCTTTAGGTGAAGGTGCTCCAATAAAGTGGGAGTCTTTACCGTAGTTTTGAAACCACGCAAACTGTTGATGCCAGTATTCCAGCCGCTCGAAAAATTCTGATTTTTCTAATTCACGGTAAAAGGTGACCGCCATACGTCCTGGGGTGGCAGAATCCACACCCATTAATAAAATGCGTTGGGTATCCTGAATAGAAGCACGATAACCTTTCATTTTACGTATCAAACGCTGGGCATAGGCGTGCCCTACGTCTCCTATTTGACCTGTACTGACCGACTCATCATTGTTTAGATCAACCTCATCTTCATCATCGTCAAAGGCATCTTTGGTATTTGCCCACGGACTGGGTAAAGGTTTTCCTGTTTTTGCCCAAACAATAAAAGCCTGATCCCCCAAACGATAGGCTTGTTTACGTTGTATTAACCAGCGCAACGCATTATGGGCTTTTTGTGATACCTCTGAAGAAACGGTACAGGCTTGACTGCCCTCACTATCAGTAAAGCGACCACGAAAGGTATAACCGGAGGAATCATTAGATGAGATGAGTTTGGCTTTGTCTGCACCGTGTCTAATACCCGAAGGATGCTGAGTAGCTAGGGGTGACATTGTACCTGTTACCATACAAAGACCTTGTGTGGTAGCTCGTTTACTGTAAAAACTCATCCATGCTTTTCTAAGACTACTATCCTGCCATGTGCGTGGTTCTCGGTCGCCTTGTATCTCAACGACCCAACGCACAAAGGCCGCCTCAATCGTTTGTCCTGCTGGCATGATTCTAAAAATGGCAGGTGCTTCTTCCTTACTATTTGGTGCTTTTTCCCACTGTTTGATTAATTGTCCTTGTTCATTAACATAAAGACATTGTGCCTTTACCAAATCAGCAATCAAACAGGCTTGTTTCACATAAACATAAATCGCCTGAATTTTGGGGTGTGTATCATCAGATTCGACCCATTGGCTCAAATCCTTCAGGTAATTTTGATAAGGCTCTAGTGGATTTTTGCTATAACCCACAGTGACCGTTCCCCCAAAGTTTACATAGTCTCCTGCTACGTATTGCAGCTTGTCACACAAAGGATGATGGACTGGCTTACTGCCCGAACGTCCTGCCGAGCCTTCTGTACAAGGTACAACTGTTAATAAATCATTTTTTTCTAAAACCTGCGCTCGCAAAAATGCACCTTTTTGATTGAGTACTACTTCAATATGAGCGTTTTGCGTGGTGTGACTAATGGGTAATAGCGCGGGATTGTTATCATTACCCTTGAGAAACTCATCATTCTGACTACAGCATTCGTAAGTCTCATAAAGTTGTGCTAACCAACTCATGCCTCCAACTCCTCGTCTGTCAACATCCGCACTGTCTTATGTAACTCAAAAGACTTACGTTCCATCTCACGAATATATTTACGAGTCATCGAGTTTTCGGTCTGCTCAAAGCTAATGACACCTCGCTTCATGACAGGTTGCCCAAAACGAGCGTAAAGCTCACTGCCCCCTGTTTCATCGGGATAATCAAAACCTTGAAACATCAAGCCAAATGTCAACTCGTCTATCGCATCGTAAAAGCCTTCACCTGAACCAAATTCGCAGGGTTCGACATAACCTTGACAATCGCGTGTACCTAAAAAAATATCCTGTCGTCCCCCACGTTTTAAGGCACGCTCTGTCATAGCTACATGTTTGGCGGCATTACGATCCTCGGCTAACTCGGGGCGATGTAAATTCCACTCAAAATGCGCTCGCACTTGATATTCCACATCGGCAAGAAAGGTATAAATGGCTAGGGTATTGCCGCCACTCAATACCAAAGGTTTAGTTCCTTTCGTTTGAGTACGAATCGGTTTCACAATCCGCACTTTATCAATGACCCAAATCAATGTGGGCTTCCAGTAAATGGATTTGGCAACACCCTTTAAAGCTTCATAGGTCGGTACATGATAAGAACACTTTTCGCCACCCACTCGAGTTACAGGATCAGTAAATAAGGCATATTTACCCCATAACTTAAAATCGTAATGCCTTGATTGATACATATTAAATCTCCAAATTTAGGAGCTAATCACTTCTTTCGATAGTTCCGAAAAATAAATGCAGTGGTCAATAGAGCTACCACCACCACAAGACTCAATACATAGAACTTCTCATCAGGTAGTTGTAGAAGTAAGTTAGTTACCGCTTCAATTTCTTTGTCCATCGTTCCACACCAAAATTTTAACAGTCAATTTAGCATATAATGCTTTCACTGAGACTGTAAATAAATCTTTGAACAATTTGTAGATCACGGTACACTGTGATCTCACCTGCTATGGTGTGGATTGAAATACTGAAACTGTGAAGTTTAAAAACATCACATAGGGTCACCTAGTCTGCTAGGTGACCTTCTTCTTACATCATTTGAAAATTACTGAAACTTTCAGTTGTTGTAGTACTTAAACCAAAGTCTTTGCTGTAATATTGCGGTTTGATTAAATACAAAATATCTACATCATCTTGTATAAAATGCACAGCTTCTAAGTCATTTAACTTCTTAAGCTCTATAGGGAATACATTCACGGTATACTGTTGTGCTTCTTTTAATAAAGCATATTGCTTATCAGGTTCATACGCCGCACATAATGCTGTAATAATTTCTTGGCCTCGCTCATTATAAGGTACTAAAACACCTCGAGTAGGTGTGTCAATAGCTTTAAATGCCTTTGCTGCTGCCATAAAAGATTGTTTTAAATAAATATTTAATGACTTATTATTCACTCGCTCATAATTATCTACTTTATTCATATTACTAGATAATAAATTAAAGAGATTGTCATTATACGGCTCGGAAACTGAATAAAGCATTTCACTCTGACGTTTAAAGAAATAGTAATCGAAGTACTGTTCCATGGCGGTTACGCCAATAATATTTTCATTATCAAACGACAACGGATCTGATTTATATTCATCTAAAATACGCTGAGTGATTTTTTTACCTTCTACAATATCAGCAAGGCTCGAGGTTTTTTCCTCATTAGGGTTGACAATAGAAACACGGCCTATTTTTTCTCGTTTCCCATTTCGATTACAACGCCCTGCTGCTTGCGCTATAGAGTCCAAACCTGCTATTGAGCGAATAACAGCTCCAAAATCAACATCTACCCCTGCTTCAATTAATTGAGTACTAATACAAATGATAGAGGATTTTTGATTGTATTTGTTATTCTCCAACTCGGATTTTAATAGCTCTTTCATTGCAGTTAACTTGGCTTTACGATGGGCTGGACACATACTAGTACTTAAATGAAATACCATTACGCCTTGAACACTAGCCAGTTGAGACTGACAGTATTGAAATATCTGTTTAGCAGCATCTTTGGTATTCACAATTACTAAACAACTACCTAAATCTTGCATTTCGCTAATAGCTAACGCAGCTATTTGTGTATAACTCCATCCCTCTGTTTTACAAAGATTATTAACCACCACTCGACGTAAATCTTGATAAAGCCGTTTGACATCTGGTATTAATTCATTAGTCTTTTTAAGCGCTAAATGCCCTTTGCTGGGGTCAACTCGATCTAGTAATGGCTGTGTCGCTGTACATAACAAGACCGTGCTACCACAATGATCTACTAAAAAATTAATGGCATTATTAAATAAGTGTACGCAATTAATAGGCAATGTTTGAATTTCATCAAAGATTAATACGGTATTAGCTAATTGATGCATACGTCTCGCGCCACGAGTACCTGCACCAAACAAGGTTTCTAAAAACTGCACCATTGTTGTATACACTACAGGCGCATCCCAATTCTCGGAAAGAATCTTGGTTTTCCATGTTTGCAATTCAGGGGTTAAATTAGAATGGTGTTCTAAAACAACCTTACCCTCATCACCGCTACCAATAGGCTCTAAAATCTTGCGTGTTTCTTCTGCGTTTTGATCAATAATCGAAGTAAAAGGAATAATATAAATAATGCGTTCTAATGTATGTTTTTCGACATGCTGCAAAGCAAAGCGCAAGCTAGCTAATGTTTTTCCGCCTCCTGTCGGTACAGATAAGGTAAAAATACCTTGTTCATCTTTACTTCTTTGCAAACAAATATCAGAAATATATTTTCGATGCTGATTGACCTCGGTATTAGCCTCAGCATTAGCACTTAAATTAAATAGTTTATTCTCTAAACGCTCGATTAAAATAGAAAAGTGTTGATAACGTCCATTTGCGCGTTTCTTGGCAGCATGAGGATTTTCAAAGTCAGCCGTATCGATTCGGTCTGCATCAATCAAACAGCTAAATAAAAAGCGCAACAGTAAGCCCTGTTGAAAATGATAAATATCTTGATTTTTAATGGAGTGTCGCTTTTTTAGAGACTTAAAATGCTTATTGATAGTTTTAATTTTATTGAATACTTCATCTATCAAGGTGCTATTTCCAAGTAAATCATTTGCACGATTTTTAATACTTGCATCTACTTTACTCAAAGCTTCTTGTAAATGTGCTTTTTCCTCTGATTTACTGATGCGCTGGCTAAATTTATCTTTAACAGGTTCTCGCTCTGTTTCTTCTAAACAATCAATTAATCCAGAATGATGCGAAACAATACATAAAGCTAATAACTGAGCAATAGCTTGCGTTTTTTCATCAACTGGCTCTCGTTGCATCAAGGAAGTCCAGATGAATTGTGCCCCTGCGGTAGAATGGTCGATTTTGCCTTTAAAATGTTTCGGGTCTTTATACTCATCAGCATCAGGATCAATTTCATCTAAGGCAGAACGTAGGTAGTCCTGAAAATCTTGACTATATTTTCCCAGATCATGCAATAAACCAATCAACTCACCCGCGTTTACTAATCCCACTTTCTCAGCGAATTGCTTGGCAAGTTTAGCCACACCCTGTAAGTGCTCTTCAACCGATTGCTTACGCTCACCTTGTTGGTGGGCGAGGTAAAAAATATCACACGACATAAGCTCACTTCTTTTGAAACATTAGACCTCTTTCATAAATCAATTTTTAAGCGATCTCTCTGCGCAAAATACAGACAACTACTTCTCGTAGCCAAACTATAGAAAGATCCTTAGCATAAGCTAAAGTTGGCTAAATTTTGATTTATGAAAAGGGTCTATTATTTAAACATCTAACATATATCGAAACTGCGTTTAATAGATCAGAAAATCTTTAAAAACTTGATAAAAATCTCAAAAATTATTTTTTCTTATAAAAACCATAGAACCCATAAAACCAAGCCAAAATGAATGAAATATATTCACACCTATATTTCATGACACCTACTCATCTGCTTCAAAAATCAAGGCTTAAGCTTTATAGCATAACCTGTTACTTATGCCAGTGAAGCCTAGGAAAATCAGAATTCTACTACGTTCGCCCGCCATACTAGACCCTTCGCATGGCTTGTGTTATACCGATAACTAGGCTCGCAATTAGGAGCTGGGCGTTGGCCAGCCAAGACCATCATTAAAAATTCTTAAAAATATCATGAGTTCTTTATGAGTAAACAGCCACTTTCTACCAGCTCCGAATGGACGTTCGAGACCATTGAGTTGTATAACCGTGAGATTGCGCGCATCGCACACGACAAATTCAAGCTCGATACCTATCCCAATCAAATTGAAATCATTCGCTCTGATCAGATGATGGATGCTTATGCCTCGATTGGGATGCCGGTTTTTTATAATCACTGGTCGTATGGCAAGCATTTTGTGAATGTGGAGCAAAATTATTCGCGTGGGCGCATGGGGCTAGCTTACGAAATCGTCATTAATTCAAATCCTTGCATAGCTTACCTCATGGAAGAAAACACCATGACCATGCAAGCCTTAGTGATTGCGCACGCCTGCTACGGACATAATTCTTTTTTTAAAGGTAATTATTTATTCCGTAGTTGGACTGATGCGGAGGCGATTGTCGATTATCTCTTATTCGCGAAAAATTATATTCACGATTGCGAAGAACGTTATGGGGTTGAGGCAGTTGAATTATTACTAGACTCTTGCCATGCGCTTATGAATTATGGTGTGGATCGTTATAAGCGCCCTGCCCCGATTTCGGCTGCGGAAGAAGCGCAGCGCCAAAAAGAACGTGAACAATATATTCAACAACATATTAATGATTTATGGCGTACTGTACCGCGTAAAGCGCAAGCTGAGGAAGCGATTCAATCCCGTAAATTCCCTGCTGACCCACAAGAAAATATTCTTTATTTCCTCGAGAAAAATGCCCCACTGTTAGAAAACTGGCAACGCGAAATTATTCGCATTGTGCGTAAAACTGCACAATATTTTTATCCGCAGCGTCAGACGCAAGTGATGAATGAAGGCTGGGCAACTTTCTGGCACTACACGATCTTAAATGAAATGTATGATGAAGGTTTGGTGACCGATGGTTTTATGATGGAGTTTTTGACTTCGCATACCAATGTGGTCATGCAGCCTGATTTTGATAGTAAATATTATTCTGGCATTAATCCTTATGCGCTCGGCTTTGCCATGATGCAGGATATTCGTCGCATTTGTGAAAACCCCACCGACGAGGATAAACGTTGGTTTCCAGACATTGCCGGATCGGATTGGATAAAAACCCTCGATTATGTGATGCGCAATTACCGTGACGAGAGTTTTATTCTGCAATTTTTATCTCCTAAGGTGATGCGCGATTTTCATTTCTTTGCCCTACAAGATGATGACCGCCGTAATACGATTGATGTTACCGCCATTCATAATGATGAAGGCTATCGTGCACTACGTGAAACGCTGTCTCAGCAGTACAATCTCAGCTCGCAAGAGCCTGATATTCAAGTAGAAAATGTGAATGTGCGTGGTGATCGCTCCCTGACCTTACACCACCATATGCACAATCGTAAACCGCTAAGTAATGATAGTTATGAAATGCTGCGCCATATTCATCGCCTTTGGGGCTACGATGTGCACTTGCACTCCGTTGAACCGGATGGCCATCGTGTGCGCAGTTATCATTTACAGGGTGAAGGGGAAGATTACTAAACCAGATAGTCTTTTCGCACAGTAGCTATCTTTGTGGAAAAAACAAAAAGCTTAACAAGCTCGGCGGCAACGTAAAGACACCCAGCTTCGCCGTCGAGTGCTTTATTAAGCTTCAAATTGCCAATTCAAAAATATCCTAAAGTAGTGCCTCAATCACTTCGGGGAGGTTTCTGAATGATGATCGGCATAAGCAATCCCTAGACCAAGCGACCAATCCATTCGTGAGTTTTCTACCAAAGCAATCATAATGTCATCTGTTCTAAAACCCGATTGAACTGCTTGCTCTGCAACATGACGAAATAAAGCACGTTTCTGCTCATCAGTACGACCCCGCAAAAATACCACTTCAATTACACAAGCATCTTTTGAACGCTTAAGCCAAAATTTAGGGGTGGCTTGCCATCCAAACGGCTTGCAAATCAGCAATAAATGGGGGTAATGATGTTTGATCGGTCACAAATTCAAACTCAAGGCGTTGGCTGTGCTCTGTTAACATGCTTAACACGCCACTGACAACTATTTGTCCTCGACCATTACCACGAAGAGACAAGTAGGTTTCCTCATATTGCTTCTCGAGTTTAGCCTCACCCACTAACTTGGTGTACAAGCTCTCAAGTGCTGCGACAAACTCACTTAGCGATGAGCAATCAAATATAAATGCAACGCTGGCGGCAAATGGGTAGGAAACCACTTCTAATAAACAACAGACTTCTGAACCATCTCCACAAAGCCTGATGCTTTTCAGGCTCAATTGACAGTCTTCAGATTGGGTAAAAAGAGTAGCATTCATTTATGATCGCGTAGTGTCATCCGATGATAGATAGTTTTCAAACTCCCACTCCATGTAGTTACATAATACCTTAACAGCTTCATCCCAAGAGCAGACAGAAATACTTGAGACCAGCCGCTCAATCATGCGAATGACTTCTCGCCAAGAAAACTCAGGGATCAACAGACAGCCTTTTCCCCAAAAGGTGGCTGGGTGTTGAATCAGAAATTGAGGCGTTACCACCAACACGTGAAATTGTTCTGCACCCTCTGAATGTTTAAGACCTATGTCAACAAACACTGTCACGGCACAACATGCTGGGTCTTCTGGAAGAGCCAGCTCCCGTAATTCAGTGCTAAAAATTTTCTTTACCTCAAGATGCATAGGATTTTTACTAAACCTTCTAAACAAGCCCTTTAAAAGAGCCTGCTGTATTTAAGCATTAAACCATGGTCGATTGGCAATTCCTTGTTTAATCAACAACAAGGTCGGTTTAAACCGTTCTTGTCCATAGGCTGAAGCCATATTATCCAAGAGTGTAATGACTCGCGCTAAACCCAGCTCTTGCGACCATTTTAAAATGCCTTGGGGCAACATTAAGCCCTGTTGAAAGGCTAGATCAATATCATCAGCACTCGCGACTTGTTGGCTCATGACTTCTACTGCTTGATTGGTCAGCATACACAGGGTGCGCATCACACAAAGTCCAGGGGAATCCCGTAATACAATCACTTGTTTACCTAGAGCTTGCCAAAAACCAATCGCATTTTCGATAGCCTTAGGCGAGGCCTGTTCGGCGGGCGCAATACCAATATGAGTGCATTTCTCATAGTCCAATGACCAGTCGAATAAGACTAAATCCTCTGCCTGATCCTCTAAAGCACTTTGTAAGGCCAAACGTCCATCAGTCAATCCTAATACCGCCTCACCTGCGAGTACCACGAAATCATCATTGTTCGCACCCTTATCACGCTCAAATGGAATCTTTGCTTTTTCTAATAAACTTAAAATCCCAGCAGCAAAAGGCGCATCCCCCAGCACCGTAATGGTTTCAGGTTTTGCGCACTTTGGGGCAAGTGTTGGTGCAGGCTTCGGCGTATCGGGTGCATAAGGATAAAATCCCCGCCCCGTTTTGCGCCCCCAATGTCCGGCATCGACTAATTCGCCTTGCAAGGGTGAAGGCATAATACGCGCTTGTGCACCATACACAGCTTGTAACTGTTGAGCGATGCCATACACCACATCATTGCCGAGTGCATCCATCAATTCAAAAGGACCAAACTTAAAGCCACTACCTTTAAGTAAGGTATCTAAAGTCGCAACATCCGCCACACCTTCTTGCAATAAGCCTAAACTTTCTGCAAAAAACGGCTGCATAGCACGCTGTATCATGAAGCCTGCCGTGGAGCGTGTTTGAACGGCTTGTTTACCCCAATCATTGATCGTGGCATAAACGACTTGAGCCACTTCTGGGGCAGTAACAATACCGTTCACCACCTCAACCAAACGTGAGCCAATGACCGGATTAAAGAAATGCAAACCTAGAAAGCGCTCAGGATGCCGTAATACAGAACCAAGCGCATTAATCGATAACAACGGTGTCGTAGTGGCAATAATCGTTTGTGAATCCAGTCCGGCCTCAAGCTGACGCAACGCCTCTTGCTTGAGAGCGAGCTGTTCAGGGATGGCCTCAATCACCAATGCCGCCTGTGCCAATTGATGACTATGTTTGACAACATGCAAACGCGACACAATAAAATCACGCTGTTCTGCGGGCATCCGACCCCGTGCTATCAGCTTATCTATATTCGCGACAATGTGACGTATGCCTCGCTCGGCACTACCCGCGACACTATCAAACAATAAAACATTGTGCCCAGCCGTTGCGGCAATTTGTGCAATCGTTAGGCCACGGTTGCCCGCACCTACGATTGCAACATTGCTCTCTTTCGCTAAACCCATCATTGTGGTCTATCCCCGTATACCCCTAATAACTTGGAAGCTTAATGACTTATTGCTTTGCAGAGGCTTAAGCACATCGCATAATTATTCTTTGAATGATAAGGAGTTTGATCATGAGCATTGATAATGAAGACATGCAATTTGCCACGGGCTTAGCTGCTTTTGAGGCCAAACATTTTTCCCGTGCGATGCAAGCGCTTTACCCTTTTGCTGAGCAAGGTAATGCCAAAGCCCAACATCTTATTGCCATCATGTATCAAAACGGCTTGGGGGTAGTGCAAAGTGATTTAGCGGCTTATAAATGGATGAAGGCCTCTGCTGAACAAGGCTATGGCTTGGCACAACACGGCTTAGGCTTTATGTACTTAATGGGGGAATGCGCTGGTAAAAATCCCAGCAAAGCAGCGGAATGGTTTCAAAAAGCGGCTGATCAAGGCTTAACCGGCTCCATGCTGGCCTTGGCATCGATGTATGAAGAAGGCAATGGCGTAGCACAAAACCCAACTGAAGCACAACGGCTTTATAGTTTAGCCAGTGCCAACTAAATGCTAATAAATTACTTTAAGAAAAATAGATAAGGTTAAGTTTTAATTCAGCGCACCCCGTCTATTCTGCACGCTATGGAACACACAATAACACTAAGGACAGACAGTTTGAGGAAGTAGGTTAATACGAATGTCAGGGCTAAAAAACATTCGCCTTAACTAAACAATAAAGCATCTGCTGTATAGTGTGGTAGGGTCACAATATCTGAACGTTAGTTCAAACAGATGAATAATACTAAAAATAAGCCGGTTAATCATTCAGGCAGTTATAATAAAAGTTCCAATTAATAATAAGCTGCCTGTTTGTTTTATTTTAAAGAAACCTCTTCAAAAAAGCAATTAGCTTTTCCAAATCGATCTATAGATTACACCGGTCAAAACTGCGTTCTGAGCGAAATTGACGCCGACTTTGATCATAAGTATAAATCGCATAACATAAATCCTGCCCAACGTGCCCCACTGATTGTAAGACCCCGATATCCATCAAACCATCTCGGTCAAAATCACCCAAACGTAGATATTGATTGCGCCATTGTTGATAGAGTGGCCAATAAATACTTTCTAAACTTACTGGCTGAGCATTTCCGGCCCGAACCATCACAATCGTATCCTCTAAATACACTTGCGCTGGAATACCTGCACGCACCATAAATTGCCGTGCTACTTTCGGTTTTTGTGGCGGTAGTGGTCTTGAACCTAAATGACTAGAATTATTAGTGGGCTGCGGTGCCGTAATAGGCTTGGGGGTATAATGCGGTTGCTGCGTCTCATTCGGTTCTGCCAAAGCAATTGAGCAGCCGATCAGGTAAACTAGACAAATAATACTGAATTGACTGGTTTTAGTTGACATAAATTTAAGTATCATAAATGGTTATTAAAAATAAAATGGCAGTTACTAGGAACGGTCATTTACATGGATGAGGCAATCACTATGACAACACGTAAGGGCTTGGCAATCCTGTTAGCTGCACTCTTATTGCAAGCTTGCGGGGGGAATGATGGCGGCGATAATCAACCTAATCCTTTGCCCCCCACGCCACAACCTACACCTACTTCGGGTAAATTGTTAATCTCCAATCTGGCTGCTGGAACCCAAGTTCCACTCATTAATATTAACTACGTCTCAGACACCAGCACCCTGAATTACGCCCAACAAGCTGGAAATACCAATACCCCGACCGCGCAACAAAGACAAGTGGGTGTGACCAGTGTCACGGGTGAATTCAAGTTTGACACGGCTGATTCCATTACGTTCACTTTGCTGAATAAAAGCTTTGGCCCAATTCCCACTAAAGCACTCATTACAGAAGTTGATTTAGCGACGATTTATTGTGCCAATCTGCCTGCAGTTAATTGCATCCATAATACTACGCTCAACTTACGCCGTTTATTATTAAGTACGGATAACGATGCCAATCTCAGCAATGGCATTCAACTGCTACCTGATTTCGCACAAACGCCATTAATGCCCTTGGAATCAACACCAGAATCATTTGAAATGGCGCTCGCCAAGAAATTATCGCCTTTAGGACGTCAAGTCGCTGCGGCCTTTAGCCCTTCTTTGGGTATTAATCTGGAAGCGCCGCAACCAGAAGCAGATGAAGTCGGCGGTCAACCCGTACCTTTTGCTGATTTATTCCGAATTTCGCGCCCTTTTCCTGAATATTCCTGTTCTGGCATTAGTTATGATACCAATGGCTGGCCCACTAGAATTCCTAGCTCTTGCGATACTGAAAATCATAGCGTACTAAAAGTCCCAACTTGGGCTAGCACCTTTATTTTGCGTTATGTACCTTATGGCGCTATTCCAACTGGCAAATATACGGTTATTTATGAAGGTAGCGGCACACTGCAATATAGCGGTATCGCTAATAAAGTCTCGGCTGAAAGTACAGCAGGTCGGGATATTATTGAAATCACCCCCGATCTAATACGTGATAAAGCCTCTTCTGGTTTGCGCCTTATGCTAAAAAGCACGGATGTCAATAATCCAGTAAAAAATATTCGTATTGCTATGCCGGGGGGAATTTGTGACGGCAATCCCTTCTTACGAGTCGAAAGCGCAACTGAATGTCCTGCCGGTGCGTATCGCAGTTTTGCAGATACTTTAGCGCAAAATCGTAATGCGATAGTCTTTAATCCAGACTATTTACGCTTTCTTAAAGACTTTAAAGTAATTCGGACTATGAACTTTACCGAGTCTAGTCCACGCAATCCTTGTTATGTTTATAAAGATGCTGAATATACCGCTTGTTTGATGCAAGAATTTTCTTGGGAAAAACGCGCCAAAATGGATCAAGCCTCTTGGGGTGGCTCTAGTCGCACACCTTTAGTAGATCGTTATGGGCGCGGCGCACCACTCGAGGTCGTGATAGAACTGGCCAATCAACTCAATCGTGATCCTTGGTTTAATATTCCCCATAATGCTACTGATGATTATGTGCGCCAACATGCTACTTATGTTAAGGAAAATTTGAAACCTCATTTAAAAGCTTATATTGAATATACTAATGAACCGTGGAATGGTATTTTCTGGGGCGCTTTATATGTACGTGAAAAAGGTAAATTAACCGGTGAAACCAATCCGTATCGAGCAGGTTATACCTATTATGCTACACGTTCGGTAGAAATTTTTGATCGTTGGAAAGAAATCTTTGGCGGGGCCGATCGTTTAGTGCGCATCCTAAATACCTATACCCTTGATGATCAGGCCTCGAAGAATATGTTAGCGAATAATGCTAATTATAAATCAGTCGATGCCTTAGCAAGTGCTCCTTATTTCTATGGCTGCTGGAACAACGTCGATAATAAAGGCAATACGATTAGTGATTGTGCCGATACAACTAAAGTCCCTAAGCTTATGATTAATATTACGTCAGTGGATGATATATTTTCGATTATCGATAATGTGAATGATCGTTATGGTATAGCCAATACCATCGCATGGATTAATAAACAGGTAGCCGTCACCAAGAATAATCAATTCGTGAATGATAAAGGTAAGCCCATTGTTTTCTTTACTTACGAAGGTGGGCAGCATTTAACGATTGATTACACGTCTTATCCTATGCCTGCCGAGCTGCCAGCGGGAGCAACCCAAGAGCAAATTAAAGCGCGTGAGGCTGAAGTAGCCAAAATTAACGCTGAAATTACGCGTATGCAAAACTTAATCCGTGCTGCTAATCGTGATACACGCATGGGCGATCGCTATACGCAATTGCTACACGGCTTCAAAGATGCGGGAGGGCAATTATTCATGCTGTATACCATGCCGCAAACTTATCACCGCTTTGGCAGTTTTGGAATTAAAGAGCATTTGAATCAAGAACGTGCGCTAGCCCCTAAATACGATAAAGCCATGTATTTCCAAGAAGAGCAAGGTAAATGCTGGTGGGCAGACTGTAATAATTAAACGACTACTCCTAAAACAATTTTTCCTAAAGTGGAGAAACACCACTTTAGGAAAAACCTAGTAAATTACTAGCTACTCCACGACCCCAGCCGTCAATTGGGTACTGTGATCCACCGCTTGCAAAGCCACCAAAGCACAGCCCTGCATAATCATGTCATCCGCGTCTTGGTACCAAAGCAATTTAATTTCTGCTTCTGCATTATTGCCGGGTTTAGACAGGATTTTATAAATTTCAGGTTCGATCAGGCTGGCAATCATCGCACTTTCACCTACCAGTGCGACCGGAACAGGATCCGTGAGGGCAAATAAACTTCTCAAACCATAACCAATCGCCTGCCCCGCTTCACGCCATGCCTCACGCTCCTCTCCCTCTTGCAGGAGTGCTTGCTGCATAAAGTGCCTCATCATAGTTTCATCAATCGCTGCAGGTGGTGCACCATCGTGCTTATGAGTAGAAAGGCGTCGGAAAATCGCATATTCACTTGCATAAGCCTCAATACAACCGCGCTGCCCGCAATGGCATTCCGCTCCTTCCGGCTTATACACCATATGGCCAAACTCATTGCCGGAAGTACGCGTTCCCATAAATAAACGCCCATCTAACATTAAGCCCATACCAATCCCTTGTGACAGCAAAATAGCCGCAAAATGCTTACCAAATTGTTCGGGATAACGCCACTGCAAGGCCTTGGCTAATAAATTACAGTCATTATCTACACTCACTTCAACCTTAAAGCGTTTTGCCAAAAACTCACCGATATTAATATCCTGATCCGCCATAACCGGCGACCATAATAACGTTTGGCGTGTTACATCGACAGCACCTTGCACAGATACCGCAATATACCGTAATGGCATGGTAGGATGACTAGAACGACGCGCTAATAACTCACTGATTAAACGATCAATCTGTGTGAAAAGCTCTGGAGCGGGCGTACTTTTAGAATCAAAATCAAGATGATTTTGAGCGATGGTTTGTCCTGCATAATCCTGTAAGCGTGCATCTAAGCGATTCATGGATAACATGAGCGCTACAATGCAACCAACTTCTGGACGTAAGCTCAGAATGATGCGTGGGCGCCCACGACCAATTAAGCCGCCAATATGCTCTTGGCTAATCAGAATGCCATCGCTGATTAGGGTGGAGGTAATGCTTGAGATGGTGGCAGGCGATAAACCGGTTTGTTTGACAATTTCAGTACGAGACACCCGTTGGAGGCGACGTAAGCTGTCCATCACCAAACGAGTATTCTGCCTCCGCACATCATCGGTTCGTACTAATGTGGGCATAGCGGTGCTCGCAATTCCTAGCTATTGGTCATCGCAAGAATGGTAACGCGATGATTTTAGAAAGGCTAGCGATTCGCTAGCCTTAAATAGAATAATCTAGCAGTAGCTTAATTAATAAGCTTTTATGGTCTCGAACTTGCCTTCTTTGACTTCAACTTCGCGATAAGCGCCTTTTACATCACCAGCATCGTCGAACTCAACGCCCGTTGCGCCCACATAATCAACATCCTTGCCTTCAGACAAAAGCTTTAAGGCTTTAGCCAGTTCGCCTGCATAGATCTTTTCACCAGGCGCATTCGCGACGTCTTTAATTTTAGCTTGAATGGCGGCAGGATCTGCCTTACCAGCGGCTTGAATCGCTAAAGCCAGAATAGCGGCTGCATCATACGACTCACCACGATAGGGACCACCGGTAGGATCAATCTTGTTTTCCTTAGCAATGGCCTCCCATTTTTTCGACCCCTCTGTTTCACCACCGGGCATAGTGCCGAACGCCCCATTGATCTTAGTGCCGAAGTTTTTCGTCAAACCTTCGCCAATCATACCGTCAGCAAAAATAAATTTGTCAAAGGCACCAGAATCTAAGGAAGCTTGAACAATACCCTTACCGCCTTGGTCAGCATAACCAAATACAATTAAAGTTTTTGCGCCTGATGCTTTGAGCGCCGCTACATCAGCACTGTAATCTGGCTGACCATCGGTATGCGCAGTACTCGCTACAATTTTGCCACCTAATTTTTTAAAGGCCGCACCAAAAGACTCATTCAAACCTTTACCATAGTCATTGTTGGTATAGGTAATTACCACTTCATCAACACCACGATTTTTTACGATTTCAGCGAGTAACTCACCTTGGCGCGCATCAGAGGGAGCCGTACGAAACACGAAACCCTTGTCGTCTAAAGTCGTTAAGGCTGGGGCAGTGGCTGAACTCGATATCATGGGAATACCTTTCGGTATCAAGACGTTATTTGCTACAGCAGTAGCCGCTCCAGAACAACTGGCACCAATCAGGGCTACAATTTTGTCAGAGGTCACTAAACGTTCAGCAGCGGTAGTCGCATTGGCTGCATCCACACAGGTGTCATCTGCGCGAATCCCTTTCAGGGTCTTACCACCTAATAACGCTTTCGAGTCCGATACTTCTTTCAGCGCTAATTCCGCAGAAGCGGCCATCATCGGTGCAAGCGACTCGATAGGCCCTGTGAAACCGAATTCAATACCAATATTAATCGTATCATCCGCGGCTTGTGCACTCGTTGCGAATATGCTTGCCAACAGAGTTGCTAATAGCAATTTTTTCATAACTTATATCTCCACGTTTTGGTTGTATTACCCTATTGATAGACCTGTACTAAACTATTACGTTCCTTTATCACTCATAGCCTTAGGGTTATGTCTTAACGGCGCTGCCCATTCTGCTCTGGCAACAACCCCCAAGGGCTAAAGCGCATCACTAACAATAAAACTAAGCCCATTACAATCACACGCATGTATTGGGCATTATTGATTAAGTGCGTCCGCAAGGCATTCCCATCGTCTAAACCACTGGTGATGGTGTTCATCAGCCAAAAACCGGCTGGCTCTGCCTCAACCCACAAGAACCACACCACAAAGCCCCCTAACACAGCGCCTAAATTGTTGCCTGACCCGCCTACCATGACCATCACCCAAACTAAAAAAGTATAGCGTAAGGGACTATAAGCCCCTGGCGTGAACTGACCATCTAAGGTGACTAACATAGCGCCCGCCATACCAAATACGGCTGAGCCTAGTACAAAAATCTGTAAGTGTCGCCCTTTGACATCCTTACCCATAGCCGAAGCGGCGACTTCATTATCGCGAATCGCACGCACCATCCGTCCCCATGGCGAATGCAAAGCGAGCACTGACAGCAACAAGATTAATAATAGAACAGCCGTAAATAAGCCGGTATAGCTTAACTTGACAGCAATACTGGAAGCATCCGACACTAACTTTTGCAAAGCATCATTACGTGCGACCTCATCCAAGGCGGCAAGCTTAGCGCTATTCCAATTACTGACCCATTCAATAAAGCGCGGACTTTGTTGCAGTTCTACCTCATAAGGCACGGGACGTGGTACACCGGTAACATTTTTTACACCACGTGATAACCAATCTTCATTGCGTAACACCGACACGACAATCTCGGCAATGCCCAAGGTAGCTATCGCTAAATAATCCGATTTTAAACCTAAGGCAATTTTGCCAATGAACCAGGCCGCACCTGCCGCGAACAAGCCACCCACCAACCATGACAATAAGGAAGGCAAACCTAATCCCCCTAAAAAACCACTACGGCTAGGATCGGTTGCTTCAATCGCTTTAACGGCTGGCTCGTACACTAAGCGCAATAAGAAATAGCCCACTAAAATAATGAGACTTAAAACCAGCCAACGGTAAGATGAGCTTTGCAGTTTACGGTATAACGTCACACACACAGCAATTGTCGCCAATAAAACCACTAACGAACCTAGAATGCCTAAGCCACCCACTTGCCAAGCATCTTTCACCGGCGGATAAGACACTAAAACCGCCGCTATCCCCCCCAAGGCAGTAAAACCCATAATTCCTACATTAAATAAACCTGCATAGCCCCACTGCAAGTTAAGCCCTAATGACATAATGGCTGAAATAATACAGAGATTTAAAATCGCAATCGCCACGGACCACGATTGATTCACACCAACCAGCACGAGCATAAAAGCCATAATGCTGAAAAAAGCGAGGGCGCGTAGCGTGTTATTGTGCCATAACTTACTCATATTACTTTACCCCGCAAAATACCCGTTGGGCGCACTAATAACACAATTACCAAAATCACAAAGGTAATCGCAACTTTGTATTCCGTTGATAAAAATTGAATTAATCCCTCCGGCAACCATGCGGGGGGTACAAGATAGTTTAAGAAAGCTTTGTAAGCATAGGTCAATAAACCTTCGGTGAAGGCAATGACAAATCCGCCCAAAATCGCACCAGCCGGTTTGCCCACACCACCCACAATGACAGCCGCGAAAATGGGTAATAATAAATTAAAATAAGATAAGGGTTTGTAGCCTTTATCAAGACCATACAAAACCCCAGCAATCACCGCTAACGTTGCCGAAATCATCCATGTAATACGCACTACCCGATGCGGATCAATACCGGATAACAGCGCAAGATTTTCATTATCTGAATAGGCACGCATGGATTTACCAGTTTTGGTTTTTTGTAAAAACCAGAATAAGGCAATGACCAAAATAGCAGCTAAGACAATCGTAATCACTTGCGTGGTTTTGAGAGCCAAACCTTCCTCTAAACCTGTCATAAGTTTGAAGTCAGCAGCACTGATAATAAAACGCTCGCCATCTTCAAAATTGCGATCGCCCGCGCCTAATAAGAAACGCACCAGACCATTCATAACAAACATGACGCCCACGGAGGCCATCACGAAAACAATAGATTTGCTACGTTTCGTGCGATAGTAACGATAAACCCAACGGTCTGTGAGTAGAACCACACCCCACATGATAACAATAGCTGGTAACATACCCAGCAATGCCGTGGGCAACACGCCCAAACTGACGCCGATACTTTGTAATAAGGTCGTGCATAAAATCGCTAAGGCGGTGCCCATCGCCATCGTTTCACCTTGCGCGAAATTCGAAAAACGTAACACGGCATAAAGTAAGGTGACGCCTAAAGCTCCCAGCGCTAACTGTGAGCCGTAGGTAATCGCAGGCAATAAAACGAAATTGGTGAGTAGCACTAAGGCATTTAAAAAGTCCGTCATCCTTAACCCCCCAAAAATGATTTACGTACTTCAGGGTCCGCTAGCAGCTCAGCGCCTGTGCCCGTATAGCGGTTTTGCCCCAACACCAGTACAAAACCACGATCTGCAATTTCTAAAGCTTGACGTGCATTTTGCTCAACCATCAAGACGGCTACCCCAGTGGCTTTGACTTCTAGAATTCGATCAAATAATTCGTCCATCACAATCGGTGAAACCCCTGCGGTTGGCTCATCCAGCATAATCACTGAAGGTTTAGTCATCATGGCACGCCCTACCGCAACTTGTTGGCGCTGTCCACCGGATAATTCACCGGCATATTGATGACGTTTTTCTTTCAAAATCGGAAAAAGCTGATAAATCTGATCAATGGTATCCCAATAATCATCCTGACGCAGAAAGGCTCCCATTTCCAGATTCTCTTCGACGGTCATCGTGGTAAACACATTTTCAGTTTGGGGAACAAAGGCAATCCCTTCGGCAATACGTGCCTGTGGGGCAAGATGGGTAATATCTTTTCCATCTAAGGTCACGCTTCCTTCACGTAGATTGAGCATACCCAGTAGCGATTTCATGGCGGTTGATTTACCCGCGCCATTCGGACCAACAATCACCCCAATTTCACCCCGATCTACTGCTAGATCACAGCCGTGCAAAATATCAGGGCCACTGCCATAGCCGCCCACGAGGCCAACCGCTTTCAAGTAAGTCATGCTTTTGCCCCCGCTGTCACGCCTGTCCCGATAGTAGCGCGATTTTTTAGACCACGGCCTAAATAAGCCTCAATTACGCGCTCATCGTTGCGCATCTGCTCAGCCGTACCTTGCATTAATAGTTTGCCCTCGGCCAAGACCACGACTGGATTACACAAACGCGCAATAAAATCGATATCGTGTTCTATCATACAAAACGTATAACCGCGCTCTTGATTCAAGCGCAAAATCGCATCACCAATTTCGCCCAACAAAGTACGATTAACACCAGCACCGACCTCATCCAATAACACCACTTTGGCATCTACCATCATGGTACGACCTAATTCCAATAGCTTTTTCTGTCCACCTGATAAATTACCCGCACGCTCATACTGTACATGCGAAATTTTTAAAAACTTAATCACTTCTTCCGCTTTAGCACGCACCTGCTCCTCTTGGGCGCGCACTTTAGAACGGTGTAACCAAGTATTAATAAGGCTCTCACCCAATTGACGATCCGGCACCATCATCAAATTCTCCAGTACAGTCATACTGGAAAATTCGTGTGCAATCTGAAAAGTGCGTAGTAGTCCTTTGGCGAATAGCTGATAAGGCTGCATACCTGTGACATTTTCACCATCTAGCACAATCTGCCCTGAGCTAGGCGGATACAAGCCCGCAATCAAGTTAAACAAGGTCGATTTACCAGCCCCATTCGGGCCAACCAAACCTGTTATCGAACCTTTATTAATAGTCAAGGTGACATTATCAACCGCCTTAAGGCCACCAAAATGTTTTGACACAGCTTTAATTTCAATCATTTGTAAGACCTTTACAAACGGCTTAAAAACCTAAGGGAGAAGAGAAAGAGATCAAATCGCTTTGAAAAATGACTGCTAGTTATACTCGACTTAAGCATGAGATGTCAGCCATGATGTAGGGACTAGACAAAATTTAATACGAAATGGTGGTTTGAAAAACAGTAAAAGACTACAAGCTTACGAATGAGCCCTAACATAAGATAACTCCTCCAGCAGAGTGTGCTATGCACTGATTACGTGCACGCTACACTATATTAGCGATTTTTCAATACTTTGTTCGTGTAATTTTGGTTTGCGTATCAAAGTCTAAGCCGTTAAAGTGTTGGCGCTTGCTGAATTAGGATAGGCTATGAACCCCAGTGCACTTGACTCCCCCAGTTTTTTACGTCGCCTTGGTGCTATGTTTTACGATGGTTTACTCATCGGTATTAGCTCGTTTTTGCTAGTCGGTATCGTTGGCACCATCCTTAGCAAAGTGCTTGGCATACCAGAAATTCCAGCAGGCTCACTTCTTGCTAAAATGCTATTTCTACTAGGGCTTGGCATTGCCTTTTTCTTATTTGGCTGGTTTTGGACACATGGTGGCCAGACCTTAGGCTTACGGGCTTGGAAACTACGTGTGGTGGATAATGATGGGCGCCCCTTAGATTGGCAAAAGGCTTTTATGCGCTATGCATGGTCGTTACTTAGCTGGCTAGCCTTGGGGACAGGGTTTTGGATTGCGATTTTCGATCCCGAGAAACTGACTTGGCATGATCGTTTATCGCGCACAAGAATTATTAAAGCTGAGCGGTAAACAAATAAAAAAGGCTTTTGCCACTTGCGCAACAAAAGCCTAGCTCAGTCAGGATCGGTAACTTAAGGAGCGGTCGCTGCTCCCTTACCACCTGTAACACTATTATCTAACCAATATAAACGTGGCAATAAACGTGTCACATCAATCATTTGGTTATAATCTTGTGTACTATTTATAGCATCAACTGTCTTGACGTCCATCAAAGGCAATTTATATTTACCAATTTGGATTTGAATATTCTGCTTACAATCTTGGCCAGCACCCGTGCAAGCTGAGCCATCCTTAGTATTATAAATAGAACCAAACACTAATTGGGGAGCTTCCATCAGTTCATAGGCACCTACCACTTTAAATCTATCAGGTGCTTTTTGACCATTACTATCTTTTGCACCATCTAAATCCAATACACCACGACCGCTTAATAGATCTAATATATAAGCTCTGGAGGTATTTTTACCGGGCTCACAAGGCGCAGGCACACTACGCTTACCGGCTTCATCTACCACAGAAAAACTTGTAAACATAACTTTATCTAAAAAGGTAAAGGCCGACGATAAAACCTTTTCCCCCTCCAGTGTTAACGGCAAATACCAACCAAAAATATTCTTGTCGCTACTCATATAATTTAGAATATTTTTCCCAGCCTCAATCGTATTCGCATCCATTAAATTCGCTTCAGTAATCGGCTTAAAATTATTCGGAGGCAAACCATACGGATTAGGATCGATTAACACATAGAAACGATCTTGCTCCGCTTCAGTGTCTAAAGGATGCGAACGGTAACCACTGCCTAGAGCAATTGTTAGAATCGGTTTACCATTTTGCATCCGCATTGCGGTATCGGGTTCATAGTAAAACTTGCGATGATCTTTGTTACCATTACCGCCCCCTAAATCAGCAATTTGTGTTAGCAAGGCATCTTGGTAGTCATAATAGGAGGGGTCAGAATCATAAATATCTGCATCCAAATCGACCCGCCAAACATTGCCTCCGGTATCTGCGAAATAAAGGCGATCTAAAGACCCATTACTATCCATGTCTAGAATACGAATATCACCGGTAATACTATGTTTTAACTTATTTGCACCTTTAATAGCGCCACCGCGATTATAGCCTTGTTGCAATGACCAGATCAGCTCACCCGTTTCTAAGGAAACGATATAAACATCCTTACCCCAATTATCTTCAGGACGCTTAGGGCTTTGTTCCTCTTTGTTCGGGTCAAAACCAGCACCAAATACTAAAACATCTTTAACAACAGGGGGTTCATTACCATTCTGCACACGCATACGTGACAAGGTAGGCTTAGACCAAGCCTCCCCTAAGGTATTAAAGCCTGGACGCGAAGCGTGATTCCACCACAGTAAGCGCGGAGAATTAGGCTCGGTAATATCTAAAGCATAGTAATCACGTCCACCTCGACGCAAACCGAAAAATACATACACGCTATCTCCGTCACTACGGCGAATAATGCCATCATTATTTTTATCTTTTCGCAGCACGGTTAATGCACCATCAATACCATAGAGGTGTTCACGACCACTATCATTACTCATAAAAAAGCCAATATTTTTCAAGAGTGGTCTTGGTATATAAGCCCAATGCTCTTTTCCAGAATTGGCATCAAACGCATGTAAATAACCCTCGTTTGTTCCCAGAAAGACTATGTTTTTACCATTACCATAATTGACAGATACAGGTTTAGTATTGAGGGTATCGCCCATGTGATAGCGTGCGCCTGCATCAGGATTGCCATTCTTATAGCCCAATGCAAAATTAACTAAGGTTTCTCTTTCACTTTCGGTGGGTTGTATACCTGGACAAGTAGTCACTTGGGCAATATCAACACAGCCTGCACCGGTTTCGAGATCACCTTCAACCGTATGCTCTGTACCGGAGCAATCCTTATAATTGCCCCAACAACTTTTCTTTGGGTTTTGATCCCAAGGTAATAAGCTATTTCGAGTGACACGCTTAGTAGGCGTTAACATGCTAGTGGTCGCATTCTGAATCCTAACTAAAGCAACACTACCCGAAGTCGTATTGATGTCAGTCCATATTGTCCGCTCAGCAGGCTTTAATAAAGACGCGGCACCGCCTATCGATGCATCAATACCGTGTAATTCTTTAGACCAAAAATCCATCACATCAGGATTAATGGTTCCCTTATCCGTAAAGGCAGGCCCTGGAGAACCATTTAGACGCTTACCTACGACAACCCCTTGAGCATCCATTTTGTACTTGCGTAAATTGCCAGACCACAAGGTTGAACGGCTTGCGTCAAATACGGGGACATAAACATCAGTGCCTTGCGATAGGAACTGATTTTCATCGACTGTGAAAGAGGGGGAACTAAAAGACAAAGATCTTTGCTGAATATTACTGAGAATATTATTAAACGCATCGGCTAGACCGTCACGATTTTTGGCAGTATAAGCCCCCCCTTCAACGGTTGCTAATGAGGCTAAATAGGCCATCCCATCAGGGTCATCTAAACCAAAAGCAATAGTGTAAGTTTTTACGGTTTGTGTGCCCGGAATTAAGACCGCTTGATCACGTGTTGCCAAAAAACGTGTCAACTCTGCACCACATTTACCACTTTTAAAACCTTGGGGATCATCCACACAAATGGTCGCGGCATCTGCTTTAACCAGAGGGCTACTCATACCCGTTGAATCTAAAGCGGGTGTAGTAACCAACTTAGGAATCGTATAAGGAAATTGCGCTTGCGTTCTAGCTGGCGTGAGCGTTACGCCACCACTGGCATTGCCTGGTTCTACAGATTGAGGGTAAGTATTTATCGACGCCGATAGATTAGCGCTAGTACTCAGGTATTCCGGCTTACCATCTGACATCAAAACAATATAGTTGGCTTGGCAGGTATACCTAATGGGCGATTTATAATACTTTTTACCTTGAACCGCGCAATAATTGGCCTGACAAGTGTTGGCCGACATAGTATACCGAGGCGGAAAGCTAAAGGGCACCAGTGCACAACCGTTCAGCAAATCTGTGAGGATATTACAAGAAACCTCTTCGGTGCGACAATCAGAGAGGGTGGCTTTTTGTTCATTCACATAAGTGGTGCACTCACCATTATCTTTATTACAAGTCACTGAGTTGTATTGAGAACAAGCGCCCGTTGCATAGGTAGAAGGGTGTGCATGCCAACTCTCAAACTCTTTTCCGCCACTACTACGCGCGAAAGCGCCCCAAACCGGTGCCTCGCCACGAAAATAACGCGTTGCCTCATACAACGCATCAACAATCGGCGTGTAACCGCTCGGAGACCAACTGTCAACTACATTACTCAGATAGTTTCTGACCGGAATCCCCGATGCTGGAGGATCTGGCAAATAATCGGTGGAGGCTGCACTACCGATGATCGAAGTCGCATTTGCATTAATACTACTAATTGGAAAACTAACACCTTTAATAGCATTCCAATTATATGCGGAAAACTCTGAGCCATTGCTACTATTGGCATAATGCAGAAGCCCTACATTTACATTAGATGGTGCTTGGGTAATCACATCCTTAAAGGTTTCTTGAAGTACCTTGAGTCGGGTCTTACCTTCACTATCAGGCACAATGCTTCCCATACTACCCGAGACATCCAGTAGAAATAAAATATTGTTATTCACTGAACTTGCATCATTTTGAGCAAATATTTCCGTCTCATCTGCCTGAGCTGCTGTCCAAGCCAAGCAGAAACTACAAACTAAAATTCCTACTCCATGCCGCAGAACTTGCCAATTAAAATAACCATCCGGCTGATTTTTCATAATTCTTTCCGCTTATTTTTATACTATCACTCAGGCCAACTGTTCAAATGATTACCAGCAAGTGTCGGGTTGATTAAAGGCTACTCCGCCGGAGACCTGCTTTAAAGAGGTTTTTTGACCCGTGTTATCTAGACGAAATCGATAACAGTCCTTGTCTTTAGCTTGCGTTGAATTGGGCTTAGCTGTTGCAGTAAGGACATAAGTGCTTCTTGGTGGTGTCGTTCCACTAGGAACCTGAGCCACAATCGTATACTGTCCTTCAGGTGAGCTAATCGTCCCAGTGTCTGCATTGCTATCTAATGAACTATCTAGCGCTTTAGGGCTATAGCGATAATTATTTCTTATATAAAACGCCTCCATTTGCTGGGCGGCATTTTGTAAGGCCACTTTAGCATCGGCACGTTTGCCTTTACGCACATGGTTGGTATAACTAGGGTAAGCAACACCTGCTAGTATGGAAATAATGGCTAGTACAATCATTAATTCCAATAAGGAAAAGCCACTTTGCTTTTTTATTTTCATTGTTATTTGCCTTTCAGTCTATTTGCTTGAAGAAAGAGTCTGGCTACGTGCTGGCGAAAAATGCATAACTCCCATCGAATGAGTACTATGATTTCCTGATCCCACTAAATGACTCTTAGCAGTAATAATGAAACTATTACATTCATAGCCCCCTGCTTCTGGTGTCATCTCAATCCGCATGGCATAACCCTCTTGTGGATTGCACTGCGTTAAACGCTCGCCATAATTCACTATAATTTGACCGCTGGTAGCTGCCCCTGTCTGATTTGCCTCAAACGCTTTTTTATGCGCTTCGGCTTCTATCGTCATTTTTAAATAGGATAAGGTAGCTTCGGGCGCTAATTGATCCAAGGGTGGACGCATTTGGTTTAGCAAAGATTCGGCGTCCTGATACGTTAACATCGCACTCATTTCGTTGCCTACAATCTTGGTATCGGTAACGCCCATGCGGGCTGCTGCCACACCGATTACTGTCAGTACCAATAATAAAACCATCCCCCACAATAAAGCAGCGCCTTGTTGTCTTGCTTGAGTTATGTACATACCAATACCTCTTAGCCTTAACGCGCTATATTGCGTAAATAAATGGTGGTGCTATACACCGCACGCCGATAGCGGTCATTCGTATTAATAACGGTTCCGATTAAATCGTATTTAGCACTTTGTGCTTGGGGGAAGGCAGGCTCAATACTTCTTACTAATAAAGCAACTTGAATCGCAGCTACCTTGTCCCAAGCATTCGCAGAGGTCACTTGAGCGGCAGTTAGATACGCATCTACATCCCATAAGCGCCTTTCATTAGCCGCTGGAACCGTCAGATCAACCCCATACAGAATCTTCATATTTTCAATACCTTGAGCAATTGGTTGCGCGGTGGCATTACGCGACCCCGCACATTGCAAACTGGGTATACTGGTACCTAAGCTATTTTTCTGTGCACTTGAACTCGTTAAATAAAAAGAGCTATAAATCATCTGGGCTTGGCGCTTCTCCATCGCTGGTGGCATACAGGCATCGGGTAAGGCGCCTCCAGTACAATCAGTGTTCAATGACTGATCCGCAACATAAGTCACCGCAATTTGATCAGGACTTGCTACCCCCCCATTAGCGGTAATTTTAAGCACTGACGGATTGATGATGCTGGTTTCTGAACTAGTACAACTCGTCGTACTCGGAATCGAGGCTGTTGTTGGCAAAATATAAGGATAAACACGCTGCCCTACGGTTGAAGAATAGCCCGCATGCTCGAGATGTTCACGCAAAGCACGAATAGCCGTACGAGCATTCTCATCTAGCTCAGAGGTTTGCTCACGGAGCAGATAACTTTGTTTGCTACTGATATAAACAGCTCCCAGACCAGAAATCACAAAGACACCCAACATGGCTGCGATCAGTAGTTCTACTAAGGAAAGTCCTGCTTGCTTTTTATTATTTTTATAAAAGTAAGTATTCATAGCACTATAAACGCGCTCTTAATTGCATGGAAACCGGATTATTTTTATCTCTATTAACATTAAAAGTGCAGGCAGCGTTAAGAGAACCATCACCACAGGCTATGGCCACACTTCCTTTGACTTCATCTAGCTTACGCTCGGTCCATTGAACGTCGAACTCGATACCTTGACTGCAATCCGTTGGCACGGTACAGCTAATCCGGAGTGAGACTCCGGCATTTTGTGTCAATGCACCACCACTGCCACTGGTCGAATTCGTACCACACATAATATCGCGGATATCTTGCTGAGCAATTTGCGTACTGGTACACGTTGTATATTGGCAACCTACTGCAATCGGTCTGTCACACATTGCTGCGGTATAAGGTGTAGGGCTACTATAACTGCCTGCTATCGCAGCTTGCCGATTGGCACGCATTTTTTCTAATAAATTGTAAACGGCCAAAGTGGCTTGTTGTTGTGCCGTGGTATTTTGCGAACTTTTCAGGCCAGCGACTTGTAAACCTGCAAGCCCTAATAAACCGGCAGAGAGCACAACAACGGCAATAAGCACTTCAAGCAAACTTAGACCAGACTGAGCACGTAGCATTCGAGTTTTCATAGTACTTCTAATAATTATGATTTGACTATGGAACAATACTATCAGAAAACCGAGTCTATTTATAAATATAAATGATGACCAATTATCTGATGTAATAATTTGATTATAATTAAGCCTTACTGAATGCGGTACTGCTTGAGCTACTGGGGTAGGGGTGCTAAATTGTGAATATTAACATTAGCTAATAAAAGCTACTTATTTCAAGTTTACGTTGTGGAGTTCTGCATGTTGGCGGTCAATGCTCTTCCCGATACATCCCTAGCTTATGTACATGATTTAACTGAAACACAACTCCTTGACTTACAAAAAAATAGTGCTACCTCTTATAGTTCTCACCATTTTTTTCAAGATAAGATGAAAAGTGGTGGTTATGGCCCTGCTTTAGCGGTGATTCCGGCCGGTCGTTTTAGCATGGGATCAACAGCACAAGAATTTGGGCATCGCCGCGAAGAATATCCGCAACACACTGTCACATTAGCCCAAGCATTTGCTATCGGATGCTATCCCGTGACCGCTGAAGAATTTGAGCGCTTCCGCACCGCGACTGAATGGCAATTGCGCCCTGAGTTAATTTGGAGTCGCGGACGTTATCCCGTGATTAATGTGCGTTTAGAGGATATTAAACTTTATTTAGCATGGCTTAATGAGGAAACCGGCCAACGCTATCGCTTACCCACTGAAGCAGAATGGGAATATGCGGCACGTGCTGGAAGCTCTACCCCATTTAGTTTTGGGCATACGGTCTCCTGTAAAGAAGTGCAATTTAATCCAGCCTACCCTTATCAAGAAGCCTTAGAAAAAAAGCGCTGGTACTGGCCACGTTGTATACCAAGTGTACAAGCTAGTGAAGTAGGCCTACGCGCCGCTAATGTATGGGGGCTCTTTGATATGCACGGCAATGTATGGGAGTTTACTAATACGCATTGGAGCAGTTCACATTTAGGCGCTAATCGCGACGGTAGCCCGACCAGCAATACCGATCCACATTGGTACGTGACTAAAGGGGGATCGTGGTTTGACCCAGCCGTATTAGCGCGCAGTGCTGCACGCAAAAAACGCTATTGGGATGAATTAGATGTCAATCTTGGTTTTCGCGTCGTACGTGAGCTTTAAATACGTTCTAGTATCATAAACTCACAGTCATAAAGATGGTTGGCATCTTTAGGGTGCCCATGCCGCTCCACCAACTGCCATTGCTCAGCCTGATACTCAGGAAACCACGTATCACCGGCCAACTCAGCCTGCACTAAGGTTATATACAAACGCTGAGATTGAGGCAGGAAATACTCATAGAGTTGCCCCCCACCGATGATCATCACCTCGGATGCTGACGCTGCTTGTCTGATTGCCGCCTCCGGATCAGTTACCCAAATAGCGCCTGCCTCATGTTCGGGCTGAGAGCGTGAAATCACAATATTAGTTCGATTCGGTAAAGGGCGTCCTATCGACTGCCATGTTTTTCGCCCCATGATCACGGGCTTGCCCAAGGTATGGCGTTTAAACCAAGCTAAATCAGTAGGCAAATGCCAAGGCATGACACCCGCTTTGCCAATAACACGACTTGGCGTCATGGCAGCAATTAAAGAGATCATGCGAACTATTTAACGACCTTCAACGAGGGACGTGATTTTGGAGGGGGTTTATCATTATTATCATCAGATGAATTTTTCTTGGTAGAAGTTTTCTTCGAAACATCACTTAAAACAGGTGTAACGGGGCGTTTAGGCTCGGGCAACTCTTCTTCGTGGAGATCAGTATCAGAAGTTAAATGCGCATACTCATCTTCGGGGAAGGATGCGCCATCTTGAGTTTCACGGGAGTAAATCGCCAAAATCGAATAGACGGGGCAATACACATAAAACGCTACCCCGCCAAACCGAGCGCTAAAGCTCACTGCATCATTATCCATCATAAAATCTTGAATGGCCGTTGGGCTAATATTCAAGACAATACGACCATCCTTCACATGCTGCTTGGGTACTGACACATTTTTCGCATTCGCATTCACGAGGATATGCGGCGTCATATTATTATCGAGTATCCACTCATAGAAAGCACGCAGCAAATAAGGACGTTTTGGAGTCATGGGCGTATCGCTTTTTCAACTTTGCTAAGGGATTGTTGGAAGCCATCGCGAGAAAAAACACGTTCCATGTATTTCAGGATAGGTTTACCCTGCTTCGCTGGAACATCAATACCATACTTAGGTAGACGCCACAAGACAGGCGCTATGGTGCAATCCACTAAGGTATATTCATCGCTTAAAAAGTAAGGCTTAATGGCAAATACTTCGGCAGCTGATAACACACTTTCACGTAAAATCTTACGTGCTTGACTTGCCAGCTTATCATCACCACTTTCAATATCAGCAATCAATGAAAACCAATCTTTTTCAATGCGGAATAAAGCCAAGCGTGAATGGGCACGTGTGACCGGATCGACTGGCATCAAGGGCGGGTGCGGAAAACGCTCGTCCAAATACTCCATGATGATACGTGCATCGTATAGTACCAAATCACGATCAATCAAAGTAGGAGTGGTGTTATAGGGGTTTAATTCAGCTAAGTCATCCGGCTTGTCATCTGGATTGATATTCAGTACATCAACCGTAATATCCTTTTCAGCTAATACAATACGCACGCGATGGCTGTCGGCACAATCGGCGGCAGAAAATAAGGTCATCACGGAACGGCGACTGGAAATTGATGCCATAGTGAGCAGAAACTCCTTGGTTCAAAAAAGAAAAGCTGCCCCAGAATTCTGGAGCAGCAGTTACACATTAATGGAGTAAATCTTATATCAATTTACTATTAATGAACATCTTTCCAGTATTCCTTCTTCAACAGATACGCAACAGCTGTGAAGATTACTAAAAAGATTAGCACAAATATGCCAATGGTAGGGCGCGATAATTTAGAAGGTTCACCGACATAGACTAAAAAGTTAGTCAAATCCATGACAACTTCATCATATTTAGCGGGTGATAGCTTACCGGGTTGATCTAACACCAAGGTTTCCGTTTTGTGGCCATGCTCTTCCTTGACCTCTAAACGTTGTAGACCTTGTAACTCCCATAATACATGTGGCATACCTGCATTAGGGAAAACCGTATTATTCACGCCAAAAGGACGGGTTCTATCCGCGTAAAAGGATTTCAGGTAATGGTAAATCCACGTTTCCCCGCGTAACCGTCCTGACAAAGACAAATCAGGCGGTGCTACACCAAAAACGGCCTCACCGTATTTTTTACGCATCGCGTTGGTCATTAAATCGCCCGGCTTTTGGAGCTCGCCATCGTCATCACGGGTAAAGATAAAATTATCTTTGACCTGCTCTGGGGAAAGCCCTAAATCTTGAGCCACACGATTATAACGGCTAGAACCTAAACTATGGCAACCCATACAATAATTCACGAAATATTTTGCACCACGTTGCAAACTCTGCTTGTCGTGAATATTAGCCTTCACAGGCGGCAGCTCAACACCTGTTGAAGCCAGAACGCCGCTTACTGGTAGAACGGCTGCTGACAACGCCAATAGCATACCGCTTATAAACTTTTTCATTGGTTTACCCCTTACTCAGTTACGCGCTCAGGCACTGGTTTTTCTGCATTAACGCTGGGCGACAAAGCAGGCAACAACAAAGTCACGCCTAAATACACCACCGGCCAAATCAATTGCAGCAACATTTGTACGGTTGCCGTGGTGTCGCTAGGCACGAAGCGGAAATAGACATCATAGAAAATGATCAGTCCTAACAAAATGAAGAACCACGCTGCATAACGTGCTTTAACGCCATTCTTACCGAAGTATTGCTTCGCTATAAAATTACCTAACATAAAGATCAACGCAAAAGCCAAACCAACAACTATCCCAGCAAAAATACCGCCAAAAGATAAGAAGCCACTACCGATCCACACTAGCAAACCTAAGACCACTGCGATCAAAATACCTAAGACATTAGAAGGTTGGCTATTGGCAAACGGACGACTATGAATACCTAGCACCACAAAGAATAGGAAGTAGATTTGAGTCATGCGAGTGCCTAACTCTTTATAAAGTGGCTCAACACTCTTAGTGCCCATCCAACCCAAAATTAAGAACACAATAGCAAATAGAAGTAAGTTAGCCATGTGTGAGGCATTGCGATAGCGCCATGATTTGATAGGGTTTTTATCAATCCAAGGTAATAAGAACAACAAAATAATGGCTGAGAACATACCCACTGTGCCATACCATGGATCGGGAATCGAACGTAAAATGGTATAGAACGGTGTGAAATACCACACAGGTGCGATATGAAGCGGTGTTTTCAGAGCATTAGCCGGTTCAAAGTTAGGGGGTTCTAAGAAAAAGCCGCCCATTTCTGGCGCAAAGAACAAGACCGCAAAGAACACGAATAAGAAGACGCCAACACCAAAGACATCTTTTACGATGTAATAAGGGAAAAAAGGAATACCATCTTTCGGTGCATCTGGACTCCAACGATTACCTTTAGGGCCTTGTTTAATTTCAATACCATCAGGATTATTCGAACCCACTGCATGTAAGGCTACCATGTGCACAAACACTAAAGCTGGTAACACAATGACAGGGATAAAGAAGTGCAGTGCGAAGAAACGATTTAAGGTTGCATCGCTTAATACGAAATCACCCCGTAACCAAACTGATAACTGCTCACCAATAAAAGGAATAGTGTTGAACAGGTTAATGATAACTTGCGCACCCCACAAAGACATTTGTCCCCATGGTAATAAGTAACCCATAAAGGCAGTTGCCATGAGCGCTAAGTAAATGGTCATACCAATCAACCATAATAGTTCACGCTTGCCTTTATAGGATCCGTAGATCAGTGCGCGGAACATATGTAGGTAGACTACGATAAAGAAGAAGGATGCACCGGTGGAGTGCATATAGCGGATGAACCAACCGCCTGGCACATCACGCATGATGTACTCAACCGAATTAAAGGCCAAAGCAGCATCAGGCTTATAATGGAAGGCTAGGAATAAGCCAGAAAAAATCTGAAAAACTAAAACGAGAATCGCTAATGAGCCGAAGTAATACCAAATATTAAAGTTTCGCGGCGCATAATATTGAGCTAAGTGATAATTCCACGTCTCCATCAAGGGGAAACGATCTTCGACCCAGCCTAATAAACCCGTATAGTTATGCTTAGGATGATCTGCCATTACGCCTTTCCTCCATCTAAACCGACTAAGACAATATTGTCAGTTTTATAATAATGTGGCGGCACTACTAAGTTAGTAGCAGCCGGAACGTTTTTATAAACACGTCCTGCTAAGTCAAAGCGTGAACCATGACAAGCACAAAGCCATCCACCTTTCCATTCAGCGCCCAAATCAGCAGGCGCTACTTCTGGACGGTAACCGGGTGAACAACCTAAGTGAGTACAAATGCCAACTAACACCACATACTCGGGTTTAATAGAACGCGTTGCATTTTTCGCATATTCAGGCTGTTGGGTAAGAACGTCTGAATTGGGGTCACGTAATGCATTATCTAAGGAAGGCAAATTGCTTAGCATCTCCGGCGTGCGATTTACCACCCAAACCGGCTTGCCCTGCCACAACACGCGCGTGAGTTGCCCAGCTTCAATTTTACTAACATCGACCTCTACCGGTGCACCTGCTGCTAAAGCACGTGCACTGGGAGCCATCGATCCAAGGAATGCATATGCCAGCGGCGCCACTCCCACTGCCCCTACGACCGAAGTCGCGGCAATGAGAAAGCGACGACGCTTGGTGTCTACTCCAGAATTTGCCATCGTTAGCCTACTCCCAAATGATCAAAACTTATGCCCGCTATTGGTTAAGCTAAACAAACAGCAAGCCTTCAATTCCGGTTACAACTGACGCCTCCATGAACACGGCGCTAAATTTCTGGCGGCGATCATAGCATAAAAAATCGCAGTAGAATCTGACTTTAAGCAGGATTATTTACATCCACGAACTGACACTCAAGATCAAACTGCTCTGCAAGATGCTCCCCCAAAGCTTTTACTCCATAACGCTCAGTAGCATGATGACCTGCCGCCACGTAGTGAATCCCATTTTCACGTGCGCTATGGGTCGTGGGCTCCGACAATTCACCACTTAAATACGCATCTACCCGCAAACTGGCGGCATGATCAATATAACTTTGCGCACCACCGGTGCACCAAGCAATGCGCGAAATCAAATGTTCACCACCCGCAATCAATATCGGCTCACGCTCTAATAGCTTAGCAATATGTTGCCCCAAACTTGCCAAACTCATCGGCTCAGGTAAATGACCCACCAACCCCACCCCTTGTAATTCACGCTCATCCATATAAGCATCCACTATAAAACCCAAGTGTTTGGCGAGTTGACTATTATTACCAAACTCCGCGTGAGCATCGAGGGGCAAATGATAGGCAAATAAACTAATATCGTTTGTTAGCAAAGTAGCAAGACGCTGCTTTTTCATCCCCACTACAGCGGCTGCTTCACTTTTCCAAAAGTAGCCATGGTGTACCAAAATGGCATCCGCTTTCCATTCCAGTGCTGCATTTAATAAAGCTTGTGAGGCAGTCACGCCTGTCACCAAACGACGAATATCCTCACGCCCTTCTACCTGTAAACCATTAGGGGCATAATCGCGAAACTTTGCTACATTTAATAAAGTATTTAAGTAAGCCTCCAAGGCTTGACGCTTTACCACTATTAACCAACCAATTCAAACAAATGATCGAGTAAGATAGCCATATCTCTATCAGTTCCAATCGTAATTCTTAAAAAACGCTCCAAACGTGGTTTTTTAAAGAAACGCACTAAGACACCGCGCTGTTTTAAGGCTAAATATAACTCCTCTGCATTACCTTGGGCGGGAGCAGCAAATACAAAGTTGGCCGAGGACGGTAATACCGTAAAACCCAAACGTTGTAAGTTTTTGGTCACTTGCTCACGCGTCGACATAATCTTGGCGCAATTTGCCTTAAAATGCGTGCGATCTTTTAAAGCGGCTGCAGCACCCGCTAATTCCATGCGCCCTAGTGGGTAAGAATTAAATGAATTTTTTACCCGTTCTAAGGCTTCAATTAAATCAGGGTGCCCCATCGCAAAACCTACGCGCAAACCCGCTAAAGAACGTGATTTTGATAAGGTTTGTACCACCAATAAATTCGGGTATTGGGTAAGCAAAGGCACTACCGTTTCGGCACCAAAATCAACATAAGCTTCATCCACCACCACCACAGACTCAGTATTCACTTTAACTAAAGATTCAATCTGCGCAGTCGTTACGGCAAGTCCCGTGGGTGCATTGGGGTTAGGAAAAATGATGCCTCCATTGGGTTTATGATAATCCTCCAGCACTAAACTAAAATCCTCGCGTAAAGGAATTTGCTCTGTTTTTAGCTGATAAAGATTGGCATAAACCGGATAGAAGCTATACGAAATATCAGGAAACAAAACCGGCTTGTCTGACTGAAATAAAGCATGAAATACATGCGCTAATACATCATCTGAACTATTGCTGACAAAGACATATTTAGAGGGCAAACCATAAAAATCCTCTACCGCTTGTTTTAAAATATCGCCATTCGGATCGGGATATAAGCGCAAAGACTCATCAAGTTCTTCTGTAATCGCTTCAAACACTTCAGGTGCAGGCGGGTATGGGCATTCATTGGTATTCAGCTTGACGTAACGTTGATCTTTTGGTTGTTCACCAGGAGTATAAGGCTCAAGCTTTTGAACCAAAGGGTTCCAATACTTACTCATAAAACTATCCAGCGCATTGCGCTCAAATAGCCAGATAATATAAGGGAAATGCACCGTTGACTAGTGTTAACACGACAGCTCACTCCACTTATCTCTAAATTGCTAAACCCCATCACAGCTAAGCCTGCACGCACTTTCAATTTTATGAATACTAGCTGAATCCGATGACGATTAACGGCTTGAGTAATGGCTATGTCCTTATCCAATAAAGAATCTTTTCATACAGTGACCGTGCTCGCACAGAATGCGACTGCCTTTCCTAAAAATTACTACCAAACGGTTAATAATCGTCACTGTATCGCTGAAGCCTATCGCAATAACCCCTATCCCTTGCTCAAGCAACCTAAAATCACCGATAGACCATTAGAGCTTGAACCAGAGATTATGGAAGTTACAACGGTAGCCCCTCCAGTTAAGGTAGCAACAACACCAGCTGCTCCTGTTAAACGTACCTTAGAAACACCTGCTTACAATCCGGTGGTATTACCGAAAGTACTGCCTCATGAAATTATTACCTTGCCAATCGCACCCAAAACAGCAGCCAATCAGGAAAAGCTTGTTGTGGTAAATGCAGTACAACCCGCTAAAGAAAAGTCAGAAAAAGCGACTGCTCCAATACAAACACCAGTCAAATCCGCACCCCAAGCGACGCCTAAACGGGTCAACCACCATGACACCACTAAGCCGACCAACACTAAACGGGTCTGGAAACAGGGACGTGGTTCTATTGAAAAAATAGATAAACTAACCGGTGAAATCTTTCATTTAGTTGAAGAAGCGGCATAATTTGCACTATTACCTATACGATTTGTTAAAAACTGCTAAACTTTTGCCGTCCGCTACAAACCTGTAATTAGGGCTTTTGGGCACATTCACTGCCTCACAATCATTACAAGATAAATTGCATGATCACTAGGGATAAGCTGCAAACTATCCATACCTGTGTTTGGTTATTTGGTATTTTAACATGGCCACTACCCGCGATGGCCACCTTCACAACAGCCTGCAAAGCGGAGGTTTTACAACCGGCTACTTTTCAGCTACGTGAAAAACGCGTGATGGTGACCGAGAGTTCAGTCTCTTATACCAATATTCCTAGCGAAATGGCTTGGCGTGACATGGTTGTTCAAGTTGAACCGGCTCGACATCAGCAAGAAATAGAACCTGCTATTTATGAAGAAGTAGATGAAGTCATCGAGGTTGAACGCGCACGTACTGAGTTGCGCGCCGAAGCAGCGCAATACACTTCAACTACACGACGCGTGAAGAAGCAAGACGCACATCAAACATGGCGTACTAACTGTATTGGCACCGTGCAAGACTGTTTGGAAAAGATTCCTGAGCAATATGATGACCTCACGGTGCAAGTTGTCGAAAAACCAGCACGCATTATATAGTAAATTCTGCTAATTAAGCTACACTCTAATACTGGTCAATTCTCAAGAGACGCTCCGCGATGGGTGTGTATGGTTTAGAATTACGAGAACGCGTGTTGGCGGCTTATGAACGGCATCAGAATAAAAGTTTAGTGTGTCGCGAGTTTCAAATAGCGCGAACGACATTGGATGACTGGATACGCTGGCAGGCGGAAGGACGTTTAAAGCCGGAGGTGTGGTCGCGTGGACGTCGGCATACCATTCAGGATTGGGACGCGTTTAAAAGGTTTGTGGAGCAAGCCTCCTTCAC
>NZ_AQVE01000001.1 GCF_000371925.1 Thiolinea disciformis DSM 14473 | reverse complement strand
AGCGCTACGAGCCCCCCAGCCTGCATTGAAATTAGGGCCAAATACACCGCCGAGGCTAGGCTTATAACCCATCAGGTCACGGCCAAAGCCACCAGGTAACAAACCACGGCCAAAGCCAGCCGTTGGTAAGCCACGACCCATATCACCAAAGCCACGGCCTAAACCAAAACCACGACCCATATCACCAAAGCCACGGCCTAAACCAAAACCACGACCCATATCACCAAAGCCACGGCCTAAACCAAAACCACGGCCCATATCACCAAAGCCACGACCCACATCACCAAAACCACGACCTAAACCCAAGCCACGGCCTAAATAGCCATCATTAATCATAACAGTGCTAGTTGAAATAGATTTAGCGGTCGCTACAGTTGCAGCAGAATTGCCTGCCCAAGGTGAAACTGAAAATCCCATGTTTAGATCTCCTAAATGAATATTTACTTAGGTGGTTATAAAAAAGCCAAACCATAAGAAAAATTAATTAATAATTTTCCTGTATTTAGGACTTTATTAAGCTGTCCGTGCCGCTATAGTGCTTAATTTACTATTTCAACTAAACCCCAACAATGATCACCGCCTAGTAAATGACGATAAAATGTAATGATACATGCTGAAGCAAGAAATTCTTTCCCGAAAAATATCCTTTGAACCCAGTTACATACCAAACAGACCATAAAAAATTGGATAGAATTATTACACTTCAGCAAGTTAAAATATTAGGATTTTCTGTAAAAAAACAAGCACAGGATGTGTGATCCTATAACTCAAAAAATCAACTTTAGCCAATCTTAACCAGAATAGTATTTTCTATTATCAATAATAAGCGTTTTTAAGCCGAAAAATAGACGTTTTATGTAAGCCAAAAATCCAGCAACTTAATGTTTTAACTCACTATAATTTTGCAAGAATATTAATCCCCAGAAAAGCCAAAGATTAATTTTAGAAACAATTACTATACTGAAACAGCAAAACAAAAAGGCTAGCATATCTGCTAGCCTTTTTAATAATATTCAGTTCTTTTAAGATAACTTAAAAGTAGTATTAGTGAATATTACGTTTCCAACCGCTGAAAAGATTTGCAAAGTGGTTGTCAAAACGATCACCACGTGGGCCATGGTTTGCACCCCAACCCCAGTTACCACGACCAAAGCCATAGTCACCACGTGGGCCATGGTTTGCACCCCAGCTACCACGACCAAAGCCATAGTCACCACGTGGGCCATGGTTTGCACCCCAGCTACCGCGACCCCAGTTACCACGGTGATCATTGTCACGACCCCAGTTACCACGGTGATCATTGTCACGACCCCAGTTACCATGTGGACGGTCATTACCAAAACGATTAATTGAGTTCATTGGAATCTCCAGTTTAAATAAATTGTTATAAAATCAAGCTATAAATTAGCTGATTTTTTCTCAGCTTGTGGAAGCTATATACTGCTTGTCCACGCCTATAATCATCCATCAGGCTTTATTTTAAAGATAGCCACTGGGCGATGAACGTAGCATAAGGCACGATAAAATCTGCAAATTCCATATAAAACCAAAAATATAAAATATCTGTACAGCTTAACAAAAAAGTTAGCATACATTTTTGAAAAAAAAGATAATAGGAGCTTAAAGCTTGCTTTTTTAAAATAACTATAAACAGAAGATTTTAAAGTATTTAGTGAGAATAGGACTCTGAGAAGAGTCAGCTATTCAACAACAGATAGCAATCAAACGAATTTTATTTATCCTATAAGGGCTTATCAAAAAAAAGAGACTGTTTTTAAACAGTCTCTTTCCAAGCTAACTGACAAATGTCAGGATATTAATGCATTAATTAGCAAATATCACAGAAATTGTCATATAAACGGCCAGCTCTCAAATCAAGATCACTGTTCCAACGTGGTGAAAAACCGAAACTACCCCAGTTGTTACCGCGATCAGGATTACCCCAGCTGCTGCCCCAAGCGTCAGTTTGTGAACGGCCTTCAGTGCGATGACGTACAACTTGCTCATCACCCCATGAATTGCGATCTAATACAACTGGACCATAGTTTCTGCCGTTGCCCCAGTCATTAAAACGACCACCCCAGCTGTCACCGCCCCAGCGACCGAAGTCACCACGACCACCCCAACGACCACCGAAGTCTGCTAAATCACCACGATGATGACGGCCACCCCAGTTGCCCCAGTCACCTGAGTTGCCCCAGTTGCCCCAGTTGCTACCGCAAGCACCAGTGTTGCAATCATTATAAGCACGTGAAATACCAGTCATGAGAATATCTCCTTATATTCGGAATTTATATTAATTTAAAGTATTTAGAACGCATAGCTAGTTCCAAGCTTTTCTATCTACTTATGAACAATTGCCTTGTCCATGTGCTAGAGAATGAAACAAGAACTGGTCAGCGTTAAATAATCAGTATGACTGTCGTAGCATAAACGACGACAGAGTGTGCATTCTTGGAAAATTGCTGAGTTAGTAAAATGGAAAAGGTCAGCGATTTACTGACCTTTTGAAACTATCGCATTGAACTCAAATGGTAGTGATTACCAAAAATTCTTAACGTTTGAAGTAGAATTTGAATTCGAAATCGCAGTGCTAGATAAATTGTTAATAATATTAATAATATTAGTATCTTGACCACGGCCCCACTGTGGACGATTAGCACCCCAGAACTGAGGACGATTCCAAGCATTGAAACCATGGTTATAGCCGTAACGGCCTTTATCAAAACCGTGACCTTTGTAAGCCCAATCCTTATTAAAACCGTGGAAAGAAGGTCCCCAATCTCCACGATGAGCATGGTGCCCATGGTGACTATGACGATTCCAATCATTTTTCCAGCTTTGCGTTGGGTGGAAATTTGGGCGATAAACTGCTGTCATAATAAATCCTTACTGAATTGTTTAGTTTTAGAACGGCAAATAAAGGTATTAATTTAGAGGCTGACCTTTATATTTTTAGGGCAAAGAACCTTGCCTCTGGAAACAAATTCTACTTATAGGTTTCATTTAGCAAACCCTAGTAAGGACTATCGAGCTTGAATTATTGATGAGCTGCACTTATGAGAGATAAGAAAAAAATATATTTTCTAAACCGAGAAAGCTAAGGAAAACATAACCATGGACTATAAGTAGAAGATGCCATTGATCTAAAACAGCCAGATTGCACGGAAAAATAAAGTAGTGTGCTACGGTTGCGGAGCACTAAGTGTTAACTTGGAAAGTAAGTGACCATCATATAGATTGAGACAAATGCCACAAGAAGCAAGCAATAAGAGGGTAATCAGCCTACAGTTAGCTTAGCAAGCGAAGAAAAACGGCTAAGTGTATTAGCCGCCTTCTAAATTTTTTGCAAGCGCAAACTATTTATAGAATGCCGCCTAAAATACCGCGAAATAGATTACCTAAGAGACCACCTTGTGGTGCTTTCGGTTGTGGTGCTACAGGCTGTGCATAAGGCTGTGGAGCATAAGGCGCATAGCCGTATGGAGGGTAATACATAGGAAAACCATATTGAGGGTAGCCCTGAAACACTGGTGGCTGAGCTACTGGCTGAGCAGGAGCACCTCCGAACAAACCACTGCCAGCGCCCATAATTCCGTTTAGGACATTAACTGGGATATTTAACCAACTGAATGGATTTAAGGGATTAACACTATTAAACATGTAGAAACTCCTGAGAATTTAATAACCACTTAGTCGCTAAGTAGTTTTAGGAAGAACACAGCAAACATATAGGTTTTATGAGAAAATTGCTTTCTAGTCTTGCAAAGGCTGAACATCAGCATATTCTGTATCAAAATTGATCTAACTATTATCAAAATAATCGGAGCGCATCTTGACTCAACAAATTGTGGACTGCGTGCAATTTCATCATGAGACTCATGGCCTTTAGCATGAAAGAAATCTTAATCAAAAGCTTAGAGAGATTTGATTACCGCGAAGAGTGGAGCGACAAAGTGTAAAGTCAATGTGTCTGCTAGGCGTTGTCGGCAGCTAGGTGGGTCAATTTGGCAGCTTTAATAATAAATTACATTTATATAAATTTATTTTATAAAAAAATTTATTTTGACAATAATTTTATCTTATCCTTTATTTTTCCCAAATATAAAATTTTCAATAAAAACAATTAAAATCAAAGACTTAATTTGATATTAATTATACTTCAAGACAAATCAACTTAGCGACCAACTGCAAATTACGGACTACCAGAACTATCCAATTATCCATTAAAAAAAGCCTTCAGTATTTTAAATAGTCGCACGGATCAGTGCTTTTCTGGATTATGACATCAGTATAAGAGCATAGACGCTCTATATGAAACGTTCATACTCGTAAAAAAAAGGTGACAAAATGCAACCTACATATCCAATGCAACCAATGCAATCTATGTATTCACCACAAGGCATGTACCCAGCTCAAGGCATGTATCCACAGGGTTATAATCCAGCTCAATTCGGTGCGGGTTATCCAGGCATGGCCGGTAATGGTTATACTGTTCCTTATCCTGTTCCTTATCCTGTTCCTTATACCGTACCAAGAGCACAACCACGTCAAGAATCTGGCCCTGCTGGTCTAGGTGGCGCTTTAGCGGGTGCTGTCTCTGGTTTTTCCTTAGGCGGCCTGTATGGTTATAAACCGGGCGGATTAACTGCCTTAGTCGGTACACCAGTATTAGCCATCGCTGGTGGTATTTTAGGTGCACTCTATGGTTTAGTTAATAGTGAACAAGATGTTGATGATATGATGGACAGCGTACCAGCATCTGCTGCATTAGGCATTGGTACCACTAATCCAAGTACTATTATCTAATAGTTCTTGCTAGCAAGATCGAAAATCCTCAAACAGTGCGTCTGTTTGGGGTTTTTTTTTTGCTTCCATTGAAAATAGATTAAGTTACTCCCCCATCTATAGACCAATTTTTAATCAGCCCCTCGGTGCACAATCCAGTAGATTGCTGGCATAGACTAGGCATAACAAGATTTACAGCCAGTCTATAATTAATGCTGTATTCATAAAATACGTTTATGCTGTATTAAGCACAAGGATAGTTTGCTTGGATGGAAGTTTGGAGCTTGACGAGAAAAAACTTACTCGACGCATAAACGACTACAGCACGCCGAGTAAGGTATTCTTAGATTTCTAATAAGATATCGGCAGTGACTAATTACCAAATATTAGCTAAGTTATCGCCAATCATATGGTTCATGCCAACAGAAACTTGTTCAGAAGTACGTGTCTGACTATAGCCATTGGTTTCAGCAATTCCTACAGGACCACCCCAAGGGTAAGGGCTACCCAAAACAGTGGTCTCACCCCAACGACGATTGCTTTCCACATCTTGGCCACGAGTCCACTCGTCACCAACCACTTGTGTATCATTACCGAGCCAATTATTGGCACCTAATCCAAAGTCAGGTAATTGGTTATACCAAGGATTATTCCAAGCATAGTTTGGCAAAGCACCCCAATTATTTGGCATATACATACAATATCTCCTTATTCATAAGTCCATCATAAATTGATTAGTATTTTAACTAGCTTTTATCAAAAGCATTCTTCAATGCTCTCAATTAAGGATTCTTTAGAAAACGGGTGGAGAAATAAATTACTAGGCCGATCACCGCTTTTCTAAAAGCGATGAAGTGAGGATAATTTGTGGCAACAATTTTTAATAAATTATTTTTATAAAAATAAAAAAGGGCTAGCTAGATAGCAGCCCTTAGATATGTCTTAGGTAGTGAGCTGCTTACGAAACAGGACGACCAAAAATACCGCCAACTAATCTATTCAGGATTCCCCCTAAACCGAAATCGATACGTTGACTACGAACTTGTACTGGCGCTGGACGCTGTTGAACAGGGATGACCACAGGATAAGGAATCTCATTCATCATGGGCATCATACCCATGTAAGGGTTCATCATGCCCATGCTTTGGTAAGGATTTGCCATGCCCATTGCTTGGTAAGGATTCGCCATACCCATACTTTGAGGTGCCATACCCATTGCTTGGTAAGGACTCGCCATACCCATGCTTTGAGGTGCCATACCCATGCCTTGAGGTGCCATACCCATCGCTTGGTAAGGATTCGCCATACCCATGCTAGCATAGGGGTTAGCACCACCTGCAGCAGGATTCATACTTGGCATTGCCATGATCGTATCTCCTAAGTACTGACTAATATTGTCGTGCTAGTCAGTCTATTAATGTAAAAAAATACATAGACTAAAGTTTTCTTATTAATCTTTGTGAGGTTCGTTTACTACCGAGCCTTAGACATTAATGACCTGAAACTTTAAAGAGAACTTAGACACGGATCATCGCCCGTTAAAATACGACAATCTGTAATACTAAAATGGCTTAGCTTTCCTCCACTCCCAGCTCTTTCAGTTTACGGGTTAAGGTATTGCGTCCCCAACCAAGCAACTCAGCGGCTTCAATTTTGCGCCCACTGGTTTTATTCAAGGCACCTTGCAACAAAATACGTTCAAAAATAGGACTTAATTCATCCAAGAGGTTTTTAGCGCCATTGGCTAAACGTTCTTCCACAAACTGCGCTAAAGCCTTTTCCCAGTCTAACATTTGCTCAGAACGCACGAGCTCCCGATCGAGTAGTTCTGACGGCAAATCCTCCATCACGACCTCTTGCCCCGAAGCCATGACGGTGAGCCAACGACAGGTATTTTCCAATTGCCGAACATTACCAGCCCACGGCAAACCTTCTAAAAAATGACTAACTTGTGGCGATAAAACTTTCGCTTCGACGTGTAATTCCTCAGCAGCGCGATGCAAGAATTTTCGCAGTAATAGTGGTATATCTTCGCGTCGCTCGCGTAAGGGAGGGTTATGAATGCGGATCACATTTAAGCGATGAAACAAGTCCTCACGAAAATTTCCGCGCCGCACTAATTCTTCTAAATTTTGGTGGGTCGCTGCAATAATTCTGACATCGACTTTGACTGGCATATGCCCACCTACTCGATAAAAAGTCCCTTCTGCCAGCACCCGTAATAGGCGGGTTTGCAGCTCAGCAGGCATATCACCAATTTCATCTAAAAATAAAGTACCACCGTCCGCTTGTTCAAATCTGCCTTTGCGCTGTGCATAAGCGCCGGTGAATGCACCTTTTTCGTGCCCAAATAATTCTGACTCTAATAATTCACTGGGAATGGCTGCTGTATTGAGTGCAATAAACGGTTTATTGGTACGTGGACTGTGTGTGTGAAGTGCTTTAGCCACTAATTCTTTACCGGTACCCGACTCTCCCGTGATAAGTACCGTAATGCTGGATTTGGATAAGCGCCCAATGGCACGAAATACCTCCTGCATGGCGGGGGCTTTACCGATAATATCCCCACCACTCATTAATTCTGAAGAAACTTCGGCTGGCTCAGGGCGACGGCTTTCTTGACGCATGCGATAAGCACGCTTCACCAAATCCACCGCTTCATTCACATCAAAGGGCTTAGGCAAATATTCAAATGCCCCACCTTGATAAGCTGAAACCGCACTATCTAAATCGGAATGTGCTGTCATAATAATGACTGGAACATCAGGATGCTCTGCTTGCATCCGTGCTAATAATCCCAAACCATCCGTACCGGGCATACGAATATCGGTCAACAATACATAAGGTTCTTGCAGGCGTAGGGCTGAAATGACTTGATCGGCATCTTCGAAAGTTCGTGCTTTTATACCCACTTTTTGCAAAGCCCGCTCCAAGACCCAACGTATGGAACGATCATCGTCCGCAATCCAAATCGGCTCAGCCTGTTTCGTTTCCATCGTTGCCTTCTCCTTTTTCTAGGGGTATTAAGATTGAAAAACAGGTTCGCCCAGGCACCGATTCGCACTGAATCAAGCCACTGTATTGACGTACGAGCGCTTGCGCTATCGCTAGGCCCAAGCCACTACCACCCGTATGCCCACTGACCATCGGTAAAAATATCTTATCTTGTAAATGCTCTGGCACACCTTCGCCATCGTCACAAATATCGGTACGCAGCACTAACCGATAGCGGTGTTTTTGGATCGTAAATTGACGCAACACGCGCGTGCGTAAACAAATCGTGCCCTCACCTTTTACGGCACGGACTGCGTTTTTCACAATATTGAGACACACTTGCACCATGTGACCTCGATCCCCTTCAAACTCCGGAATACTCGGATCATAATCTCGCACAAAATGCAACTGCGCTGAGCCTTCAATTTCAACTAGCTGGCGCACATGCTCCAAAACTTCATGAATATTCACTGACTCGCGGCGCGGCAATTTGCCAGGCCCCAAAATACTATTGACTAGATTTTTCAGCCGGTCCGCTTCGGAAATAATAATTTGGGTATATTCCCTCAGCTCGGGATCATTCAATTCCGACTCTAATAGCTGTGCAGCCCCACGAATACCGCCCAGTGGATTTTTGATTTCATGACTGATCCCACGAACCAATTCATGCGCGGCTTGCTGTTGATTAAGAATTTGTTTTTCACGCACGATGCGCAGCTGATGATCGACACGTTGCATTTCCAACAACAACCCATCGGGTGGCAATAATTCAGACGTATCTGGGGTATGAATCGGCGTAATGATGCAGTCTAAAGTAATAAACTGATCATCAAATAATTGGAGAATCTGCTCACGTACTGCCTGCGGCCCCCCACTCATACCGATCACTTGCGCCAGCAACTGATGAAAGTCCTCGCTCTGCACCAAATAAGTGATATTCACTTTACGCATACGCTGCAGACTTTGCCCAAACAGCATTTCCGCCGATTGGTTCATATACGTAATGCACATATTATGGTCAAGCACCACAATAGCGCAGGCCATCATATCCATTAGATTAGATTGATTTAATTGGGATAATGTCATAGCTTCAGCCAAGCAAATTTGATGCCAAACACTTGCTAGATAAAGTGCGCCCTTTGGCAAAGTGCAGCAATAAGCACTAAAAAGAGGCAAGCACTTGATAACTAAGCCAGAACCGTTTGAGTTTATCGCTTTTTAGACGTTTAGTCAGATTGTCGACAATCTTGCTAAACTTGGATAAAAAAACTTCTAAAAACCAGTACTATAATCAAAAAGATTCTACAGAATCCCGAAAAACCCTAAAAAAACCCTTATAAGGGAATTGCTTGCCTGTTTGTATTCACGCTACACTCGCTTTGTTTGTACAACAAACGGAGGAGCTATTCATGTCAGCACTAGCCTCATTGGCTAAAGTACGCATTTTTAATAGTGTCAGTGCGTCAGATGAAGATAACTACTTTCCGCTCCGGCTTGATATCACCACAGGATGATAAGAGATCCTTGTTCACAGTGTAGGATTGTTTTTGATAGAGAGTGCTATCACGAAAACCACAATGAGCCATCAATGGAGTTTTTCGGCGATAGCGTGTCAGTGTTTTACTAAACGGAGGAGTCATCTCGATGGCGCAAGAACAAACGGTCAACTGGGCCGCTATAGATAACGACCCACGCTTTCAAGCGTTGCACAAGAAAAAATCTGGTTTCCTTTGGGGATTGATGATTTTTTCGGTTGTGTATTACTTCCTATTGCCAATTGGAGCGGGCTACTTCCCTGAGCTATTTAAGATCAAGGTTTGGGGTCCCGTTAATGTCGGCATTCTGTTCGCATTATCTGAATTCATTGTGGCATGGGGTATTGCTTTCATTTACTCCACGCGTGCTAACCGCACCTTTGATGCAATGACCGCCGAAATTGCGCGCGAAGCTTATAACATTAAGTAGTCGTTAGGGATCACACTATGAGAAAAGTTCTTTGGACAAGTACCTTCATCGGTCTTAGCTTGATGCTAAGCGATGCAGCGATGGCCGCCAGTAGCGGTGCTGTTGCTGACAAGTATAAATGGCTAACCTTCTTGGTTTTTGGTGCGATTATTGGTTTAACCATGTTCGTTACCTATCGTGCTGCGAAACAAACCCACTCGACTGCTGATTTCTATGCAGCAGGTCGTTCCGTTTCTGGGATTCAAAATGGTTGGGCGATTGCGGGTGACTATTTATCCGCGGCATCCTTCTTGGGTATTGCTGGTTTAATCTCACTCTATGGTTATGATGGATTCATGTATTCCGTCGGTTGGTTGGTTGCTTATATTACCGTATTGCTCCTCATCGCTGAGCCTTGCCGTAATATTGGTAAATATACCTTAGGTGACATCTTAGCCTTCCGTAATAACCCAAAAGCTTCTAAAACGATTGCTGCGGTTTCTACCGTATTGGTCTCTACTTTCTACCTCACTGCCCAAATGGTCGGTGGCGGTGTATTGGTAAAGACCTTGATCGGTATTGACTACACAGTTTCTGTCATTGTGGTTGGTATCTTAATGTTGACCTATGTTGTTTTCGGCGGCATGAAAGCAACGACTTGGGTACAAATCATTAAGGCAATTTTGTTAGTTACCGCTTCTATCTTGTTGGTCATTTTCACGTGGGGCAAGTTTGGTTTCTCTTTACCCGGCTTCTTACAAGCTGCGGTAGACAATCCAGATATTCAAGCACAAGTTAAGAAACTATTAGGCGAATCTGCGGCTAACATGGCTCCTGCTGACTTAGGGCAGCGCTTTTTAGAACCCGGTTTATATCTGAAAAGTCCTATTGACCAAATCTCTTTAGGTATGGCCTTAGTATTAGGTACTGCTGGTATGCCACACATTCTGATGCGTTTCTTTACCGTTCCAACCGCACAAGATGCACGTAAATCCGTTATTTGGGCAATGGGAATTATCGGTGGCTTCTATGTTCTGACATTGTTCATGGGCTTAGGCGCTGCGATGAATGTAACCTCTGCTAAGATTGCTGCTTTGGATGCGGGTGGTAATATGGCTGCTCCATTATTAGCGCAATATGTGGGTGGTGGACCAGACTCCATGTTAGGTAATCTGTTCTTAGCCTTCGTAGCAGCGGTTGCCTTTGCCACTATCGTTGCTGTTGTTGCTGGTTTGGTATTAGCCTCTGCCTCTGCGATGTCACATGATTTATATGTTGGCGTATTCCGTGGTGACCACGCTTCTCCACAAGAGCAAGTTATGGCTGCTCGTGTTTCTACAGTTATCGTTGGCGCATTAGCAATCTATGTAGGTATTGCCGCTCAAGGTCAAAACGTTGCGCACTTAGTTGCTTTAGCGTTTGCGGTAGCCGCTTCTTCTAACTTACCGGCTGTATTCTTAACACTGTATTGGAAAAAGACTAATACTTGGGGCGTTGTGGGCGGTATGTTAGCAGGCTCATTGACTGCGATTTACCTCGTGATGATTTCCCCTAATATGTCTTATCCAAAAGCCATTATTGCTAACGCTAATAAAGTGTTGGACGGTACTCCAGAAGTCACTGAAGCTAAGCCAGCGGTTGCAGCAAGTACTGGCCTATGCACTCTGTGGGCCATGGAAGGTTGTGTGGCGGCCTCTCCAGCCGTTGCGGTAGGCCCAGCCAAACCGGGTGCACGTGCTAAGTTAGAAGCAGCTAAAACTGAATTAGCTACTTTAACAGACGAAGCAGCTAAAGCCGCTAAGCAAAAGGAAATCGAAGGTTTAGAAAAAACCATCGCCAAGGCGGAAGGCGACCTGAAAAAATGGGAAGGCCAAACCACCAGCATGATGGGCTTTGAAAAACCTAAGTTCATGTTAAAGAATCCTGGCTTAATCTCTATTCCCGTTGGCTTCTTAGTAACGATCTTGCTGTCTTTATTCACACGTGATCGTCGCTCTGAAGAAATGTGGGATGAACTTTATGTTCGCCAGAACACAGGTATCCATGCTGAAGGTGCCGTTGCACACTAAGTTAGGCTGCTTTGTGTAAGTTTAGAAAACCCTCCTTGTGAGGGTTTTCTTTTTATAGATCAATGCCTTTTTGAGCTTGGATACCTGCACGATAGGCATGTTTCACATCCACAAGCTCTGACACCGTATCTGCTAAGGCTATCAAGGCTGGGGAAGCCGCACGTCCCGTGATGATTACATGCTGCATAGCAGGGCGATTACGTAGCGCGTCCAATACACGCTGTTCTTCAAGCCAATGGTAATTGAGCAAATAGGTCATTTCATCCAATACCACCACCTGATAACGCGCATCCGCTAAGAAACGTTCTGCGACTAACCAACCTTGCTCAGCGGTTTGAATATCCTGTGCTAAGTTCTGGGTATCCCAAGTAAAGCCATCCCCTAACACATGCCACTCAACATTCGGGTGTTGGTTGAAAAACGCCTCCTCACCGGTATCACGGCGATTCTTAATAAATTGTGCCACGCCCACCCTCATCCCATGACCAATTGCGCGTGCCACCATCCCAAACGCAGAACTCGACTTGCCTTTTCCATTGCCAGTCAGCAACACGATCAGACCTTTGTCCTGATTCGATTTAGCAATTTGCGCATCAATATGAGACTTTTTGCGCTGCATTCGGAGCTGATGCTTGATTTGTTGTTGATCATTCATTTGTCATCATATTTATTTAATAGGTAATTGGAAAACTTTGCAGAAAACAAACAAAGTTGCAATAATGCCCTTCATTATTCAGGGCACATTCAGCCAAAAAAACGGCTAAACTTAGTGAAAGTATAAAGGCAAAACTCTATTGAGCTTGAGTTTATTTAACTTTTTACATGAGCCTTTGCTTAATTTTTCGGAACTAATAATCAGTTTTAACAACAAAACCTCAGGTGCAAGCTCTGGGCTAGCTAACACCTTCAGGAGTGTCTATGGCATTTGGTAAAACAGGCATTGACTGGCGTTCAACCACCGCTGCGGTATGGCGTTCTAATCGCCATTTTCTAAAACCCATCGCACGGGTGGATATGATAGACCCAGATAGCTTACTGGGTATCGATGAGCAAAAGGCTTTGCTCTATAAAAATACCGAAAATTTTTTACGCGGTAAACCAGCCAGTCATGCTTTATTGTGGGGTGCACGGGGTGTAGGAAAATCATCATTGATTAAAACCCTACTCTCGCGTTATCACCATTATGGGTTGCGTATGATTCAAATCTCACACGACGACCTGCATTTATTGCCAGATATTACCGATGATATTGCCGATAACCATCAACACTTCATTATTTATTGCGATGATCTCACTTTTGAGGCCGGTCATAACGAACATCGTATGCTAAAAAGCAGTATGGAAGGTACGCTTGAACAGCCATCTAATAATGTACTGATTTATGCAACCTCCAACCGTCGCCATTTATTACCCCAATATATGGCTGACAACATGAGTATGCGCGATGAGAGTGTACCCGCTCCTGATACGGAAAGTTTGGAAGAGTATTTATCATTAGCGGATCGGTTTGGACTGTCTCTAGCATTTGAGCCTATGAGTCGCGAAACCTATCTAAGCATTGTGGATAGGTTATTTAAAGGCAAAAAAGTGGACCGAGAAACCCTGCATACAGAAGCCGAGCGCTTTGCGATGCAGCGTGGGGGGCACAGTGGACGCATGGCCCGTCACTTTTTAAATCATTACCAGATGTACTTGTAGCCCTATGAATAGACACATAAAATTCTCAGTTGTCGCCTTACTGGCAACAACCCCTTTAGGCGTCAGTCTTGCCGAACCCGGTGATGCTAACGCGTTTTTTAATAATCGCCCAACCACTACTCCTGCTGCTACCCCAGCACCACCTCCCCCAAAACCTGAGCCTATTGTGGTAGCACCCACACCCCCAATAAACCCTGCACCTGCTATAAGTAATCCAGTTGTCATTAGACCAGCTGTAGCTACGACACCAGCGAATCGTGCTTTACGTTCCAGCTACACGCCTCCGGATAGCTACGTACCCCCTAGCAGTAATATCAGTAGCGCGCCCACTATCAACACCAGACCTACCGTTAGCAGTGATAAGCAAGCTGAACAACCACAAATGTCTCAACGTGAAATGGACGAGCGTTTATGGTTAGCAGCCTTAGCAGGTCATTATAATGTGGTAGTCGACATGATTGAGCAAGGTGCTAATCCAATGATTGCTACGCAGTTCGGTGAAACGGCCATGCACGCTGCCGCTGCTCGGGGGCACACACAAGTTGTGATGTATCTTCGAGAGCACGGTGCCAATATTCACGCACGGACTTCCAAAGGTTGGACTCCCTTGCACCATGCTGCTCGCTTTGGACAAGTAGCTGTTGCAGGTTATTTGGTTAAACAGGGCGCAAACCCTAATCACCCCACTACCGATAATGCACACAAAACGCCTTTGGATTTAGCATTGGATAAAAACGATCTGCGCATGGCAAGAACTTTAGGATATTAAAAGACACTGCTACACTAGACTTTTCACTATACCGTTGTAGCAAGGAATCAAGATGCGCAATTTAGCAAAAGCGTTGATCGTGAGTGCAATCGCCGCTGTAGCAATGTCTGCTTGTACTCAAGAAACCCAAAATAAATTGGGTCGAGCGATTAATAACTGGACAGGCACGAATGGTGTGCTAGAAATTTATGCGGGTGACAAAGTCGCTAGACGCTTTATTCGGATCGATAAATTGACCACGGCTGAAGGTACAAGTAGTTCTGATGCACGTCCTTATCGTTATGGCTATGGCTATTTGGACTCCAATCTAAACGGCATCGTGGATAAAACCGAAAGCTATGTTTATTTTGAAGTGAGTGACTATTCCACTCCTTATGTGTTCTTTGAAGAACCTAAGGGCGGCGCTGTAGCTGCGCAATAAACCCTGCAATAAAACCTACTAGATGACCGACTTCTCGTGAGTCGGTCACTTATCTGTTTTCACCGTGGGATTCCACTGACTGAATCAGTGTATCTAGATGCAATGACAAAGCTCTTGAGACTAAGCCACCTAATTGACTAATAAATAAAGTCCCCATAGCAGGGTGAAAGCGATCCGCTTGTTTACTACCCAAAGCCAAGACGCCTATTTCACGCGCTTCAAATAATGGGATCAACACTGCTGATTTAATCGCCGAGCTATCCTCGCCAAATAAAAACACTTGCTGGCGCGGGCGTAAACGACCACAAACAGGCTGACGCTTTTGAAATAAGCCAGACATTTGCTTTAAGGAGCGATCTTCTGGATCAATAAAATAAAGGCTATTCTCACGTGACTTGCCCCGACCAATAAGACGCAATACCACCTCATCGGCATCAAACTCCGATAACATTAAATCACGGCAGGTGGCCACTACATCATCTAAATCATCGCAAGTCATCAACTCCAAGGCTAAATGATGCAAGCTTACGACAACACGTTCATTTTCACGCGCCACCCGCAAAATATCTTCGAGCTGTCTTCCTAGTTGCATTTGACGATCGCGCTGGCGTTGCACCAAACGCTCTAACAGGGAAATAGCTTCACCGCTTTGTGGGTGTGGCAATTTGAGGACATCCAGCAAGGTTTCATGTGCCTCAAAAAAATCACGATGCTGATCTAAATAGCTCGCTACTTGTTCTGCTGTGAGTTCTGCTTTATTGCTCATATTGCCAAGACACCTGAATAAACTGTTGTTGTCGGGCCAGTCATTAACACAGCCTGCCCTTCACCATACCACTGAATCGCTAAACGACCGCCGCGCAAATCGACTTGCACAGCCTCATCCAGCAACCCTTGCAAACGCCCTACTACGACAGCCGCACAAGCGCCCGTACCACAAGCCAAGGTTTCACCCACACCGCGCTCAAATACTCGTAAACGAATATGCCCACGATTAAGAATTTGCATAAAACCAATATTGGCGCGTTGTGGAAATACCGGATGAGATTCTAACCAAGGCCCAAGGTTTGCAACGGGTGCTGTATCGACATTCTCAACTACAATTACACCATGCGGATTGCCCATGGAAACGGACGCGAAACTTAGTGCAGTCCCATCCCAGTCGACAGTATAGAGGGTTTGGCGCTGTTCGGAAACCAGCGGAATTTGCTTAGGCTCTAATTTAGGAATTCCCATATTCACGGTAATCTGACCATCGGCTTGAACATTCAATACGATACGTCCACCCGAAGTCATCACCGGAATTTCTGTTTTCGTTGTTAAGCCTTGTTCACGTACAAATGTTGCAAAACAGCGCGCACCATTACCGCATTGCTCAACTTCACCACCATCCGCATTAAAAATGCGATAACGAAAATCGGCATCATTGCCCTGATAAGGCCCTACCACGAGCAGTTGATCAAAGCCAATCCCAAAATGCCGATCCGCTAATTGTTGAATCTGTGCTGTAGAAAGATTAAAGGACTGGCGTACAGCATCCACGACCATAAAATCATTCCCTAAACCGTGCATTTTGCTAAAGCGTAACGGTGAAGCTGCCATGAATTTACCTTGCATTCCTTTGGTATATTAGTATAGAAATATATAGCGAAACATTAAAATTGATGCTATGTTAGCGCACAATAATAGACTGTACGTCTTTATACTTAACGTCAACTGAAATCAGGAGAGGAAAATGACCGATTTCAATATCGAGCTGGATGCGCGTAACTTGAATTGCCCCCTACCCATTTTGCGCACCAAAAAATCCATGAACGGCATGAATGCTGGTGAAGTTTTAAAAGTCATTGCAACCGACCCCGGCTCCGTTAAAGATATGGAAGCTTATGCACGTCAAACGGGTAACGAGTTAGTGGCTACTGCTGAGAATAACGGCGAATTTGTTTTCTATATTAAGAAAAACTAAGTCACGCGCGCCCAGACCTAGGCATAATAAAGACACCTTCGGGTGTCTTTTGCGTTTTAGGAAAGCCTATGAGCCTGTCACAACGTATTCAACACACGCTTGAGCAACGTCGGACTGCATCCCTTTATCGTTCCACACGTAGCTTTGAGATGGCGCAACAGCCGCAACGCCTCTTAAATGGCAAGCCCATCCTAACTTTTTGTAGCAATGATTATCTTGGCTTAGCCAATCATCCTGCTGTCATTCAAGCTTTCCAACAGGCCAGCAATCAGTATGGGGTTGGCAGTGGGGCTGCTCATCTAGTGAGTGGTCATACTCGCCTTCACCAAGCCTTAGAAGAAGCACTAGCAGCCTTTACCGGTCGAAAGCGAGCCTTGCTTTTTTCCACAGGCTATATGGCAAATCTGGGGGTGGTAACTGCTTTGTTAGATCGGCATGACACGGTTTTCGAAGATAAATTAAATCATGCCTCCTTAATTGATGCTGGCAGCCTATGTGGTGCAAAACGGGTGCGTTATCCGCATAACGATGTCGCACAGTTGGCTAAGCGCTTGGCGCAAACTGAGACGGGCGAAAAACTGATTGTCAGCGATGGCGTATTCAGTATGGATGGTGATGTAGCGCCTATGCGCAATCTTGCCCAATTGGCACACCAATATAACGCTTGGTTAATGATAGATGATGCACATGGTTTGGGGGTCTTGGGGAAAAACGGCGCGGGTGTGGTGGAAGTTGAAGATTTGACACAACAGGATGTTCCTGTATTGATGGGTACGCTGGGGAAAGCGCTGGGCACAGCCGGTGCTTTTGTAGCGGGGAGTCAGGATTTGATTGAATATCTGATTCAAACGGCACGCCCTTATATTTATACCACCGGACAACCGCCCGCAATTGCCGCCGCGAGCTTAGCTAGTCTGAAATTGGTACAGACTGAAGCGTGGCGACGTGACTATTTGCAGCAACTCATTCAGCGTTTTCGCCACGGCGCGCAACAACTTGGCCTAGCCTTAACGGATTCTACCACGCCGATTCAACCGATTATCTTAGGTAGCAGTGAAGCGGCCTTGCAAGCAAGTCGGCAATTAGAACAAAAGGGCATTTTAGTAACCGCCATTCGCCCGCCTACAGTACCTGCCAATACAGCTCGTCTGCGCGTGACCTTGAGTGCTGCTCACACGGAACAAGAACTGGATCAATTGCTTAGTGCATTGGCTCAACTTGCGTACTAAAACGTCCTAATTGTGCCAAAACCACAGTGGCATAAGCACCCGCTGGTAAACTAAAACTTAAAACGAATGTGGCTTTTGTTGCATCGAGGCTGCGTAATTGTAGATTTTCTACTTTAACACGCAAGGCGCGGCGTTCTTGTTTCAAACCTTGCTGCTCTAAACCTTGGCAAAATAAACCAAACCTCGCCGCCTGTTCTGTTTCTAAATGCAGCATCTCCGCTTGCGTCGGCAAAGCGCCACGCCCCCACAAAGCGCCTGTTGGATGAATCTCCAAACGCTTTAAACGCTCGCTCAAATCAGGGCTAGCATCATCTGCAAACCAAGCACTGCCACCCTCAAACTGAAAAATATCGCCCACCATGCGCTGATGCCATGTCCTGTTCCGCACGCGCTTGGCCAGAATATGATTAAAAATCCATGAACGTGCCGCTGATAAATAAAGGCTGATTTGTTGGCGTTGCTTGGGCTTAAATGCTCCATTAAACCAAGCTTCGGCTTTATGCAAATTGCCGAGTTCATTGCCAAAACGTTGTGCACCAAAATAATTAGGGACACCCTGCTGAGTGATTTCCTGACAAAGCTGTTGCGCTGCTGACCAATCACCCCTGCACTCGCGCAAGGTCAACTCAAAATAATTTCCTAATAAAGCACCACGGCGCAATTTCTTATCGTGACGCTGCGCTTCAAGAATTGCAATTTCGGGTGGTAAGGCTTGAAAACTGGGATCAGTCTTACCGGCTAATTGCAAGCTGAACCATTGGGTAGTGACAGCATGACGATCTTTTAAGCCTGCATAGCCCACTTCTGCTGGACTAAGTCCCGCTACCCGCGCTAATTGACCTGCCACCCAGTCGGTATTGGAATTAGTTTTACGCACTTTGAGCCATAGGTGTTCGCCCTGACCTGATAAAGGAATATCCAGCAGCTCGTCTACCCGAAAATCCTCAGGCTTTACACGATAAAGACCCTCAAGGGAAGACATATACGCACTCGGAAAGTCAACAATATAGGCTGTCATGGAATATTATCTAAGCAAAGAAGCACTTAGTGTGCTAAATAAGCAGCGTTACGACAAGGTTTACATACATGCACTAACACCTAAACATTTTACACAGCCCTAGACATTAAAAATAATGTTAACAAAATGTGAATTATTTTTTTGGAACAGGTGCATTTTGAATAAAAATAATTACAATGCGCGATGTGCATTCATTATGCACACTTTCTATACATGGTGATGGTCTTGGAGTGTCATCCTTATCCATCATTACCCCCTTATTAAGGATTATTGGAGGAGTCACCAATATGAAATCATTCACTACGATTATTAGCGCTGCTTTATTAGCACTCAGTCTGAATGTCATGGCAGAAGATGCTAAACCAGCCGCTCCTGCAGACATGGGCACTGAAGCTGAAGCGCAAGAAATGAGCGAAAAAGCAGCCAAATTAGTCGATGAAAAAGGCGAAGCCGCTTTCGAAACCTTCAAGGCTAAAGATAGCGGTTTCATCGCTAAAGACCTGTATGTGTTCTGCATGGATGAAGCAGGCAAAATGTTGTCTCATGCTTTGAAAGATGATTTAGTTGGCAAAGACATGCTAGGTTTTGACAAATACGGCGATAAACCTTTCGAAAAAATGGTTGAAGTTTCTAAAAGTGCGGAAGGCAAAGGTTGGGTTGATTACAAATGGCCTTTACCGGGCGGCACTGAACCACAAGATAAAAAAAGCTACATCATTAAGAACTCTAAAGGTTTCTTCTGTGGTGTTGGCGTTTACGTGAAGAAATAAGTCTCGGCTGATTTCCCTCGGGTTGTAGGTTTTGCTTACAACCCATTTCACTCAAAACTGCTACGCTCGGCAAAAAATCTCAACACCTAGCAGCTTTAAGCAATCTGATTTTTCTTAACCACCTCCGTCACTGCCGCACTTGCTCCATCGGTTCTAGCTTACAACACAAAGTGGTTACTTCTAGCCTAATTGCCTAATCCCACTAAAACCATCATCCAAAGCGGCAAGGCTTGTAGGTATTCGGACTATAATAATTAAACTGAACAATATTTATAAAAATTCTTGGTTTAAGGGAGATAACCATGAACACAGTCAAGCAGTATTTAATGTTTTTGCCACTCTGCTGGATGATCACTTACGCCACCACTTATGCCAGTGAAGCCAATCTAGCTGCCACTCAAACTACCATGCTCAGTGTGAATAAAGTACCACCAAAAGGACGGGGAAGCCTGAGCGAAACGGAGCTAACTTATTATAAAGAATTGGGACCACTGCAATTAGCGGCCCATCAACTACCCTTACCCCAATATCCGACATGGCGTTTGTACTTTGCCCTTTATCCCAGCCTAGATGCCGAGGGCATTTTGTCTGGCTATCAGGTGAAGGCGCAGCGGATTAATTTATCGCCGTTGCTGTATCAGTCATTAGTGGAGGAATATGGCAAAGAAAATGCTGACCCCACATTAAATAATAAAACGCCCTCAGACCAATTCACTCTGACTTATCAAATTGTGCAAACTATCACTGCCGACCCCATTGAAAAGGCCATTAAATACATCCCTAAGCTCCTCACCAAGCAAGCATGTGGCCTGCAATTACAGTGCAATCAGCTGTGGAATGACACGCCCGCCAAGTGGAGCAAAGCAAAACCAATCCAATTGGAGCGTGCGCCTTGGGATAAGCAATTACATTTGCCTGCTGCACTGATTCGCGCACTCGCCCAGCAAACTAACTGGCTGCAAAAGCAAGGAAAAGTCTGGCAATGGGTGACACCAGAATTGCCGGAAGGCATTGATGCTAAGCATCCTTGGGTCGAAGTGGTGATTGATAATTATACGGGTAATGGCGGTATGATAGCTGCCGATTGGATTGAGCGGGTAGCCGATGATAGTGTGACGCAAAAAGTCACCCGCATTATGCTGGGCGATGATGAAGTCAAAGGTTTAGCGTATCAAGCCAATCGTTGTGCACGGGGTAATAACAAAACGTTGTTACCAGTTTGCCCTTAAGCGAACCTTGTACACTAAAGACTTATCCATAACTTAGATCTGACGGCTAAACTCAAGCGCTATGAAAATGAATAGATTGTTCGAATTTTACGACCAATCAATGGTGTGCTGTCATGATAGCCTGACTTTTTCAAGTGCTTATTCAAGGAGCTTGTATGCGAATTAATCTTGATCATTGTGTTATTCATGTTTCCAACTGGGAACGCTCTAATGCGTTTTATCAGAACGTTTTGGGTGCAGAAGTCATTCCTCGCGGTAATGGTTTTGCCTATCGCCTAGGAAATGCCCAATTAAATTGTCATGGCCCCAATGTCAATGCAGCACCCGTGGCACAAATTCCCGTTCAGCCTGGTAATAGTGACTTGTGCTTTATCTGGTCTGAGTCGATTGAAAGTGCCATTGAACATCTAAAGCAGCATGGCATTCTTGTTGAACTAGGCCCAGTAGCACGCTTTGGGTCAAAAGGTCACGGAACCAGTGTGTATTTCCGCGACCCTGATGGCTCATTGTTGGAGTTTATTTCGTATAAGGTTTAAGGTTTTAATGTGGGTTGCAAGGTTTGTCTTTGCATCCAGACATTCACTAGCATTACCAAAGCCAATACCACCAACAAGCCCCTATTCAAGCCCTGCCAGCTAAAGATTTGAATTAATAAACCACCCGCCGCTACACCAATAATGGCGGCGATTGCAATAATCAATTCCGCAATCCCTTGGGCACGTCCCTTTTCATTCGCAGGATAGGCTTTATTGTATTGGTTGGTACCTGCCACATACATCAGGTTCCAAGCAATCCCTAAGAGAAAAAGACTAATGTGATAGTGCAGCTCTGTCGTCCCTAAAATCGAAGCAAGTGCACTCAAGGCAAAAACCACTAAGCCTGCTAACAGTACAGGTTGCGTCCCCCATTTATCGACTAATTTTCCACTGATAAACGAAGGCAGGAACATCCCAATAATATGCCAGCCAATCACCGATATACCTGCATCGACTGAATAATGGTGTTGATGCATGGCTAAGGGGGCGACCAACATCATTAACATCATAACACCCTGCCCAAAGGCTGTATTACCAACCCCTAACCAATAAGCTGGTAGTTTTAAGAAGTTGGCAGTGCTTGCTTTATTCACAGCTTGGGCGGCTGGTTTTGCCCCCAAAAAACTAATCATGACTAAGGCGAATAGACTAAAACAGGCGACTAAGGCATAAGCGCCCCAATACTTAGGTTCAGCTAGCCATTGATTAGCAAATTTTGCCAAGCTCGGGCCTAGAATCGCCGCTAATAAGCTCCCACTTAAAACCCAACCAATAGCCACACCGGATTGTTGGGCTGGCATTTCATCCAATGCGGCAAGGCGATAATAAACCGAAGATGCTTGATAGATGCCCATTAATAAACTAGCGATACAGAAAATTAAGAAGCTTTGCAACGATAGAGCTAGCATAGCGAGCAAGGCAGCAATCACACCAGCCAAAGCACCGACTTGAAAACCTAAACGCCGCCCAGAGCGCTGCATCAGAATGGATAATAGATAAGTTGCTCCCAACGCACCTAGGCTAATTAAAGCATAAGGTAAGGTTGCCAAACTGGAATGGGGCGCTAATTGCAAACCAATCACAGTGGATAAACTAATACCAACCAAGACCGCAAACCAATAACAAGCCTGCGCAAGTGACAAAATCATAATTTTAGGATGCATGGTCTAAATCCTCTCGATAAACAGAAAAACGCTTGCGATAGTCGGCAGGCGCGACATTTAAGGCTTGCAGGAATTTGCGGCGTAAGATTTCGCTACTTTGAAAACCACATTGTTGTGCAATACGCGGAATGGATAAATCGCTCGATTCTAATAACCAACGTGCTTGATTGAGACGGGCTTGCGCAATATAACGCGAGGGGGCTAAACCTGTGGCTGCACTAAATTGACGGGAAAAATTCCGCACACTCATGGCAACTAAATCAGCCAATTGAGCAACCTCTAAGGCTTGGTCAAGATGCTGATGAATATACTGTTGCGCTTTGCGTAACGCAGGATGTTGCAATTCACGCAGCCCCTTTATAGGTGAACTAAATTGATTTTGCCCACCTGGGCGATGATAAAACGCCACCATCTGCCGTGCCGTTTCCAAAGCTAATGGCTGCCCACAATCGTCTTGTACCAATTGCAAAGTAAGATCAATACCCGCTGTGACTCCAGCTGAACAATAATATTTGCCATCGTGGGTAAATAGCGCATCAATATCCAACTGTACTTGAGGAAAACGTGTTCTAAACTCTGCATAACGTTTCCAATGCGTGGTTGCGCGTCGCCCATTGAGCACGCCTGTTGCTGCTAAAATAAAAGCACCACTACAGACGGAAGCGACCCGTCGTGCCTTGGATAATAAATCTTGTAACGGTTTAATCAGGGTCTGATCTTGAGAAAGCGTGGTGGCAGGTGTCCCGCCAACAATAAGGAGTGTATCTAAGCTGAACTGCGCTAACTCCGCCAAACTCGTATCACACAGCACCCGTGTTTGCGTGGCAAGGGTGATTTGTAGCTGATTCTGTAAAGAAACTAAACGCGTGCGATAACGGGGTTTGGAAATATTTTGTGGCTGTGCATCCAATAATTCATTGGCTGAAGCAAACACTTGTAAAGGGCCGAATACATCGACTGCATTGGCATCATCGTAAGCAAGCAACGCGATTTCAATGAAGGTTGGGGTCATGACAGCCGCTAATAGGATTTGAATAGCCGTCATTATAAGGCGCACCAGCATGGCTGATAGGACAGAAAAGCTCTAAAATCGGACAAATTAGCTTTTGTCCACGCATTTAGATAAATAAATCTCGATTTTTCTCTTGCTTCTAACGTTTTTACGCTTGAATGCGTTATGCTGCGCGCGCTAATCCCAGCTTTAAAGGTACAGAATGACATTTTCAGATTTAGGTTTAGATGCCGCCTTGGTTCGCACGGTAGAAGAGAAGGGCTATCTCGAACCCTCGCCCATTCAAGCGCAAGCCATTCCCGCCATTTTACAAGGCAGCGACATCATGGCTGCGGCACAAACGGGCACAGGCAAAACCGCTGGTTTCACTCTTCCCTTATTGCATCGCTTAAATCTCGGCAAGCCCGTACGCAACAATAGAGTGCGTGCCTTAGTACTTACTCCAACCCGCGAATTGGCGGCACAAGTGCATGAAAGTGTGCAGACCTATGGGCAACATCTGAAATTACAATCTAGCGTGGTCTTTGGTGGCGTCAAGATTAATCCGCAGATGATGCGCTTGCGCCGTGGTGCTGATATTTTGGTGGCAACGCCTGGGCGCTTAATCGATCTCTACGAGCAAAATGCCTTACAATTCAACGACCTGGAAATCCTAGTGCTTGATGAAGCTGATCGTATGTTGGATATGGGCTTTATTAATGACATTCGCAAAATCCTAGCGTTATTGCCCAAAAAACGCCAAAACCTTCTATTCTCTGCAACTTTCTCGGATGACATTCGCAAACTTGCCAAAGGTCTATTAAAAGACCCGCTCGAGATCAGTGTTAGCCCACAAAATTCCACCGCTCCTGCAGTCGAGCAAATCATCTACGAAGTCGATAAAACAAACAAAACCGCTCTGCTGGCTCACTTAATCAAAGAGCAGCAGTGGAATCAAGTGCTGGTATTTGGTCGCACTAAACATGGGGCAGATCGCTTAGTACGCCAATTAACTGCACTAGACATTCCCTCTGCCGTCATTCATGGCAACCGCAGCCAAAACCAACGCACCGAGGCCTTAGCTGGCTTCAAACAAGGCAAAGTACAGGTGTTAGTGGCAACCGATATCGCGGCACGGGGTATTGATATTGACCAGTTGCCTTATGTAGTGAACTACGACTTGCCACAAGTGGCGGAAGATTATGTGCATCGGATTGGACGCACAGGACGCGCTGGAGCAAGTGGCTACGCGATTTCCTTAGTGTCTATGGATGAAAAAAAACAGCTCGTGGATATTGAAAAACTCACCAAACAAAAATTCGAGCGCCAACAAGTACTCGGGTTTGAACCTGATCCTCATGCCCCTAAAACGGATACCAAACCGAAAAATTCGCAGAATATCAAAAGCCCCAATAGCACTGTCAAAGTCAAAATGAATCATAGTGCGAAGGCGCTGGGAGCAAAATCAAAAGCGGGTGCTAAACCGAAAGCAGCTAGCCAACCAGCCAATACTCCAGCACGCTCTAAAAATCGTCCGCGTCAGCAGCGCGCACCGTAACGCAATGGAAAACTTAAATCTTTTTAGCAAGCCGATAGGGTTATGATGAAACTGTTCTACTCTCCCACTTCACCGTATGCGCGCAAAGTTCGTCTATTGGCTATCGAGAAAGGTCTGGATACGCTGATTGAAACGGTAACGATTGATACCGCCAACCCTGCACCAGAATTATTAAACGCTAATCCACTAGGTAAAGTGCCTGCATTATGGCTAGACCATGGTGAAACTATTTTCGATAGTCCGGTGATTTGCCGCTATCTGGACAATCTTAAACAGCCTTATTGGATTCCGCGTGAGCCGACTGCTGAAATTGAGGTGTTGCGTTGGGAAGCTTTGGCAGATGGGTTAACAGATGCGGCGTATAATTTGGTGATGGAGCAGCGCGGCCGTCCGGAACAAGAACGTTCACCGCGCGCGATGGAGCGTTGGACGACAGAAATTACGCGTACTTTGCGCTATATCGAAACGCACATGGCAACGCTTCCTAGTGGAACTACTTTAGCACCTTTGGCTTTAGCTGCTGCACTAGGCTATTTAGATTTTCGTCTATCGCATTTACTACGCAGTGAGCGCAGTGAGCAGTATCCTACACTTCTTGCGTGGTATGACACCCTGCGTGAAAGCCCTGCCATGCGAGCGACCCAACCAAGTTAAACCTTAGTCACCTGCCAAAAACGAGGTCATTTTCCACTTACCGTTTTTCTTTTCAAAAAAAGCGCGGTAATCAATGGGACTACGTGCATAGATGTTAGATACATATCCCTTTTTACCATTAGGCGCTATGACACTCACCCACTGTTCAGTCCATTGACTATTAGGGCTAATAGGTAAAATGACATAGCTAACAGTGGTAATAACTTTGCTAGTAGTACTCGGTTTTTCACGAATACGTACATCCTTACCCACGATAGCAATATTTTCAAATCCATCCTTATTGTCAGGCCATGCTGCGGCCACATAAGGAGCATTGAACGTCGTTCGATCGATAAATTTTCCACCTAAGGCTAAGACTGTGCCCAATTCTTTCCACAAAGCACTATGCTTGACATTCGCTTGATTAAGCTTCCAAATTTTTTTGAAGTTCTCGAAGCCATTATCGTCGCCAAACCCATTTTGGATTTTCAAATCAACCACTGCTAAAACAGCTTTCGTGTCGTGACGGGCGACCGCTGTACTTAATTGCTGGCGAAACGCGAGAAAGTCACGTTGCTTAGCAGCTTCATCCACGGGTTTGAAAGAAACAGGCGCCGCAAAAGCACTCGTAAATACGAAAGCGCAGGCTAGGCTCAATCCAGCGACACTGCTATGCAAACCTTTCATTCACTCAACTCCCTCGTGATGATTAAGCTAGTAAGGTATCTGATCTAGCACCCAAAGCTGGTGCCCTAGGATGTTAAGGCTTACGAATACCGGTCTCAATGGTCTTGAGCAACATCTCTTCATAATAAGGCAACGGTTGATCCAACATGCCATCCAAACGTAATTGGATCAGGCGAATCGCCCCGCCAAATACACTAGCGGACATGACCCAAGGGTCAAGTGCGATAAATTCGCCACATTCAATCCCTTTCTTAATGATGGAGCGCATCTTAATAAAAGGTTGTGACAAGGTAGCGAGTGGATCTTCACTCAAAAACTCATTGTGTTTCGCATGAAAAATAAAGGCAATAATATTACGGTGGGTTTCGGTATAACCAAATAACTGCCTAATTAAGGAGGCGCATTGTTGCCATGGTGAGGCATATTCAGCGACTACACTATCCACTAAATCATCTAATTCTTTCAGAATATGCTTATAAAGTGCCTGTGCTATCCCTTCTTTGCCGCCGAAATAATTGTATATTGAACCGATACTGACGCCCGCACGCTTTTGCACTTCGTGAATCGACACATTATGGTAGCCATTTTCAACAAACAGGTCTAAAGCCGCCGTCAAAATACGGCAGTCAATAGGTTCAGGTTGTGGTGGACAAGTTCTTAAATAAGGCATAAGAGTTAGCGTAATGAATTACTTGCTAAATATCAATTGACAAGAATGAACATTCATTCTATTTTGACTTAAAGTCCCTTGAAAACGAGAGGAGAGTACTATGAAATGCCGTGCAGCGGTGGCTTGGGAGCCACAAAAACCCTTAGTGATTGAAGAAGTTGAAGTCGAAGGACCACGCGAAGGCGAAGTGCTCCTCAAAGTTGTAGCCACTGGCGTATGCCACACGGATGCGTTTACGCTGTCTGGCGATGATCCTGAAGGTGCTTTCCCTTGTATTTTGGGTCACGAAGGCGGCTGTATTGTAGAAGAATGTGGCCCTGGTGTGAAAAATCTCAAGCCCGGCGATCATGTGATTCCTTTATACATTCCAGAATGCGGGGTGTGCGAATACTGCCAATCGCCAAAAACGAATCTTTGCCAGTCGATTGCAGCCACCGTTTGGACAGGTTATATGCCGGATCATACCCGTCGCTTCAAGTGTAAAGGCCAAGATATTTTCCATTATATGGGCTGCTCAACTTTCTCCGAATACACCGTAGTTCCAGAAATCGCCCTCGCCAAAATCAATCCTGCTGCCCCTTTAGATAAAGTTTGCTTACTGGGTTGTGGTGTAACGACTGGTATCGGTGCTGTCTTGAATACTGCTAAAGTTGAACCAGGTTCTACCGTGGCTGTATTTGGCTTAGGGGGTATCGGTTTGTCCGTCATTCAGGGGGCGGTGATGGCACAAGCGGGACGCATTATTGCCGTGGACTTGAATCCAGCCAAATGGGAAATCGCCAAAGCGCTAGGTGCTACGGATTTCGTGAATCCTAAAGAGGTGAATGGTTCAGTGGTGGAGTATATTAAAGACCTAACCAATGGTGGCGTAGATTACTCCTTTGAATGTATTGGTAATGTTAAAGTCATGCGTGATGCGCTTGAGTGCACCCATATGGGCTGGGGGGTTTCTACCATTATTGGCGTCGCTGGCGCAGGCCAAGAAATTTCTACTCGCCCCTTCCAACTCGTCACCGGCCGTACTTGGAAAGGTACAGCTTTCGGTGGTGTAAAAGGCCGCACTCAATTGCCAAGTTATGTCGAGAATTACATGAATGGCAAGATTGAATTGGATAGTTTAGTCACGCATACCATGCCACTAGAAGACATTAATAAAGCCTTTGATTTAATGCATCATGGCGAAAGCATTCGCTCAGTGATTATTTTCTGAGGTGAGTATGCAGCAGATCGAAAGTATTAAAGAATGGGGCGGTTATCTCAATCGCTACACACATGAATCACAAGCCTGCGCTTGCACCATGACCTTTTCGGTCTATTTGCCGCCGCAAGCTGAAACCCAGAAAGTGCCAGCCTTGTATTGGCTGTCGGGCTTAACCTGTACTGATGATAATTTCCGCGTCAAAGCCGGTGCACAGCGCTATGCAGCAGAACACGGCATTGCTTTAATTATCCCCGATACCAGCCCGCGTGGTGATGATGTGCCGGATGCACCCGAGCGCTATGATTTAGGCAAGGGTGCAGGGTTTTATGTGAATGCCACGCAGGCACCTTGGGATAAAAACTATCACATGTATGCCTATGTCACTGAGGAATTACCTACTTTAATTGAGGCCAATTTTCCAGTGATAGCGGGTGTGAAGTCGATTTCTGGACATTCGATGGGTGGGCATGGTGCGCTGATTGTAGCGCTGAAAAATCCACAAGCTTATCGCTCAGTATCGGCGTTTTCACCGATTTGTAATCCCGTGAAAGGTGCATGGGGTCAAGGCTGCTTTACAGCTTATATCGGCTCGAATCAACTGGATTGGCAAGCCTACGATGCGACTTGTTTAGTACAAGCAGGCGCACGAGTACCGGATATTTTGATTGACCAAGGTACGGCAGATGAATTCTTAACTGAAGGTCAATTGCTGCCAGAAAACTTTAAAGCGGCCTGCGAACAAGCTGGGCAAAAGCTAACGCTGCGGATGCAAGATGGCTATGACCATGGCTATCATTTCATTGGCAGTTTTATTGGCGAACACATTGCTTGGCATGCACAACTGTTGAAGCACTAACTAGCTTCGGCAAGGGCGTTTAAGTGAAGCGCCCTTGACCGCAAGTAAAGATGATCAGAATCAAATCAAACGATGATTCATGACAAAATGATCAATGATTTGATGAACCTCATGGGAACGTTGTGGGTTTTCTTGGCTTTCGACATGCTCTAAATAGGTTTGCAAATACTGCAACATCCGCCTTGAACTTCTAGCACTTTGCTCAGCATCCTGTGCCAACACACAAGCTTCTAGGGCATTGACGCCTGCACCATATTGAATGGCAGACACAGCATCATCCGACAGACCACAATAATCGACACAATCTTTTAAACTCAGCATAACATCCTCCTCTGACAAAACATGGGCATGTTTTGTAGGCAAATCCCTCGTGTTTGCATTTCTCTCTAATCTAATTCACTAGACTAAAGAGCGTAACTTATTGAAATGTAATATTTTTAACTTAACGAACGAGAAGTCATACAGCTTTTTAGTGTTGTTGGTAATGTTTAACAAAACATTCAACTATTCTTATAGCATAGATATTTAACAAAACCTTATTAAACTTTAATGAAATTTTTTGAGCTGCTTTTCTGAAAAAAAGCTAAGCCGCCACCTTGAGTAGCATCTAACGCTACCTTTGCACTGAGTGATTGGCATAAGGTCACAAAACATCGTATGGTGTGTCATCCTATAACCACTCAGTCAGCTAAGGAGAATGCGGATGTGGCAGCTATTACGTGTTCAAGGTTTTAGCGCCTTTATCACTATGGCATTTTTGAATGCTTTCGTGATTTTTGGCCATACCATTATTCTGCAAAATACCATTTTCAAGTTAGCTAATAGCCAAGAACAGGTGATTCGAGCCGCTTTAGCCAATGCATTATTATTAATTCCTTTCGTATTAAGCCTGACTCCCGCTGGTTTTGTATCGGATAAATACCCTAAAGTAACTATTATGCGCTATACTGCTTGGGGAAGTTTAGCTACAACTTTATTAATTACCTTAAGTTATTACATGGGATGGTTTTGGCTATCCTTTTCTCTAACTTTTGTTTTAGGCTTATTAGCTGCCTTTTACTCTCCTGCTCGCACTGGCTATATTCGTGAGTTAATTGGTGAATCCCGCCTTACTCAAGGCAATGCTTTTCTCCAATCTGCAACCATGATTGCTATTTTGCTTAGCTCTTTTTTCTTTTCTATGCTATTTGAAATGAAGCTCGCTAATGAAATTTTTAGCAGTGAATCGCAAGTTTTGGCTTTAATAGCTAGTTTAGGCTGGGCTTTATTTTTACTTTCTGGTTTTGTTGTCTGGTGCTCCTATCAACTCCCCTTAACACGATCTACTAACCATGAGCTAATATTTGACAAGAAACGTTATGTTGCAGGTCAATTCGCACGTGCCAATTTCCAAACAGTCTATCGAAGCCAAATTATTTGGCTAACTATTATTGCCCTATCCGTATTTTGGGCGGTTTCACAGTTTATTGTTTTAGCTTATCCAGCTTATGCAAAGCAATACCTGAATATTCATAATACCGTGACTGTCCAAGCGCTGATTGCCTGCTCGGGCATCGGTATTATGCTTGGATCGCTATGGGCGGGAAAATTATCGCGCAACTATATTGAAATCGGCCTTATTCCGGTTGGTGCGCTAGGCATTATGATCAATGTGGCTTTGATCACTTGGTTGGATAGTTTATTTTTCCAAGCCTTGAATTTTTTCAGCTTAGGGATTATGGGTGGTTTATTTGTAGTACCGCTGAATGCTTTAATGCAATACCATGCTCCCCTTGAAAAACTAGGTCGTGTCTTATCTACTTTCAATCTAGTCAGCAATATCCTCATGCTCAGTTTTATTGGCATTGCGGTGATGCTTACCTTAAGACAAGTCGACAGCCAAGCCTTATTTACCTTTCTTAGTTTTCTTGTCAGTGCTGGTGCACTTTATACAGTTTATAAAATGCCGCATTCTCTATTACGTTTTTTGGTGGGACGTTTATTTAAAGTACGTTATCGCTTAAAAGTTCTTGGATTCAATAATCTACCTTCGAAAGGTGGAGTTTTATTATTAGGCAATCACATTAGCTGGATTGATTGGGCTTTAGTACAAATCGCCAGCCCTCGTGCTATTCGCTTTGTAATGGACAAGGGCTATTATGAACAGTGGTATTTAAAAGGCATTCTAAGCTTCTTCGGTGTTATTCCCATTAGCTCTGGCTCTAGTGAAGGAGCTTTAAGTGAAGTAAAACGCTATTTAAATGAAGGCGATGTGGTTTGCTTATTTCCTGAAGGCACCATTAGCCGTACAGGGCATTTATCAGAATTTAAACGCGGCTATGAAAAAGCGGTTAAAGATACTAATGCGATTATTATTCCCTTTTACTTACATGGCCTTTGGGGTAGTCGTTTCTCACGCTCTAGCGGCTTTTTGCGCGAAACCCGCCCCTCAGGTTTAAAACGTGACTTGATTGTGTCTTTCGGCCAACCCTTGCCACCAGACACCAAAGCGCCTGAGCTGAAGCAAAAAGTATTTGAACTATCCTTCGAAACTTGGCAAGTCTATTCGCATATGATCGACCCCATTCCCGTCACTTGGCTGCATGTTGCCAAGCGTCTTGGAATGCGCATGGCAGCGACTGACGTGCTGGGTGAGCCATTGGGCAATTATCGCTTTATGACTGCCGTGTTCCGTTTTGCCAAGCTCATCAAACAAGGGAATCCGGAACAAAACGTCGGTATTTTATTGCCCACCAGTATGGGTGGAACCATGGCGAATATGGCGGTATTGAGCTTAGCCAAAACCGTGGTCAACATTAACTACACCGCTAGCCCTGAGGCCATCAAAAGCTCGGTAGAACAAGCGGGCTTAAAACGCCTATACACCTCGAAGTTATTTCTCAAGCGTCTCGCTGAGCAGCGCAGTTTGGATATTCAAGCGATTTTGCCGAATACCGAGATGGTGTTTATGGATGATATGAAAGCAGCTATTCCTAAACATCAGCTCTTATTAACGATGGCAGCAGTGATTTTGTTACCTGCACGCTTGTTAGAACTGCTGTATTTACGCTATACCTCGCTTGAATTAACGGCTGCGATTCTTTTTTCTAGTGGTAGTGAAGGTACACCAAAAGGGGTTGAATTAAGCCATCGTAATTTGGCTATTAATGCACGTCAGGTCGCGGATATGCTTAACACGCGTGAGGATGATGTATTGATGGCAACCTTGCCTAGCTTTCATGCCTTTGGCTTGCTCGCCAATATTCTCATGCCACTTTCTGAAGGTATTCCCATCGTTTGTCATCCTGATCCCACTGATGCCGTGAATATTGCCAAAGGTGTGGCAAAATACGAGGCCACTGTACTATTTGGGACCTCGACATTCTTACGCCTCTACGCACGCAACCAACGTGTTCATCCATTGATGTTCCAAAGCTTACGCTATGTGGTGGCAGGCGCGGAAAAGCTTGCGCCCGAAGTACGTCAACTGTTTAGTCAGCGTTTCAATAAATCTATCTTAGAGGGCTATGGCATGACAGAAACTTCTCCCGTAGCCAGTGTGAATGTGCCCGACAAATTAGACTCCAGTTCTTGGAAAATACAGATGGGTAGTCGCGAAGGCACCGTCGGTATGCCTTTACCCGGCACGACTTTCCGCATTGTTGATCCTGAGACTATGGAAACCTTAGCGGCAGGTACAGATGGCTTAATTCTCGCCGGTGGTCCACAAGTGATGAAGGGCTATTTGAATGCACCCGAAAAAACAGCACAAGTGATTGCGGAATTAGACGGTAAACGTTGGTATAAGACCGGTGATAAAGGTCATTTAGACGAAGATGGCTTCTTAACCATTGTGGATCGTTATTCACGCTTCGCCAAATTAGGCGGTGAAATGGTGAGTTTGACCGCAGTTGAGCAGGCGATTCGCAAAAGCCTGCAAGATCCTGAACTCGATATTGTTGCTATTAACTGTCCTGACGAGAAAAAAGGCGAGAAAATCATTTTGTTGCTCGGTGGCGAGCATGAGCCAAAAGCAGTCCGCGACCAATTACTGGCAGATGGTAGTTTCAATGGCTTAATGTTACCGGCTGAGATCAAAAAAGTAGCTGAAGTACCAAAACTCGGCAGTGGTAAAACAGACTTCGCCACTTCTCGCAAACTCGCGCAAAGTTTAATGTCCTAAACTTTTTCGCCAATAGGCTGCCTAAGCACACAGGCAGCCTGTGTAACTGTTGTGATACGACGATCTTGTTATACTAGGCGCAGGAATCCACTCTTACAGACTAAGGAAGGCAGATATGCGCTATTTCCGTTCTACACTTTTTTTGCTATTTTCCGTGGCCAGTACGTCCGCTTGGGCTGATTGCCGCTCTCCTGATTTCGATGCATGGTTAAGTGATTTTAAACAAGAAGCCGCTGCTTCAGGTATCTCTGCCGCCACGCTAGACAATGCCTTAACCAATATTCGTCCCGACCCTTCCGTTATTCAGCGCGACCGTTCTCAGGGGGTGTTTGCACAAACCTTTTTGGAGTTTTCCTCTAAAAAAGTGAATAGCAATCGTATGAATTTGGGGCGTGCCAATATTGCCAAAAATGGCGCTTTATTTAGTCGTATTGAACAGCAATTTGGTGTTCCCGCTGAGATTCTGGCTGCGTTCTGGGGCTTGGAAACTGATTTTGGGGCAGTGACAGGCGACTTTCCCACGATTCGCTCTTTAGTCACACTGGCACACGATTGTCGCCGCCCCGACTTATTCCGCCCCGAATTAATGCACGCCTTGCAATTAGTCCAAAAAGGTGACCAAACGCCAGCCAGTATGCGGGGCGCGTGGGCTGGTGAATTAGGGCAAATGCAATTTATTCCGTCTAGTTATAACAAATTCGGGATTGATTTTGATGGCGATGGGCATCGTGATTTGATTCACTCCAGAGCGGATGCCTTAGCCTCAGGGGCTAGCATGTTGCGCAATTATGGCTGGCGGGCGGGTGAACCGTGGTTGCGCGAAGTACGTGTGCCAAAAGATATGGATTGGTCACTGGCACGCCTCGACAATAAACTGCCCATTAGCGAATGGGCTGCACAAGGTGTTACTACCCCAAGCGGCAAAGCGTTAAATGGCGGAGGCAGTGCCGCGTTATTACTACCCATGGGACGACTCGGCCCTGCGTTTTTGGCCTATCCCAACTTCGATGTGTTATTACAATGGAATGAATCAACTGTTTACACTACGACCGCTGCCTATTTTGCCACGCGCCTAGCAGGAGCAGGTGCTATGAGTCCGGGCAATGGTTTAGTGCCCAAGCTTTCGTTAAACCAAGTCCGTGATTTGCAAGCGCGCTTACAAGCCCGTGGTATGAATGTGGGTAAAATCGATGGCATTATCGGCGAGCAAACCCGTGCAGCGGTACGTTCTGTACAAAAACAATTAGGTTTACCTGCGGATGGTTATCCTGACCCTAGCTTATTAAGCAAACTGTGAGAGCGTTTCGTCCCGAACTATTAAGGCCGCCACGTGATTTTGTGCGCCCACAACTGCCCCATGATCGGCCTATTTGCTTGGAAATTGGTGCAGGCGTGGGCTTACACGCCTTAAGTTTTGCGGCACAACATCCTACGATAGAGCTGTATGCGATTGAGCGTACGGCTGAGAAATTTCAGAAGTTTTGGCACAGTTATCAAGCCAATCCGCTTAGGAATTTGCATCCCATTCATGCGGATGCGATTCCTTGGGTGGTACATGCTTTACCGCCAGAAAGCTTGGAGCGGGTCTTTATTCTCTATCCCAATCCCGAACCCAAAAACCCTGCGCAACGCTGGCTCAATATGCCATTTTTCGCATTTTTGTTATCACGCCTCAAACCTCGGGGACACGTTCATTTAGCGAGCAATATTCCCGAGTACCTTGCCGAAGCGAAGCAGCAAGCCGAACAAACTTGGCAGCTACCTTACGAAGAAAAGACTCTTTCAGAACCGGGGCGAACACACTTTGAGATTAAGTATTTACAGCGCGGTGAACCTTGTCGAGAGTTAGTGTTTACGAAACCTATTATAGGCAGCTAAGTTAGGGGAAGGCCTTCTTCAATAGGCTTTGCAAAGCTTATTTCTGGCTTATGCCAAACTTAGGTTATGGAGTGAGTAGCCTACTGCCGCAGTAAGCTACTTATCAAGTAAATCAACTTATTGAGCAGGCAACAATTCTGCTTTGCCAGATTCAGTCACAATAGTTTGTAAATGTTGTGGATCTGAGCGATATAAATCCAAAGTAGGTTTGCCAGTTTGAATAAAAGACACAATATCTTTGGCTATTTCTTTAGGTGCTTCCCATTGAATATTATGCCCTATATCGTTTTCTTGTGAACCAGAAGCAGGTAAAGGAATAGTACCATATTGCTTCCAGAAATAGTTGGTTTTGCCTGCTTTAGCCGCTTCAGTCAAAGCCGCTTTTATGCCAGTTTGATCAGGGTCGTTATAGAAGATTGCATCTTGTGTACCCCACAGTACTAAAGCGGGAATGGTTAAATTTTTGAGTCGTTCAGTATTGTCCTGCCCCAGTAAGGCTTTGGTTGCGCCCATCCATGTACCTAATTTGACGTGGGCAGTTTCTTTAACGATAGCGGCAACTAATTTAGGATCAGCTATGACATCCACATCCCAAGAGTTGGCCAACCATGCTTCAATATTAGGGTCAGCATCACTGGGGCTGGCGTTATAAATAGCTTCAGGCTGTGTGATTTTCTTTTCATCCAATGCTTTTTTCCACGCTCCCTCCACTGGCTCCTTCAATACATAATCACGTAACACTGGATTGTCTAGCCCCTTATTGGAGGTAGCAACGAGCACTACCTTATTGACTTTATCAGGGTGTGCCAATGCCATTTCTTGGGTAATAAAACTACCCATCGAATGCCCTACGAAGTGAGCTTTAGCAATATTTTTAGCTTGCATAAAGGCCACAATATCGTCTGCAAAATCACTCATCTTGTAGCAGGTTTCCGGCTTTTCCGCGCACTTTTCTGCGGGTGGTAAAGAGCTAGCACCATGTCCGCGTTGATCTAAGGCAATAATGTGCCAATCAGGTTGCATTTCACGCAATGTCCGCATCACCAGAGACCACGAGCGACTACTATCGGTTAAACCGTGGAGCAAAAAAACGGTTTCACCATCTGGTTTACCCGCTTCAACATAGGCCATTTTAATGCCTGTGCTCAGTTCAAGCGTACATTTACCTTGATCCACATCTTCACAAGATTCAGCAGCGAAGCCCTTACTGGTACTCACTAAAGCAAGGCTCATTGCCATAGCTGCCATAATTTGCCGATGCCATTTACTGAGTGGCTGCTGCATATCTTCTCTCCTCAAGTGGTGTGTAACTTTAAGAAACGCTTCTTCAAACACTGGGCTTTCAACAGCTACCTAAGTTGTGATTAGGTGAAGTTAACAACTTCGCTTATTTATTTGACCTAAGAAACGCTCAGTGTTTGTAACTTAATAAAGTTATCACTTCTAGGTTTTTACAAAAAGAACCCTGTTAAAGTGATTCTTTTTTCATGAGCACGACCACCGTGCGAGATCCGTCCTACGGGGCAGTCGATAACCCTCTGAATTGGGCGTTTAATCCCAGCCATATCAATCAAGTGTGGGCGGCTGACATCAATTATCTACATGCCTTTGAAGGTTGGTTATACTTGGCTATCGTGATGGATTTATATTCTCGACGGATTATTGGTTGGGCACTATCGGCACGTATCACTACCGATGTAGTCTTACAGGTATTGCACAATGCCTTAGTGTACGACAGCCGACTCCTCAAGCATGGTTGTTGTTTCATTCCGATCGGGGATCGCAATACACTAGCCTGCGCTTTCAACAAACACTTGCTTTACACCGCATCCAGCCTTTATGGGCGTTAAAGGCGCTCGCTATGATAATGCAGTGGTTGAACGTTTCTTCGGCAGCCTTAAACACGAGTGGTTAAACAACCTAGTTGAACAAAAAAACGCTTAAACAGGTATCTTAAATCACTTGACCAGAACATAAGTAAGGAGCGCAATGGTCTTGTAAAAGGTGATGAATTCGTTGTTGGCTAATTAAAATAAATGATTATTTTGTGAGCATTGTTGTCCAAGTGACGACTTGTTAAACTAGTTATGATAATAATCTAAAAAACAATTCGGTAATGGGATGATAATCACACCACATAAGCATTAATCGATTTTAATTTCACGCTTATGTTTACCACCAAAGGAACAATTTATGCAGCAACTCCTACAGGGTGAGCCTTGCCCTGATCAGGCTGTAAATGGCTTAATGCCACATTTATTACATCAATTACACGCCATTCAACAACAGTATCGTTATATACCTACACAGCAATCTAAACAGGTTTCTGAAACCCTGCAATTACCACTAGCACAAATCGAATCCGTTATCGACTTCTATTCCTTTTTCACCCGCACACCACGCGGTCAGTACACTCTGTTATTTAGTAATTGCACCAGTTGTGGTGATTTAGCATTAATGCGCGAGCTTTGCCAATTGCTCAAAGTAGAACAAGGTATTACACGCACAGATGGACTGGTTAGTATTGATGAAACCTCTTGCATTGGTATGTGCGATCATGGCGCTTCACTACTGATTAATGATCGAGTGATCGCGCATTTAGATTCAACGCGTCTTAAACAGATTGCCGAGTACATTGAAAGCAAAACACCCTTAGATCAATGGTCACCTGAACTGTTTAGCATTAACACCCAAATTTATAAAAAGGGTTTGTTGCTGGAGCAACCTTTGGAACAAGGTAGTGCTTTAACTGCCGCATTTAAATTAGGTAGCGATGCTTTAATTCAAACCCTTAAACAATCTGGCTTACGCGGTCGTGGTGGCGCAGGGTTTACTACAGGGATGAAATGGGAGTTTTGTCGTCAAGCGCAAGGAGCACAACATTATGTAGTGTGTAATGCGGATGAGGGTGAACCTGGCACGTTTAAAGATCGGATTTTATTAACCGATCATGCACACGAACTGTTTGAAGGTATGACCGTGGCGGCGTATGCGCTTGGTGCACAGCAAGGTTATTTATATCTGCGCGGTGAATACCGTTATCTTGTGCCGCACATTCAACAAGTACTGACTGAGCGCCGTCAGCAACAGTTATTAGGGCAAAACATCTTAGGTCAACAAGGCTTTACTTTTGATATTGAATTAGTGGTGGGTGCGGGGGCTTATATTTGTGGTGAAGAATCAGCACTACTAGAGTCTTTAGAACAGAAACGTGGTGTACCACGCATTCGACCACCGTTTCCTGTGACACACGGTTATTTAGGCCAACCTACTGTGGTGAATAATGTCGAGACCTTTGTCGCTGCGGCACATATCGTATCTAAAGGCGCAAACTGGTTTAAAGCACATGGTACGGAACAATCAGCGGGTTCTAAACTGTTGAGTATTAGCGGCGATTGCACCAAAGCGGGCATTTATGAGTATGCGTTTGGTGTTACGGTGCAACAAGTATTAGACGATTGTGGGGCTAGTGATGCGCAAGCCGTACAAGTGGGTGGCCCTTCAGGTACTTTAGTGCATCGCAAAGACTTTGGACGCCAATTAGCATTTGAAGATTTAGCCACGGGCGGCTCGATCATGATTTATGGGCAACAGCGTGATCTGTTGAAAGTCGTGCGTAATTTCACCCATTTCTTTGCGCATGAAAGCTGCGGCTTTTGTACACCCTGTCGTGTGGGTACGCCGTTATTGCGCAAGTACTTAGATAAAATCGAAGCAGGACACGGCACAGCTTATGACCGTGAAGAAATGGCACGCTTAGCCAAATTGGTAAAAAAACGTTCGCATTGTGGTCTGGGGCAAACCGCAGCCAATCCGATTTTGGATTTATTAGAACACTTTCCGCATGTGTGTGAGCAACGCTTATTGCATCAAGAGTATGAACCATTTTTCAATCTGGATGCGGCGCTGGAAACAACACGTCAACTCAGCCATCGCGACGATGCGGAGGCGCATTTAGCATGAATCAATTATTAGAAAACACCCTGACGATTGATGGTCAGGTAGTACCCTTTAGTGCAGGGCAAACCATTATGGATGCAGCCTTGGCGGCAGGGATTTACATTCCGCATTTATGCCACAAGCCCGAACTCAAACCACATGGCAGTTGCAAACTGTGCACGGTAGATGTGGACGGGCGCAGCATGTCGGCGTGTACCTTTCCCGCCAGTCAGGGTATGCAAGTTGCCAATAATACGCCTGCCTTAACCGAAGTCCGTAAGACCTTAGTGCAAATGTTATTTGTCGAGGGCAATCATTTATGCCCCACCTGTGACAAAACGGGTGACTGTACCTTGCAAGCTTTGGGCTACCACTTAGGGATGCTCGATGGGCATTTCCCACCCTTTTATCCGCGTCGTGAAGTGGATGCGTCCCACCCTGATCTGATTTTGGATCGTGACCGTTGCATTATGTGTGGTTTGTGTGTGCGTGCCAGCCAACAGATTGATGGCAAAAATGTATTTGCTTTAAGCGGACGGGGTGCGCAAAACCATGTAATTGTAAACTCACCCTCTGGCAAATTGGGCGATAGCGATTTAAACAAAGACGATTTAGCTGCACATATTTGTCCTGTAGGGGCAATTCTGCCGAAAAATCACGGGCATGAAGTCCCGATTGGACGGCGTACCTTTGATTTGCACACGGTTGCAGAATCGGATATTGCCACCTTCAATCTGCACAAAACGGAACACCATGATGACTAATAAAGTACGCGTTGCTACGACCTCGTTGGCAGGTTGTTTTGGTTGCCATATGTCGTTTTTAGATATGGATGAACGCTTGGTGGGTTTGCTCGAACACGTGGAATTTGATCGTTCACCCTTGACCGATATTAAACACTGTCAGCCTTGCGATATTGGTTTGGTCGAAGGTGGTTTGTGTAATGCTGAGAATGTGCATGTACTGCGCGAATTTCGCAACAACTGCAAGATTCTGATTGCGGTCGGTGCGTGCGCTATCAATGGTGGTGTGCCTGCGATGCGCAATCATTATGAGGTGCAAGAGTGTTTGCAAGAAGCCTATTTGAATGGCGTGGGCGTGGATAATCCGATGATTCCCAGTGATCCTGAATTGCCCTTATTGCTTTCCAAAGTACATCCGCTGCATGAAGTGGTGCGTGTGGATTATTACCTACCTGGTTGTCCACCGTCTGGTGATGCATTTTATGCGATCTTAAGTGATTTACTCGCGGGGCGTGAGCCGTCTTTGTCGAAAACCATGCTGCACTACGATTAAGGAATTACTATGTCAGACAAGCACTTACGCCGTATTGCCATAGACCCGATTTCGCGGGTAGAAGGTCACGGCAAAATCACTTTATTGATGGATCAAGATAATCATGTGCAAGAAGCACGTTTGCACATTGTCGAATTTCGCGGTTTTGAAAAATTCATTCAAGGTCGTCCCTTTACTGAAGTCCCTTATTTCGTACAGCGTTTATGCGGGATTTGCCCTGTTTCGCATCACTTAGCCGCAGCGAAAGCCGTTGATCAATTGGTCGGTGTTGACCCAGAAAGTGTCACGCCCACAACCCATAAATTGCGTCGTTTATTGCATTTTGGACAAGTGTTGCAATCACATGCTTTGCATTTCTTCCACTTGTCTTCACCGGATTTATTGTTCGGTTTTAGCTCTAATCTCGCGCATCGTAATATTGTGGGTGTACTGGAAGATTATCCCGATATTGGCTTAAAAGGCGTGAAGCTGCGCAAGTATGGGCAACAAGTGATTGCCGCGATTGCAGGTAAACGTATTCACGGTGCTGCAACCGTACCAGGGGGTATGAATAAGTCGTTGAGCGATGAGGAACGCAAAGCCTTATTGGTCGATATTAAAGATATTATTCAATGGTCACAGGATGCGGTCGATTTAAACGAACAGATTCACTTGCAACACCCTGAAAATCATGGCTTTGCCACCCTCACGACCAGTTATTTAGGTATGGTCGGCAAGCAAGGTGAAATGGAGCTGTATCACGGCGGTTTGCGGGCGCGTCACGCCGATGGTTCAGCCATTATTGATCAGTTTGATTATACGAATTACACGCAATTGCTACGTGAAGAAGTGCGCAACTGGTCGTATATGAAATTCCCGTACTTAACTAGCTTGGGTAGGGAAAACGGCTGGTATCGGGTAGGGCCGTTAGCACGGGTCAATTTAGCTGATTTCATTACTACCCCTAAAGCCGAAGCCGCACGCCAGAAGTTTCGAGCCTTTGCTCATGGTGGCTATGTGCATGACACGCTGGCTTATCACTGGGCGCGTATGATTGAAATGTTGCACTGTGCCGAAGCGATTGAGGAACTGTTACATGACCCTGACATTATGGGTACGGATTTAGTAGTAAAAGGCACGGCGCGGCGTGAAGGTATTGGTGTGATTGAAGCACCACGTGGTACGTTGTTCCATCATTATCAAATTGACGAACAAGGCTTGATTGAAAAAGCTAATCTGATTGTCTCCACCACTAGTAATAATCAGGCAATGAATGAGTCGGTACGTTCGGTGGCGAATCAGTACTTGGAGGGGCAAGAGATCACTGAAGGTTTGCTCAATCATTTAGAGGTGGCGATTCGTGCTTATGACCCCTGTTTATCGTGTGCCACACACGCGTTGGGCAAAATGCCGCTGCAAGTGGAATTGCACAATGCACAGGGCGACGTGATCAGTTCCTTAAGCAAAAGTGCCAATGGTACTATTGGATGCACATTTGATTAAGCCAGCCCCGATTCTACTGTTCGGCTATGGCAACCCAGGGCGCGGCGACGACGCTCTGGGCTATCTCTTCATCGAAGCCATGAATGCCAAACCGTTACCCCATGTCGAGTGCCTCACCGACATGCAACTGCAAGTCGAACACATCACCGATTTAGTCGGGCGTGAAAAAATCATTTTCATCGATGCGGATGTCAGTTGCGCTGAACCTTATGTGTTTGAGCCTTTAACAGCACAACAGGATTGCAGCTACACCAGCCACGCGATGACACCTGCGGCGTTGTTACATGCTTATCAGGAAGTGTATCAATGTGAAGCCCCACCTGCGTATCTGTTGAGGATTCGGGGGTATGCGTTTGAGTTGGGGGCGGGGTTGAGTGAGGGAGCTATGAAAAATTTGGGTGAAGCGTTTAATCAGGTGAAAGAGGTTTACCGAATCCAGTAGCCCTAACCCATGATATACTCAAACCTAACCTCAGAAACGAGTCGTACTCCATGACGCAGCGCAAAAAACTACCCATTGGCATCCAGACCTTCCGCGAAATTCGCGTGGATAATCATTACTATGTCGATAAAACCGCACTAGCATTAGACTTGATCAATCATGGCAAACACTACTTTCTCTCACGTCCGCGTCGTTTTGGTAAAAGTCTATTCCTAGACACGTTAAAAGAGCTGTTTGAAGGCAACGAGTCACTATTTCAAGGCTTAGCCGCACAAAATCAATGGGATTGGTCAGTTAAATATCCCGTACTACGTTTTAGCTTCGGGAGTGGGAAATTTACGGATACTGAGGGTTTGGAAAACTCGCTAAATACCCAATTACTTTTACTGGAAGATAAATGGGGTATAACTAAAAGAGTACCTGATATTGGTGGTCGCTTTGCTTATTTAATAGCTGAAATTTACAAAGTAACGCAATTACCGATAATTATATTAATTGATGAATATGATAAGCCGATTTTAGATGCTTTAGATAAGCCCGATTTAGCAAGAGCTAATCGTGACGCACTACGCAGCTTCTACGCCACTATCAAGGATTACGATCCTTATATTAAGTTTAGCTTCCTAACTGGAGTTAGTAAGTTTTCTAAAGTCAGCTTATTTTCTGGTTTAAATAATCTATATGATCTTACTTTAGACCCTCATTATAGTTCTATTTGCGGTTATACAGATTATGATATTGATACTATATTTGCGCCTGAATTAATTGACCTTGATCGTGAGCAAATAAAGCAATGGTACAATGGTTATAATTGGCTAGGTGAAGGTGTTTATAATCCGTTTGATATATTGCTACTATTTAGACAACGTCACTTTAAAAACTACTGGTTTGAAACAGGCACGCCTACCTTCTTGATTAACCTACTAGTAAAACGAAAAGTAACAAGTCTAGCACTAGACAAAATGATTGCCAACTCAGCTCTTTTATCTAGTTTTGACGTAGAGGATATTGCAACAGAAGCCCTATTATTTCAAACAGGGTATTTAACCATTCATCATTATGAAAACTTAGCAGGGCAAGAGTTTTTTACTTTAGGATACCCTAATCAAGAGGTACGTCAAAGTTTAAATGAAAGTATACTGCAAGCTCTCGTAAAAGATGCGTCTAAACAAGTTGTGAATAGCGCCCAACTCTATCGCTTACTATTAGTCAATAACTTTGATGGTTTGCGACAACTCTTTCACTCGTTTTACGCCAGCATTCCTTATAACTGGTATAGTAGTAATGATATTCAAAACTATGAAGGCTATTATGCCAGTGTATTTTATTCCTACTTTGCAGCCTTAGGTTTAGATGTCATTATTGAAGATGCCTCTAATCATGGTCGCCTCGATATGGCATTAAGATTTAATGGACAAGTGTACTTATTTGAATTTAAAGCCGTTGATGAAAAACCCACAGGTGCAGCCTTACAACAAATCCATGACAAACGTTATGCCGATAAATATCGTGCTTTAAATCAGCCGATTCATCTAATTGGTGTAGAGTTTAGTAAGCAGGATCGGAATATAGTAGGCTTTGTGGTAGAGCAAGGTTAATTATCAAACCAAACCACTAGCCGAACATGTTCTTCGCCGTAACGCTGAGCCATTGCCCCCATTAAAGCCATTAAGTCATCAAAACCGCATTAGCATTTTTATCGAACAACGCCTTTTCACCTCCTCTAAATCATGTCCAGCCTTTAAATATAGAGCTCCGTCAAAGCGTTTTCAACTCCCTCAAATCATGACCGAGGATTGATCAGTATTATAGGGTAGCTTAATTAGCAGAATTTACTATATATGATTGAACTTTAATTTTTCCATGATAAGCCACAATGGCCACATTGATGGATGTCAGCTTGCAGAAAATGATGATATGACTTGGATCGTCTAAAGCCACTCATAAAAAAAGGAGCTGATTTTCTTTCAAAAAAGAACTGTGAGCATCTTGGACAAATAGATAAAGTGCAACTAAAAAAAATAGATTAATATAAGCAAAATACCTAATAAAGCTCCCAGCATAAAATATTCTTTTTGCAGAATAGTATAAAAACTCAAAGATAACAAGAGAAGCTCTAAACCGACACAAGCCATCAAATAACGAAATTTTAAATTTTTTAATCTATTGATTTCGAACTCAGATTTCGAATCATCGACTTTTAGATCTTTGTTATTTACAATAAACAACTTGAACAAATGCACTAGAATATAGACAGCGGCAAGCAAGCCGATAAATGCGAGGATAGTATCTACATACTGCGTGAAAAATAATAGGAAAACGATCCACGCAATAAGCCTAAAAGAGAATTTTTTACTTAACTTGAAGAGCCTTTCCATCTAAATTTTAAAAAACCTTAAAGTCATGCATCTTACTCCTGTATTTAAAAAGTCGGTAAGTATACTTACCGACTGGTATCTTTATTCAGCTAATTACAGCTTTCAAATATCAAATCTCACACCCTGAGCCAGCGGCAAACTGCGTGAATAATTCACGGTACTTGTTTGTCTACGCATGTACGCTTTCCACGCATCCGAGCCAGATTCACGTCCACCACCCGTTTCTTTTTCGCCGCCAAACGCCCCGCCGATTTCTGCACCAGATGGGCCGATATTCACATTGGCGATACCGCAATCGGAACCGGTAACCGATACAAAGGTTTCCGCTTCGCGCACATCGTTGGTGAAGATGCAGGAAGATAAGCCTTGAGGGACATTATTTTGCAGAGCGATAGCTTCATCCAGTGTTTTATAGCGCAACACGTATAAGATAGGCGCGAAGGTTTCTTCTTGCACCACGGCGGTTTGCACTGGCATTTCGACTAAGGCCGGTTTCACATAAGCACCACCTTTTACCCCGTCCACCAACTCACCACCGTGAACTGTACCACCTTGGGCTTTAGCATTTTCGAGAGCATGTTGCATGGCTTGAAGTGCCGCTTGATCAATGAGGGGGCCGACTAAAGTGCCTTGCTCCAAAGGACTGCCAATCGGGACAGACTTGTAAGCGTTCAATAATTTAGGAAGCAATTGATCAGCAATCGATTCGTGCACAATCAAACGTCTTAGGCTGGTACAGCGCTGCCCACAAGTACCAATCGCCGAGAACGTAATTGCGCGTACTGCCAAATCTAAATCCGCACTCGGTGCAACAATCATGGCATTATTGCCGCCCAACTCCAGCAAACATTTGCCGAAACGTGCTGCAACTTTGGGGGCAATGGCGCGTCCCATGCGTGTTGAACCAGTTGCTGAGATCAATGCTACTTTAGGCGATTCCACCAAAGCATTGCCCAAACTCGCGCCACCAATAACGACTTGCAATAAATGTTCAGGCGCATCACCAAACCGTTTTAAGGCACGCTTGGCAATTTCATGCGTTGCTAAAGCGGTCAATGGCGTTTTTTCGGACGGCTTCCAAATAACTGCATTACCGCAAATCAAGGCGAGCGCGCTATTCCACGCCCACACTGCGACGGGGAAATTGAATGCGGTAATCACACCGACCACCCCCAAAGGTTGCCACGTTTCCATCATGCGATGGCCGGGGCGCTCTGAGGCGATGGTGAGCCCAAATAATTGGCGCGATTGTCCTACGGCAAGATCGCAAATATCGATCATTTCCTGAACTTCGCCCAAACCTTCGGAGAGTATCTTGCCCGCTTCCAGAGATACTAAACGCCCCAGTTCTTGCTTGGCAGCACGTAATTCTTCACCTAATAAACGTACTAATTCACCCCGTCGTGGAGCCGGAATGGAACGCCATGCTAAAAAGGCTTGCTCCGCATGGGCTATTATTTGCGCCATATTTGCTTCAGGGGTTTCTTGCAGCTTGGCTAATTCTGAGCCATCGACAGGGGTACGCACACTCAAGCTGCCATTGGCTTTATTAAACTGCTGCAAATCAAATACGCCCAAAATATCTTGATAAGGCATGTTTCAAGCTCCTTGCGTTTCAAATCGGTTATACAGCGAACCATTACGCGTTTTAAGCAATAAATCCAGTGGAATGTCTTCTTGTTTTAAAAAGCCCTGTTGCGGCAATAAGCCTTGGCTCACTAATTCAATCACTGCACAGGCAGAGGCCGAAGTCGTCCACGCAATCGCGGTGCGCATAACAGCATTGACCTCTACAGGATAATAAGCGCGTACCAATTCTTTGCGCCCCAAACGCCCATGTTGCCAACCTTCCGCAGCCGCATGGACATAGACCACATCATCCGCCACAGGTGGTTTCGCATTCGTAAGAATCTGCCCCGCTTCCTCGCGCCGCTCACGCATCAAAAGCTCATGAAAAAAGAAATTCATCAACTGTACATGCCCCGGATAACGCATGGTTTTGTAATCGAGATTATCAATTTTGCCTAAATAGGTTTCGCACATCGTACCTAAACCACCCGAGGTGGTGAACGCCTCTAACTTAATCCCGTGAATATAAATCGTTTCCAGCCACTCCATTGCTGACACCCATTTATGCTGCCCGCCCTCAATCACCTCACAATCATTGAGATACTCATTTACCACCCCTTCTGGCGACCAATTGAAAGCATACCCTAACAGTCCCGTTGGATTTTGTGGTAAAGCACCAACCCGCAAACGTAATGAGCGCACTTTATCAAACTGGTTTACCAAGTGTGCCCCCACAATCCCAATAAAACCCGGTGCAAGCCCACATTGAGGCGCCATTAAACCTTTAGAGGTTTTGCTCAACTCAATAATCGCTTGAGTAGTAGGCACATCTTCGGTCAGATCAAAGTAGTGCATACCAAGATCATGCGCAACCTTGGCAATAGCTTTATTGAGGTGATAAGGCAAACATGAGAGTACAGCTTGATAAGGGGTTAGGGTGGTTTGCAGACTAGCAAGATCGGATAAATTTGCCACTTGGGTCTTGAACGTTTTTGGTTCAAACGCTTGGCTATCGATACCGGTGACTTGAAAACCCGTATCGTGCAGTAATTGAGCGGCAAGAGCACCCACTTTACCCAGACCGAGAACAGCGATGCGATTAAATGTCATTGTTATACTTCCTCCTAGTTGAAGCACTTATACGGTGCTTTTTGTCAACTTTGCAGAGTTTGCGCTGAAAAGTCAAAGCGCTGCGGTAGCTGGTGCTAGCTTTATCTTCCAGCTTAAAGTAAGCAGGAAATTATCAAGTACATAGCCATAATTCGGGTAAAAAACCACTATTTTTGTCTATGCGTCACCAAAAATAATACTCAAATCAATTTCAGCTTCAGCAAACGGGGGAATACGCACTTTAGCCGCTTGTACATCGCGGTATTCGGCAGAAAACACCACATGATAATGCTCACCCACTAGTTGATAAGCAATCAGGGTGCGATCTTCAGGTGAGATAATCCAATAAAAGGGCACACCATAACGTTGTAAAGCCATAAATTGAGTGAAAATATCTTTGCGCTCATGCCCTGGGGAGGTAATTTCGCACACCCAATCTGGCAACAACTCCATTACACCTTGCGGGCGTTTTGGATGGCGCTCTTTACACCACCCTGCTAAATCGTGAGTGGGCGCGTGATGTTCATTATAGCGCACACTGATTTCGGTCATGACCCACCAACCACCTTCATCTGAGCGGCGTTTGAAAGGCAGGATTTCGTCAGATAATCCTGATTGAACTAAAGCGTGCTCAGAACGCGCCATGGGGCGTTTTACTATCTCACCATGGATTAGCTCAATACGTTCTTCATGCAATTCAAGTAGATTGGCAACGGTTTTTAAGCGCTGAGCTTCCACAATTGAGTACTCCCGTTATAAAGGTTTCTTTTAACATGCAGTCAAGACCTTACACAAATCTTAGATATTGGCGTTATTGGATCGAAGCAACGCTTTTAGCTGCCCTATTTCTAATGGTGGATTAGCAGTATGCAACATCGCATGGCAATTAGGGCAAACTGGCCTGAGATCATTGATAGGATCAACTTGATAGTGTTCACCAATATATGCCACGGGCACTAAATGGTGCACATGCATAAAACCATCACCAATAGCGCCATAAACTTTAGAAAATTCAAACTCACAGACCGAGCACCGCTTACCCCAGTAAGCAATGCATTGTTTACGGGCTTTTATATTTCTTTCATAAGCGTTAACGATGATGGTTTTTTTGCACCCTCATAAAACTCTGTTTCTGGATCAAAAACTAATTCTTCAGCATAAGGTTGCTCGCCTGTTAAGTGGCAATCTACTAATGCATCTACAAGCTCTGGCTTTAATTGCCATACAAAAAAACGCCCCTCTTCCCAGCCATTGAAAAACAAATCCCAGTATTTATACCTTTTTGAGCTGCGTTGTGTCAGTTGAATATCGTAAAATCTAGCGATACGTTTTGCATACCTGCCAATCTCCGAATTTAAAGGGGCATGAGGGTGGGTACCTTGATAACCCAACAAAATACCTATTTGACTAGCATAAGCCTTATACTCATTAGACGAGTACAAAATTTGAAAAATAGCTAAGTCCATTTCATGGGTTAATTCTGTATTGCGAAGAATTTCAGACCATTGTTTCTTGCTTAACGTGCTTGCCATTATGCTTTCCTATCAGTTATCAAAAGAAAACTTTATGATAAAGCTGCCTAAACACTAACGGTTTTAGAACCCTAAACTAATCGTGGCTGCGTCAACACCTCAGGCCGCAAAATATCATCCAGCTTTTCTTTTGATAATAGACCTTTAGCCAGCACTAAATCGTAGACACTCCCGCCTGTTACCAAAGCCTCTTGCGCAATTTCCGTCGCATTGGTGTAGCCAATATAAGGGTTCAGCGCAGTGACAATGCCAATTGAGTTTTCTACCGTGCGACGCAAGTGATCACGATTAGCAGTAATGCCATCCACGCATTTATGAGCCAAAGTCAAGCAGGCATTTTGCAGATGATTCACGCTTTTATAGAGGCTATGCGCAATAATTGGCTCAAAGGCATTGAGTTGTAACTGACCCGCTTCCGCCGCAAATGTGACCGTCACATCATTCCCGATGACCTCAAAAGCCACTTGGTTCATGACCTCTGGAATCACCGGATTGACTTTGCCCGGCATAATCGATGAACCCGCTTGCATCGGCGGCAAATTGATTTCCCCAAAGCCTGCACGCGGCCCGCTCGAGAGTAAACGCAAGTCATTACAAACTTTAGAAAGCTTTACTGCAATACGTTTCAACACACCCGACAATTGCACAAAGCCGCCGCAGTCTTGGGTCGCCTCAATGAGATTGGGGGCAGTGATGACCGGCACACCGGTTAATTCGCGTAAGTGTTTACACACCAAGGCTGCATATTCAGGACGCGTGTTAATACCGGTACCAATCGCGGTTGCACCTAGATTTATTTCGGTAATTAAGGACAAAGCCTCACGCAAACGCTGTTCATCTTCACCCAACATTACCGCATAAGTACTAAACTCCTGTCCCAAGGTCATAGGCACTGCATCTTGCAATTGGGTGCGCCCCATCTTCAAAATATCTTTGAATGCTTCCGCTTTCGCTTCAAACGATTGACGCAATACCGACATCGCCGTGAGTAATTTCATCACGCCAAAATAGCCTGCGACTTTCAATGCACTGGGGTACACATCATTGGTTGACTGGCTCATATTCACATGCTCGTTTGGATGCAGCACTTTATAAGCGCCTTTCGGCTCACCCAAACTTTCTAAGGCTAAATTGGCAATAACCTCATTCGCATTCATATTGGTGGAAGTTCCTGCCCCGCCTTGAATCACATCCACTACGAATTGATCATGGCAGCGCCCCGCATAAATTTGCTCGCACGCTTTGGCAATAGCCGTGGTTTTGATGTCGTCTAACAACCCTAAGTCGTGATTAGCGAGAGCAGCCGCGTGCTTGATATAAGCCAGTGCCAAAATCAAATCGGGATAAATGGAAATCGAAACGCCTGTGATAGGGAAGTTTTCGACAGCGCGCAAGGTGTGTACGCCATAGTAAGCCTCGGCTGGAATTTCTTTGTCGCCGAGTAAATCATGTTCTATACGGGTGGTGGTCATGTGGTGGCTCGTATTTTTAGGATATAGAAGCCATCTATTATTACCGAAATAGCCGCGTTTCAGAGTGAATTTTAAGTGGCAAGTGAAAATAGTGAGGCTTTCGTAAGGCTAAACGCAATTGACCACATCGTCACCCCGACAAGTGTATCCAGTAGGCGCCAGCTCATGGGATTGGCAAACCAAGGTGCTAAACACCGTCCACCCCATGCTAATAAACTAAACCACGTGAGCGAAGCAAACCCCGCTCCAATTGCAAACCAAATATTTTGCGGTTGGGGCAATTGACCACCCAGACTACCCAACAAAATTACCGTGTCCAAATACACATGTGGATTGAGTAAGCTCAAGGCTAAGGTTGTTAAGATGGCGGCTGGTAGACTAGCAGCCGTTGCACTATTGGCCGTCAACTGGCTAGGATGTAACGCACGTTTAAACGCTAGCAAACCATAGATAAACAAAAACACTGCACCGCCCCAAGTGGTTATTTGTAATAGCCAAGGAAACTGTTGAATTAATGTGCCTAGCCCCCAAACCCCTGCGCTAATCAACGCTACATCAATCAGAATACATAAGCCTGCCACCAGCATCACATGCTGATTGCGCAATGCACTGGTGAGAACGAAAGCATTTTGCGAACCAATCGCCACGATTAAGCCAGCGCCCATGCCAAAACCTTTCATGAATGCGGTTACGGCCATTTCACGTTTCTCGATAAAACTACGAATCTGAGCTAGCCCATCGCTTGAGTAATTATGGTTCTAGCTCAACGCTGATGAGCAAAGCAGGTTAATCGGGGAAATATTCGGTATGACTTTCGCCGTCACGTCCCCAATACACTACACGCCGTCCATTTAAAAACGCAAAATAGCCTACCACACCCGCAGCCATGGAGCGGCGTGTAAAGATTTCGTAAGACTGATGATTAACTTGGCTGTCGAGAATAATGGTTTTGAGGGTGAGTTTATCTAAAGCCCGCGCAATAGGCGGCAAATTTTGATAATGAATCAGGGTCTCCACAGTTTGCCCGTCATTGCTATAAAAGGTTTTGCCCTGCTTTACATAATCCACATAATAGTAATCTACATCGGCCTTGAGCAGATTGCCGACCACCTCAGGAAAAGCCATTCGACTGGCTAAAGTGGCATCGGAGACGTGCTGAATTAAAGCTTTGTCCATTAATAAAACCCCTCAATAAAAAAATTATTTTTGTGTTGCGTTAAAAAATTCCCAATAAAACGCCTTCGGCCATGGCCTCGCCCAACTCTTCGCAGGTTTGCAAAAACTCAGATCTGAATGCACCTTTCAGTACAATAGGCTCTTGTACCAGCTTCCAGCGTAGGCCGATCATAATACGTTCCACGCTATTCACGGTACCCGTTCCATCAGTCCCCGCACGGACATAAAGCGCCACTGGCAACGCTTGGGTCTGCTCTAAACAAGGGTAATAAATGCGCTCGAAAAAGTCCTTCAGCGCACCACTCATGTAGCCAAAATTCTCGGTTGTGCCCAAAATAATCGCGCTAGCATTCAAGACATGCTCAGCATTAGCCTCAAAAGGCGATAGCTCAAGTACTGGCAAATCAGTACGCTTTGCACCAGCCGCCACCGCTTGGCGCAAGGCTAGCGTATTGTCCGAGGGCGTGTTCGCGATAAGCAATAAGGGGCGCATCTTCAGTTTTCGTGTTGGCCAATAAGTTTGATAGTATCATGCACGCTTCAAAGCCATTCAAACTACCCGTGTATTGATTAAGATGTCGAAAAAACCTCCCATTCCAATTTTCAATCACCCGATTATCGAAACGCATTGCCACCTTGATTATCTTGAAGGTGAAGTGCTGGAAGCGGCACTAGAAGCCGCCAAAGCCGTGAATATTGAGCGGATTATTACCATTGGCGTATCGCCGGACAATCTGGAAGCTGTGATGCAACTGGCACAACACTACGCGCAAGTTTGGGGGACACAAGGGATTCATCCACATGATTCCAAAGACTATAACGTGGCTGTTGAAGCACAGATTCGTGCGAATGCCCAACACCCCAAAATGCTGGCGATTGGCGAAATTGGTTTGGATTATTACTATGATCACTCCGACCGTGCCGTCCAGCGTCAAGTGTTTGAAAGCCAATTACAAATCGCCATTGACTTAAATATGCCCGTCGTCATTCATACCCGTGATGCGGATGAAGATACGCAAGCGATTTTGCAAAACTTCGTTGGATTAATGCAGCAACGCGGAGTCATTCATAGCTTCACTTCGAGTAAAGTCTTGGCGGAATACTGTTTAGGCGAAGGTTTCTGTTTAGGTTTCAATGGCATTAGCACTTTTAAACCAGCGGACAATGTGCGAGAAATTATTGGTTTAACACCGGTCGAACAAATTCTATTTGAAACCGATGCACCATATTTAACCCCTATCCCCTATCGGGGACAAAAAAACGAACCGAAGTATCTACCCTTTATTGCGGAGCAAGTGGCAAGAGTGAAGGGTCTAGCGGTGGAGGAGCTATTACCGCAGGTCTGGCAAAACAGTATGCGAGTGTTTTGGAATGGTTCTCATTAAAGGCTAAGCTCAAACCCTAGGGATTCAACACTGGGTTTAAGCGATAAACGCTATTTAGGCCACTGCCTTATTCTGTTTTACCAGCTCAGTTACATTCGCCCAACCACGTCCAGACCCCACATTTGATGAGCGGGTACGTCAAGCTTTAGAACCGCCTTTTTGTGGGCAGAGTTAGGGTATTTTGGTAAAGGCGTGGGCAAGCATTATCACGACGTGAATGAGCTGTTAAAGTGGATTGATAATCATACTCGCGGATCAACCCCTAACTCCCCTACCACTGCCCCCGCCAGCAACACTTTTAAGTGTGTGGTATGTTTCATAAGCTCCCTCGTTGCCTTGGTTTTTTGCTGAGCTCCGCAATCATTTGGGGCGGTTTTTCTTGAAATAAGCGCTCGAACTCATTCATCTCCCCTAGCACATACGCGATTTTCAGTAGGTTCTGAAAGTTAATCTGCCCAGTGGTTTCAAAGCGTTTGATATTGGCCTCCGCTACACCCGATTTACCAGCTAAGGTGCGCCGTGTCAGTTTTTCCGCCAAACGCCTTGCCTTCGCCCTAGCTGCTATGACAAGTAATAAAGATTCTGGTGTATTAAAACTAAAAGTCATTATATTACCTTTAATAGTTAATCTTTCTTTACTATAGCTATAATATTAGCTTTTAACTTTAAGTAGATAAAACTTAATCTGCAATTTCATTCAATCATTCCCAAGCGCGAAGCGGTAAACTAACGACTATTGAATCTATCTGTCCTTAAGTTTATGAAGTTTGATATGCAGCAGCCCAGCGTTTGGCTTAAACGCTCAAGCGCAGCTATGGCGATTGAGTTGCGTCGCAATTGGCGCAGTTCAATCGGCTATGATCTACATACTCATGCTGAGTATTCAATCGGGCTAGTGGATGAGGGGCAGGCACTGTATCAATCGGGTCAACAACAGTGCTTCATTAAAGTCGGTGATCTCATCACCATAGATGCTGCATTAGTTCATGCTTGCAATCCCAGCGCTGAACCTTGGTCTTATCGTATGGTATTCGTCGAAGCACCCTACTTAAACACATTACTCCAAAGCTCTCAAACACTAAGCTTTGCCCACCCTTATCAAAACTCTCCAAAGCTTCACAACTTATTCAATGCACTATTTACTAGCGTGGTAGAGGACGAGACGGCCTTCATTATCGAGTCTCAGCTCATCGATTTATGTGGTGCTTTGTGGCGAAGACACGAACCCACTGTTCAAATGATTGAGCCAGCCGGTTTGCGGCGGGTAAGAAATCTACTACATGAACAAGCGGATCAGGAATTCCATTTGCAAGAACTCAGTGCAGTAGCTGGTTTGACACCTTATCAGTTGGTGCGGCATTTTAAGAAAACTTATGGTTTACCACCTCATGCGTTTCAATTGGATCGGCGCATCCAACAAGCTAAACCTTTATTGCGGCAAGGTGCTCATTTAAGTGAAGTGGCTCAAACACTAGGCTTTGCAGATCAGGCTCATTTTCAGCGCCACTTCAAAAGACGCCTGGCCCTTACCCCAAAAACGTATCAACAACATTTTATGAGAATCTAATGCGATGAAATATCAACTCGCTCAATTGAATATTGCGACATTATTAGCACCCCTTGATTCACCGGAACTCAAGGACTTTGTCGATAATTTAGATCGCATCAATGCGCTAGCAGAACAATCTCAGGGCTTTGTGTGGCGCTTACAAACAGCAGCGGGCGACGCGACAGCCTTACGTCCATTTGGTGAGGATGTGATTGTTAATTTATCCGTGTGGGACAGTGTAGAAGCCTTGCATCAGTTTGTCTATCGTAGCGCCCATGCGCCAATTATGAGTCGCCGCCGCGAATGGTTTGCACGCATGGCGCAGGCTTATATGGTGTTATGGTGGGTTCCCACAGGCCATCAGCCAAGCGTCGAAGAAGCGAAACAGCGTTTGGAGCAATTACAAACGCAAGAGCCCAGTGCAGAGGCTTTTACCTTCAAAAAACTGTTTCCGCCCGAAGCCCTTGACGCATCATTTTAACACCCATTTCCTCTTAACACCCGCTTCGCAAAAGGCGAGGAGGATAACAAGACTTAGCCTAGGCGGCGGCAGCCATGCGTAATTGCGTTTGTTCGGCGACCAAACTTTGCCCTTGCTTGACTAACTGGTCAATTTCAATACTCACCAAGCGCCCCAAAATACGCTCATTTAAGCCGGATGCACGTGTCAGCGCTTCTTGTCGGGTATAAATGAAACTTTCGATAATCAAACCACACACCGTAGCATGTAACTTGTGCAGAATATGAATAACCTGTTGCGCTTCTTGCGCTGGTAACTCCGCCAGTAAGCGCTCTTGCAAGAAATTCATAATCCATGACCACATACTCAGTACTGCCGAATTGGGGACATTATGTTTCACCCGCACAATGCCCATTAAGGCTTGCCAATTCCAATACAAATCATCGAAACCGGCTGACATGGTAACACGATACCATTCTTGCAAAATGGACTCACGCTGCTGGCGTGTCATGCCGGTGATATGCGCATGTGCTTCAGGATCAGAATAAATGAGGTCGTAAAAGCCTTTGATAACCGTTGTTTCATAACGCGTAAAAAAATCACTGTAGCGGCGCAGTGTTATCCCATCTTCTACCGTGGGGCGCATAAAAACGGGAATATTTTGCAGGATTAACTGTGTCATTGCTGAGAGGTTCATAGCCCATTCCTTTGAACGTTTGTCATTAAGCTTTAGTTGTTATAGTGCCCAAATGCATTCGCTTGAAGCACGCTAAAAGATAACGAAATCAGTCAACATTTCCTAGTAATATGGTGTAAAACAAAAGGTAACATGAATTCATAATACCTAGCGGCTTGCTAACAAATATTGCAACTTAGTTTCAATTTTTATAGAGCTTTGACCCCGTTTACTCTACACTAATCTACCTTCTGTGTTATACAAGGAATAGCGGGTAATGATGTTGTCTTACTCATGGCACAAACGCGTTTTATGGCAAGCTTTTGTGTTGATGCTTCTTTTTTTTACCCAAGCAAGCCCTGCTAGTGATGAAACTGTGTTGCGTGTTTTTACCAGTGTTGTCCCTCAACAATATTTTGCGCAGCGTGTGGGCGGGGCCTTCGTCAAAGCGGAAGCCTTAGTGCAACCGGGTTTCAGTCCAGAATTATATGAGCCCAGTGCGCGTCAAATCGCCGAATTAGCGCAAGCGGATATTTTTGTACGCGTTGGAATGCCTTTTGAAGAGGGTTTATTACCGCGTATTCAAAGTATTAATAAAACGATGCGCATTGCTGATGCACGTACTGGTTTAAACTTACGCAAGTTGGAAGCACACCAGCATGGCGACGACCATGCCCACGCTGTGGAAAATGAATTAGACCCACACTTATGGACGAGTCCGCGCCTTGCCAAACAAATGGCAGCTCAATTACGGGAGCTATTTAGCGAATTACGTCCTGTACACAAAGCTGAATTTGAGAAAAATTACGCAGCGTTTGTCGCTGATTTGGAAACACTCGATAAAGAATTAAGCGCGCGCTTTGCCAAGACTGGGCAAAAAACCTTTATGGTATTCCACCCCGCTTGGGGCTATTTCGCCGATGATTATGGTTTAGTGCAATTGTCGATTGAATCAGAAGGCAAAGAACCGAGTGCAAAAACCTTGGCGACGATTATCGAACAAGCAAAACAAGCCAAGGTTAAGACCATTCTTGTGCAACCTGAATTTAGTCAACGTGCCGCTGAGCAAGTTGCAAAAGCCATTGAAGGACAAGTCGTCGCAGCCAATCCTTTAGCCTATGACTATCTAGAAAATTTACGTCAGGTCTCTAGGTTGATTGCTGGAGAAAAGTAATGAATGAGCAACTTGCTGCGATTGATATTCAGGATGTCAGCTTTGCTTATGGACTAGCGCCGGTACTACAAAACGTTAATCTAAGCATTGCCCAAGGCGAATTCTTAGGGATAGTTGGCCCCAATGCTGGCGGCAAAAGTACGCTTCTGAAAATCATGCTCGGTTTTCTACCCTTACAACACGGCAGCGTGCTCATTTTTGGCAAGTCCCCTGAACAACAAAGGTCGTTAATTGGTTATGTGCCACAATATCCCGCTTTTGCACGCGACTTTCCCATTACAGTAGAGCAAGCCGTTTTATTAGGCCGTTTAGGCGCTACCAAACGTTTCGGGCCTTACAGCGCCGCAGATCGTCAGGCCGCACGACAAGCATTGCAGGAAGTGGAAGCCGACCAACTCGCCCAGCGCGTTATTTCAGCCTTGTCAGGTGGGCAACTTCAGCGGGTTATGTTGGCACGCGCATTGGTGAGTAATCCCAAAATTCTGATCTTGGATGAACCCACCGCGAATATTGATATGCGCTTGGAAACCGATATTTTTGACCATCTACGCAAATTGAATAAGCGTATGACCATTGTAGTGGTTTCGCACGATGTCGCGTTTATTTCCGATTATGTCAGTCGTGTGGCTTGTTTAAATCGCACGCTGATATGCCACAACACCGACGCCATTGACGGGCAGCTCATTCAAGAGCTTTATGGTTATCATGTACACCATGTTTCGCATCAACACCTGCCATTCGCCCCTGCCGCCTAAAGATGATCACTGAATTTCTACAAGCGCTTAGCACGCAAAGTTTTCTACAAATGGCGTTGATCGCCGGTTTACTTGCCAGCCTTGGCTGCGGTGTTGTGGGTACCTTTGTCGTTGTTAAGCGTATTACCTTTCTGGCCGGTGGCATTGCCCACTCTGTCTTAGCTGGCATGGGCGCAGCGGCTTATTATGGTTTTGACCCGTTATTGGGGGCTTTGGTGGCGGCGATTCTCTCCGCCCTTTTAATGGGCTGGATTCATCTGCACTGGCAAGCCCAAGAGGATACCTTGATTGGCGCACTTTGGGCGATTGGCATGGCGATTGGCCTCTTATTTATCTCCCAAACCCCGGGTTATACCAGCAATCTCACCAGCTACTTATTCGGCAATATCCTACTCGTCCCCGAACAAGATTTATGGTTGATGGCAGGCTTAAATGTGCTTTTGCTTCTACTGGTGGGGCTATTTTATCACCAATTCCTTGCGGTGATTTTCGATGAGGAATTTGCACGCTTACGCAATGTGCCCGTGACCTTTTTCTATTTATTATTACTGTGCCTAATCGCTGTCACAGTAGTGTTACTCATTCATGTGGTGGGATTAATTTTGGTCATTGCACTCCTTACTTTGCCAGCAGCGATTGCTGGGCATTATGTGCATTCACTCGGCAAAATGATGGTGATCGCTACGGTATTAGGTAGTATTTTTACTTCGGGTGGTTTAGCCTTATCGTATGCACCCGATTTACCTGCAGGACCTACGATTATTCTGCTAGCTGGCAGTGCTTATGTAGGCTCAGAAATCGTGCGCCGCTACCGTGCCCAACGTTTAGCACGGCGCAGCATAGCATCGCTCTAAAGCTTAAAAGCAGCCTGCATCGCCTGAATACGATCTTGTGCTTGCTCAGGCGTATAGGCCTGCGCGGGATGCTTTCCCCACACCGGTGCAGGCCATGCAGCATCGCTTTTGAAACGCGCAATATGATGCAAATGCAATTGCGGAACCATATTACCCAACGCCGCGATATTCAGCTTATCGGGTTGAAAGTGACGCATTAATTCACGACTGAGCCAATCCGACTCCTGCCATAATTGCCGACGCTCATCCTCACTTAACTCAATAATTTCACGAATACCCGCACGGCGTGGCACGAGAATAAACCACGGATAATGGCTATCGTTCATTAGCAATAAACGGCATAGCTCCAAATCGCCCACCACAAAACAATCTGCCGCTAATTGCGCATGGAGTTCAAAACTCATGCTTTCGCCTCAGCACTGAGCGCACGCAAGGTATCTAAACCATATTCAAACGAGTCAGAATACATTTGTTCGCTAGGTAAACCACGCTCCATAAACGCCACACGTGCGGCTTGAATCATAGGCGGTGGGCCACTTAAATAAACATCATAGCTTGCTAAATCACTATTATCTTCCAAGACCGCTTGATGCACCCAACCAGTACGACCTTGCCACTGATCTTCTGGCTTTGGTTCGGACAATACAGGCACATAATTGAATAATGGCGAGCGCGAAGCCCAATCACGCGGCAAATAATCCATGTATAAATCCGCTTGACTACGCACTCCCCAATAGAACTTCACGGGTTTGTCAATACCCTTAGCTTTGAGCTGCTCCACTATGCTTTTGAGTGGTGCAAAGCCTGTGCCGCCGCCGATTAAGAGGATGGGGCGATCCGAGTCGCGTAGATAGAAATTTCCTAATGGCCCTTCAATACGCAACAGCGCTTTTTCCTTCATCTCGCCGAAGACTTGCGTGGTGAATTGGCCGCCTGGTACGTGGCGAATATGCAATTCTAAATATTGGTCATCATAAGGCGCATTGGCGAGTGAAAAGGCGCGGCGCTTACCATCACGCAAAATAACTTCAATATATTGTCCCGCCCGAAACCGCATTCGCTCCGTAGCAGGCAATTTTAGGGTTAACTCCATCACATCATGATTTAATTTGCGCATTTTCTCGACACGAGCAGGCAAGGTCTTCACCTCTAACTCAGGCTCCACGCCGACCTGAGGGTTATGCACAACCAAATCCGTCATAGCTACTGCTTGACATAATAAGGCTTTGCCACGCTCCATATCGTAAGGCGCAAGCGCAAGCGGCTCACCTTCTGGGTAATCCACAATGCCTTTTTCAATCTGGGTCAAACACGACCCACAAGAACCGCCACGACAGCTATAAGGCAAAGCAATCCCTTGGCGCAAACCTGCTTCAAGAACATTCTCACCTTCTTCAACCGTAAATTGTTGACCGGATGGATTCACTGTAACTGTGTACATAGTGCGCGTGCCTAAGCTAAAAAAACCATTTTAGACTGAGACACATCACACGACAAATCCCCAGAGTTCTACACGGCTTTGCTTATGCTATGCTTAGCACTATGATTAGATTTATCTTTAGCTTAGTTATTTTATGTTGTGCTACACCCAGTCTTGCGGCAAGCAATCCTTTTAGTACACCCTACTCAGCCTTAGACGCCCATGATCTGGCTGCGGTAAAATCCTATATTCCGCCGCATTGGCAAGCGATAGCGCTAAGCGCTGGCTTATTGAATCAGGATCAAAAAACTGATTACGCGATAGTATTGGAAGCAGCTCCTCAAGAAGCACCCCAATCCCTGCCCGCCTTCGTAAAACCACCCAAAGCATTGATCCGCCTCTGGCAAAATCAACATCCTCTTAATGGTAGGCGTTTGGTCGTGGTATTGAGTGGTGAACCTGTTAAAGTCTTAAGCTACGCAAAGTTCTTGCCCGCAAAACCTTCTGAAACCAAAGACGAAACACTAGCGCATATTGCTATTCAGGATCAGGTCTTGGAGTTTCGCTTTAGCCAAACGCGTTCTAATGCCGCTGGTGGGCAACGCATTGAACAAATTTTTCAGTTCAAACCTGATCAGAATGGCTTAATCCTAACTAGCTACCAACAATCCAAAACGAATCGTGCTACCGCCATGTTCAATGAAGTAAAAATAGACTGGCAGAAAGGCCAGTGCCAAACCACTTCCGGCAGCATGTCCAGTCCGCGTCACAAAAAATCCACGGAGGCATTCAAGGGGAAAACTTGGGCTTTGGATGAAATTAAGGATGCCTTGCGTTTTGAACCCTAAGCAAGCTTAGGGAAAGTGTGTAAAACTGCTTCAGCTTAGCTATTAGACTGGGCTTTGAGCCATTGTTCAACCGAGGGCGAAACACGCTAACCCACCCTCGTCATCTTACTTCTTACCCAATAAACTCACGCCCCCAATAACCAAAGCCATCCCGAGTAAATGCGTCCAACCGAATGGCTCATTCAAGAACATGACCGCTAATAAAATGGTAATAATTGGGCCTGCTGTACCCATGATGCTGGCACGCGCTGACCCAATGCGCCCAATCGCTTCACTCAACATAAAACTCGGCAAAACGGTACTGAAAAAACCTAAGAGGATCGCATAAAACCATGCATTAGCATTGACCCATAAAGCACTCACAGGATGCGTGACTAAGAAATGGATAAACACAAACCCCGTCGCTGCTAACATGGCGATGCTGGTAAACAGGGTGCTACCCACTCGACCAATCACACGTTTGCTAAACACCACGTAAAACGCAAAACTGAAGGCGGCAATTCCTACCAAAACTGCACCTAAGCTTACATGCGCACCACTTAATTTGGCTTCATGTGCATAGAGCAATAAGACACCGCTATAAGTGAACAACAAGGCTAGCATGATGCGTTTAGTAATCACCTCGCGAAACACTAACCAGCCCAATAAAGTGGTCATAATCGGATAGGTATAGAGCATTAAGCGTTCTAACTGTGCCGAGATGTAATTCAATCCCTGCATATCGAGAAACGATGAGAAATAATAGCCGATGAAACCCAGCCCAATCATCATACCGAGATCAGAGTGAACGGGTGGAGTGAGAGGAGTTTTATAAAAAAGCCACAACAGCACACCGAGATAAAAAGGTGCTGCCACCAGCATACGCAAGGTTAGCAATGTAACCGTATCCACGCCTTGTGCATAAGCGAGTTTGATAAAAATAGATTTCACCGCAAAGAGCACGGTGCCGCCAAACGCTAACCACAACCCGATACGAAAATGGTGTTTTGTGGTGAAAGATGTTAAGGCTTGTTCCCGCATGAAGGTACTCCTAAAAGCACTACGGGATAAAAAGACTTAGCTGAGGGTTATCCCGCAGCCAATAACGATAAAACTAGCTGCTCCGTGAGGTATCGCGGAGACTTAGCCAGCCGAGGATGGATAGAGTAAAAAGTGTCTGTTGATTCATGTGGGACACTATACAAGGAATCCCGTATTTTACAAGTTGCGCCTATTGAAGCGGCTTCTCAAGGCGCATCGGCAAAAAGTAGACTAATTCCCCCAAGAATCAGCCTACTTCCAAAACCCTATTACTTATTAAGCATTAAGAAACACGCAATAACTGACCGATTTCGATGTGGTTGGCTTCATAAGCACTCATATTATTGAGGCGCATTAAGCGTGAAACGGTAGTACCACGACGTGCTGCAATTTTGGATAAGGTATCACCGGGTCTTACCACGATGACTTTGTAGTTATGATGCTTATTCCAGTTTTTGCCCCAACGCTTTTCGAAACGATCTTGGTGATAACGTGCACCATGACGATCCACACGAATCGCTGGGCGCATACCTAAACCATAATCGCCTACTACACTAATGCTCGTTGTAGCACGTGGGGTAGCATGACCATGGTGAGTGGAAATGTTAGTCATGGGTTGGCTAACATAAGTGCGCATACTATCGGCAAAGCTTGCGCCTGAAACCGCTGTGATAGTGAAGGCTAAGATACTGGCGACGATGTGACGAACTTTCATGACTGTGCTCCTAAGATTGAAGTTTGTTTGTTTCGGTCTGCTGGTTGACCATGAAGCCAGTATCAATCAAAGCACTAAGTTTGAAACTCCCTTGAATAAAGGTGAAGCTTAAAAAATCACCTCCCTTAAATGAGGGATCAAAGACTGCTTACGGGAGTTTAGTGGGTCAAACTGCACAGTATCTGCACAAAAGCTCTGCGATTTCTCAGCACACTCCACACCGTAGCTGCACGTTCAAATCCTAAGCTAGTCTTCGAACTCTCTCAGCTAAACCGGAAAGTTGGACGATGAAAAAAATAATCCTCTTCTTAATGTCCATCGTAGCACTGGGATTTTTGCTCCCAGAATCGGTTCGGATTCCAGTGCAGGGTGCTACGCCAGCCGACTGGAATCCGCGCTCCTTTTGGTACTATCCGTGGGGACGATCCGGAGCCCATAAAGGTATCGACATCTTCGCCAAACAAGGCACGCCTGTCATTGCCGCCGCTAGCGGATTGGTACTGAATGCTGACTATGATGAAATGGGTGGAAATTTCGTTTGGATTTTAAGTGCGCATTGGCGTGTACATTACTATGCGCATCTTCAACAAAGCACGGTGAGCGCCGGACAAATCGTTAAATCAGGACAGGCGCTTGGTACAGTGGGTTCCACCGGCAACGCTAGCGGCAAAGCACCACACCTGCATTATGCAATCCGCAGCCTTTTCCCGCTACTTCGTCAATTAGATCGCACAGCACCGCAAGCATGGCATAAAATGTTTTTTGTGAATCCTGATCCTCTGCTGCGCAAAGCGAGTGTAAACCATGAGTAAACATATTCTAGTGGCTGATGACGACCTACATATCCGTGACGTGATTAGCTTTGCTTTAGAAAAAGCGGGGATGCAAGTCACGCTCGCCGAAGATGGTCGTCAAGCAGTAGAGACTTTCCGTAAACAACCAGCGCACCTGATCGTACTGGATATTAATATGCCGGAAATGGATGGCTTGGAAGTGTGCCGCGAATTGCGTAAATCCTCTAATGTGCCCATTCTATTTCTATCGTCGCGTGATGATGAAATTGACCGTATCTTAGGTCTCGAAATTGGCGGTGATGATTATGTCACTAAACCGTTTAGCCCACGCGAATTGGTAGCACGCATCAATGCGATTCTAAAACGCTCAACACCAGTTCGTAATGAAGAAACCAAAGCGGAAGATGAAATCCAGCGCGGTAAACTCAGCATGAGCCCCGAACAACATCAAGTACGTTGGGATGGGCAGTTAGTCAGTCTAACAGCTACCGAATTTGCCATGTTACTGCTGCTAGTACGAGCGCCCAATCGTGTTTTTAATCGCGACCTCATTATGCAGCAAGCGTATGACAATAATGTGTATGTGAGTGATCGCACTATCGATAGTCATGTGCGCCATATTCGCCAAAAATTCGCTGAAGTAGGCTGTGAGGCCGTGATTGAAACGGTTCATGGTGTTGGTTATAAGCTCGCCGCATGTTAATTAATGCTCAGCTTCCACTTCCGCGTCGTATTCGATTCAGCTTACGCAGCATCTTATTGATTATGATGTTAACTTTGCTGCTCTTGCCATTAGCCGGCTTATACTTTTTTCGCATCTATGAAAATGAATTGGTACGCCAAACCGAGCTGGAATTAATTTCTCAATCGGCCGTATTAGCCGCCAATTACCGACAAATTATTAGCTTTATTCATCCAAACCCTAAAACTTATGGTTATCTGACGCCCGATTCACCCTTGATTGGGGGCAAAATGATACCGGCTGTACCCAGTAAAGTTTATGCCAGCACCAGCCGTCAAACCCCAACACCGGAAGCCTATTATACTCCGATCACACCCGAATTAGATTTAGTACGTCCGATTTTACCGCCTCGTCCACCTGCTTGGGCCCTGTCGCAACCCTTGCCAGATCCCTATGCACTTAAGGTCGGCAAGGCGATGCAATCGGTGATTCAAAACACGCAGCAAGTCACCTTGGTTGGCGTGCGTATTTTAGACATGAATGGTCTTGTAGTGGGTGGGCGAGAAGAAAATCGTCTTTCGATGGCCCATATTCCCGAGATCAAACAAGCCCTGAGTGGCTATTACGCCAGTACGATTCGTCAGCGTCGCTCGGACGAACCTTCTCCGCCGTTATATTCCATTAGTCGCGGCACAAATATTCGTGTTTTTACGGCTTTTCCCATTATGGAGGGGCAGCGTTTACAAGGGGTCATCTACCTTTCACGCACCCCCAAAAACATCCTGAAGCACCTCTATACCGTACAAGATAAACTATATATGGTGACCGCTTTATTATTGGCGATTGCTATATTTTTAGTAGTGTTTGTATCGTCCAGTATTTCGCGCCCGATTCGCGAACTCATCCATCAAACCCAATTAGTCGCTAAAGGTGAACAAACCAAAATTGCGCCTATTAAACACCCCGTCACTTATGAGATCGCCCAACTATCCGACAGTTTCGCGTCGATGTCACACACCTTGGCCGAGCGCTCTGACTATATCCGCCGCTTCGCTACTCATGTTTCACACGAATTCAAAACCCCACTAACCTCCATGCAAGGTGCTTTGGAATTATTACAAGAACATTTTGACGCCATGACTCCCGAGCGTCGCCAGCATTTTTTGGATAATTTACTCAGCGATACACAACGCCTCAAAAATCTGGTCAACCGTTTATTAGAATTAGCGCGTGCTGATGCCCTAGAACCCAGCACTCAAACCACCCCTTGGCCAGACTTCTTACAAACCGTGAAAAATCGCTATCAAGAGCGTGGTTTAAGCTTGGAATTATTGGAATCACCCAATGTAGAATTGGCTATTGCACCTGATGCCTTGGAAACGGTGCTATGTAATTTATTTGATAATAGCTTGTCGCACGGGGCCACTAAAGTAGTGATTCGCGGCCAACCAATTCACCACCAACTTCAATTACAAGTGCATGACAACGGTGAAGGTATTTCTGCGGCCAATCGCGAACGTATCTTCACACCGTTCTTCACAACACGCCGCAATACCGGCGGCACAGGCTTAGGTCTGGAAATTAGCCTATCCTTATTGAAAGCCTATAATGGGCATATTCAGCTCGGCTCAGCCACCGAAGGCGCAGAATTTCTGTTGCACCTGCCGCTTGCCTAATCGCAGAACATCACCATATTCTCCTACATCGATCATTATATGATAAATAATCGTATGGATTTTGATCGGCTTTATCATTAGAATCCGCTTTCATTAATCGTTTTATTAAATAATTATTTTGTTTTCATTCTATTAAGGAGAATAATATGCTACCTAATCACGAGGGTAAACCCGTTCCAAATGTGACGTTCCACACACGTCAAGATAATGCGTGGGTTGATGTAAGCACTGAGCAATTATTCAAAGGTAAGACAGTGGTAGTGTTTTCATTACCCGGCGCCTTTACCCCAACTTGTTCTTCTACGCACGTACCACGCTATAACCAATTAGCCGATGCACTGAAAGCCAATGGCGTGGATGACATTATTTGTATGTCTGTGAACGACACCTTTGTCATGAACGAGTGGAAAGCAGCGCAAGAAGCCGACAAAATTACCTTCATTCCAGATGGTAATGGCGAATTCACACAAGGCATGGGTCTATTAGTTGACAAAGACCAGCTTGGTTTCGGCAAGCGCTCTTGGCGTTATTCTATGCTGGTGAAAGATGGTGTCGTAGTAAAGATGTTCATCGAGCCTGAGAAAGATGGTGACCCCTTCGAAGTCTCTGATGCTGACACCATGTTGAATTATATTGCGCCAAATGCGAAAAAGCCTTTGGATGTCACGGTGTTCACACGCCCCGGCTGCCCATTCTGTGCAAAAGCCAAAGGTATGTTGAAAGAAAAAGGCATTGCCTTCGACGAATTGGTTCTCAATAAAGACTATCGCAATGTAACCTTGCGTGCGGTTGCTGGCGCCGATGCCGTTCCACAAGTGTTTATCAATGGTAAATTAATTGGTGGTTCTGACAAATTAGAAGCTTGGTTGGCAAGCAACACGTAATTGATCCTACACTAGCCCGCTCACTAGCAGTGCGGGCTAGTTGCACATTTTTCACCGACTCTATGACGAGAATAATCCATGAACCAGCATTATGATGTGATTGCAATTGGCGCAGGCAGCGGCGGTTTATCCGTTGTTGAAAAAGCTGCCGTGCACGGTAAAAAAGCGGCAGTCATTGAGATGAATGATGACCTTGGTGGCACTTGTGTGAATCGCGGTTGCGTACCTAAAAAAGTTATGTGGTATGCCGCCGAATTAGCCCACACGCAACATCACATGCTGGATTATGGTTTTGCTATTAAAACCGGTGCGATTGATTGGGCTAAATTAGTCATGAAACGTGAAAACATGATTAGTGGCATCAATGATTGGTATCTGGATGAATTCTTAGGCAAATCGGACATTGACTTAATTCGTGGTCAAGCGCGTTTTTTGGATGCCCATACTGTAGAAGTTAATGGCGAGCGCTATACAGCAGACCATATTGTTATTTCAACCGGAAGCCGACCCATTATACCCAAGGATATTCCAGGTGCTGAGTTAGGCATTACCTCTGATGGATTTTTTGAATTAGAAGAACAGCCTAAGAAAGTTGCTGTAGTAGGTGGTGGCTATATTGCCCTAGAATTAGCAGGAGTATTGAATGCTTTAGGGAGCGAAACCCATGTCCTGCACCAAGGCTTTCCTGTATTAATTGGCTTCGATGAAATGCTTCAACGTGGCTTACGTAAGCAAATGGAAGCAGATGGTCTAATTTTCCATGATAATGACAAAATAATCCGCGTTGAAAAACAAGCGAACGGGCAGTTAACCGTCCATTATCAAAGTGGTGAAACCTTAAAAGATTTAGATCAATTACTCTGGGCGATTGGCCGTTTGCCGAATACCGATGATATAGGTTTGGATAAGATCGGTTTAAAACCTGCGAAAAATGGCTTAATTGATGTCAATGAATATCAGGAAACCTCAGTCGCAGGGGTATATGCCATTGGTGATATTATTAATATGCGCGGTGTGCAATTAACACCAGTCGCCATTGCAGCAGGTCGACGTTTATCCGATCGTTTATTTGGTGGTATGAAAGATCGCAAAGTGGATTATAACTTAATCCCAACCGTGATGTTTACTCATCCACCGATTGGTACAATTGGTTTGTCAGAAGAAGCGGCTCGCGAAAAATACGGTGATGAAGTCAAAGTTTATCAAACTGATTTTAACTCCATGTATTACTCTTTTGTGAAACACAAAGTAAAAACCTATATGAAGCTCATTGTGGTTGGCAAAGATGAGAAAATTGTCGGCTGTCATGCCATGGGCAAAGGTGTGGATGAAATGATGCAAGGTTTTGCAGTAGCACTCAAAATGGGTGCCACTAAGAAAGACTTTGACGATACGATTGCTATTCATCCTGTCAGTGCGGAAGAAATGGTAACGATGAAATAATCGTTACTGCTCATTTGAGGATTGATTAACCCCGCTTAGGCGGGGTTTTTGCTATTGCCCTTATTCATACTGGTTGCTCATCTTAGCTTGTTGGTTATATTTGCTTTCTACAAGAGGCGTGATAAGCATAATTAGCGCTATAATGCACAAGGCATATCAAGCCATAACCGTGGAGGAGCTACCGCATGAATGATTTCCCGATGAGTCGTTTCCCTATCCCAAGCTTAGACACCCTGCCAGCGGATATTCGTGAGCGTATACAGGCGGTACAAGAAAAATCGGGATTTATTCCGAATGTGTTTCTAGCCCTCGCACACCGTCCTGATGAGTTTCGCGCCTTTTTCGCTTATCACGATGCGCTGATGGAAAAACCTAGTGGTTTAAGTAAGGCCGAGCGCGAAATGATTGTGGTTGCCACCTCAAATGCAAACCAGTGCCACTATTGCGTGATCGCGCATGGGGCAATTTTGCGGATTCGCGCCAAAAATCCGCTGTTGGCAGACCAAATTGCGGTGAACTATCGCAAAGCTGACATTAGCCCTCGCCAACGCGCGATGCTTGATTTCGCCATGAAAGTGTCTCAGGCAGCCTATGAGGTCAATGAGAGCGACTATAAGTTGCTATATGAGCATGGCTTTAGTGATGAAGACATTTGGGATATTGGCGCGGTTGCTGCGTTTTTTGGTATGAGTAATCGGATGGCAAATATGCTATCCCTGCGTGCTAACGATGAATTCTATCAGTTAGGCAGAACCTCTTAACTATCTGCGTCTAAATTTTCATTCCCTATTCATACAGCGTTTTTCATCGGTGTTTAACAATAAACAAACCTGTTGTTAAACTATTCATCTTTATAAAAATAACTATGAAAAGCTATCGTATTGTCTGGATTGCTATCACCCTTGCAACTGTTGCTGTAAGCGCTTGTACTACCACCTTAAGCGAGTTTAATCCCCTAGCGAGTGACGTTGAAACGCAAGTTAGCAATCGGGCCAGCGGCGTAGAAACTGACACGCGTAGCCCTCAAAATTGGAATATGGCGTTTCGTATTGCACAAGTTTATGCGCCCCCCAAACCGCGTTGGACGCCACAACAAGCTGAGCATTTCGCCGCACATCGCCAATATTTTGAAATAAATTTAGCGACAGGACAGATTCATTCTGATGCCGAATCCACCACTAAACGCTGTCAATCAGCAAAACTAAACGTACAGGCTATTAATCTTGCTCAGTATTTAAAAAATAACTACGGCTTATCATCCACTCAACTAGCCACTAACTTAAATCTACAAGCGCGTGAATTAAAGCGTGCCACTTTAGTAGAAAGTGATTGTGAGATGCCGTGGGCCAAGCAATTTATCGTGCTAGCTGATAAAGCGAATCTAAGAAGTGCTGATATTTTCAAAGCGAAATTACTCCTATTACAAGGTGGCGTGGTATTTCTAGCAACCCCCTATAACCATCCGCACTAAACTTTTTTGGGTATCAAGCCCTGCAATCGCAGGGTTTCTTGTGGCTTACGACAAATCCTTGCGAACCTTCTACACTAAGCTGTCACATTAATAAGGATCGCGGTATGCAAGCACAGGGCGCAACACCGAACGCACCGATTATGGAGGTGCGTAATCTCATCAAACATTATCCCAAAGTTCAGGCCGTCAATGGCGTCGATTTTGTCGTACCCCAAGGTATTTGTTTTGGCTTATTGGGGCCTAATGGCGCCGGTAAAACCACTACTATTGAAATGATGGAGGGCATCACCAAACCTACTTCGGGTGAAATTCTCTATAAAGGTGAACCGATTGGTGCACGTTTTCGGGCTGAAGCGGGCATTCAATTCCAATCCACCGCCTTACAAGATTTTCTGACGGTGCGTGAGAATCTAACTTATTTCAGCAGTCTTTACCCCAAACACTTACCGCTAGAAGAATTAGTCGCCATTTGCCGCCTACAGGATTATTTGGATCGCGATGCGAATAAACTTTCCGGTGGTCAACGCCAACGTATGTTATTAGCGCTTGCGTTGGTAAATGACCCTGCTGTGGTATTCTTGGATGAACCGACCACGGGTCTTGATCCACAAGCACGCCTCAATTTTTGGGACTTAGTGAATAGCATTAAGGCGCGTAATAAAACCATTTTGCTTACTACACATTACATGGAAGAAGCGTATAACCTCTGTGATGAAATCGCGATTATGGATCACGGTAAAATCATCGCGCACGGCTCGCCTGCTAGCCTATTAGCAGAGCACTTTCAGGATGTCGTGATTGAATTGCCTGCTAAAGATTTTCCTGAGGCTGCCGCCATTAAGATTCCGCATCGCGTGCTAGATAAAGTCACCCAAGCGGTACAAATTAATACTGCAGATGTGAATAATACGCTTTCTGAATTAATGAGCCATGGCGCATCCCTTGCACAATTACAGGTGCGCCCACGTACTTTAGAAGACTTATTTATTGAATTAACGGGCAAGGAGTTACGTGCATGATGAAACGCATTTGGGCCACTTTCTATGCGCGTAGCTTGGAATTTGTGCGCGACCGCTCCACCATGGGCTGGAACTTAATTCTGCCAATCGCCTTAGTTTTTGGCTTAGCTTTTGTATTCTCTGGTACAGGTCAACCTTTATTCAAAGTGGGCGTGATTGCCGATCAGCAAACCAGCGATACTGTTAATAAGGCGGCGCATCCCTTTTTAAATACCGCACATATTGATTTTTATCCTGTTGCCGCCAACGACAAAACCGTGACCATGCGCAAAGTGGGGCGCCACCAAATCGATATGCTAGTCGATGTGCGTCCCCATGAAATGCACTATTGGGTGAACCAAGACTCTGCCAAAGGGGATGTGGTAGAAAAATTACTACAAGCTAGCGGCGGTACAGCCTTAACCAAGGAAAATGTCACGGGTCAAGAAATCCGGTATGTGGATTGGGTGGTGCCGGGCATTTTAGGTATGAATCTAATGTTTAGCTGCTTATTTGGCGTAGGTTTTGTGATTGTACGTTATCGCAAAAGCGGCTATTTAAAGCGCCTCAACGCAACACCGTTAAGCGCTAGCGAATTTCTATTAGCACAGATTTTCTCGCGTTTACTTTTAGTCGTGTTGGTCACTTGTATCGTCTTTGTAGGTACTAACTTATTCCTACACTTTACTATGGAAGGTAGTTATTGGCTGTTGTTCTTGGTCTTGGTACTGGGTTCATTTTGCTTAATTTCGTTGAGTTTAGTGGTGACGGCACGCGTCAGCAGCGAAGAATTAGCCGGTGGTTTATTGAATCTGCTGACATGGCCAATGATGGTTTTATCCGGAGTGTGGTTCTCGATGGAAGGGACACACCCAGCCATGCAAATGTTAAGTCAATTATCACCACTGACGCATATGCTCAGTGCTGCACGTGCGATTATGTTGGATGGAGCAGGCTTAGCGCAGATTAGTACTCAGATGCTGGTCATGGGGTTCATGTCGATAGTATTTTTGGCAATAGGTGCTGTTATGTTCAAGTGGACTACGGATTAAATTTCTGATTTAAAAATGAGCTAGTGCTTTACAGCACACTAGCTCCTAACCGTATACTATATCGTCTAAATTAGGCTGTTGGTTTCATCCCATTGTCATTAGCAAGGTCTATCCTCGCGGCTGTCAGCCTATTCCAATCACCACGGAGGAAATGCATGTTTACACCCCGCAAAACCCTATTAGCTTGCAGCATGGCCCTATTATTAACTAGCCTGAATACTGCTCAAGCTGACTTAGCTGAAATCGAGAAAGCTGCTAAAGCAGAAGGCATGTTAACCACTATCGCTCTACCTCATGACTGGTGTGGCTATGGCGACATGATGGAAAGCTTCAAGAAAAAATACCCTGACATTAAAATTAATGAATTAAATCCTGATGCTGGCTCAGCCGATGAGTTAGAAGCCGTTCGCGCTAACAAGGATAACAAAGGCCCACAAGCACCAGACGTTATTGATGTAGGTTTCTCCTTTGGTACAACTGCTCAGAAAGAGGGTTTATTGCAACCTTATAAAGTGTCTACTTGGGACAGTATTCCTGCTGAATTAAAAGATGCTGAAGGCCATTGGTATGGTGACTATTATGGCGTTTTGACCTTCATGGTCAACAAAGACATCATTAAAGAATCACCCCAAGATTGGGCGGATTTACTCAAGCCTGAATTCAAAAATAGTGTAGCACTCGCAGGGGATCCACGCGCGTCTAATCAAGCGATTTTGGCAGTCTATGCAGCCGGTTTAAGTGCTGGTGCGAAAGATGCAGAAGGTGCTGCTACCGCTGGTTTGGACTTCTTCGCCAAGCTCAATAAAGATGGCAATTTCATTCCAACCATTGCAAAGACAGGTACCTTGGCTCAAGGTGCAACTCCTATCATTATTTACTGGGATTACAATGGTTTAGCAGGACGCGATACCTTAAAAGATAACCCGCCAGTAGACGTAGTGGTACCAAAATCAGGTGTGGTAGCGGGGGTTTATGTCCAAGGCATCAGTAAGTATGCACCTCATCCCAATGCAGCTAAATTATGGATGGAACACATCTACTCCGATGAAGGCCAGTTGACCTATTTGAAGGGTTATTGCCACCCCATTCGCTTCAAGGATTTGGTGGCCAACAACAAAGTGCCCAAAGAGTTAATGGACAAACTGCCACCTGCTGAAGCCTATGACAAAGCCATTTTCCCAACGATTGCCGATCAAGAAGCCTCCAAGGCTATTATTACTGGCAAATGGGATAGTGTTGTCGGTGCTAATGTAAAGTAATTTGCCTACTAACACGCTCTTTCCATGTGGGAAGAGCGTTTTTCTAAGAGAGTTTCGGTATGTCCAACTCACTCACCGTACACCAGCGAACGACACTATCTTGGGCTTGGCTTGGTGTACTACCTTTTCTTTTGTTTGCTTTACTGTTTCTTATTTTACCCACTCTGAATATTGTCATTGGCGCCTTCCAAAACCCTGAAGGTAATTTTACCTTGGAGAATATTGCCAATTTATTTAAACCCTCCATACTCGACTCCTACTGGATCAGTATTAAGATCAGCCTAGCCTCAGCGTTGTTAGGTTGTATTGCAGGGTTCCTGATCGCCGTCGCAGTCGTATTAGGTGGCTTACCGCGCTTCATTCGCTCACCCATTATGACTTTCTCAGGTGTTGCATCGAATTTTGCGGGTGTACCTTTAGCGTTCGCCTTCATTGCAACCTTGGGGCGTGTCGGTCTAGTGACGGTCTTATTGCGTGATTGGCTGGGTTTCAATCTCTACGGAACAGGCTTTAATATTCTAAGTTTTTGGGGGCTAACACTCACTTATTTATTTTTCCAAATCCCCCTGATGATTCTGATCATCACCCCTGCTTTAGATGGCCTAAAGCGTGAGTGGCGTGAAGCAGCGGCAATGTTGGGAGCATCCGGCTTTCAATATTGGCGCATGGTTGCTTTACCCATTTTATGGCCTGCTTTGCTAGGCACTTTTGCGCTCTTATTTGCGAATTCCTTTGGTGCAGTAGCAACTGCCTATGCCTTGACAGGGAGCTCGCTCTCTATCGTTCCCATTTTGCTGTTCGCACAGATTCGCGGTGATGTCTTACATGATCCACATCTAGGTTATGCACTCGCGTTCGGCATGATCCTGATTACTATGGTTGCTAATGGCCTTTATCTATGGATGCGTGCACGCAGTGAGCGGTGGATGAAATGAAAATCAGTTTCCTGCAACGCTTTTCTTCATGGATTATTTTACTCTTAGGTATTTTGTATTTTGCCTTGCCACTCCTAGGAACTTTTGAATTCTCGCTACGCATGAAGCGCGGCGAATATAGCCTAGAAGCCTATCGTGTTATTTTAAGCGACTCACGTTTTCAGCAGACCTTTTCGTTCTCAGTCATGATGGCACTATTAACCATCGTACTGGGTGTTTTGCTGATCGTTCCTACCGCTTATTGGGTGCGTTTGAAGCTGCCACGTTGGCGTCCGATTATTGAGTTTATCACCCTCTTGCCCTTGGTTATTCCCGCGATTGTCATCGTATTTGGCTATATCCGTTTATATAACACCTCCTCATGGCTACCATTGACTGGCTCGTCATTTGGCACAGATATTCTGATGGTGTGTGGTTATACCACGCTGGCTTTGCCTTATATGTATCGCGCGGTGGATACGGGTTTACGCACTTTGGATATTGCCACTTTGACCGAAGCGGCAGAAATCTTGGGCGCTAATAAAATTACCATTTTGTTTCGTGTTATTCTGCCCAATGTCACTGTTGCCATTCTGTCCGGCGCGTTCTTAACGTTTGCCATTGTCATTGGTGAGTTCGTATTCGCCGCCTTATTGAATCGCCCTGCTTTTGGCCCTTATATGCAATTGGTGGGTGCAAATCGTGCCTACGAGCCTGCGGCTTTGGCAATTATTGCATTTGGCATTACTTGGATGTGCATGGGTTTAATTCAACTGGTAACCCGCTTACAGAAACATACACGCATACAAGCACCGCGCTAAGGATTTCTGCACTATGGCATTTTTAGAAATTAACCATTTAGTAAAAGACTTTGGCGCTCAACGGGTTGTCAAAGACTTTAACTTGTCCGTGGAAAAAGGGGAGTTTGTCTCCTTCCTCGGCCCTAGCGGCTGCGGAAAAACCACCGTATTGCGCATGATCGCAGGTTTTGAAACGCCAAGCTCTGGCCATATTCTGGTGGATGGCCGTGATATGGTGAAACTCAAACCTAATCAACGCAATATGGGCATGGTCTTCCAAGCTTATGCACTGTTTCCGAATATGACCGTAGCGCAAAACATTGCGTTTGGTTTAAAGGTCGCAGGCAAATCGAGTAGTGATATTCAAGCCACCGTTAAAGAAATGTTGAGTTTGATTAAGCTGGAAGAATTAGGCGAGCGCTATCCATTTCAACTCTCAGGCGGACAACAACAGCGGGTTGCGTTGGCACGTGCCCTAGCGGTCAAGCCAACCTTGCTTTTATTGGATGAGCCCCTGTCCGCCTTGGATGCAAAAATTCGTGTTTCCTTACGCGAAGAAATTCGCAGCATTCAACGCAATCTCGGTATTACTACCATCTTCGTGACCCACGATCAGGAAGAAGCCTTATCAATTTCCGACCGTATTGTTGTGATGTACCAAGGTAAGGCAGATCAAATCGGGACACCCTTTGAGATTTATAATCGTCCTGCTACACGCTTTGTAGCATCGTTCGTCGGCACGATTAATGTCTTGGAGGCACAGGTGGTTGAACCCAGCACCGGCCAAGTAAACCTCGCGGATCAAACGCTTCATCTACAGCGAGCGCTGCCCCAAACCCATGGTAACAGTGTTAGTCTGGCACTACGTCCTGAGACAGTCGTTTTGGGAAATAGTAGATCGGTGGTACTCAATGGAATGGTACAAGAAGTTAGTTTCTTAGGCTCTGTGATACGTCTACGCATTAGTATAGGTTCGCAAAGTTTATCGATGGATGGTTTCAATCAACCCAATACGCAACCGCCCAGCATAGGGCAAAGTGTACAAATTAGTTTTGAACCGAATGATGTATTAGTACTGGCTGACGCTTAATACCAATCAGTCTAAGAGTAGGTTAATACCTACTCCTCAACAGCATAGCTTTTTACGACAGAGCTCATTCACAAGGCTGAGCTTTGCGCCACTTGCTCACACCACGCATAACATCAGTTATGGTGTTTTTCCCTTGTTTGTTAGTATTAGTCGTTATCGTTTCCCATTTAAAAGCACTGATAGCCTTAGCTTTATAACTTAGCGGCATAGCCCAATATTCGGTGGTAGAAATACTGCCGTCTTCTTCGCGACAAATCTCTTTTGTACCAAATTGCCAATTAGCTTGTCCCTGTTTGCCGCGCTGTTGAGCGATTAACGGCTCACAATCCTCTTCACCATCACTAGGCGCTAAAGCCTCTTTGCGCCAATCAGAATAATTGGTACAAAGCTCTACGGCAGCAGAATCATTTTTCACTGTATTGCCATCTTCGTAGCTCACCTCATTAAGCCATAAGCCCGTTAATTGAGGAATAGGATCTGTTAAAGGCATTACACCCGCTGCTGACTCTACTCTCAATGCTTCAGGCGTCGTTTGCTTAGTGGAGACCAGCTTATCCCCTTCGAACGTATAAACGTTTTCCTCTTGGTAGGTAGCACTGCGTTTTTTCTCAATCACTTGTTTTTTATTCGAATCAAAAATCAGTTCACTAGCCTCTCGTGCAGAAAGTGCTTTAGACATCTCAGTGGTTTGAAAGCGCTTTTTTGTAGGATCATAGAACCAAAACTGATAGGCTAACCATGTTGCTCCTAAACTACGCGGAGCAGCTATATCCAAATAACCATCAAAATTAAAGTCCTCTATTCTTAGCCAGCAAAACGCATCACTATAAGGAAAATCAGGGGCCAACTCAGCATTTAACTCAAGGGTCTGTAAAGGCTTAGCAGGCTGGCCTTGAGTAAGAGTAAAGATACTGGTTTGCGCATAAGCATTTCCCTTAGCTGGGATTAATTTAGCGGGTATTGTTAGCTGAATGTCAGACCCTAACTTATTGGGCTTAAATTGTAGAGTGAGATCTTTTTTTCCGATTACTGAGCGGCACGCTTGACTATTCTTGGTTGTATTAAAATCATCCAATTTTAATGCATTTGCCTGACTAACAGAAAATAAGTTAAGCAATAGCACAGAAAATACAATTTCAGCTCTCATTACAACCTCCTTATTCAGGTCGATAATAGACCTCTCGCGAAAATCATTTTTCAAACAATTTTTCAGGAAAGTTTTTGACCAAGATTAGGTATAGACCCTATACAGGACATACGTTAGCGAAAAAATGAAATTGCTCAATTTTCAACTCTCGCAGGAAGCCTAATAAATTTTTTTATCTACATTGCTCGCGTCCAAGACGCTTTCTGGTATGCATAGATACAAGCTCAACGTAAGCACTTCATCACTTTGTAGCATTCATTTTAACTTTAATTTATTGGCATTAAATATATATTTATTGGTATTAGTAAAAATATTTAGTTACTAGGCTGTAGTGGCTAGGTAAATTAAAAGCTAAATTAAGTTACAGGTGGTGTAACCGTTGGCTGCGTCAACGCTTCTGCCGGTGTCTTTGGTTCATGAATATCAGCACGTAATACCCTTGCTTCATAAAACTCTTGCTCAATGGAAGGAATGCCACTCGCTAGTTTATTAATTAAACGCGCACGTGTTTTATCACGCCACTCGACTCCCAAACTTTCACACAAACTATTCGCGAGCAAAAAACGTTGCGTCACCTCTAAACGCCCTTGGAATAAATTTAATTGGGCTAAGGTTCTGCCATACAAATAAAAATTCACTCCAGCAATCACCTCAACTAACCCACCGCTGATTAAAGTAATCGTAGAGAGTTGGGTGGATGTGTTCCATAACATAAAAGCAATCGCTGCTACAAAGAACGCCATACCAATGATGCTAGCGACTAATGCCCAGCGAAAACTACGCCCTGCCTGCAATAGCGACAGATCATAAAAGCTGGATAAGAGTTGGATTTGTGAAGCAGCAATCGCCTTCACATCCCCCTCATTCGCATCGGATAAATGTTGTAACGCTTGTCGTGTGGCACCCTCAATTGAATGCTGACGCGGATTGAGCAGATTGTCTAAGCGGCTAGGTTGTTCGGGCTGATTCATGACTTGCACTCTTAACTAGCAGATTCTCAGCAAGTATAGCAGTTACAGGTTCACTATCCTTTGCCGCCCTAAAACCGGATCAACTTTGATCATATTTAGATCAAAAATTCCGTTTATCTTAAAAATCAATTTAACTAATGACAAAATCATGGATAAACCCTAACCTATGTTAAACGCAATATGAACAACCTTGTACTTACTGGCTTAGTAAGCAGATCAATAAGCGTTTGAGTGCCCTCGACGACCTAGCAGCCTTAACACGCAATTTATAAAAATAATCAAACCCAAAGTTTTTAGACCTAATAAAAAATCATACTATGACTAAAAAATCAACTTTATCTCGTCAAGTGTTCGTGACTGCTTCGGTTAGTATATTACTAGCATTCAGTAGTGCTAGCTGGGCTGCCCCTAATGAAAACGCCATGGGTTATGGCTTAAAAAATCCCATCACTGTAGACACCTTGCCGGAAGGAGACTTCAAAAAGAAATTAAAAACCTTGCCGCCACAAAGCCAGAAAAATGCTGAAAAATGGTTAAATAAAATCAACTTTCACAAGCATGATTTGCAACACATGCGTGTGGATAAAACAGGGGGTATTTATTTTGCTGATACCTTCACCGTGCCACCACCAACAGCTGGTAGCACCACAACGACCTCGGCTACTGACCCTGTGGTAAGCACGATTACGGCACTCACAGACGTCTTTAAATTGCATAGCAAAAAAGACTCTAAAAATACTATCTATTTAGACTTTAATGGCGAAACAATCAGTAATACCGCGTGGAATAATTCGTTAGGAGTGGCAACTTATAATGCCTTGCCTTATGACACTGATGGCGTAGCTGATACTTTTAGTAGTGAAGAGCGCACGAATATTGCTTCAATCTGGCGCCGTGTTGCAGAAGACTTTGCTCCCTTCGATGTCAACATCACCACCGAAGCACCCAGCGCTTTTACTAACGTCATTGGTCATTTACTGGTAACCAAGAGTGTCGACGCTAATGGTGTGCCAATGCCTTCTACAAATGCAGGAGGGGTTGCTTATCTCAATGTATGGGGTTCGAGTTCATTCAATTATTACTCGCCCGCTTTTGCTTATTACAACAATCTCTATGATCCCGATGTCATTGCTGAAGCTGCCTCTCATGAAATAGGCCACAATTTGGGTTTATCCCATGATGGTAGTGCCACAGGCTCTTATTACTGGGGGCATGGCACCGGCAATATTAGCTGGGCACCTATTATGGGGGCTGGGTATTATAAGACCGTCACTCAATGGAGCAAGGGTGAATATACAGGTGCTAATCAAACCCAAGATGACCTTGCCATCATTAGTAGTAAATTACCCCCGATTCTGGACGATCATGGTAATCAAGCCAGTCAAGCGACTGCACTCATAATAGGGGATACTGGATATATTTCCGCCACAACGCTACTGACTGACCCTGATAATCTTAAAACTGAGAATAAAGGCATCATTGACTCTAATACCGATGTCGATTTCTTCAAGTTTAACACTAATGGTGGTTTAGTAACCTTACAAGCAACACCAGCTTATGAACCCGCCAATACACGCGGCGCTAATTTGGACATTGCCTTATCATTGTATGATAGTAATGGAAACTTAATCACGGATAGCAATCCTGCTGACGATACAGATGCAGGAGTGAGTCTAAGTTTGGCGGCAGGTACTTATTATCTTGCCGTAAAAGGTTCAGGCAGTGCTAACTACAGTAATTATGCTAGCCTAGGACAATACACCATTCAAGGCCAAATCCCTCCAACTGTTGTAGACACCACACCCCCTAATCCTAATCCCATGGGCTGGTCTGTTGCACCCAAAGCACTTGATTCACAAAGCATTCAAATGACTGCCGTGCAAGCAACTGATGATCGCTCTAGTGTAGAGTATTATTTTGATTGTACGTCAAGCGGTGCAGGTTGTGTTGATAGTGGTTGGATTCCGACTAACAGTTATACACTCAAAGGTTTAAGCGCCAATACCGCTTATAGCTTCACGGTTAAAGCACGCGATGCCTCAGGCAATGAAACCGGTATGTCCGCTACAGCCAGTGCTACAACAGCCGCTTTACCCAATCAAGCACCGGTTGCAATGGCTGACATCATCACCATCAGAACCAAAGCGGCAACCACGATTGATGTATTGAGAAATGATAGTGATCCAGACAAAGACCCCTTAACCATTACTTCGGTTAGTGCAGGCCAAAGAGGTTTAGCGACCCTATCCAATAATACGATTGTGTATCAGGCTTATAACTTACGCGGCTCGGATACCCTAAGCTATGTTATCAGTGATGGTCATGGTCATACTGCTACCACAACTGTAACCATTAAATTTAGCAAATAAGCTTCGCAATTAAATAAAAAGCCAGTAACTCTACTGGCTTTTTAGTAAGCGTCATTGTTAGGCTTAAGTGCTCGACAACACGCGTTCCAGTTCTGCCATACCTGCCGGTAAATCTAATTCAGCACCCGCGAAACGCATACTTGAGCCAAGCGCGTGTAAAGTACGGAATAAATTATGGGCACGGCTTTGTTCACCCATTTGCCCAATACGCAGAATGTTCAAGCCAAAGGCTCCTGAAATTTCTACTTTATGTGCTTGTGACATATGCGCACGAACCATGTCCGCAGAAACTTGCTCAGGCACGACTAAGCCTACGACCGAATTTAAACGATGCTCTTTTTTGACTAATAAGCGTAAGCCCATTGCCTCAATACCCGCTTGTAACGCATTCGAGCAGCGCTCATGGCGGTAGAAGCGTTTTGGTAAGGTTTCTTCACACACCAAACGTAAGGCTTCGTGCAAGGCTAAAATCCCAGAGACCGGTGCGGTGTAGTGATAAGACTTTTGATTCCAGAATTTATCGGCTAAACCAGCATCCAAACACCAATGAAAAGGCAATTCAGCGCGATGTGCAATTTTTCTTTCCCAAGCCTCTTCTGAAAACGCCAGCAAAGAAACCCCAGGGATGGACGATAAACCTTTCTGACCACCCGTAATAATCGCATCGACTTGCCAGCGATCCATTTCTAAAGGCATGGTACTTAAAGTACAGACTGCATCTACAATTGTTAGGCAACCATAACGCTTAGCAAGTTTAGCAATATGCTCAAGGTTCTTATTACAAACAGTATTCGAGGTTTCGCCTTGCACCATGGTCACCACATCGTAGTTTCCGCGCTGCAATTCTTTCTCGACACGCTCAGGGTCAGCACTTTCATTATTGCCAAACTCTAAGAGGGTTGGCTCACCCCGCACACGACGCACTAACTCGGCTAAGCGCGAACTGAAATAACCATTACAAATACACAATACCCGTGACCCCGGAGTCACGAGATTGGCAACCGCCATTTCCATCGCGGCGGAACCAGGGCCGCTCACACCGAGCACATGCGAAGAGCGCGTCTGGAACACATAACGCCCCAAATCCTTCACTTGCCCAATGACACGATTCATGGTTTCGCCTAAGTGATTAATCACAATTGAATTCGCCGCCGCGACGCGTTGCGGAATCGGAACAGGACCCGCCCCCATCATTAGCAACGGTTCATCAGGCAATATATGCTCAAGCGGTACGATACTCGGCGCTTGGACGGATTCAATCATGGATAAAGATTCCTATGGTTTAGTTAAAGGGGGACGTTGTACGCCAAGCTATGTGCGATTGCAACAATCCTATGGTGCTATGCCTTAAGAGCCTCTTAAGATTTCACACGCAAACTACCTCCCATCGTAAATAAGATTTTTATGGACAAACGGGAGCGAAGCATGGTTAAAAATATATTACTGATTACGCTAAGTGTTGTGACGCTAGCTAGTATGAATACTGTTTATGCAGAAACACCTCAGCAAATCTTGGATAATTATCGTACTCAAGCAAAAACAGAAGTGGCTAACTTCAAAGATTTCTCGGCCACAAATGGCGAAACCTTCTTTAAAAACACCCATGGTTCAGATTGGAGCTGTGCGACCTGCCACACCAGCAATCCTCTGAAGCAAGGAAAACACGCCAGCACCAGTAAAGCGATTGATCCTTTATCACCCAATGCGAATGCCAAACGCTTTACTGAACCTGCTAAAGTTGAAAAATGGTTTAAGCGTAATTGCAAAGATGTATTAAAACGTGAGTGCACCACTTTAGAAAAAGGTGATGTGATGGCTTATTTAATGGCGCTAAAACCTTAAGGAGTGGCCATGAGAAAGTTACATAAATTTCTTGTACTCGGTTTATTGGCAACCGCCTTAACTAGCCTTGGCGTATTTCAGGCTTACGCCGATGATGATGAAGATGAGAAACAAGAATATAGCGAACATAAGGGTGACAAAGGTAGAGGGGAGCATGGAGAGAAAGGTGAAGCGAAAAATCTTGGCGTAAAACTCACCAATGAAACGTGGAAGACTGAATGCAGTGCTTGTCACATGGCCTATCCCCCAGGCTTATTACCCGCTGCCTCATGGCAGGCTTTAATGGGGGATTTACCCAATCACTTTGGTACAGATGCAAGTCTGGATGACCAAGTGATGAAAGAAATTCTACCGTTCTTAACTGAAAATGCTGCATCCGAGCGCCGTCAAGAAACGAATAAAGATGGTAAGCCGATGTTACGCATTACGGAAACGCAGTGGTTTAAAAAAGAGCATGATGAAATCTCCGCGGCTACTTGGAAGAGTGACAAAGTAAAAAGTGCCTCCAACTGTCTTGCCTGCCATACCACCGCAGAGCAAGGTAATTTCGACGAGGATAATGTGAAAATTCCGCGCTAAGGAGTGTTTATGTTGCAACGTATTTTGGTGTGGGACTTACCAACACGTGTGTTCCACTGGTCATTGGCTCTGAGTTTTCTTGGAGCCTATTTAAGCTCGGAAACTGAACGTTATCGCAATCTTCATATTGCTTTAGGCTATGTTCTAGCGGGCTTAATTATTTTCCGGCTGATCTGGGGACTTGTAGGCTCACCTTATGCCAAATTTAATTCATTTTTGTTTAAACCTAGTGAAATTATTGCTTACTTAAAATCACTGTTAACCACTAATCCTTTGCATTATATAGGGCATAACCCAGCGGGCAGTTTAGCGGTGTATTTATTGTTGGCATTAGGTGCGCTCACTGCATTTAGTGGTATGGGTCTATACTTTGAATGGGGCGGAAGCTTTGAAGAAAGTGAAGATTTCTTTGAGGAAATTCACGAATTTGCTGCTAATGGAATGCTGATCGTTGTGCTAATACACATTGCTGGTGTGGTAGTGAGTAGTGTTATGCACAAAGAAAACCTTCCCCGCTGCATGGTAACGGGTTATAAGCAATGCCAACACGATGAGGCTTCTTCGTCCAATCATACTTGGCTCGGCCTTGCCATGCTGGTCAGCATTGTGGGCTTTTTAAGTTATTACCTGTTGAGTTAAACATGCGCATTTTAGTTGTCGAGGATGACAGCTTACTCGGGGACGCACTGCAAGTCGGCCTGAAACAGGCTGGCTATGCGGTGGATTGGGTACGCGATGGTATTCAAGCAGAACAAGCTCTCGCCCATGAACCCTATGCGGCATTGGTCTTAGATCTGGGTCTACCCAAGCGCTCTGGCTTACAAGTGTTACGTCAACTGCGTCAACAAGACTCTGCGCTTCCGGTCATCATTCTCACCGCACGTGATACCGTGGATGATCGCATTCAAGGTTTAGATGCGGGGGCAGACGACTATCTCATTAAACCCTTCGATATGGGCGAGCTCTCAGCTCGTTTACGCGCTTTATTACGTCGCTCCAGTGGTTTTAGTCAGCCGTTATTACAAGTTGGTGACGTTGAGCTAGACCCAGCAGCACATCGCGTTACTTATAAAGGCAAAGTAGTTGAACTGGCGGCGCGTGAGTTTATGGTATTACAAACCTTTATGCTCGCGGCAGGACGTGTTTTATCACGTGCACAACTCGAGGAACGTTTATACGCATGGGGCGAAGAAGTAGAAAGTAATGCCATTGAAGTGCACATTCACCATCTGCGCAAAAAACTGTTTCCACAAGTCATTGAGACGGTGCGTGGAGTCGGTTATTTAATGCCACGTGATCGTCACCCATGACTAAAAATCTCTCTTTACGCAATCGCTTATTGATACTGGTATTAGGAGCGGTAAGCTTGGTCTGGGCGGCCGCGGCCATTTTTACCTATTACGACGCACGACACGAACTCAATGAAATACTCGATGCCCATCTGGCACAGTCGGCCACCTTGCTAGCCGCACAGTTTGCCGAAGAATTGGATGATATAGATACCGAACACGTCCCACTCTTACATAAATACTCAAGACGAGTGGCCTTCCAAGTCTGGGAAGAAGGCAAATTACGCTTACACTCCGAAAACGCTCCCTCAGAACCTTTAGCCACTAAACAAGAGGGCTTCAGTGATAGCACTATTCGTGGACAAAATTGGCGGGTATTCAGTACGCACTTGCAACATGAAGATGAGGAGTTAGCCCTTTATGTCGCTGAATTACGCGAAGTTCGTAATGAATTAGCACGCCATGTGGCACGTAATTTAATTGTACCTTTATTGATTGCCTTACCTATCTTGGGGCTATTGTTATGGTTTGCTGTGCGTGCCAGCTTGCGCCCCTTAGTCAGTCTCACCCAAGCGGTTGCCAAGCGTCAGCCAGAAAATCTTACCGATCTTACGATTGATGCCCCCAAAGAAGTGACGCCCTTAGTCGAGCGTCTTAACCATTTATTTCAGCGTACCCGTAATTTGATCGCTAATGAACGACGTTTTACAGCCGATGCTGCTCACGAATTACGTACACCCATTGCAGGCATTAAGGCACAAGTACAAGTCGCACAAGCAGCAGACAATCTAGCCGAACGTCAACGCGCCATGCAGCAAGCTTTACAAGGTTGTCATCATGCCACACACCTGATTGAACAATTGCTCACCTTGGCACGCTTGGAAAGTACTGCCAACGTGGCATGGCAAACCGTCGATCTCCATGCTTTAGCTGCTAAAGTCATTGCTGAGCGCGCCCCCGAAGCATGGCAGCAACAGGTCTGGTTAGAATTACATGCGGAGTGCGCCTGTGCGGTGCAAGGCTTACCCGCTTTGCTGGAAGTGTTGCTAAACAATTTAATTGATAATGCGATTCGTCACACCCCACCACAAACGCGCGTAAAAATTAAGGTAGTGTGCACTGGAGAAGAGGCTTGCCTTGAAGTCTGTGACAATGGCACGGGTGTAGCCGCTGATGAGTTGGAAAAAATTACCCAACGCTTCTACCGCCCGGCGGATAGCCTCACCAAAGGGACTGGTTTAGGCTTATCCATTGTGCAACGCATTGCCGACATTCATCACGCCCAATTGAAGCTTGAGCCAGCGGATCAGCACCAAGGTTTATGTGTTAGTGTGGTGTTTAGCTTATAATAGCCCGTTTCAAGCCCACTAGCGCGAGATACTATGAAGCACGACTATGACGATGATGAAGCAATCGAGATCATCAGCAAAGGCCAAACGCGCCGCGAAGCCGAAGCCTTACAAGTCCTTGGCGAGAAATTGATTGAGCTACCGCATGACAAATTAGTCCAACTCGATTTGCCTGAAAAACTATTGGATGCGGTGATCGAGGCGAAACGTTTAACCGCCCATGGTGCCTTACGTCGCCAACGCCAATATATTGGCAAACTCATGCGTCAAGTTGAACCCGAACCCATTCAAGCCAAATTTAATGAATGGGAAAACCAAGGCCGTGTTGAGATAGCCAAATTTCATCGTTTGGAGCAATGGCGTGATAAATTGATTGCCGATGAGGAGGCTTTAGGCAAATTAATGCAGGATTATGCTGAGGTCGATGTGCAGCATGTGCGTAATTTGATTCGTAATGCGCGCAAAGAAGCCAGTCTGCAGAAAGCGCCAAAAAGTAGCCGCGAACTGTTTCAGTATCTAAAAAACTTAAGCACTTGATAAGTGGAGGGGAAATCACTCTCCACTACCTTTATCTCGTTCATTAAACGCGCCGAAAACCTTCATCAAGGCTATAAAACTGCGGATTTAATGCAGCTAAGGGGGCTTTTAGCTTGTCGATTTCGGCGGCTGGGGCATGAATTTCAAGCCGAGCCAGTTTAGAAATTTTTAGCGCCTCTTGCAGTAAGTCCCCAACATTTTCCAGATGTGCCAATATAGCGGCACCATCTACGTAGCCTTCGCGGCAATGCGCCATATTCTCATAAAATGAAAAGGCATAATGCACGCAACCCGCTTCCGAGCGTGTTTTCTCAACAAACTTTATCCCCAAAGCTTTAAATGCCTCCATCTGTCCCTCTTGCACCTCAAAATAAGGTACTAAAGTGCAGCAAGTATCTCGCTCCAACATACGCTCCTCCTGATTAGTTGAATTACTCGAAAACCAAATGGCTTCTTTCCTCTTCATTATAGTCAGATTTTAACTGTACACTCACCAGCCTTATCACTTAGTCCTGTGCGTGATCGAAAGCTTTTTGTTATAGTCACCCTTCCCAATCCCATCATGATTCCTCTGGCAGGCGAGGTGCCTATGAAAGAACGTATTCAAAAATTGCTAGCGCGTGCCGGTTATGGTTCACGACGCGAGATTGAGCAGTGGGTCGTCGCCGGAGAAGTATTAGTTAATGGCCAAATGGCGCACCTAGGCCAACAAATTAGCACACAAGATAAAGTCTCTTGGCGTGGTAAAACCTTACATCTCGAATCGCGTCTACAGGCCACCCCTAAGGTTTTGCTCTATCACAAAACAGCCGGTGAGGTATGCACTCGTACCGACCCAGAAGGTCGCCCAACAGTCTTTGAAAATCTTCCGCGCCTTCGACAAGGGCGTTGGGTAATGGTCGGGCGTTTAGATGTCAATACCGATGGCTTATTACTCTTCACGACCGATGGCGAGTTGGCCAATCGTTTAATGCATCCTTCTTCGGAAATTGAACGCGAATATGCGACCCGTGTATTAGGGGAAGTGGATGCTGAGATGCTCCACCGCTTACAAACAGGGGTTGAATTAGAAGATGGCCCTGCCAAATTCTTACGCATCACCGATGCAGGCGGCGAAGGTGCTAATCATTGGTATCATGTAGTTCTAGCAGAAGGACGCAATCGCGAAGTTCGCCGTTTGTGGGAATCACAAGATGTCCGCGTTAGTCGCCTCATTCGGATTCGTTATGGGCATATTAGCTTACCTCGCCATTTGCGCGGCGGACATCACGAAGAACTCGATGTGAAAGGGATGCGCCGTTTGTATGAATCGGTGGGTTTAAGCTTTGATGATGGCTCATTGCAGCAAGAACGACCGCGTCGTACTGTCAACAAAGCACGCTCAGAACCAACATCGGAGCGCGGCGATTTTCGTAAATCCTCTACACCGCGCCCCCGTGTTGAATCACGCGAAAAACCTTATGCAAACGCACGCGCCAAATCCACTGGTCGCCCAAATCTAACCTCATCTAAACCGCGCTCACGCGATTAACCGAATTTCTGTAGGGCTAGTCTAGCAGCTACTGTTGCGTCTCCTCATCAATTGGCAAGCTTAAATCATAAAGCTTGCTTATGGAGATTAATATGATTCGCAGCACTCTTCTGATAGTCTCAACCCTACTGACGCTTAGTTATAGCATTACAGTTCAGGCAGTAGAAAAACCCAACGTGGATTTAATCCTCACCGAACACATCGATGAAGCCTGTCAGGGTACAGTGAAAAAGGCGAAAACAGCCGCCCCTAAAGACTGTATTCAATACCGTGTCACTATCACCAATCACGGTACTAGCACGATTCAACATTTGCGCATTAATACCAAAATTCCAGAGCATACCGTTCTAGAACAGATGCCCGAAAACGCTTTATGGCGCATCGAAGGCCAAAATTTACGTTTAGTGTTAAATGAATTACCCGCAGGGGAAGACAATAGCATCAGCTTTAATTATCGCGTCAAAGTTTTATAAACGTGATGGAGGCTCTTGCAGCAAATTGTTCAACACTGCTTGGTGGTGTTGAACTTGCCGCGCTAATTGCAAACGATGGCTATTAAAAATAGCGAGCAAGTTTTCCAAGGTATCACCAAAATCATCATTGATGACTAGATAATCATATTCATCATAATGCGACATTTCTTGGCGTGCATCACGCATACGGCGTTGAATTACCGCTTCATCATCTTGATTACGCGCCCGCAATCGCTGCTCCAAAGCTTCGCGACTGGGCGGTAGTATAAAAATACTGACTACCTCTTCAGTCGCTGACTTGACCAAACGTGCGCCCTGCCAGTCAATTTCTAAAATCACATCCACCCCCGCATCCAATAACGTCTGCACCGCAACACGCGAAGTACCGTAATAATTATCAAATACCTTGGCATATTCCAAAAATAAGCCCTGCTCGATTTCACGCTGAAAAGTTTCCACATCAACAAAGTGGTAATGGACGCCATTTTCCTCCCCGGGGCGGGGCTTGCGAGTCGTGTGAGAAACCGACACTTTGACATAGTTTAGACGCGCGCATAAGGCATTCATTAGACTGGTTTTTCCAGCGCCTGATGGCGCAGAAACGATATAAAGTTGACCTGGTTTCATAAGCAATCCTAAGCTAAAGCCTGAGCCAGCTTGACCTAACAGACAAGCGCACATAGCAGTAAAGTTGTGAATGTGTTAAAGATGTAATTATAAAAGGAAGCGTAAGCGAGTGAACATGACAGGATGCACAAATTCAGTAAGCGGGAGGTGCAAAGCATGATTCAAGTTATCCGAATTCCTGCCTTTACCGATAATTATATCTGGTTAATTACGAATGAAGCGCGCCGATATGGCGTTTTGGTGGATCCGGGTTCAGCGGCTCCCGTCTTAGCCGAATTAGAGCAGCGTCAGATAGAGCCGCTCGCGATCCTCATTACCCACAAACATAATGATCATATAGGTGGTATTAACGCTATTCGCGAAAAATACCCCCACATTGAAATTTATGGACCCGCTACAGAAGAGATTCCACACCGCGATCACGCCCTAACAGAAGGCGATTTAGTGCATTTTGATAAACTGGACGCTACCTTCCAAGTGATGGATGTTTTCGGACATACTGCGGGGCATATTGCTTATCACGGTGAGGCGAGTTTGTTCTGTGGTGATACCATTTTCGGTGCAGGCTGCGGCCGTGTTTTTGATGGCACGATGGAAGACTTACACCACGCCCTCCACCGTATTGCCCAATTGCCACCGGAAACGCTTATTTACTGTGCCCATGAATACACCTTGGATAACCTAGGTTTTGCCAAATGGGTAGAACCGGATAATAAGGATATTGACGAGCGCCAAGAAGATTGCTGGGAATTATTGGATTCAGGTCAGGCAACCGTACCTTTTACGCTAGAAATGGAATTTAAAACCAATCCCTTCTTGCGCACCCATATACCCGAAGTCATTGCTAAAGCCGAAGAAGTGGCTGGGCGAGAGCTGGCAACACAATCAGAGGTTTTCGCAGCCTTGCGCATTTGGAAAGACACCGAATACGACTAACTCCATAGCGTTAAGGCTAGTGCTATTGAATAAAATTATGTTAGCTATCGTTTTATGCTTGCTAGCCTTAACCCTAAGCTGGCTGATCTCCCAAGTCAAAATAGATCGCTGTTTAGATAATGGTGGGAGATGGAATTATAAAAACGAAGGGTGTGAGTTTGACTGAAGCACCCTCTAGGTACGGCGTAATACATCCAAAAATGCCTTGCCATAACGCGCTAATTTTTGCTGCCCAATCCCGCTGATTTGTGCCATTTGCGCTAAGGTCTGTGGTCGTTCTTCGAGTAAATTTGCAAGGACTTTATTACTCAAAATGACATAGGGTGGAACGTTTTGCTCGCGCGCAAGGAGTAAACGCACTTCGCGCAACAATTCCCACAAAGTCTCATCGGCAATTTTCATCAAGCTTGGCTTAACGGCTTTATGCTTTTCTTTTGAGATTTTACGTTCGCGGCGCAACGATAAACGCTCCTCACCGCGTAATAAAGGGCGGGCTTTTTCGCTGAGTTTTAGTGCACCATATTCAATATCGCTGTCTAAATACCCCAAGGCGATTAGCTGGCGGAACAAACTACGCCATTGTGCAACACTTAACTCTTTACCAATTCCGAACGTGGACACGCTATCATGTCGATTCGCTTTAATGCGCTCGTCATCTTTGCCGATTAATACTTCAATCACATAATTCACCCCGAAGCGCTGTCCAGTGCGATAGACACAGGATAAGGCTTTGCGGGCAGCCTCACTAGCCTCCCACGTTTCAGGCGGATTCAAACAATTATCACAATTGCCACAAGGCTCACTACCCTCCTCCCCAAAATAACTCAACAACGCTTGGCGACGGCAAGAACTCATCTCACACAAGCCCAATAAGGCTTCTAATTTGTGATGTTCAACACGCTTATGTTGCACACTTGCAGTCGACTCATCGCTCATGCGTCGTAAAGTGATGGCATCTTGTAAGCCATAAGCCATCCACGCATTTGCTGCCTCACCATCACGTCCGGCACGCCCCGTTTCTTGGTAATAGGCTTCAATACTTTTTGGCAAGTTTAGGTGCGCTACAAAGCGTACATCAGGCTTATCGATCCCCATGCCAAACGCAATCGTAGCGACAATAATAATACCGTCTTCGCGTAAAAAACGCTCTTGGTGATAGCGACGTAATTCCGCCGGTAAACCTGCATGATAAGGTAAGGCAATACGTCCTTGTTCAGACAACCAGTTCGCAATTTCTTCTACTTTTTTACGCGACAAGCAATACACAATACCTGCATCGTCCGCATGATGGATTTGAATAAAACGCCATAATTGTTGACGTGCACTACTTTGCTCCGTTTCTTGAATCTGATAGCGGATATTAGGGCGATCAAAGCTATTAATGAAAACGACTGGATCTTGTAGCGCGAGATGATCGATGATTTCTTGGCGGGTACGCAAATCGGCCGTGGCGGTTAAGGCCAAGCGTGGCACCCCTTCGAAGCGCTCCGCTAAAATAGCAAGCTGTTGATACTCAGGGCGAAAATCATGTCCCCACTGTGATACGCAATGCGCCTCATCAATGGCGAATAAGGCCAAGCCATGATTCGCGTGCACCAAGGTTAATAAATTCAACATCCGTGCCGTTACTAGACGTTCGGGTGCGACATACACTAAATCCAACTCACCTGCTAACAAATGCCTTTCAGTCGCTTGCCATTCCTCCATAGTCAAACTGGAGTTAATGAAGGCGGCACGAATGCCTAATTGTTTTAAAGCATCGACTTGGTCTTGCATGAGGGCGATCAAGGGCGAAATCACCACCCCGACACCTTTTAGGGTCAACGCAGGAATTTGATAGCAGAGTGATTTACCGCCTCCGGTAGGCATTAAAGCCAACACATCCCGTCCCGCCAACACCGATTCGATAATAGACTGCTGGTTGAGACGAAACTCGTCATAGCCATAGATGGTTTTAAGGATTTGTTGGGCACGTTTCATGGAGTGGTATTATGCGGATTCTCTTAAAGCTTGGGTATAAAGTTTTGTTAAGCAACCCCAGAGCGGCAGCGTAGTTTTTGAAAAAAACGACTCTAGACCGCTTTCATAAATCAACTATTAAGCAATTCGCAGTGGTAGAGACCGATGATTAAATTAAAACCTAACAGAGGCAGTAGCGGCTGATACGGTTTGTCTAAAAATTAAAAAATCGACTCATTGCTTATGCTATATAAAGAAATTTAATTTAATAAAAATAATCCGTTTTCTAATTTAGAGAAACTTATGTATTGCTTTAATGTAAAAGTATCTAGCTTGAGTTTTGGCGGTGAAAGTGCTGGTACAGAACCCATTTTTTTTAGTAGTTCAGTGGAGGTCTTGACGGTTGCTGCCTTGATTGAACGGACTGTTACTGAGCAAATTAAGCAACAAGCTAAGCCAAAAACAATGGCTAAATTACCAGAAGAAATACACCGTGCCCAACAAGCATTTCAAGAAAATCACTATTTCATTATTGCTGATGGTCGGCAGCTGACTACGCTTGATGAGACTATTACGCTACGAGCGAATAGTGAGGTGCAATTTATACGCTTACTGCCCTTAATAGGAGGATAAAAATGACAATAACACTCGAAGAACCCCCACAAAGCACTAAGCTAACCACAGAGTCGGTCAATCAGGAAAGCAGCTATTTAAGTTTACTAAAGCAGCAAATTGAGCCAGGTGAAGCTTGGGCGGATGATGCACACATTTTTATGGCAACATTGGATGCTACACAGCAGCAAGCATGGTCAGAATTAATTGAGTTGTGTCGCACTGCTAAGAGTACTGCGCCCTCAGCAAAGTGGCTAAAAAGCGCTCGAAAAATGATGGCAGTGATTGGCGCACATCATGTTGAAGCCAAACTACTAGATTGGTTACCCTTACTAAAACACGACCGCACTGACGATAGGGATCAAAGCGATGCGTTTGCGCCTTGGACTAATGAGTGCATTACACCAGAAAAATTTACACTCAATAATATATCTGTCCTTAAAAGCTTAATTTGGTTAGCACAAGATTTTAATACGCCTGCCATGCGTAGCTGCTTACGTCAGGTCGCTAGCATGATGTATAAGAAAATCCCCTATGTCGGTATGCGTAGTGTAAAGCTTGCTAATACAGCGGTCATGACGTTAGGGAATATGGGTGACGACGGCATGGCACAAATTATTATACTGCGTGCCAATACTAAATTTATCTCCGCCTCAAAGCAGATTAATCGTATCCTCGAAAAGATTGCTAGTGCAGAAGGTGTTACCGTTCAAGAATTAGAAGAACGCTCTTTGCCGGATTATGGTCTTACGGAAATAGGGCTGCATCGTGTAAAGATACGGGACTTTACTGCAAAAATCACACTCACACAGGTGGGGGAAGCAGAGGTAGTCTGGCTGAAGTCGGATGGCACAGAGCAGAAAACTGTACCTACTGCCATTAAGTCTCTGGCTCTGACCAAAGAGACTCAGGCGCTTGCGCAGGAATTAAAAATTATTAGTTCGGCCTACAGTAAGCGTTTAGAACAAAGTTATTTGAATCTTGAAAGCTATTCGCTTGAGCAATGGCTAAAAAAATATATTAATCATCCTATTATGGGGGTATTAGGCCGGCGTTTAATTTGGCGTATTGAGCAGGATAAGCAAATACTTGATGTTATCTATCAGCAAGATCATTTTGTTGATGTCCAAGGTCAAGGTATTGCGCTGCCTGAAGCTGGCCAAGTCCGCTTGTGGCATCCTATTCACGCTCGCACAGAAGTGATTGAGCAGTGGCGACAATTCATTATGCAGCAGCAAATTACGCAGCCGTTTAAACAAGCACACCGTGAGGTTTATAGTGTAACGGAGGCTGAGCGTACCAGCGTCGATCATAGTTTACGCTTTGCTGGACATGTATTGAGCCAATACCAGCTACATGCTATTGCTACCCATCGTACTTGGGAGCAAAAGCGTGGTGGCGATTGGGATAGCGGCGACAACACTGCTGCGTATCGCAAACTTCCACAGCACAATCTCATTATTGCTTTTAAAAATACCCCGATTAGCTTAGCAGGCGAGGGCGTTTATACTTACTTAACTTCACAAGAAGTTCGTTTTGCCGCGATCAATGCTCCCTATGGACAGTCATTGGCACTAGACAGCGTGCATCCACTCATCTTTTCAGAGATTATGCGCGACATTGATCTCTTTGTGGCGCTTGCCAGTGTAGGTAATGAGCCTGAATGGCGCGAGCGGATGAATACTGCGCAATGGCATGATTATTGGGATCGCTATAGTTTTGGTGATTTGAGTCTGCTAGCTAAAACCCGTCAGGCCACACTGAAGAGCCTAATTCCCAGTTTGAAAATTGCGAAGCAACTAGCGCTTGAGGGGAATTTTTTATGTGTGCAAGGTCAATTACGCCGCTACAAAATCCACTTAGGTTCAGCCAATATTTTAATGGAGCCGGATGACCGCTATCTCTGTATTGTAGAAAGTACAGGCAGTACTAAGTGCTATCTACCTTATGAAGGTGATGTACGTTTGTCGATGATTTTATCCAAGGCAATGTTGTTGGCTGCGGATGATAAGATTAAAGATTCAAGTATTTTGTCGCAGATTCAGCGTTAATCCATGTAAAAAACTAAGGCTATCTGCAAGGATAGCCTTGTATTTAGAATTTTGCCCACCATTATATTTACTTGCCTCTCTATACTCATGAGTGTTGCATCGTTTTTGATTTATGAAAGCGCTCTTCTATATTTAGGCTTAATGGCGATACGAGGGAGTTAAATATGTTAGAACTTAGACTAAGTGAAGCGCGTGGCAAAGCCAATTTGGGTTGGTTGGACTCAAAACATAGTTTCTCATTTGGTTCTTATTACGATCCCGAACAAGTAGGCTTTTCCGATTTATTGGTGATCAATGATGATACAGTCCAAGCGGGACAAGGTTTTGGTACGCATCCGCACCGCGATATGGAGATTTTTTCCTATGTCTTAGAAGGTGCGTTGGCACATAAAGATTCCATGGGTAATGGTTCAGTCATTGAAACAGGCGATGTGCAAATGATGAGCGCTGGCACAGGCATTACGCACAGCGAATTTAATGCTTCACCATCAGCATTAGTCCACTTTTTACAAATTTGGATCGTACCCAATCAAAAAAGTGTCAAGCCCCGTTATCAGCAAATCCACTTTAGTGATGAAGAAAAACGTGGGCGCTTACGTTTGATTATTTCCCCCGACGGAGCACAAAACTCTTTATCTGTGTATCAAGATACGCGGGTTTACGCAGGCTTATTCGATGGTAATGAGCAAGCACAGTTGACATTAGCTGAGCAACGCTATGCCTATGTGCATGTGGCTCGCGGATCCATAAAGGTCAATGGTCAGCGATTAGAAACGGGTGATGGTGTACGGATTCGCGATGAGACAAGCTTGAACTTTAGTGAGGGTAAGCAAGCGGAGGTCTTGGTGTTCGACTTGCGTCCTAAAGAAAGACCGCAACTCTAAGGTGCTCCTACGCCGTTTAACACTTCTATAAACACACAAAACTGGCTTGCTTGCCACGCCTTTTTGCGTTAAAACCGACTTATATTTTAAGCGGAAGCTAATGCAATGACATCCGAAACCACAGTGGCGCGTGCGCTCTGGCGGCACTTACCTTCAGTTGATCGCTTATTGCAATCAACTGAATGCCTAAACTGGCTAGCTAGCTATGGTCATACAGAAACAACTCAAGCCCTGCGCCGAGCTTTAGAGCAAGCGCGTCAACACTTGACTGAGCTAACCCTCCCCCCTAGTGAGGCTGAGTTATTAAAATCCGCTCACACTATTTTGCAAAAGCGTGCTAGCTCCCAATTGCGAGCGGTATTCAATCTTACCGGCACGGTGCTACATACCAATCTTGGACGTGCTACCTTAGCGGAAAGTGTCATCGAGGCTGTGGCGCGAGCGGCACGTTCGCCTTGTGCCTTGGAATATGCTTTGGATGAGGGTGAGCGTGGCGATCGTGATGAGGTGGTACGCGAATTATTGTGCGAATTGACCGGTGCCGAAGCGGCCACTGTGGTCAATAATAATGCCGCTGCCGTATTTCTCTTGCTTAATACCCTTGCCAACCGTAAAGAAGTGATTGTTTCGCGTGGCGAGTTGGTCGAAATCGGCGGTGCCTTTCGTGTGCCAGACATTATGAAGCGTGCAGGGGCAAAATTAGTGGAAGTCGGCTGTACTAATCGCACCCATGCGAAAGATTATCGTGAAGCGATCAGTAAGCGTACTGCTCTCTTAATGAAAGTTCATGCCAGTAATTATGCGATTCAAGGTTTTACGCATACGGTGCCCAATACGGAAGTGGCTGCCATGGCACATGAACATGGTTTAACGTTCGTGGAGGATTTGGGCAGTGGTACTTTGATTGATTTGGAACGCTGGGGATTGCCTCATGAACCGACACCGCGTGAAGCACTCAAGGCTGGTGCAGATTTGGTCAGCTTTAGTGGCGATAAATTATTAGGTGGGCCACAAGCAGGTATTTTGGTCGGGCGCAACGATTTGATTCAAAAGCTGAAAAAGAATCCACTCAAACGCGCCTTACGCTTAGGCAAATTGACCCTTGCTGCGCTAGAGGCAACTTTGCACTTATATCGCAATCCAGAAGCTTTGCCGCAACAACTCGAAACGCTGCGCTTACTCACCCGTTCTAGTGATGAGATTGTCGCACAGTGTCGACGCATTCTGCCCAGTATGCAGTGTTTTATGACCCCCTTAGATGCGCAAGTTACGATTGAGCCTTGTAGTTCGCAGCTCGGTTCTGGCTCACTCCCCATTGAACGCTTGCCTTCTGCTGCTTTAGTGATTCGCACGAATGCAAAACGTGGCGCTGGCTTAAATCAAATCGAAAAACGTTTAAGAGCCTTGCCGACGCCGGTCATTGGGCGGATTGCTGAACGTGCTTTGTGGCTTGATTTACGCTGTTTGCGCCCTGAGCAAGAAGCTGACTTACAAAGCCAATTAATGCAAGTGCAAACGACATGATTATTGGCACAGCAGGACATATTGATCACGGCAAAACCAGCTTAATCCAAGCACTAACCGGTATTGATACTGACCGTTTACCTGAGGAAAAACGGCGCGGTATCACGATTGAGCTGGGTTTTGCTTATTTACCAACGCCTGATGGGCGCATTCTTGGTTTTGTCGATGTGCCCGGACATGAAAAGTTTGTCCACACCATGACTGCGGGCGCGAGTGGTATTGATCATGCCTTGCTAGTCATTGCGGCGGATGATGGCATTATGCCCCAAACGCGCGAACACTTGACCATTCTGCAATTTATGCAGGTTCGTGGTTTAACGGTAGCGCTGACTAAAGGAGATCGGGTCGATGCCAATCGCCTTGAACAACGCAAAGCTGAAATTAAGGCTTGGCTTCAGGAACACGCTTTAACCGCTCCTATTTTCCCCGTCGTTGCCCCCACTCAAACTGGCATTCCTGCATTACGCGAACATTTATTTCATTTAAGCTATGCTCACACATCTAGTAAGAAACAAGGCTTACGGTATGCGATTGATCGCTGCTTTATTTTACAAGGTCACGGGGTCACTGTTTCTGGCTTAATCCATAGCGGTAGCGTGCAAGTGGGTGACACACTTACCCTAAGCCCCGCTGGTATTCCAGTGCGCATTCGTTCGATTCATGCCCAAAACCAAGCAAGCCAGCAAGCGCAAGCGGGTGAACGCTGCGGCTTGGTGCTAGTCGGTGTGGAGCGTGAGCAAATTGAGCGCGGTGCTTGGCTGTTGGCTAATGATTTACACGCACCTGTTGAGCGTTTTGATGCCTATCTACAAGTCGCCAAAGAGACTAACAGTGCGTTACAGGATGGCCTACAAGTCATGTTGCATCATGGCGCAGAACGTTTGCCAATGCGCTTGGTCTTGCTCGATCAAGCACGATTAAAAGCGGGCGAATCAGGCTTGGTACAATGCTGTTTGGAGCGGCCTTTGCCGGTTTTTTGGCAAGATCGCATCGTGCTACGGGATATAGCAGGGCAAAGTACCTTGGCGGGTGGCACAGTATTAGCTATCCAAGCCCCCTTAAGAGGCCGCAAAAAGCCTGAGCGTTTTCCTGCTTTACAGGCCTTGCGCCAAACTCATCCCGCACAAGCGTTAGCAAGTTTAGCCCTCTTAAGTGATCACGCCGTTTCAGTGCAAACTTGGGCGCGTGCCATGAATCAAGTACCAGCAGATTTATTGGCGGCCACCCAGACGCTCCTACCTGAAAGTAAGGTACTCGAACCTAACAAGCAGGCATGGCTAGTCACAGCTAAACAACAACATGACTGGCAAAACCGCTTACAGGAACGCTTAAATCACTTTCATGCACAACAGCCTGATGAAGCTGGTTTATCCACCGAACGCTTGAGACGTATGTCATTTCCGCATTTAGACAAGCATTTATTTGCCGCCTTAGTGGACGACTGGCTAGTACAAGGTTTATTAGCCCAAACAGGTAATTTTCTGCACTCACCGACGCATGTTTTAAGTTTATCTGAGTCAGAACAAGCTATTTGGGAACGCTTAAGCCCTCTCCTAGAGCAAGGCGGGTTCGAGCCACCTTGGGTGCGCGAGTTAGCGCAAGAAACGCAATTAGCGGAGCATGTAGTACGTCAAGTGTTGAGCAAACAAGCGCGACGTGGCGAGCTTTATCAAATTGTGCCCGATTTGTTTTATCTGCCTGCGACATTAACTGGTTTAGCGCAGATTGTGCGCGAGCAGGCACAACCGATTTTAAATGTGATAAGTTTTCGTGATGCACTCGGGATTGGACGCAAACGTGCGATCCAGATTTTGGAGTTTTTTGATCGTGTAGGCTTTACGCGCCGTATAGTGGGTCTTGGCGCACAAGGGAAAAAGCGTGATGAACGTTTATTACGAAACCCAGATTTGTTTTAAGTAGGGTATAGTTGAAGCGTGGAAGGGTGGCGCACTCCGGTGGGGCGTCCAGACTTCAAATTTGGGAGAGGCTGTCACACGGCTTCTGGTGGGTTCGACTCCCATACCCTTCCGCCATTTTTAGTGATTACATAGGCAAAGTTTCACATTCTAACCAAGCCAAATAATCCAACGCTTGCTCCCTATCTGTTCCACACATTTCCAAACTTGGCTGCAAGGCAGCACATACCTTGGGTCGTAATGGACTGGTAAATAATTCGCAGCGCCAGTCCCCTATTAAATGCAAGCAAGCACTAGCAGCCGGTTTGCCTTGCGGATGCTTGGGCATTGGCGAAGAAATGGAAGGTGCGATACAACACGCTGCACAAGCTTTGCGACATTCCACTTAACGTCGCTCCAAACGCATTTTTAGCTCACCCTTTGGGCGCAAGGTTAGTCGACACTCATGAGTCACGACCGTAGCGGGTGGCAAGCTTAAACGAAAACGTTGTGCCAAAATCGCAATGGCTAACACCGCTTCCACCATACCAAACATCTTGCCAATACAGACCCGTGGCCCCACGCTAAAAGGAAGGTACAAAAACTTGTCGGGGCGCTTATTAGCATCCATAAAACGCTCGGGTATAAAAGCATCTGGCTGCTCCCAATAATCACGGTGGCGATGCAATAACCACGGCACTACTAGCATCATCGAACCGGCTGGAATCTTGGTTCTTTTCTTATCCAGCATCACATCATCATGCTTGGCTTGACGCGAGAGAATTGGAACGGGTGGATATAAGCGCATGGTTTCTTCAAAGACCGAGCGTGTATAAGGCAAGTTCACCACATCCTCATACGTCGGCAAGCGCCCCGCTAAAACACGCTCCAATTCCTCGTGTAATTTTGCCTCCACCTCGGGGGCTTGCGATAAACAATACCAAACCCATGACAGTGCATTGGCGGTCGTTTCATGGCCTGCCATAAATAACACAATGAGTTCATTACGAATGCCCTCAAAGGAAATGGCTTGACCTTTGCTCGCTTGATTGGCAGCCAGCAATTCTGACAACAGCGTATGTTCGTACTGACTCTGATCAGCCTTGGCAATAATAGTGTCAATGATTTGATGAATGCGCTTAGCGGCCGGTTTGGCTTTACCCATGTGTAACATCGGCCACCAGTCGGGCAAACCGAGGAAATTACTCATATGGATTTGCTCAATCGCGCGTTGATAATCGGCAAAAGCATCAATCACGGCTTTGGCACTTTCATTTAAGCGCGTACCAAATAACGCACGGGCAATAATTTCTGAAGTTAATTCGCCCATCGCAGATAAGACACTTATTGAAGCCCCCTCAGGTAACGCTGCCCAGCGCTCCACCATTTCCAGCGAGGTATCAATCATGACTTGGCTATAGGCGATAATATGATTTTGATCGAATAAGCCATTTTGTAATAAACGGCGGTTTTTCCACACTTCCCCATCACTAATAAATAAGCCATCGCCCAATAAAGGCTCTAGGGCTTTGCGCATTTGCGGGCTTTTACTTTCATAATTATCTTTTTGGGTGAGAAAAACGTATTTAACAAACTCTGGTTTATTAACAATAAAAATATGGCGATTAAGGATTTTTCGCGCCATGAATTTGTAGCGGAACGAGTCCTCGCTCCAAAACGATAACAAGTCTCGCCGCGCACTGAACAAGGTAGCCAGAGCACCTAAATCGGAGCTATGGCGTTTGGGATAGGGGGGAATGAACGGCGCAGTCATGGTAGTAGATAATCGGTATTGGCGAAAAAGCTCCATTATACCACAAGCGTGCATTGGCTTAGGAGGATTGCCATAAGACCTAAGTCAAGCAATCCGATTTCAATAAAAGGCGGCTAACGATTAGGCAAACAACTTTTCCTGCCAGCAGTGCAGCTTGGCAAGACGCAAGCATTGAAGCTGTCTCAAGGGTGGTATAGGAAAGTTCACCTATATGATTTCGCTAAAGCAAGGCCGTTTTTTGTGTATTTATTTTAAGCCCGCTTGCCCTATGGGTTGTATTTATACACTGTCACTACGTCCAAATTTTATGTTACAGTAATGTTTTATCATTCCACATGGGAGGCACGCAGATGATTGTTCAAACTCAACTCAATGCACATACAGCAAGAACAACGATCACTGGGTGCTGGGAATAGTTTAAGCAAAACTTATTCATCACTTGCTTATTCCTCGCTGATATTTATTCAGCCTTCTGTTATTCCCGCCTTCATTTCTACCCGAGTGCCCTCGTTTTAATTGCTCTACTAACTTTTAAATCTAGAGTGGCATTTACTCATGCAAACAAACGTATTACTAAACCTTGGGTGGCGTCCTGCCTTCCAGCAACAATTAAGTTTAAATGAATTAGAAACTTACACACCTGCTCGTATTATCGCGCAACATCGTTCGGAATATGTGCTACAAACTGAGCAAAGTGAAATTCACCTTCCCATTCTGCACTCCCTGCCAGCGCTTACGGTAGGTGATTGGTTATTATTAGATAGTCAACACCATTTTGTGCGCGAGTTGGAACGCTTTTCACTGTTTAGTCGCAAAGCAGCGGGTCATAAAAATGCCTTGCAATTGATTGCGGCGAATGTGGATACCCTGTTTATTGTGATGTCGTTAAATCATAATTTTAATTTGAATCGGCTTGAGCGCTATTTAGCTTTAGCGCATGAGGCACAGGTTGAGCCGCTCATCGTACTAAGCAAAGCCGATTTATGCCCTAATCCTGACGATTATGTGCAGCAAGTACAACAGCTGGGTGGGCGTTTATTAGTAGAAGTAATTAATGGGTTGGATGCCAACAGTGTGGCAAAGCTGAAACCTTGGTGCAGCGCCGGACAAACCATCGCTTTATTAGGTTCTTCAGGGGTTGGAAAATCAACGTTGATTAATAGCCTATTGGGACAATCCACGCAAATGACAGGCGCGATTAGCGCGGAACAGGATAAAGGACGCCATACCACTACTTCACGCTCATTGCACGTCATGCCCATGGGTGCTCTATTACTCGACACGCCCGGCATGCGTGAATTGCAACTCAGCGATTGTGAGGAGGGGGTGGCAACCACTTTTTCCGAAATCAGCGACTTAGCGCAACATTGCCGCTTTGCCGATTGCCAGCACGAACATGAACCCGGTTGTGCGGTACAAGCTGCGATTCAAACAGGTGAATTAAGCTTAAGGCGTTTGCAAAATTATCGTAAATTGCAACGCGAACAAGCGCATAATTCAGCCAGTTTGGCCGAGAAACATGCGCTCGCACAAAAACACGGGCGTTTAATCAAGGCTATTCAAGCTGAAAATCGCAAGGAAAAGAAAGGTTACTAAATGCAAACACGATGGACTGTGGAACACTTATTCGCCGCGAAACAAGCTCAAATAATCGGTGAGCAGCGTGAAGCGACCGGTATTTGGAAAACACCGCTAGTGCAAGCCGAAGTCACCTCACTGGGCATTGAGGGCGATATTCAAGTGGATAAACGCTTTCACGGTGGTGTGAACAAAGCGCTACACCAATACGCCCTAAATAGTTATGCGCTATTGCAGCAAGCTTTTCCGCACTTAAGCGCCCAACTTATTGCGGGAAGTATGGGTGAAAATCTAAGTGCAGCAGGCATGAGTGAAGACACAGTTCATATGGGCGATATTTTCCGCATGGGCGGCGTACTGGTGCAAATTGCTGAACCACGCTCGCCCTGTTGGAAAATTAATAGCAAATTTGGTGAGCCGCGCCTAGCCAAAGCCATGGCCGAACAAGCCATTTCTGGCTGGTATTATCGTGTATTGGAAACAGGCACACTTAAGATAGGTGATCCGATCCAATTAGTAGAACGCCCCAATGCCGTGTCTATGTCGGAATTTTTACGAACCTATGCAGAACATCGACCGAGTTTGAACGCTATGCAGCGCCTAGCGCAGTGCCAAGGTTTAAGTCCGCTATGGCAAAATAAAGTGCAACAACGCCTCCAGTTTTTAAGCCAATTGAATTTACCTATTTGAAAAATATCATGTCTAAACCGCTATCTAATCTCTGGCAACAAACGGCTCCCAATCAATTACAAACCCAAGCTTTACAAGGTTCGCACCAAGCCGATTTAACTATTATTGGTGGTGGCTTTACGGGTTGTTCGGCGGCGTTACATGCTGCGCAACAAGGCGCAAGCGTCTGCTTATTAGAAGCCAATCAGATCGGTTATGGGGGTTCTGGGCGCAATGTAGGCTTGGTAAATGCCGGTCTATGGTTGCCGCCAGAAACCATTGCCAAACAATTGGGAGAGCCAGCGGCGACGCATTTGACCACTATGCTGGGAGCTGCGCCAGAATTGGTATTCCAGCTCATTCGTCAATATGAAATTGACTGCGAGGCGGTGCGTAATGGCACTTTGCATTGCGCACATACCGCTAGTGGTTTAGCAGATTTGCAAGATCGCTACCGTCAACTAAAAGCCTTAGGTGCACCTGTGAGCTTACTAGATGCAGAGCAAACAGCACAGCGGACTGGCTCACGCGCGTTTCAGGGTGCGCTACACGACGCACGTGCAGGTACGATTCAACCGTTGGCCTATTGCCAAGGCTTAGCGCGTGCGGCGCAACAATTGGGTGCACAATTATATGAGCAATCACCTGTGCAACAGGTGACGCGGGTTGGTAATGACTGGCGCGTACAAACTGCGCAAGGCCAAGTACTTAGCAAAGCTTTATTGCTTGCGACTAATGCTTATCACCAAACGATTAACGCGCTACCTTCGCCTGAATCCATTCCCGTTTATTATTTCCAATTGGCAACTAAACCGCTGAGCTCTAAAGCCTTGCAAAGTATTTTGCCCAATCGTGAAGGTTGCTGGGATACTGCGACTGTGATGTCCTCGTTCCGACTTGATCAATCAGGGCGCTTATTAATTGGTGCGATTGGCTCGCTGGAACATGCCGGCAAAACCATTCATGAACGCTGGGCACAACGTAAATTGGCTGAGTTATATCCAGAACTAGCGGATCAGACTTTAGAATTCGCTTGGTGTGGGCGTATTGCCATGACTTCAGATCATGTGCCGAAAATTCTGCAACTGGGTGAAAACGCTTATGCAGTATTTGGTTATTCAGGCCGTGGGATTGGCCCTGGAACGATGTTTGGTAAAACCTTAGGTGAATTCTTAATAGGCAAAACCGACCCAGCTAGTTTGCCCTTGCAGCCTATCGCGCACTATCATGAATCGTTACGCAGCGCTAAACAGGTTTATTATGAAATGGGCGCTAGTTTGATGCACCTCGTGAGCGCTCGCTAAAGCCGAATATCCCTATCTCTAGTGGGTAGTAAGGTCTAGCTCTGATGGAGTAGCTAATCCCGCAAGACCTTCGCTGCCCACACTTGCTAATCCGCATCAGACCTTGGCATTCGCTGTTTTAAAGCATTTAACATCGAAAAATCCGATGTTAAACCCGCACAAATATCATTATTCAGCGCAAGGTGCGCTTCCTAGAATGAGCCGCAACACAACGCAACGCGGCTTAAGATATGATGCAAGAGCAATTTCCTTGGTTAAAAAAAGAATATCAACACCATGTGGAGAAGATTCTTTCTTCTGTGGGAGGATTGGTTAGTTTATTAGGTTTATTGTGGGTCAGTAATCTCAGCATTGGACTCAATCATGGAGTCATGCTGGTTGCCTCGATGGGTGCTTCAGCAGTGCTACTCTTTGCCATGCCGCATGGCGCTTTATCGCAGCCTTGGCCGTTATTAGGTGGGCACATGTTATCAGCATTTATCGGTGTCACTTGCGGATTAATGACTTCTGATATCTTCTTTGGCTCAGCCTTAGCGGTGTCTTTGGCGATTGCGGGCATGTACTATTTGAATTGCCTGCATCCTCCAGGAGGTGCTACCGCTTTAAGTGCCATTATTGGCGGCGATGCTGTGCACCAATTGGGCTATCAATATTTGCTTACGCCCGTCTTACTCAATGTTTTGACGATTTTAGCCATTGCGATTGTCTTCAATTATCCGTTTAAATGGCGGCGTTACCCTTTCAATAAAGCATCGTGAATGGATCTTGAGCAAGTTCGTACTTTTCTCGCTGTCGCAGCGCATGGCAGCTTCATGGAAGCCGCAACACGCCTACATATTACGCAATCCACAGTGAGTGCTCGGATTCAAAATCTTGAAGCTTATCTGCGCACCTCGTTATTCACACGTAATCGCTCCGGCGCAAGCCTCACACCAGCAGGCAAACGCTTTTTACGTCACGCTAAAACACTGCAACTGACCTTCGAACAAGCCCGCCATGATGTGGGTTTGCCGCAGCGTTATCAAGCGAGCCTAACGATCGGCGCACGAATTGCCTTATGGGATGCAGGGCTACTGTCGCAATGGGTCGGTGAGATTCGCAGACACATGCCCGAAGTATCGATTCGTAGTGAAATTGGTTTCGAAGAAGACCTCATGCGCCGTTTAATGGCCGGAACCATGGATATTGCGCTGATGTATACACCGCAACATGGTTATGGCTTAACAGTAGAACATCTCTTTGACGAGACTCTAGTACTGGTTGGTAATGCAGCTGATCAGGCGTGGCCGGATGAAAATTATGTTTATGTGGACTGGGGGCCCGGCTTTTATGCGGAACACAGCAATCGCTTCCCTGAATTAGAACGGCCTGCTTTAGTGGCTAATATCGGCTGGCTCGCGGTGCAATTGGTGATTCAAAATGGTGGTTCTTGTTTCTTACCAAAACGCATGGCCGATCAATTAGTGGCCGAAGGCAAACTCGCCATTATTGCCAATAGTCCAACCCTGCGCTTACCCGCCTATATGGTTTACCCTACCCAAACACAAGCTGAATGCCAACGCGCGTTAAAATTATTAAGGCAATTATTAAAATAGTTTACTTTAGTAGCAAAGCTTACGACTTTTCACTAATAGTGAGATTAAGAATTAATCATTATACTAAATACTAGCGTGTTACTAAGCTCTATTCTATTAATCTATTATTATCTTTTATCAAGCCCCACAAAGGATTTTTTATGCGCAAACTTGTTATTCTGTTGGCCACCATCGGCCTTGGCTATGCCAATTTCACCCAAGCCACTGAACCGCCTAAATGCTATAACGAAGGACACTACGTGGTCATGGGAACAGCAGTGCCTGACGACAATGTGGGCACAAACTTCACTATTTATAAAAAGGCCAAGGCTAGTGAAAAAGTTACCTGCCCGCTTAAAAAAAATAGCACATGGACTATTCCTAATAACGAGGCTGAATATTATTTGGGTCAAAAAGGTGACTTGCTTATTTTAGATAGTGGCACATCCGAGCAAGGACGGAGTATTATTATTTGGAACTTAGCGCAGCGTAAAAAGATAAAAAACTTCCCTTACGAAGCAAGTGCCACTATTAAGGGCAATAATTTAGTTTACTGGACACGCTCAAAAGACAAAGTTACCCCTCAAAACTGCCCCAATTTAAAACAATTTAAGAAAGCTGGTTTAGATACCGCCATTGACTATCAAGAGTTATTAGACCTTAAAACCTTAAAAGTTAAGAAAACTACGATTAAGCAGTGCTCAGGTGTATCCTAAACGTTTACAAGAACCTTCAAGTCGTCGCCTGTTTTGCTTTTTTTAAGAGGAAGAATCATGAAAGCTTTATGTATAGCAGCCCTTGTGGTGAGTAGTTTCCTATCACAACAGGCTTTAGCGGCCTGTGTTGGTGGCAAAACGCTATTCTTCTGCAATACGAAAACCGCCAATAAGCAAATTGAACTTTGCGATGCAGGCAAAACCATCAATTATTCGTTTGGCAAGAAAGGCAAAAAACCTGAGTTAGCTATCTCGATACCACGCGCCCAAGCCAGTACCTATCAATGGTCAGGCGTTGGACGCTGGATGTCATACAGTGTAGATGTACCAAATAATGGTTATGTGTATAACGTCTTTTGGGGCGTAGATCGCATCACGGAAGAACATGCCATTGAGGCTGGTGTGACGGTAACAAAGGGCGATGCTGTCAAAGCCACTATTTACTGCCAAGAAAAAGGTTTAGTAAATAACTTGGAAGGAGTTAAATTGAAGGCGGCTCAATAAATGCCTTCTTCGCCGAGGGCGATTTGGGATTGGAGGGTTGGTAAGTCCATTTAATTTACCCAATTTTCCAGTTTCAAATTAGGCACACGTTCAAACTCACGTACATTATTAGTCACTAGCGTCAGGTTTATACTTCTAGCATGACCTGCAATCCATAAATCATTTACACCAATTGGCTTACCTAAGCGAGTTAAATGCAAACGAATATCGGCATAATGCTCATAAGCTGATTTCTCTGGATATAAAATAGCAAACGGCTCAACATTTTTAGCCAAAATATCGATATAACGCTCTGCATGTGGGTGCTTTAATGCACCATAATATAACTCACCATAGGTAATAGCAGAAATAGCAACTTCGCCTATTTGCAGTTGTTGAAATCGTGCTAGCACTTCTGGTGGTTGCTGTTTAAATAGATAAATACAAATATTGGTATCTAACAAATATTTTATGTCCAATCTTCGTACTCCTGTGGCAAGTCCTGCTCTCTTCCGTCTGCCATAAAGTCCTCTGGCATTTTAGGAATCGAAGCAAAAGCCTCAGCTAGATTTTTAGCACGTTTACGCAGCACGATCTCATCTCCTCGTTTGAAGATTTCGATTTCGTCCACATCAAACTGGAACTCTTTAGGAATACGCACGGCTTGGGAGTTGCCGCTCATAAATACTCGGGTGGTTTGCATAATAGGTATATACTCCATATAAAAGTATTTACATAGAGTATATACCCCTAAACTCAATAGTCAATTTATGGCTTTAAACACTACTTGCGACTAACTCACTCGCTGGTAGAGCTTTAATAGGCACATCAAAGCTAGTCAACTGTGGCAAAATTGCATTGTGATGTTTTCGAATAACTTGGGCGCTGGCATGTGGTTTATCATGAGTGGTGTGGGCATCTGCCACTAGTTCAATGTGGTAGCCTAATGAAGCCGCTTTACGTACTGTAGTATCCACACAGAATTCAGTTGCATAACCACAAATAATTAAATGCTCGATAGCATGTTGATCTAATAAGGCTTTTAAATCAGTACGCAAGAAGGAATCAGGTGAGTTTTTTCTAATATAAAAATCAGTAGATTGATGTTCTAAGCCGTTCGCTAAAGTCCAACCCGCACTTTGATAAGCCAGGGGTGTATCTGGGCGATCATGCTGAATATAAATGATAGGAATTTTATTTACTCTTGCCCATGCAATGACTTGATTGATATTTCTGATCACTGATTGGGCTTCATAAGGTGGTTGCACTGCAACAAATAAAGCCTGCTGAACGTCTATAACTAGTAATGCTTTTTTCACGGCGAACCTTTATATTTTATAAAAATAAGCAAAATAATTTCGAGAAATGTAATTACTCCCACTTCAACGCCCCACCCGTCTGATACTCCGTCACCCGCGTTTCAAAGAAATTCTTTTCTTTACGCATATTCGATTGCTCGTCCAACCACGGTAGGGCATTTTTCGCACCTGCGAACGGTTCTTCAAAGCCTAATTGACGCGCACGTCGATTCGCGGTGAAGCGGAATTGTTCATGATGGTCTTGAGCGCTATAGCCGAGGATAGGGTTTGGTAATAAGAAATTGGCATAGGCCATTTCCGCCGCTTCGGCTTCGTCCCACATATCACGGATATCGCGTGGGTCGAGAGTGACGTTTTCTTCCTGCATGATTTGACGCACGACGCGAATACCGAATGAACAGTGCATCACCTCGTCGCGCATGATGTATTGCAATTGCTCCGCTGTCCCTTTCATTAAACCGCGCCGTTGCAAAGCAAAGATTGGCGAAAAGCCGTTATAGAACCAGCAACCTTCGAAAATCCCCGAGAAGAAAGCGTAGGACAGGACAAATTCCTGCAAATCATCGGAATTACGCAGGTTAATATCGGAGCGCATCACCGCATTCAAACGGCGATTCGCGACTTGAATTTTCTGATTGATTTCCGGCACAACACGATAACGGTTATAGATCTCGCTTTGATCCAAACCAATCGTCTCGATGCAATGCTGATACGTCCAGGTATGCAACGACTCTTCATACACCTGACGCGCTTGATAAATCTGCAATTCGGGTGCGGTCATCTTTTCCATCACCGCCAAACCGATATTACGCATTGCCAGAATGTCGGATGTTGTTAAGTACGCCAACACGTTTTCATAAACATGGCGTTCTTCAGACTTAAGATTATGATGATAATCGTGGACATCCTGCGCCATATTAATGTCGAGGGGTGTCCAGTGATTTTTGTTGGCATTGATGAAGAATTCCCACGCCCAAGGGTACTTGAATGGCGCGAGCTGATTGATATCGCCCATGCCATTCACGACGCGCTTATCTTCCGAATTAATCGGCTTCATCGGCGTAAACGGTTCTGCTGTCCCCCGCTCACGCCGACGAGCCGATACACCCACACTTAACGTTGCTGGCGGCGTCTGCGCAGTAGCTGTTGCTTCTTGCGTAGTTGACGAACGTCGTTGCGGGCCGGATTCTGCGTCATTAGCACTGTCCTCATAAGTCGCAGGTTTAACAAGATTTATCCCAGCGGCGGGAAAATCCGAGTTAATCTCGGTCTGTATAAGTTGTTGTGTCTGATCCGTCAATTTTATCGGACGGGTTAAGGCATCAGTCGGTGCTAATGCGTTATCCTGTCCGGCTTCCACGGAGCGCGATTGTACACCTGAAGTCGGCGCAGCTAAAGGATTATCCCAGTTTAATGTCTTCATTTTTACTCTCACTCATCAAATAGCTTTAAAACTTCAAGCAGATTTTTTGAATTGGATTTAAGTTCTGCATCGTGCAAAACTTTGACTTGTGAGAAACATAGCTTTTCGATCAAGAGCTGGTACAGAGCGGCAACTCCATACCAGCAATCACTGGGGCTTTAAGACTTTCTTAAAGCCTTAGCCTTTAGGTGGATAGGGGTCATTACCATGACTGTCGCGCCTATCTATAACACTGTTACGTTTATGAATAGCTAACTCTGTTTCTTGATTACGGCTAATTACTCTGCCAGCAGCAATAGCTTCTTTCTGAGTTTCATAAACACCTGATGCTCGACTAGCACCATCTCTTTTAACACACCAGCCATCTTCATGTGACAATACTCTATGGGTATCTACCATTGATTTAATCCTAGGTCTCAACTTAAAAAAGAATCCAATATTGAGACCATAAAGAAATATTGGATTCCCAAAAATTAGTTCACTACTGACACGCTTCGCAATCAGGATCCAACAACGAGCACGCTTTCGGTGCTGCCGATCCCACCTCCAACATCGACGTTGCAACTTTCAATACGGGTTTTTTCTCCACCACGGGTGTGGTGGTTGAGGTTTCATTCAGCTTTTCCGCGCCTGTTGCACCAATCGAACGTAAGTAATAGGTGGTTTTCAGACCCCGCACCCACGCTAATTTATATAAATTATCCAGCTTCGCGCCATTCGGCTCAGCCATATACAAATTCAGCGATTGACCTTGGTCGATCCACTTTTGACGGCGACTGGCGGCCTCCACCAACCAACGCGCATCCATTTCAAACGCGGTCGCATATTTCGCCTTAATTTCTTCTGGCACACGCTCCAACTGCTGCACAGAACCGTCGAAATATTTCAGATCGTTAATCATTACCTCATCCCACATATCCAATGCCTTCAAATCCTCAACTAAATAAGGATTGATCACCGTGAATTCGCCGGACAGATTCGATTTCACGAACAAGTTTTGATAAGTCGGCTCAATCGATTGGGAGACTCCACAAATATTAGAAATAGTCGCCGTCGGAGCAATCGCCATCGTGTTGGAGTTGCGCATACCTTGACGTTTAACTTGTTGGCGTAGGCTGTCCCAATCCAAAGTCTGGGTTTTGTCTACAAAGCAGTATTCACCACGCTCTTGCTCTAATAATTCCAAAGAATCAATCGGCAGAATACCCTTACTCCATAACGAGCCTTCATAACTTGGATATTTACCGCGTTCTGCCGCTAAATTACTGGACGCACGAATCGCAAAATAAGATACGGCTTCCATGCTTTGATCCGCAAAACTTAAGGCAGCTTCGGAAGCATAAGGCAAGTCCATGATATATAAAGCATCTTGGAAGCCCATAATGCCTAAGCCCACTGGACGATGGCGCAAATTCGATTTACGCGCTTGTGGTACGCTGTAGTAATTGTAATCAATCACATTGTCCAACATACGCATGGCGGTATTTACAGTGCGCTCAAGCTTTTCCAGATTCAAGCCATCTTTGTTGGTATGCGCCACCAGATTAATAGAGCCAAGATTGCAGACTGCAATTTCGCTGTCGGTGGTGTGCAGGGTGATTTCAGTACAGAGATTCGAGCTATGCACCACACCCACATGCTGATTGGTATAGCGAATATTGCAAGGGTCTTTAAACGTAATCCAAGGATGACCGGTTTCAAACAGCATCCCAAGCATCTTGCGCCAAAGCTGGGTGGCTGGCAGTTTGCGGAATAACTTAAGATCGCCACGCGCTGCTTTAGCTTCATATTCGACATAGCGCTTCTCAAATGCTTTGCCAGTCAAATCATGCAGATCAGGTGCATCATCCGGCGAAAATAAAGTCCATTCTTTATCTTCCGCGACCCGCTTCATGAACAAATCAGGAATCCAGTTGGCGGTGTTCATATCGTGCGTACGGCGACGCTCATCACCCGTGTTTTTGCGTAGCTCTAAGAAATCTTCAATATCGATATGCCAAGTTTCGAGATAGGCGCAGACGGCGCCTTTTCTTTTGCCACCATTGTGAGCTAATGCAGCCGTCGTCATGTAAGACTCATCGCCTTCCACAATTAAATCGAGTACGAAAGGCACAGTAGGAATGGTTTCAACACTGCGTATCCGACTAAATACATAGCCATTGTGTGTAATCCAATTCTGCTTAGTTAAGGCTTTGCAATTGACCAGCTCAGCAATCCCAGCCACAGCAGGAATGCGAATGTCATAGACTTTGGTGGTGCCTGTAAATTCAATTTTTGAGCCATCCGAGCGTGTACCTGCATGAGCATTATCACGTTCGCGATATTGCCCCGCCGTTGGTACACCTAAGCGTAAACATTGATAACGTAAGCCTTCCGCCAGCGCACGTGAGGTATTAGTGAAGTAAATTTCTTTACCACGACTTACGCCACCATCGGTTTCCAGCAAACCTTGAAGCAGTGCTAGGGTTTGTGGACGTGGCAAATGCGCAAATTTACGGGCAATACGCTTTTCACCCTTAGCATTGTAAAGGTCGTTATAAGTGAACGGCAGCGTTGCAGCACCCGCGCCGACAATCCGCCCTGTAGTGCCATCACGCACTACACCTTGACCACTCGCCCAATGAATTTGTAGGTAGGTTTCGCCACGTCCGGTTTCCCAGCAATGAATGCCGCGTGCGCTTAAATAATCACACACGAATTGCAAATGGCTATCCTGTTGCGGGTTACCAGAAACACCCCATTCCATGCCATCTTTGCTCATGTGACCATCGCCGAGCAGAATACCGTAAAGCCGAGCATCCTCGTCTGTGAAGCCCTTCACCATAACCGTTTCAGTTGGAATGACTTGAGCCACATAATCGCCTGCTTGTAATTGACCCGCATCTACCCAAGCAGCCTCGACCTTGCCACTCTCTAACCATTTGCGAGTACGTGAATTAGCTTGCTCCAGCGGCACGCCTTTTATCGCCCAGAACGGGTGGCCAGCCGTTACCTTGACAGGCTCAATCGAATGTTTCACATCCAAAGCCACCATAGGATCTTGTTGGTTATAGGTCATCACCTTTTTGACTTCGCGGTAAGTGCCGCTAATGCCCAGCACTAAATCACCGACCACGATCTCTCGAATCGCTTTTGTACCATCCGCAGTGTGCAATAAGGTATCGGGAGCAAAGCACTGATTCACCGCTACCGCCGTGTCATTCGCCACTTTCAAAAATGGAACCACACCCTGCGATTTACCATTGGTACCTTTGATATGTGAACCCATACCACGTACACGACTCCAGTCATTGCCTAAGCCACCCGCAAATTTAGACAGCAAGGCATTGTCTTTAATTGCGCCATAAATACCATCAAGGTCATCCGGTACAGTGGTGAGATAGCAGGAAGATAATTGTGGGCGTAAGGTGCCAGAGTTAAACAGAGTAGGGGTGCTACTCATAAAATCGAAGCTAGATAGCAGATTATAAAATTCAATCGCGCGGGTTTCACGGTCCACTTCATTAATCGCTAAGCCCATTGCAACTCGCATAAAGAACACTTGTGGTAATTCAAAGCGCGTGCCTTGATGATGCAAGAAATAGCGGTCGTAGAGGGTTTGTAAACCTAAGTAACTGAATTGTAAGTCGCGTTCGGGCTTGATAGCAGCTCCCAACATTTTTAGATCGAAACGGCTCAGTTCGTCAGCGAGTAGATTGACCTCGATACCGCGCTTAATCGCTTTGTGTAAGGCTTCTGGATAGAGGGCTTGCATCTCATGTTGTGTGGCCTCTGTGATTTGCCCCTCCAGAAAACTTAAAGATTCGCGGCGTAGGCTGTCCAGCAGCATACGCGCAGCCACTTGTGAATAATTAGGGTGGTGATCAATCAAAACGCGCGTGCTAATAATCAGCGCTGTCGCCACTTCTTTCTCAGAAATACCATCATATAAATTGCGTAATGCGCCTTGAGTCACTTGCGCCGCATTAACACCCTCTAAGCCTTCGACTGCTTCCGCAATAATTTTATGCAAACGCTCTTCATCCAGCGGATGAAGCTCACCATTTTCGGTTTTTACCTTGATCGCCAAATCGACCTTGGATTTGCCTTTTTTATCTTTTTTGGCGCGTAACTTGGCGCGCTCTTCACGGTATAACACATAACTACGGGCTACTTTATGTTCGCCTGCACGCATTAACGCTAATTCAACTTGGTCTTGAATATCCTCAATATGGATCATGCCACCATCGGGCATACGGCGTAACAGTGCTTCCGCCACTTGCTCCGTCAGCTTTTTAACCGTGTCGTGAATCCGCGCAGAACCGGAGGCTGTGCTGCCTTCTACCTCTAAAAACGCTTTGGTGAGCGCAATTTGAATCTTGCTGGCATTAAACTCCGTCACCTCGCCATTACGTCGAATTACCTTACATTTTGATGAATTCACAAGCGATGGCGTAGATAATACGGACATAGCGTCCTTCACCGGCAATTTGGCGTTTGTCGTTTGCATGGAAACCTCTGCCCCTACGATAGAAGCGCAACAAGATTAATAAATGGGAGAATAAAATTCTTTACTAGAATAGCTATCCCTATAGTTTAAATCACAATGGAATGTGTTTGAAGACTGCTACAAGCACAATATATTGTCATTAAGCTGTGTATAGCCTGTGGATAAGTTGTGAACAACACGCTGTACCGCGCTTTATCGCTGGCCTCAAGATAGATAAAAAATTTTCTCACCTGATTCCTTCAGGTTCATAAATTTCATGTCAATTCAGATGAAGAATGGCCTGTGTGACTTTTCCTCACCTTCTGAATCAGGCATTCTAGCCGGTCACATCAAATCCCTTAATTATTTGGAGTTCCCCATGAAATTAGGCTATTGGGCGGCGCTAGTTTTAGTGAGCAGTGTTGTATTACAGGGCTGTGCGGCTGTTCCTGTTGAGGATGCCAGCGCAACAACGGCTGACACAACCCCCGAAACAGACGCCACAGAGAGCACTGTCAGTGCCACCACCAAAACGGAGACTACTAGCACAGCACCAAGTGCTTCAGTTACCAAAAGCCCTGCAACTACCTTGGTGGCTGCCTCCATTATGGAAAAAAACAAGCAAGATGCCTTAGCACTCTTAGATGAGGCAAAAAAACAAAATCGTAAACTGACAGCGGACGAGCTAGAAGCAGTGATTCGCAAACTGAGCGTGTGTAGTCCCTCGTAAAAGTTACTTTACGGACTAGGTGAAACAGTTCATAATTAAATTCTAATATTGTGAATTAGCCTTACAAGTAGGAGCATCAAGATGACGATTGATCGTATGGTCATGGCACTCGCTGGCACAATGGTATTGTTGAGTGTATTACTAGCCGTTTATCACAGCCCGAATTGGCTTTGGCTGAGCGGTTTTGTGGGATTAAACCTGCTGCAATCAGCGTTTACGGGTTTTTGTCCAGCCGCCATCATCTTTAAAAAGTTGGGCATTAAATCAGGCACAGCGTTTTAATAAGCTTTCTGGAGCGAAACCCTGTTTGACAGGGTTTCACGCCAAGTCCCATTTAACGTTTTCTTATTTCAGGTTCAAAATGCGAAAGCGGCTTGAAGTCTGCCACACAGCGCATAATAGGAATCCATTCCGCTAAATGCTGTGTGGTAAACACACGGCCTTGATGCATACTTTTGTCCATGCCGTCGTGGAATAGCACCGTGCCACCTTTACGACGCGAACACATTTGCTCCATTACATTGCTAATAATCTTATCGCCTGCTTGATTTTTTTCGTCCCAATCAAATGATGACATTTCCCACGCCAGATGCTGAAAACCATAATCACGCAACGCATTTAAGACTTGAGGCTGTTTGTCACGATTAAACCAACCATCGCCATACGGCAAACGAAATAAAGGTGGATTGGTATTCAAAAAAGGTTCGCTCACATCCATCGCCATTTTCACATATTGACGCATGGTATTGGGGTCTAGCTCGGAATGGCGTACATGATAATAGCCATGTGAGCCAATGGTATGTCCTTCACGTGCGGCACGCTGCATAATCTGCTCACGATCATGGCACTCTTTAAGCGCTTGACAATTAGTTTCACCTTGAGTGCATTGAGTTTGCTGAATCTTTTCACAATCAATTTTTTCGCCAATCACAAAAAAGGTGGCAGAAATCTTTTCACGTTTTAGGACATTTAAGACATCACTGGTCTGTAGGGCTGGACCATCATCAAAACTCAGATGTAATGGGTAGTATTCGCTTGCCATGCACTGATAGCGAGCGCGAACTTGTGCGCAATCGACGGCGGCATAAGCTGTATTGACGGCGAATAGTCCAACTAATAAGCCAGATAAATTCCACTTCATGTCAGGATTAACCCCTTTTTGCATTCTGTTTTAAGATTGATTCAGGTAAAGTTTACCCGACTATGGCACATTTCGCTGAAACACCCGCAAGAGGGTTCGTCTTTGGAATTCGCCAATTTATTTAACTAATTTTATGATTGCGTCATTCACAAAAAATCTGGGGGCTTCCATGCTGACTCCACGCATTACATTACTAACCGCGTGCTCGGTGATTCTTGCTGCTTGTAGCACTGCACCTGTGCAAGAACAGGCACAAGAAACTCAACCTATTAATAGCCATATTCCACAAGCACAAGCGCCGACTTATATAACACAGCAGCGCCCTGCCCAAGGTATGACCGCACAACAATATGCGATGCAACAACGTCAGCGCGAAGCACAGCAACAACTTGCTATGAATGCAAGACGCCAAGCACAGCAACAAGCGTCAGCTAGACCACCGGTACAAACTGAACGCTCTGCTACGATGCCGCGCCCTAGTTTGAGACGTCGCCCACCGATTCTAGAACAGCAGCGCCAAGCCCAACAAGAACCCTCCATGATAGCACAAGCGCCACGCTTAATTCAGCGTCCTATCATGCGACCTGCGCCACCACGCAATATGGCACCACCGCCTAGCTCTGGCACCGTACAATTTGCTGCGGGGCGCATGTATACCGGCCCTGGGCAATTTAATCGCTTGCCAGATGTGGTGGCCGCAAAATTACGCGCTGATGGTATTGCTGAACACGGCTTTAGCGCTTATGTACGCCCTGCTTCAGCCGGTGCCCCAGCCTTATTAACCGCCAATGCGGATATGCCACGTAACCCAGCATCAACCATGAAGCTAGTCACGACCTATACCACCTTAGGGGTATTAGGCCCTGATTATCGTTGGCCGACCGAGATTTATACAGCCGGTGCGGTGAATGGTGGCGTGTTATATGGTGATGTGATTATTAAAGGCTATGGTGACCCGACTTTTTCTGAAAATGATTTTCGCAACTTACTCCAAGCCTTACGTGGACGTGGCATCAACGCCATTAAAGGCAATTTGATTGCAGATAGCACCTTCTTTAGCGTCCCTAATACTAACGAAGGCGCTTTCGACGGCAATGTGGGTGCAAGCTACAATGCGATTCCAGAAGCCATTCTGTATCAGGAGCGCGGCGGCTGTTATGAATTCACCAACTTAAAAGGCAAAATCGAGCGCATTTGTCCAGTCTTACCCACCAATGCCAGTGCCCGTGCTGATTTGAATACCAATTTATTCGGCGGCTTCTGGAAAATTTGGGTCGGTGAAATGCGTGGTCGTATGGATGGCCAATTCGTGCGCGGTGTCACACCATCGAATGCCCAATTGGTTTATACTAATATGTCACGTCCAGCCCGCGATATTATTATGGAAGTAAATAAAGACAGTAATAATGTTATGGCACGCCAATTATTATTATCGGTTGGAGCCAAACAATTTGGTGCGCCGGGCACTCCTCAAAAAGGCGCGCAAGCAGTGGGGCAATTTCTTGAGTCACGTGGTTTGAGTTTTGATGAATTACGCATTGAAAATGGCTCAGGTTTAAGCCGTATTGAACGTATTAGTGCGCGCCACATGGGTGAATTATTAGCGGATGCCTATAATAGCCCGTATCGTAATGAATTTATGAATTCGCTGGCCGTATTAGGCGTGGATGGCACACTCAAAAATCGTATGAAAGGTAGTCCACTCACAGGACGCGGTAAATTTAAAACCGGCACTTTGCGTGATGTGCGTGCTTTAGCAGGTTATTTACAAGCCGCGAATGGTCAAACTTATATTGTGTCCGTTTTACACAATGACCCACGAGCGCGCACTCAGCGTGATGCACAAGATGAATTAGTGGAATGGGTCTATTGGGGACCTCGCAATAATTACGCGATGGCCTATTAATTCAAAAGTGGCTATTAAAAAAACCGGCGAAAAGCCGGTTTTTTATTTTGTAGTATTTTAAGGATTACGCTTCCAACAATCTGCCACATGATCATCGACTAAACCCACGGCTTGCATATACGCATAGATAATCGTCGTTCCAACAAAAGTCATCCCACGCTTCTTTAAATCCTTTGCAATAGCATCGCTAATCGCTGTACTGACAGGAACCTCGGCAAAAGTTTTCCAGTGATTCACAATCGGTTTATTATCAACAAATCGCCATAAGTAACAATCAAAACTACCAAACTCTTGCTGAATTTTAATAAATACTTGCGCATTTTTACGGGTAGCAAATACTTTTAAACGATTGCGAATAATCGTAGGGCTTTTTAAGCAGTTTTCTAGCGCCTCATCACTCATTGCAGCGACTTTTTGTACATCGAAATCATGAAAAGCCGCACGATAACCTGCACGCTTTTTGAGTACGGTCTCCCAGCTTAAACCAGCCTGTGCCCCTTCCAAAATCAACATTTCGAATAAGTGCTGATCGTCGTGCTGCGGCATTGCCCATTCGTGATCGTGATAATGCGCGTAAAATTCTTTACCCGCACTACCCCCAAAACAACGCTTTTTACCATCCGCGCTCACGTCGAGCATGGTTTAGCCTATGATCAAAGCTTGTTTAAGGAATTGGGGTAAGACGGCACTGGCTTCATGAATGTCCGCATTGTAATACCGAGTCGGGAAAGTAAGCTGCTGGGCTGCTGCTTTACGCTTAAACGCGATCTGGCCTTGCTTAGCCGCAATCGTGCAACTCCACCAACCAGTTGGATAACAAACTTGTTGGAATTGGTGGAATTGAATCGCCGTGAAACCTGCTTGGCGCATGGTCGCGTGCATCGGTTGAATGATTTTTTCTAAATGCACTAAGGGCGATTCACTTTGTTGCACCAACAAGCCACCCTCACCTAGCGCCCGCCAGCAACCTTTGAAAAACGCTTCACTGTATAAGACTGCGCCAGGCCCAATCGGATCAGTGCTATCCACAATCAAAACATCCAGTGAACCCGCAGGCGCATTATTAATCCAAGCAATGCCATCTTCAAAGGCCAATGTTGCACGTGGATCATGATTGGATTCGCATAACTCAGGGAAATATTTTTCACTCATGCGCGTCACGCGCTCATCAATATCAATTTGAATCACCGACTCAACCACGTCATGCTTCAATACTTCGCGCAACGTTCCACAGTCACCACCCCCAATAATGCAAACCCGTTTGGGCGCCGCATGGCTAAATAAGACTGGATGGGCCAGCATTTCGTGGTAAACGAAATTGTCACGAGTGGTGACCATCGTGAAACCATCCAAAGTCATTAATTTGCCAAACGTTTTGGTATCGTAGATTTCTAAATGCTGGTATGAAGTCTGTTCTTCGTGCAACTTTCCATTTTCAGTTAATTCAAAACCGAATAAGGTGCCTGCATCGGAAATTTCGGTGAACCAGTTCGATTGCTTACTCACTGTTGCCGTCCTAGTTAAACTAAAAAAGGCGCTATTATGCCATAAAGCGGGGCTGGTATTGAGTAAACCCGCACTAAATAAGTTTTGCATAGACATCCACCAGACGTTCCTGCTGACTAGTACTTAGCGCAACGAGCAAGTCTTTGGCGATATTTTCAAAACTCACACTAGCCTCATTAAACACGCGTTGACCCGTCTCGGAAAGTTTCACCAAACTCTGACGTGCATCGCGTTGGTTGGCCACCTTATCCACGAGATGATTTTTCTCCATGGGTGCTAGTAAGCGCGTCACACCGGAAGCACTCATCCCCACATGCTCTGCTAACGCAATACGTGGAACCGCTTTATGAGGAGCATTATCCAGATAATCCATCACAAGGTATTCTGTGAAACTAAGACCATGCACACTCAAACGATTCTCAACTTTCCGAGCTAGTCTTGATGCTATTAAGGCATTCTGGATTAAGCAGCTCGCGCTGATAGTTTTTTTAGTCATATTTCTCTTCACATTTAATTGATTAAGCAAGTATATATGAAGTTTAAAGCAATTAAAATAAGTTTTAAGTCATGACTATTTCTCAGACACCTAGACAACTGACTGAGAGTCAGTTAACCTAATGTTATTAAATGACCCGTAGTCAGTTACCATGCCACCTCGTGCGATTAATCCGGAAGACAAAAGTCTAAAACGCGAATCCATTTTGGATGCTGCTCAACACCTTTGGGTTGCTCATCCCGAACATGTCAGCAGTATGGATGCCCTAGCGCGTGCCAGTCATGTTGCCAAGGGCACCTTGTATTTGTATTTCGGTAGCAAAGAAGAAGTACTCTTGGCGTTACACGAGCGTGATGTAAAGCATTTTTTCGAACAACTGGTACTACGTGCTAAACAGCCAGAACCTATGACACTGGAAGAAATGGCCGACATCGTCATTGCAAGCATTCGTCATTCCCCCACTTTTCTGCCTTTAGCCTCTCTATGTTTAGGTACGATGGAACGACAAATTCCAGATCAAGCGGTGATTGAATTTAAAAGCCGTATTTCCGAGGGCTTAGATCAAGTCGTGCAAGCTTTGCGCGCTCACTTCCCCGCCATGAGTTGTGTGGTGATGATGCAGGGCTATGCGCTGATTTTAGGTTTGTGGCAATTATTACAGCAAAACTCTTTTAACCGCCTAATGGCTGAAAAACAAATTGAGCTAGCTTGCGCCTTTTATATGGACGAAGACGAATTTCTAACACTACTTAGTCACTCTCTTGTCACCTTGTTTCAAGGTCTATTAGCGAAAACCTCTCAGGATCAAGCATTATGAAAATCGGCTGGATTGGAATTGTCGCTTTATTAAGCTTAAGCGGCTGCAAAGAAGAAAAAGTGGAAGCAGAACCGATTCGCCCAGCCCAAGTTTGGGAAACACAAGCGCAAGTTGGCGAAATCACAGAGCGCTACAGCGGCGAAGTACAAGCGCGCCAAAGTGTTGACTTTGCCTTCCGTGTGGGTGGCAAATTAGTGAGCCGCTTAGTTAATGTGGGCGATACGGTCAAAAAAGGTCAAGAATTAGCGCGTCTCGATGATCAAGACTCCAAGTTAACGGTCAACCAATCAGAGTCTGGCTTGCAAGCCACTTTAGGTAGCTTAGCCTCGGCGCAAAGTAATTTTAGTGGGGCACAAGGCCGTTTAGCGAGTGCAAAAGCTAATCTTACGGCTGCGCAATCAGGCTTGGAGGCTGCGCAAACTGCGGTAGACACCGCCAAAGCGAGTGCTAGCGCAGCACAGGCCGCTGTGGGCGTCGCACAAGCTGAATTAGATAATGCCCAACTTGAATATAAGCGTAGCGAACAGCTGGTACAAAAAGGGTTTGCGAGTAAGGCGGTCATGGATCGTGATACTCAGCGCCTGCAAACGGCACAAGCGAATTTAAAATCGGTCAAAGCGAATGCCGCCGCCGCTCAATCTCAAGTGCCATCAGCCTTAGCACGTGTCAAAACCAGCCAAGCCCAAGTGAGTGCTGCGGAAGGTGAAGTAGCTGCCGCCGCTGGTAGTTTAGAGGCTCTCAGTGGGCAAATTAAAAGTGCTCAAGCCCAAGTGAATAGCACCCAAGACCAATTGAAACTGGTAAAAAATCAATCTGGCTATACGGTTTTAACCAGTACGGTTGATGGTGTTGTGACTAAAGCACCGATTGAGGCAGGCCAAGTGGTAGGAGCGGGACAAGCGATTCTAAGTGTGGCGCGTGCAGGGGAATATGAGGTTTATATTCGTGTGGGCGAGCAGGCCATTAAAGATTTAACAGTGGATCGTCCTGCGACTATTTCACTCTGGGCCGATCAGCAAGTGACCTTACAAGGCACGGTACGTGAGATAGCGCCGGCAGCCGATGCTAATCGCACTTGGCTAGTCAAAGTTGCCGCACAAGATCCGAACCAAGTGCTACGTCTTGGGATGACTGCAACCGTGCTATTTTCACAGCCTTTACCTGAAAAAATAGCTTGGCTACCGGCCACTGCTTTATTCCAGCAAGATAAAAAGCCTGCTATTTGGATTGTCGGCAGTGACAACAAAGTTAATCTACAGCCCGTCGTTGTACAACGTTATTTGCAAGATGGTTTATGGGTAGCCGGTTTGAATGCCGGTATCAAGGTGGTGGCTGCTGGTGTCAATCGCTTACACGCAGGACAGCAAGTCAATCCTGTCCCTTATAACGGCCAAGCCAAGCCCACCGGCTTATAAGAGAACCCCATGCACAAAAATAACTTATCCGGCTGGGCGCTGGCCCACCAAAATATTGTCGGCTATTTTTTCTTTTTGATGTTGGCGCTGGGTGTATTTGGCTATATGCACCTCGGTCAAGCAGAAGACCCACCTTTTACTTTCAAAGTTATGTTAGTACAGGCACGCTGGCCGGGCGCATCCGCTGTCGAAGTTGAAAAGCAAGTGACGAATCGGATTGAAAAAGTGATTATGGAATCACCTTATGTATCTGATGTACGCAGCTTTTCGCAACCTGGGATGAGCGTCATCACTGTTATTGCGCGTGATAGTACGCCTTCTGTGAATATGCCGGAAATGTTTTACCAAGTACGCAAACGTGTACAAGATATAGCCTACACCCTGCCCCAGGGCGTTCAAGGACCTTTCTTCAATGACGAATTCGGCGACACTTTCGGTAATATTTATGCGCTCACAGGCGATGGTTTCAGCATGGCACAATTGCGTGACGCCACTGATGGCATTCGCAAAGAGCTATTGCGCGTTCCGAATGTAGCAAAGGTCTTGTTGATTGGTGATCAGCCTGAGCGAGTATATATTGAGTTAAGTAGCACTAAAGCGGCTAATCTGGGTATTAGTTTGCAGCAATTACAAAACACGATTGCACGGCAAAATACCATGGTGGCGGCTGGCGAATATTATACCAGCCAAGATCGTATTATTGTTTATCCCAGCGGACGCTTTACTGATGTCGAAAGTATCAAAAATATGCCGCTGCAAATTGGAACTCAGACCCTAAAACTCGGCGATGTTGCGGAAATAAAACGTGGTTACACCGATCCTGCTTCTGAGCACTTTCGTTACAGTGGCACACAAGCGTTGGGTATTGGCGTATCCATGCAAAAGGGTGGCGACATTATTCAGCTAGGCAAAGATTTGGATGCAGCCTTGCAACGTATCCAAACCCAATTACCCATAGGCATGGATTTACATCCGGTCAATGATCAGCCGACCGCAGTGAAAAGCTCGGTACGCGAGTTCCTCCAAGTTGTATTTGAAGCCGTTATCATTGTACTAGGCGTGAGTTTTTTCAGTTTGGGTGTTCGTGCAGGAACGGTGGTTGCACTGTCTATTCCACTGGTCTTGGCAGGCACCTTTTTCTGCATGTATCTATTCGGTATTGGCCTACACAAAATCTCGCTTGGCTCATTGATTTTAGCGCTCGGTTTATTAGTCGATGACGCGATTATTGCGATTGAAATGATGGCGCTAAAACTGGAAGAGGGCTATGACCGTATCAAAGCCGCCACCTTTGCTTATAGTACAACCGCCTTCCCGATGCTCACTGGTACCTTTGTGACAGTTGCAGGTTTTTTACCAATTGCCACCGCCAAATCATCCACCGGCGAATATACGCGCTCTATTTTTGAAGTGGTTTCCATCGCCTTAATATTATCGTGGTTTGCAGCAGTCATTATTGTTCCTTGGCTGGGCTATCATATTCTAAAAGCTGAGCCACATGAGGCGAGGTCAAACAAAAAAGGCTTGTTTAGTGGTCTAATCAGCCTCCAGCATAAAATTGCTGAAGGATTCTCTACTTTATTCCGTAGTTTAATTAGCGTTTGTGTACGCTTTCCCCTCACGGTAATTTTGCTAACCGTATTAACTTTTGCTGGCTCTGTCGTGTTATTCGGCCTTGTGCAACAGCAATTCTTCCCAATGGCTACCCGCTTAGAATTATTAGTCGATTTGAAATTACCCGAAGGTACGGCTATTGAAGCGACGGAGCGCGAGGTTAAAAAGGTCGAAGCTTATTTAAATACGCAGTCTGAATATATTAATAATTTTGCTAGCTATGTCGGTACAGGTTCACCGCGCTTTTATTTACCTTTGGATCAGCAATTGCCGAATCCTAGTTTCGCCCAATTTGTGATTACCACTAAAAATATTCCGGCACGCGAAGCCTTGCGCCTGAAATTAATTAGCTTGATGGATAGCGAACAGTTTTCCCAACTGCGTGGCCGTGTGTTGCGTTTAGAAAATGGCCCTCCGGTTGGCTATCCGGTGCAATTTCGTGTGTCGGGCGATGATTTATGGCAATTGCGCAATCTTGCTGAGCAAGTCGCAACCTATATGCGTGGTAATCCGCATTTGCGTAATGTTCATTTGGATTGGAATGAGTTACGCAAGTCGCTGAGTTTAACAGTGGATGCCAATAAGGCGATTGCGTCAGGTATAACGCAAGCTGATATTAATCAAATCTTGTCCACCACTTTACAAGGTGCTGGGGTGGGTGAATTCCGCGAGGGGGATCAAAGCATTCCGATTTTGGTACGTGGCTCGCATCCGGATCGCCAAAATATTGAAGCCCTGATGTCGCTTAATATCCCGACTAGCAATGGGCAAAGTGTTCCCTTAAGTCAAATCGCACGACTGGAAAACACCCAAGAAGAAAGCATTATTTGGCATCGCAATCGCACACCCACTATCACGATTCGGGGCGATATTTATAGTTCAGTCCAAGCCCCTACCGTCACGACAGAGGTAATGAATCGCATCAATGCCGATCAGTTCATTGAGAAATTGCCCTTAGGGTATCGCTTTGAAATTGGCGGTAGTGTGGAAGAAAGCGCCAAGGGTGGGGCATCGATTGCCGCAGGCATTCCGCTTTTTATCGTGGTGGTACTCACCATGCTGATGCTGCAATTGCAAAGCTTCCAACGCGTCATTATGGTGGTTTTGACGGCGCCCTTTGGTTTGATTGGGGTGGCAAGTTTCTTACTGATATTCAATAAGCCCTTCGGTTTTGTCGCCATGCTCGGCACGATTGCGCTATCCGGCATGATTATGCGTAACTCGGTGATTTTAGTGGATCAAATTGATCGTAATATTGAGCAAAACATGGTTCCACGTGAAGCAATTATTGAAGCGGCTGTGAGGCGTTTCCGTCCGATCATGCTCACGGCCTTAGCTGCTATTTTGGCGATGATTCCTCTCTCACGCAGTGTATTTTTCGGCCCTATGGCAGTGGCGATTATGGGTGGTTTATTAGTCGCAACGTTATTAACCCTGTTATTTTTACCAGCGGTTTATGCAGTGTGGTTTAAGGTGCGTAAGGGACGAAAAGCATTTTTGGGTGAAGACCGCAAGCCAGTTGCTACAGTAGAAATAGCTAACACCGTTTAAGCGGCTATGAAGACGACGGAAGCTTCTTGGATTATAGCTGCGATACTTATCTTAGTGTCGTACCACACTTACCTAGTTTGGATGGTAAAACGCCATCCTTTGCATGCCGACATTGGTATTAACACTTGTGTTCGCCAAGCATGGGTTCAAGCCATTATGCAGCGTCAACCAGGTGATGTGCTAGCCGTACAGACGCTACGTAATGCATTGATGTCAGCTAGCTTTTTAGCATCTACTGCTATTTTATTAGTCGCTGGTTTGCTGAGCTTTATCCTAACCAATAAAGGTAGCTTAGAGAGTTTTAATAAAGTTTTGGATATGTTAGAAGCCAGACATCCGGATGTTTTGTTATCACAGTTACTTTTATTAGTCGTAACCTTCTTTTTCGCTTTTTTCAATTTTGCCTTGTCGGTACGCTATTACAATCATGTTGGTTTTATGCTGAATGCAGTAGATAAAATAGCAGGACATATCTTACCTGAAACCTTTATGACAGCCTCACTGCAACGCGCAGCGTTTCATTTCATGCTGGGAATGAGAGCCTTCTTAATGATTTTGCCGTTTGGCTTGTGGCTGCTAGGTGGCGTGTGGTTCTTGCTAGGCAGTGTACTGCTCGTGATTATCTTGTGGCGTATCGACTTTCCTAGTCGCAAGCTTATTCATACTACTCAATGCCAAGTTAATAAAAACTAGAGGGTGGTTAGCGTATAAATCGCCGTCGTTTGGTTCTGTGTCGTCTTGGACTCAGCCGTGGTCAGCGTTTGCGTTAGCTGTTTAGCATTTTCACTATTGGTGAGGCTACGCACTTCACCATTGGCCATATGCAAAATGACTTTAGTTGGAATCATGACTGTGATCTGAACACGGGCTGAGGTGGATACTAGGCCGGTTTCATGACTACTGACAACACTACTTTCAGCAAAGCTCAAACCGCTACACAAACTAAGCAGTATGAGTTTCAATATGGATTTGGACATGATTCGCCTTGTTAAGCGCTAAATGACAGTGGTTTAACTATAACTCACTAAACCCTCGGGGTGGACGACAACAACGATAAAACATTGGATTTTCATGATAACAACGTTTGCTAGCGGCTCTCTGAGCTGGTGAGTTCCCTTATGCACACCGCATCTGTCCATAGTTAAAACTAAGCTGAACTACTCATAAATAGCATTCAGCTTGGCTTATTATTAGTGCGGGGGGTGTGTTTCAGGCTGCTTTTCGACCAACTGTCCCGCCATCAAGGCTTGTACTGCAACCATGGGAACGGTTTCATCCGTTATTTTCACGTGCACACCTTGTGCTGCAAGCTTACGTATAAAACCCTCGCCACACCCCGCTGTGATTAAGTAATCCAGCGAAAATAAAGGATGCGTTGATTGGCCATTCCACGCGTGGATAGACATATCCATTGGCAAGTCTAAGCGCTCAATTTCTTGAGGCGTTTGCCCCAATTCCGCTTCAAAAATCATAAAGCGGCGTCCTTTACCTGCATGTCCTGTAATGGTACGAAAGTTTTGGCTACTAACTCCTATTTTCATCCTAGCACTCACTGAGACCTTATAATGCTTAAACAAACTACAGGCTCAGCTAAGGATAGACCTTGAGAAACTGCAATAATTAAAAAATTATTTAAAGTCGACGCTACAAACGCTCGATTTGTCAGCTAAATGCCGCGACAGCACTGGTTCTAAGTACTTATTTTTCAACAAAAGCACGCTCAATCACATAATCGCCTGCTTCACCTTGGCGGGGCGATATTTGAAAACCATAGTCATTGAGCATAGTGGAGGTGTCGTTTAACATCGCTGGGCTGCCGCAAATCATGGCACGATCAGTGGAAGGATCAAGCGGCGCTTCGCCAATATGGTTAAATAACTCCCCCGAACGAATCAGATTGGTTAAACGGCCATGGTGTACGAAAGCTTCGCGCGTTACGGCTGGATAATAAATCAATTTTTCGCGTACTAATTCACCTAAGTATTCATTATTCGGTAGTTCGTTTTCCAAATAATCTTTATAAGCTAGTTCATTTTTCCAGCGTACTCCGTGCATGAGAATAATCTTGTCGAAGCTTTCATACATGTCGACATCGTGAACCAAGCTCATAAAGGGTGCTAGACCGGTTCCAGTGGCAAATAAAAACAGACGTTTTCCGGGCTTTAGGTCGCGCAATACCAAAGTTCCAGTAGGTTTCTTGCTCATAATCACCGGATCGCCCACTTTTAGGTGTTGTAGGCGTGAGGTGAGCTGCCCATCTTGAACTTTGATGCTGAAAAACTCTAAAAACTCTTCATGATTGGCACTGGCAATACTATAAGCACGCATTAATGGGCGGCCTTCTACTTCCAAACCAATCATGACAAATTGACCATTAATAAAACGAAACCCTTGATCGCGGGTAGTACGAAACGAAAATAGGGTGTCATTCCAATGCTGAACCGAGGTGACGGTTTCAGTCGCAAACGAACTCATTGATTCAAATCTCCTGCAAAGGAATTTTGTTAAAACTGTTCCAGCCTTTGCTGCTGGCTTCTTCAATGGTGCGCACTGTGCAGCGAATAACATTGTTAGTCAAATTTCGGGGTTTTCGCTTTGTGGAATGTCAATGTTCAAAGTAGAAGACACTAAAGTGACAGACTTATCATCCTACTCCCACCACGCTTGAAGGCTGGGCTAATAACCCCTTATGATCAGCACACAGTGCCATGAGGAGAATAAAAACATGCCACCACGCAGCTATGATCCTAGCAAACTCCAACAGCTCGCCGAACGCGAAGCACAGACCTTCTCGAAACATCATCCGCGCTCTGCCCAATTAGCGGAAGAAGCGAAGCATTATTTATACGGTGGCGTGCCTATGCATTGGATGTCGGATTGGTCGACACCTTTTCCTATGTTTGTCCAACACGCCCGAGGTGCTGAATTTACGGATGTTGATGGCTTGCGTTATGCCGATTTCTGTTTAGGTGATACCGGCTCAATGTTTGGTCATTCGCCTGAGCCAGTGGCAAACGTAATTGCAGAATATGCAGCACAGGGTTATACCACGATGCTACCGAGCGAAGATGCGATTGCGGTAGGACGTGAGCTAGGGCAACGTTTTGGCTTGCCTTATTGGCAAATGGCGACCACCGCCACTGATGCAAATCGTTGGGCTTTACGCTGGGCGCGCGCCGTCACAGGGCGCAAAATTATTATAGTTTTTGATGGCTGTTATCATGGCACAGTCGATGAAACCATGGTGCGCCTCCAGCAAGGCAAAACCGTACACCGTAAAGGTTTAAGTGGTCAAGCCTTAGACCTGACTCAGTATATGCGTGTGGTGGAATTCAATGATCTTGAAGCCTTAGCACACGCCTTAAAGCCTAATGATGTCGCTGCCGTATTATGCGAACCTGCAATGACTAATATTGGCATGGTCTTGCCAGATAAAAACTACCATCAAGCCCTACGTCGCTTAACACGCGAACAGGGTACACTACTCATTATTGACGAAACGCACACGATTTCGACGGGTTTTGGTGGCTATACCAAAGCCTTTGGTTTAGAGCCGGATTTATTCGTGCTGGGTAAACCGATTGCCGGTGGTTTACCTTGTTCAGTACTCGGCGTCAGTGCTGAGGTGGCACAGCGAATGCAACAGCTAAAAGCACAACAGCGCACTGATCCGGAACAACATGCAGGCCATGGCCACAGTGGCATGGGCACCACGCTGTCTGCCAATATGTTCACTATGCGGGTCATGCGCGCCAACCTAGAGCAGGTCATGACCGAGGCCGCTTATGCCGACATGATTCCCAAAGCGGAGTATCTTGCTCAAGGTTTACGTGAGCTTATCAGCAAGCATCAATTGCCTTGGTGCATTACACAAATTGGTGCAAGGGTCGAGTTTCAATTTAGTGCCACCGCCCCACGCACAGGCCGTGAAGCGGAAGCTGCTTTTGATGACGAGCTGGAACAATGTATTCATTTATACCTCCTAAATCGCGGCATGATGATTACACCTTTTCACAATATGATGCTGGCCTGCCCTGCCACCCAAACAACTGATATTGACCAGCTTGTCACAACGCTTGATGCGTTTGTTCAAGAGTTATACCAAGGATAAATCATGCAACCCACCGCACCCAATCGCTCAGCCGAAGTCACTAGCTTTCTCGCAGCACACCCCACCTTGACTCAAGTTGCACTAATTCTCACCGATATCAACGGTATTGCTCGCGGCAAATTCCTACGCCCTCATGAACTGCATGGGCTTTATACCAGTGGACGCCCCTTACCTAGCTCGATTTTGTCACTCAACCCCTTGGGTGAAGATGTCGATACCACCGGCTTGGTTTGGGAAGTCGCTGATATGGATTGCATTAGCCGTCCGGTACCGAACTCCTTAAAGCTGTCGCCTTGGCTACCGAATACCGCACAAGTACTCGTCAGTATGGATAAAGTCGCGGGGATGCCAGCCGCCGCTGCCGATCCGCGCCTAAAATTAGTGGATATTGTTAATGTGTTGCGTGCCGACAATCTGCATCCAGTCTTAGCTTGTGAATTAGAGTTTTATTTACTAGATGCCTCTGCATGGAAGCAGGGTAAAGTTATTCCTGCCACAACTACCTACGGCCTGCCCCTTACCCAAACACAGGTGTATAGCGTTGATGATTTGGAGGCCATGCGTCCCTTTTTTGCCGATATTTATAAATATTGTGCCGTGCAAGGTTTACCGGCCGAAACTGCCATTTCGGAATACGCGCCTGGGCAATTTGAAATAACGCTACTGCATCGTAAGGATGCGGTGCAGGCCGTGGATGAAGCGATTCAATTCAAGCGCTTAATTAAAGGGGTAGCTGAACAACATGGCATGATTGCCTGCTTTATGGCCAAACCATTTTCTGATCGTGCTGGTAGTGGGATGCATATTCATATCAGTCTGAATGATGAAAATGGCATGAATTTAATGAGTGCTGGCGAAATCGATACTAATAAAATTTTACTACATAGCATTGGTGGTATGGCCGCAAGCGTGCAAGATAGTATGGCGATTTTCGCACCTCATGCAAATTCGTATCGCCGCTTCAAAGCGAATAGTTATGCCCCCACGGCAGCGACTTGGGGTATCAATAATCGTAGTGTTACCTTCCGTGTTCCCAACGGCTCACCAGCGAGTCGCCATGTGGAACACCGTGCATCCGGTGCAGATGCCAATCCTTATCTAGCCGTGGCGGCAGTGTTGGCAGGTATGCATCGCGGGATTCGCGAGAAACTCCATCCAGGAAAACCCGCTGAAGGCAATGCTTATGGCACCCAAGCCAATACCTTGCCCTTGAATTGGTATGAAACCCTAAAAAACTTTGAGCAATCGGCCTTTATTCAAGAGTACTTCGGTGAAGCATTTCAGCGTATTTTCTCGGCGTTAAAGCGTGAAGAATGCGAAGCATATAACACGCATGTGAGTGAATTAGATCACCGTTGGCATCTACGCTTGGCTTAAATGGATCAATCGGAGATGACATGTTTAAGACTATCCCCCTGTTTTCAAGAGGGCAAACACCAATCCCACCAAGGCACTTACGGCAATAACCTTAGTCACATCCACTTTGTAGCGCCATAGGGCTAGGAAAGAAACCATAGCCAGCAAGACCGCCCAGTAATCAAACGATCCTGCAAACGGTGCCTGCTCGGTCGCATGTGGCCAAAACGTGTGCCATGCAAAAAATAAGGCAAGGTTCACAATAACACCCACCACCGCCGCAGTAATGGCAGTGAGGGGGGCAGTAAATTTTAAATCCCCCCGTGTACTTTCGACTATCGGCCCACCGGCGATAATGAAGAAAAATGAGGGTAAAAACGTAAAAAAGGTCGCCACCAACGCGCCCATAACCCCAGCCAGTACAGGATTCACCACCACCTCCTTAGTCACGCCACCGATATAACCAATCCACGTTACAACCATAATCAAGGGTCCTGGTGTTGCCTCACCCAGCGCTAGACCGTCCATCATTTGTGCACCGGTTAGCCAAGCATAATGCTCCACCCCACCTTGATAGACATACGGTAAAACCGCATAAGCACCACCAATCGTTAAAAACGCGGCTTTCGTAAAGAATAAACCCATCTGCTGCAAAGTCGATTGTCCGCCAACCACCAAGAGCGCCACTACCCAAATGGCTAAGAAAATAATAAGCGTCAGCATAAATTTACGCCATGAGAATTGCGCATGTATTGGCGTGGGGCTATGGTCATCAATCACGGCTGCGCCATAACTTTTCCGAACCGTATTATGTGCATAATTCGCTTTAAATTTTTCAGGATATAATTTGCCACCCAACACACCCAAGATGATGGCGACCAATACTACCCATGGAAAGCTAATTTTAAAAAAGAACACCGCCATAAAGGCTAGGGTGGCAATACTCCAAAGCCATGTATTGTTTAGGACTTTCGAGCCAATCCGCCAAGCGGCGAATAACACAATCGCCACCACTGCGGGTTTGATGCCGTAGAAAATTCCCTGAATCCAAGGCAAATCGCCCCAAGCCAAATAAATGCCCGCCAACGCTGACAGCAAGAAAAAAGCGGGTAAGAAGAATAAAATACCAGCCATCACTGCACCCAACACTCCATGCATGAGCCAACTGATATAAATAGCCAATTGAATCGCTTCAGGCCCTGGCAAAACCATGCAGTAATTCAGCGCGTGCAAAAAACGCTGTTCGGAGATCCAACGTTTTTTCTCCACTAAATCCGTATGCATAATGGCTATTTGACCGGCAGGACCGCCAAAACTGATGAGACCTAAGTGGAACCAATAACGAAAAGCTTGGCCTAAACTAGGAATAGCGGGTGGAATATTCAGGGCGTTCGTCACAAAAAATCCTTAAGTCACTGCTACTGTTGCCACCAGTCTAGAGGAATTCTTTTACACTGGCTTATATTGTTTGTGTTGGGAGCAAGATCATGTTCAAACAACTTAGTTTAAGTATTGTGACAGCAAGCCTATTAATCGGCTTCGTGAATTCTGTTGAAGCGCGCATCATGCCAAATCCAGCAATCTACGGATGCCAAACCGCCTTATCACAACAAATCAGGCGACAGTTTGGGCCAAATATAAACGTGGAATATGGCTCGATGAACGTGAACAACCTTAATCGAAATCTAGTGCAAGTGTTAGGACAAGCAACACTGAGGGGAGCAAGGTCTTCAGCCAACTTAAATTTTAATTGTTTGTATAATCAAAATAATAATAGGGTAGTGCGCGTGACTTACTCCAGACCTAGACCGATGCATTAGGCAGAAAAAAACTGGCAATATGTTTCAAGGCATATTGCCAGTGAGCAAGCTTATTGACTTACACCACACACCACGCGCGCCCCACCACCGCCCAGCGGCTGAGGATGGTCGGCATGATTGTCACCCCCCGCATGAATCATTAATGAACGACCTTTCAGGTCATCCATTTTCAAGCGTGGTGCTAAAACCGGATTCATGGCATTTCCCTCAGCATCGACATACAGTGCTGGCAAATCACCCAAATGGCCGTCACCCCAAGGCTCGCCATGTTTCTTCGTTCCTGCTGGATCATAATGCCCACCTGCGGCTAATGCAGCTGTCATTTTTCCATCTTTTTCTTTTGGCTCACAACTCGGATTTTCATGCACATGAAAACCGTGTAAACCGGCTGGTAAACCTTTCAAACTAGGGGTAAAAACTAAACCATAGGGCGACTCACTCACGACCACTTGCCCCACTTCTGCACCAACGCCCTTTTCATCCACCATATTCATCTTAATCGTCAAATCGGCAGCCTGTGCTGTAGCTGCTAAGCCTAACGCTACTACTAAGCCATAATAATAACGCATGGTTATACTCCTTCGTTGATCACTAGCCTTTCGATATAGCCTGCATTTCAGGAACTGTCAAATGCGCATCACAATCCCTAATCAGGCTTACGGTCTATCGAGTTTCAAACGTTTTATAAATTGCCCCGTTTGCGCATTCAAAGTAATAGCCAGTAATTCTTGTCCACAACGCTGAATAAAACCGAGTAAAGTTTGAGTGGGGTTAATATCTTGCGCCAATGTTTGGCAATTCGCTTCAGCATTAAGCGGCTCATACACACCAGTCGCTAAATCATAACGCTGTAAACCTTGTGCATTAGCCACAACAAGCTTTTGATTATCGTTGGTGAATGTAGCTCTATTGGCTCCTACTAAGTGTTGCACCGCACCGCTGGTTACATGAATCAAATAGGGTAGCCAGACTAAATAATTGCCATCCTGACTCAATACAATCGGTTGAGAAAAGACGGTCTGACTTGACACCTGTGGCAAAGCAATACTTTTTTCGGGCTGATTTTTATAAAGATTATAAATCTGCACGCGGTAGCCACCTGTTGCAGCGGGTATAACAAAGGCCACTTTGCGACCTTCTGTATCCATCCCTAAGGCAATTGGATCAGCACTCAAATCAACATGCCCCAACTGTTTACCATTGCCTGTATGCACCACCCGCAATTGCTTTCGCTTCGGTGCGTAAAATAATTGTGCTGTGCCACTCGCATTGGTGACTGCAGTTTTGGGTTGGTACTTGGAAATGCTATCGGGCAAGTCTGGGACTGGTAAAGTCCGCAAACGCTTACCGGTTTGGTTGTGCCAAATGCTTAGACCCGCTTCTTCCAATACCGCCAATTTAAAACCATCCGGTGTAAACCCCATCATCAATTGGCGCGCTGGATCGTACGCTAAAGGAGTAGAATGCGTTAATGCACCTGTACTTTGATCAAAAAACTCAATCACAGGCTTTGTAGCACTGCTATCCAAGTACAACCATTCCTTATCATTTTGACTAAACGCTAAATACTGATCAGCCTGTGCGTTAGTAGCAAGGCAGCAGCCCATGCCTAAAAACAAGACTTGCTTCATTAACCCTAATTTTTTCATTATTACCGACCTTGCTTTTTTGCCTTATTGTGCATGACGAGCGCTTGAGCAGCCTTATGCTACATCAGACCCAGTCTACTCCCTCTAAGTAGTGCTATACAAAACCTAGTCAGGCGCGCTCTAATACGCTCATGAACTTACAAAATAATGCTATGGGTCGAACTGAAGCGCCTCACACGAATCGTCGTGATCTACACAATCTCAAATCGATGCTGCCGTTCATTATGGAGTTTCGAGGCCGCGTCATTTTTGCACTGACTTGTTTGATTCTCGCCAAAGTTGCCACCGTGGGCGTTCCTGTGGTGTTAAAAGCGATTGTCGACGCCTTGCAGCCTATGCCGAACCAAACGCTATTATTACCCCTAGGCTTATTATTAGCCTATGGTGCTTTGCGGCTCGCTACCTCACTATTTAATGAGTTACGCGATGCCGTATTTGCACGAGTGCGCTATCGTGCAATTCGGCGCGTTTCGACTAAAGTCTTGGAGCATCTGCATAATCTTTCTTTGCGTTTTCATCTAGAGCGCAAGACGGGCGCTATTGCGCGTGATATTGAACGCGGTACTTCTTCCGTCAGCACACTGATCAATTATTTAGTTTTTAGCATTATTCCTATTGCTGTCGAATTTGCCCTAGTCGCTTTTATTTTACTTAAAAATTACACGCCCATTTTCGCGATTGTAACTTTCTCCACCGTTGCGATTTATGTGATTTTCACTTTTAAAATTACCGAGTGGCGTATGGACTTCCGCCACGAAATGAACCGTCTAGACTCTTCTTCCAGCAATCAGTCGATTGATAGTTTAATCAATTATGAAACCGTCAAGTATTTTAATAGCGAGCAAATAGAATTAAAACGCTATAACGAAACTTTGGAGAAATGGGAAGAGATGGCGGTGAAAAGCCAGACTTCCATGTCACTACTAAACTTCGGCCAGTCCGCAATTATCGGTGTGGGTGTGACGATTATTATGTTTTTCGCCGCCCAACAAGTTGTACAAAAACAAATGAGCCTTGGCGACTTGGTCATGGTGAATGCGTTTATGCTTCAGCTTTTTATGCCGCTCGGGATGCTGGGAATTATCTATCGCCAATTAAAATATACGCTCGCTGACATGGATATGGTATTTCGCCTCTTAGAAACGCCCCAAGAAATTCAAGATAAGCCTGATGCTAAGGGATTGGTCGTTAAACAAGCCAATATCTGCTTTGAAAACGTTAATTTTGCCTACACGCCTGAACGCCAAATTTTATTTGATGTCAGCTTTACCGTGCCCGCTGGTAAAACGGTCGCTGTAGTAGGTCATAGTGGCGCTGGAAAGTCGACCTTACCGCGTTTGCTCTATCGCTTCTACGAGGTCACGGGTGGAAGGATTTTGATTGATGGACAAGACATTCGCGAGGTCACCCAAGCCAGCTTGCGTCGCGCTATTGGCATAGTGCCACAGGATACCGTGCTGTTCAATGATACGCTACGTTATAACCTGCAATACGGCAATCCCGATGCCACTCACGCGGATTTAGAGCGCGCTGCGGAGATGGCGCATATTCGTGATTTCATTGAGTCTTTGCCAGACGGTTGGAATACCATGGTGGGGGAGCGCGGATTGAAATTATCCGGCGGTGAAAAGCAGCGTGTAGCCATTGCTCGTGCGATTATTAAAAATCCACCGATTTTGATCTTCGATGAAGCCACTTCTTCATTAGACTCAGGAACCGAGCAAGCCATTCAACAAACTTTACAAGAAGTGGCAGGTCAGCATACCAGCCTTATTATCGCGCACCGTTTATCCACCGTAGTCGATGCGGATCAGATTGTTGTCATGAATGCAGGAAAAGTCGTAGAGCAAGGCACCCATAGCGAATTACTGGCTAAAGAAGGCCTGTATAAACAAATGTGGGAATTACAATTAGGTGAGGAATCGACCTAAATATTATGAGCAAAAAATAGGGTATATCAATGTATATACCCTATCGTTTAATCCACAACCTTACTAGCGCAAGGTGTCGTAGGCTTGGTCGACTACGTCTTGATTTAACACCACGAAACGTAGGGATGAACCCGTAGCGCATAAGCCATCGGTGCCGCTAGTTCTAGCAATATCACCCGCTGATACATTGCGTGATAAGTCGGTGTCAAACACATCAACCACCCGAGGGTTGGGCATTCCATACAAACCACGACTATCTGCTAAGGCATCGCTAACAGCTCCTAACTCAGAGCGGGACAAAGGCAATTTCGGTCCTAAACCACGCTCTAAGGAGCTGGTATAAGCTAAATTCTGCCATAGCGGACGCATGAGTGAATTAGAGGGCCAACGATAACCCGCAGCGCCATAGTTATCGTAGATATAAGGACGATAACCAGTACTACCATAGCGACCATAACCACCATAGCCTAGGCTACCCAAATTACCGTAGCGTCCGTAGTTACCATAGCCCAGACCACCCCAAGCACCTCGTCCACCGAAAGCATCCAGAGAACCTAAGCTACCCCAAGAACTTAGCCCTCCCAGCGAACCGAGACCACCGAACGAACCTAGTCGACCGACAGAATCCAGCGAACGAAGACCGCCCAAAGCACCTAAGCCACCGAAAGAATTGAAGTCGCTCAAAGAACCCAAACTTTGCTCTACTACAGTGTCAGTTTGCTGTCTGGCATGAAGGTAATTTAAGCTTGAGCGAGGAACCACAGAGTAACTGGTATTCGACCATGTTTGTGGCTCAAAACTTTTATAATATGACCTGACTTGCATAATATCTCTCCTGATATTTTTAATTTTCTTAGGCCTTCCTTAGCTTAAAATTGTTGTTAGCCCATACTAGATTAGAAGAAAGGCCATCATTGCCAGCACACAAATTAGGATACAAGGTGGTTTATATAGGATAATCGCTGCGATAAATAAATTATCTTTTTGTATTTAAAGCACTTTTTAACAAGCTTGTGATGATTGCAAAACAAGCCAAGCGAGCAGCTAGCACATCCAGCTAAAATCGGTTATGTTCCCTGTATGAATACAGCATTAAAATTTGAACCTGTGACTTGGGTTACGCCACCTAAATCCTTAATTCGTAACGTTGGCAAAGCCATAGGCGACTATGATTTGATTCGTGCGGGTGACCGCATTTTATTGGGGTTATCGGGGGGAAAAGACTCACTCTCATTGCTCCATATTTTGCGCCACTTCCAGCGCCAAGCCCCGATTAAGTTTGAATTAGCAGCAGTAACGATTGATCCTCAATCAGGTGCTTTTGATCCATCGCCTTTGATTCCTTACTTGAAAAGCTTGGGTTTGCCTTATTTCTATGTGCGGGAACCGATTATGAGCTTGGCAGAAACACATATGGATAATAATTCCTATTGTGCGTTTTGCTCACGTATGAAACGTGGTTTGATGTATAAAACCGCGCGTGATGAAGGCTACAACGTGCTGGCATTAGCCCAACATTTAGATGATTTGGCCGAAAGCTTTTTAATGTCAGCCTTTCATGGCGGCAAATTAAAAACCATGAAGGCGCATTACAGGATTGATGCAGGGGATTTGCGTGTAATTCGCCCGCTTGTGCGTGCGCGCGAACGCCAAACGGCGGACTTTGCTAAAGCCGCTGGCTTGCCGGTCATTATGGAAAATTGCCCCGCTTGTTTTGATATGCCGACACAACGGGAACATATGAAACAGCTACTGCACCGTGAAGAACAAGAAAACCCTAATTTATTCAAAAGCCTACTAACTGCAATGCAGCCTTTGATCCGTGACGGATTGGAGAATAGTCATGTGATTGAGCAGGACTAAAGGAATATTGTTGACAATTTTGGGGTAATTGCACGTTTTATAAGGGCTTTGACTAGACTTTTAGTCGTGATTGTATAAATATGCCTGCCTAGCGAGAAGACTAATAATACTATTGCTGTTACACAGGTTAGGAAACTATTTTTAGTTAGTGAGGAGTCAACCTATGTCTAAAACTTATCCCGTTCCTGCTGCGGTCGCGGCACAAGCGAATGTCACGGCTGAGCAATATCAAGCCATGTACGAGCGCTCACTCAACGATCCAGATGGTTTCTGGGCTGAGCAAGCTGAAAAATATCTTACTTGGACCAAGAAATGGGACAAGGTTCTAGATTGGAGTTTCACTGACAATATTCATATTAATTGGTTTACTGGCGGTCAACTTAACGTTGCTGAAAACTGCCTAGACCGTCATTTAGCCACACGCGGCGATCAAGTGGCGATTATTTGGGAAGGCGATAGTCCTAACGAAGATCGCAAAATCACTTATAAAGAATTACACGAAGAAGTTTGTAAATTCGCCAATGTATTAAAAGGTCGTGGCGTCAAAAAAGGGGATCGCGTATCGATCTACCTACCGATGATTCCTGAAGCTGCGGTTGCCATGTTAGCGTGCGCACGCATCGGTGCTATCCACTCTATCGTATTCGGTGGCTTCTCACCTGACGCTCTCCGTGATCGTATCCAAGACGCAGAATGTGGCATAGTCATCACTTCTGACCAATCTATGCGCGGTGGTAAGAAAGTTCCATTGAAAACCAATGCGGACAAAGCTATCGAGCAATGCCCAACGGTACATACTTGTATCGTGGTACAACGCGGTGGCGATCCTGTGAAATGGAATGCGCATGACGTTTGGTATCATGAAGCGATGGCAACAGCTTCTGCGGACTGCCCTGCTGAAGTGATGGAAGCGGATGATCCTTTATTCATTCTCTATACTTCAGGCTCTACCGGCAAACCCAAAGGCGTATTGCACACCACAGGTGGCTACTTATTACAAGCGGCCATGACACACAAATTAGTCTTTGACTATAAAGATGGTGAAGTTTATTGGTGTACCGCAGACGTAGGCTGGGTAACGGGTCACTCTTATATCGTCTATGGTCCATTAGCCAATGGCGCTACCTCCTTAATGTTTGAAGGTATCCCCACCTATCCCGATTCTGGTCGTTTCTGGGATGTGTGCGACAAACACAATGTCTCTATTTTCTACACCGCACCGACCGCAATTCGTATGTTAATGGGCGCTGGTAACAAATTTGTTGAGAAAGCGAAACTCGACAAATTACGCCTCTTGGGTTCAGTCGGCGAGCCAATCAATCCAGAAGCATGGGAATGGTATTACAAAGTCGTAGGTAAAGAGCGTTGCCCTATTGTTGACACTTGGTGGCAAACTGAAACTGGCGCGCACATGTTGACTCCATTACCCGGTGCAACACCGCTAAAACCAGGTTCTGCGACTAATCCATTCTTCGGTGTTCAACCTGTGTTATTAGATGACAAAGGTAATGAAATCGAAGAAAGCCCAGCCGAAGGTAACTTGTGCATCAAAGCACCATGGCCTTCCATGATGCGTACCTTGTACAAAAACCACGACCGTTTTGTTGAAGCTTACTTCAGCATGTACCCCGGCTATTACTTCACTGGTGACGGTGCGCGTCGCGATGAAGATGGATATTATTGGATCACTGGCCGCGTGGATGACGTATTGAACGTATCAGGTCACCGCTTAGGTACGGCGGAAATCGAATCTGCGTTAGTGTTACACCCACAAGTGGCAGAAGCAGCCGTCGTTGGTTATCCACATGAGCTAACTGGTCAAGGCATTTATGCTTATGTAACACCGATGGCTGGTGTTGAAGGCACACCAGAACTGGAAAAAGAATTGATTGATTTGGTACGTAAAGAAATCGGCCCTATCGCGAAAATCAATATTATCCAGTGGGCGCCCGGTTTACCGAAAACACGTTCTGGTAAGATTATGCGTCGTATTCTGCGTAAGATTGCTGCCAATGAACTGGATAGCTTGGGCGATACTTCTACCTTAGCGGATCCAGGTGTAGTGACTGATTTGATCACAGTGGCTGGTACGATTAAGCATTAAGCTTAAACAGCATTATCAACGGCGAGCCAGTCTCGCCGTTTCTATTGGCATCGATGTCGATTAGTGTACCAAACGGTTTTGAACTAAAACCCAAGGTGCTACCACCACGGCCCACAAATGTGAATCATTTTGCGCCCATAAACGTGCAGAATCATCTGTGGCGCGACAAACCTCACCGCTTTCTAACCAGATTTGGCACTGCTGTGCATTATCTTGAGCAAAAGCCGTCGCCACATTCACTAGATCCAAATGACCGGCGATCTCAATTACTTGCCCTTTTGCAAAAAATAGTTGTAACTCCTTCCAACTAATGCGCCCTGTTTCCAAATTTAGGCGGGTTGATAAAGATAAACCACTCTCGTCCATCGGTATTTCCTTGTCACAAATCACAAAAAACAGTCATTGTATTAGACGGTCTATCATACCTAACAGACGGCATAAGCGGTCATATAACGTATGAATACATCCGACTATCATCATGCCACTCGCTCAGTTTCTTGGTGTGCAGAATAATTGAGGCCATTACAACAAATACTGACAACCAATGAAAACTCAAGCAACGGACCCAGCACGCAAAAACAAACTGTCGCAATTAGCGTGGGAATTCAATTTCCGCCCTGATCACTACACGCACGACAGTTGGTTTGAACAAATGCCTGATGGTCAGCTCATTAAGAAACTGGTTGGTTGTCATCGTAGTGCGGATCGTGTTGTAAACCATCTTTTGCAGCGTTTTGGTTTAGAAAACCAAGTCTTTTTTAACTTCTCCAACTCCTTAACCCGTTTGGCTTTGTGGTCTGGAAAAGATCTTGAGAATTTAGTACTCCATACCGGTGCTGTGTTTTATCACAACAAAGTTCGCCAAGTAGTGGTTCGTGAAGAAGTTCAGGAAATCCATGACCAGTTAGGCAGTGATTTGTTTTTATTTATGCAGCGTCGCGCTAAAATGATGCTAGGCAAGTTGGTATTTACCTTAGAGTTGCCTGATGCTTTAGATGCGCGTAGTAGCGTTATTGGTGCGGGTATGTTATGCCTGCAAGAAGCATTAAGCGACTATCCTCCTGCCTTACGTAAGCGCATGATGTTAAAACTACCCCATGAATGGTATGTTTTGTGGAAACGTGTCGCGCCTTTAAGCCGTGAGTTAAAAGGGCAAAACAAAGAATGTGCTGCCCTCATACAAAAAATAGCAATAGAAACTCGCATAGGGGTCAACAGTAATGGACAAATTCGTTTCGATTAAACCGCTAGATTCGCAGCTAGAACCGGGTAAAACCGTCATCAAAGCAAACGAATACCGCCAAATCGTCCATTATGAAGAGTTGATGCGTAATCTCGCCCAACGCGAAAAAGAGCGTGAACTCAAATCGACAGCCACACTAGCCAAATCGATCCAAAGTGGCATTCAGCAAGGTAAGGAACAAGTTCATCAACAATTAATTGAACAATTGTTGGAATACAGTTTGCGTATGCACGAAAGTTTACGCGATGTCGAACAGTCTTTAGTAGAGGTAGTCATTGAAGCTGTACAACAAATTGTGCGCAGTTTTGATGATGAAACTTTAGTGCGCAGCACCGTTAGTCGTGGCGTCGAAATGGTGCGCGGCAGTAAGAAATTAATCTTACGTGTCCATCCACAGATGCGGGATATTGTGGCTGAGCAATTACAAGATTGGCAGCAACACATAAGCCATATTGAAGTCTTAGCCGATAATCAGATCAAGCTAGATGAGTGCGTCATCGAATCTGACATAGGCATTATCCATGCCAGCGTGGATTTGCAACTTGAATCCTTAGTTCGCTCTTTACGGAAAGCGTTCCCTGTCGTCCCTAACGGCAATGGCGCCTCAAACCGTAACACAGCGCCCACTCAGTAAGCTTAGGGTTGTTGCGCTTGCCATTCTTGAATAACCTCCTGTGCTGCACGAAAGGCCTCCTGAGTTGCTGGAACACCGCAATAAACGGCTGAGTGCAGTAAGACTTCACGAATCTCTGCTACGCTACAACCATTATTCAAAGCACCGCGAACATGCCCTTTTAATTCTGTGGTGCATTTCAATGCGGTCAGCATAGCAATGGTAATTAAAGAACGCGTCTGGCGCGGCAGATCCTCACGCTGCCAAACCGAACCCCAAGCGTGCTCATTAATCCACTCTTGCAGTGGTGCATTAAAATCCGTGGTGTTTTGCACAGCACGCTCAACAAAAGTCCGCCCCATAACTTCGGTACGGGTTTTTAATCCTTGAGAAAACTGTTGGTTATCCATAGTTCTTTAATCGATTGAGGTGTAAACACATTTGTATGTCAAATTAACCGCGTAGTACGAGCTAATTATCTGTTAGACAACCTACACGCTACTAACTGTGCAATTTAAAGACCATTAGCTTGTGTATAATAAATAATCTCTAACCATAATCGAAGTTTAATCATGCCATGTGAGCCTCTGGTTGGTAAACTACGCTAATTCAAGCTTGAACCACGAACAATGGCAAAGCTCTTAGCTTATAAGAAATACACAAAACCCTACTTGCTACATGATTATTTTTTCATAAGCTCCTATCATAGACGTTCGCACCACAATAAGACTGAACACCCACCGGAGGAGTACAATATGGCAGAAGATTTAACCAAAGCAGCACTGGATTATCATCGTTTTCCCACGCCCGGAAAGCTCGAAGTCAGCCCCACCAAAAATATGGTCAATCAGCGTGATTTAGCCTTGGCCTATTCGCCTGGTGTTGCGGCTGCAAGTTTAGCTATCGCTGAAAATCCTCAACTGGCTGCGGAATACACTACGCGCTCCAATTTGGTGGCCGTTATTTCTAATGGGACGGCAGTACTTGGTTTGGGTTCTATTGGCGCACTCGCTTCTAAACCCGTCATGGAAGGGAAAGCGGTTTTATTCAAAAAATTCGCTGGGGTAAATGCCTTCGATATTGAAGTGGATACCTTAGATGTCGATCGTTTTGTTGATGCGGTAAGTTTATTAGAACCCACGTTTGGTGGCATTAATTTAGAAGATATTAAAGCGCCCGAATGCTTTGAAGTCGAAAAACGCCTCAAAGCCAAAATGAAAATTCCAGTTTTCCATGATGACCAACACGGCACCGCGATTTGTGTTGCGGCGGCGATTCGCAATGGTTTACGTGTTGCGGGTAAAAATCTAAGTGACATTAAATTAGTTTGCTCTGGCGCGGGCGCAGCAGCCATTGCCTGCTTAAATTTATTAGTCGAGATGGGCTTAAAGAAAGAAAACGTCACGGTCAATGACCGCTTTGGCATTATTTATAAAGGCCGTGTCGAGGAAATGAATCCCTACAACTCGGCTTATGCGATTGAGACGGACGCACGTACTTTAGACGATGTCATGGATGGGGTGGATGTATTTTTAGGTTTATCCGCGCCTCGTGTCTTGAAACAAGAACACGTTAAAAAAATGGCAGCCAATCCTTTGATCCTAGCCCTTGCTAATCCTGAGCCAGAAATTCGCCCTGAGCTGGTTTATGAAGTACGGACAGATGCTATTGTGGCGACTGGGCGCAGTGATTATCCAAACCAAGTCAACAATGTTTTATGTTTCCCTTTCTTATTCCGTGGTGCTTTAGATGTTGGTGCGACAGAAATTAATGAGGCGATGAAAATTGCCGTGGTGGAAGCCATTGCAGATTTAGCCACCAAAGAAGCCTCTGATGTCGTCGTTTCTGCTTATGGGGGTTCAGCTTTCAAATTTGGGCGCGACTATTTAATTCCTAAACCTTTCGACCCGCGCTTAATGACTATTATTCCACCACGCGTGGCGAAAGCTGCTATGGAAACAGGGGTAGCAACCCGTCCGATTCAAGATTTTGAAGAATATGGCCGTCAGTTAGAATCCTTTGTGTTCCGTTCTGGCATGGTGATGAAGCCTTTATTCGATCTGGCTAAACAAAATCTCAAGCGCGTGGTCTTTGCAGAAGGTGAATCACAGCGTGTGATTAATGCCGTTCAAATTCTGGTAGATGACAAAATTTGTAAGCCTATTTTGATTGGCGATCCCACTAGCATTGAGCAAAATATCAAATCTTATGGTTTACGCTTAAAAGTGGGTGAGGATGTAGAAATTATTGATCCACGTGCTAATCCACATTACCAGAAACACAAAAAGACTTATTACGAACTGATGGCACGCTCTGGCGTAACCCCTGCCTATGCTAAGCGTGTGATTGCCTCGCGTAATACGGCGCTGGCGGGCATCATGGTGCGCTGTGGTGATGCTGATGCCATGCTTTGTGGTGTAGAAGGAAATTATGCGTCACACTTGCGTCATCTGCATGATGTGATTGGTGTTCAACAAGGCTTAAATGATTTTGCCGCTTTAACCTTGCTGATTATGAAAAAAGGCACTTATTTCCTCACCGATACCCACGTCAATATTGATCCAAGCCCCCAGCAATTAGCGGATCAAACAGCCTTAGCTGCACAATTTATTCGTGGTTTTGGCATTGAACCGAAAGCTGCTTTATTATCCTTCTCGAACTTTGGTAGCCGCGAAAGTGAACAAGCTCGCAAAATGCGTAAAGCCCTTGCCATACTGCGAGACAAGCATCCCGAGCTATTAGTGGATGGTGAAATGCACGCTGATGCAGCCTTGTCCCAAGAAATTCGAGATCGCTTATTCCCGAATTCGGCTTTTTCGGGTGAAGCCAACTTGTTGGTGTGCCCAACCTTAGAGGCGGCGAATATCACCTATAACATGACTAAAATGTTGGCAGATGGTATGCCAGTTGGCCCTATTTTATTGGGCACCAACTATCCAGCCCATATTCTCACTGAAAGTACGACCGTACGTGGCATTGTAAATATGGCCGCCGTTGCCAGTGTGGACGCCCAATTACACGCTAAAAATCAATAAATCTTGTCTTACATCCAGCCTAGCTCACCCACTAGGCTGGCGCTTCAGGCTAGCCTCAGACAGCCGCTTTTAAACTTGGCTCTATGTAAAACACTTGAGTCAATTCCATGGAATTATTTACAGAATCATTAAAAAAAGCACGCAATTATGGTTTAGGCGAATTTTTAGAAATTATTGGTGAATTATCCCAAGAAAGTACTAAAAAGGGTTTATTAGATCGTAAGCAAAAAGAATTAATCACCCTCGGTATGGCCTTAGCAAAACAATGCCGCCGTTGTGTTGATATTCATACTGAAGTGGCCAAAAGGCTAGGTGCGAGTGACCACGAATTATTACAAGTACGCAAAACGGCCCTCTTTTTATTAGCAAGCCCCGAACACCAAACTGAGTTATGGCACGCTTGGAAAGATTCATGGCGTGAATTTTCCTTAAGCAAAGGCTGCATGGATCGCCGTTGTCGTGAATTAATTGGCTTAGGCATTGCTTTAATCCATCAACAAGCACGCTTGATTGAACTGCATGTGGAAGCTGCTTTAGATTATGGCGCCTCACCGGAAGAAATTTTCGAAGTCATGCCTATCGCCTTATTAATGGATGGTGCGCCGGCGTTGTCACAAATCCCTTATTTAGTCTATGCACTAGAGCGCGCTCAACAACATTTATTAGTGAGCGAAGCCTAAACTTTAAACAGAACCAGCCAATTGTCGTGCTAGCCCCACCTATTGGCTGTAGTTTGTTACAGTAGCGTCTGGACTCCATCAATAACAATAACCCCTCGGTGAAAGTCTATGACAAACAGTCTATTAATCTTTATCACGTTGCTGGCCGGTGTCGCTTTATGGGCAGTGGTTCTTTATAACCAATTAGTGCTCATCAAAAATAATGCTGCAAAAGCCTGGAGTAATATCGATGTATTACTCAAACAGCGCAATGAAGAATTACCAAAATTGATTAATGTGTGTAAAGAACACATGCAGTATGAAAAAGATACGCTACAACGCGTGATGGAAGCGCGTAACAAAATCGCCTCGGCTATGCAAAGTAGCAATATGACTGCCTTAAGTGCGGCTGAAAATCAATTGCGCTTAGGCTTAGGCAATCTGTTTGCCACGGTAGAAGCTTATCCTGAATTAAAAGCCAGCAAATCTTTTCAGCAATTACAAAATCGGATTACCACTTTAGAAGACAGCATCGCGGATCGGCGTGAATTTTATAACGACTCGGCCACCATTAATAATGTACGCATTGAACAATTCCCTGATGTAGTAATAGCACGTATGGCCGGTTTTCAGCCCTTTCGTTTAATGAGTTTTAGCGAGTCTGAAATGGCGGATGTGGATACTAAAGCCCATTTTCAATCCTAGTTGCTATGGCCATCCTCACCGTCCTTCAAAGCCAATATGCGCAATACAATGCTTTTGCCACGTGGCAGCGGAGTGGCTTATTACATGTTTCGGCACGCCTAGGGTTTATCCTATTTTGGCTAGGCTTGAGCTATTACCTAATGCAGCTTGATAAAAGTTGGCTCTGGCTAACGGCCTATTTGAGTCTGTATTTTTCCGTGGGCTTATATCAGCGCTATCGCCTTATCACTGATACCGCTGAATCGCGCTTAATGTCGGGTGCTCAAGGTTATGTACGCCTGCAAGGCACGGTGCGTTTATTGGATCATGAAGGTTTTCGGGGTGATCCCCAATTGCCTGCTACCGCATGGCTAGCAGGGTTTTGTGAATCGACGCCTTTTATTCTGGAAGCGAGCAAACAACGCTGTACTATTTATCCGCAGCATGCCGAGGTAGTGGTGCGCCCTGCGGATACCCATCTGTATTGGTTGCACGCTATTTACCCCGGACAACAAATTTACGTGTTAGGCGATTTGCGCACTTATACTGGCGAAAATCTGGGTATTACGATGCAAGAACGTCTTAGCCGATTATTAGCCGAGTGGAAACGCCATCCACAGGTTTTGCTCGAAGCTTACGACCAGAATGGTGATGGCAAGTTAGACGAACAGGAATGGGAACATATTCGTCAGCATGCGCGAAGCGTCGCACAAAGCGATCATGATTATGACAGCCAGCAAGTTGAATTAATCATTGATCGTAGTTCACTCGGCAAGAAACTCTTGATTAGCAATATTCCTTGGGAGGAATTAGCACAGCGCTACCGATACATGGCATGGTTTCATGGCCTGTGCTGGCTAAGCTTCATGTTGCTAACCCAATAAGTTGATGGCTATTCTATGCAGCGCTGCACCATGAGTTATAATAGCTATACAGCCATCGTTCGGCTTAATTAATAGGCTTAACCGGAGACCCTCATGGTCAGATATTCAATTTCAGCTACGTTGCTCTTAGGCTTAGTAAGTTTTTCGGCTTTCGCACAAAATGCTTCCGAAGAAGTAATTAACAAAAGTTTTTTTAGTTCTGGTGGTCCTTCTAAGGCCAATGCTTTACCAGACCCTAACACCTTTAGCCCAGATCCCAAGCCAGATCAAAATGCGCGGCAACATGCGATTGATACATCCTCCCCTAATGTCAGTCACAATGGGGCAAAAATTCCTAATCCTGAATTATTCACTAAAGGCCCGCCCGCCGATCAAGTACGCGAACATGCCTTTAATTTATTTGGAAGCGCTAATAAAGCTAAACCAACTGTCAAAACTCTCCCTGGTCAACCCTTAGTAATAAATGGTCAACTGAGTGATATGCCGCCTCCGATGGCAGGCACTACTACCAGCACCAGTGCTTTACCTAATCCCTCCTTATTTACTGAATCGACTTCGCCACGGGAACAAGTACGCGAACATCCCATTAAGCTATTTTAATTTTTGCACAAAGGCTGCGCATGAAAGACGTGATCATTGTAGGCGGTGGGCTAAAAGGACTGCTAAGCGCTTTATTCCTGCATGATGCAGGTTTAAGTGTCATGATATGTGATCGAAGTGAATTGGGAAGAGAATCTTCGTGGGCAGGCAATGGCCTTACCGTGGCTAATTATCCATGGCGTATGGATGAAGCGGTGAGTACCCTCACGCATTATGGTCAACAACATTATCCAGCGTTGTGTGAGCGCTTACGCGCTGAAACAGGTATTGACGCGCAATGGCAAAAAACTGGCTTACTGTTTCCAGATATACAAGATAGGGCACTCGCCCAACATTGGGCAGCCCTGCACCAGCAGCGTTTGCTATTACTAGAGCATCCTAGCGAAGTAAAACAGCATGAACCCAATATTTCGCCCACTATTGAATGTGGTCTCTATTTTCCCGAGATAGGCCAGATTCGTAGCCCGCGTCTGATTGCTGCCTTAAGGGCGAGCATCCGTAGCCGTTCTATTTTAGTGAGTGAGCATTATCCGGTTACACAGTTACACGTGGAACATGGTGAGGCCAAAGGTATTTATTTGGGTGACTGGCTATTTGAAGCGAAACAGGTCATTCTCACCGCTGGTGCGTGGACACCCAACTTATTACCAGAGGTAATTAAAGCAAGCGTCTCTGTCCGTGCGGTTGCAGCACAATCAATTTTATACCGTGGCTCCCCCCATCTATTACAACGCTCTATCGTGCACAATAATAAATACCTCGTACCACGTGAAGATGGGCGGATTATTTGTGGTTCTGTTTACCAAACGGATAGTTTTGATACTAGTATTTCTGAGCAAGCCAGTGAGGATTTACACCAATTTGCCGTGCAATTATTACCAGCGCTCAGCTATGAGCCGATTCGCGATACCTGGAGTAGTGTGTTCGCCTTAACGCCCAATGGTATACCTTATATTGGCCCACACCCTGAGTTAGCCGGTTTATCCCTAGCCATAGGGCACGGGAATATGAGTGTCGCGACTAGCCTTGCTTCTGCCCGTTTATTGGCCGATCAAGTGTTAGGAAAAACCAGTTTTACCAACCCCAGCGCTTACCACATAAAATCTCGCACGCTTCAACCCAGTGCGGCTTGGTAAGCTCAGCCCAATAACAGGAGCTTGATGTATGTTAATTCGCTTCGAAAGCAAGGCCGGTGGTGGCTTTTCGATGTATGAAGAAGATGCCAAACAACTGCTTAAATTAATGGGACACAGCGGTACGATCCCTAGCGCGATTGCGGGAGCGGATGTGGCTAGTGTATTAAAAACCTTAGAAAATAACTTAGCCGCAGCCGCCCAACAAGCTGCGCCCAACTCGCAAGATGCTGTTGAAGAAGAGGAGAATGAAGATGGCGAAAAGAAAGAGAAAATCTCTGTAAATCGCCGCGCTTATCCTATGTTGGAACTACTCAAATTAGCCGCAGCACAAAAAACGGATGTGCTCTGGTTTGAAGATCGTAGCGTATTTTAACTGCGATGTCGGCTGGCGTGCCACTTAGGGGCGCCAGTTCATGAAGTTTTCGAGCAATTTTAAACCGTCCGCTGCCGATTTTTCAGGATGAGCCTGAATGGCAAAGATATTATCTTTAGCCAAGGCTGATGGGTAGCGAATGCCATACTCTGTTTCACCACTCGCTAATGCTTTATCTTTCAGCACCGCATGATAGCTGTGCACAAAATAAAATCGTGCGCCATCAGCAATACCAGTCCATAAAGGATGATTCTCCTGAGTATGATAAATTTCGTTCCAACCCATTTGCGGGGTCTTTAAACGCTCGCGATAAACCTCATTGAAGTGTTTCACTTCACCTTGGAAAATACCAAGGCAATCAACACCGCCATTTTCAGTGGAATGCTCCAACAATACCTGCATGCCCATGCACACCCCTAGAAAAGGCTTAGTCAATGCCACCTCACGTACTACTTCATTCAAGCCACGAGCCTGTAATTCTTGTATACAATCACGCGCAGCACCTTGCCCTGGGAATACAATTCGGTCTGCCGCCATAATCACTTTAGGATCAGAACTGACCTCAATTTTGCTAGCAGGCGGTGCCACATGTTCAACAGCCTTACGTACTGAAAATAAATTCCCCATATTATAATCAATCACCACAATCTTCAGCATTATAGACTTCCTTTAGTGGATGGCATAATGCCTGCCATACGTGGATCAAATTCTAAGGCCATCCGCAGCGCGCGCCCAAAGGCTTTGAATACTGTTTCCACAATATGATGCGCATTGCGCCCACGCAGATTATCAATATGCAGGGTCACATTCGCATGATTCACAAAGCCTTGGAAAAACTCATAAAACAGATCGGTGTCAAATTGACCAATATGCGAACGGCGATAATCGACATGATGTTCTAAGCCGGGGCGACCTGAGAAATCCACGACAACACGTGATAGCGCTTCATCGAGTGGCACATACGCATGACCGTAACGGCGCAAACCTTTTTTATCGCCCACCGCACGGGCGAATGCTTGACCTAAAGTGATACCAATATCTTCCACACTATGATGATCATCAATATGACGGTCACCCTGGCAACGAATGGTTAAATCAATCATGCCATGGCGTGCGACTTGATCCAACATGTGCTCCAGAAAAGGAATGCCAGTCTCAAAATGCGATTTACCACTGCCATCCAGATTAATGGTGACATGAATTTGTGTTTCTAGCGTATTGCGCTCAACCGTTGCCATGCGATCTGTCATGAGAATTTCTACCATTCAAAGGAAGTACTCATTTTATCATATTGCGGCGTTTGCGCTGTTCTCAATCGTGATCTGCTGATCATGGATGCGAACACAAGACCGACCGGACAATAAAGCCTCAAACGTATTGTTCACCAAGCTACCACGCCAATCATCCGACAGGCTGCTTCGACCATCCGTCAGCATTTTTTCAACTTGCTGGCGGGTAGCGAGCATTTGCGGGGAAATATTATGCTGTAGCGCTTGTTGATTCACGATCACCATCAATAGATCGGCCACTAAAGAAAGTTGATTATCTAATTTACGCCGACGAGGTAATTGTGGCCACGAGTCTGTTGGCAAGTTATAGCCTAGAGCGATTAACTCCAGCCACTGCGCACCATAGCGCGCAATTTGCTCATCGGATAAGCCGCGAATCGTTTTGAATTCACTCAGATTGTTCGGCTTCATGCGTGCCATATCAATTAAAATTTCATCCGACACTAACCAACGCCGTGGCAAATCCTTTTCTATGGCCAAGCTTTCGCGCCAAGCGGCTAACTCACGCAAAATCGATAATTGGCGCGGCTTCAAAAGCTGCACCATCTTCACGCGCTCCCAGCTCGAACGCGGGGCAGGTTGATATTGGTCCGCCTCACTTAATTGCTTAAAGGGCTTACTCACCCAAGTAGCGCGCCCTGTGCTGGCTAGTTTTTCTTGCAAAATAGGATACAAATCCCGCAAATAACGCACATCGTCAATCGCATACGCCAATTGCGCTTTATTCAACGGACGCCGCGCCCAATCCGTGCGTGATTGTGACTTATCCAATTGCACACCCAATAAATCCTCGACTAAACGCGCATAGCCTAATTGATCCCCCAAACCTAATACTGCTGCTGCAATCTGGCTATCAAAAATAGGGCTGAGGGTCTGACCACCACTCAAATAATAAAAAATTTCTAGATCTTGCCACGCGGCATGAAGCACTTTGACTCGATCAGTCTGTCGTAAAAACTGAAAAAAGGGCTCGAGATTTGTGATGGTAAGCGGGTCGATACACGCCAGTTGCTGATCCGTAGCGAGTTGAATTAAGCAAAGGCGCGGATAATAAGTCTTTTCGCGAATAAACTCCGTATCTAAAATGACCCATTTAGCTGTTTGAATTGTTTGTAAAAAATTTTCCAGCTTTATGTTGGTGTCAATGTACTCAAACATTTATATCGTCTATTGAATTAAAACAGCTAGTATAAACCTATTCCGCTAAAAACCCTATTTAAGCAAATGATTATGTAACCACATACAAAATCAACAACTTATCTGTTTTATCTCATTGACTTTATTCGAAATAGAGTTAAAATTAGTAGAAATTCTATTGGTTGTTAACCGTTTTTATTCCTCAACCGCTAGTGAGGATAATTGCTGCGCTGCAATAATTCGCAGCATTTTAGGCTCAATACAGATAATGCTGTAACGAGCCTTTATTTTATCTATAACCTTTAAAATACTTTAACTATTCTGCTGTGCTTCTAAACTTTCCCACCGCAAAAAAGCAAGTTCCAAATCTTTATCCAACTGTGCTAACTCAGACTGAGTTGCCAAAATGCTTGCACTATCACCTTGGTAGAAACTGGCCTGACTCATTAAGGCTTGTAAATCAGCAATACGCTGTTCTAACTGCTCAATTTGCTGAGGGAGTTGTTCCAATTCGCGCTGCTCTTTATAGCTGAGCTTTTTAGCTTTATTAGCCGGCTGCATTGGTTTTGCTGGCTCAGGTTTTGCGGTAACCACAGGGGTTTTGCTGGGTACAAGGGTTGGGCGCTGCGCCAACCAATCATCATAGCCACCGGGATATTCAGCAATACCACCATTTTCAAACACCCATGTACGGGTAACGACCGAGTTAATAAAGCTGCGATCGTGCGAAATCAATAGCAAAGTTCCACTGTAGTCGACTAACAACTCCTCCAATAACTCCAGTGTTTCCGCATCCAAATCATTGGTGGGTTCGTCGAGCACTAAAAGGTTAGAAGCTTGTGCAAACAAACGTGCTAGCAATAAACGGTTCCGCTCCCCACCTGACAACACCTTAACCGGCTTTTGGATTTGTAGCGGTGTGAATAGGAAATCTTGCAAATAACTAATGACGTGTTTGCGCTGTCCATTGATTTCAACAAAATCATTACTGGGTGCAATGTTCTCGCGTAGATTTTTTTCATCGTCAAAGCCGGCACGATGCTGGTCAAAGTACGCTACTTGGACTTTAGTCCCCATACGTACTTGCCCAGCCGTAGGCTGCAAATCACCCAACAATAATTTAATCAACGTGGTCTTACCGATCCCGTTCGGACCAATAATACCGACCTTATCGCCCCGCAATAAAGTGGTATTAAAACCGGTAATGAGTTGTTGATCACCCCAGCCATAGCCGACTTGCTTGGCTTCAATCACCAATTTACCTGACGCCTCGGCCTGCTCAATTTGGGCTTGAACTTTACCTTGTACATGACGGCGTTGGCGAAAATCTTCACGCATCGCTTCTAAACGTCGAACACGCCCTTCATTCCGCGTGCGGCGCGCTTTAATACCTTGACGAATCCATGCTTCTTCTTCCGCTAAACGCTTATCGAATAAAGCAGCTTGCTGCGCTTCAGCCTCCAGTGCGGCTTGCTTATTTTCTTGGTATTTTTTGAAATCACCCGCCCAACTACTCAGTCGGCCACGATCTAATTCAATGATGCGTGTTGCGAGTTTTTGCACAAACATACGATCATGGCTCACAAACAATAGTGTGCCTTTGTAGCCAAGCAGAAAGTTTTCCAACCACTCAATCGCTGGAATATCCAGGTGATTGGTCGGCTCATCCAGTAGCAATAAATCAGGGTTGCCAACGAGTGCTCTTGCTAATAAAGCGCGTCGTTTCCAGCCACCGGATAACGACTCAAACGACACCGAACCATCTAATTGTAAACGTGATAAAACCGCTTCAACCTGCCATTCATGTTGCCAAGCCTCATCCGCTGCGTAAACCTCAGCAAGACCTGCGGCAACAACTTCGAATACACTGGCATTGGTTCCATGTGGAACATCTTGCTGTAAACGAGCAATGCGTAATTCAGGCGAATGAATAATTTCACCATCATCAGCTTGCACCTCACGGCACAGCAATTTCATTAAGGTTGATTTACCAGTGCCGTTACGCCCAACCAAACATAAGCGTTCGTTCGGCTCAATGACTAAGTCGACACCGTCAAATAAACGGTTATCACCATTTTCTAAATGGATATTGCGTAGATGTAATAATGACATGCGGCGAATTATGGCAGCTTTCGGGGCATCTATACCAGACTAAAGGCGATTAAAAACCTCAATTCGTCTCCAGCGTTTTAATATGATTTTGTAAGCGCTGACTATGTTTATTGAGTGCGGCTAAGGACTGACGCAACGCTTGCAAATTTTCACTAGCTGCATCTAATTCATTACTGCGCCACAACATATCTGGAATTTCCACGCCTTTCTTTTCCGGTTCCCATTCGCGCAGCGGTACGACGATTTCACTGAACAAACGCTCCATATCAGAACTCGCCTGATGAAAAACTAATTCGTTTTTCACCTGTAGGCGTTGACGAAAATATAAGCGTATTGGCTCCGGCACCAAGAGCATATGGTGTGAGCCCATCTGGCGTGATTCCACCAATTGTAAACGGCGTAAATTCTCAATCACCCAATGCCAATGGTCATGCTTTAAACGGCTGAGGGGCGCTAGAAAACGTAAATAATCATCACGTCGCACTAACCAACGTTCTAGTAACGAAGCACTAAACGTAAGCTTTAAAGCTTCTTGTGAGACCGGGTGATCGGTGAGACTCAGCAGACTTAATAAAATGAGATCAGAGGACTCGGCGAATTTGTTCTCAAAACCCGCTAGTACCCGTTTGAGTGGACGCCCTTGAGGAACAGCTTCTAGTAAAGCAGGTAGTGAGTCTATGCCTACCAAACGCCCTGCATACCAGCGGCATAAATACGCGGCGAGTAAGCGCAACGTCAAAGGATCATTTTGGAAATTGGCAGCGACGCGTTTTAAATCGCGTACATCTGCCTTGATGCCCGCTTGACTCAACACAGTATAGGCAGCTTCATCCCTCGAAGGATTAGGCGTATTTAATAGATTAAGCGGCTCTTTCACAGTTTCCACTTGGAATCACTCACGTTATCCGATAAACGGTAAGCAGCGATGCTAGTCTGTGTCAAATGAACCGCTTATGAATTATGAAGCAGGCCACCGTTTAGTGGTTAGATAGTGTAATACACTATCAGGAAGTGGCACTGATTTCCCAGTCTTGTGGTTCATCCAAACGACTTTAGCATAACCTTCTGTTGCAACAACCTCAGGTGCTGAAGCCGTATACAATTTATAGTAGGTCATAAAACTAGAGCGTCCCGGCTCCCCTACATAACAATCAATGCGCAGATCATTTGGATAGCCAATAGGTCGTAGAAAGGTACAACCTACCGTAATAACAACCGGCGCAAGTTCGTTGGACTCGATGTTTCCCTCACCCATATCTATTAGCATTTGCACGCGCGCCTCTTCTAGATAACGCAGATACAAGGTGTTATTCACATGCCCATAGGCATCCATATCACCCCAGCGCACTGGCATGGTGCAGGAATAAACTAAACGCATTGACGAACTGGATGAGTGTTCCATTGATTAGACCTTACGGCGTACATAAGTTCCGGGGGCATCTTCTAGCGCCGGTAATTCACCTGCTCCCGCTTGGCGCGCAGCGACTTTACCGCCTGCATAGGCTGATACCCATTGATCCCAGTCATGCCACCATGATTGTTTCACTTCTTTGGCATTATTAAACCAAGTGTCTGCATCTGCTTCTAAACGGTCATTAATCCAGTGACCATATTTGTTTTGCGCAGCCGGATTAACAATACCAGCGATGTGACCCGATTGGCCTAAGACAAACTTGACAGGGCCTGAGAATAATTGTGCACCCTTATAGGTGGAGCGCCAAGGAGCAATATGGTCATCATAAGCTGATACAAAATAAGCAGGCGTTTTGATCTGACGTAAGTCAAGCTCTGTACCATTTAAGGTAATGCCGCCTGCCTCACGCAAACGATTATGCAGATACATATTCCGCAAATAATAACCGTGCATTTTGGCTGGCATACGGGTGCTATCCGAGTTCCAATATAATAAGTCAAAAGGAGCGGGATCTTTACCGAGCAAATAGAGATTAATAAAGAATGACCAAATCAAATCATTAGAGCGCAGCATATTGAAAGCGGCTGCCATATTCTTGCCATCTAAATAGCCGCCGTTGTCTTGCATACGTTTTTCTAAAGCATCGATTTGAGCTTCGTCGAGGAAAACGCCTAACTCACCTGGTTCAGAAAAGTCTAAGAGTGTCGTAAAAAACGTCGCACTTTTTACCCGATCATCGTTTTTCGCGGCTTGATAAGCCAAGGTCATACCGGTCATCGTGCCGCCCAAACAATACGAAGCCACATTGATGTCATGTTCACCCGTAGCTTTTTCTATAGCATCCATCGCCGCTAGCGTGCCTTTTTGCAGGTAATCGTCAAAACCAACATTGCTATGCTCAGCACCCGGATTCACCCATGAAATCATAAAAACGGTATGCCCCTGATCAACCGCCCATTTCACAAATGAATTTTGTTCGCGCAAATCCAAAATATAAAACTTGTTAATCCAAGGCGGAACGATCAACAGCGGATTTTTACGTACTTCAGGCGTGCTAGGATGATATTGAATTAACTCAATTAACTCATTGCGAAAGATGACCTTACCTTGTGTGGTGGCAATGTTTTTACCCACTTCAAAGGCATTCGGATCGGTCATGCGAATACGAAGCTCACCATCCTGATAATCCAGCAATAAGTTCTGCATCGCTTTAACTAAATTAGCGCCATTGGTGTCACGAATCGCTTGCCACACTTGTGGATTAGTCAACGCGTAGTTACTAGGTGATAAAGCATCCACTAAATTTTGAATAAAAAACTCTGCTTGACGGGCTTCACGTGGCGTCAAACCTTGTTTGATTTGCGCTAACGTTTTCCAAAATTCTGCTTGGTTAACATAGCTTTGCGATAAAACTTCACCCGCCCACGTTTGCCACGCGTTATCTTTAAAACGACGGTCACGCTTCGCCGAGTCGCTAATATCTTTATCAGACCAGCCCCATAGCTTAGTAATGGCGCGTTGCCACACCTGAGTCTGTTTCTGCATTAAGGTGGTACTGGCTGCAAACACGGTGGCAGGTTGAAACAATAGATTCAGCCCCCAGTGGTTTAAGGTTTGTTTAAAAGCGGGATCTGGTGCAGCCTGCTCTAACTGGCCTAAAGCAGCAGCGGCTGCCTTCAGGCTAAATTCCTGCCATAACCATGCACTTTTCACCAAATTACTTTGTAGTTCTTGCACATCGAACTCAACACTTTCGCTTACTGGAAGGGGCTTGCCCATCTTGAATCATCCTTTCTTTGCACACAGAAGCTGCGCCTTAGCTTAAACTTAGGGCACAGTAAATTAGCATATGATAATACTTTTTGTGCACTGCACAAGCAGTTTATCGATGTTTTGTTGCGTGCAATAAAAAGCTGCCTAAAAAATGCTTTAGCGTTATGCTGCGCACACTCACAAGCTTTTGCGGTAGGACGCTATGGAACAATATAAAGACTGGTCAATTGACGCCGCTCGTCAGCTTTACAGCATTGATCATTGGGGCGATGGTTATTTCGATATTAACCCGACTGGCAATGTGGCAATGCAGCTGCCGCAGCTAGGTAAAAAAGGGCTGGATCTTTATGAACTGGCTACACGTATTCATCAGCAAAATGGAATGCGTTTTCCACTCTTAGTACGTTTTGTCAATATTCTGCAAGATCGTGTACAACGTCTACAAAAAGCTTTCAATCAAGCTATTCAAGAATCGGGCAAACACAGTCGTTATACCGCCATCTATCCGATCAAAGTCAATCAACAGCGTAGTGTCATTGAACAAATTCTAGCAGGCGGTGGGAGTCAGGTCGGTTTAGAAGCAGGGAGTAAACCTGAATTAATGGTAGTGCTAGCAACCGCTCCCAGTGGTAGCACGATTATCTGTAATGGTTATAAAGATCGCGAATACTTGCGTCTTGCCCTGATTGGCAAACAAATGGGGCATCGTATTTTCATTGTTATTGAAAAACCTTCAGAACTATTAGAAACCCTAGAAGAAGCCGACAAACTAGGCATTGAGCCTTTACTGGGTATTCGTGTACGCCTTTACACCTTAGGTAAGGGTAAATGGCAAAATACAGGCGGAGAAAAATCAAAATTCGGTCTTTCTGCCGCTCAAGCTTTGCATTTAATTGAGCAATTGCAATACGCGGGCAAAACAAAATGCTTACAATTGCTACATTTTCATATGGGATCGCAAATCGCTAATATTCAAGATATTCAGCATAGTATGCGCGAAGCTAGTCGCTATTTTGCTGAGTTACACCGTTTAGGTGTGCCGATTCGTTATATTGATGCAGGTGGCGGATTGGGCGTTGATTATGAAGGCTCACGCTCACGCAGTGAATGTTCGATCAATTACACCTTACAAGAATATGCGAATGCAATCGTGCGCGGTATTTTTGATGTGTGTGATGAAAAACATTTACCTTATCCTGAATTTTTTACTGAATCGGGTCGCGGCATGACCGCACATCATGCCATGCTTATTACCAATGTCATTGATACCGACCCTCAGCAGCCAGAAACACCCCTGGAAATTGTTCCACCGGCCAACGACGCGCCCATGATTTTGCACAATCTCTATCGGCTGTATTCAAATAGCACCACCATTCCGCCTTCAGAGATTTATCACGATGCTGCGTACTGGTTAAGCGAAGCGCATGGTATGTATGCTTATGGTTCAATTAATCTAGACGAAAGGGCACGTGCGGAAGAATTACACCGTGCGATAACGAGTAAATTGCTGGCTGATCCTATTCTCTTTAAGCGTTTAGGGCCGGAAATTCAAACCAGCTTGCAGGAAAAATTAGCGGATAAATATTTCTGTAATTTTTCTTTATTCCAGTCCGTGCCTGATGTTTGGGCGATTGAACAAATTTTTCCGATTATGCCGCTGCATCGTTTAAATGAGCGCCCTACACGCCGTGTAACGATGCAAGATTTAACCTGTGACTCAGATGGGACTATTGAGCGCTATGTAGAAAATGGGCGTTTATCAACGACTTTACCGCTACATATGCTGAAATCTGGGGAACCTTATCTATTAGGCGTTTTCTTAGTCGGTGCGTATCAAGAAATTTTAGGCGATTTACATAACCTATTCGGCGATACGGACTCCATTAATGTAGAATTACTAGCAGACGGTAGTTATCAACTCAGTGAACCAGAGCGTGGCGATACCATTGATGAATTATTGCGCCAAATTCACTTTGAACCTAAAACACTCTTAGCCCAATGTCGTACTAAACTTGTGGCTGCAGTCGATGATTTAGAGCGCCAAAAAATGTTACTACGTGAAATTGAAGCAGGTTTAGTGGGTTATACTTACTTAGAAGATTAACGTGCGCACAAGCACCTTGAGGAAATAGAGAGCGTGGAATCTATACTAATACCTGCCCTAACGCTCGGGTTATTATTGCTTTTATTTGGCTGGATACGTGTTATTTTCGCCAGTTTTAAACATCATTCAACCACTGGGTTATTATCGTTAATCCCAGTAGTGAACTTATTGACCCTTCCCAGTGTTTGGCATCGTGTGGGTGGATCGGTTATCGCTGGCTTCATCGGCTTCGTCCTGATTATCGCAAGCTTAGTGTTAGGAGCAGGCACACAATTGTCCAAAGTGAGTGGCGATATGGGTGTGAAACTTCCTAGCGCTGCCGAAAAACCTGCGCAACCCACGGAAACGGTAAGCAGTTCTCTTGCTTTACCAAACTCGTCTGCTACCGCTCAGCCAACACCAGCACCTTTAGTGACGAAACCCCCTACGGTAGATGCGGTCACCGGTGCCATGGAACTTCCAAAAGCAGCTTTGTATAGCATGGTCTATAAGCCTTTAGCCTTCGAAAAATTACCTGAGCATTATGGCAGTTATTTACGAATTACCCGCAAAGATCGTAGCCGTCTAGAAGGTAAATTGCTTAATGTTGAAAATCAGCAAGTGATCATCAAACAGCGTACCGATACAGGTGAAATAGAACAGAAAATTCCGCTAGCGCATATCAATACGCTAGAAATGATGGAGCGCGAGTAATGCAGTGCTTTGTTTATCGCAGTCAGCGCAAAAAAGGCACTTATTTATTTACGCTGGAACGTGATGATTTTTCGAAAGTTCCAGAATCGTTAATGAATTTATTTGGCACGCCAGAATTTTCTTTTGCCTTTGAACTGACACCCGAACGTAAGCTCATTCAAGCCGATGCACAGCAAGTTGAAGCTAATTTAAAAGCCAATGGTTTCTTCCTGCAAATGCCACCGGGCGATGAAAGGTTCTGCTAATGACCATTGAAGCATTTGAAGGGAAGTCTCCAGACATTCATCCTCAAGCTTGGGTCTCGCCTCACGCTTATGTCAGTGGTGATACGGTAATTGGTGCTGATAGCTCGGTGTGGCCAATGGCAGTCGTGCGTGGTGATGTGAATTATATTCGCATTGGTGAGCGCACCAATATTCAAGATGGCGCTGTATTACACGTCACTCATGGCGGGCCATTTACCCGCCCTGATGGATTACCACTCATAGTGGGCAATGATGTGATTATAGGCCATAGTGCTGTTTTACATGCTTGCACAATTGGCAATCGCTGCTTGATTGGAATGGGCGCTATTATTCTGGATGGCGCCATTATCGAAGATGACACTATTATTGCCGCTGGTGCTTTAGTTCCCCCTAGCAAACATTTAACGAGTGGATTCCTATGGTCAGGCCGACCGGTTACGCAAAGTCGAGCCTTAAGCGACAAAGAGCTGGCTTATTTTACTTACTCGGCTGCTTATTATGTAGAACTGGCGAAGCGCACGGCTGCCAGCATAGCAAGTAACACTTAGTCTAACGCTAAGACCACTCGGTTATTCGTATTCTCCCGCACATGAAACTGACGCTTTTGTATGCGTCCCTCATGACTGGCAACGACTTCATATTCACCGGGCGGAATGACGACCGTTTGCGAGTGCATATGATAAGTACTGTAGTAACGACGTTTATCCTTTTCTAACCGATAAACCTCCCACTGCATTGGCTTAAATAAAGGCATATTCGCTTGCGTTGCGACCAAATTTAAACGTCCAATCGGCACATCAATCTTAGCTGTTGTAGTTTGACCCGATTGCACCACTAAACGACGCTGCTTGAGCACTTGTGCTAAATTGACTGAAACCGTGTAAGTGCCAACCGCTACAATCTCATGTAAAGCACGACTGGTTTTATTGGTAAATGCACCTTGTGCACTGCTGACTTGCCAAGTCACAGGATGTGTAGCATTCACATCTAAACGCCCTAGCTGAGCACGAAAATAAGGCTTAATGCGTTTATTAGCAGAGAGTTGCACGGGATGATGTTCACGATATTTTCCAATTCTCAAAACTATATCGTAAAGACCATCGGGTAATTGTAATTGATGATAAGCCCCCACCACTTCGCGTACCGATACACCAGCGCGCTCCACTTTCCACTGAATATCTTGTGCGCTAATCTCAAGGCTAGGGGATAACTGAACAGCTAATTCAAGATTGTAGTCTGGAATAGGGGTATCTTTTACAGACAAATTATTCTTTACCAAAGGTTTGTTCAAGACGGCGAGATCAAGAGGTGAAAGTTCAGGCTGATGCCATTGCGTCGCACTGAAACTAAACATAGGCAATAGGCATAAACCAGCCAAAACACTCTTATACACCCAAGTTGGGAGTTTATTTTTCATTATCGTGACTTTGTAGGGTTTGTGTTGGTCTGGCTATCAAACGGCTAACCACGTTAAACCTCAATCAATACCCGATAGGAAATGATGCTTTTACGCTTGGCGGTGTAAACCTTAAAAACGGCTAAGTTGCGATTCAGCTAAACTCGAGTTAGGGTGGGGCATTGTCTTGTAGCCATTTAGCTAAAGGACGTGCGACTTGTGAACTATGCGTATCAAAAGGAAATAATGCGCGAAAGTGGTGTGTATCGGTTTGAATATCGAGTTGTGCTTGCCACTGCATATGGCGTTGGGTACAAATCGGCAGGGTAAAGTTCCCTTGCCAAGTCCCTTGCTCAAGCTGTAGATCAACATACTGATAGCCCATAAACATATTGAGGCCAGTGATAGTGAGCTTTGCACTTTTAATGGTCGAAAAACCGTTGGCCTGCACTTGAACTTGCACCGTTTCCATAACGGGAACTGGCCGGGGGGCAAGAGAAAGTTGAATGTGATGCCCCTGACTATCGCGCGCTTGACAAGAGTCCTGCTCAAGATGACAGGACTTTGGGGTCGGTAACACAATAGGGGCTCGCACAGTTTGGGGCAGTAACTGATAGCTTACCCCCCCCAAAAAACCAGCTATTAGCACAGCAAAGGCTAAGCCCCATCGTTTCATAGGTCTAGGCAGCTTCGACTAGACCACTATGGCGTAATAAAGCATCAATCTCGGGTTTGCGACCACGAAAGGCCACAAACGAATCCATAGCTGGGCGAGAACCACCCACTTGCAGAATGTGGGTTAAGAAATCAGTGCCAATGTTGGGATTGAATAAACCCTCTTCTTCAAAACGCGCGTAGGCATCAGCGGATAATACTTCTGCCCATTTATAGCTGTAATAACCAGCCGCATATCCTCCTGCAAAGATATGGGTAAAGCTATGCGCCATACGATTGAACGCAGGGGGCTTTACCACAGCTACTTGGTCACGCACTTGTTGTTGAATATACTGCAAACGGCCTGCTTCACTGGCTTTGGGATCCATATGCAAACGCATATCGAATAAAGCAAACTCCAGCTGACGCACCATGCCCATCGCTGTTTGGAAATGGCGTGCCGCTTGCATTTTGGCATACAGCTCATCTGGCAGAGGTTCACCGGTTTGCCAATGCCCTGACAGCATATTCAATACTTCACGCTCCCAACACCAATTTTCCATAAATTGGCTTGGTAATTCGACCGCATCCCATTCCACCCCATGAATGCCCGCGACATCCGGATAATCCATCAATGTGAGCATATGATGTAGGCCATGACCAAACTCATGGAATAAAGTCACGACCTCATCATGCGTAAACAAAGCAGGTTGCTCACCAATCGGCGGCGTACCATTACAAGTCATATAAGCCACTGGCAATTGTAGCCCTGATTCGCGCTTAAAACGCCCGCAGAAATCATCCATCCATGCGCCACCACGCTTATGTTGGCGTGCATACAAATCTAAATAAAACGCGGCACGGGGAGTACCATCTAAGTTCAACACACGATAAAACGAAGCATCGGGATGCCAAAGATCGACTGAGTTGTCTTTTTCAATTTTCACACTGAACAAACGTTCTACTAATGAAAACAAACCTTGAATAACACGATTGACTGGAAAATAAGGTTTCAATTCCTCTTCCGTAAAAGCGAATAAAGTCTGTTTCATTTTCTCGCTAGCATAGGTTACATCCCATGCTTGTAAGTCATCGATGCCTAATTGCTCACGCGCAAATTGTTTGAGTTCAGCAAATTCTTTTTCAGCAAAGGGTTTGCTACGTTCCGCCAAATTCTCCAAAAATGCCGTCACTTCCTCCGTATTAGTCGCCATTTTGGTAGCCAAGGAAAGCTCAGCATAATTTTTATAGCCTAATAACTCGGCCTCTTCTTGACGTAGACGCAAAATATCTTGCATCACCGGCGTATTATCCCATTTAGGATCAGCCCCTAGTTCTGAGGCACGTGTGGTATAAGCGCGATACAACGCTTCACGCAACGCGCGATTATCAGCATAAGCCATGACCGAAAAATAGCTGGGGAAATTAAGGGTAATCACCCAGCCGTTGACATCACGTTGTTCAGCCGCCTGCTTAGCCATGGCTAAACCAGATTCAGTCATACCCTTTAATTCAGACTCTGTTTCAATGACTTTATGCCAGCCATTGGTAGCATCCAAAACATTGTCTGAAAAGCGGGAAGTGAGTTGTGATAACGCTTGATTAATTTCACGATAACGTTGTTTTTGAGTCTCAGGTAAGGCCACACCACTTAGCTCAAAAGACAATAAGCTATTATCCAAAGCTTTCAATTGCGCTTGATTTAAACCTATTCCCGCTTCACGCATTTGCTTAATTGCTTGATACAAGGCTTGGTTTTGTCCTAGCTCGGTATAATAATCACTCAAGCGTGGCAGACTTTTATTATAAATTTCGCGCAGTTCCTCGCTATTAGCCACAGCATTCAAATGACTCACTGGTGACCAAGCGCGGTTCAAGCGACGACCACCCTCATCCATGGGATACACCAAATTTTCCCAAGTGGGTGCTTCATCCTTGGCTAGACGCTTTTCCAGCCAAGCACGATTCGCACTTAATACTTCATCAAGTGCAGGCTCGATATGCTCCGGACGAATTTGGCTGAACGCCGGTAGCTCTTGTTCTTGTAATAACGGGTTATCCATTTTCATCACCTCAACGCGTTTCACGTGAAACGCCAACTAAATATCTAAATTCTCAACCGCTAGTGCATTACTTTCGATAAAATCACGCCGTGGTTCGACTTGATCCCCCATTAAAGTCGTGAAAATCTCATCTGCACTCACCGCATCTTCAATACGCACCTGCATCAAACGCCGTGCCGCCGGATTCATAGTGGTTTCCCATAGTTGATCAGGGTTCATTTCACCTAAACCTTTGTAGCGGCTAATGGCCAAACCACGATTGGCTTCGTGCATCAACCACGCTTCCACTTGATCAAAGCGATTAACTTCTAATTTACGCTCTCCACGTTGAATATAAGCGCCCGTATTTAATAAACCATCCAATTCTTGGTTCACCTGAAGCAGCATTTTCATTTCGGGTGTTAAGAACAAACTTTGGTCAAATACCAAGGAATGATCCAAACCATGCTGACGGCGTTTCACTTCAATATGCCATTGCTGCTCATCGTTCTTATGCAATTTTTTGCTATAACTACGTTCGCCATTCATCCGCTGGTTTAATTGCGCAACCGCCCGTTTCATCCAACTGGCATAATCATCTGCGCTCAATTGAGTCGGGGATTTTTGCAAAGGCTCAAACAATAGACTTTCCAACAAATCCACATCATAGCGACGCCCTAAACGCTTGATGGTTTGACGTGCGGCATGATATTGACGTAATAAACTTTCTAAAGCCTCCCCACTAATAGGCGGGGAAACACTATCCAAATGCAATTGCGCTCCATCTAAAGCGATTTGCACCAGATAAGCATCCAACTCTAATTTGTCTTTGACATATTGCTCTTGTTTCCCACGCTTCACTTTAAATAGGGGTGGTTGAGCAATGTAAATATGGCCACGCTCAACTAACTCGGGTAATTGGCGATAGAAAAAGGTAAGCAACAAGGTACGAATATGCGAACCATCCACGTCCGCATCGGTCATGATAATAATACGGTGATAACGCAATTTATCGGGATTGTATTCTTCACGCCCAATGCCACAGCCCAGCGCTGTAATCAAGGTACCCACTTCGGCAGAACCAATCATTTTATCGAAACGTGCTTTTTCTACGTTTAGAATCTTACCTTTCAAAGGCAAAATGGCTTGCGTACGACGATCACGTCCTTGTTTTGCAGAGCCGCCCGCTGAATCACCCTCTACTAAGAATAACTCGGATTGCGCCGGATCTTTTTCTTGGCAATCGGCCAATTTACCTGGCAAACCCGCAATATCCAAAGCACCTTTACGACGCGTCATTTCACGGGCTTTACGTGCAGCTTCGCGAGCGCGTGCTGCATCCAACATCTTGCCGGTAATCGCTCGTGCTTCTGCAGGATTTTCCAATAAAAAGTCATTCAAACACTCAGCAACCGCTGCTTCCACAGCGCCTTTCACTTCCGAGGAAACTAGCTTTTCTTTGGTTTGAGATGAGAATTTTGGATCAGGTACTTTAACCGATAAAACGGCCGTTAAACCTTCACGTGCGTCATCGCCAGTTGGCGCGACTTTTTCTTTTTTGGCTAAGCCTTCACGCTCCATGTATTGATTCAGGGTACGTGTTAACGCCGCACGGAAACCGGATAAGTGGGTACCGCCATCCCGTTGAGGAATATTATTGGTGTAGCAGAAAATATTTTCCTGATAGGAATCATTCCATTGTAAGGAAACCTCTACACCAATATTGTCGCGCTCGCCTGAGAAATAAATAATGTTTTGATTTACTGGTGTTTTCATGCGATTTAGATGTTCCACGAAGGCACGAATGCCGCCTTCATATTGGAAAACTTCCTCGCGCCCTTCACCGCGCCGATCAATTAAACGAATCCGCACGCCAGAGTTCAAGAACGATAATTCACGCAAGCGTTTAGCCAAAATATCGTAATGAAATTCGGTTTGGGTAAAAATTTGTGGACTCGGTAAAAAACGCACCGATGTACCAGTTCCTTCCGTATCTCCAATAATTTCCAAGCCCGTTTGTGGGTCACCAAGCTTATACATTTGGCGATAAACTTTATTATTACGGCGAATAGTGAGTTCTAGCTCTTCAGAAAGCGCATTAACTACCGATACACCTACACCGTGTAGACCGCCAGAAACTTTATAGGAGTTATCGTCGAATTTACCGCCTGCGTGTAGAATGGTCATAATCACTTGCGCGGCTGGAATGCCTTCTTCCGCGTGGATATCCACAGGAATGCCACGACCATCATCGGTTACTTTGACTGAGCCGTCGCTAAAAATCTCGACTTTGATTTCTTTACAATGGCCTGCCAACGCTTCATCAATAGAGTTATCCACAACCTCGAACACCATATGGTGCAAACCAGTACCATCATCGGTATCGCCAATGTACATGCCAGGGCGTTTGCGAACCGCTTCGAGTCCTTTTAGAACTTTGATATTACTGGAATCGTATTGTTGTTCGCTCATGACTGTCCTTCAATAATCAATACAAAGCCGTCGCCAGACTAATGTGGCCATGTTCCACATGAAACAAGCGCGTTTGATTTGGTAAAAAATGATCCGGTGGTGGACGAGTGCCAGTAATCATTAATTGTTGTGAAGATTGACTCAACACCTGATACAAGCGCTGCTGATTAAGGCTATCCAATTCGGACGCTAAATCGTCGATCGCTATTATACCGCGTTTTGTGATGTCTTGGGTAATGGCATTACTCTGTGCGAGCAATAAAGCAATCCCCAAGATTTTTAATTGTCCGCGCGATGCCGTACGTGCGGCAGCTTGTTCATCCAAATGAATCATTAAATCGCCACGATGCGCCCCATAGAGACTCACCCCATGACGCAATTCCATATCTTGCTTTTCTTTAAAAAATTGCTCCAAGGTATCAGCATCTACGTTATCCACCTGACTGGGAAAACCGGTGGATAAGTACAGTTGTACACAGCCTAATGGCTCTAATAAAACCGCCAAATTTTTTAGTGATTCCTGTAAAGCCAACAAAGCCTGCTGACGATAACGATTAAACTTTGGCTGAAGCTGAATCAATTCATTCGTCCAATATGGCAAGGCATAACGCTGACTCAATTCACGTAAACAACTATTACGTTGCTTGAGAATACGCTGATACGCACGCCAATCACGGTGAAATTCAGGCTCAGCATAAAAGGCCAACCAATCTAATAAAGCGCGACGTTGCACGGGAGAACCGCCCGCCAGATCAATCGTATCAGGATGAATCACGGTTACCGGCAAATGCCGACTCAATTCCGCTTGTTGATAAATATCCTGATGATTAATACGAATGCGGGTTTGGCGGGTAGTTTTGTGAATACCCAGTGGATAAGTTTGTAAATCATCCGTTTTCACCCGCCCCGCTATTGTAAGCGCAGTGGCATCCTGGCGAATCACCTCCGCTATACGTGGGGTACGAAACGAGCGCCCGCGCGACAAAATACACAAAGCTTCAATCAAACTTGATTTGCCTGACCCATTATCACCACTAAACACATTAAATTGTGGGGATAAGTCCAAGGATACTTGTTGCAAAGCGCGACAATTTTCCACGCTCAAGCTTTCTAACCACACAAGTTTGACCTATAAACGAATCGGCATAATAACGTTACGAATCGCTTCATTCAGTGGATCAGTGACTAAAGCACTACTTTCAGGCGCATTTAATTGCAAGCGTAAGGTGTCATGTTGCAAATGATTTACTGCATCTAATAGATAATTGACATTGAAACCAATATTAAATTCTTCGCCTTGATATAAAATATCTAATTCATCTTGCGCACTTTCTTGCTCAGGATTATTAGATTGCACCACTAAAATATTATCGCGCAAACTTAAACGCACGCCTCGGAATTTCTCATTGGATAAAATAGCAACGCGGGTCAGCATATCTTTAAAAGCTTTCCGATCCACATCCACTTGAATTTGGCCTTTCGCTGGAACGGCAGCTTTATAATCGGGATAACGCCCATCTACTAATTTAGTGGTGAAACGTAATTTTCCAAGTTGCACGCGCAAATGATTTTGACTTAGTTGCACTTGAACTGGCACTTGGCTATCAGCACGTAATAAACGCGAGAGCTCTAAAACACCTTTACGCGGAATAATAACTTGGGTTTCTTTGTCTATTGGCTTATCAAGCTGTGTATAAGTATAAAGCGACAAACGATGCCCATCTGTGGAGACAGTGCGAATGTAATCAGATGTCAACTCCAAAAGCATGCCGTTTAAGTAATAACGCACGTCTTGATTGGCCATCGCAAAAGCAGTGCTTTCCAATAAAGTTTTTAGTTCGGCTTCTGGCAAAACAAGCTCATGCGTTTCGCCAATATCGTCCAAGTCAGGAAAATCGCTAGCTGGTAAAGTGGCTAATTCAAAACGACTACGTCCACAACTGACTATGGCACGTTGCTCTTGTACATCAATCGCAATCAAACTTTCTGCAGGTAGCGCTTTACAGATATCCGCTAGTTTACGAGCGGGCAGGGTAATTTCGCCATCTGTTGAATCAAGCAAAGGCGAGGTGCTAGCAATTTCAAGTTCGAGATCGGTGCCACGCCAATAGCTAGTTTGCTTCGCGATCTTGAGTAATACATTTTCCAAGATTGGAGAGGTATTACGTTTTTCAATAGCACCTAAAGTAGCCTGCAAGTCTTCCAGTAGAGCTTCACGGGTTTGAGTTAGTTTCATAATTCTATATCTTTATATATCTTAATAATCATAATAATAAGGAGCAGTACTTTCTGTGGATAAGTTGATAAAATTTAGCATTATCAGTAGCTTAAAGTATATCATTCCAGTGACTAGACTGTCAGTAAGCACTGGTATATCCTGTGGATGAGTTGTGGATAAGTTTTCATCCACAGTTTATCCACAGGTAATTTCATGACTTATCCACAAGTTATCCCTAGCTGGTCAAAGTACGAATCAATATACGGTAATCTTCCTCAATACGGCTGTCTGATTCCCGTAGTTCTACCACTTTGCGACAAGCGTGTAACACGGTGGTATGATCACGCCCACCAAATTCATTGCCGATTTCAGGCAGGCTATGATTAGTTAATTCCTTGGCCAAAGCCATCGCTACTTGGCGTGGGCGCGCCACTGAGCGTGTGCGGCGCTTGGCATCTAGTTCATTGACACGGATGTTGTAGTGTTTAGCAACGACCTTTTTGATATTAGCAATGGATACCATTTTGTCTTGGCTTGCTAATTGATCGCGCAAAACATCATGCACAAAATCCATCGTTAATTCGTTCGCATGTCTTAAGCGCATACTCGCCATCACGCGTTGTAAAGCACCTTCTAAATCACGAATATTGGATCGGAAATTCTTTGCAATAAAAAAGGCGGCATCTTGCGGTAATAAAACCTCTAGGTCTTCGGCTTTTTTACGCAAAATGGCAACACGCGTTTCTAAATCTGGGGGTTCGACTTGCACCGTTAGTCCCCAATTAAAGCGCGAGCGTAGACGATCATCGATCCCCTCCACATCACGTGGAAAACGATCACTGGCTAAAATAATTTGTTTTTGCCCTTCCAATAAAGCATTAAAAGTATGGAAAAACTCTTCCATCGAACGATCTTTATTGGCGAAGAATTGAATATCATCAATTAATAAGGCATCAACGCTACGATAATGCTGTTTAAATTCTTCAATGCGTGATAAGCGTAAGGCATTTACCATGTCATTAACGAAGCGCTCCGCATAGACATATAAAACGTGAGCTTGGGGATTGCGAGCGACAATACAATTACCGATAGCGTGCATTAAGTGGGTTTTACCTAAACCAACACCACCATAAATAAATAAAGGGTTATAGGAAATACCCGGATTCTCGCCTACTTGTAAGGCTGCAGCACGTGCTAATTGATTCGATTTACCTTCGACGAAATTAACAAAGGTCATTTTTGAATTGAGTGCATTAACAAAACCCTCGCTGGCTGCACTAGACAAGCTAGGAGCAGGCGCCGTGAACGAGCTAAGCTGGTTTGCTGTAGTGGGCGATGGGCTCGGCTCAGCGGGAGGAATGGTGGCGCGTGGTAATGGGCGCGAGCCAATTTGCAACATCACATCAAATTCACGATCGCCTGATAAATTGCGTACATGATTGACAATAGCGGGCAAGTAATGTTCGTGGATATGTTGGAGCACGATAGGATTAGGCGCTAATAAAAACAAGGTATTATCACGCTCAACCGCTTGTAAACTGCGTAGCCAAGTACCAATTTCTTGGCTAGGAAACTCGTGTTCTAATTGAGTCAGGCATTGTTGCCAAAGCATAAAAAAGGCGTCCCGTAAGTAAATGACAGGATTGGTTTGTGTTGAGGTGAAGGGACTGAGTATAGCCTGTGCGCTAAGTTATCCACAAGCAAACTTCCTTTACCCTATGGTTTTTAAGCGCTTGACAAGCGTCGGTTTATCTTTTATTGTGCTGAACCTTTTTGTGAGCTGCCGGATTCGGCTGCTTAGTTAGCCTATTCAATTTTAAATATCGCTGGTGGATCGCCATGAAAAGAACATTTCAACCAAGTAAGTTGCGTCGCGCTCGTGTTCACGGTTTTCGTGCTCGTATGGCTACTGCTGATGGTCGCAAAGTATTAAGTGCTCGCCGTGCGAAAGGCCGGAAACGCCTAATTCCTTAATAGCGGTTTATGCGGGCTGTGGCGTTTTCCTATCCGCGCAGCTATCGAATAACCCGCGCCAGTGAGTTTCAGCGGGTTTTTGAACGAGGCTTACATCGTCGTATCTCTGTGATTGGTTTATTGGTTCGAGTACGTGAAAGCACTTCGGGTCGAGCACGTTTAGGTTTTGCCTTATCAAAACGTAGTTTAAAACGTGCGGTTGATCGTAATCGAGTTAAACGCCTCACACGGGAGAGTTTTCGCCTGCACTATTCCCAATTACCTGCTGTTGATTTTGTTATCTTGTCACAAGCTGAGGTGGCAGGCTTAGATAACACTGCTATACTGCTCCAGCTTGATTTGTTATGGCAGCAAGCGATCAGATTGTATCCCAAACTATCTCCCGCCGCTGTGCCGAGCCAAGCAGACTAAACCCGACTAACGGATTGAGGCTTTATGGATTCTCAACGTCCTTTCCTATATATCACCTTGTTATTCCTTGGCTTTCTGATGTGGACCACTTGGAAACAAGATCATGCACCTGCACCACCCACACCAGTGCAAGTGACCCAAACCACCAATCAGAATAGTGCAGTACCCACTGCCACTGACACTACAACAGCATCGCCTAATACGGCTTTGCCGACTGCTTCGAATGTTGCGGCTGGTCAATTGATTCGTGTTAGAACCGATGTCTTGGACCTCCAAATCAGTACCCGTGGCGGCGATGTGGTGACAGCTGATCTACCTACTTATCCAGTAAGTTTAGATCAAAAAGATAAGCCTGTACGGATTCTTGATTTAACTAACCGTGGCTATGTTGCGCAGTCTGGCTTGGTGCATGGTGCTGTGCAAGGACAGGATGTTTCCCAATTAGCCCCTAGTCACACGGCCGAATATAAGTTCGAAAAAACGGACTATGTTTTAGAAAATGGCCAAAATGAATTAATTGTACCTTTAACATGGACGGGGTCGAATGGCGTTGTGGTGACCAAGGCTTATCGTTTCCAACGTGGACACTTTGAGGTTGAGGTCAATCATTTAGTCAAAAATAATTCTCCAACCACTTGGAGTGCGTTGCAATATAGCCAGCTTCAACACGGCCCTGCTGTGACCAATCGGAATCTTTTAACGAGTGGTGTGCAGGCTTATGAAGGGGGCGCCTACTATTTAGATGATAAATATACCAAACTGCAATACACCAATATTAAGGATTTGGCGGCTGGTACGGCTAAAGCTAATGGAGGTTGGATTGCTATGCTTCAACATTATTTCGTTGGAGCTTGGGTACCTGATCAAACTCAAGAAAATTATTATTATGGTAATGAGTTTAATGAAAATGGCACGGTCTTCTACCGTCTAGGTGTAAAAGGCCCTTTACTCAATGTAGCAGCGGGTGGTGAGGGTGTATTCACCAGCAAATTATGGGTAGGTCCTAAGCTACAGGATGATTTAGAGAAAGTTGCCAAGGGTTTGGATTTAACAGTGGATTACGGTATTTTCGCTGTGGTATCGAAGCCGATTTTTGCGGTGATGAAGTGGATTCATGGCGTAGTAGGTAATTGGGGTTGGACGATTATACTTCTCACTATATTCATTAAATTATTATTCTTCTGGCCGTCCGCAGCGAGCTATCGTTCTATGGCCAAAATGAAAGCAGTTGCACCGCGTTTAAAGGAAATCACCGAACGCTTTGCGAGTGATCCACAAGCCAAGCAAAAAGCAATGATGGATTTGTATAAGAAGGAAAAAATTAACCCGTTGGGCGGTTGTTTGCCGATTTTAATTCAAATTCCTGTCTTTATGGGCTTGTACTGGGTTTTGCTAGAAAGTGTGGAGCTGCGCCAAGCCCCTTGGATTCTGTGGTATAAGGATTTATCCATTAAGGATCCTTTCTATGTGTTGCCATTAATTATGGGTGCAACCATGTTCTTGCAGCAGAAGTTGAATCCGCCTCCAGCCGATCCCATGCAACAGAAGATTTTCCAATTTTTACCGGTCATTTTCACGGTCATGTTCTTATTCTTCCCTGCGGGTTTAGTGCTATATTGGGTAGTCAACAATGCCCTTTCAATTGCACAACAGTGGGTAATCAATAAGAAATTATTGGGACACGTTTAATAGGAAAGGTTCCATGTGGAACACTAACGACACCATCGTGGCTATTGCAACGCCTTTAGGGCGCGGTGGTGTCGGTATTATCCGACTGTCTGGGCCTTCAGTAAGATTGATTGCTGAAGGTATCTTAGGTTCTTTACCCCGCCCCCGTACTGCAATTCACCGCCCTTTTCTCGCAGTAAATCAACAAACCTTAGATGATGGTATTGCGCTTTATTTTCCTGCACCGCATTCCTTTACGGGTGAAGACGTACTGGAATTGCAGGGGCACGGTGGCAGGGTTGTTTTAGATACAGTTTTAAAACGCTGTATTGAATTAGGGGCGCGTTTAGCGCGACCTGGTGAGTTTTCAGAACGTGCTTTCTTAAATGGCAAACTCGACTTAGCCCAAGCCGAAGCCATTGCAGATTTAATTGATGCGAGTTCAGAACAAGCAGCTCGTTCAGCCTTACGCTCCTTGCAAGGCGATTTTTCACAAGCTGTGGATAAGTTGTTAACAACTTTGATTGAGCTACGCATCTATGTCGAAGCAGCCCTTGATTTTCCAGAGGAAGAAATTGACTTTTTAGCAGATGGTGTAGTGGCTGGACGTTTAGCGCAATTACAGCAAACTCTACATGAATTAATGCAAAAAGCGCAGCAAGGCAGTTTATTGCGTGATGGTATGCACTTGGTGATTATTGGCCGCCCCAATGCAGGAAAATCGAGTTTATTAAATGCTTTAGCAGGCCAAGAAACCGCTTTGGTGACACCGATTGCAGGTACTACACGTGACGTCCTACGCGAACAAATTAATCTGGATGGTATGCCTTTACACATTGTCGATACAGCAGGTTTGCGCGCCAGTGAGGATTTAGTGGAGCAATTAGGCATTGAGCGTGCTTGGCAGGAAGTGGATAAGGCCGACTTGATTTTATTACTGGTGGACGATACAGCGCCCCTAGAAACCGGTGATATTATCCAACGTCTACCGCCATCGATACCGCGCTTAGTGGTGCATAATAAAATTGATCTCAGCGGCAAAACTGCCGGTCAGCAAGGCGAACAGTTATATATATCTGCCAAGCAAAACTTAGGTTTGGATGTCTTGCGCGAGGCATTAAAAGCGCGCATGGGATTCCAAGGTGAAAACGAAGGCATATTTATGGCGCGTCGTCGTCATTTACAAGCGTTAAAAGAAACGCAACAAGCCTTAGAAGCCGCCTCTATTCAGCTAAACACTTTTCAAGCGGGTGAATTAATGGCGGAAGAATTACGCGTAGCTCAAGAGGCTTTGGGGCAAATCACCGGCAAATTTACTCCCGATGATTTATTAGGTGAAATTTTTAGTTCGTTCTGTATTGGCAAGTAGTGCTATTCAAACTCGCTAAAGGCTGTTAAATTTTCTGCTCATTAAGTCTATTTTGAGCTATTGATAATGCCTTATCGTTCTATTCCAGTAACGCCATTCGAACAAAACTGTAGCGTTGTTTGGTGCGATGTCACCAAAGAATGCGCGTTTGTTGATCCGGGCGGTGATGTGGATCAGTTGCAGGCTTTCGTAACGCAACAAGGTTTAAAGCCAGTTGCTGTATGGCTGACTCATGGACATTTGGATCATGTTGGCGGGACGTTGCCATTAGCCGAGGCTTATCAGATTCCTATTATTGGCCCGCACGAGGGCGATAAATATTGGTTGGATGCCTTGCCACGCCAATCGCAAATGTTTGGTTTCCCGCCGCACGAGGCATTTACGCCCCATCAATGGCTAAAACACGGCGATACCTTAACCTTAGGGAAACAACGTTTCGAAGTGCGCCATACCCCTGGCCATACGCCTGGCCATGTGGTTTTAATCGATCACAGTGAAAATAGAGTCTTTGCCGGTGATGTGTTATTTTCAGGCAGTATTGGGCGTACTGACTTTCCGGGCGGCAATCATCAGCAATTATTGGACTCGATAACACAACAATTATTCACCTTGGACGATCACGTTACGGTCATCCCTGGCCACGGGCCTAATACCACTATTGGCGAGGAGCGTAGCTATAATCCTTATGTACGCCAGCAATAAGCTTAAATGGCTCGGTATATTACCGTTATTTTTACTGAGTGCTTGTACCAGTACTACACCCGCTGATCGACCCGTGTCGGTAGTGGCGGGCGTAAGCACGCTAAATCCTGAGGAGATGGTACAAGCTCACAATCAAGTACGTGCCATGCTGGGCTTGTCGGAGCTAACTTGGTCTCCCTACTTGGCCAATTATGCGCAAGAATGGGCGGGCAGTTTGGCACAAAATTACGGTTGCCATCTCAAGCATCGCCAAGAATTGGGTCAAGATCGCGAAGCATTTGGTGAAAATTTATATTGGGCAAGCGCACTTATCTGGTCAGATGGTAATCGTGAGCCGAGCCTAGTTAGCTCTAGTGAGGTTGCTCAAGCGTGGTCAGATGAACAAAGTGATTACCGTTATGGGAAAAACACTTGTCGTCGCGGCAAGCAATGCGGACATTACACCCAAATGGTATGGCGCACAACCCGCCAAATAGGTTGTGGTATGGCCTATTGCCCTAATGCTGGTCAAATTTGGGTGTGTAATTATGATCCGCCCGGTAATTGGGTGGGCGAGCGTCCTTATTGAAGCGTTAGTTTAAGCGTTTGCGCACGTTGTTTTTCTGGAGCTGAACGGCGCTCTATACCAATTTGTACTTGTTCGCCAGGGCGATATTGCGCCAATGTCAGAAATAAATCGCTACTACTATCAATCACTTGATCATTAATCCGTGTAATACGGTCGCCTTCTTGTAAACCAGCTTTGGCTGCAGCGCTATTGGGGATTAATTTGCCAATATGCACACCATTTGGTTTTGAATCTAGCCACACACCTAATTTGCTGGTAGGTGGCAGGCTTTGATATTCACTTAAAATAAAATAATCCGCTTGGCCCCGCTGTATATCGCGTGCACTGGTGCTATGAATGGTAAGCATACTTTCTTTGGGCAATTGCCGTTTCACGTCGGCTGGGATACCTGAGCCAAAACTCATATGCCCTTGCCCTGCTAATACCACCATGCGCGTTTGAGGATTTTGTTTAAGAAACTGCACAATATTAGCCGCCATGGTTTCATCCCATACGCGTTGTGCCAAGGCAAAGTTTTTAAAGTGGCTTTCTTCACGCGAATGTTGGGCAAAAACTTGTTTTAAGCGTTGTTGATACGATTCACTCGGTGGCGTAATTTGAGCAGGAATTTGTGCTCGCTCGCTAGGTGTTAATTGACTTAAGCCACTCAAGGCAATTTTACGTGTAATTTCACTCGGTGCATTTAAAGCAAGGACGGGAATTTTGTTAGCTTTGGCGAATTCTAAAATCGGGCGTAACATACGGAAATCATAACGCCAGCGCTCATAATAATCCGTTTGGCGCAATAATTCGTTTTCATTGATCTTACCGGCTAGATACGCATTAACCACGTGTTGGAAGGGCTGCTGAAACCACTCCACACCTAACGCTATATTAGGGTTTTGTTGGTGCATGGCTTTTAAAATCGCCAGTTGATTCAGGTGATGATCGTAACGATCATGAATTTCGCTAACAAATACAATACGTTTGTTTTTTAGTTGTGCACTTAACTCAAGAAAACTTAATTTTTTCTCGCCATTTGAGGCGGGTGGCTGGTAATGCTGGATATAACTCAGTACATCGGCTTGGGTCTGATGTTGTAAGGTTGCCGTGGAAGCTTGAGCAGCGTTGAAAGCGAGCGGGTTCATTAGAGTGAGCACAGTAAGTGCATAACAGCGTATTTTTTTCATAAAAATTCCATAACACTTAAAAAATAATGCAGACTACTGAGTTTTACTAGGCTTCACGCTCTTACGCTAACAGCATACACAATGATCAAGGGAGGCGAACAACGCAATGGATAGAATGCGACAAGGTTTCAGGTATTGGCTATGGCTGTTGTGTGGGTTGCTTTATGCTTTTCCAGTTCTCGCTACTGACAAAGACACCGACTTAATCATTCATCACCAATTACAAGTCACACCTGATCTATCTCTTGGTTCTGTGTCGATTAAGGATAACATCGCGTTCAATGTGCCACCCCATCAAACGTTAGAAGTATCCTTAAATAAGAAGTTCCGTTTAACATCTAAGCAAACGTCACGCATTCAGGGTGATAGGCGCCTTATTGCAGTGGCGCCTAATCAATCGATCACGCTGGAATATGAGGGGCAATTCACCTCAACCCCTGACTGTGATTGGCTCCAGCAAATCTGTGTCATGTTGAGTGAGCGTGGTCTTTACCTCGACCCCAATTTAGCGTGGTATGCACAATTACCAAATGCACGCCATACCTTTACGCTAGCAGTAGATTTGCCGCCGAATTGGCTGAGTATTACTCAGGGCGAGTTGCAAGGGAAAACATGGATTGAGCAACATCCACAAGATGCGATTTATTTGGTCGCTGGCGCCTTTACTTTCTATCAAGCTGGTGCTGCACAAGTTTATTTATTGAATAATAATGAAACGCTAGCGAATCAATATCTAAAAGCGACACAGGAGTATCTTAGCTTTTATACCAATCTATTAGGTGAGTATCCTTATAAAAAATTCGCAACCGTAGAAAGTTTTTGGGAAACAGGTTGGGGAATGCCGTCATTTACTTTGCTTGGCTCAAAAGTTATGCGCCTACCCTTTATTCTGGAGACATCATTACCGCATGAAATTTTGCATAATTGGTGGGGAAATGGTGTTTATACTGATGCCAGTCAGGCGAATTGGAGTGAGGGTTTAACTGCCTATTTAAGTGACTATTATTTAAAAGAATTAAAAGGCTTAGGTGCAGATTATCGGCGCGATGCTTTACAACAATACGCTGCTTTTACGCAAGCTGGTCATGACCTGCCCTTAAATGCTTTTCGCAGCCGTCACGATAATGCAACCCAAGCCGTGGGTTATAGTAAAGCGTTGATGTTGTTTCATAGCCTGCGCTTACAAATCGGCGATGCTTCATTTTTTACTGCACTAAAACAGTTTTATCAAAACTATCGTTTTCGTGCAGCAAGCTTTGACGATCTCCAAAAAATGTTTGAGCGCGTAAGCCAGCAAGATTTAAAAGGGTTATTTGAACAAGGTTTAAACCGTACCGGTGCACCTCAATTGAGCTTAAAGCAAGCAAGCTTGAAGCTAGTAGGTACACAAGTGCAGTTAGGGTTAAGCTTAAAACAACAGGGTGATAAACCTTGGCAAATGCGCGTGCCGATTGTGGCAAGCTTTGCTGATGGACAGCAAAATACCCAATGGTTTCCCGTGTATCAAAGCGAGCAAACCTTAAGCCTGCTGTATGAAAAATTGCCTGTGGCGGTCGCGGTTGATCCTTATTTTGAAGTCTTGCGCTTGCCTAATGCGAGAGAAGTACCAGCGGCCTTGAATGTTTTGTTTAATGATGAACCCAAGTATTTTGTATTGCAGCGCAAATTAACCACAGGCATGGAGTTCGCTTGGGAAGAGTGGGCCGAACAGCTTGCTAAAAACAATCCACAGTCTCGCATCCAATATGATGATGAACCCTTGCCGGAGAGTGGGATTATGGTGTTATTGGGAGGCGATAATGAAGCACTGACGCGTTTGCTCATGCGTGCCAATCAGCCGTTTAAATTGAACGATACGGCTTTTACCTTAAATAGCGAAACTTATATGTGTGGACTGCATTCACTAGGCTTGGCTTTAACGGCAGGTCAGCAACCTGTGATTTTGTTGGATGCGCCCACACCAGAAGCTTTGCAGGTATTAGCACGTAAATTACCGCACTATGGCAAGTATAGTTATGCCATTTTCAATAGTCTAAGTGGTGATAATGTTGCAAAAGGCCAATGGAACGTGACGGACTCGCCGTTGACGCTTACACTACCGACGTTAGAAAAACTTAATAGTCTTCGGCCTATTCCCTAATGAATAGTGGGCTAGTGACTTAGCCCTATTCATCTTACTATCAAGGTTTTGGTACTTTAGGCCAATACATTCGCTGCGGGACAATCAGTCGGGCTTGACATGGATTTTTTAATCGTTTTGCTATTGCTACCTCTCGGTGGCGCCTTATTTATTTTGCTTTGGCCGAATGCCTCACCGCGTTTAATTCGTCTGTTGGCGCTTAGTACTGCGAGCCTAGCTTTATTATTGAGTGTAGTATTAAGCTCAGCCATTGATTTTAATAATCCTGCTGTGCAGTTGTTTAGCAAATATACGTGGAATCCAAGACTTGGTACTTATTTTGTCTTCGGTGTGGATGGTATCTCTTATCCTTTAATTGTATTAACACAGCTCTTAATCCTAATTGCCCTCAGCGTATCGGGTTCCATCAAAGAACGTATTAAAAGTTATTATGTGCTGGTGTTATTACTAGAGTTTGCTACGACAGGCGTTTTTATTAGCCAAGGCTGGGCATTATTTTATGTGTTTTGGGAATTAGTCCTCATCCCCCTATTTTTTCTCATTGATCGTTGGGGAGAATCACAGCGTCAAACGGCCGCATTAAATTTCGTTTTATATACCATGGGTGGCTCAGTATTTATGCTATTGAGTCTATTATTATTATTCGATGCCAATCCTGCGCATTCTTTCTTATTTGATTCTATTAAAACGGCAGCACAAGCGCTACCCGCTAGCGAACAGACCCTCATTTTCTTAGGGCTGTTAATTGGTTTTGGGGTGAAAATGCCTATCTTTCCCCTGCATGGCTGGTTGCCTTTAGCGGATGTAGAAGCGCCAACGCCTGTTGCCATGTTGCTGTCCGGTATTCTAGTGAAAATGGGCGCTTATGGTTTGATTCGTAGCGTAGACATGCTGCCGCAAGCAGCACTGCAATTACAGGGTCTATTAGTCGCTTTAGGTTTGATCGGCATTATTTATGGCGGTTTATTGGCGTGGCGTCAGCAAAATCTTAAGCGCATGGTCGCTTATGCGTCAGTGAGTCATATGGGCGCTGTATTGGTGGGGATTGCCACTTTAAATCACTATGGCTTAACCGGTGCTCTCACGCAAATGTTAGGGCATGGTTTGGTGAGTGCCTTGCTGTTTATGTTGGTGGGATTACTGTATGAGCGTACACAGACTTATAACATTGATGACTATGGCTCGATGTTGGCGACAACGCCTTTGCTGGCTGGTCTGATGGTATTTGCTTTATTAGGCAATGTTGGTATGCCGGGGACGATCGGTTTCGTGGCTGAATTACACACTTTAGTGGGTGGTTTTCAGCGTTGGACTTGGCTTATTGCAATTTTATCGTTAGGAGTTCTGATTTCAGCTACCTATAGTGTGCGTACTGCTAAACGTTTATACACGGGCCCAATGCGTGGGGATTGGAGCACGATGAAAGACCTGAACTTAAGCGAATGTATGGCGGGAATGGCTTTAATGGCAGCAACCCTATGGCTAGGGTTTTATCCCACACTGCTAATAAGTCGTTTGCAAGTCTCAGTGAGTCAGTGGGCTAGCGCTTTTGTCCAAGGAGGCTTGTGATGAAGCATCATCATGATAAAGCGTCCAAGCCATTTGCTGAACGGCTTGAGCATCTATTAGAGCACTTAAATCATGTATTGCCGAATCAAGCACCGATTCGTGATTTCGTCCATCACAATACCCTGCATGGGTTTCAACATTTACCCTTTCCGGATGCCGTGCGCACTGCTTCTGAATTAACCGGCAATCGCGGCTATTGGCCACTGGAAAAATTTCGTGAGCAGTATCAACAGGGGCGGATTACCCAAGCTGATTTGGATACTGTTTTGCAGCAAGCGGACGTAGCGGCGGATCAAGTCATCATAACGCTTAAGGATAAAACGCTGACACGCGCAGATGTTTATCGCGTGGTCTTAAACTATCCGATTCAAGCCATTACACCCCACCAATTGGTTTGGAAGATTGAAGAAGAGCAAGCCTTAGCTGGTTGCCAAGCAGATGTTCCACATGAAACCAAAACACAGTGGTTAAAGCGTGCTATCCAACAAGGTCTGGCGAACGAAGGTGTTGCGATTCAGCAGTTGTGGCAAAGCTGTTTAGAGGTTTTGCATTTCGATCGTGCCTTATCTCATGCTGAGGAGTTGGTGCATGTTGCGCCTGATAGAGCTTCACGCTTATTTGGGCAGACATTAGCCGCAGGCGAAATGAGTTTGAATCCTGTGTTGCATCAATATGCGCGTGAAGTCTTGGATGACCTATTGCATCAAGTTGGGCACAAGATGACCTTGCGTGGTTTGCTGCAAGTCTTGTTGGGGCACGATATTTTGGAGAGTGCGCGCCCCTTATTATTACGCCCATTGTCGTTGTGGCTAGATCAAGGACTGGCACCCAATTCAGCCACTTTACCCACCAAGAGTTTTTATACGTGGTGGAAAATGCAGGCAGCGACCGATTGGAGTGCGAATCTGAATGGTGTGCCAGATTGGATTGAACACCTAGATTCTTTACCTGATGAAGCGAGTGCCACGATTGAGGCTGAGTTACGGCGTTTGGGTATTCCTGAGGCGAATTGGGAAACGTATTTAGAGCACCTTGCCTTAGATTTACCGGGGTGGTCGGGTATGATGTTATGGCGGCATCGCACACCAGCATATCAGCATTTACCCAATGCGGTTGATATGCGCGATTATTTAGCCGTGCGTTTGCTATTGGAGCATATTACGGCACGCCAAGTTTGTCGGGATCAGTGGTTGATTGAGGCGAGCTTGCCGGAGTTACGTGGTTATTTCCTTGACCATCTGGATGAATTTTTGGTGCGTTATGAGCGCTTTAAAGGTGAATTACCCGAGTATCTCATGGTATTGGCACACCAATTATTAGATCGGCAACAAATCGATCTCCACCAACGCGACCATTATGATGCTGCGGCTTGGTTGCATTTAGCACAAATGATTTGGGCGTGGAAACATTCCTCAGTTACTGATGAAGGGGTGAATATTCAAGCGTCCGATCGTGCTTGGCGTTTGTTTCGTTTGGCACAACACTTAGGATTAACAGGTGTAGATATTCAGCAGCTAGGTTCAGAAAAAGTAGCGGAGTTACTGGCTAGTCTTGAGGTAATGGATGAGCAGCAATTAAGCTTTTTGTGGTTGCAGGCGTATGAACTGAATTATCGTAATGCTATTTACAACGCGATTTTACACAATCATCAGAAAGGTACTTGGGCTAATCGTTCGTGTCGGCCACAAGCGCAAGTGATTTGCTGCATGGATGACCGCGAGGAAGGTTTCCGGCGGCATGTGGAAGAATGTGACCCTAGTATTGAAACCTTGGGGGCAGCGGCATTTTTTAATATTCCCATGAATTGGCAAGGTATGGATGATGAGCGCAGTAGTAAGCTTTGCCCTGTGCCCGTCACACCGGTGAATCTGATTCAAGAAAAAGCGCTAGCCGAGTCAGCGACGGCTTTTGCACTTCACCAGAAACGCCGTCATGAGCGTTTAGGTTTCTTTAATGGCCTGCATCAATGGACACGTACGCGTTTGGGCTTGGGGACATTAACGGCGCTCGCCGCAGCGCCAGCTGCTTTAGGGGTAATGGCGGGTAAATCATTTGCGCCATTACGCTTTGGTAGTAGTGTTCAGCGGGCTAAAAAGCGTTTTGAAGGTGTTGTGCCCAGTCGTTTACATCTGACGGCTAGCCACATTGATCCTCAACGCTCTGCTCAGCACAACCAAGTGGGGTTTACGAATGAAGAGCAAGCTCAATTAGTGGGCAATTTCCTCAAGGCGACCGGTCTGACTCAAGGTTTTGCCCCTTTAGTCATTATGTTGGGACATTATTCCACCAACCAGAATAATCCCCATCAAGCTGCTTATGGCTGTGGCGCTTGTAGTGGGCGTTATAGCGGCCCTAATGCGCGTAGTTTTGCGGCCATGGCTAATCGCCCTGAAGTGCGAGAATTATTAGCTGCTGATGCTATTCAGATTCCCAAAGATACATGGTTTATCGGCGGTGAGCATGACACCTGCACCGAAGAAATCCGTTGGCAGGATTTGGATTTAATCCCTAAACGCTTGGAATTAGCGTTTAATGACTTGCAGAAAACCCTATATTTAGCGAGCCAGCATTCCGCCCATGAACGTTGTCGCAAACTAATGTCAGCCCCGCGAAAACCTAGTCTACTCGCAGCAGCGCAGCATGTTGCAGGACGTGGAATGGACTATAGCCAACCGCGCCCTGAGCTGGGTCATGTCACGAATGCGGTAGCATTTGTTGGGCGACGCCATATGAGCCAAAGTCTTTTCTTAGATCGGCGTGCCTTTCTGATTTCTTATGATTGTCATGGTGATAGCGATGGGCGTTTATTGGAAAGCGTTTTGCTCACGACGGCTCCGGTCGGTGCTGGGATCAATTTAGAATACTATTTTTCCACGGTGGACAATGATCGCTACGGTTGTGGCTCGAAAGTCACTCACAATGTAATGGGCTTATTGGGGGTGATGGAGGGTGCCAGTAGTGATTTACGTACTGGCCTACCTAAACAGATGATTGAAATTCACGAGCCTATGCGCTTGCAGGTGGTAATTGAGGCCGACCTTGCCATAGTTGAAGCCGTTTATCAGCGTCAAGCGGTGTTACAAGAGTTAATCGGTAATGGTTGGGTGCTATTAGGGGTAAAGCCTCCTGCTTTACCCGAGATTTATCATTTCTATCCTAAACAAGGTTTTGTACGCTGGATTGGCTCCAGTGAATTAGCACAGTTTGAGCATTCAGTGGATTGGTATCAGGGGGAAAAAGTCCATTTACCGCCGGTGCGCATTGTTTCGGGGGCTGTTCATGTCTAAGTTGGCCTTCATGATTGCGCTGGTTCCCTTATTGCCTTTATTGGCTGCGGCTTGGATTGCCTTAGGGTATATGTTAGGTTGGAATCGAGGCGAAGCGGGTGAGCGTGAAACACATTGGGTGGCGCTCAGTGCTGCCACGGTAGCACCTATCCTGTTAACAGCGACAGGTTTATACACATGGCTCAGTGGGGGTAGCACTAGCTACTGGCTCGGAGCTTGGCTAGATTTAACGCATTTCACGGCGGCTATCAGTTTCCGTCTTGATGCACTCAGCCTTACCGTCGGCGTGTTATTTAGTGTGATTCTGCTATTAGTGACGCGTTTTTCTGTCAATTATCTACATCGTGAAGCTGGTTTCCAACGCTATTTCATGATTCTGTCCTTATTTCACAGTGGCGTTTTGTTAGTAGTATTGGCGGGTGAAGCGCTATTAGCCTTCATTGGTTGGGAGTTAGCAGGCATCAGTTCCTATTTACTAATTGCTTATGCGTGGCAGCGGGATATTGCTACTTACAATGCCACCCGTGCGTTTGTGACCAATCGTATTGGCGATGCGGCCTTCATTTTGGCACTGTTCACTGCTCTAAGTTTTTTAGGGACGACGGATTGGCAGGGTTTATTTGCGGCAGCGCAGCCTGAATCGGATCTTATGATGAGCTTAATCGGCTTTGGCATAACACTAGCAGCCGTGATTAAGTCAGCACAATTTCCTTTTTCCGCGTGGATTACGCGCGCTTTAGAAGGGCCTACTCCCTCCAGTGCGGTATTTTATGGTTCGGTGCTGAGTCATGCGGGCATTTACCTGTTACTGCGTATCAGTCCTTTATTGGAACAAGCCACGCTACTCAGCTACCTGTTATTCACGATGGGCTTGGCAACGGTAGTGTATGGCTGGCTAACAGCACAGGCACAGACCGATATTAAAACTTCTTTAATTCATGCGACTTTGGTGCAAACAGGCTTAATGCTGATCGAGATTGCTTTAGGTTTATATACCTTGGCAACGATTCATTTGGTTTTGCACACCTTATGGCGCACTTATCAGTTTTTACATGCGCCTTCCTTCATGCAGCAAACCACTAAAGCGGTTGAACCACCCCCACTGTGGTTACGCAATAAGACGTGGCTCAATGCAGCGGCCTTACAACGTTTTTGGCTAGATCCTATTGCTGATAGTTTATTAGTGCGTCCCACGCGCAAATTGGCTCAAGAGGCACAACTGTTTGATGAACGTATTATTGAACCTTTAACGGGACAACCTGGTTCCTCTAATTTATTGGCCATTTTATCCAGACGCCCCACCATCGCAGGCTCAATGCCAAGTTTGGAAAGCCAAGTAGGGACAGGTGTTGGCGTATTGGGCGTTTTAATGCAATGGGCTGCTGAAGCTTTAGAGTGGTTTGAAAATCGTTTGGTACTACAAGGCAGTGGCAATGGCCTGTCGCGCTTAACCCGCTTCTTGGGCGCACAAGCCGAATTATTGGATAATTATTTGCGTCAGCCGCGTTATTTGCTGGTATTGATTGCCGCCACGCTGGTCGTGATTCTATAAAAGGACTGTGCATGATCACGTATATCGAAACTTCTCATGCTTGGCCTTTATTAGGATTGTTGCAATTAACGCCATGGCTGGCGGCATTGCTATTAATTCGCCTACGCGGGCAAAGTGCTTTTATGGTGGCGAGTATTGCGGCCTTACTCGAATTGGCTTTAGCGATCACCTTATATTGGGGCTTTGACAGTAGCCAAGCCTTCAGTGTGATGCAATACGCGGAACAGGTCAAACTATGGCGCGCCCTACAATACCATGCAGCGGTTGACGGTGTGAGTGTGTTATTTGTATTGCTCACCGCCGTGTTGGGTTTCCTATCCATCGTGTTTATGGTGTTTCGTAATCAGCATGGCAGCGCCATGTTGGGCATTGTGATGGCGATTCAAGCCACCCTCATTAGTCAGTTTGTCACCCTGGATTTATTGTGGTTCGTGATGGCTTCAGCCTTACAAATCCTGTTTGTCGCTTATCTCACCAAACGCTGGGGAACCACGGAAGATATTACACCCGTCCTAGTGCGCTTTCTGCAATTTATGGGCGTGGGCTTAGTACTGCTCATGATTGCTACCTTATTATTAGGCTGGAGTCATGCCACCCAGCAGAAAGTTTGGTCTTTTGACTTAATCCAGTTGTCACGTGTGCCTGTAAAAGAAGAAATCGCGCCCGTGGTATTTTTTGCCTTGTTTTATGGTTTAGCGGTACGTGTTCCCTTATTTCCCTTCCATGGTTGGCTGCCTGATTTTATTAAGTTCGGCAATATTGCCATGGCACCCATTGCCTTGTTGGGCATGAAAGTCGGTATTTATGGCCTCTGGCGCTTTGCTTTGATTCTCACGCCCCAAGCGGCGTGGCAATGGCATAAAGTTGCGGTAATTTTTGCCGTCACAGGCGTGTTTTATGCCGCTTTATTAGCCCTGCGCCAGCAAAATCTCCGCAGTCTCTTAGCATACGCGGTCGTCAGTCATACTGGCATTATTACCATTGGTTTATTCAGCCTTGATAAGGTGGCAATAAAGGGCAGTCTCTTAATGTCACTGAATACAGGTTTGGCGATTTCCAGCTTGCTGTTTATGACAGGCTTGATTTGGCAACGCACCCGCACCACAAATTTAAATCGTTTAGGCATGATGTTCGATTATATCCCCATGGTAGGCATTGCATTTTTTGTCGCAAGCCTTGCGATTGTGGGGATGCCCGGAACCCCGGGTTTTGATGCGGTGCATTTTGTATTAGAAGGGGCAATTGCAGGTATTGGTGCACCGATTACGATTTTGGCGGCCTTAGGCAATTTAATTGCGGCCGGTTTTTTATTGCGTGCTTTTCAACGGGTGTTTTTATCCTTGCCGGAAGCGGATACGACACATTGGAATACCAAACCAGCCGAATTAACTGAAAAAATCTTAGCCACGACCGTAATCTTTATTACGCTTGCCGTTGGTTTTTACGACGCGCCTTGGTTAGCATTAATTGAAACCCCTACTGAAGGCGTAGCGGCATTCATTAAACAGGCTAATCATTTAGGGTATGAGGCAGGGCATTAAACGATGAATGAATTAGTGGCTGTCACGGTGCCCTTATTGCAAGCAGATTTTCCTTGGTTGAGTTTATTATTATTGCTATTGCCTTTAGGCGCAGGCATTACACTTCTCATGCCTGCACGCGAAGCACGCTGGACGAGTTTAACCACCGCCATAGCTGCTTTTACAGTTAGCCTTTGGATAGTCTTTCAATTTGACCCCCAACAAAGTGGCTTCCAGTTTGTGGAACGCAGTCCATGGATTCCTAGCCTACATATTGAGTATTTGCTCGGTGTTGACGGGCTTTCTTTATTATTGTTGCCAGTTACAACTTTATTATTTATGGCGGTGATTATCAGTAGTTGGAACGCGATGCGTTTTCTGCCCAACTTATTCTTTTCACTGCTTTTATTATTTGAAGCCTGCCTAATAGGAATTTTTAGTGCATTGGACACTGCGCTATTTTTTCTATGTTGGGAGTTGAGTTTACTACCTTTATTTTTCTTAGTTAGCTTATGGGGCGCTGGCCCCAATCGCCGTCATGCAGCGGTGAAATATACCTTATTCATGATGTCAGGGGGCGCTGCAATTTTGCTAGCCTTTATTGCACTGGCCGTACAAGCTCCCGAAGGGATTGGCTTTGATTACACGCTCTTACTGCAAGTGGTACATCAGCCTAATTTTCAGTATGAAACGGCTATCTTTTTCCTATTGCTATTTGGTTTTGCCCTGAAACTCCCGACGGTACCATTTCATGCTTGGCTGCCTGTTTTGGCGCAAGAAGGGCCTGCTAGTGTGGTTGCCACCGTTGTGGGTTTGAAGGTAGGCGTCTATGGATTAATCCGCTTTGCCTTACCGCTAGCGCCTAGCGCTGCTCAAGATTACCAATGGCTTTTAGTCGGTATGGGAATGCTTAGCGTGTTATATGGCGCTTTAGCTGCCTTGAGCCAAACCAACTTGCGCCGTATGTTAGCCTATTCCAGCTTAAGCCATGTCGGTTTAGTGGTATTAGGGGTGGCTAGTTTAACGCATGCGGGTATTCAAGGCGCTATTTTTCAACTACTCAACTTTTCCTTAATCGCTAGCGGCTTATTCTTAATCTTGGCTTTTGTCCACCAACGTTTAGGATCAACAGAATTTTTAAATTTAGGGGGTATAGCAAGCTCCATGCCCTTACTCGCCAGTTTATTTTTCTTCTTCGGTGTAGCGAGTATTGGTTTACCACTCACCAGTGGTTTTCCAGCTGAGTTTTTGCTGATCATGGGCATTGCGGAAACGCATCTGGGGGCAGGTTTGTTGTCGTTAGCGGCCATGATTATTACTGCAGCTTATTTTTTAAGTAGCTACCGACAGAGTTTCTTAGGGGCGGTTCGCCATGCAGCGGTGGCACAGTCGGTGGATTTAAAACCACGCGAGCTAGCGGCTTTATGGTTATTAGGCGTGCCTATTTTAGTCTGGGGTTTTTATCCACAGGGTCTATTGAGTATACTTCAAACCAGTAGTACCGATTGGCTCAGTCATATCTTAATGCAGCAGTAACTTGTCAGTGACGCGGCGCTTAGGCAGTATTTAGCTAACTTTTTTAATTGAAGCTGGATTCATGATTATAAAAATAAATAAACGTAGCGGAGTGCGTGCTGCGCTGCTTGCTTTACTGTTGTCAGCTTGTTCCGCACCGTCTTTAAAAGCAGAAGATAGTGCTTACCAACTGACTATTTTGGATCAAATCACCCTAGCACGCGATACGCTGAATCAGCAAGTCATCACCGAGCTTTCCGATTTAGCATGGGATGCAGATGAGCAAGTTCTGTATGCGATTTCGGATAAAGGCATTTTGTTTCACTTTAAATTATCCATTAAAAATAATAATTTGAACGTCAAACCTATCGCAGCCTTCCCTTTAGTCGATGGAAAAGCTAAGCCCCTTAAGCCACGTGATGCGGAGGGTTTGACGGTATTGAATGATCAAAATGGACGTAAGGGCGATTCGCAGTTGGTAGTTGCTATGGAAGGCATTCCGCGCTTAGTGCGGACTGACACAAAAGCGCGCCAAATCGGGGAAGACCCACTGAATCCCTTGCTAAAAAATCGCAAATTGTATCGTAGTGGCAATGACATGTTGGAATCAGTCATTTTTCATCCGCGTCTTGGACTGTTGACCGCGCCCGAAATGTCATTAAAAACCCAAGCGGAAACGATGCATACGATTTATTCCCCAACCCGTACTTGGTCATTTCCCGCTTATCCCTCTGCCAAAAGTTCGATTACGGCCTTGGAAGTCTTGCCAGATCAGAGCCTCTTAGTATTAGAGCGAGCATGGGCGGGGTTTCCGAATCCTTTTGTCATTAGTTTAAGGCGAGTGGATATTTTGAATTGCAAACCCAAGACCCCTTGTGCTGTACAAAACTTAGCTGTTTTTTCTGGCCTTCTATCCATTGATAATTTCGAAGGTCTGACACATATTAAAGATAATTTATACTTGATGGTCAGCGATGATAATCAAAGTGACTTACTGAGTACTAAACTAACCCTATTCAAAATAGACTAAGCGCCATCCCTGCGCGATCCAAAGTGAGTGTGATATGCAAGTGAATCCGATGGTCAAGAATATACTGTGGCTGCTGATTGGCGCTTCTCTAGTCATAGCCGCCGTAGCGATTTGGAATAATCGAGCCGAAGGGGAAGCTGCTCAGCCTCGCACGGTTGGCAAGTCACTAGGATTCAGTTCAGAAGAACAGCGTATTATTGATATTTTTGAGCGTAATAGCCCTTCTGTGGTTTATATCACAACCACGCAGCGTGTCGTTAATCGCTGGACACGTGATGTCATCGAGCAACCTAGTGGTACGGGAACCGGTTTTATTTGGGATAAACAAGGCCATATCGTTACCAATAATCATGTGGTTGAAGGTTTTAAATCCGCCAAAGTTCGTCTATCCGATCAGCGTATTTTTACGGCCGATGTAGTGGGAGTGAGTGCACAACATGACTTAGCCGTTTTAAAAATTCGCGAACGTAAAGATATTCCCCCGCCTGTCCAAATTGGCAGTAGCCGTGAGCTCAAAGTAGGTCAGACCGTATTGGCGATTGGTAATCCTTTTGGTTTAGACCACACCTTAACAACGGGCATTCTGTCTGCGTTAGGGCGCAGTATTGAAGCGGAAGGTTCTAGTAGCATGGCTGATTTAATTCAAACCGACGCTTCTATTAATCCGGGTAATTCTGGTGGTCCTTTACTCGATAGTTCGGGGCGTGTGATTGGGGTAAACGCTGCTATTTATAGTCCCTCGGGTGCTTCAGCCGGCATTGGTTTTGCGATTCCGATTGATACGGTGAACCGCGTTGTGCCCCAATTGATTCAAAATGGACACTATGTACGCCCGATTTTAGGCATTACCATGAATGATGATGTGAGCACGCGTGTCAGTGAACGTCTAGGCGTCAAAGGGGTTTTAGTATTGGATGTCGCGCCGAATTCACCTGCGGCTAAAGCCGGTCTGCGCGGTACAGCACTGACTCAAAACGAAGAACTCGTATTAGGCGATTTTATTCAAGCGATTGATGGCAAACCTATTACTAAGAGCAGTGACTTAATTACTATTCTAGATGGCTACCAATTAAATGATACAGTGAAGCTAAGTTTATTGCGGGATTCGCGCCCCATAGAAGTTGAGGCGCAGTTGACCTTGCAAAAATAAGCTTAGGTCTTCACTTTTTTAAGCGCTAACGCATTCATGCAATAGCGCAAACCGCTAGGTGCTGGGCCATCAGGAAACACATGGCCCAAATGCGAATCGCATACATTGCAGATGGTTTCAATACGTTGCATACCATGTGATTTGTCCTCACGATAAGCAATCGCATTGATTTTCACGGGTTGGGTAAAGGATGGCCAACCTGTCCCAGAATCGAATTTTTCACGCGCATCAAATAATAAATTGCCACAGGCCGCGCATTCGTATTGTCCTGCTTCAAACAAACTGCACATAGTAGAGCTAAACGGTCGCTCAGTCGCTTGTTGGCGAGTGACTTGATACACATCTGGGGCTAACACTTCTTTCCATGCAGCATCGGTCTTTTCAACGCGCCGCTCAGGCTCTGGATTAGCATGACGTGCATAGTTCAATACATCCTGCCAAGTCAGTATATCGGCCATCTCATCTTCTCCCAAGTAGAGCTGAATTTACATAATGACTCTTAAGGCGCTTCGTGTCTAATAGTAAGGAAATTAGCAGGATAGTGCGTGGCTTGGTGATTTTTATCAAATAAATATTGGCATTGGTTGATTTTTAATCTAAAGTCTGAGCCAAGCTATAGCTCAATTCGGACTTTTTTATGCAGAATTTATTCCATGAATTTAGATGAGTTAACCACGCATATACTCGAAAAAATACCTCAAGTTATGTTTCCCACCGTGGCAGATGCGCAACTAATTCGCGCTCACCGAAGCTTTTTTGAAAAGCATGAAGCAGAATTGATTAAAGGGTTTTATGACACCTTGTATCAAGAGCCAGTGATGCGCATGAAGTTAAAGCTAGAAGAACGTAAGCAGCGTGAGCATTCCTTAAGGCAATGGTATCGCGTCACCATTGGTGGCAATTTTGATAGAGACTATTGGAACTGGCAGACCTTTGTCGGTATAGTGCATGTGAAACATGAAATTGCCAATTCGGCTTTTCTGAGCATGTGGGGTTGGATGCTGACTTTTTTAAGTGAGCGTATCTTCCAAGAATTGCCATCCCAAGAAGCACAAGCGCTTTTGAATGTATTGCAAAAGTTGCAAGTAGTTGTTACCAGTTTGATTGTTGAAAGCTTCATTATCACAGAGCGTGAAGCTATCAAACGCTCTTCCGGCCTAAAAGAAACGTTATTGGCACGTTTTGTCTATCTAGAAATTGACCAATTGCTTAAGCAAGGGGTAGAAATTATTCAGGGTTACACCTTATCAGAAAAATTGGCGTAATCGCTTGCTAGAATCCACTAGCCGAGCTTGATACAGGCATGTTATACATGGTTTGGGCAATTACACCAATAGAGAGGAGACCCCTATGTATAAAGTCATCAAACGTTGGTCAGCAGGTTTAGTATTAGCTTGTTTATTCATGCCATTAGGTAGTTATGCGGCGGATGCTTTTCCCGCGCAACAAGCCTTTGCTGGGCAGAATTTAAGCCTTAACGGTAAGGGCGTCCGTACCAAATTACTGTTTAACTTATATACGGCTGGATTATACCTAACAGCCCCTAGTACCGATGCCAATGCCATTTTAAAAAGCAACGATCCGATGGCGATTCGTTTGCATATTACCTCGGGCATGATTACGAGCGAAAAAATGGAAGAGGCCGTGCGCGAAGGTTTTAAGTTATCAGCAGGTAATCAGGCAAGCGCTTTGCAGCCACGTATTGAGCAATTGATTGCTGTGTTCAAAACACCGATTAAGCAAGGCGATATTTACGACCTCGTGTATAAGCCCACCAATGTTATCGTGGTAAAAAACGGTAAACCGGCTGCGACTATTGCGGGCGCCGATTTTAAAAGTTCACTTTATAGCATTTGGCTAGGTGCACGACCGGTACAAGGCAATTTAAAACAAGCTTTATTAGGAGCGGGGCAGTGAGGCAACGCTGTCGGGTAAAGGTTTGCGGTGTGACTTCCGTTTCCGATGCACAGATAATTAGTGCAGCGGGTGCTGATGCGATTGGCTTAGTGTTTTATAGCAAAAGTTCGCGTTATGTAACACCTGAGCGGGCGGCTTTGATTGCAAAATCGTTGCCGCCGTTTGTAGCCAGTGTGGGTTTATTTTTGGATGCTGAGGCTGATGTTGTGCGAAGCGTGTTAGCACAAGTTCCTTTAAATCTGTTGCAATTTCACGGTTCAGAAACGGCTGAGTTTTGTGAGCAATTTAATAAACCTTATCTCAAAGCGCTGGGTATGTTAGGTATGACTGACGCTGATGCTTTGGCAAGCTATATGGCCCAATATCCGCAAGCGCAGGCGTTTTTGGTAGATAGTCATGCGCCCGGCGCGGCAGGTGGTACCGGCAAAACCTTCGATTGGCAAACCTTACCTAAACACACTATGCGCCCGTTGATTTTAGCGGGTGGCCTTAAGCCTGACAATGTGCAAGAAGCCATTCTGACGACCGGTGTTTACGCGGTCGATGTGAGTACGGGTGTGGAAGCAAGTCCAGGGATTAAAGACCCGATGAAAGTTCAAGCATTTATGCAAAATGTGTATAAAACCTTGTGACTATGATTTGTGTTGCAATAAAAAAGGCGGTTAAAAAAACCGCCTTTTATTTTTAGCGATGAGTCTTAAGCACTAGCCGGTTTAGTCTCAGGGCGTCCCAATTCATCCGCTTTGGGTGTTTCTACTGCGGGTGGCGTGGATTCATTTGCCGCATGAATCGCTGGCTCAATTTTTGTTAAGGTCTGCGGCTTTTCCGGAACAGGCTTCAATTCTTCCAAGCGGCGACGCATACGCTCAGCAATACGCTTTTCTTCTTCTTCCAAACGTTGTAGTTCACGTTGACGTTGATGAGCGCGCCACACCAAGGAAATAATAAATAGCAGTGAAGCCAAAGCAATTAGCCAAGTAATGGGAGAAATGCTAGAACGAGAGCTTGGCTGTGATGCAGTGGAGTTAGTGATGCTTTGAGGGCTTGCCATCATTTGCGTAATAGGAACACCAGAGCTTTCGCGTACCGCATTGCTGGCTTGTTTGCTATCAGTACCTAGTACAGGCTTAATTGGTGTAATGGCTTCAGTGGGCGTATTTGTAGTCGGTTTGCCATCTTCCATCCAAACACTAACTGGACCAGGGGGGGCGGGCGGTGTTGCTGTTTTCCCTGTTTCTGCTTGAGCGTTACTCGCTTGTGGGACTGTCGTGGTTACAGTCGTTTCTGCTTTATTCGCGGGTGCTACAGCGGGAGGTATCGTAACCGTTTCGCTAGGCACTTGTTGCGTTTCTACTTCTGCTAATTTTAAGACAGCCTGACCAGATGCCTGTGGCTTAGCGCTCGCCACACTCGCAGGACTCAGTTCTTTTAGCTTCTCATATAAGCGCATATTATCAGCATGTTGCGATTTAATCGCCTCGCTCGCACTTTTCAAAGCAGCCTGTAAGGTTTTGATATGATTATCTTTTTGCTCAAGAATCGTCTTTAGCTCGGTCAGTTCAGAACGTAAGGCATTAATTTGCTCTTGAATCTGCGCATTTTCATTACTCGCTGGGGCTGTTGGTTTACTTTGCAGAACTTTTAATTGCGCGGTTAATTCAGCATTTTGTTGTTGAGTCTGCTTGAGTTGTGTTTGCAGCTCATTAACCTTGCTCTGTAATTCTGTGCTACTGGGTTCATTATTCGTCACTAAGGTGCTACTAGGTGCAACGGTAGCTTTAGCATTCGGGTCAGCCACACCAGCGCTTAAGCCTGCCGGACGATAGGGATTGCGATGATTGCGTAAACCGCGACGCCAAGCACGGTTTTGCTGAGCAATATCGCGTAGCGTCGCATTACGGTTATAACGCTTAATATCGTCAATACTAGGCAAGGTCAGATAAGCGCCTTTCTGCAAAGTATTGATATTACGGCTATTAAAAGCATGAGGATTGTAGTTATACAGTGCGAGCATCGTTTGCTCGACACTGATACTAGGATCAGGATTTAATTTTGCAGCCACACTCCACAACGTTTCATTAGCAGTGACTGGCCCATAAGTGGATGAAGTGGGCGCTGCGGTCAACGGCATCGATAATGCTAGCCCTAGTAGCATCATCAGCAGTATTCGTTTAAACATATTCGGTCGCTTCGTTTGGTTGCTAGGTAATGATTATAATGGCAAGTTGATTCTTGCTAAGCCCTTAAAAGCTGTAGCTTTAGTTATAGCCGATTCTGCCACCGAATGCTGTCAGCGAATAGATATTAACCACAACAAAGCGGATTTTTGGCGAAAAAACCAAAATTTTAGGTTAAAAATAGGATAACCAAGGATATTTACTAAATTTTAGCTATTTAAAAAACGCTCTGCCAAAACATACTTGGGTTTTCCCATCCCACCGTCTGCATTCAATTGTATGACTGTCTCACTGGCTAATTGTTCCAAGATCGACTCAGCCATTTTTTGCTTTTCGGGCTTCCCTATTGTGGAGGCTTGAATACCCAGTGCAGCACCTTTTTCACGAATAATAAGGGTGACTGCATCGGTGACAGGGCGTACTGTTGGTTTTAGCTTGCCGCGCATGATCTGATGACGAATATCACTATAGATAATTTGAAAGAAGCGTTTCTGGGTTAGGTCATGCACCTTATCCGAGTAGTGGGTGGGTAAAACTGTGGTATTTAAGCTAGGTGCTGCGGGCGCTTGTTGAAAGCTCATATTCGGCTGAGTGGGTGCTAAGTTTGAAGCAGCATTTTCATTATTCAATGGCTCTGCTCTGTCGGGGACTGTTTCAGCACTTAAGGGCTGCTGAAACTGTTGTTCCATAGACAAGGATTCAGGCGTTTTTAACCACTCTGGATGAATCAATTGGCCTTGCGTGTCGCGCCCTAATAAACGTAGAGCAGCTTTGTGATCAGCGACATAAGCGCCGACAAAATGAAAGGCGTACTCAAAGGTTCCAATAATAATCAGTGAAAAAAGAAACGAGGCCCAAATGCCGGTAATGCCTAAAAATTCTTTAATCAGGCGAATCATGGCGTAGTGTTTGTCTTCGTCATATTCCAAGGATTTGGCTTGTGCAATAGCACTATTGAGAATAATGGAGCGATTTTGGCCTTGCTGACTCACTTGATGCGCATAAACCTCAACAAGACGTTGGTAGTCTGCAATTTGTCGGTCAATGGTACGCTGCGAGTATTTTACTGCATGGTGATTGGCATGTTTTTGTTCTTGAAGGTTTTTCCAATAGGCGAGCTGGGCTTGAGCATCAGCATAAGCTTTTTGTTCACTAGACAAGTTTGAGGCTGCGCCAGCCACTTGGCTAATACTATTAACAGCGGCTTGGAAGACCGCAGAATTTTCCGAACGATGACGCACGGTCGCATCTTCGCGTTCCATGGATTGGGAGATTTCCGAAAAAATTCCGAAAAATACCACAATGGCGGTGGCTACGACGACGGCTGGGCCTTTATAGCCAGATTGATATAAAAAGGCTTGTGCAGCGGTGATCACAGCGGTAATGCCTAAGCCAACGCTTGCATTTAGCCATTGTTCCGAGGTCCATGTTTCGGGTTCTAAATTGCCACCTGCAAAGTATTTGACCACAAAGAAAGCGGAGGCTAAGAACGCAGCTACCGCAGCAATCATGAGCCAAGTTTGAGCATTTTGATAATCTTTTAATAAGTCGTACAAGGACTTTTGGCTAGCTAAGAAAGCTGGCCGGTCGAAGCTGGTTTTCATAGCCTGATCGTCCATTATTGCTCATCCTTTATCAGTGCTTGGCACTTACATCCAGCCCGCTAACAGTAAGAGCGCGCCAAGAAACCAAAGAAAATGACCATCCAGTTCAAGTTTATAAGCAACAAACAATGACACTAATAAGCCTAAGCCAATGAATACACTGGGGAGGTGTAACATAGCCGAGGAAAGACCGCTGATTTGTTCCATCCCGGGCAACATCACTAATAAAATCCATACAGCACTGGCCCAGACCACTAAAATGCTACGTAAGATCGGCCATGCTACTTGAAACTGTTGAAACCAGTGCAATGGCTCATCCTGTAAAGTTGCACTGGTAAAACCAATCCCACCTGCACTATGCAGTGCTGTGGCTGCTTGTAAACTAGGTGAGCTGGAACGATTAACAACGCCATGATGGGTTTGTCCAATCGGGGTTTTACGGGATAAGTTAGTAGTTGCTTGTGCAATCGGTGTCACACGCTGATTAGCGCTGGGGCGTGTTAGGGTGTGATGCCGTTGTGTTGGGGTGCGCGTTGTGGTTTTAGTTAAGGTTTTTGTGGGTTGGATAGAAGGGTTAGTTACTTTATTCATATTATCTCTCCTAAGACAAGGCAAAACGCGATAAGAATACAAACTGCTAATACACCCCTTCATCCAGCAACAAGCAAAAAAACGGCGACGCCTTAAACGCCGCCGGTAACATAACCTCACGTTGGTAGGTGAGGTTTAGGGGCATGTCTATGCAATTAAGTAAGGTGTTTGAGGATGTTATTGCGACTTCATCTAAGTGGTTCGCTAAACATGTTCCTACTATACGAACAAAATACGAACCTTTCCAATCAAAAAATTTTGCGCTTAATTCGTATTTTGTTCGTTTTTCCAGATGAAAGGTATAAAAAGTAGAATGAAAGGCGGATTGACTAGCGACTGGGAAAAAGCAAGTTTAAGAGAAACGAGGCTGAACGATTACTTCTAATGCCTAACGTTGGCTGGACATAAGTAAAGCTTGAAAATTGAACTACATGGTATGCTGTGGATAAATAGAAAGTCGCAATAGCCAGAAGAACTACACACCCATATCCCCAATCCACGGGTGATTGATGCTAACTACGAAATCTGCTGCGACGAAACAGATTACCTATGACTAAATTTTTCCCATACAAAATCTTTATAGACGACCATTATGTTTGAACATTACCTCACTATCGCTCAACCTTGGCTTGATCAATACGGTTACTTTGCGTTGTTTATTAGCGTATTCCTCGAGGGTTTCGGGATGCCCACCCCTGGTGAAAGCCTGATTGTAGCGTCTTCCCTATTGGCAGGACGGGGGGATATGCATATTGTCCCTATATTGTTGGCCGCGTGGTCGGCAGCGGTGCTAGGGGACAATACTGGCTATCTACTAGGGCGCTGGGGTGGGCTGCGTTTATTGCACAAGCTTAGGGTAAAGCCTGATCATCTGTTAAAGGTTGAGGGGTTTTTCCAGCGTTATGGCGGTGGGATTGTCGTGGTTGCACGCTTTTTCCCGATTCTACGCCAACTTAATGGCGTGGTGGCAGGTAGTATGAAAATGTCTTGGTGGCGTTTTTTGATGTTCAATTTGTTAGGCGCCGCATTATGGGTTGGCTTTTGGGGTGGTGGAGTCTATTTTCTGGGCGGGCATTTTGAACAGGTGGAGCAAATTTTTCACGGTCTTGTACCATTCGTTGTCGTGGCAGGTTTAGCCGCGCTCTTAGGTTTGGTTTGGTATCTCAAACCTTGGATTAAAGGATAATCCATACGTATTTTGCTGGCCAAAGCAAACTAACCTAAGAATCTGGTTTGAAATCATCGGTATCTTGTCAGGGATTTGGGTGGCTAGCAGCTTGTCCTTACGGATAAGTAGTGCGACCAGAGAATTGGGGAAAATTAATGCCATTAAAGTGCTGACAAGCTAATTTTTGAATGACTCTGTTTTTGGCGGCTCACTGGTTTCTGACTTATCCGCTTGCAAGGTTTGCACTAAATCCTCATACGCACGTCGGGCTATTGAAATATAGTTTTTCGAGGCAAATGGATAGGCCGCTAAGTGATCTGAGGTTTTTTGATCATGCTGTACAAAATAATTAGCTTTAGTATGCGCTTCATGACTAGGAACCCCTAAAGCTTCTAGCGCAGTTCTTCCCAGATTAATAGACCCTTGAAATAATTCCCGCTCAATATAGTCCACCTTCAAAAGCTTTAATTCTTGATAATGCACTAAATCATAAGCTCGGACTAAAACTTTTAAATGAGGATAATGGCGCTTAGTCACTTTAATCAATTTGTTGATTTGAGTGCGATCATCTAAGGCTATGATTAATAGCTGTGCTTGTGATGCGCCAGCGCTAAATAATAAATCTTCTCGCGTCGCATCCCCATAAAAAATCTTATAACCAAAACGTCTTACCATTTCAATACGCTGCGCATTATTATCCAATACGGTAACAGGATAACCACTAGCATGAATCAAACGCCCCACAATCTGACCGAAACGCCCAAAACCCGCAATAATAACTGGATTATGTTGTAGGGGCATGATTTCATCTTGATAAGGATTATTAGGTTCTTGCTGTTTTAGACGTGGTTGTAGTAATTTTTCATTGAGTAAAATTAGAATGGGAGTCACTACCATCGATAGTGCAATCGTGGCGGTCAATAATTCAGTCATTGTTTTAGTTAATACATGGTCGCTATGAGCGAGTGCTAAGAGAACGAAGCCAAACTCACCGCCTTGAGCCAGACTAAAGGCAAACCAATAGCGATCCCCTAAGCCTAGGCGAAAAAGCTTAGCCAAACCAAATAATAACGCAAACTTAATGCTCACCAATCCGAACACTAGACCTACCATCAGAAGCGGTTGCTTGAGAATGAGGGCGAAATCGATTTGTGCACCAATAGAAATAAAGAATAACCCTAGTAGTAAACCTTTAAAGGGTTCAATACTAGCTTCGATTTCATGCCGGTATTCATTTTCTGCTAAGACTACTCCCGCAATAAATGCGCCCATAGCTGGTGATAAGTCAATGCTATCCATCAGTAAAGTAATGCCTACGACTATTAATAATGCGGCAGCCGTAAAAAGCTCGCGTAAATGGCTTTCAGCAATAAAACGAAATAGTGGTCGCATCAGGAATCGCCCTGCTAAAATAATACAGCCAATAATTCCAACAACCATCAACGTCTTTTGCCATGCCATCAAATGATCAAAAGCTGTAGCTGGAGTATTATTGAACATAGGCTGGGTGGCTAATAAGGGTAGTAGTGCAATAATGGGAATGACGGCAAGGTCTTGAAATAAGAGCACTGAAAAACTATCTTGGCCCATGGCCGTGTTTAATAATTTTTTCTCACCAAGAATTTGCAAGGCGATCGCCGTAGACGATAGGGCGAGAATCATGCCGATGGTTAAGCTGACGCGCCAATTTTCGCCAAAGGCTAAGGCAACTCCCCCAAGAGCTAGGCTGGAAAGAATAACTTGAATACTGCCTAAGCCTAAAATGGGTTTACGTAAGCGCCATAATAAAGCGGGTTGTAACTCAAGACCGATTAAAAATAACATGATGACCACGCCGAATTCCGCTATGTGCATAATATGTTCGGCGTTTAGCACTAATCCTAGGGCAAAGGGGCCAATAGCTGCGCCTGCTATTAAATAGCCTAGTACTGAGCCAAGCCCTAATCGGCTCGCTAACGGAACAGCAATCACGCCTGCTGTCAAAAATACAAAGGCTTCTTGTAATGAATTCATGCGTTAGGCTCTATAGAAAGATTGGTGGTAAATCTTTTGTTGGAAACTGTGAATAGAGTCGGCTATCAGTCGCTGTTTATTAAATTACTTTACCGATAAACGCTTCGACCAACGCCGACTGCGGATCGGTCAGGTCATTGATGACTGAAAAATGATGGTGATTCGGGGCATGATAATTTTGCAGGGGAAGATCAAAGCTCGTCCACATATTAGCCAGTAGATCATTCTGACGTATAAATTCAGGGCGTTCATCCGCACCTACCCAGCAAGTTAATTGCACATCGTCCAAGGGCGCTTTTAGCACCGGACTCTCCTGCCATGCTTCGGCTTTATCCATTTGCCATTGAGCATTCATGCTGGTGTTGAGCAGTGGGCGCAGATCGTGCAAGCCGCTAATCGAGGTGACTTTGCGCAAGCGTGTTTGCATTTCTCGGCTTAAGGGTGAGTCCTCACACATCATACGCGTCACCAGATGCCCACCGGCGGAATGCCCTGCTAGACACAAAGGGCCAATCACTTTACTCGCGGCAAAGTTGATTGCACGTCCTATTTGTTGCGTGATGTCCTTAATATGGGCTTCGGGAGCGAGGGTATAAGTGGGCATTGCAACAGCCCAGCCTTGCATCAAAGCACCCGCTGCTAAATGCGACCAAGAGGAGCTATTAAAATCTAACCAATAGCCGCCATGGACAAATACAGCCAGTCCTTTAGGCTCATGGATGGGCATAAATAAATCCAATACCTCACGCTGATGATCACCATAGCTCATAAAGTGATAATGGCTACCTTGCGCTAAGCGAAAAGCGGCGGCCTGTTCAGCCCAGTGGAGACGGTAATTGCCTGCGTCTTTGATATAAGGTGCATTCGCATAAGCATCATTCCAATCCATGAGGGTCTCCTTGCTAGGCTTATTGAGTGTGATGGCTGTTTTTTATAGCGAATCGAGTTAGGCTTGTGCAGTATAACAATGATCAGGAAATGTGTTTATGGCAAGCAGTTACGATCCCGCCCAAGAAGGTGCGCAGATGACCTTTGACGGGCGTATGTCTTATGGCGATTACTTACAACTTTCCCGCATTCTTAGCGCACAGCAGCCACGTTCTACCGCACATGATGAAATGCTATTCATTATCCAACATCAGACCGCTGAGTTGTGGATGAAGCTCATTGTGCATGAAATTAATGCAGCACGTAACGCCTTACAGATTCAGGATTTACAATTAGCCTTCAAAGTACTGACACGCGTAGCACGAATTTTTGAGCAGATTAATAATTCGTGGGATGTCTTGCGTACGATGACACCCAGCGAATACTCGCAGTTTCGCACGGCGTTAGGGCAAAGCTCGGGTTTTCAGTCTTATCAATATCGGATGATTGAATACATGCTAGGCAATCGCAATCAGGCGATGCTAAGGCCACACGCCCATCAGCCTGACATTCTGCAAGCGCTGGAAGCCGAGTTGGCTAATCCTAGCCTGTATGATATTGCCCTGCGCCTTGTCCACGAAGGGGGGATCACCATTCCAGACGACATTTTGCAACGTGATTTAAGCCTTCCCCATCAAGCGGATGCGCGTGTACGTGCCGCTTGGGCTGTGATTTATCGTGACCCGAATCGTTATTGGAATCTGTATCAAATGGCGGAAAAGCTGGTTGATTTTGAGGATTATTTCCGGCGTTGGCGCTTCAATCACGTCACTACCGTGGAGCGCGTGATTGGTTTTAAGCGAGGCACGGGTGGAACCGGTGGTGTTTCTTATTTGAAGCGCATGTTGGATGTAGAGTTATTTCCCGACATCTGGCATGTGCGCACTGAGCTTTGAAGACTCAGTACGCCGTAATTCACGCGGCAAAACAAAGGCAACATGCTCGGTAATCCCTGAATCTTGAATTTGTACATTATTTACACCCAGTAATTTTAAGCGTTCAATCACACCTTCGACCAAGACCTCAGGGGCAGAGGCGCCTGCGGTCAAGCCAATGTGTTGTTTATCCTGCAGCCATTCAGGCTTAATATCGCTAGCATCATCAATTAAATAAGCGGGGGTATTACGTTTTTCTGCCATCTCGCGCAAACGATTGGAATTGGAACTGTTAGGCGAACCGACCACTAAAATTAAATCGCAATCTTCCGCTAATTGTTTCAAAGCATCTTGGCGGTTTTGGGTGGCATAACAAATATCATCTTTCTTGGGGCCAATAATCGCTGGGAACTTGTGGCGTAAAGCATCAATGACAATCGATGTATCATCTACCGATAAGGTGGTTTGCGTGACAAAGGCAAGCTTGGCAGGATTATTCACTTGTAGAGCATTCACTTCCTCCGGCGAGTCCACGCGATAAATTTGCCCACCGTGTTGGATTTCATATTGTCCCATCGTGCCTTCGACTTCAGGATGGTTTTTATGACCGATAAGAATGGTTTCGCGTCCCTCACGACTATAACGTGTGACTTCCACATGCACTTTAGTGACTAAGGGGCAAGTGGCGTCGAAAACTTTTAAACCGCGCTGTTTGGCTTCATCTTGTACCGCACGCGACACGCCATGTGCACTAAAAATGACGGTTGCGCCATCAGGAACTTCATCCAATTCCTGTACAAAGATCGCTCCTTTATCGCGCAAATTATTAACGACAAAACGGTTATGCACGACCTCATGGCGCACATAGATAGGAGCGCCGAGCACTTCTAAAGCGCGATCGACAATTTCAATGGCACGATCGACACCAGCGCAAAAGCCGCGTGGATTGGCGAGAGTTACTTGCATAATGAAGTTCTAAACATCAGGGTAAAATACCAGTATACAGGTGCATCAAGCGCTTTTCACATCAATCACCAAGCCATCGGCTTGATCCAACTGAATTTGTTCTAGACGTTGCCCCAAAATAAAGGCTCGCCCTTCGCGTCGCTCATAACCGGCCAAACTAAATTCAAAATTATAAATGCGGCGCAGATTCAGGCGTCCAGAAGCAGCACGCGCAGGACGCAAACTTTGTAAAGCGACGGTTTGATCCAGTAATTGCGCCCCAATACGCTGGCAAGCTTGGGCGGCTGCCAGCACGGCCCGCTCACGCGCTCGCAAGCTATCTTGCCAAAACCAAATCAGCGTTCCAAAAATCGCAAAAATAACAAAATATCCCATGGCTTTAACTAACTTTTAAAATTAAGAATAAGTGTTGGTTAAATTGGAGCAATGCGCAAATGGCCTTGCATTATTGAATGCCGGGCGCGGTCATAAATTCGTAATCCTTTTCCGCTTCATGCCCGTTGATACGGCTTTTGGAGTTTAGATGTAGCGCGTTACCTGCAACAGACCCTTGATAACTTACTTCTCCCATCATACTTTGGGTAGCGAACTCGAGCTTACCTTCGGGCGTTAATACATAGCTTCCTTTGGAGAGCACATTGCTATTTTTGCCAAACCAGCTCACGACTTCACCCGCATTAGCACTGCTTAGTACCGAGCCTTGTATGACCTGCCCATCGGGATAAAAGCGCAAATAGCTGGTGGATTCACCTTTGCCATCCACTTCGCGCTAAAAACCATTGAACTGTAATTCATGATTGGTCGGTGCTGTCCAACGCTTCACCAAATCAGGGAAAAATTGATTGACACCCAGTGCGGTGAGAAAGGCTGCGATAGCACTTAAACCGGCAATCCAACCCAATTTAGATTTTTTTTCTACTGCTTCACTCATCTCGATTCTTGCGGCCTAATTTTTTTAATGAATGGCGTTAATCATTAGTCAATGGTCATACCATCATGCAGTTTTACTGCCTTATGGAACGGGTACAAATTCAAAACTGCTAACATTATCTTTGTCACTACCGGCTTTTCGCCACACAACATCAAGCTTTTGGTCTTGAGCTAAACCTTTATATTCCGTGACACCATTCCAACCGGATACTGAAAACGCTAGCTGGCCTTGTTCATTCAGTTGGTAAGTGCCGCGTGCCAGCGAGTGCGCTGTGGTATCAAACCATATCATCATATTTTCAGGCTTAATGCCCACATCAGTCGCACCAGCTAACACCTGACCATTCGCCGAAAAGCGCAAATACTGAGCAATACGTTGTGTAGGATTGAGCTCACGGTAAAAACCATTGAAATGTAAACCCCCTTGCGTACTAGGTTCAGCAAAGGGATGAAAAACTTGTGGATAAAAAGACGTGACTAACAACGCTGTTACCCAAAGCAATAATGCTATGGCAAGCGGGATCATGCCACGACGCTTGAATAAACGATTGTTTTGCATTATTGAACCATCCCATGAGCTAAGCCGAGCTTATTATGACGAATTCTGGTGAAGAAGCTAAGCGTGAAGCGGTGTTACTTGCAAAAATCCTCACGCTCTCTAAGCATCTAAAGTACATCTAAAGCAATTTTTTACCCGATATAAAAATTTTTTGTGCTGCTAGGCTAGCGAAGTTCTACGCGATTATGTTATAAAATAATACCAAAATAAAACCAATAGATTGCGTTTTATACACTCTAGCTTTCCCCCCTCCACTTGTTGATTTATCAACACTCTCAGCAAGTGGTTTTTTTATTAGCATAAAAATAGTAAATCGTTAGCCACCATTATCTGAGTAATAGCGGCATTTACTTATTTTTTATTCGGTATTCTTGCCAAGCTATGCTATCTTCAAGCCTTGTCAGAGCTAGGTTTAAGCACCATTTTGCTCAACGACAAGGATAGATAACCATACTATAAACATCCACGTCATTCTCCTACACCCTATCTGCTTGAATGGAATATAAGCTGTTTATGAACAAGGCTAAGCTAAGTTATGTCTGCTAGCTCGTTAGAGAATTGCTTAGTGCGGATTAGTATGGAAGCTAAGCCGCCTAATACGCTTGCTACTAGCGCTCTGGCACTACTCATTAAGCCAGATCGGCAAGCCGCCATCGCTTATCTCATCAGCTCGAAACGATGGCTGAGTGCTATTGCGCCTAAACCAAACTGGCATATGGCAAGTGATGGCCTAAACATTTATTTGACTCATCAGGCCACTCAACAGACCTTAACCTTGAAAGATGAGATCTTGTATGGCTTGCCTGACAGTGAATTAGCATTTGGCATTATTGAGCTGCAAGCGTTTCCTTGTCTGAATCAGCTTGACCCTATGGCCATTATCGACAGTTTAAGTGCTCAGGCTGAAGCAGCTAGCAATAACTTTCAGCTTATGAGTGTTAAGCGTCATGCCCCCAGTCAAACTCAAGTGATTAGCCTACTAAGCTCACAACAAAATCGAGCAGATCAGGAACAAGAAACTTTTATTAGTCTAGAAAACCTCGACCCGTTGAGTCTGGAAGGTGCTCTGGTTGTATTAAACACAGCTGAGCAGCAGACTTATCTGAAATCTATCGTGTTGTATAAAAGCGTTTTCAATGAGCTACAAGCCTTAAAACTGTCGGCTAGTTTAGACAGTATCAACAAGTACATTAAAACGATTAAAAGTGATTTGCCCTTAATTAGCGTGGCGCCGGTTGAATTAGAGGATGATTTAAGCCTAAGCTCGACTTTAAAAGCATCAGATAATTTACTCAGTGATCAAGCTTTACAAGATGCTTTAGTTAAAGTTGTGCAGGAGGAAAGTGCGTTAAAACAGCAGCGCGCTGAGTTGACCGCCAAATATCTGCACTTAGCGGGTCTAGCAGAGCACACTAACTCACCAAGTCTTAAAGTGTCTGCGCTACACAAAGCGCTAGAGTGGGATAAAGAGGCACTTGCGCAATTGCGGTTTGCACAAGCCTTAAAGACGAATAATAAAGCTGCAATTGGTCGTTATCATCCGCTGTTGTTGTCCGAAAAAATCAAAAAATATGATGCCCTTATCAGCTTAGCGCAGGAGCCTGAGCAGCAAATTAACCTGTTAAAGCAAGCCTTGCAGCAGATAACCAATGAAAAGCTTTATAAAAATGATCTGTCCGAAACTAGTGAGTTAAAACAAAAAATTGATGTTTATGCGGCTACGTTGAATCAGCTTTATGAAAGTAATGAGCTATATCGTGATATACCTAAATATAAGCAATTAGCCGATTTTTATTTTACCTTATCCAATCAACATCAAAACCCACGACAACAAGCTGCCTACTATTATCAACTTACCCAAGCCTTATTGGAAAAAGCCCCTATGTCTCAGTTGAATGAAGCACTAGCTAAAGAAATTGCCCAGCAATTAGAGGCTCTCAGACAACGTCAAGTTGATGTGATTCTTGAGAAAGAGCAGGCTTATGAACGTGCCAAAGCCCTTATTAACTCTCAAGAAGATAAGGATATTCGTGAGTTATTAGTAGCGTTGGCAGAAGAAAGTAAAGAAATTAAGAAATCTGATTTACAGCAAGAAAATATCCAACTACTGCTCATCGGTGTCTTATCCTCACTTAATCAAAACCTTGATCAACAGAATAGTTTATCTTCGAAGACGCATAGTCAGCTTGAACAGGCTGTTAATCAAGTGAAGGCGCAATTATTAGCTTTAGAGGCAACAAATAAAGATCAACTGTCAACTGCTAAGGAATCACTAAAAGAATCTTTTAAAGTATCTTACGAAGACTTGGTCGATAAAATAACCCATTCTGCATTTAACGAGCAGCAGAAGAAAGATTTAAGTGATGTTTTGGCAGCAGCTAATATGGCTTTTGTGCAAAATTTAGATAGTCTAAGACAGGATCATACAACAGCCAGCAAAACCTTAGAGGAGTTATATAGTTTGAATCGTGAACATCGCAGCTTATTAGCGAATATCCATTCAACCTTAAACGATTCCAATGAAATTGCTCAGATGAATCAAGCAAATAGTTTGGGTTATTATGAAAAGTTTGGCAATTTACTACTCGAGCAACAAAATTCCATCTTATCGGCTTTAAGTTTGAATCCCATAGAAGTTAAGGCTGAGCCAAAGAAAAAATCATCATTCTTTAAAATGACACTAGCCTCCATTTTGTTATTAATTATTTTGGTGACGATTATTTATCTACCTATGGCAACCATTGCGGAACAGACGCGTGGCTTATTACAAGCTTGGCGTTAGTTTACTTCGATTTAGTATTGGATCCGAATAAACTAAGTAAAATACCTAGACCGTCGTTTGGTACTTCGCCTTCTTTAGTAGTCACGCCAATCGGAATTAAGTTTATAACAGCGCCTGCTAAAGCAGCAAAGCCAAGGACTTGTAGAGCCAGTTTGCTATAATTGTCTTCAATAAAAAAGAAATTATCTACGCCCATGATTGCCAATAAAATAAAAAATACTAACAACTCAATACCCGGGCCTGCGAAATAGATTAGGGCTTGTCTCCATGAACCCGAGGCTTGATTAGCGCGTGGTTCAAACTGGACAAAACCCTCAATAGGAAATAAGCGTAATTCTAGCGGTGCATTAAATAATCTGCCTTCATAAATAACGCGACCAAAACCGATCACAGTGCGTTGAATATCCCAACCAAAGCCCCTTGCCATTAAAGCGTGCCCATATTCGTGCACAAATACTAAGGGCATCCACCATAGGATAAAGAATAAAGCGGCTAGTTTAGTGGGAGTATAATTATTGAAAATGTCTAGCGCCATGAGGAGTAGAAAGATACCCATAAAACTAAGCAAAGTAATAATTTCACTACGCGATTTGGGTTGTTGATCGTGGTGATGTTGCTTCATAACTCTGGTTCTAATTAGAAAATTTGATTTATAGAAATAATTGGCTGCTTTAGACGAATTTTATCACAAAAATCGACGTGGGCTGTTATGTTAATTAACGATAAACAATCATCAGGTTGCAAATTTCATTGATTTACGCTTAACAACAACAAAACTTTTTCCCCTTGTTATTCTTAGACTTTTAGATTTACACATTGCGATATGGCAGACTAAGTAGCAGCGTCTAAAAACAAAGGATACTCCATGTGCGGAATCAGCGGTGAACTACGGTTTGATGGTCAAGTACCTGAATTAAAAAACATTAATGCCATGATGGCAAAGCTAGAAAAGCGTGGTCCCGATCATGCGGGAAGCTTTTCGGATGGTGCGCTTGCCTTTGGACATCGCCGCTTAGCTATTATTGACCTTTCCCACAAATCCAGCCAACCAATGGTCGATGCCGAATTGGGTCTAGCCCTCGTCTTCAATGGCACGATCTACAATTACCCCGAATTACGCACCGAACTCAAAGCGAAGGGTTATCATTTTTTCTCGGATGGTGACACCGAAACCATTATGAAAGCCTATGCCGAATGGGGCGAGGACGCGCCCAAACACTTAAAAGGCATGTTTGCCTTTGCAGTGTGGGATATGAACAAGAAAACCCTGTTTGTGGCACGTGACCGCATGGGCATTAAACCTTTGTACTACGCGCACGATGGTAAATCGTTCAAATTCGCCTCCAATACTCAAGCTTTATTGGCGACCTCAGGCATCGACACCAGCCTTGATACATTGGCGTTACACAATTTATTCACGTTGCACGCCGTCGTACCTGCACCACGCACCGTGTTAAAGGGTATCCGCAAACTCAAACCCGCGCACACCCTCACCTTGCACAGTGATGGGCGTATGGAAGAAAAGTGTTATTGGAATTTGGTAGCTAAGCGTCCCGCCGAACCCCACTCTGAGCAAGAATGGATTGATGCTATTCATGAGGCTTTGCGCGTGGCGGTGCGACGTCGCAATAATATTGCCGATGTACCTGTGGGTGTATTGTTGTCAGGTGGCTTGGATTCGAGTCTATTGGTCGCGCTGTTGGATGAGATTGGTATTAAAGATATTCGCACCTTTACCATCGGTTTTGATGATCAACCTGAGGAAAAAGGCAGCGAATACGAATACTCCGATGCGGTGGTGGAGCGCTTTAAACCCAATCACCACAAATTCCATATTCCCAATGAACAAACCCTACAGCGCTTGCCCGAAGCGGTTGCCAATATGGCGGAACCCATGTTCGGGCAAGATGCCATTGGGTTTTATCTCTTGTCGGAACAAGTCTCTAAGCACGTCAAAGTAGTGCAATCAGGACAGGGCGCGGATGAAGTATTCGGTGGCTATTTTTGGTATCCACAAACCCACGCCGACCAAAATCCTGATCGTTTAGCCCGCTTTGCGCCCTACTATTTTGACCGTGAACATGGTGAGCTCAATCAAATGTTGCAGGCGCAATATCAAACTGAGCGCGATTACACGGGTGAATTAGTACGCGAGTTGTTGGAAACCGAATACGCCGATGAGCATTTAGATGCGGTATTGCGTGCCGATGTGACCACCTTCATTGTCGATGATCCTGTCAAGCGCGTGGACAATATGACGATGGCATGGGGCTTGGAAGCACGTGTACCGTTTTTAGATCAGGATTTAGTCGAACTCGCTGCCCAAATGCCCCCCGAATTAAAACTACGTGATGGCGGCAAATACGTATTAAAGCAAATCGCACGTGGACGAGTACCAGATAGCGTGATTGATCGCCCAAAAGGTTATTTCCCTGTTCCCGCTTTAAAATTCGTGCGCGGCGAATTCTTAGATATGATGCGCGATTTATTACTCTCACCAACAGCTAAACAACGCGGCTTATATAATCCTGCTTATGTGGAAAAGGTACTAAGTAAACCTGAGGAGCATTTGACACGGATTAAAGGGAGTAAATTGTGGCATATGGCGTTGTTGGAGATGTGGTTGCAATTGCAACGAATATAATTTACCAAAACTTACAGAGTCAGAAATCTGGCTCTTTTACCCACTTTGCACCACTATCCTGTAAATCGTAGTTCATCAAACCATGCAAGAAAACCTCACGAAGAGCTTCTAAACGATTTTCTCCAGTAATATAGACATAATGAGGACCTGCTAAACCTGATCTGTGCACATAATGACTTTGTAAAGCAACAAAGCCTCCATCTTTTTGCTTTTTCAGCTTTACTCTAAATTTTTCTTTCGGTGGAGCCAAACCTTTAAGCTCAAACTCATAAACATCCCCAACTTGTGAAGCAGATAATATCTTATCCGAGAAGATTTCCTGTATAACCGCTAAATCACCCACTTTAAGCTACCTCAACTAATAGAGTATTCATGTCCAATTCTTCTTTTATAGTATTCCAATGTTCTTTAAAAATCTCAATCAAACGTTTTTTAGAGCAATTGCCCACTCTTACCCAAATAATTCTCGGAGGCATTAGTGTTACAGAAGCTCTAAATTGAAAATCATCATCTTTAGTGATTATGACCCATTCATTTTTAAGAGCAAACTCCCAAATTGCACTATCCGAAGCTTCTAATAAACCAACATCTAATACATGAACAGCTTCTTCGCCCAAACTTGCTAAAAAACGAGCTAACGCTGGAGGTAATTGTGCATCAACAAGAAACTTCATCAAGCAGCTCGCAAAATGGGATGATCAAATTGCCGAGCGGCATAAATGAGCACTGCTTTAATATCCTCTTTTTCTAGGTAGGGATAATCCTCCAAAATCTCATCTGGCAACATGCCTTCAGCTAACATACCTAATACATCACTCACTCGTATCCGCATACCACGAATACAAGGACGATTGCCACATTTTCCTACTTCTACAGTAATACGCTCTAATAACTCCATAATTTTTCTCTTGTTTCCAAAGACTACACTACGAGCTGCAAAAAATGCACGCGGTAAAATTTCAATTCATCAATCGAATCCAGCACATCGGCTAAAGCCAGATGGCGTGATTCTTTAACAAATTTATCGGTCAAACCGGGGCGCCAGCGTTTGGCTAATTCTTTTAAGGTGCTTACATCTAAATTGCGATAATGAAAGAATTTTTCTAGGTTTGGCATTTGACGCGCTAAAAAGCGGCGATCTTGGCAAATGCTATTGCCACACATGGGTGAAGCACCTTCTGGCACATACTGGCGCAGAAAATCCAAGGTGGCTTGCTCTGCCTCAGTCTCTGTCCAGTGACTATTTTTCACGCGTTGAACCAAGCCTGAACTGCCATGTTGTTTCTGATTCCAGTCATCCATACGCGCTAAGATGTCATCAGCTTGATGAATGGCAATCACAGGCCCCTCGGCTAATACCTTCAAATCTTTATCAGTAACGACGGTTGCAATCTCAATGATCACATCATTCATCGTATCCAAACCGGTCATTTCAAGGTCGATCCAAATCAGGTTTTCTTGATTTAATGTCATGGCTTTCTATACTCAAACACTTGATAGTTAGGCTTACTGCACAAATAGTGAGCTTAAACTAAACTCTTGCTATCCACTCACTAGATTTATTACTACTTATGCTAAGTTTTACAGTTATTTTCCTGTTGTTCCTAGTCGTCTCGACGGGTGTGCAATTATGGCTATCCCTGCGCCAAGCGCGTCACGTCAGTCAACATCGCAACGCCGTTCCTAGTGCCTTTGCCGACAAAATTTCACTCGCCGAACACCAAAAGGCTGCTGATTATACGCAAGCGCGCGGTAAATTGGGGCGTTTAGATTTATGGCTCAGTGTGGGCATTTTATTAGCGTGGACCTTAGGCGGCGGTTTAGAATTATTAGATCAATTCTGGCGGAGTTTCGGCTGGAGTCCTTTATGGACCGGCACAGCCGTGATTTTAAGCATGACCTTTATTGGTAGTTTAATTGACCTACCCTTGTCCCTCTATCGTACTTTTATCCTTGAAGAGCGCTTCGGCTTCAATAAAACCACCCTAAAAACCTTTTTCAGCGACATGGTCAAAGGTGCAGCTTTAGGCTTGGTGATCGGTGTGCCCCTCATTTTATTCGTATTGTGGCTCATGGAAGGGGCTGGTTCCTTATGGTGGCTGTATGCGTGGGCGGGTTTGACCGCATTCTCACTCTTAATGACTTGGGCTTATCCCAAATTTATTGCACCTTTATTTAATAAGTTTGAGCCATTGCAAGAAGGTGAAGTCGCGCAGCGTATTGATGCCTTATTAACCCGCACGGGCTTTAATAGCAAGGGCGTGTTTGTGATGGATGGTTCTAAACGTTCCGCCCATGGTAATGCTTATTTCACGGGCTTTGGACGCAATAAGCGGATTGTCTTCTTCGACACACTCCTCAAACATTTAACGCCGGCGCAAATTGAAGCCGTACTAGCCCACGAATTAGGGCATTTCAAACACAAACATATTGTGAAAGGAATGCTGCTATCGGTTGCCATGACGTTTATAGGCTTTGCGGTGTTAGCGTGGTTGATGCAGCAAACATGGTTTTACCAAAGTTTAGGGGTAAGCCAACCCTCTGCTTATATGGCTCTGTTATTATTTGTGTTAGTCAGCCCCGTTTTTACTTTTTTCATTAGCCCGATTATGGCGCGTTTATCACGCAAGCATGAGTTTGAGGCAGACAGCTTCGCTGCCAGTCAGTCAAGTGCTACGGAACTCATTGCTGCTTTGGTGGGTCTGTATAAGGAAAATGCGAATACCTTAACACCGGACCCGTTGCATTCGGCATTTTATGATTCGCATCCACCTGCTGCGATTCGCATTGCCCATTTACAACAACAGACCTAAAGAGAGTTGCTATGAAAACTTTTGCATTGCTGATGGCTAGCCTAATGATGGCTAATGTGGCTCATGCCGCCAATAATGGTGATCCTTTAAGTGGTAAAAAATTATTTGAAGAATCCCGTTGTTTATCCTGCCATGCTGCAACAGTTTTTACGAAGCCGGATCGAAAAGTGAAAAGCTTAGCGCAATTAGAAAGCCAAGTACGCACCTGCGATGCCAATTTAAGTACTAATTGGTTCGACGATCAGATCATAGATGTGGTCGCCTACCTCAATCAAGCTTATTATAAATTTCCCAATCCAGCCCGAACGCAATAATTCATGCCCAACCCCAGCGTTTCAGATCAGCAACTTACTGGCCGCGTCATCACCCGTTTTGGCGCAGAACTTATTCTCGAAACGGCACAGGGAGAAACGATTCGTGCCACCACACGGCGCAAATTGGAGCATATCGCCTGCGGTGATTACGTCGCATGGCAAACCGAGAGCCAAGGCAATGCTAGTGTCATCGATATTTTGCCGCGTCAAAATGTGTTACTACGTCCTGATATGCGCGGCAAACCCCGAGCGGTGGCTGCTAATATAGATGTACTGTTAGTGGTGAGTAGTTGGCGACCAGCGCCCAATTGGGAAATGTTGGATCGTTATTTAATTGCAGCGCGCCATCTGCCAACCGATGTTATTATCATCATGAATAAAGCGGATTTGCGGGCGGCGTATAGCTCAGCAGAACAAGAGGCCGCCTTAGCCGAGTATGAGCAAGTCGGCTATCCAGTTTATCCTGTGCAAGCCAAAACAGGGCAAGGTCTAAGCGCTTTGCGCCAAGCTATTAAGGGTAAGACGGCGATTTTTGCAGGGCAATCCGGTGTTGGCAAATCCTCATTAGTCAGTGCTTTAGTACCAGAACTTGACTTAAAAATTGGTGCCATTGCCGATACCGGTGAGGGGAGACACACTACAACAGTTGCATCACTGTATCATCTACCCGAGGGTGGCGCTTTAATCGATTCACCCGGTGTACGTGATTTTCCGCTTTTGCCCTTAAGTGTGCTAGACTTACAAGCAGGTTATCCAGAGTTCCAAGCCTTTATGGGGATGTGCCGTTTTAATAATTGTACACATCACCACGAACCAGGTTGCGCGATTAAGGCAGCAATTGCTAGCCACGATTTGCCACCGCAACGTTACCAACGTTATCTAACCTTATTAGCTGGCCAGAATAACAACTAAATATCACAGCGTTTTGAGTAGGACTATAAGCTAAAACCACTCTTGATTATGTTAAAAATTAATTCGCTTAACGTAAAAGCTTGGCTCTTAGCGTTATTGGCTTTGCCGTTATTATCGGGCTTTAATACCAATAATCTTGAAAGTCAGCGCCAACAATATCGTGCAGCGCAAGCCCAAATTGAGGCTGGCCAATTAGATGCAGCGCGCCAAACGATGATGGATCTGCGTACTTATCCCTTATATCCTTGGTTAGAGTATAGCATCCTGCTGAGAAATTTCCGTGAAACGCCAGATTCGAGTTTAAAGGCCTTTGTTGAGCGCTATCCTAATTCCTTAATGAGTGATGGGATTTATGCGCGCTGGGCGAATCGATTATCTGATTTCCGTGATTGGCATATGCTGCTGAAATATATTCCTGAGGATATTGATAATACGGCTATTCAATGTTATCGCGCAGAAGCCATGATTTCAACCCAAGCTTTGGAAAGTGGTATCGCTAAGGGTAAGCAAATTTGGCAAGGAGCTAAGCGCGGTTTGCCAAATGATTGTGGCGGTTTATTGGTTCAATTAATTGCGAATAATATTTTAAATGATGAAATATTGTGGGCGCGTGTTGGCGAATGGATTGATAATAATCGCTTAAGTGAGGCGCGTGATTTAGCAAAATATATTACTACACCTGATGCGGCTAGCTTAGTGGATCAATGGATAGAAACACGACGCAATCCTAGTAAATTGATTCCTGAATTATTAAAAAAATCAGAGTCGCCACAAATCCGCGCCATGATTGTCTCCGGTATCAAACAAGCAGCGGATAAGAAATTACAAACGGCTTTAGATCTTTGGGCAAGCGCTCAAAAAACTTTCAAATTTACGCCCGAAGAAAGTGGCGAAGTCGAAAGTAAACTGGGGATGTGGGAGGCGTGGCGCCATGATGATGCTGGCCTAAAACGTTTAAAAGCCTTAAAAGCTGAACATCGCAGTCCCGAAGGCAATATCGGTATGGCACGCCTAGCCTTGCGTTTGGGTGATTGGGATGCTGTCTTAAGCGCAGTGGAAGGTTTGGAAAAAGAGGATGACGATGAGGGCGAAAAAGAAGTTTGGCGCTATTGGAAGGCACGTGCCCTAGAGCAAAAAAATCAAGCAAGCTCGGCTAAACCGATTTATAAAGAACTTTCTCAAGATGCAACTTATTACGGCTTTTTAGCCGCAGATCGTTTAGGTGAGCATTATGAGCTGCTTAAACAAGCTCCACCGGATCGCAGTCAACGGATGCGTGGCATTAATAAACTTGCCGTTATCCAGCGCTGGCAAGAATGGATGGCGTTAGGGGAGCGCAGTCAAGCCCGCCGTGAATGGTTCCGCCTTCTACAGGCCATGGACAAAGTCGGTGTGCAAGCATTGGCAGAAACTGCGTTGCGAAATAATGATCCTAATTTAGCGATTTGGACACTCTCACGCACCAAGGATTGGAATAGTATAGATATTCGCTTTCCCTTACTTTACCAAAATTTAATTATGGAGCAGTCGCGCACTCATGGTATACAACCTGCGTGGATTTTAGGTGTGATGCGGCGTGAAAGTGCCTTTGATGAAAAAGCGCAGTCAGGTGTTAATGCATTAGGTCTCATGCAATTAATGCCGGGTACGGCACGCGAAGTGGCTAAGCGTTTGGGGATGCAGGTGATTGACAAAGAGGCGATCTTGGAGCCAACCAATAATATTCAATTGGGCAGTGCTTATTTGCGGCGTCTCTTGCAACAATTTGATGGTAATTATGCGCAGGCTACAGCGGCTTATAATGCGGGGCCTGGTCGTATTCCACAATGGAGACCCGATCAAACCCTCGAGGCAGATCGTTGGGTGGAAAGTATTCCATTTAAAGAAACACGCCAATATGTACGTGCTGTTATGGCTTATACCACTGTTTATGATTACAAATTAAATCCAAACGAAGCCCAGTCTTTATCTGAGCGGTTACAGCCCATTAAACCCAAATAATAAAGGAAGTCTATTAAAGCCATGGCCTTACCAGCCCGTTCATTTAAACGCCAGCGCGGTATAGCAATGATTATGGCTTTAATGCTCGCCGCAATTGCGGTGACCATTGTAACGGCTATTTATGTACAACAACGTTATAGCATTCGCTTAACGCATAATTTGCAGGATTTAGAGCAAGCTTATCAATACGCTCAGGCTGCTGAAGTTATGGCTAGTGTTTGGTTGAAACGAGACTTAAAAGAAAATCAAGAAGATTCGCGCCATGATAATTGGGCACAAGACTTAAAGCCTTTTGAAATTGATGATGATAATGGACAGGCAATTGGTGAAGTCACGATTAAGATAGAAGATTTGCAAGGCTATTTTAATGTGAATGATATTTATGCACCTAAAGAAAAAAAGCCGCATCCCATTATGCTAAAGGCATTCCAAAAGCTATTACAAACTTACGATCTACCCAGTTCTTTTGCTTTTAGTGTCTTAGATTGGATTGATCCTGATGATAAAACTTCGGATCCTGAGAGTGCAGAAAGCGATTATTATCTAATGCAAACCCCTGAATATCGAACGACCAATGAATTTATTCGTGAAGTAAGCGAGCTAGGTTTGTTGCGTATGGGTAATATAGAGGATGCTAAGGAAAAGAAGCAGGCTTTAACACGCCTTAATCCTTATATTATTAGTTTGCCAACACCGACTGCGATTAATATTAACACCGCTTTACCCGAGGTGTTAGAGGCTATTGGATTTACGAATGCTCAGAGCCAAGCAGTGATTGAACGCGCTAAAGCAGCGCCTATTAAAAATATAGCGGCCTTATCCAGTGCTGTTCCTGGGATTGAGGCTAATGCATTAAAAGTTTTGTCGACGCAGTCAAATTATTTTCGTTTAGCAGGCCAAGTTCGCTTGGGTAGAAGTCGTCTTTTTATAAATAGCGTATTATTTCGCTCTCCTGAGGGCGAGGTTCATGTCATAATGCGTAATTTTGATCGACCCATTAAAAAGAAAGAAAAGACCGACACGGTTTTAAACTAAATTTAACAACCTTAAAAACGCGCCATTCATGCTGATTCTTCGTTTACAACAACCCGATGATCAAGAGTTTGCCTATACCCTCTTAGGTGATAAAGCTTTGTTTAGCGACTGGGTCTATGGCACTTGGGTAGATGCAGTGCGTTTGGCGGGCAATCAAGCGGTTACACTCTTTATCCCGACGCGGGAAGTTTTACTCACTCACACAGGCTTGGCTACCACCAATATACGACAGATTCGTCAAGCCTTACCGTTTGCCTTAGAAGAAAATCTAGTGGGAGAATTGGAGCAGCAGCATTTTGTTTGGCAGGAAGCTAGCAATGGTGGTTTGGATGTCGCAGTGATCGACCATGAGCGTTTGGGTACTTGGATTGCGGCGCTCCGTCAGCACAAATTGCGCGTGCGAACGATTTTGCCTGACGTATTTATACTGCCTTGGAGTGACGGCCAACCGACTATTTGGCAGCGCAATGGCCAAGTTTGGGTGCGCACAGGTGCTCATAATGGCTTCAGTTGTCCCGCTGATGCTGCACCCATTTTAATTGACGGCCTATTTGAAGACGATGACACCGAGCGTTCTGCGCAAATCTATTCCGATGTGCCCAGTCAGTGGGCGAATGATCTCAAAGCAGTAGCTGAGCCTTATCCCCAGCGTTTAACTCGGCGGTATATGGAGGATGCACTCGGCCTGAATTTGCTGAAAGGTTATCAAGATAAAAGTGTTTCAGTGTTTCAAAACCATTGGAAACGGTGGCGACCGGTCGTGATTGCTGCAAGCTTAGTTTTAATGATTGGGGCTGGACTACAAGTGATGCAGACCTTGCAGCTAAAACGACAAGTGGATGCTTCTAATCAGCATAACCTCGCGTTATTTCATGAGTTATTTCCAGATATTCAAGGGGTAACAGCACAAGATATTCGTTCGCGCACCTTATCCGAAATGCAGAAACTGAATGAATCTAGTGCTAAACCGAACGGCAAAATTAGCCCTATGCCTTATCTCGCTTCGATTGGGAAAAGTTTTCAGCAAGATAATCGCCTAAAAATTACTGAACTACGCATTCGAAATAATAAAATTTCGCTTGCTTTTACAGCGCCAGACTTACAAATTGTGGATAAGCTACAACAAGATTTAAAACAAAATTTGGGTAAAGAGGTCGAAATTAAATCCAATCAAACCGGCAAAGAAGTCCGTGCACAATTTGAATTGGAGATGGCGTCGTGAAAGCTTGGTTTTTAAGTCTTACTGAGCGCGAGCGCTATTTATTAGTAGCCACCTTTGTTTTTTTATTCAGTGTTTTTTTATGGTTTGGTGTATGGCAACCCCTTACCAAATACCAGAAGCGCTTAAAAGCCGAGTTGGAGGATAATGCTAAGACCTTGGAAATTCTACAGGGCGCTCAGCAGCAATTAGCGAGTTATAAGCCAGTGGAAACCACCATGGTCGGTGATACTGGAACCAGTGTTCAATTGCTAATTTCGCCTTTATTACAGAATTATGGTTTAAATAACGAGAAAGCCAGCTCTGAGGCTAAGGGTACTAATGGTGTTACCTTAAAATTGCAAGAAGCTGATTTTGACAAAATGATTAGCTTATTGGGGGATTTAGAAAGCCAGCAAGGGATTTATATTACTGGCATGTCACTAATTCCAACCGAGACACCGGGTTTAACGGGCGCACAATTAAGCTTAGAACGATGAAAAAATCCATAGTTTGGACTTTAGCAGGAACGACCAGTTTTCTCGTATCGTTGGCGGTGATGGCGCCTTTACCCATCATTGCTCAGCAAATGATGCGTTGGAAACCAGAAATCCAGATGGCGGGCGTGAATGGTACGCTGTGGAAGGGTGAGATTCAGCAATTGTCTCTGCCTAGCACGCGAATTTCTGATCTTAGCTGGACTTTTAATCCCCGCCAATTATTGAGTGGCTATCTGGGCGCTGATTTACAAGCCACCGTACAACAGGCCAAGGTCACCGGCGCTTGTGGCGTGTCAATGATGACTCATGTTCAATGCAAGCCTTTAAACCTAACACTTGCTGCTAGAGATGTGAAATTACCGGCTTTGCAAGCCTTTGAACTGAATTTGGGTGGGGATTTACGCGCTACTTTAAATGAAGTGTTTTGGGATAGGAAAACGCTGCCTAGTGTTGAGGGTAAAGCGACGTGGGCGCAAGGTGAAATTACCAGCCCACAGGGTAAGTTAAGTTTAGAGGGCGACTATAACGCCATCCTTCAGCCTGCCAGCAAAGCGTCTGATGCGTTGGACATTAAACTTGAGTCGCGTGAAACCAAAGTTATTTTAGATGGTACGGTAACAGTTGCCAAAGATGGCGTTTATCAAACCAATCTCAGCTTAAAAGCGGCTTCAGGGACAGAACCTAGTGTGGCGCAAGGTCTGAGTATGTTAGAAATGGCGGGGATTGGTGCGGCACAACCGGATGGCAGTATTCGGATTAAGCAAGATGGCAAATTAGCACTAAATTTTTCATCTAGCCCGGAGACGGCAGTTGCCCAAATGCCCCAGACACCTGTAGCAGCAGAGCAGCTTTTAACGCAGGAGGTGCCAGCGCCTCAAGTGCCACCACCGCAATCGACAGGGAAACCCCAACAGCCTTCACCTCAGCGAGCTACTACACAAAATAATAGCTCGACAGCGGGTTGGTAGTCGTTTTACAAGACCGACAAATCAGCAACGCGCAGGAATAAGCTGCGCAAATTATTGAGTAGCGCCAAGCGATTCTGTTTAAGTGCTGGATCATCAGTCATGACCATCACTTGATCAAAGAATGTATCGACTGGTACACGCAATTCAGCTAATGACGCTAACGCTTGTTCATAACTGCCTGCTGCGAATAGGGGTTCGACTTTCGCTTGTTGAACTTGAATCGCTTCGGCTAAGGCTTGCTCGGCGCTTTCCTGTAGCAGGCTTGGATTGACCACTGCCGGTAAACTGCCTTCAAACTTCTTCAGAATATTGCTACTACGTTTATTCGCAGCGGCAAGGCTTTCAGCTTCTGGCCATTGGCGAAATGCAGTAACTGCCTTCACACGCTTATCAAAATCTAAGGGCTGAGTCGGACGTAAAGCAGCGACCGCTTCAACCAACTGCCCATCAATGCCTTGATCTTGATAATAAGCACGCAGACGCTCCAGAATATAATCTAGCGCTTCTTGCATATCTGGTTTTTCGCCAAGTTGAGCGCGTAGATGATTAGCCGCGTTATCCAATAAATCTGCCAAATCAAGCGGCAATTTTAACTCGATTAATAAGCGCAAGACGCCTACCGCAGCACGACGCAAACCAAAAGGGTCTTTTGTTCCGCTTGGTTTTTGGCCGATGGCGAAAATACCGGCCAAGGTATCTAAGCGCTCTGCTAAGGCTAGAATTTGACCCACTTGGGTTTTCGGTAACGCATCACCAGCTTGGCGTGGTAAATACTGCTCCTCTAAGGCCTGTGCGACTTCGGCGGGCTCTTGATCATGCTCAGCATAATAACGTCCCATTGTGCCTTGCAAATCGGTGAACTCAAACACCATGTGTGTTACTAAGTCACATTTGCCTAATTCGGCTGCGCGTATCGCCAAATGCTTGGGTGCACCCAATTGCTCGGCGATATAACCAGACAACAGCGCCACACGATAAGACTTGTCTAAGAGTGAGCCTAGTTTTTGTTGGAATACGACGCTTGCTAATTTATCACGACGTGACGCAAGCGTTTGTTTTTTGTCCTGCTCCCAGAAGAAAGCCGCATCGCTGAAGCGCGGACGGATAACCCGTTCATTACCTTCAACAACTTTGCGTGGATCGCGGCTTTCAATATTACTAATCGTAATGAAACGCGGCATCAATTTGCCATTCGCATCGGTTAAACCAAAGTATTTTTGATCGCCCTGCATGGTATGAATTAAGGCTTCTTGCGGTACGCTGAGGAATTTTTCTTCAAAATGCCCTGCGACGGGGACAGGCCATTCGACCAAGGCTGTAACTTCATCTAATAGCGCTTCCGGCATAATCGCTTTGCCCCCTAACTGAGCGGATAAGCTATTAACGCCTTCACGAATTTTTTCACGACGCGCTGAAAAATCGGCTAAAACGTAAGCGGCTTTCAATTGTTCAGCATAACTACAGGGGGAATTGATGCTAATCGCATCGGGTGCGTGGAAGCGATGCCCTCGCGTCTCACGTCCGGTTTTAATGCCCAAAAGCTCTGCATTAATTACGGTATTGCCAGCCAACATGACAAGCCAATGTACAGGGCGCACGAATTCTGCCGTACCACTCCCCCAGCGCATCCGCTTAGGAATCGGTAAGTTGGCGAGTGAGCGATCAACGATACTAGGTAATAAATCAGCGGTACGTTGACCTGCTTGTGTTTGGCGGAAAACCAACCAAGCCGCTTTATCAGTTTCTAGTTTTTCTAAAGCTGAGAACGCTACACCACAAGAGGCAGCAAACCCTTGTGCCGCTTTGCTGGGATTACCGTCTTTATCATAAGCGGCTTGTAAAGCAGGGCCGCGCTTTTCAATATGCTGATCTGGTTGTTGAATGGGTACATTTTTTAACCAAACCGCCAAGCGGCGTGGTGCTGCATAAGGCACCACTTCACTGGCTTTTAAACCGGCCTCGTGTAAGCCACTGACCAAGCCTTCGGTAAACGCATCTGACAGTTTTTTCAGGGCTTTCGGCGGTAATTCTTCCGTGCCAATTTCAACTAAAAAATCCATGGTGGTGCTCATTATGCGGCCTCCTGTGCAGTTTGTAACATCGGGAAACCCAGCTGCTCACGTGTTTTGTAATAACCTTCTGCAACAGCACGCGCCAACGTACGCACGCGCAAAATATAACGTTGGCGTTCGGTCACTGAAATGGCCTTACGCGCATCCAAAAGATTAAAAGTGTGAGAGGCTTTAAGCATTTGCTCATAAGCAGGTAAAGGCAAACCGATTTCACTCATGCGTTGACTTTCGCGTTCAGCCACATTGAATTGATGGAATAAAGCCTCGGTATCCGCGTGTTCGAAGTTGTAAGTGGACTGTTCTACTTCGTTTTGGTGATACACATCACCATAAGTCACGACACCTTGGGGGCCTTTGGTCCAGACTAAATCATAAACATTGGTTACGTTCTGCATATACATCGCCAAACGTTCTAACCCATAGGTGATTTCGCCACTCACAGGACGACAATCCAAACCGCCTACTTGTTGGAAATACGTGAATTGTGTCACTTCCATCCCATTTAACCAGATTTCCCAACCCAAGCCCCAAGCCCCTAGCGTTGGTGACTCCCAATTATCCTCAACAAAGCGAATATCATTCACCAAAGGATCAAAACCGAGTGCTTTCAAGGAGCCGAGATATAAGTCTTGGAAATTGGGCGGCGATGGCTTGAGCAAAACTTGGTATTGATAATAGTGTTGTAAGCGATTTGGATTTTCGCCATAACGACCATCGGTGGGGCGACGCGACGGTTGCACATAGGCAGCCCGCCAAGGCTCAGGGCCAACCGCACGTAAGAAAGTGGCGGGATGGAAAGTGCCTGCGCCCATTTCCATATCGTAAGGTTGCATCAGCACGCAGCCCTGCTCAGCCCAATACGCATGGAGGGTTTGGATCATGCCCTGAAAGGTCGATAAATCGTAGTTTGTCATGATTAGTTCTGTAATGGTGACAAGAAGCGGCGATTATACTGCACATTGCTTAGACAGGCAGCACGGGATGATAGAGAACTTGGGAAAAGAGGATAAATGGCATGATAATCCGCCTATCTCGCTTGGCGTCGTATTTTGAGAGTATTTTGCCCTTGATTTAGACCTTGAAGCTTGTCATGACAGCAATTTTGCTCAATAACCGTGTGTGCTTTCTACACAGTGCTTTGTTATGCTTAATGCCCTTTTAATCGGCTGAGTGCTGTCATGAATACGATTGACACAACCCAAATTCTTCACCAACTCGCGCAGGTACTTGAGGAGCGTAAACAAGCCGAACCGGATAGTTCTTATGTTGCCAAGCTTTATGCCAAAGGTTTAGATGCAATTTTGAAAAAAGTCGGCGAAGAAGCGACCGAAACGGTAATGGCAGCGAAAGATGGTGATAAAGAGAAAATCGTTTATGAAGTTGCCGATTTGTGGTTTCACAGTATGGTATTACTGGCTCAGCAAAATTTGCATCCAGATGCCGTTTTAAACGAATTAGCGCGCCGTTTTGGTTTATCCGGTTTGGTGGAAAAAGCCAATCGTAAGGACTCATAAGCAGTTTGTTTTACTTTAGGTGTTGCTCAATAAAACATTGCATTCTTAAATGTCACTAGGCACATGCAGGATCTTGGCGCATAATTTCCAAAGTTTTGTCTGACCCAGTTTGAGGGATTGATAATGATTTTAGGTTTTGGTACGGCTTTTAGCCCCATGTCATTAGTGTTGATTTTGGTAATTGTTATCTTATTATTCGGCACTAAACGGCTACGCAGTATGGGCAGTGACTTAGGCGATGCCCTGAAAAGCTTCAAAAAAGCCGTTAAGGACGAAGAAACGCCAGCCGCTAGCACCCAACAAGTCACGCAAGACGAGAAAGGTCGCGTGATTGATGTTGAAGTGAAACAGAAAGACAACGTCTAAGCCTTAGGAGGCAGGGCTTATGTTCGAAGCCAGTTTCCTAGAAATGTTAGTCGTTGCCGTGGTAGCGCTTGTGGTGGTTGGCCCTGAGCGTTTGCCTGGTCTTGCCGCTAAAGCAGGGCGTATGCTGGGTAAACTACGTGCATTTGTGGCGACGACGCGTAGTGACATTGAACGCGAATTGCAGGCGACTGAGTTACGTGATTTGTTATCTAAGCAAGAACATGAATTGCGTGATCTGCGCAATATGATGTATGCGAAAGCGGATAGCCTACAACAAGACATTCGTGCTACCAGCCAAACGGCTGAAACCAGTTTTCGTAGTGCTGCGGACAGTGCCAAAGCAGCGCTAAACGCTGATGCGAGTACCAAGGATAATTCGCCCTCCCCATGAGCAAAAATCCCCCTCAAGCCGCACAGGAACAAGGCTTTCTGTCGCATTTAGTGGAATTACGTGACTGTTTATTGCGTATTGTCTTGGCGGTCGGCATCGTATTTCTGGTTCTAATGCCATTTGCACAGAAATTATATGCCTTGCTGGCTAACCCTCTAACACGCTATATACCGGAACAAATTTCTACGGGCATCGTTAATACTTTTTTAGTGCCCTATAAATTGGCGCTATTACTGGCCTTTGTGTTGGCCTTGCCTTATGTGTTGTACCAGTTATGGCGTTTTGTTGCGCCCGGCCTGTATCAACACGAAAAACGCCTTGCCATTCCCATGTTGGTGTCGGCGGTTTTATTATTCTATCTTGGGATGGCCTTCGCCTATTTCATTGTCTTACCGATGATGTTCAGCGTTTTGCCCGCTTTTGCACCGACCAATGTGACGGTAATGCCAGATATTGCCGATTATCTTGATTTTGTCATGATGATGTTTTTGGCGTTTGGTTTTTGCTTTGAAATGCCAATTGCTACTATTTTATTAATCAACAGTGGCATGGTCTCACGCGAAGATTTAGTCAAATCACGCCCTTATGTCATTGTTGCGGCCTTTGTTGTGGGCATGTTGCTGACCCCGCCAGATGTCTTATCCCAAGTCATGCTAGCCATTCCCATGTGGTTTTTATTTGAAGTTGGCTTGGTAGCGAGTAAGTTTTTTGACAAGCGTATAAAAGAGTCGGCTGTGCAAAAACAAGAAATGGAAGCGGCGGACCGTGCGGCTCAAGATACCGAATACGCGGCTGAGCGTGCAAGTAGCACCACGGCTGCCTCATTACGTGCAGGCGATGATGTCGAAAGTCCGCTGGCTTGGGAGGATGAGCGCTATAGTTTTCGCGAAACGGAAAACCATCCACCTGAACCCAAACAAGCCGAGCCAGATTATCGGCCTTTGACACCTGAAGAAATGGACGCAGAAATGGAGCGTATTGATGCAGAACAAGCTGCCGTGGATGAGCAAGCCCGTTTAGCAGCGCAAACGCCGGACAAGCGCTCCACTACGACTGATACGGATAAAACACCATGAGCCAAGTTACTTTACCGCCACGCCGCAAGGTTTTATTGATCATTCTTGACGGCTTCGGTGTTAATCCTAGTAAACGTTATAACGCGGTTTATGAAGCGGATACACCCAACTTAGATCGCTATTTCGGTAGCTATGCGCATACCACCTTGCAAGCCTCAGGGCGTGCGGTGGGCTTGCCTGATGGTCAAATGGGTAATTCTGAGGTTGGCCATATGACTTTGGGGTGCGGCGCGATTTTTAAACAAGATTTAGTGCGCATCGATGATGCAGCCGCTGATGGTAGTTTAGCGAAAAATGCTATTTTCCAAGCTGCACTCGCCAAAGCAAAAGCGGCGAATCGTCCTTTGCATCTAATCGGTTTAGTATCTGATGGCGGTGTGCATAGTCATATCAACCATTTGGAAGCATTAATCGCGGCGACCGCCCAAGCAGGAGTAAAACCTGTCGTTCATGCGATTACCGATGGACGTGACACTGCGCCACGTTGTGCATCACCCTTCTTGGCCCGCGTTGATGAAGCTTTACAAGGGACTGGCGGGCAAATTGCAACCGTGTGCGGCCGATTCTATGCGATGGATCGCGATAAGCGTTGGGAGCGTACTAAGATGGCTTGGGATGCTTATGTGCATAAAATAGGTAAGCCGGCTGCAAATGCGATGGCAGCCGTAGCGGATGCTTATGCGCATGATGAAGGTGATGAGTTTATTAGTCCGCGCATTATGCCTAATGCAGAGCGCATGTTAGCCGATGATCAGGTGTTATTTTTTAACTTCCGCAATGATCGTCCGCGCCAAATGTCTGAAGCACTAGCGCTGGCTGATTTTAATGGGTTTGACCGTGGCGATTACTGTTTAGTCAATCTTACGACCATGACGTTGTATGACAAAAAATATGGTGTGCCTGTGATGTTCGAACCTGAGCGCCCCACCACGAATCTCGCACAGGTGATTAGCGACGCAGGTCTCAAGCAATTCCACTGTTCGGAAACCGAAAAGTATGCGCATGTCACCTTCTTTTTCAATAGCGGAATTGAGAAACCTTATCTGGGGGAAGATCGCTTGGTGATTGACTCACCGCGTGTTGAAACCTATGACTTGAAGCCCGAAATGAGCGCGCCCGAGGTGGCTGATGCTGTTATTGCCCAATTGAATAAAAACGAATATGGGTTCGTCGTCGTCAATTTTGCTAATGGTGATATGGTTGGTCATACTGCGGTGCCAAGTGCAGTCATTCGTGCAGTGGAAGCGTTGGATCACGAAGTCGGGCGCGTCTTAGACGCAGCCGTGGTAAATGATTACTCCGTGCTATTAACAGCGGATCATGGCAATTGTGACGAATATATTGATCCATTAACTGGTGAGCCAAATACCCAACATACCGTTTACCCTGTACCTTGCTTGGTCATGGATCAACAGCACTGGCGTTTGTCCACCAGTGGTGGCTTGAGTAATATTGCCCCCACTGTGTTACAACTGATGGGCTTGAAAAAACCAGCCGCAATGACGGGCACCAGCTTATTATTGGAAGCGCTTTAACCAACATTTTTTAGATTGGCACAAATTTTTCAGGCGTTTGTCTGCTCGAAGCCTAGACTTATGCGTATAATCTAGCGCTTTTAGGGTTAGGAACATGACCATGAGGCCAAGTGGACGCACGTCAGAGCAAATGCGCCCCGTCAAATTCACGCGCAACTTTACTTGTCATGCTGAAGGTTCAGTATTAGTGGAATTTGGTAATACCCGCGTGTTATGTACTGCGACGGTGGAAGAACGCGTTCCGCCTTTCTTAAAGGGCAAGGGCCAAGGTTGGGTAACGGCTGAATATGGGATGTTACCGCGCTCAACGCATAGTCGCGTGCAGCGTGAGGCCGCTAAAGGCAAGCAATCCGGTCGCACTATGGAAATCCAGCGTTTAATTGGCCGTGCTTTGCGAGCAGTGGTGGATTTAGATGCACTCGGTGAGCGCCAAATCACCTTAGACTGTGATGTGTTACAAGCCGATGGCGGCACGCGCACCGCCTCCATTAGTGGTTCTTATGTCGCTTTGCAAGACGCGATTCAATCCTTACTTAAGCAAAACAAAATCAAGAAAAATCCCATTCATGGACAAGTCGCTTCCGTTTCTGTTGGTATTTATAAGGGTGCACCGGTGCTGGATTTAGATTATGAGGAAGACTCCGACGCTGAAACTGATATGAATATTGTGATGAATGACGCTGGGCATTTTATTGAATTGCAGGGTACTGCTGAGGGTCACGCGTTTCGGCGTGAAGAATTGAACAGCATGATGGACTTAGCCGAACAAGGAATTCGTGAAATCATGGTGTTACAAAATGAGTCATTAGCGCTATGAAACGCATCGTTCTTGCGTCAGGCAATCAAGGTAAAGTGCGCGAATTTAATGCTTTATTTGCCGATTCAGGCGTTGAGGTCGTGCGTCAGTCTGACTTGAATGTGCCAGAAATTCCTGAAACCGGTATGAGTTTTGTTGAAAATGCCCTACTAAAGGCACGCAATGCAGCGATGTATAGTGGTTTGCCAGCCCTTGCCGATGATTCTGGTTTGGTGGTAAAGGCATTAAACGGTGACCCTGGGCTGTATTCCGCACGTTATGCCGGTGAAAATGCCAATGATACCGCTAATAATCTCAAACTTTTAGATAAGCTAAGTGCGATTCCAGCTACGGAACGCCAAGCAGCCTTTCGTTGTTGCATTGTTTATTTGCGAGCGCCAGATGACCCTATTCCCTTAATTGCCGAGGCAAGTTGGCAGGGGTCTATTCTATTAACTCCTCAAGGTGAGCAAGGTTTTGGCTATGATCCTTTGTTTTATGTGCCAAGCCATCATTGTAGCGCTGCACAATTAGATCCAGCAGAAAAAAATCGCATCAGCCATCGCGGGCAAGCTATGCAACGCTTATGGCAATTATTAGCGGCTGAACTGAAGGAGTAGCGTCATGGGCATTGTTACCAAACTGTGGCTCGGTGTGCGTGCAACACTGTTTTGGCTAGGTTTTGCGAGTAGCACATTATTTTATGGCTTGTTATCGCCGCTACTAAACTTTATTCCCTATCCTACGGCGTATCGTATTTTAGTGTCTTGGTGCAGCTTCAATGTATGGTGGTTGAAAATTACCTGTGGCGTGAATTATCGCATTGAAGGACTTGAAAATATTCCTACACAGGGTGCAGCCGTCTTAATGGCGAATCATCAATCTACTTGGGAAACGCTTGCTTTTGCACCTATCTTTCCAGCCGGTACGTGGGTTTTAAAACGAGAATTACTCAAAGTTCCGTTTTTCGGTTGGGGCTTGCGCGTGATTAAACCTGTGGCGATTGACCGTTCAGCGGGTCAAAATGCAGTGGATCAGGTGAAAGAACAAGGGAAAGCACGTTTAGATGCGGGGATTTGGATGTTTGTTTTCCCAGAGGGTACACGCGTTAAATTTGGTGCTAAAGCGCGTTATAAATTGGGGGGGGCTATCTTAGCGACTCATGCCAATGTACCCGTTTTACCGGTTGCGCATAATGCCGGTGCCAGTTGGCCACGCCATTCTTATATTAAAATTCCCGGAACCATTACGGTTAAAGTAGGTAAGCCTATTGCCAGCACGGGCAAGTCTGCGGAAGCTTTAATGCAAGAAGTTGAACAATGGATTGAAGCGGAAAAAGGAAAGCTGGTATTTCAACCAGCTTAGAACCAAAAAAGAGCCTTCCAATGGGGAAGGCTCACGACTGGTTTTATAAGAAATCGTATTTAATACCGGCCGAGAATACATCAACATCTGAGCTGATAGAATGGAATTCGATAGCCTCTTTCTTCTCATCCACTTTAATAAACGAGTCAATGTCTTTTTCACCTACTGCGAAATAACGATCCCAGCCAGCACGGAAACTAGCATTGCCCGCAAATTCATACTCAAGACCAGCACCTACGGTAGCACTGTAATCCGTCTGCTGGGCTAGTGACACGTCTTTTTTGCCAGTCTCGTCAATCACATTAACTTCGCTATCCCAGCGAACCACGCCCGCTTTACCATAAACCAGTGTAGGAGAGGTTTTGCCTAAGCGTTGACGCACTACGCCTTTCAAGGTGACACCCGTGGTATCTTGAGAAAGACCAATGCTATCATCATAAACGGTTTCACCTAAATCCACGTAGCCAGCTTCAATCGCAAATTTGTCGGACAACTGTACCCCGCCATACAGGTGGGCCGCGCGATTGGTATGGTCTAAGCCTAAAGAACAAGTGTCATCAGCACCACAACCACCATCTTTCTTAGGGTCATAATCATAGTGCCCATCCGAACTGGTAAGTCCTACATCAGCACCCAGATAGAAAGGTGAACCACCACCTGCTACTGCTGAGCCCACGGCTAAACTTGCTGCTAAAGCTAAGGTAAGTACTGAATATTTCATGGGTTTTTACCAATTTTTTGTTAGAGAGTATGGCTAAATAATGGATTTTTATGTAGCAATAATCTTTGCTTGTGAGGATGTGCGGATAAGTTGGTTTGATGATTGACTAAACCGAATAGCAAGCGGTGGTATTTCTGGAATAAGCTGCGGAAAAAGCCCATGAAATTGTCATAGGGTGCGCGTATAATCGCGCCTTCTTTTGATTTGAGTAAACAATTGTGATTCAAAATTTGCGCAATATCGCCATTATTGCCCACGTTGACCATGGCAAAACTACGCTCGTAGATAAATTATTACAACAATCCGGCACTTTAGATGCTCGCGCCGAGGTGTCTGAGCGGATGATGGATTCGAATGCGCTAGAAAAAGAACGCGGTATTACTATTTTGGCAAAAAATACAGCCCTGCGTTGGACTAATCCAAAGAATAATACTGAATACCGTATCAATATCGTCGATACACCGGGACACGCGGATTTCGGTGGTGAAGTTGAGCGCGTGTTGTCTATGGTAGACTCGGTATTATTGTTGGTAGATGCTGTAGATGGCCCTATGCCACAAACCCGTTTTGTGACACAAAAGGCTTTTTCGCATGGCTTGCGCCCGATTGTAGTGATTAACAAAATTGACCGCCCCGGTGCCCGTCCTCATTGGGTGATGGATCAAGTATTCGAATTATTCGATAACTTGGGCGCTACCAATGAGCAATTAGATTTCCCTGTCGTTTATGCGTCTGCTTTAAATGGTTTTGCCGGTTTGGAAGAGACTGTGGATGGTGGCGATATGAACCCGTTATTTGAGACGATTATTAATCACGTCCCAGCACCGGATGTTGATGTTGATGCGCCTTTCCAGATGCAAGTCAGTCAGCTCGACTACAATCCTTATTTAGGCATTATCGGTATTGGGCGTATTAAGCAAGGCACGATTAAGTCCAATACGCCAGTTAAGGCCATCGACCGTGAAGGCAATACGCGCTCAGGTCGCATTCTAAAAATCTTAGGTTTCAATGGCCTAGATCGAGTAGAAGTTTCAGAAGCACGTGCAGGCGATATTATTGCCTTCTCGGGTATGGATGCGCTCTTTATCTCTGACACTATTTGTGACCCTGATAATGTTGCGGCTTTGCCGCCTTTATTGGTTGACGAACCTACCGTCACGATGACCTTCCAAGTCAATACCTCACCATTTGCAGGTCGTGAAGTCAAAACGGGTACTTCATCTCGCCGTTTACAAGAACGCTTGCAACAAGAGCTCTTGCACAATGTCGCCTTACGAGTTGAACCAACCGATGATCCCGAGAAGTTTCGCGTATCAGGTCGCGGCGAGCTGCATTTAGGTATTTTGATTGAAAATATGCGTCGTGAAGGCTATGAGCTGGCGGTTTCACGTCCTGAAGTGATTATTCGCGAAGTGAATGGCGAGCGCCAAGAACCGTTTGAAAGCGTGACTTTGGATATTGAAGAGCAGCACCAAGGCGCGATTATGGAAAAGCTCGGCACACGCCGTGGTGAGCTCAAAGATATGTCGCCTGATGGCAAAGGCCGTGTGCGTTTAGAGTATGTGATTCCTTCGCGTGGCTTGATTGGTTTCCAAACCGAATTTATGACTACCACTTCCGGCACAGGGTTGTTATATCATACCTTTGATCATTATGGCCCTTATAAGTCCGGACGTATTGGGCAGCGCATCAATGGTGTCCTGATTTCCAATGCCACTGGTAAAGCCTTAGCCTATGCCTTATTTAATTTGCAAGAGCGTGGACGTTTATTTATTGGTCACGCGGAAGAAGTGTACGAAGGCATGGTGATTGGGATTCATAGCCGCGATAACGATTTAGTAGTGAATCCACTCAAGGCTAAGCAGCTCACCAATATTCGTGCCGCTGGCACGGATGAGAACTTGATCTTGACTCCACCGATTCGTTTTACCTTAGAGCAGGCACTGGAATTCATTGATGACGATGAATTGGTTGAAGTGACCCCGCAAAGCATTCGGATCCGCAAACGTTTCTTACAAGAGAACGACCGTAAGCGCGCTAATAAAGCTGACGCCGCCTAAGTCGTTTTTTGTACTAAACTTCCAGGTAAGCCTATAGCCATCAAGCTATGGGCTTTTTTTATGCCTTTTTACTAAAAAAGCTTTAGTAATTGACTAGGTTTTTATCCGTTTAATTTATACAACTTTGTAATTAAATTTATTTATTTGGTGCTAGCTACTTGCAACTTTCGATGTGGTTACGCATAGTATGTCTGACTGCTTTTTTGTCAGGATGTTACAAAATGCAAACGGAAAACCTGTTTATTCACCAGCTAATTATTAAACCAGTCGTGAATGAAACAGCGATGCCAAGCGCGGAATTATTGGCAGGTTTGCAATCGGCAGCACTACCTATTGTAGTGACGTATTCTCATTCAATTAGTTTAGGGGCTTTTGTGGTTACGCTGAGTCCGGCTTTAACACGCCATGAGGCTGAAGCATTAGCACAACGTTTGTCTGAACTTGAACAGGTGGAATACGCCGAACCCGATTATCCGCGTTATCAACGTTAAATCAGGAGTCTGTTTTCATGCAGCGACTTATGAGGCTAGTGGCGGCTAGTTGGTTGATGAGTGCTAGTCACTGGGTGGTGGCCGACGCGTCACCCTGGGTTGATCAATTGATCATCAAATACCGTCCTGAAGTGCAGGCGCGCTTTAGTGATACCACAGCGTTGGCTAAGCAAGTCACCGATACGATTCAAGCTAGCACGGGTTTAGCAGTGAGCTATAAGCGTGCGATGGCGAGTTTGACCAGGGCGCATGTTGTGCGTTTACCTTATGCCATGCCGCTGGAGGATGCACAAACCTACGCAAAATCCATCGCCTTGAGTGATAATACAATTGAATATGTTGAACCCGACAGTTTGCGTTATCCGAAAGCAATTAGTACGAACGACAGTGCTTTTGCCCAGCAATGGTATCTTGCCGCACCTGAAGCCTACGCAGGCGCTGCCAATCTCGTTAATGCTTGGACTTTAAGTAAGGGGAATGCGGAAACCGTTGTTGCGATCTTGGATTCCGGTATGAGTGCTCATGCCGATTTGCAAGGGCAATTAGTGAGTGGTGTTGTGTCGACCTCGGGCTATGACATGATTAGCGCAGCGGCTAATGCGAATGATGGCGATGGACGAGACGCTAACCCCACTGATCCTGGCACGGCGGCTGACTCCAGTTTGCTAAGTGATTGGCATGGAACGCAAGTTGCCGGTGTGCTCGGTGCTATTGCCAATAATAGTTTGGGTATTGCGGGGGTGGGTTGGAATACCAAGGTATTGAATGTTCGAATTTTATCGCCTATTGCAGGAACCCTGTCGGATGAAGTCGATGGTATGTTATGGGCGGCGGGTGAGTCTGTCACAGGTTTACCAGTCAATTTAAACCCCGCACACATTATTAATCTGAGTGTGGGGACGAATTCTTATGAGACTTGCTCCCGAACCGAGCAAACCGCTATCAATTTACTCAATAGTAAGGGTATTAGCGTTGTTGTTGCGGCGGGGAATGAAAATCGCAATGTTGCTGGCTCGGCGCCTGCGAATTGTAATGGTGTGATTGCAGTCACTGGTTTGACCAAAGAAGGTGCACGCGCGCCTTTTGCGAATTATGGCGCGAATACGATTGCAGCACCGGCTCAAGATATTGTTTCTTTATCTAATACCGGCTTGCACGCGCCCGAAACGGATACTTTGATCGTAAAAAGTGGTACTAGTCATGCCGCACCTATGGTCGCTGGTACTGTAGCGCTCATGCTTGCCGCTAACCCAAATTTGCGTAACGCTGCCGTGATTAATCCAGCGCAACTGCCGGATTTATTGAGAAATAAATTGCAAGCCACGGCACGCGCTTTTCCGAGCACGCTCAATGGAGCAGTAGATATATTGGGTTGTAATCTGGAGCAAAATATTGCGTGTGTCTGCCATACCAGTACCTGTGGCACGGGTATGCTAGATGCTTATCGTGCGGTACAAGCGGTGAGTACCGCTCCCAGTGCGAAAATCAGCGCGAATCAAACCGTCTACACGGGGGATGCAGTCAGTCTTAGCGCTAAAGATAGCGTGGATGATAGTTATGGTAGCATTACCCAATATGTGTGGACACAAACCGCCGGTGAAGCCGTGATCATACAAGGCCAAAATACGGCGAATATTAGTTTCAATGCGCCCAATTTGCCTATGACTTTGGCCTTTAAAGTAGCTTTAACAGATGACACAGGTTTAACGGCTGAGGCGGATACGCAAGTCATAGTGCAAAGTAAATCTTCAGGCGGTGGTGGTAGTTTAGGCTTAGGCTATCTAATAGGATTGCTGTTGTTAGCTAGCCCCAAGTTTAAGAGGCTAGCCAAATAAGGTTTAGCGTTTATTCAACGAGGCGCTTAGAATACGCAAATCGTTTTCGGAGAGTGTCCCTGCGGCTTGGCGTAATTGCAGGGTGCTCAGTAGGAAGTTGTAGCGTGCATTCGCATAATCGCGGCGTGCTGCAAATACATCTCGCAAAGCTGTTAATACATCCACCGCTGTCCGTGTACCGACTTCAAAGCCCACTTTAGTGGCCGCTGCGGCAGTTTCCGCCGAGGCTAATGCTTTTTGCTGGGCTTGTACTACACTAATCGCGGACTCAATGCCTAAATAGGCACTGCGTACCTGTTGTTCAATTAAGCGCTCTTGATAATCGTAATTTTGTTGAGCTTGGCGAAATTCATGTTGGGCTTGACGAATCCGCGACGGCGCAGCACCACCTTCATAGATTGGCACATTCACCTCCACGCCCACCGTCGCACCCAGCGCACGCGGATCAAGTACTGAACCATTGCTCTCATACCAACTGCCCGTATGGCGTGCATAGATATTGACGACGGGATTGCGCTCGCTTTGGCGCTGAATATCAATTTCTTTCTGTGCCACCTCAATCGCCTGACGCGCTACTTGTAGGGGCTTACTGGAACGCTTGGCTAACTCGACCCAAGCCTCCATGCTTTTGGGGGCTGGAACACTAAGCCCAATATTGGGTTGTGCACCGAGCAAATCCTTATAAGAAATGCCGGTTAATACCCGCAGAGATTCGCGTGCCACATCCAAGGCTTGGCGTCCACTGACTTCACGTGCTACCGCAAGGTTATAACGTGATTCCGCTTCACGTACATCAGTAACCGCTGAACGCCCTGCTTCGAAAAAAGCTTTTACTTGATCGAGCTGTTTTTTAATTGCATTTTTTTCGGTACTAGCGACCTGCAAGGTTTCTTTGGCTAATAGGTAGTCAAAGTAAGGCTGCACTACACGCATAATCAAGGCTTGGCGTTGGCTTTCTAATTGCAGTTTAGCTTGAGCCAAGGATGAGTCTACTTTATCAATGCGTGCATCTAAGGCTTTGTTATAAACCGATTTGCTGATATTAAGCGTGTAATTGGCATTCAAAGCTGAGCTATTAGCCGAACCTCCAGTGATCGTGCCATCGTAGAAGGTATGTTGTTGGCTAAAATTCGCACCAGCATTTAAAGAAACTTGTGGTTTTTTGGCGGCAAGTGCTTGGGGCTTGCTCTCTAAGATAGCGAGATAATTGGTTTCTTGCGCTTTGAGTTGAGCATCGTAGTTTTTGGCTTGTTGGTAGACTTGTAATAGATTTTCTGAATAAGCAGGGCTACTCAATAGTGCCCATGTGGCAGCAACGCAGCTTACCAAGGGTTTCATCTTCATAGTTATTCCAATCTCAGGGCGTCCCGACGTTTATTACCTGCATTATAGCGGGAATCAAACAGGATTGTGGGAGACATCTCCAACATCCTGTTTATTTAGCGTGGCGTGGTAAAGCCTAGAACTGGAAACTTGGCTTTTGCTCGGCACCTTGCAAGGCTTGGAGCATTAATTCAAAAGACATTCTACGTTCTAATTTCCCCTCTGCATCACGGGTTATTAGTAAAGCGTGCATGGTTGGAGCGCTGCCAACTACCATAAATAAACGTCCACCTGGTGCTAAACGTTGCTCAAAAGCTGGAACATATTCAGGCACAGAACCGGTCACTGCAATCACGTCATACAGTTTACCTGCTACACCCTCCCATCCAGCGGCTGCATTATCGTTATAAAGATTAAAGTTAGTAATATTAATAGCCTTAAGCTTTTGTTCAGCCTGCTTGGAGAAGTCACTGTGAATATCGACACTATCCACATGCTGGCCTAAACGTGCAAGGCAGGCAGTAACAAACCCACTGCCAGTACCGATTTCTAGGCATTGATCGGTTTGCTTGATCGCGAGTTCTTGGAGCATTCTTGCCTCAACACGTGGGTGCATCATGAATTCACCATGGTCGAGTGGAATTTCGATGTCAGCAAACGCTAAATTTTGCCAAGCGGTAGGAACAAATTTTTCGCGAGGAAGAAACCGGAAAGCATCTAACACGGTCTGATCTAGTACTTCCCAAGGACGAATCTGCTGTTCAACCATGTTGAAACGCGCTTGATCCAGATTCATTGCAGACTCCATGACATTAAAACGGTCAATAAATGGCGGTAAGGTTACGTGTTCTGTGGATGTGCTGCAAGAGAGAAAATATTGTGTTTGTGAGGTTTATCACGATGAAACGCTTAGGAATACACCCAGTACTGACTTTTTTGCTACTCCTCATCCCTAGCTTAAACACGGGCTTTGCAGTGGAGCCAGTGATTTCACCGGTGAAGAGCATGAGCACTGATCCAAACAGTACGCTCAAAGAGCTAGTGCTATGTAAAAATCCACGCCCTGAAATCTGTTATGAGGTCTATAGTCCAGTCTGTGCAATACGTGATACTAAAAAACATTGCTTGGCAGAACCTTGTCTGCCACAACAAACCTTTTCGAATGACTGTAAGGCCTGCGCCGAAGCGGATGTTATTGGTTTTCTACCCTCTGGAAAGTGTCGCTAAAGCTTAGCCATCCCCTCATTACCATCAACATTTTTGAGTTGCGGTAGATTTAACTCAAGCGCAGTAATCGTTTTTTTACTGCGCAAGTAATTAGCCACCACTTCCCAGATCGGTTTGTTTGCTGGGACGGTTTCTTGCACACTGGCCCAGCCAGCGACTGGATAGGTTTTGCTGGCTTCTAGTGGCTTGCCGCCTAAAGTCATATCGGATACACGATTTCCCATAGCAGCTGTTGGATCGAAGCTAAACTTTAGACCACCCACCCTGACCATATCACCACCTTGTTGATAATAAGGGTCTGGATTGAATAAATTATCCGCCACATCTTCCAGAACACTTTTGATGGTTTCGCCCGTCATTTCATTACGTGTGACCGTGCCATAAGTAATGGCAGTCTGATCGGCAACATGCTCAAAAGTAATGGGCTGGCCAGCTAATACACTCGTGCCCCAACGAAAACCGGGGGAGAAAGCAATCGGAGCGTCCAAGCCTTCCATCAGCGCATTGCAAATTAACTGATCGAAAGTACCATTAAAATTACCACGGCGATAAAGGACTTCGTCACATGTTGCCAAGGTTTCACTCAATTGCTCTTTAAAAGGTGCGCGTGACTTTTCAATCAAGGCCAACATGTCTTTATTGGGTTCGAGTAAATTGGAGAAGACGGGCAACAATTTATAGCGGTAGTCACTGACTTTACCCCCTTTAACTTCCAAATCGAGTACGCCCAAAAATTTTCCATTCGAACCGGCATTCGTTACTAAGGTTTTGCCGCTTTTGTTTTCAACTACAACGGGCTGATAAATAGCATCGTGTGTGTGTCCGCCCATAATGGCGTCAATTCCTGTGACTTGGCTCGCCATTTTGAGATCGACATCCATGCCATTATGCGATAACACGATCACGACTTTTGCACCTTTGCCACGCGCTTCATCCACCATTTGCTGCATTCGATCATCACGCACCCCAAAGCTCCAATTCGCGACCAGATGGCGCGGATTGGCTATCGGTGTATAGGGAAAAGCTTGTCCAATAATGGCAACCGGTGTTCCATTGATTTCTCGAATGACGTAAGGTGGAAAAACAGCTTCTTCAAATTCGTTATCTAAAATATTTTGCGCCACGAAGTCGATTTTGCCCACAAACTGCTTCTCGACGATTTCTTTGACCCGATCCGCGCCATAGGTCATTTCCCAGTGAGGCGTCATGATATTCACGCCGAGTGCTAATTGTGCATCTACCATATCTTGGGCTTTGGTTTGTAATGCAGTCCATGAACCCTGCCACGTATCGCCACCATCTAGTAATAAAGCATTTGGGCGTTGGGCGCGAATTTGATCCACTAAAGTTTTCAAGTGTGCAAATCCGCCAACCTTGCCATAGGTTTCGGCTGCTTTAGCAAAATCTAAATAGGTAAAGGCATGAGCTTCAGGGGTATTTGCGGCCAATCCATAGTGTTTCAAATAAGCGTCGCCCACCAAATGAGGTGGCACATTTTTCATACTGCCAAAGCCAAGATTAACATGCGGTTCGCGGTAATAGATGGGGAGTAGTTGAGCGTGACAATCAGTGTAGTGTAAGAGCGAGACTGAGCCAAAACTCGGCAAGTCATATAAATTACTAGCCGCAGCAAAACTGCTTCGCTCCAATGAAACACCAGCAACACTGGCAGCAGCTAAGATTTGCAAAAATTCGCGACGCGTTAAACTCATTTCGACTTCTCCTCATTGATACGCACACAGGGAGCGGCGCGACGCTACTCCTTCCTCTCTGGCGAAAAACTGGCACGCCACACCCTTAGTGTCAAGCAAAGCGCTTGATCTAAAAGAGATACTTATTTTATGCCAAGGTATTTTTGCATACGCAGCATGGCTTCAATCTCGTTTAAACGATTGCGGATTTTGACAGCAGTTGACGGCGCGGTAGTTGCTTGATTAGCTACTTCACGCAAGGCTGCTTGGGCATGAAGATATTCACCCAGCCTAATGCTACGCTCTGCATTAAATAAACGGGCTTCAGCGGCTAGATTGGCTTGTTGGGCTAGGCGTTGCCCGATTTCAAAAAATTCTAGGCTAGTATTTTCTTGGGTGAGTGCTGCGCTATTCAATAATAAAGCGGTGGCTTGCCCCGCTTGCCCAAGGCCCGCCTGAGCCTCTGCACTCAATAGTATTACCGCTGAATCATTCGCAAATCGCGCTTTTAAGGGGTTAAGTAGTTGATGCGCTGCGTTAAATTCGCGTTGTTGAATTAAAGCGCGTGCGCGTAATAAATCGAGTGGCAATTGCTGGGTCGCTTGAGGAATTTTTTGTAAAATGGCGGGTGTTTGTCCGGCGCGCTCAGCCTGTAAAGCTTGGCGATAGGTAGCTAACGAAGCATCGCTCGTGTTAGCCGATAACTGGCTGGGATTCGTCAATTGGCGTAATTTTTCGCGCGCAAAAAGATAGCGCCTATCTTCACGTGCACTACGTCTACCCAATTGGTTAGCCCGTAGGCGCGTGTCACTTAGACGATCGATATTCAGCGGGTGAGTGCGTAAATATTGTCCAATATCACCATAAACATCGGTTTGATTGCGATCTAGTTTTTCTAAAAACTGTCCTAACGCCTGAGGATCATAAGCAGCCGCTGCTAAAATACGTAAACCCAAGCGATCTGCTTCGGATTCAGCACGATGACCAAATACGATCTGTTTATGTGCCTGCAAAGCGGCGGTACCCGTAACGACCGCCTGTGCGGCTTCGGGGCTTTGACTAGCAGCAACGGCACCCGCTAATAAACCTAAGGCTAGAAAAACCGGCGCATGGCGATTTTCGGCAATTAAACGGTCAATGTGGCGTTGCGAAATATGAGCCATCTCATGTGCCAAGACACCTGCCAATTCACTTTCTGATTCAGAATTTAGAATCAAGCCAGAATTGACAATAATGACCCCGCCCAGCATGGTGCGTGCATTCACATCACCATTATTTTCAATTAGCACATGAATCGGGCCAGTCCGATTGGGAGTGTGTAAAGCAAGACGATTAGCAATGCTTTGTAACCAATCCTTTAATTCAGGATCTTCAATGATGGGGCGATCTCTGCGTAAAGAACGTAATAGCTCGCGGCCTAGGGCTTGATCTTCGGAGGCGCTGCGGGCAGCACTGGCCAATGCCGGTGAACTTAGTTCATTGGTATCGCGCGTGAGAGGTGCAGGCAAATCCAAGGATTCGCTGGGCGGCAATTCTAAATTAAGCGGCGCAGCCTGAGCAGCACCCATAATCGCCAACAGTAATGCAAGCTGAGGAGATTGTGACATAGGAGTAACGCCTAATTTTGTTTGGGCTCATGCTAGCAGTATAAAGTGCTCTAGCATATTTGGGGGCAAAACTTGTCGAAATAGCGCAATTCCTCTTGAAACTTGACACTAGGCTAGCATTATTAGAATATTAGCATTATTTAATAATCTTTGGATTTTGAGCAGAATTTATGTACGGAATTAAAGAAATCGATGCGCGCGGCTTACGCCAGATGTTGGATGAAAAAAAGCCGGTACGCTTAATTGATGTGCGTACCGATGCTGAATTTCGTCAAGGTATTATCGAAGGCGCCGAATTTATGCCTTTACATTTATTGCCAGTGAAAGCGACAGAGTTTTCGAAGGATGACAATATTGTTTTTTATTGTCGCTCGGGTGCTCGGTCAGCACAAGCTTGTATGTTTTTGCAACAGCAAACCGGTGTAGAGGCCATCAATTTGCGCGGTGGCATCATCAACTGGTATCAATCGGGATATAACATTGTGCAACCTAATGCTGCATAATCGACCCCAATTTTGAGGAGAGCTGATCGTTTTGGTTGGCTTGTCGGTGGAATTTTATTTGGAAACAAGATTATGACTAAGAAGCTGGCGATTATAGCAACGAAAGGTACATTAGATTGGGGTTACCCACCCTTTATTTTGGCATCGACAGCAGCAGCGTTGGGTTATGATGTCCAAGTATTTTTTACCTTCTATGGTTTGCAATTATTGAAAAAAGATATGAATTTGCAAGTCACTTCCCTCGGTAATCCGGGGATGCCCATGCCTATGCCCATGCCGGTATTACTGCAAGCCCTTCCCGGGATGCAGGCGATGATGACCACGATGATGAAAAAGAAAATGGCGAGTAAAGGTGTGGCTGATTTGGCGGAATTGCGTTCACTCTGCCAAGAGGCTGATGTGAAATTCATTGCCTGCCAAATGACAGTTGATTTGTTCGAAATGGAAACTAAAGAATTTATTGATGGTATTGAATATGGTGGCGCTGCTACCTTCTTTGAATTTGCGGGTGAATCGGATGTGTGTTTGTTTATCTAAACACTAAATCGCTAAAACCTAGGTATTTGAAAGGCCGGACAGAGTTCCGGCTTTTTCGTTTTTTGCCATTAAACTGTTTAAAGTTATTGGCTTTTTCCCAGGAGTGCTTTATGAAAATAGCCATTATTAGTGGCAGCCACCGCCACAACTCTCAAAGTGAAAAAGTAGCTCATTTCGTAGCTAAAACCTTGCAAAAGCAAGGTACGGAGGCGAGCGTATTAAGCCTTGCTGGCAATCCTCTACCCTTGTGGGATACCGGTATTTGGCAGAACGATCCCTCATGGCAAGCCACCTTAAAACCATGGCGTGATACCCTAAATGACAGTGATGGTTTGGTGGTCATTAGCCCCGAATGGCATGGACAAATTCCCTCAGGCTTAAAGAATTTCTTCTTATTATGGGGGAATGGCGCAGAGTTGGCGCATAAGCCTGCATTAATTATTGGTGTGTCATCCTCAGATGGCGGTGCTTATCCAGTTGCCGAGTTACGCATGAGTAGCTATAAAAATTGCCGTATTTGCTACATTCCCGAACAAGTAATTATTCGGCATGTCGAATCGGTGTTAAATGATGATGCAACAAAAAATAAACCAGACGCGGATAGCTATTTCCGTGAGCGTATTACATGGAGTTTGGAAGTGCTGAAAGAATATACTCAAGCGTTACGAGCGGTGCGCGCTTCTGGTAAAACGCGCCATGCAAAATTCCAAAATGGAATGTAACTGGATTTACAATGCTCAAAACTAAATCAAAAACGCCGCAGAAAGTGATGAATCAAATTGGCCGATTGAAGTATTTTCATGACGCCCATCATTCTAAGCGGGTTAATGAGATTCGCTGGTTGGTCGAGGAATTTACCGATATTCCGATTGCTAATCTGCCCAAGGCACTCCAAGGCTTTACGATTGTGCAATTGACGGATTTGCATTTGCGTCCGTTTACACAATTGGAACACATTGAGCGGGCGGTGGTGAAAGCGAATCTATTAAAGCCCGATATAGTGGTTTTGACCGGCGATTATGTTTGGCATGATGAGCAAGATATTCTTGCCTTAGCGCCCGCCTTGGGCAAATTAAAAGGCCGCTATGGCGTGTTTGCGATTTTAGGCAATCATGATGTGAAAACTGACGAACATGTCATTATTGCTGCGTTAGAGCGTGAAAAGATTCGCGTATTGCGCAACGAGGGTTTGAATATTCAGGTGGGTGATGCCGCTTTGTATTTAGCGGGCATTGATGATGGTATGGTCGGTAAGCCTGATATTCAAAAAACCATGGCGAATCATAGTGGCGATAAACCGGTCGTCTTACTCGCGCACGAGCCAGATATGATTGATTGGTATGCCAATGATACGCGTATTAACTTACAATTATCAGGACATACTCATGGTGGACAAATTCAGTTAAAACAAGGCAAACCCTTTTTATTGCCACAGTTAGGCAAAAAATATGTGCAGGGTTTGTATCGGGTCAATCAGTCTTGGGTCTATACCAGCCGTGGTTTAGGCAGTACTGGATTGCCCTTGCGCCTGAATTGTCCGCCGGAAATCACCCATTTGACCTTGATTGCAACACCTGACGGTCAGCTAGTATAAGCATAACGCTTGTCAGATGAAGCTTGTCAGATGGCCTGATTTCTTTAGACTTTAGTTGAACAAAGCCTGTCTTAAATCGTTTGAGCGGCTTTTCTAGGTATGTCTTTATAGTTAAGGCGTGGCATATTACTGAGTGATATGCCTTTAAATAGATAAATATAAAAGAGCAAACTGTGTGAATACGCCAGACTCAAAACCAGAAAAACGTGACGCCTCGTCTTCAAACCGCGCTTTGTCCGGTCTGAAGGTGCTGATCATTGATGACAGCAAAACCATTTTGCGCACAGCAGAAGCCTTGTTATCAGAATACGATTGTTGGGTAACAACGGCCTCGGATGGTTTTGAAGCCTTGCCGATTATTGCCGCTTTTAATCCTGATGTCGTGTTCGTGGATATTATGATGCCACGCCTTGACGGTTATCAGACTTGCGCACTGATTAAGGCCAATCGTAATTACCGGAATATTCCGGTGATTATGCTATCCAGTAAGGATGGTTTATTTGACCTTGCACGTGGACGCTTAGCGGGTTCTGATAAATATTTAACTAAGCCCTTTACGCGTCAGGATCTGTTGGCGGTGATTGAAAGTCATGTGTTGCCACATAGACGTGCTGTAGAGGCTGCGGCACCTACTCAAGCTTAATGGCAAGGGGCTTGTGTCATGGCTAAACACGTGTTGATCATTGATGATTCGCTCGCGGAAACGCGTGCGCTAAAGTCGCTGTTAGAACTTAATGGCTATCAGGTGAGCATTGCCACTAATGGCCAAGAAGGTATTGAGACAGCTCAGAATGAGAAGCCGGATGTCATCGTGATGGATGTTGTAATGCCCTTGGTCAATGGCTTTCAGGCCACACGAGCTTTGTCGCGTAATAAATTAACTAATCACATTCCGATTATTGTGTGCAGTTCCAAGGCAACGGAAAGTGACCGCTTATGGGCCTTGCGTCAAGGTGCAAAAGAGTACTTAACGAAACCAGTTAAATTTCAATCTTTACTGAAGGTTATTACCGATCAAATCACCGGAGCGCGGGTGAATGATCAGTCCGTATGAGTTACTGGTAGGTTTAGCTTTATTACGTGAAAAAAAGCGCCGTTCAGAATCTACTCAACAAGGTGGTTTAGAATCATGGTCGGCTTTAGTAGTTATGATTGGCGGTCAGCGTTGCTTGATCCGACAAGATGAAGTCGATGAAGTAGTCGCACCAGGCAGGTTAACCAGCGTACTGGGTATGCCAAGTTGGATGCTAGGTTTAACGTATTTTCGTGGACATTTACTGAATGTCATCGACAGTAAGGCTTTTTTTTTAGGGAACCAAAAGCGTAGTTTATTGCCAGCAGCATCGAGAATTTTGGCAGTGCAAGGTCAAGAAGAGTGGTTCGGCCTAAGGGTTGATGAGTTATTAGGGATTCGCCACATTTGGTCAGATAGCGTCAAAGTCCAAGTATTAGAAGATAAGAAGGCTTGGCGGGGTTTTGCTCAATACAAGATTAGTTTAGAAGGGGAAACGATGCCCCTGTTACAAGTAAAAAAACTAGCAAGCGAATTAGAACAACGAGGTATTCCGGCTATGGAGTCGGCAAAAGGCTAAAAGAATAAGAACATGGCGTATGTAAGCAAAGTTTCCAGTGAACCAATTAGCGGCAAAATGCTCAGCCTTCCTTTGGGATTATTGCTGTTTAGCGTTTTGATCATGGTTGTGTTATTTCTGGCCGGTGACAAGCTATTTAGCGCCATTAGTCTAAAACAAATCGGCTTAGCCATCGGTTTGCTTACCTTGATCGCCTCCGGTTGGATCGCTTATCTTATGTTGCGTTTTTATAAGCAGCAACATGCGTGGCAAGAAGCGGAAGCACGCCAACAAGAGTCGATTGTACGTTTGTTGGATGAAATGAGTACCTTGGCAGAAGGTGACTTAACTATTCGTGCTTCGGTGTCGGAAGATATTACCGGTGCGGTGGCTGACTCAGTGAACTATGCGGTAGAAGCCTTACGTGACCTTGTTATTAAGATTGATGATACTTCGGGGCGTTTGAATCGTTTTGCGCAAGTTGCTGATAAACGTATTTCGCAATTATCCCAGTCCAGTGCTAAGCAATCTGAAGAGGTTTCCATGGCCTCATCCGCGATTGTTGCAATGACGCATTCCATTCATCGTGTTTCACAAAATGCCGCTGCATCCACGGAAGTAGCACGAAAATCATTGGAAATTTCACAAGCAGGCGCACAAACCGTGCGTAGTGCGATTGCAGATATGGTGGCGATCCGTGAACAGATTCAAGCAACCTCCAAACGCATTAAACGCCAAGGTGAAACTTCGCAAGAGGTGGGTGATATTGTTCGTTTAATGAATGATATTGCTGAGCAAACCAATATTCTGGCCTTGAATGCTTCGATTCAGATTTCTGGCGCTGCGGATGGCGGCGGGCGTAGTTTTGAACGGGTAACGGACGAAGTTCAACAATTAGCCCAGCGTTCAGCGGAGGCTACGCGAAAAATTGATATTTTGGTAAGAGCGATACAAACCGATACTCAAGAGGCTATCTCCTCGATGGAACAAACCACTGCCAAGGTCGTCACCAGTTCGCGTAATGCAGAGTCGGCAGGCGCGGCCTTGGATGAGGTGGAGAATGTATCGAGTAGTTTAGCGCGTTTGATTGCCAATATTTCGGATGCGTCATTCAAGCAGGCGGAAATGGCGAATCGCGTTACGAAAACCATGAAGTCGATACAAGATTTGACATCGAATACTACCCAGTACAGCAAAGAAGCGACTGATTTGGTATTCAATTTGAAAGAAACCGCTACTGAATTGCGGCGTTCGATTGCGGACTTTACGCTGTCGAAACGAGATGCTGATTAACGAGGCAAATAAAGAATGAAGAATAACAATCAGCGTGACCATCTAATCAGCAAAGAGGCGAACATACTATGATTTCGGATAAATCAAGCCTAGCAAGCCGTTTAGGTTGGATCTTGGATGAAACCACGCTATTGATCAATCAGACTTGTGCTGATTTTGGGACTTATGTTGAATCGGTTGATACCGCAAGTCTTGACGAAGCGTTGAAAAAATCACGTAATTTATTAGGCATTCTGGATGTGCTGGAAGCGGAAGGCGCTTATATGCTCTGCCGTGAAATTGTGTTATTGATGGATGCTATCCAGCAAGAAAAAGTACGCAATTGGCAAGATGCGTGTAAAACCTGCGCAGATGGCCTAACCCTGCTGTTAGATTATCTCAAGCACCTTCATGAAGGCTATGCGGACTTGCCGGTCATTGTATTACCTACTTTGAATAATCTGCGTGCGGCACGTGATGCAGAATTATTATCCGAGCATTTGGTATTTTTACCGGCTGATGGCTCGATTACCAATGAGCAAATTGGTACGAGTAAATTTATTGAAGTGCCACCTGAAAAATTAGAAGAAGCCACGAAGAAACTGCGTTTTTATATGCAGAAGGCTTTGCTAGGTTGGTTTAATAATGACCGTCCTGAGTTTCATTTGCAGGCTGCACAAAAAGTTTCTAGTAATGTATTAGTCATGCATCAGAAGGAGCGTTTGCGTTCGCTCTGGTGGGTTGCTGGTGCTTTGTTACAAGCCTTGGAGCAACGTAAATTAGAGCATAGTGTTGCCGTCAAGATGCTGATGGGGCGTATGGAGCGCGAGCTAAAACGTTTTGGCGAGTTGCAAGAGGCAGACTATAACGAAACGGTTCCCGATGAATTACTTAAAAATTTATTGTATTACGTGGGTTTGGCTGAAACTAGCCCCGGTCAATTGCAAGCAGTTAAGGAAGCCTACCATTTAGATTTGTATTTACCCAAGGGCGAGACCTTAGAGGAATTGCGTCATTATTACACGCTGCCAGGGCGCGATTTGTGGCAGGCTGTATCAACTTCTATGCAAGACGAATTAAGCGTCCTGATGTCGCAAGTAGAAAGCTTGGGGCGCGGCGAGAATCCAACGGTCTTAATTGGTGATGTTGCCAAGCGCACCAACAGTTTAGCACAAGCATTAGGCATGTTAGGTTTAGGTAAAGCATCTAATCTGACTCAAGCCTTAGCGGATGCCCAACAAGCCGTGTTCAATCAGAAGAGTGAAGCGGATCAGGCCCTATTGGAGCGCATGACCGATCATTATTTGAAGTTGGAAACCTTACTGCGTGAATATGCCGAAACAGGCCATGATCGTACCGAAGAAATTTTCTTCAGTGATTCGGATACGTTAGGGGTTGGGGTCGGTGCAACGCGCGATGTAGTCCGTGGCTTATTAACCTCGCTTTCTAAAGCACAAACTGAATTAGCCGCCTTCCATCAGGAACCCAGTGCATTTGGGCGCTTGGATGAAATCGCACAAATCTTACGTCACATTGGTGGGACACTCGAAGTGTTGGGCCACCAAGAAATCATGCCGTTAGCGAATGGCGTCAAGCTCTTATTCAATAAGGATTTGATTCCGAATAAGCGCCAACCTATTCCAGCAGAAATGAACTGTATTGCGGATGTATTGACCGTTTCGGAAGCTATTTTGGCCTGTTTGCATCGTCAGGAAGACTATTTGCCGCTGCTATCGGTAGGCTATGACAAGTTAAAAGAGTTAGATGGCTATACCACTTTAGACTTGTCGACGCTGGCTGCTATACCAGCCGGATTGGCTGAGTTTGAAACTAAAAAAAAAACCAGAGTATCAAATGCGTCGAGCCTTTATCAGAAGCTACGCAATCAGAGCCTGTTAGCGCATTAAATGCATCATTAACCTCTTTTGAATCCTCGGCAATGGACAACTTTGTCGAGGATTTGTCTTTCCTTAGCAGCACTCAAAACGATAATCACTCAGTTACTAATGCATCAGCTTTTGAGGAATTGCCCTTTCTTAGCGTCGAACCTCTGGCTTCATCTGCTCCTTCAGAGGAGTTGCCCTTTCTTAGCGTCGAACCACTCGCTTCAGCCACCTCCGCCACAGTCACTCCTTTAGTGGAATTAGCGCCGGTGAGTGAGCCAGAACCGAAGCCACATCTACGTGATAATTTGGGTAATGAGATTTATGAGATTTTTGTTGAGGAAATCAACGAAATCCATACCAATCTCGTCCAATGGGTCCCTGAATGGATAGCGAATCGTTCTAATAAGGAGTTATTACGTGATATTCGGCGCGGTTTCCATACCTGTAAAGGAAGTGGACGTATGGCCGGTGCTTTAGCGTTGGGCGATTATGCTTGGGCGCACGAACAAACAATTAATAAAGTCTTAGAAGGCCATTTACCCGTTAATGATCAGCTTGTTACCTTGCTACAACGAGCGGTTGATTACTTAGGTAAACGCTTAGAGTACTTCCTAAGCTCCGATCATGCAGATGAAGCGGTACAACAAGAAATTGCTCAAGTAGAGCAATTTATAAAATCTCCTGAGGAAGCTTTATTACTAGCTGAGAAGGTGATGGCAGAGATTCCTCCTGCGGCTGAGATTCTCATTCCACCTTTATTAAGTGAATTGGATTGGGGGGATCTGAGTGCGGCGCCTGAGGCAACGGAAACAGCTTCGACCTCTGAATATGTTAATACTATTGGTGAAGAAGAAGCCGCACAGCTTGGCGATTTATTAGCTGCCTTACCCACTGATTTTGATGCCTTCCCCGTTATTACTGACACTAACGGTGAGGCTGAAACATCAACTACTTTGCCGACAGATGAAGTTGATGCAGAGGCTGTCTCCTATGAGCCTGTACCAGCCTTTGAGCCTGCGTTCTTAGTCCCGCCTGAGCAACCCGCAGTGCTTACTCCTAAGGCAAAACTGATGAGTGAAACAGATGAAAATAGAATCATCTGGCAAATGTTCCGTGAAGAACTTCCTGAACAATTGATGTCGCTGGATAGTTTAATGCAGCGCTTAAGCGTTAACCCAAAAGATAAAGAAATTTGTCGTTCCTTTGAGCGCGAGCTGCATACCCTCAAAGGTGGTGCACGTATGGCGGGCTTAATGGATATGGGGGATTTAGCGCATACGGCGGAAACGACTCTTGAGCAAATGAGTCGTGTAGCCTCAGTAGACGCAGCCAAAGGCTCGTTAGCGGTTTTGCAAAACTATATCGATCAAATTCATGCCTTGGCTGAGCAGTATGTTTTGGAAGCACCATTGGAAGCGGAAGTGGTGGATACGGTTCCAACCGATACCAAGCTATTAGATAAAGCCATTGAGGCCGCTCGCACCGAACTTCCTGTCGTTCCTACGCCAGCAGCAGAGCCTGAAACGGCCGAGGTCGTGGAGTTTGCGCCAGTCGTGCGTGAAATAACGCAGAGCGCTACGGAGTATCCGAGTGTGCTGGAGCAAATGTTGGTTCAGAAAGCACATACCTTGCCTAACATTAGTGCTTTATTGGTTGGCCAATCCTCTATTGCCCCGGCGAATGACAGTTTGACAGATGAATTGGCCGCATTTAGTAGCCAAGAGCAGATCCGTTTACCGGCTAGCTTCTTAGATAATATGATCGACCAAGCCGGTGCGCTCAATGTGCAACATAATGGTTTATCAGAACGTTTACGTAGTATGAGTGATGATGTGCGTGAATTTAGCCGTACTGCTGTGCGCTTACGTCAATTACTACGCTCATTGGAGCTTGAAACCGAGGCGCATGTTCATGCGGGTTTGAGTAAGATCGCTGCCCAAGTACCCGAAAATGGTAAGAATTTTGACCCACTAGAAATGGATCAGTATTCCGAAATTCAACGCTTATCACGTGCACTGGCCGAGAGCTTGAATGACTTAGTGAATATTGAAGCAGATTTGTCCTTGCAATTGCGCCATAGCAATACAGCGTTGAATGAAAGCGTTAATACCAGTCGTGCCCTGCAACAAGATTTATTGGCTACACGTTTGATTGAGGCCTCTGCGGTAACGCCGCGCCTACGTCGTGTGGTACGTCAAACGGGGCTTGAGTTAAACCGTCAAGTCAGTTTGGATATTGATGGTGAGGCCATGAAAATTGACCGCCATTTACTGCATCGTATGACGGGGCCGATTGAGCACTTATTGCGCAATGCGATTTCTCACGGTATTGAAACGCCGGATATACGGCGTGCGCTGGGTAAATCAGAAGTAGGGCAGTTATGGCTTAGAATTTTCCGTGAAGATAGCGAGATTGTGATTCAAGTGCGCGATGATGGACGTGGCCTAGATCCCGAAAAGTTACGCAAGAAAGCACTCGATTTAGGCTTAATCCGTACCCATGATGTGTTATCCGATACCGAAATATTGCGCTTAATTTTACGCCCCGGCTTTAGCACAGCAGAGTCGGTCACCTTGATTTCCGGACGTGGCGTCGGTATGGATGTGGTGAGTTCTGAAGTAAAGGCTTTGGGTGGGTCACTGCAAATCCATTCCGCTATTAATCAAGGCACTAGTTTTACCCTACGCTTACCGTTTGCCATGGCCGCAAATCCTGTGTTGTTTGTCATGGTACAAGCACAGCCTTATGCCATTTCTTTAGGCTATGTTCAAGGTTTAACGCGTCTTGATGCGACCAAGCTTCAACACGCCTTGCGCCAACCAGAGGCTGAGGCTGAATTTAATGGCCGAACCTATCCTTTACATTATTTAGGTTCTTTATTGGAGCCCAATAAGCAAATCCAATTGCAAGAAGATCATATGTATCCTGTAGTCTTTGTACGCACAGGTGAACATTATGTGGCTTGGCTAGTCGATGCGATTATTGGGCGGCGTGAGGTGGTCTTGCAATCCTTGGGTAATTTGTTCAAAACCTGTCGTTATTACTCGGCTGCAACGATTACGCCTGATGGACAAGTAGTCATGTTGCCAGATATGGCCGAATTGGCACAACGCGTACAACATACCAAGAAAGCCGAAGCGGTGGGCGAGCCAGTGCATAAGGTACAGCGCACCGTGCATGAACGCCCTCACATTCTAGTCGTCGACGATTCAATTACAGTACGCAAAGTAACCGAAAAACTCTTAGTCAGCGAAAATTATCGTGTTGAAACGGCACGCGACGGCTTAGAAGCCCTCGAAAAGCTTGATGAATTTGAGCCAGATTTATTGCTGATGGATATCGAGATGCCACGTATGGATGGTTTCGAAGTGCTGGGAACCATGCGCCAGCATCCGGTTTGGCAGCATGTGCCGGTTATTATGATTAGTTCACGTACGGCGGAGAAACACCGTCAACATGCTGAATCGCTAGGTGCAAATAGTTTCCTCGGCAAGCCTTACCAAAACCAAGCCTTATTGGAGCTGATTCGCCATCACCTAGAACATTCACCAGCATTAACGGAGGTAGCCGCATGAGTAGTGTTGTAAACCCAACAATTAAATGTGCTGTTTTACGTTTGCAACAAGGCAATTTAATTGTTCCCTTGAATTTATTAGCCGAATTAGTCAGTGAAGCCAGCTTAGAGCCGTCTGAACATCCGGGTATTTTAGGTTGGTTAAATTGGTTAAATCGCGATGTACCCGTCGTGTCACTCGAATCCCTGTGTATGATGGGCGAAGGTACACTGGAGACTAATAGTAATTATCTGATTTTGCACACCGTGTCAGATTCGGGTGATTTACCGTTTATCGCCCTTCAAGTTCAAGGCGGTCTACAAACTGCAGAAATTGGCGTTGATACATTGCGCGATGACTTCAGTAATAACACGGTGCGGCGTTGCCCTTATGTGGCGCGGCAAGTACGCATTAGTCAATTAGTGTGCTTGATTCCAGATTTGCCAGCACTCGAAACCTCAGTGACAGAAATTTTACAAATGCGCTTAGCGGATAGTTAATGCAAAAAAATTAATAATACCAAAATAATAGCGATTACAATTAAGGTTGCCTTGCCGAGCTGTTTAGAGGGTGGTTCTGGGGGAGGTAAATTATCAAGCTTAATTTGTAAATCACCCAAGACTTGTTTTTCGGCTAGAGTACGCATCTTTTCCAAACGCGCTTTAACATGCAACGTTTCATCGGGCGTGTAATAAGCATGTCCACCATTACGCATGTTAATAATGGGGATAATTAAATTAATTGTTAAATGTGCCACCATCGCATTCTGTGTAGGTGCCGCTAAATTGAGAGCAAAGGGTTTATCTTTCGGTGCGGTAAATGCTGCTAAGTAAGCAGTTTTTAACTCAGCCTGCGCCTTTTCAATAGTAAGACGATTATTTTTTAAAATAGTTTCTAATTCGTCAAGTGCTGCATTGGCTGGAGGTTGTGGAATATAGGCTGAATAAGTTCGATCTTTTAAAGTAACCTCTACCTGCCCAAACGACTTAAAAGGCTCAGGCGGCGGAGTGGGTGCGGGTAGTTTTAGCTCAGTGTCGCTCATAATCATCGCAGCTTACTTGGATTATACTAGGCACACTAGTATCAAGCCGCAAAGCACTGAGGCGTCCACCCCATACACAACCACTATCTAAAGCAAACGTATTATTCACTTGTTGATAACCTAAGGTCGACCAATGGCCAAATAAAATTTTATAATCTAAAACATTTTTTAAGGGATGATTATACCAAGGAATTAAACTAGGATAAGTATCTTTCACCACTTTTGGACTGAGTTTCTGCTCAAAATCTAATTTACCATTCGGATAACAATAACGCATCCGTGTTAGAGCATTCACTGTAAAGCGCTGCTGTTCTATGGGCGTTAGGCTATTTTCCCAACGTGTTGGTTTATCGCCATAAATTTGTTCTAACCATGCTTTGGGATATGTTTGGCGTAACTCATATTCAATCTGTTTAGCACAAGTTTCCGCTAAAGCTAATGACCAGAGTGGTGGAATGCCTGCATGAACTAAAACAACTTTATAAGTGTCATTGGAGATTAATAAAGGCTGCCGACGCAACCATTCAATGAGTTCACTGCTATCAGGTGCATCTAGTAAGCCGTACAGGGTTTTATGAGGCGTAATCAAGCCATAATACGCGGCAATTAAACTAATATCATGATTACCTAACACCGTTAAGGCTGCTTTGGATTGCGCTAGTTGATAAACAAAACGCAAGGTTTCTAAGGATTGACGCCCTCGACTGACTAAATCGCCACAAAACCATAATTGATCCACACTAGGATCAAATTTCACGCGGTCTAATAGGCGTTTTAAGGGCTCAAAGCAACCTTGAATATCACCTAGCGCATAAATAGCCATGCTTTCCTCTCCCCATAAAAGAAAAACGCCCACAAAGTGGGCGCCTTTTGTAACCTTAATCAAGACTATGGATTAATCATTACCTGTTAGGCTCATTAAGAACTGAACCATGTACCAGAACATTAAGCCGATACTGGAAAATAGTCCCAATGATGCTGCTACATATTGGTCACTATGATATTCGTGAATCATTTGTGAGGTTTGGTATAAAATCACTGCCGCTGAGAACACAATCATCGCAGCAAAGAAGAAAATACCTAATTGAAAGCCAAAAATAATACTACCCAAAATTAAGCCTAAGGCTACGAAGCTACCGATAGTGATTGCTGGGGCTAAGAAAGAGAAATTCTTCTTAGTCGTAAATGCGGTAAACATTAAGCCAGCAGATAACATAATAGTCATCAACGCAGCGGTTGGTAGTACGGTTGGGGCAGCATATTTAAGTGCCATGTAAATGAGTGGCATGAAGACAATCGCTTCCGCTAGCACAAATAAGCCTAAACCAGCATATTGCATTTCGCGTGACATAGGCGAGTGTGCCCATTTGTCAGCGATGTAAGACGCCCCCATAAAGAGCACCATCACAATTAACCATGACCATTTATTGCCTTGCAGTAAATGGACAAATGACTCAGCTATGCCAGAGTAAATTAATGCACTTTCGATTAATGCAAAAGCTAAGACAGCTCCACCTAAGTGCAGGTAAGTCTTCTTGTAAAACATCGAGCGTTCTGATTCAGAGGCATTCGCCACTAAATCACCCGTATTAATATTCATGTATTGCACGTTGAGTCTCCTCTGTTTCTTTTATAAGCATGATTATTACAGACGAATCATCATAGCGCTAATTCCCATACCTACAAGCCGCTGTTTCCACTTATTAGCGGTTTGTAGATCAGCAGTAGGGCCTAAGCGCACCCGATACCAAGTTTCGCCATTAACTTTACTGGTTTCTATTCGCGTATTTAAACCATTACTGCTAGCGCGGCGCTGCATTTGAGCGGCCTGCTCTTGCGTTTTATAAGCGCCCAACTGAAATAAATAACGCCCATCGCCGGTAATGGCATCAGCAGCCGCTTGAACGGGTTTTGCAGCGGGAGTCGCTTGTGCCGCTTTTTCAGTTTTTTCTGGTTTTTTGTCTGTTGTTTGTGCTGCTGGAGCGGCTTCTTTTTTAGAATCACCCACTACTAAGGGTACTTCCAATTGTGGTAATACCGCGTGATAGCTAAAACCAGGGCGCTCTTCGGGGGTTACTGTATCTTGCAAACTAGCATTGTTAGGCAAGCTTGAGGTGGCAGTCGTAGTAGGGTTGGCCGTAGAAGCATTGGCTGTTGCAACTTCAACGCCCGTACTTTTATTCGAACCAGCCGTTGCATAAATGATTGCACCCACTAATAAGCCGACCGCAATCCCGCCTAATACCCAGCTAATACCGTATTGTTGTTCAGAAGCTGATGCACCTGAGATTTTGAAATCCTTAGTCATACTATTTGTTCCACATTAAGGCAGGTGTGCTTGCCTATCATACGCTATGCCTTATTTGATGAGTAGTTTAGGGCTACTACTTCAAGTTAATTCTACCGGATCTACATCAATAGACCAACGAACACCCTTAGGGTTTCGTATATTTTTTTCTTTGCTCGTTAAAAACTGCAGGTAATGATGACGTTGATCTCGTCTTGTACATTGTAGCAACAATTGCGCACGATAACGATGTGCGCGCTTCTCTAATGGTGCAGGAATTGGGCCGAATAGTTGTACCTCAGGGCATTCTGCTAACAGATCATGAAATTGTTGCAAGGTATTAAGCGCATCCTCCATCGTTAAGGCATCGGCTCGAATCAATGCTTGATAACTAAAAGGCGGAAAACGCCAACGTTGGCGTTCGTTGAGCAATTGCTTTGCAAACACGGTATAACCTTGCTCCAGCAGCGTCAGCAATAGGGGATGATGTGGCTGAGTGGTTTGTAAAATCACTTGCCCCATTTTCTGAGCGCGTCCTGCACGTCCCGCCACTTGCGTAATGAGCTGCCCAAAGCGTTCTAAGGCATGATACTCCGCGCTGAATAAGGATTGATCCGCCTCTAAGACCACCACCAGTGTCAAATTGGGGAAATCATGCCCTTTCGCTAGCATCTGTGTGCCAACTAAGATTAAATGCTCATGTTTTTGCACCATTTCTAAACGCTGTTGCAGTGCCCCTTTGCGGCTTGTCGTGTCGCGGTCAATACGAATCACCGGTGTGTCAGGGAAATGTTGGCGTAAATTTAGTTCAATACGCTCGGTACCTAAGCCTTGCGTTTGTAATTGGGGATGATGACAGGCAGGGCAATGATTATCAGTGAGGCGATCAGCACTACAATGATGGCAAATTAAACGGCTTTTGTGCGCATGAAAAGTCATCTGTGTATCACAAGCTTCGCACATCGCTTGCCAGCCACAATTTGGACATAGTAATACGGGAGCGAAACCACGCCGATTAATAAAAATCATGACTTGCTCTTGGCGCTCTAAGGTTGCGCGTATCGCTTGCAAACTATGATGGCTTAAGCCAGCTTGTAATACATGACCCCGAATATCTTGTACTTCAAAGCGTGGCGGCTGGGCGTGATTGGCGCGTTGCAATAAATGCGTATGGTGATAGCGTCCACGCTCCGCATTGTGTAAGGTTTCCAACGCAGGCGTAGCGGTTCCCAATAAAATCGGAATCCGAAGTAAAGCGGCGCGTTTAATCGCCAAGTCACGTGCATGGTAGCGAAAACCTTCTTGTTGCTTGAGCGAGCCATCATGCTCTTCATCGACTAGGATGAGTCCTAAGGCAGCACAAGGTGTAAACACTGCTGAACGCGTACCTAAAATAATACTCGCCTCGCCAGATCGGGATTGGAGCCACGCATTCAAACGCTCGGTGTCATTTAAGCCAGAGTGCAGGCATACAATTGTCTGGTGCGGGAAATGTTGGATAAAACGCTGTAATAATTGCGGGGTTAAACCAATTTCGGGCACTAGCACTAGCGTTTGACGTTTAGCGGCTAATTGATCTTCGATTAAACGTAAATAAACTTCGGTTTTTCCGCTACCTGTCACACCTTGAAGCAAAATAGGTTGCAAAGTGTCGCTTTGATTCCACTTGCGGCATTGCGCCAAGCAGGTTTGTTGGGCTTCATTCAGTTCCAACTTAGGCGCAGTCTGTAGCGCATAATCGGAGTACTGCGTTTGGCTGGGTAGGTAGGATTCGAGCAAGCCTTTTTCGATTAGTCCTTGCACATACTCGCGCCAATTACTGCCCGCCACATGACGCAGTGCGGCAGCATTCCATTCGCGTTCGGGTTGTTCGATTAAAGCCTGATAAAGCGCGTGCTGTCGCTTGGCGCGCTTCAGTTTTAGTGCTGCATCCGTTTGGCTAATTACACGCCAAAGCGTGTTGTCGGGTAAGACATTGCCATCACGTAAGGCGACGGGAAGTGCCGTGAAAATCACGTCACCTATAGGATGATGGTAATACCGCGCCGCCCACTGCAATAAGCCTAACAAATGTTCATCCAATAGAGGAGTTTCGTCCACCACTGTATGAATCGGCTTAAGTGCATAGTTTTCCTGGTCACTGGGAGGGGCTTCAGCAATCGCTAAACCAAGGCTACGCGAATGGCCTAAAGGCACAATCACACGACAACCCGCTTGGATGGGTTGTTCGATTAAATGGGAGGAATACGTCAGCAAAGTACGCAAAGGACGTGGTACTGCAATAAGCCAATTTGGTTTCATAGTACCTAGTCTAGTGGAACACTTATTGTTGGCACAGCAATTTTTATAAACGCAAAATGACAGTTTTGTTACAAGTGTTTGCTACTCAAAGAAAAATTAAAGTTATACACAAAGCCTGTGGATAAGTCTGTGGATATACTGCGGAAAACCTTGCAGAAACGAGCTGGCTAAGGGGTCTTAACAAATTGATTAATTTTTATGCAATTTATTTTTATTATATAAAACAATGAGTTAAATTAATACTAAACTAAATTTGTCAGCTTAGATTCACTTTTAACTAGCGCTTGACAAACGGTAATTATTTTAGGGGGCTGTGGAAAACTCGGTGAATAAAAAAGCCTGCATGGAGCAGGCTTTTCTAAAATCGTCAAGCATTTTTGATATTAAATTTATTTATGGTTAAGTTTTCTGGTGCAATCAAGAACGATTTTCAATCATATTGATGATGATGGGATTGAAGATTAGCTCCATCGCTAAGAGCATTTTTCCGCCCGGTACTACAATGGAATTGCGCCGTGACATGAAAGAGTTTTGGATCATACTGAGCAAGTAGGGAAAATCCACATCAAATTGTTTGGGGTTGGCGAAACGGATTACCACAAAGCTTTCGTCAGCCGTAGGAATATCGCGCGCAATAAAGGGATTCGAAGTATCGACAGTCGGGACGCGTTGGAAATTGATGTGCGTGCGTGAAAATTGTGGGGTGATGTGATCAATATAATCTGGCATCCGGCGCATAATCGTAGCGACAGTGGCTTCGGGAGCATAACCACGCTCTGCTTTATCACGGTGTATTTTTTGAATCCACTCTAAATTAACGCTGGGCACTACCCCAATACCTAAATCTACATAACGTGCAACATCATAACCACCGTGTAGTTGATCCGGTGTCGTATCGCACACCAATCCATGTAAACCTTCGTAGAATAAAATATCCGTATTAGGCTCAACCTCTTCCCACGGCGTAAATTCGCCTGAACCGGCGGTACAAGTGACTCCCTTACCCGCTAAGCGTTTTTGGTGATACGTTGCTTCTTCATCATTGTGCAAATAGTAGCGCTTTTTGCCGCTGCCATTTTCACCGTATTGGCGAAATAAATTTTCTAATGCCTCGAAATCATTGGCTTCAGGGCCAAAATGACTGAAATTCGGTTCTACATTAGAGCGTCGTTTGAATTCTTTGCGTGTCACACTGTGAAAGCTGTCACCCTCAATAACAGCGGCATTAATTTTTTCACGGCGAAAGATATTTTCGAAAGCACGCTTAACAAAAGTTGTTCCAGCGCCAGACGATCCGGTTACGGCAATAACAGGGTGTTTTTTTGACATGCCGATCTCCTCACAAACAATAGTAATCTATCCATCATAGTGAAGCCTTCCGTCCCACTAAATATGCCTTTCGGTAGAGATTTATTAACCAGTCGGGCTATAGGGGGCTAGCTCTTTAGGGTAAGTCTCTCTAGTTATCTAGGCTATATAAATCGAAACTCTTATTCATAAAGCCTGTGGATAAGTTTGTGGAAAACTAAATTTATCTATGACACAACAGTGCTTTAGCTAAGAAAGCATTACTGAAACACTAAAACAGGTCAAACAAAAAATCTTAATAGAAATAAAGCATTATAAAATTTTGCTGAACGAGTACTTGACTTTTTGTAGAGTTAAAATCCTTAGGGTGTATAAAATTTGCTTGACACAAGTGATTGTGTATAACTTTTTATGACAAACACAATATAGTAGAAGCATTCCCAAAATGAATCAGCTATTATGGCGCGCTTTTGGGTTTTAGCTGTTGGTACTGCTATGCGTCAATCCTCTTCCACTCCCCGTGTTGGCTTCGTTAGTCTTGGTTGTCCGAAAGCCCTTGTTGATTCTGAACGTATCCTCACCCAACTCCGTTCCGAAGGCTATGGGATTAGCCCAAGTTATCAGGATGCCGATTTAGTCGTAGTGAATACCTGTGGCTTTATTGACTCCGCCATTCAAGAATCGCTTGATGCCATTGGTGAAGCACTCGCCGAAAACGGCAAAGTGATTGTCACAGGTTGTTTGGGGGCAGACACGGATAAAGTCTTGCAAGCTTATCCGAATGTGCTGGCGGTGAGTGGTGCACATGCCTATGAAGCGGTGATGAACTCGGTGCATGAGCATTTACCACCCTTACACGATCCTTATACCGATTTAGTGCCCCCGCAAGGCATACGTTTAACGCCGCGCCATTATGCTTATTTAAAAATTTCCGAAGGCTGTAATCATCGTTGTTCATTCTGCATTATTCCGCATTTGCGCGGCGATTTAGTCTCGCGCCCAATTGGCGATGTGATGCAAGAAGCCGAGAATTTAGTGAATGCAGGCGTCAAAGAATTATTAGTTATTTCCCAAGATACCAGCGCTTATGGGATTGATACCAAATATCGCACTGGATTTTGGAAAGGTCGCCCGATTAAAACGCATAGCCAGCAATTAGCCGAAGCTTTGGGTGAATTAGGTGCATGGGTGCGTTTACATTATGTGTATCCTTATCCGCATGTGGATAATCTGTTGCCTTTAATGGCAGACAGCAAAATATTGCCTTATTTAGATATTCCTTTCCAACATGCCAGCCCTCGTATTTTAAAAGATATGCGTCGTCCTGCACATGCTGAAAAAGTCTTAGAACGAATTAGTAAATGGCGCGAACAAGTGCCCGATATTGCGATTCGCAGTACCTTTATTGTTGGCTTCCCTGGTGAAACCGATGAGGATTTTGAAACCTTATTAGATTTCCTCGAAGAAGCACAATTAGACCGCGTTGGCGCATTTGCTTATTCACCTGTGGAAGGCGCGCCCGCCAATGATTTGCCGAATGCCGTACCTGAAGAACTCAAACAAGAGCGCCTTGAGCAATTTATGGAATTCCAAGCCGAAATCAGCGCCAATAAATTAGGTTCATTGATCGGTAAAACCATGAAAGTATTGGTCGATGAAGCAGGCGATGACGTAACCCTAGCACGCTCACATCGCGACGCCCCCGAAATTGACGGTCAGGTGATTATTGAAGGCGTGGAATTACCGGTGGGCGAATTTGCCACGGTACGTATTACTCACGCGGATGAGCATGATTTATGGGCGGAGGTTATATAGCCCTGATGTAGTCATGAATACACAACCTAATTTATTATTGATTCCTGATTTTTATCCACAAGCGACTGAATTATTTGCATTATTGTTAACAACAATTAGCTGGGACAAATCTATGCAAGCACGCCAAACCGCGTCGTTTGGTAAGGCTTATAATTATTCGCAAATGTTTTATCCCGACAGTGCTATTCCCAAATTTCTAATGCCGGTTCAGCATGCCTTATTCGATCAGTTACATATTCAATTTAATAATTGTTTATTGAATTATTATGAAACGGGGGAGCACACGATGGGGTTTCACGCGGATGATACGAGTGCTTTAATGCCGCATACGGGCGTGGCGATTGTTTCATTGGGCAGCGAACGCCAGATTACTTATCGTTCTAAAATTGATCCTAGTATTCAGATACATTATGCCTTAGCCAGTGGCTCTTTATTGTATATGGATGACCAAGTTCAAGATGCTTGGGTACATGCTATTAAGCGCCAAAAACATGTAGGTGCACGCATTAGCTTAACGTGGCGGGTATTTCGATAAGCCTTAATTTAAAGAGCTAGTTTGATTAAATCTACTGATTTATTTTCCTAAAAATCCGCTATTATCCTTCCTATTACCACCCCAATTACCTCTTGCTATGACCGATATTTTCATTAGCTACAGCCACAAAGATGAAGCATGGAAAGATGCGCTTAAACAACAATTGAAAGCGTTACAGTTACACGCCAATTTTGAGATATGGGATGATGGGCAAATTCAAGCGGGATCCGATTGGTTATCTACTATTAAGAATGCTATTGCACAAGCAAGAGTAGTGATTTTATTGGTCAGTAGTGATTTTTTGGCATCGGAATTTGTTACCAAACAAGAAATTCCCGAATTTCTAAAACGTCGTGAAAAAGAAGGTTTGCGGATCGTACCAGTGATTGTGCGCCCGTGTGTCTGGTGGACAATACCTTGGTTGGCAGCCATTCAAGGTGCAAGCAAAGACAATAAGCCTTTGTCGCAATACCCTTTGGGTTCTTATGAATTGGAAATTGCTTTCAGTGACATTACTGGCAAAGTGTATGATCTGTTACAGGAAGCCAAACAAATTGCAGCGCAAAAGCAAGCAGAGGAAAAACATCAGATTCAACAGGTGGTCGAGCAAACTGTTTTGTCAAACCCGTTGAATATAGAACAACAACGGCTTAAACAACAACGTATTGACACGCTCAGCCATAAAATCAGTGAGTTGTATGCTGTACATGATCTTGAAACACGTATAGAAGAAAAACTACGCCTACAGCACCTAATTGCAGAAACTGAGCGATCATTGGCAGGGCTAATCACTAACGAATTTACGCCACCAGTACCACCACAGCCCGATACTAGGTACAAGCAACCAATTCAAGTTCAGCAAAAAGATGAACAGTCAAAGTCTTTTGGGGTTCGGAACACTAGGTCAGCTAATTTGAATAAATGGTGGTTAGGGGTTGTAATTCTGACTGTATTGGGGGCAGCAGGTGTATGGTGGTACAACCACTATAAATCATTGCCAACCATTTCCGATCAAGGTTCGGCGTCAGTAGGAGAAACACCCGTATCAGAAGCTAGATTGCCTTTTGAACCCGAAATGGTTGCTATTCCAGCAGGATCGTTCACGATGGGTTGTTTACCAAAGCGTGAGATGGTGAAGAGCTGCCCTGAGAATGAGTCACCAGCCCATGAGGTAAAAGTTGATGCTTTCCAAATGGGCAAATACGAAGTGACTTTTGATGAATGGGATGTTTGCGAGCAATCAAACGTTTGTCCGCACGCTGATGATAATGGTTGGGGACGTGGACGCCGTCCAGTGATCGATGTGAGTTGGGATGATGTGCAGATTTACTTAAGATGGCTCACTCAACAAACAGGCAAACGCTATCGTTTACCAACCGAGGAAGAATGGGAATACGCAGCAAGAAGTAATCAAATTCAGGATAATTACATTTCTTGTAGTCATGGTGGCTGTGATTACCTTAAAAAAACAGGAGAAGTTGGGGCTTACGAGCCTAATGCGTTTGGATTGTATGACATGCTAGGTAATGTTGCTGAGTGGACATCTAATCTGTATACGGAGAATTATAAGACAAGTACACAAGGTTGGGCAGACGTTCATGTGATAAGGGGGGGATCTAATATATCAATTAATAATGCCAACGGCTTATTAACTACAAGAGTTGGTGATGGCCTTAAGTATAGCTTTTTAGGTTTCCGGCTGGCACATGACTTATAAGCCAGTAATTTTCTCTTTGAGGTCAATTTAAATTGATTTTTTACAAACGAAGTAGGGAAGAAACCTCACCCAACTACCTAAAATCTGGAGTGTAGACGACTCAAAAGCACTATATGCCGAACATCTTCTATCGAAGTTTCACCCAAAACATTTAGGATTATGCTTGATAGAGCATTTTCAATGCGTGGGTGAGTTAGAATTGTCCAATCGTCAAGAGCCAGCATGTGTTTGCTGGTAGTATTAGCTTAAATGCCAGAATACGTGCTGATTTATAATCCTTCACTGCTTAACCATTCAAATCCCCTCTATGCCCTCCACGCTTCCAGCGTTAGAATGCGACTTTAATCAACGTGTTTGCTCAGGAGAGATCTCATGCCCGTTTATCGTTCTCGCACCTCCACCGCAGGTCGCAATATGGCTGGCGCACGCGCGTTGTGGCGTGCGACAGGCATGAAGGATGAGGATTTTCAAAAACCGATTATTGCGATTGCCAATTCCTTTACTCAATTTGTTCCAGGGCATGTGCATTTAAAAGATTTAGGGCAGATGGTCGCGCGCGAAATCGAAGCGCACGGTGGGGTAGCAAAAGAGTTTAATACCATTGCAATTGATGATGGGATTGCCATGGGGCATAGCGGTATGCTGTATTCCTTGCCCTCACGCGAAATAATCGCTGATGCGGTGGAGTATATGGTGAATGCGCATTGTGCTGATGCGATTGTTTGCATCTCTAACTGCGACAAAATCACTCCCGGAATGCTCAATGCTGCGATGCGTTTGAATATTCCCGTGGTATTCGTTTCTGGCGGCCCCATGGAATCTGGCAAAGCACTAATTAATGGCAAAGCCGCTAAATTAGATTTGATTGATGCAATGATTTCTGCCGCCAATCCTAATGAAACGGACGAAAACGTTACCAAAATGGAGCGTTCCGCTTGTCCAACTTGTGGTTCTTGTTCTGGCATGTTCACCGCAAATTCCATGAACTGCTTAACCGAAGCTTTGGGCTTAAGTCTCCCCGGCAATGGTTCACTATTGGCGACGCATGCGGATCGTAAAGAGCTATTCTTAGAAGCGGGACGCTTAGCCGTACAATTAGCCAAGCGCTATTACGAGCAAGATGATGTGTCGGTATTGCCACGCTCGATTGCGACTAAAGCGGCATTTGAAAATGCCATGTGCTTAGATATTGCCATGGGTGGCTCGACCAATACCGTGCTGCATTTGCTGGCTGCTGCCCAAGAAGGTGAGGTCGATTTCACGGTTGCAGATATTGATCGCTTAAGCCGTAAAGTCCCTAATTTAAGTAAAGTAGCCCCTGCTACCCAGCTGTATCACATGGAGGATGTGCATCGTGCAGGTGGTGTCATGGGTATTTTGGGCGAATTAGATCGTGCTGGTTTAATTCATCGCGATTGTGGCACAGTGCATAGTTCAACCATGGGTGCTGCTTTAGATAAATGGGACATTATGCGTAGCAAAGACCCAGCAGTGCATACATTTTTTAGTGCTGCCCCCGGCAATGTTCCTACCCAAGAAGCGTTTAGCCAAAATAAACGTTGGGAAGAGCTTGATACTAACCGTGAGGGCGGCTGTATTCGCGATAAAGCGCATGCTTATTCACAAGATGGTGGCTTAGCGGTGCTGTTTGGCAATATTGCGCTGGATGGCTGTGTGGTGAAAACCGCCGGTGTGGATGAAAGCATTCTAAAATTTTCGGGCCCTGCACGTATTTTTGAATCCCAAGACGCAGCAGTAAGCGGTATTTTGGGTGACAAAATAAAAGCAGGCGATGTGGTGATTATTCGCTATGAAGGCCCACGCGGTGGCCCTGGTATGCAAGAAATGCTATATCCCACTTCTTACTTAAAATCCAAAGGCTTAGGCAAAGTTTGCGCCTTGATTACTGATGGGCGTTTTTCGGGTGGCACATCCGGTTTATCCATTGGGCATGTATCCCCTGAAGCAGCTGAGGGTGGTGCGATTGGTTTAATCGAAGAAGGTGATTTAATCGACATCGACATTCCGAATCGGACTATCTATGTACGTGTGAGTGATGAGGTGTTAGCAAACCGCCGAAATGCTATGGATGCTAAAGGTTCTGCGGGCTGGAAACCCGTTAAGCGTGAACGTCAAGTCAGTGCTGCTTTAAAAGCCTATGCTGCGATGACTACTTCAGCTTCTCGTGGCGCTGTGCGTGATGTAAGTCAGTTGGAGCGTTAGTTGCTGACCAGAAGTTTAGAGCGGCTTTAATAAACCGCTCTAAATGTTTTGCTGGATATAGAAGCTAAAAGTTTATTTCAAGCTCAGTGAATACCGGCCAAAAACAAATTCCTTGCCGTGCGGCCATAGCCTTCCTTATGTAAAGACACATCTAAAGCTAAACTCGCTAGGTCATCCGCGCAGGCTTCTAATTGTGCCTCGCGCATTAATGACAATAGTTTCACATAACCATTACAAGCATCGCAGCATTCGCCTTGAATAGGCGACTTTTCCGTTTCACCTAAAAGTTGAACCGGCGTTGGGCTATCACAATTAGTACATTTAGCGCGTGGCGCGTGCCATTGGCTTTGGCAGAGTGAACAAACCAGAAAACGTACGCCGTGGGTTGGATCCCCAATTTGCACCAAACTCACCATAGGGTGTGAGCCACACACTGGGCAGAGGGCAGTCTCGCCTTGGTGTAATTGAGCCAGTTCAGTCGGCAGTTTTTCAGCTTGTAGCGTCCATTTCAATTGTAAAACTGCTCCCAAAAAAGGCACGGCTTCAGGCGTTAGTCTTTCGGTATGTCCCAGCAATAAAGCTTGTGCTTGGTGCTGCCAAGTGGTTTGGTCCCACGTTTTCAGGTGTTGTACTAACGTCTTGCGCTCGTTGGGGGCGTGTTCTAACGGCATTTGGTCGAGAAAGGATTGCCATGTGGACCAGCTAAGCTCTCCTGCCTGCCAGTCGGCAATGCTTATGGGTGGCATACCATGTTGCAAACTGGTTTTAGCTTTAGTGGCATCTAAGTGCGGTACGCTAATCGTGGCCGTCAGTTGTTCCTGTGTATCGCATAGCTCAGCACAGAATAAGAGCCATGCTTCAAGCGCATGACCCTTAGCTAGATAGCGTAATCGACGCGCCCGTTGTCGGAACAGACTTTTTGCTTGTGGCAGTAATAAATGCGGAACACTATTACTACCGATCTGCGTTATGTTATCCGCATCGACCAGACGCGTTTGCGACGACACCAAGCTCATGATTGTTTCTCATTGTCGCTGACTTCTTTATACCAAAGCGGATGATGTACTTTTGCCCAAATACGCGTAACAAAACCCGTCAGCATACCTTGCATCGTACCTTTGACCCAGAAAGCGGCATAGATGTGCACCAAAATACCCGCAATGAGCACCCAAGCCGAAAAAGCATGCAGTAGTACTGCTAAGCGCGATAGGCCGATGGGGAAGTAATGCGCAAACCACGGTTGCCAGAACATGAAGCCGGTTACCACAAGGATCAGCATACACAAGACCATCACCCAGAAGAGTAATTTCTGTCCCGCATTGTAACGACCTACTGGCGGCAAATGCTCATCCTCATTGGCTATTACCTGCTTAATCTGTTTCAACCACTGGCGATCCTGACTTTTCAAGATATTGTGATGCATAAAGCGCAGCGCCAAGATCAAGAAAAATAAGAACATCGCCACGCCCAAGAAGGGGTGCAGAATACGCGTCCAAGCACCACCGCCAAATAAATTGGTTAACCAAAATAAGGCTGGATGAAATAAGGCTAAGCCCGAAAAGGCCGCTAAAAAGAACAAAATAGCGACCATCCAATGATTGGAGCGTTCTGAAGGCGTATAGCGCTGGATGAGGTTAGGATTCGGTTCCATTATACGCGCTCCGCTGGAGGTTGATCGGATTGGGATGTTTGTACGGTGGCAAGACTTTTTTCCCTAGCAGCATATTCATCTTCAGCCACTTTGCGCCCACGACGCACAAAGTGGAAGAAGCTACCCAAGGCAATTAAGCCTAAGCCTGCCAAGCCTAGCGGTTTCGTCCAGCCTTTCCATAATTGCACACTGGCTGAAATATGCGGATTATCTGGTAACTTACTATAAAGCTGTGGCTGATCCGCATGTTGCAGCACATACATGACATGCGTACCGCCTACACCTTGCGGATCATAAAGCCCTGCTTTTTCGTAGCCACGCGATTTTAGATCCACAATGCGTGTTTCCGCATAATCCTTCATCGCCTCTTTAGTGCCGAAATGAATAGCACCCGTAGGGCAAGTTTTTACACAAGCGGGGGCTTGCCCCACCGTGACACGATCAGAGCAGAGTGTGCACTTATAGGCTTTATTGTCCTTTTTCGAAAGGCGCGGGATATTAAAAGGACAGCCTTGAATGCAATAGCCGCAACCAATACAGTGTTCCTGCTGGAAATCTACAATCCCATTGGTGTACTGAATGATAGCACCGGGGGATGGGCAAGCTTTTAAGCAGCCCGGATCAGCGCAATGCATACAGCCATCTTTGCGAATCAGCCATTCCAATTTGCCGTTTTGTTCGGTTTCGGTATAGCGCATGACCGTCCAACTTTGATCGGTGAGATCGGCTGGATTGTCATACACACCGATATTGTGCCCGACTTTATCACGCAAATCGTTCCATTCCATACATGCCACCTGACAGGCCTTACAGCCAATGCAGGTGGATACATCAATCAATTTCGCCACTTCTACCGAATGCCGTGCTTGCGGCGGTTCGGTAGTGGTTGCTGAGCGGCGCTGGATATCGAGTGAACTCATCATGATCTCCTTATGCCTTCTCAATCTTGACTAAGAACGATTTGAACTCAGGCGTTTGCGTATTCGCATCACCCACATACGGCGTTAAGGTATTTGCCAAATAGCCAGGGCGTGTCACCCCTTTAAAGCCCCAATGCAACGGTATACCCACGGTGTGCACTAACTTTCCATCAATTTGCAGTGAACGTATCCGTTTAGTGACCACAGCTACGGCTTCAATGTGTCCGCGCTTAGAACTCACGCGTACTTTGTCGCCATGTCCAATACCCGCTTCCTTAGCCAAAGATTCACCGATTTCGACGAATTGTTCTGGCTGAGTAATCGCATTCAATACTGAATGTTTTGTCCAGTAGTGGAAGTGCTCCACCAAGCGATAAGTCGTGGCTACATGTGGAAAATCAGCCGCTTTACCAAAGTTATCACCGTCTCCTTTAAATACGCGTGCGGCTGGGTTATTCCGCGCTTTAGCATTGTTCGGGAAGAAAGGATTGGCCTCTAAAGGCGATTCAAACGGCTCATAATGCACAGGGAATGGGCCTTCTTTCATGCCTTGGATCGCAAACAAACGCGCTACACCCTCTGGATTCATAATGAAAGGGCCCACCGATTCAGAGGGTGGGGTATCGGCACGGATGTCAGGAATATCATTCCCGACCCATGCTTTACCATTCCACTTAATCACGGTGCGACTCGCATCCCATGGTTTGCCACTAACATCACACGAAGCACGGTTATACAAAATGCGCCGATTCGCAGGCCATGCAAAACCCCAGTTTAAGGTTTGTCCCAAACCGGATGGGTCGGAGTTGTCGCGCCTTGCCATGAGATTGCCAGCTTGCGACCACGAGCCTGCATAAATCCAATTGCCACAGGCGGTTGAACCATCATCACGCAATAAGGCAAATCCTGCTAATTGCTCGCCAGCTTTTGCCAATATTTTGGTCGGATCTTTCGGATCAAGCACGTCAGCCATAGCATAACCAGAAACTTCTTTTGCCACCTCCTCAGGTGAAGGACTGGTGGGAATGCGATACGGCCAATGCAATTTTTGAATCGGCTCAGCATAAGCACCACTGCCATCAGCATACATCGCTTTTAGCTTCGTGAAGAGCAGTGCCATGATTTCCATATCGCCTTTGCCCTCACCAGGTGCATTCTGCCCCGCCCAGCGCCATTGAATGACACGCCCTGAGTTGGTGAAAGAACCTTCTTGTTCGGCAAATAAATTGGCAGGTAAACGGAATACCTCAGTTTGCACTTCCTCTGGCTTTACATCATTGTACTCGCCGTGCGCTTTCCAAAACTCAGAAGTCTCGGTTGCTAAGGGATCCATCACCACCAAGTATTTCAATTTCGCTAAAGCCTGACCAATTTTAGCTTTGTGTGAAACTGAAGCGAGGGGGTTGAAACCTTGACAAAAAAAGCCATTTAATTTGCCTTGATGCATCTGTTCAAACAGAGCCAAGACATCTTGTGCACCCGTAATTTTAGGCATCCAATCGTAGCCAAAATTATTTTCCGCGGTGGCATTAGGGCCATAAAACGCTTTGAGCAAGCTCACCATGAATTTGGGATAGTTCACCCAATAATTCATTTGTGCCATGCGCACGGGTTTCGGAGTTTTAGCTGCCAAGAAGGCTTGTAAATTGGGCTCTTTATCCGAAGGGCTAGCGAGATAACCGGGCAAGTTAGCACCGAATAAATTCATATCGGTAATACCTTGCACATTCGCATGACCCCGTAGCGCATTAATTCCACCACCGGCCATGCCAATATTGCCGAGCAATAGTTGGATAATCGCCATGGTGCGAATCATCTGTGAGCCAACGGAGTGCTGTGTCCAACCCAAGGCATATAAAATCGTCATGACTTTATCGGGTTTGGAACACTCGCCAATCATTTCCGCAATGTTGAGGAAGTCTTCTTTGGGCGTTCCTGTAACACTTTCTACCATCTCTGGCGTATAGCTGGAGTAATGTTGCTTGAGCAATTGCAATACACATTTCGGATATTGCATCTCAGGATCCATATACGGTGCACCGTCTGGCCCTTTTTGATATTGCCAAGAATCATTGGCATAACTGTGCTTCGCTTCATCAAAGCCCGAAAACATGCCATCCGCAAAGCTATACGATTCGTTGATTAGATAAGTCGCATTGGTGTAATAGCGCACGTATTCCGCATTGAATTTATTATTGCTCAGCAGGTAATTGATGACCCCGCCTAAAAACGCAATATCTGAACCAGTACGAATCGGTGCGTAGAAATCGGCAACAGCCGCAGAACGGGTAAAGCGTGGATCAACCACTACCAATTTTGCGCCACGATGTTTTTTGGCTTCAATCGCCCACTTAAAGCCGCAAGGATGCGCTTCCGCTGCATTGCCGCCCATAATTAAGATTAGATCAGCGTTTTTGATGTCAACCCAGTGATTGGTCATCGCACCACGCCCAAACGTCGGAGCCAGACTGGCCACCGTCGGTGAGTGTCAGATACGAGCCTGTGTGTCGATGCCGATAACGCCTAAACCGCGTAATACCTTATGGCTAATATAACCCGCTTCATTAGAAGCCGCCGAGCTAGCTAAAAAACCAACCGTTGGCCAATGATTGACAGTCACACCAGCTTCATTGGTCGTTTTGAAATTGGCATCACGATCCGCTTTCATGTGTGTGGCAATGCGTGTGATTGCCTCATCCCATGAAATACGTTTCCATTCGCTAGAACCCGCTTCGCGCACTTCGGGGAATTTCAAGCGATTTTCACTGTGAATCATTTCTAGCAGACCCGCCCCTTTAGGGCAAAGTGTGCCGCGATTCACGGGGTTATCAGGGTCGCCTTCAATGTGAATAATGCTGGCTTCGACATTCTTGGCTTTATCGCCAATGCTATACATCAAAACGCCGCAGCTTACAGAACAATAAGGGCAGATATTGCGCGCTTCACTGGTGCGCTCCAGTTTAAAAGGGCGAGTCGCAGCTTGTAAGGCTTCAGGTGTTAAACCCAAAGCACCTAAGCCAGCGCCAGCAAATCCCCCTGCTGTCACCTTAAAGAATTGGCGACGCGTCATGGTCTGACTCATAGGCTAATAATCCTCCTCGAACTTATCTATAAAGTGATAGATAGTTAGGCTTTGAGTTTATCGTCGGTTTGCGAAAAATCAAAGACATTTGAGCGGTTGAATCAGTGTTTACAGAGATAAGTCATAATATGTAGTCGCCGCCATCTTAACATCAACCCTATTCCTATCCTGCAAATCGAACAATCCGGCACGGAAAATCGTCTCAAGGGCTGTTAGCGCAATGGATTTAAACTGCCTTGCTGTTTTAGCAGTAGACTAAACTCATCGCAGTGTTGAATAAAATGGCGCTATTGTAAAAGTTTACTGTTTAGAAATTAAGAGTGAAAAGTTGTTGCTGGGTTTCTAAGCCAATCGCTTACACTAATTTGACGTTATAAAGAAATCAGGAGTTGGAAATGAGTTTAGCTAGCACATTGGGTCGGGTTGCGATGGGCATCATTGTAGGCCAAGCGACAAAAAAACTATTAGGGGGGCGTGGCGGTGCGGTCGGTGGATTATTAGGCGCAGTACTCGGTGGTGGTGCTACGCGCAATGCCGCTATCGCCGGTGGCATTGGTACTTTGTTAATGAATATGCTGTCCAGCAAAAGTGCACAAGCTAATACCGGTGCAAGTGCTACTACCGGTGGTGGTGTATTAGGCAGTTTATTTAATATGTTGGGTAGTAGCAATTCAGTATCAAGTAGTGGAAACAAAGGCGTTGGCGATTTTCTAAAAGCATCCTTGACTAATGAGCCGATTCAAGCGACACCTGAGGATGAAAAAACTGCCGCACTGATTTTGCGTGCCATGCTGAATGCGGTGAAATCAGATGGTGTGATTGATGATAATGAACAAGCGAAAATTAAAGAGTATTTAAAAGACGCATCGCCTGAAGCAATTAATTTCGTAAAAAGTGAGTTAAGTAAACCTATGGACTTACAAGGTTTAATTCAAAGTGTGCCGAAAGGTATGGAAAAACAGGTTTATCTTATGTCGTTATTGTCGGTGACCTTAGATACGCCACAAGAAGTGCAATATATGAAAAATTTGGCACAGGGCTTGAGTCTTTCGAACACCGAATTAAATGCCATGCATGATCAATTAGGGATTGCACACTTAGCATAACCTATTCAATTCCAAGGCAAATCAATGCTTGATTTGCCTTTCTATGCTGCATGACATCTCAACTTCAACTCCCATCTTGCATATATACATCGCCGTTGTTTTCATGCTTTGCTGTTTTGGTTAAGTAATCGGATGACATCCATGTTTTGGCAAGAAGACGAAGATAAAACCCTGCCGTTTCAAGCGCCGGATAATGTGCTTGATGTCAGTTTTGCAATACGTTGTAAGCGCCTACCACTTGATCATCATTGGGCGCTATACCAAGCGATTGTAAAAGCGCTACCTTGGTTTGATGAAGATGTGGTGAGTGGCGTGCACAGTATTCATGTCGCAGAGAGTGGCAATGGCTGGTTGCGCCCTGAGGATGACGATGCCTATCTCATTCCGTCGCGACGCACCCGTTTAAATTTACGTATTCCTAAAAGGCGTATTGAGCCAGTAAAAGTACTGAGTGGGCAATGTTTATCGGTTGCTTATCAGGCTTTGCAGCTAGGAGATATGAAAGAAAAACCTTTCACTAATGCAGCCGTGTTATTTGCACGTTATGTGATTTCGGCTGAAGCAGAAAGTGAAGAGGATTTTTTGCAGCGCATGGCACGAGAGATTCGAGAGCTTACGGACGTAAAAGTAAAAAAAATGATGTGTGGCAAAAGTTCGACCTTATCTACGCCAGCAGGCCCAGTGGTAACACGCCATTTAATGATTGCGGATTTGGAAAATGAACCCTCGATTCGCTTACAGCAATATGGCTTGGGAGCGGGGCGCAAATTTGGTTGTGGTTTATTGTTGCCCCACAAAAGCATCAAAACCCTGAAACCTACTGAGTAAAGTAGAGGCGTTTGGCAGGCTATCTCTTTTGAGGAGTATTAGCAAACGGTTAAATTCGTATAATTTCAGCTATCAATGATCCATTTAGGCTGAGAGGAAAACCTAGCATGGCTTACGAGGTAAACGGCAAATCCATTGAGACAACGGACGCTGGTTATTTAGTTGATTTGAATGACTGGAACGAAGACGTCGCCAAACTGATTGCAGCAGAAGAAGGAATTGAGCTGACGCAGCAACATTGGGATGTTCTTGAGTATTTGCGCGACGAATACATCAATAATAACGGCAATCAGCCCATGGAGCGTGCCATTCTGAAAGCAATGGCCGAGAAATGGGATAACAAAAAGTTGACCAGCAAAGACTTATACACTTTATTCCCGCGTGCTCCTAGCAAGCAAGGCTTGAAAGTGGCGGGTTTGCCAGCGACCAATCGTAAGGGTGGTTATTAATCCACTCACAGACTAAGAGATACGCACATGAGTGATAGAAAGCAGGAATTAATCAACGAAATGCTAGAAATGCAGCGTAAGTTTATTGCTTATGAGCATTCTGGTGAGTTTAATGCAGAAGAATATTATGTAGGTGAGTGGAAAGAGTATCGTGAACGCTACACCGAATTAGCCGCAGAAGTGCGTGAAATTGCCTCGAAAGAAGCGAATTTCTGGAAATAAGTTTAGTCCTCCTAGTAGTCCGAAAGGCCACGCAATGCGTGGCTTTCCGTTTTTTATTTCTTTACACGTTTCACAGCTAACGTAATCGCCTTATTCGAAACTAGGCTTTCTTAATCAGTTTTAAGATCAATAGGACAATCACTGCACCAATCGTAGCCCAAATAATGGTATTAACGATTTCTGGTACATTTAGCCCGATTTTGGGGCTAATCAGTCCACCCACCAGTGTACCGACAACAGAACCGACTAAGCCCAAAACAATATTTCCAATTAAACCAAAACCGCCGCCCGGAACCAATTGGCCAGCCAACCAGCCTGCAACGGCACCAATTGCTAGCATGATTAAGATTGCTACAATATCAACACCCATTCTAGTGACTCCTTACTGTGGAAGATTTTTATAGGACTTAAAAGTATTAAGCCCGCGTTAATTATAGTTTAACTTTATGAACGCAATACCCCATAGAGATCAAAAGTTCGAAAGATAGGATTGAGCGGTCAGCCGCCTAATTGGCTATAGGAAATGGTATAGTTTTTGCCCTGCTTAAGTTTGTCATAATGACCAAACACCTCCTTCAAATTACGCTTCATATATTCACGTAAGCCATTGATTGTCACCAGATAAATACGCCCCTTTGGTTTCAAATGCTGTTTCATATCATGCAGCATAATAGTCATCATCTCTTTGCCAACTTTGGCAGGAATATTGGAGGCAATCACATCAAAGCGTAGACTAGGATCAATGTGTTGCAGGCCATTACTCAGTATGGCACGGGCATTGGGGAGTTTATTTAAAGTGGCGTTGCGATTGCTGTATTCGACTGCCATAAAATCTTTGTCGACCATTAAGGTTTGACCTTGAGGCGCCAGTTTTGCCATGAATAAGCCAACAGGGCCATAACCACAGCCTAAATCAAAGCAATCATCGCTGGGATTGATCTCAAGATGGCGCAACAGTAAATCGGTACCTTCATCAATTTCGCGTGGTGAGAAAATGCCCCAAGTACTGGTAAATTGAAACAAATGCCCTGCTAATTCCGCCTCAAAACGAATGTCTTGGCGAATCTCGCGTAAATAAGCGGCGTCAGACATGGTGACTCCCCGCTAAAGCATTAAAGATACGCTCTGATTCGTTAAGTGCTTCATCAAGGCTTGGTGCTAAAGTACAGAAATGCCCCATTTTGCGCCCACTTCGTGCTTCTTGCTTACCGTAGAGGTGCAGTTTGCTGTTGGCCTGCGTGAATAGATATTGCCAAGGCGGTTGGCTAGCGCCCCACAGATCGCCTAACAAATTGATCATAACCACCGGCGTGTGTTGCTGTGTTGAACCAAAAGCTAGGCCGCACACCATGCGTAGTTGCTGTTCAAATTGTGAGGTAACACAGGCATCTAAGGTATAGTGACCACTATTGTGGGGGCGTGGTGCCATTTCATTGACTAAAAGCTCGCCCTGCTGTGTCACGAAAAACTCTACGGCCATCACACCAATAAACTGAAGTCGCTGCGCCATAATCGTGGCGGCTTGACGGGCTTGCTCAGCAAGTGTTTCAGAAATGCGTGCCGGAGCGATGGTTTGGTGCAAAATACCATTGCGGTGTAGATTTTCCGCCACGGGGAAACACTGTACCGTACCATTCTCATGGCGCGCTAACACAATCGAAATTTCACAAGCTAGCTCAATACGTTGTTCTAAGACGCAGTCTACTTGTTTCAATTGCGTAAAAGCAGCAGCCAGCTCTTGTGCATTCTTAACCGTAATTTGGCCTTTCCCGTCATAACCTAAACGCGCTGTTTTTAGAATAGCGGGAAATGGAATGTGTTGGGCGGCAGAGGCTAGATCAGCACTACTACGAATCACCGCGTAAGGCACAGGTGATAAACCACATTCCCGCACAAAAGCTTTTTCCACAATACGGTCTTGTGCCATTTTTACCGCGTAGGCCGAAGGGTGCACAGGGCGGATTTGCGCTAAATATTCTAGGGTTTTCGCGGGGATATTTTCGAACTCTGTCGTAATAACATCACATTGCTCAGCAAGGGCTGTAAGCGCCGTTTCATCATCGTAGGCCGCGATCATATGCTGTTCGGCGAGCTGCCCTGCAGGACTATGTGGATCAGGCTCTAAGACAATCACTTTATAGCCGAGGGTGCGCGCTGCCATCACAAACATACGGCCTAGTTGTCCGCCGCCTAGCATACCAATCGTTGATCCGGGAAGAAGCATGGTGATCCTATTCAAACTCAGGGGGAAGGGTCATATTCAAGGCAAAATCACGTTGAGCTTCGCGGTATTCAGCTAATTGCTGCGCCAATGCTTTATCTTGTAAAGCTAATTGTGCAATGGCGAACAAAGCTGCATTGGCTGCTCCGGCTTCACCAATGGCAAAGGTGGCAACCGGAATACCTTTCGGCATTTGTACGATTGAATACAGCGAATCTTGCCCATGCAAATAACGGGAAGGCACCGGCACACCTAAGACCGGAATTGTGGTTTTGGCGGCCAACATACCGGGCAAATGGGCTGCACCACCTGCTCCCGCAATAATACATTGTAAACCGCGTTGTTCTGCAGTACTGGCATATTCGAATAGCAAATCAGGAGTGCGATGCGCCGAAACAACACGATATTCATGTGCAACGCCAAATGCCTCCAATTGTTCCACAGCTTTGACCATGACTTTCCAGTCACTATTGCTGCCCATTACAATGCCCACGCGTGGTTGCGTCATCTTGCTACCCTTGTGCAACAGAAAATCTGATAGTATACCGGCTTGATATCTTTCTCACTACTTTATGAAGCTTATGAACCAATCAACTCAAGGCGTAGACGTATCTAGTGCCGTTATGGAAACCCAACTGAGCCACTTACCCTTGATAGCACGCGGCAAAGTGCGTGATATCTATGCTGTGGACGCCAAGCATATGCTCATTGTAACGACGGATCGCTTATCAGCATTTGATGTGGTTTTGCCCACCCCGATTCCTGATAAAGGCAAAATTTTAACGGAAGTAGCGTTATTCTGGTTTGAAAAGCTTAAAGCAGTGATCCCCAATCATTTAAGCGATTTACGTTTGGATGATTTACCGCTCAGTGCCACAGAAAAGGCGCAGTTGCAAGGCCGGAGCATGATTGTAAAACGTATGCGTCCTTTACCGGTTGAGGCGATTGTACGGGGTTATCTTGTTGGTTCAGGTTGGAAGGAATATCAGCAAGAGGGTGATGTCTGTGGGGTTAAATTACCGCTTGGTTTACGCTTAGCCGATAAACTGCCTGAACCTATTTTTACACCTTCCACCAAAGCCGAGGTTGGGATTCATGATATGAATATCGACTTTGAACAGATGGTAAAATTAGTAGGCGAACCGGTTGCTAAACAAGTGCGTGAGATTAGTTTTAAGCTTTATCAGCAAGCTGCTGATTATGCCTTAGAGCGCGGGATTATTATTGCAGATACGAAGTTTGAATTTGGTTTGGATGAGAACGATCAATTGGTGTTGATTGACGAGGCTTTAACCCCAGACTCCTCACGATTTTGGCCAGCCGACCACTATCAACCCGGAAATAATCCACCGTCCTTTGATAAGCAATTTGTCCGCGATTATCTGGAGACTTTGGATTGGGATAAGACGGCACCAGGACCAGCCTTACCGCAAGAACTGGTTGAAAAGACTACCAAAAAGTACCGTGAAGTGGCTGTCCGCTTGACAAGAGATTAACCAAAACCCTGTGGATAAAACCTAAGTTTTGTTTAAAATATCATCTATACTGACAAGAAGAAAACTGTATCGTACCCAACTCCTTGGGGAAGCGTAAGCTTAGTAGGATTTAAGTAGCCAGAAGTATAGAAATCGACTACCCTTGCCAGCCGTTATAAGTAGGTTTGTTAGGTCAAGTCAGGGGGCAATAATATTTATTAGCGATTATCGACAAACTACCTCCTTCAATGCGGTAAGCGGTCGATAAAGTTGTCCAGACTCGGGAACATTTAACAGATGCAAACTGAGATTTCAGGTTTGGTATATGCAAAAGCTTAAACAACAACAGTTTTTCGACCGTGTCCTAGAAAAATTGCCTGACCATGTCACTTTACTGCTCGTGATTTTAAGTGGCTTTCTGTTAGCTCGCTTAACGTGGATGCTGTTTCCGGCGGATCCAGCATTATCTATGGTCACCACAGCTGTTCCATCTGAAGCGGTAGAGGTCATTCCGGCCAAGGCTAGCTCACAAGATTTAAGTCGTGAAATTGCTAATTATCACTTATTAGGTGTTTATACGCCTCCAGTAGCCCCACAGCAGCCACAGTCAGCTATTCAGGCTGAACCAGCGAAACCACAACTACCGATGAAATTGGTGGGTTTGTATAGTCTACCGGGTAAAGCAGGGATAGCGATTATTGATGTTAATGGTAAACAGCATGTACTGAGTGTGGGTGAGACGATTAAAGATACCGGTGCAAAGTTAGAAAAAGTTTACGATGATAAAATTGAGATTAGCCTTGCGGGTGAGAAAAAAACACTCAACATGCCCAAGTTGGTTGAGGCTAGTAATGGCGGCGGGGCTGGCGCTGGGCAGATGATACCAGATGAAATGGCACCAGAAATAACAGAGCAGCCGATGGTGGATAATGGCCTAGCACCACCGATGGAAGATCCTAGTCTGCAACAACAAACGGATCTCATTCCAGCTCCACCACCCGAGCAACCTATGGTAGAAACCCCCTCCCAAGATGTTCTTCCTGCAGGCGCTTCAGAAGTGGCTCCAAGCAATAAACCCAACCAAGAACTACCTCCACCTCAATCTAGCAATACCCTGACTGGATTTAGACAGCAAGTCGCAACAGATAATAATAAACTCTTAGAAATAGTTCGACCTAGTCCGGTGATTCAAAATGGTCAAATGCAAGGCTTTCGTGTGGCCCCCGGCAGCAATATTGCTTTATTTAATCAGACCGGTTTGCAAGCTGGCGATATAGTAACGGAAATTAATGGCAGTCCATTAACTAGCAATTCTTCTAGTCTAAGAGCCATGCAAGGCTTAATGCAAAGTTCTAGTGCTAGCCTCAAAGTATTACGAGGAGGTCAGTTAACCTCCGTCCAAGTCACCTTCTAGTTATCTAGGCTTTACGCTGTACATCCGTCACAAACGATAATTGGGTCAGACGCTCTAAGGCTTCTGATAATTGCTCAGAGTTTTTGATGTGAATGGATACCTCAATCAAAGCCAAATCATCATGCGGGCTAGAATGCGTATTAATACTTAGGATATTAATCTGTTCGCGTGCTAATAAATCAGTAATATCGCGCAAGAAACCGGGCTGGTTATAACCTTTAATTAAAATATCAACAGCGTAAGATACATTATTATTAGCCCAAGTGACTTCGATCAATCGATTTTGCTGCTCTGGTGGTAAGTGAATCATATTCACGCAATCACTGCGATGTACCGCTATGCCACGGCCTTGTGAAGTGATGTATCCAATAATTTTATCGCCGTAAATAGGCTGGCAGCAGCTAGCAATTTGCGTGACAATATTTTCAACGCCTCCCACAATAATATCATCAGCTTTGGTGCTAACAGGTTTCTTAACAATTTTCAGTTGAATATTATTATTGCGATCTTTCAGTAAAGCAGTAGTTAATTGTTGCGGACTAACATCGCCACGCCCTAGTGCAATAAAAAAATCACGCTCATTAGGACGACCAAAACTTTTGGCAATGGCCTCAATATCCGTTTGCTTTAAGTTGAGTAAATGACGTTTACGTTCAAAAATAGTTTGGCCGTCTTGATAATTCTTTTCGTGATTTTGTTGACGGAACCAATGATTGATTTTTTGTTTGGTGCGCGGTGATTTAGCATAACCTAAGCTTTCATTGAGCCAGTTCATCTTAGGCTTGGCTTCTTTGCCCGTTAAAACTTCGACTTGTTCGCCATTATGTAATTCGTAGTTTAACGGGACTATGCCACCATTTACTTTCGCACCTTGGCAGCGATGCCCAATGTCGGTATGAATAGCATAGGCAAAGTCTAAGGGGGTTGCACCTTTGATGAGGTCAATAACACGGCCTTTTGGGGTGAAGACGAAAACACGATCGGAAAATAATTCAGTTTTAAAGTTTTCTAAAAAGTCACCATCTTCAACATCATTATCTAGAAGTTTGCGGAGTGAGGAAATCACCCGCTCTAAGGCAATATCATGTTTACCGCCTTCTTTATAGCGCCAGTGTGCAGCTACCCCTAATTCCGCTTGCTCATGCATGGATTGGGTGCGAATTTGAATTTCAACATGCTGATTTTCAGGGCCAATGACAACTGTATGAATGGACTGGTAGCCATTGGGTTTAACATTATCAATATAATTATCATATTCTTCGGGAACAAATTCCCATTTATTATGAATTAAACTGATGACTTCAAAGCAAGTATCACGGTCATTAACAATAATGCGGATCGCACGTAAATCAAATAGACCATCAATGCCTACGCGTTTACGTTGCATTTTTTTCCAAATGCTATAAATATGCTTAGGGCGACCGTAAACTTTGGCAGAAATATTGATTTCTTTGAGAAATTTTTGAATCAGCTCAATAAAGTTCTCGATATATTTTTCACGTGCAATCCGAGTATCTGCTAGGGCTTTGGCAATAAATTTGTATTGTTCCGGCTCAATAAAGCGGAAGGCTAAATCTTCCATCTCCCATTTGAATTGACTAATCCCTAGACGATTCGCTAAAGGTGCAAATAGTTCTAAGGTTTGTCGGCCAACAATGAAGTGGTCAGGCGTGATTTCTTGACGTGATAAAAAGCGTAAATAATGTAAGTGCCAAGCTAATTTAACTAAGACTGCTCGAATGTCTTTTAGCATGGCTAATAACATGCGCCGTACTTGTTCCGCTTGGTCTTTCTGATTTAAATCGGGATTATTTTTAGTATTAACACGAAAATAATGCAGGGTACGCATATTTTCACACAACAAAGCGACTGGCTCGCCATAGTCACGTGCAATATCAGCCAATTCAATATACGGCACTAAATGATGAGAGGACAAAATGGCCGCTAAGAGGGTCGTTTGGTCAGTGTCAATACTGCGCAGTGTTTCAGCCACTTCTAGACAGTCAGGCCCTTCTGAAAAGGCTTCAGGGTGAGCTTCACGCATTTCAAAATAAAACGTTACGGCGCGTTTTAATGCCGTGTAGTCTTTATCGTCTTTGCTGACCCATAGTCGCAAAATCCAATCGCTAATGCCACGATGATGGGTTTGAATGGTGTAACTATGTTGCATAGTAGTTTGCTTCCTTGTCCGACTTCATCCATGAAGTTTTTAGCCATTAGGTCGGATTCTATTTATTTTAACTGCCTCCAATAAGCTTTTATAATAATCGAATCAGCTCATGAATTTCAGCAAAATTTATCATGATAGCATCCGGTTTAATCGCCAAGGGCAGTGATCGCTGTTGGGGATTAAACCAAATCGCTTTCATACCGACCCTTTGGGCACCTAATACGTCCTTTTCAAGGTCATCACCAATGTAAACCATTTCGTCCAAACGCACGCCTGCGAGTTGCCCCGCTTGAAGGAAGATGTTTGGATGAGGCTTGGTGACGCCAGCTTGCGCGGAACTTAAATGAAAATTGAACAAACTACCAATAGATAAACGTGAGACGTCGGCATTGCCATTAGTTATCGTGCCGAGCTGATAGTGTGGTTTCAGGGCATGTAAGGCAGGTTCTACTTCAGGGAATAGTGTCACTTGGTGTCGGGCTTGGTAAAATGCAGCAAAGGCAGGCTCTACTAGATCGTGGCTTAATTGGTGTTCCTGCGCTAATTGTGCTAACCATGCTTTACGCAATTGACCAAGGTCATGATGTAAGTCGGGGCGTGATTGAGCATAGTCAATACGATGTGCAATGAACTCGGCATAAGGATAGGTGTCTGTAATACTGGGATAATGGTGGGCGAGCCAAGCATAGCCGGTTTGTTCGGCGTGCGTGATGACTGCATCACAATCCCACAAGGTGTCATCGAGATCAAACGCGATACAGCGCACCGTCATGGTCTTCTATCCCTAAGCCTTAAAAATAAAAATTTTACCATTAATTAATTCATGAGTTTATGACAACAAGATGGTTTTAAAATACTTCATTCGTTTAGCTAGTGTGCTAGTAGTGAGTACTGTTTTCCTCGAGGGCGTACAGGCAGAAACCTTAGTGTTGATAGCTGGGTTCCAAGCACAAGGGATGGATTGGCGATTTCGCAATGTTAGTGATGCCTTGACATCCTCCGGTTGGGTGGATGGCGGTAATTTATCCTTGACACCACGCGGCATTGTTAATCCGATTCGCTTGCCGTATGCGCCCAAAAAAGTATTTTTTACCGTAGATTTGCCTTCAAGTGCGCCCGTGGCACAACAGGCAGGGGTATTACATCACTACCTTAAAGCCATTTATCACTATCGTAAAGAACCGTTAGCCTTGGCAGGTCATTCCGCTGGCGGTGTAGTCGCACGCTATTGGGTAGTGGCTAATGCAGGCCGTAAAACCCCGAAAGTGGATACCTTAATTACGATTGCTGCCCCGAATCTTGGTACGCCAGTTGCTGATTTATCGGGTGCTTTAGTAGGTACGCCTTTAATGGACATGGCCGAGCAAATGGGTTTAGGCTCCTTACGGCAGGCTCGAGGTTTATATGCAGATTTACGTCAAGAAAAGCCGGGCAATTTTATGTATTGGCTCAATCACCAACCCCACCCAGCTATTCGTTACGTCTCTATCGTGCGCACAGGAAATACGCCTGAGACAGCGGATTTGGTGGTACCACCCGCTAATCAAGATATGAATCATATATTTGTGTTACATGGCCACGCTGAAATCATCCCAACGCCCAATATCGGCCATTTATTGACAGCGGAAGATGGCTATATTTTGGCAAATGTATTAAGTAAACAAGCTACTCAGCGCTAATTAATTTAGTTTATGTATAAATGGTACCGTTAGATGAAAACAAGTGCTAGTATCGTAGCTGGCCTTTCCCGAACGACGGCTTTAACCGTCTATACTATTATAATAAGACGTACTAAGCGGATGTCATGGCGACCTTAGCAATGAACGGTGTGCAATCAACCGTAACCGAATTTCCATTAATTAAGACCTTGCCCTTGGCGATTTTGGCGCACGCCTTATTAATTTTTGGGGTCTCTTTCGCACCGAGTCGTATGGGTGATCGGAGTCTGCCTGCGGTATTGGACATTACTTTAGTGCAAACGCATAGTGAAAAAGCACCTGATGAAGCTAGGTTTATTGCGCAAGCTAACCAACAGGCCAGTGGCAGTACCGATGAAGAAAATCGCCCACGCACACCCTTAGCTGCGGTGGAACCGAATACTTCGGAAGGGGATGCGCCGATTCAGTCACAAAAAACGGCACCTGAATCACCGCCCAAGTATCAACCACAAATTCTGACTACAAAAGGCGAAACCTTTAAAGCAGCGGATAAAAGTCCAGAGCAACCCGAAGATCAGCCTGAGGTCGTCTATAAAGACTTATCGGATACCGCGCAGGAAATCGCACAATTATTGGCCGAAGTCGATGAGGCTGAAGCGCGCTATGCACGTCGTCCGCGTATTCATTTTATTGATGCGGTGAGTGCTAAAAGTGCCGTAGAGGCTGAATATATTGACAATTGGGTCAAGAAAATCGAGCGAATTGGCAATATTAATTTCCCCGAGGAAGCGATTAAACGTAATTTAAGTGGGAAGTTAATCGTCAACGTGACACTGGATCACCAAGGTCATGTTGTCGATACCCAGATTGATGTATCATCGGGCAGTGCGCTTTTGGATAAAGCAGCTACACGGATTGTACGGATAGCTTCACCTTATCCACCGTTGCCCAAAGAAATCCGCCAGAAGTGGGATCAACTCAATATTACCCGCACCTGGATTTTCCACAGCGGAACCCTAAATACAGAATAGAGCCTATGCAGACCATTTCTTATCTGCGCAATCATTTATTAATTGCATTGCCAACACTGCAAGACCCGAATTTTGATCATACTGTCACATTAATTTGCCAACATGATGACGAGGGTGCTTTCGGTGTTACGATTAACCGTCCACTAGAAGTTACGGTGGGTGAGTTGCTATTACAATTGGGCATTACGGTAGAAGATCCAACGATTGCCGAACAAGTGGCCTTGAATGGCGGCCCTGTGCAGCCTGAGCAAGGTTTTGTGCTCCATGATACCGATCGTGCGTGGGATAGTACGATTGAGATTTCGGATAATTTATCGCTGACATCCTCTAAGGATATTTTAGTGGATTTGGCGCGTGGCAAAGGACCCGATAATTTCTTGCTATTACTGGGCTGTGCGGGTTGGACATCCGGACAGTTAGAGAAGGAATTAAAAGAAAATAGTTGGTTGGCCTGTGAATCGGATAATCGTATTTTGTTTGAAATGCCCTATCCGCAACGTTGGCGGGGTGCAGCGTCTAGTTTAGGGGTGGATGTAGAGTTATTGGGTATGGCGGCGGGTCATGCCTGAGCCTTTACCGCATACCATTTTAGGATTTGATTTTGGGCTGGTGCGTATTGGCGTGGCTGTCGCCAATACCATTACAGGCTTGGCCACGCCGGAAAGTGTCTTGACCGCTAAGCAGAATCAGCCAGATTGGGAAGGAATTTTGCAGCTTATCAAAGCATGGCGCCCTGGTCTTTTAGTTGTCGGAATGCCCAGTAAATTAGATGGCAGCCCTAGCGCCATGCAAGAACCTATTTTGAAGTTTTGTCGTGAATTAGAGCAGCGTAGCGGTTTGCCGGTGCAAATGGTGTCGGAACAACTGTCCTCACGTGAAGCAGAAGATCGTTTGAAGTCAGCACGCCAAGCAGGACGCAAGCGTAAAATTCGTAAAGAAGATATTGATCAACTCGCAGCGGCTATTATTTTGGAGAGCTGGCTGTTGGAGAATGCCCGTGGACAACCATAAACACAACTTAGCGGATTTACTAGAAAACATGGCTGAGCAATTAAAAAACTATCTCAGCGAACACAAAATCGAACAGCCTCTTATCGTTGGAATGCAGCGCTCGGGTGTTTGGTTGGCTCGAGAACTTCAGAAGCGTTTAGGTTTACAGGAGCCGATTGGCGAGCTGAATGTCAGTTTTTATCGCGATGATTTCAATCGTAGCGGCTTACCCGTGCAAATGGATGCCACGCGTTTGCCGTTCAGTCTGGAAGATCGGCATGTCATTCTTGTGGATGATGTGATTCAAACTGGTCGTACTGTACGTGCGGCCATGAATGAGTTATTTGATTACGGGCGTTTGGCAAGCATTATTTTAGCGGTGGTGGTTGCACGTGAAACACGTGAGTTGCCGATTGAGCCGCAAATTTGTGCCTTATACGAAGAGCCGGGTAAGAATTTCATTTACCACATTGCTGGACCGGAACCTTTGACCATGCAGATTTTACCGCGTAATTAATCCATGGCTAGCGAACAGGTTTGGGCTTTAATCGCAGTGCACAAACCTGTAAGATACCGCCACTATCAGTTTTGGTGGAAAATCCCTCATGCACCCTCATTTGCAACCCGGGCCTTTGCCTGCCAGGATGCAACTCGCACCCGGTAATCGGCTAAAGCACTTTCTCACTATTGAAGGTTTGCCTCATTTATTACTGCACGAAATTCTAGAGCGTGCTGAGCAATTCGTTACCTTACCCGCCAAACAGCAAAAGAAAGCGCCCTTGCTGCGTGGCAAAACCGTCATGAATTTATTTTTCGAAAACTCTACTCGCACCCGCGTTACTTTTGAAATTGCGGCGCAGCGTTTGGGCGCTGACGTTATCAATCTTGATATTCGTACCTCCTCGGCGGCGAAAGGCGAAAGCCTGCTGGATACGGTGCGTAATTTGGAAGCGATGAATGCTGATATGTTTGTGGTGCGCCATGAGCACGCGGGTACAGCACAATTCATTGCGCGCTATGCAGCTCCGCATATTAGCGTGTTAAACGCTGGTGATGGTCGCCACGCCCATCCGACTCAAGCGATGCTTGATATGTTTACTATTCGGCAAAAGAAAGGTGCATTCGAACCACTCAAAGTCGCCATTGTGGGTGATGTGTTGCATTCACGTGTAGCGCGTTCTCAGATTCATGCTTTAAATACGCTGTTAACGGGTGAAGTTCGTATTATCGCACCACGTACCTTGATTCCGGCTGATATCGAAAAAATGGGTGTGCGCGTTTTTCATCGCATGGAGGAAGGTCTACGCGATGTGGATGTAGTGATTATGTTGCGCCTTCAGCGTGAGCGGATGGAGGGCGCATTGCTTCCATCGGAAAGCGAATTTTTCAAGTTATATGGTTTAACCGAAAAACGTTTAGAACTCACCAAGCCAGATTCCATTGTAATGCACCCAGGTCCCATCAATCGAGGGGTGGAAATTGACTCCGCCGTGGCGGATGGGCCACGCTCAGTGATTTTGGAACAAGTCACGAATGGTATTGCGGTACGCATGGCAGTGATGTCCATGATTATGGGTTCGACCGTTGGAGGTACAGCGTGAATCTACTTATTAGCCATGCACGTGTTATTGATCCGGCATCGGGGCGCGATGAAATTACCAATGTTTGCGTACAAGATGGAAAAATTCTTGCCCTTGCCAATGATGGTCATGTGCCAAAAAGTTTTGCCCCCAGCGAAACAGTCAATGCACGTGGTCTGTGGTTATTCCCAGGGGTGATTGATTTGGCGGCATGGTTACGCGAACCGGGCTTGGATCATAAAGCGACTCTAGCCAGCGAAACCCGAGCGGCGGCTGCCAGTGGTGTGACTACCTTATGTTATCAACCCGAGCCAGCCACTAGCATTAATAATTCCGCGCCAGTCAATTTGATACGCGATATTAATACTGCTTTGGGAAAAGTCCATATTGCCGTAGTAGGCAACTTAACTCTCAAGTTGGAGGGAAAAAAGCTGAGTAATATGGGCGGTTTGCGCCGTGCGGGCTGTGTGGGGGTGACCAATGGTTGGCAGCCGGTCGCTGATCTCAAAGTCATGCGCCGCGCTTTAGAATATGCCACGACGCATGATTTAACCGTCTTTGTGTATCCGCTAGAACATGAGTTAGCAGGTGGTGGTTGTGTGCATGAGGGGGAAGTTTCGACGCGTTTAGGCTTGCCCGCCATTCCAGCGGCAGCGGAAACGGTTGCCGTTGCGCAAACGCTCGCCTTAATGGAAATGACCGGTACGCGTGTACATTTTTGTCGTCTCTCTGCCGCAGGGAGTGTGCGTTTAATTCGCCAAGCGAAACAGGATGGCTTCAAGGTAACTGCTGATGTCGCTGCGCATCAATTGCACCTCACTGAAATGGATGTGGTGGATTTCAATCCTCTATGCCATGTTCAACCCCCGTTGCGCTCGCAGGCTGATCGTGAAGCACTGCTGCAAGGTTTAAAAGATGGCACCATTGATGCGATTTGTTCGGATCATCAACCGCATGAGTTGGATGCCAAACTAGCGCCTTTCCAGCAAACCGAAGCCGGTATTTCTTCATTAGAAACCTTGCTACCACTCACCTTGCGTTTGGTGGAATCAGGCGATCTAAGCCTACAACAAGCCTTAGGTAAATTAACCTATCAGCCAGCTAGTGTGATTCATAGCTCCGCAGGTCGTTTAACTGCCGGTGCACCGGCTGATTTGGTATTATTCAATCCCGATAGTTTATGGGATTTTTCCCTAGAAAAAATGCGTAGCATGGGTAAGAACACACCGTTTGCTGGTTGGAGCTTCAAAGGCCATGTAGTGCGCACTTTATTAGCAGGTAAAACTGTTTTCCAACGCGAGGCTGAGCGTTAAGTGATCCATATTGCTTTATACGAACCTGAAATTCCGCCCAATACCGGTAATATTATGCGCCTGTGTGCTAATACGGGCTGTGCTTTGCATCTAATTCATCCCTTAGGATTCGATTTAGATGAAAAGCGCCTTCGTCGTGCAGGCATGGATTATCGTGATTTGGCGGTCGTACAAGAACACCAAAGTTTTGCCGCTTTTAGCCAAGCCATGAGCGGCAAGCGCGTGTTTGCCTTGACTACCAAAGGGGGAACGAATTACGCAGACATCCAGTACGAACAAGATGATGTCCTATTATTCGGCCCTGAAACCCGTGGTTTGCCGGAAACTTTATTAGGCATTTTGCCGGATTCCTTAAAATTGCGTGTGCCAATGTTACCGGAAAGTCGTAGTCTTAATTTATCCAATACGGTAGCTTTGGTTGCGTATGAGGCATTGCGCCAACACGGTTTTGCAGGTTTAGGCTAAACTGCTGTTATGAAAATTTTGCGCCATCCCTCAAGTTTTGCCGCCTTAAACTCGGGCTGTGTTGCCACGATTGGCAATTTTGATGGCGTGCATTTGGGGCATCAGCAGGTTATTCAACAAGTCAAACAACAAGCTCAAGCGATGGGTTTACCTTCAGTGGTGATTAGTTTTGAGCCACTGCCCACAGAATATTTTGGTCGTGCCTTACCGCGTATTTATCCTTTGCGTGACAAAGCGATTCAATTAGCGGGTTTGGGCATCGATTATTTTGTTTGCCTAGCGTTTAACCGCGCCTTGGCTGACATGGCAGCAGAAGATTTCGTTACCGAGTTACTACTCCATAATCTGCAAGTCCGTTATTTGGTCGTCGGGGATGATTTTCGTTTTGGGCGCGGTCGTGCTGGCGATTATCGGATGCTACAAGAGCTGGGGGCTGGTGCAGGCATGCAGGTCGTCGATACGCCAACCTTTGTGTATGATGAGCAACGTGTGAGTAGTACGCGGATTCGCCAAGCTTTAGCTGAGCCCGATTTAGGTTTAGTAAAAAAATTATTGGGAGGCGCGTATGGTTTATCAGGTCGCGTGCGACACGGCGATAAGCGCGGGCGTACGATTAATTTTCCGACCTTAAACTTACGCATACCCGACTCGATTGCTTTAGCTAAAGGCGTTTATGCGGTGCTTATCTCAGGATTAGGCAAGCACACTTTAAAAGGCGTAGCGAATGTAGGTGCTCGTCCTACCGTCAATGGCGTCAATATGCGCTTAGAAACGCATGTATTTGATTTTAATGCACAAGTTTATCAAAAGCAGGTCTGCATTGAGCCAATCGCTTATCTCAGGCCAGAACAACGTTTTGAATCATTTGATGCCTTGAAAGCTCAAATTGTGCAAGATGCGGAGCAGGCGCGAAGCCTGCTCGCTGTGTATTAATCGTCGTTAGGGCGATGGTAGGAAACCACTAAATCAACTTCATTACGTGAGCCCTGAATAACAGGAATGCGTTGATGTAAACTGGTCGGTTGAATTTCCATTATGCGTTCGTAGCCCGTGTGAGCCATGCCGCCCGCTTGCTCAATAATAAAGCTCATGGGATTCGCCTCATACATCAAACGCAATTTACCGCCATTACTATCGTGGCGTACTCGCTCATCGAAAGGATAAGTGAAAATTCCGCCACGGGTTAAGATACGGTGAATTTCGGCGACCATTGCCGCCACCCAACGCATATTAAAGTTTTTGCCGCGCGGGCCATCTTTACCGGCTACGCACTCTTTAATATAACGCTTAATCGGTTCTTCCCAATAACGTTCATTCGACATATTAATCGCAAATTCTTGGGTATCGGCGGGAATTTGTACATTCTCACGGGTCAGAATAAATTCGCCACAATCACGATCTAGGGTAAACATATTCACCCCATTACCAGCCGTTAGTGCCATAATCGTTGACGGGCCGTATAAGCAATAGCCGGCAGCTACTTGGGTTACACCGGGTTGCAAGAAATCTTTTTCGGTGGGATTTCGTACGCCATTGGGCGCGCGTAAAATGGAGAAAATGGTACCCACCGACACGTTAATATCCATATTGGATGAGCCATCTAAAGGATCAAACAATACTAAATAACGACCACGGGGTTTGTTTTCCGGTAAATTATAAACCTCTTCCATTTCCTCCGAGGCTAAAGCAGCAGCATTACCATTATTTTGCAAGGCCTCGATGAAAATTTCGTTAGTAATAACGTCCATTTTCTTTTGTACTTCGCCTTGTACGTTTTCCGTGTTGGCTGAGCCTAAAACACCAACCAAAGCCCCTTTACTAGTGAGCGAAGCAATTTTTTTACAAGCCGTAGCAATGTCGTTCAAAACTCCGGTGAAATGACCACTAGCGCCGTAGCGGCGCTGTTCGTCGAGCATAAATTGCGTGAGTGTTATACCGATCCCATACATAGGTGTGCGTCCTAAAACAATAAAATCGTAAAAGCAAACGGAATGTTGGTTTGGCGAACCTTGCCGCTTGATGAATGTTCAAGAATAATAGCAAGCTCTGTTGAATAACGCGTATACATCTGAAGGTATAACACGTTAATAAAGCAACGGACTCCGAAGAGTCCGTCAAGTTTGCGAGGGAGTTTTATAATATTTGTGATGAATAATTCGGGTTAGCGTGGTGTGTGGTTTAGCAGATAAAAACAAATTAACCGCTAGATTGTTTGTTCATAACTGCTTGTCACGCTCCGACAATCGTGAGTCGTAATGACATTCTCAAGGGTTCACGTCAGTGAGAAAATTTTGTAACTATTTTTTTATCACGTAATTAAAACCAAAATAAGTTTCAAGGCGACGTAAATAATGATTGATTCACAGCATGATGATGAAGCGGGTACAGGTATAACAGCTCAACTGTCTGAAGATGTGCAGTTGTTGGAACGTGTAGCTCAGGGGGACCGAGTTGCGTTTAGTCAACTGTACCGCAAATATCAGCCACGTTTAGTAAGTTATTGTGCGCGTCTGTTAAAAGATGATGTAGCTCAAGCCGCTGATATTGTTGACGAAGCCTTATTTGATGTGTGGCGCTCGGCAAATCGTTTTGAAGGTAAATCAAAACCTTCGACTTGGATTTATTCGATAGCCCGCAACAAATTAATTTCTTGGCTACGTAAAACATCGGAAGTCACGCTCGATGATGATGCCATGGTGCTGGCAATGGTGGATCCCTCCGCTTCGCCTGAGCAAGCATGGATCGAAGATGATATGAAAAATCAATTATTACGTATGATGAATCATTTGACGGATGAACATCGGGATATCTTGAAGCTCACTTATTTTGAAGAAAAATCAGTGAAAGAAGTTTCGACCTTATTGGGGATCTCGGAAAACACCGTTAAAACACGCATGTTTTATGCCCGTAAGCGCCTAGGTCAAATGCTAGAGAAAGCGGGAATCATAGAGTTTGACAATTAACGATGGTCCACGAATTATGAATAATCAAGAATCAAAATTAGTTGATGAGGCAAGGTTACTACTCCCTTGGTCTTTAACGGGTCAACTCGACAAAGAAGAACAAGCCATCGTTGATGCCGCCTTAGAGGCTTCTACAGAATTACGTGTGGAATATGCCCAAGAAGAGCGTATGTTGCGCACGGTACGTGAAAATACTAGCCTACTGGAGTTATCCGCTATGGATACGACAGAGCTACGTTTAAATAAATTGCTTTCGCGTATTGATAAAGAACCTGCTCAAGCAGTGGCAAACGCAGTTGACGACGCAGCAACTAACTTATCGCCAGCTATTCCATCCACTTGGACTAAGCTTAAACAAACTTGGAACGCTTTGTGGCAAGGCTCAAGCGATGGCAGAACCACTTGGATGACACCCGCGAATGCTGTGTTAAGTGTATTAGTGCTTTCACAATTAGCTTTAGCGGGAATGTATCTAGTTAAGCCTACGAAAACAGAAACGCTTTATACCGTGGCTTCGGTTTCGTCTGAGCAAATGATTGAGAAAAATAAAGCCCTGTTTCTGATGGAGTTTGCGCCTCAGGCTCAGCATGGTGAAATTTGCGACTTCTTAAATCAATGGAATGCGCGTATTGTTTCAGGCCCAGCCGCTAATAACTTATTCATAGTGGCACTTTCTTTACCGAAAGAAACCGATAAAAATGCCTTGGCTGAGAAAATGATGAGTCCCTCACAAAATAAACCTTCGCCAGTGGTATTTGTTGGCCCACAATATATGGGTAAAGAGATCGTTAATTAAGAGTGATGAAGTAAGGCTTCATTGCTTTGGCATAAGATAGTGTTTAATTGGGATATTTTATGAAGCAGTGGGGTCAGAGTTTCGCTAGTGGATTGAGCGTGTTGTTCTTAGCGACAAGCGCAGCCACCGCACAATTATCTAATACAGAGCAAGCTACGGTTGTTCGCGGAGCAGGCAGTAGCAAGGCAAGCGCCGAAACCAGTTATAATTCACCCGCCTGCCAAATTTCGAGTGCTTGGTGTGTGGGTAGCCGTGCCAAAGCCCAAGTTGCACCCAACAAGCCCCAAAAGCCGGAATATTTAGAGAATGAGCTGTTATTGTTATATGACAATACCCAGCCGCAACACCTAGCGGATGAGGTCGTTCAACGTTACAAGCTTCGTGAAAAGCGCACGGATGAATTAGCGAGCCTAAAAACAAAAATGATTACGGCGGCGACGAATGGTCAAGATCCAGTCAAGCTTCGTCAAGCAATTAATGCCCAAGAAAAAAACGTACAAGCAAATTTAAGTAATCTTTATTATTCCACTACGATTAGCACTAAAACCACCACGATGGTAGGTGACTATCCTTTAGCACTGACCGGTGTTCCTTTAGCGCACCAACTGACGAAAGGGGAAGGTGTGAAAATCGGGATGATTGATACGCCGATTGATATTTTGCACCGTTCCTTAGATAACAGTCATGTGATGCGGGTGGAGCTTACGCCAGCCGGTAGTAAGCAAAATCAAGAACATGGCACGGAAATCGCCGGTGTTTTAATTAGCCAAAATCCGCGTATTGGTGTTGCGCCCGAAGCCTCTTTATATGCAGTGAGCGCGTTTGGTGCTGAGCCGGGGCAGCCTGCAAGCCGTGTCAGTACCGCTGCTATGGTGGCACGTGCTATTGATCAATGTATAAAAGAAAAAGTCGACATTTTAAATTTAAGTTTTGCCGGTGCAGAAGATAAGTTGGTGAGCGACATGCTACGCAAAGCCATGGATCAAGGCATTATCGTCGTGGCCTCAGCGGGCAATGGGGGACCTGATGCCAAACCTGCTTATCCAGCCGCGATGGACGGTGTCATTGCTGTCACCGCAGTCGATCAAAAAGAAAAGGTTTTCCGTGCCGCTAATCGGGGGAGCTATATTGATTTAGCGGCTCCAGGGGTGGATATTCTGACCACTTCCCCCGCTGGCGCTTTTAATGTCGTCAGTGGAACCTCAGTGGCTACTGCACATGTATCGGGTGTGATTGCCTTATTACTCTCCCTCAACCGTAGCGGTTTTAATCCGCAAATGCTGCAAGAAACCGCTACCGATTTGGGTGCTCCGGGGAAGGATAATGAATATGGCTATGGTTTATTAAATGTAAAAAATGCGCTCAAGGCAGTGGGTGCGGCGATACCTGAGACACCCTAAGCCCTGCAAAATGATTAACCACCATTAATCCAGTCGCGGGGGCGTAAGAAGTCAGTATAAAGTTTTGCTTCGGCTGATTCCGGTTCGGGTTGCCAGCTATAGCGCCATTTCACTAAGGGTGGGAGTGACATTAAAATCGATTCGGTACGTCCGCCCGATTGCAAGCCGAACAAGGTTCCACGGTCAAAGACCAAGTTGAATTCCACATAGCGGCCACGTCGATAGAGTTGAAAGTCGCGCTCACGTTCACCAAATGGCAGATTTTTGCGTTTTTGCACAATCGGGCGATAGGCTTTGATGTAGTGATCACCGATGCTGCGTAGGAACGCAAAGCTTTTTTCAAAACCCCATTCATTGAGATCATCGAAGAACAAACCACCAATGCCGCGTGGTTCTTGGCGGTGTTTTAAATAGAAATAGTCATCACACCATGTTTTGTAACGTGGATAAACGTCTGTCCCAAAGGGATCACAGGCCGATTTTGCGGTCTGGTGCCATGCTACACAATCTTCTTCAAAGCCATAATAAGGGGTCAAGTCAAAGCCACCCCCGACCCACCACACGGGTTCTTCACCTTCTTTCTCTGCCATGAAAAAGCGCACATTGGCGTGAGAAGTGGGAATATAAGGATTGTTAGGGTGAATAACTAAGGAAACACCCATAGCCTGAAAACCACGCCCGGCTAATTCGGGACGTGCTGCGCTAGCTGAAGGGGGTAAGGTAGAGCCAAAGACATGCGAGAAATTGACGCCACCTTGTTCAAATACGGCACCTTGGGTTAACACACGGGTACGCCCACCGCCGCCACCCTCACGTTGCCAATTATCTTCTTCAAAACTAGCTTTACCATCTTCTGCGCTTAATTGTGTGCAAATGTCATCTTGCAAAGCCAGTAGGTAGGCTTTAACCGCGTTAATATCCGGTGAGTCCATGTGAAAATTCCTCAAAAATGCTTGGTGCTAGTGTAGCGATATTTGCTGGCTTACATAAGCTGCCAGCTTTTGAGAATCATAATGCCAAGGCTGGTGGACACTAATGATCCTAGTGTGGTGAGAGCAATAATATTGGCCGCTAAATTAGCATTACCGCCCATTGCGCGTACCATCACATAACTAGCAGCCGCAGTGGGAGCGAAGGCCATCAGCATAATAATGCCCATATCAATACCACGAAAACCGACTAGGTAAGCACCTATACCAAATAGTGTCGGTACAAGCGCTAATTTTGCTAGGCTTGCGCCGATGGTATTCCCCATAGCTTGTTGAAGTGACCTGAAATTGAGTGTGGCACCCGTACACAATAAAGCTAACGGTAGCGCTAAGTTGGCTAAGTAATCACCTGCTTTTAAGACTACGGCGGGCAAATGCCATTGAAAGTATGAAAAGGGGAGTGCCAGTAAAATACCAATAATCAAAGGGTTGGTGGCAATGCCTTTAGCGATAGCATTGATTGGGCTAGCACCTTTGTGCAGGGAGCGGCTCAAGGTGATGACAGAGAGAATATTGAACAGAATCGTGATAATGCCTAGATAAAGCGAAGCCGCGCCAATCGCCGTTTGTCCATAAGCGTTCACGCAATAAGCCAAGCCGATAATGCCCATATTGGAGCGGAAGGCGCCTTGAACAAAAACACCGCGATCGTGTGAGGGTTTGACAAAAAAGTAGCTAATGAATTCTAAGAGGACATAACTGATGAGGGTTGCCACAATGCCATAAGCAACGATGGCAACGTTCGCACTTTGATCGAATTGGGTTTTACTGATGCTCATGAATAAGAGAATCGGCAAGCTCACATTAAACACTAATTTTGAGCCGCCCTCGATAAAACTTTCGCTTAATAAGCCGATGCGTTTGAACACTATACCGAGGACAAGAACAATAAAAGTCGGTCCTGTAACCGTGAGCGCAAAGGCAAACGAGGCTAGAAATTCGTTCATGATGGTCTGGTGGTGCGGTAAAGCAGCGCACTGTACGCCGCTTGTTTGAGCGGGGCAATAGTTGGCTCTGATTAGTACACGAACTTTGTGCGCCAATACAGGCAGTTGGTTTATTTAAGCGGGCAGGTTTCTTCTTTGCCGCTGATGGCGAGCATCTTTCACACCTTTCTGTTCCTGATACAAGACTTGCCCTTCCAGAAAAGGAATAGCACCTTTTTGGCCTGTTTTTGCATAATCTGCTAACAACGCTTTTTCCAAACGGTCGCGCGGAATCTGCAAATGCTCTAAAGCAATTTCATGGACTAACTTAAATAAGCGTGGCAAAGCAATTTGATGGGTCTGCTGTGAGCGCTGATAAAGCTGCTCACTTAAAAGCCAGAAACGCGCAAAGGGATTGTCGCCTAGTAATAAAGGCCGTGTTTGTTCGAAGCGCCCTGAATTGCCAATCATATCCCAATAACGTGCAAACCGATTCATTTGCTGCACGGTAGTAAAATCAATGACGCTATTTTTCAGAATATTATAAGGAGGCCGTGGGTTATAAACCATTTGTGAGTCTTGCGTGTGGCGTATAATCGGTGCGCCACGCAGGCGTTTCAAAATGCCGACTTGAATTTCGTGTGGATTCAAAGCAATGAGCCGATTAAAACCTTGGGCAAAACTGTCTAAGGTTTCTTCAGGCAAGCCAAAAATTAAATCGGTATGTAAGTGCGCATGACTTTGCTCGCGCAACCAACGCAAATTTTCTTCTGACTTGGCATTATCTTGTTTACGACTAATGATTTTTTGTATTTCAGGATTAAATGTTTGAATGCCAATCTCAAATTGCAGGCTACCCGCTGGAAATTGTTGGATCTTGGTTTTTAGCGCCTCGGGCAAATGATCCGGAATAAGCTCGAAATGCAAAAAGGTTTTTTCATCCAAACGTGCTAGAAAGAAATCGAGAATCGCGAGCGTTGTAGTAATTTTGAGATTAAACGTACGATCAACAAATTTAAAATGGCGTAAGCCACGTTGCCACAGTTGATCCATTGCTGTTAAGAAGTTTTCGAGTTCAAAAGGCCAAGCAGTCTTATCCAACGCGGATAGACAAAATTCGCATTTAAAAGGACAACCACGCGATGCCTCGACATACACAAAGCGATTTTGAAGATCCTCATCTGTGTATAAGGCATAAGGGAGCTGAAGCTGATCAAGCGGGGGGCTAATTGCGCGGATGATCTTTTCGGGGGGCGGATTGCCCTCTAATAATTGCCCACATAATTCGCGAAAGTTAATCTCACCCGAACCACAAATGACATAATCGGCTAAGTGCACAATGGCTTGTTCTTCGGCTTCGTAGCTCACTTCGGGGCCGCCTAGAACAATATAAATCTCGGGGGCAAGAGCCTTGAGTAGCGCGACGACTTCCGTTGTTTCGACACTATTCCAGATATAAACACCCAATCCGACGATTTTGGCTTGCTGAGCTAAGATTTGCTCCACGATATCTATCGGACGCATCGCAATAGTGAATTCTAGGATGCTGGCATTTGCCTGAAATTTGCCCAAATTAGCCAATAAGTAGCGCAATCCTAGGGATGAGTGGTTATAACGCGCATTCAGTGTGCTCAGTAGAATATCGGGCATGGTTGACAAAATTCATGGGTAAAAAAAACTAATCTTAGCAGATTAATGGTATTTTTGATCGAAAAAAGCGAATGATTGACTCTTTTACTCGTGTTTCTGATAAGCGTTGTTGCGCTGCACTAAAGGCGCTGCCTCTTGCTTCTAGGCTAAATGATAAATGAATCTGGTGCTAATTTAATCAAATAAATCATACCTTTAGGGGCTTGGCAGTCATCTAAAAAATGGCCGCTTGTGACGTTTAAATGAAAAAAATCCTATGATACAGTCGTCTCTGATTTTTGGTGAGCAGTGTGGTGCTTGCTAAAATCGCTTTATAAACAACATATTAGAACCCATATGAGAAAACTAAGCCATTTTCTGGCGTTAGTTGTGGTGAGCTTTGCTTGTGTAAGCGCCTCCGCAGCCGCCGAAAAGACTGGGAAACGTAGTTTGGTTGTAACAGCGACTGCCTACAATTCCTTATCCTCTCAAACGGACTCCTCTCCAAGTGTTACTGCTTGGGGCTACCAATTAACCCCTGGAGTCAAAGCCATCGCAGTTTCCCGTGACCTTTTGCATCAATACGGCTTAAAACATCGAGATAAAGTACGTATTAGTGGCATGAACGGTGAATTTGTGGTTCTCGACAAAATGCACGCCCGTTGGAAAAAGAAGATTGATATATATATGGGTGATGACAGTAGAAAGGCACAGCGCTTTGGTCGAAGAAATGTCACCATAAAATGGTAATAAAAAAGCCTGCCTCGTGCGGGCTTTTTTATGACTATCCGCTTATCATGTGGCGACATTAAGTTTGTCGCTGAGAACATTTATGCAATTCCAAAGCCCACAAGCTCAAGTACTTTGCAGTGAATTAGAGCTGATTCGCCAACATTTAACTTTAGCAGACACCACCGTACTAGAATTAGGTTGTGGTACGGCTCGTATCACCCGTTTACTGGCTGAGCAATTTCCTATCAAGCGTTTAATTGCCACTGAGGTAGATGCGCGTCAGCACGAAAAAAATCTAGCTAGCCACTATCCCACGACGATTGAGTTTCGCTCGGGTGGCGCCCAAGCGATTGACCTGCCCGATAATAGTGTTGATGTCGTGTTTATGTTCAAATCCTTGCACCACGTCCCCTTACCTTTACTGGATCAGTCGCTCAAAGAAATCGCCCGCGTCTTAAAAGCTAATGGCATAGCTTGGATTTTAGAGCCGGTCTACGCAGGTGCTTTCAATGAAATTTTACGTTTATTTCATGATGAAAAAGTAGTGCGTGAGGCGGCATTTCACGCTGTGAAACGCGCGGTCGACACGGGGATTTTTAGCTTAGACAAACAGATATTTTGCCATACGGATACGCGATTTGCGGATTTCGCGGAGTTTGAGCAACGTATTTTGAACGTGACGCATACTGAGCATCGTTTAAGTAATGAGCTTTATCAAACAGTGAAGCGACAATTTGAAGCTCATAGGGGTACTGACGGTGCAAGATTCGACAATCCGATTAGAGTGGATGTGCTGCGCAAAGTCTGAAGTTTAGCGCTTAGCATAAACTTGTTTTCCGATTATGCCCCTAAAAGCTTGGTGCACATTAAATCAGTGTTGATTTAGTGTGCTTCCTCCCAGTTCTCGCCAACGCCACTCTCCACCAACAATGGCACACTTAAGGTGGCTGCATGAACCATTAATTCCGTGATCACTTGCCGCGTTTCATCCAACTCCGCTTCAGGCACTTCAAATACCAGTTCATCATGTACTTGTAGAATCATACGCGCACCGGATTTGTGGCTCCGCAACCACGTATCCACCGAGATCATTGCCATTTTAATAATATCGGCTGCTGTCCCTTGCATCGGTGCATTAATGGCGGCACGTTCAGCCGCCTGACGGCGCTGGGCATTGCGCGCGCGGATTTCAGGTAGGAACAAGCGCCGTCCGAATAAGGTTTCTACATAAGCTTGGGCTTGAGCCTGTTCGCGGGTACGTTCCATATAAGCTTTCACGTCAGGATAGCGTGCAAAGTAAAGATTTACATAAAGCTGTGCCTCAGAACGATCAATTCCTAATTGGCGCGCGAGACCAAACGCCGACATGCCATAAATCAAGCCAAAGTTAATCGCTTTGGCCGCACGGCGCTGATCATTAGTAAGCTTGTCTAATGGTGTATTAAAGACTTCCACCGCCGTTGCACGATGAATATCTTTGCCTTGTGCGAAGGCATCCAGCAAGCCTTTATCGCCTGACAAATGCGCCATAATGCGTAATTCGATCTGAGAATAGTCCAGTGCCAGTAGTTTGTAGCCTGGCTCAGCAATGAAAGCACGCCGAATCCGACGACCTTCTTCACTGCGAATTGGAATATTTTGCAGATTAGGATCGGTAGAAGATAAACGCCCCGTTGCCGCGCCCGTTTGTTGGTAGGAAGTATGAACACGTCCGGTGTTGGGGTTTATTTGCTCGGGCAATTTATCGGTATAGGTCGATTTTAATTTGCTCAGACTGCGATATTCCAACAACAACTTGGGTAATTCGTGACCTTGATCGGCCAACTCTTCCAACACATTTACATCGGTGGAGGCTTGTCCGGTCGAGGTTTTTTGTACAATAGGCAATCCCAATTTATCGAACAAAATCTCTTGGAGTTGCTTCGGTGAGTTGAGATTGAACGCTTGCCCTGCCAGCGCGTAAGCCTGCTTATTCATTTCGCTGAGCCGCTGTTCAAGTTCTTGGCTTTGTTGGGCGAGCAGTTTTGCGTCAATTTTAACGCCAGTCCGCTCCATGGTGGAGAGTACACGAATCAGTGGCATTTCAAGACTTTGGTAGAGTTTACGCTGATCGTCCAAGGCTTGTAATTGCGGCCAAAAATATTGGTGTAAGCGCAGTGTCATATCGGCATCTTCAGCCGCATAGGTACTGGCTTGCTCGATACCAACTTGATTAAACGTTAATTGTTTTTTGCCTTTGCCCGCAATATCTTCGAAATGAATAGTGGTGTGATGGAGATGCTTTTCGCACAAACTATCCATACCATGCTCTTCGTTGGAATCCAGTACATAGGACTCCAGCATGGTGTCATGTGCCAAACCTTGTAATTCAATGCCATGATTCAATAGTACATTGCGGTCATACTTCAGGTTTTGCCCAATCTTGTGTAAAGCCTCGTCTTCTAAATAAGGTTTTAAGAAAGCTAAAGTGGCCTCGCGATTCAGTTGGGGTGGTGCGCCTAAATAATTATGGGCTAAGGGTAAATAAGCGGCTTTACCGGCTTGAATAGCAAACGATACACCAACAATTTCAGCCTCCATATAATTCAAGCTGGTTGTTTCGGTATCGAAAGAAAATTCGCCTGCTTCTCGAATAAGCTTAAGCCAATGCTCCAATGCCTCTTGCGTGAAAATAGTTTGATAATCGACTTTGGAACTAGCTATTGTCGTTTTTTCTAAAGGCTCAATTTCGTCGAACATCTCGAAAGGATCAGCTAACGGTTTTTTAGCTGCAAGCGTCGTTTCTTTGCCTAAACTGCGTAAACGAGTACTGAATTCATAACGCGTATAAAGCTCACGCAATTTCTCATTATTGGGCGCAGCAAGTTTTAAGTCGTCTGGATCCAGTTCTAGCTGAACATCACATTTAATCGTGACGAGCTGATAAGAAAGTGGTAAATGTGTTAAAGCAGCGCGTAGATTTTCCCCCACTTTGCCACCAAATTTCTCGGCATTCGCCATAATATTTTCCAGCGAACCATATTCACTAATCCATTTCGCCGCTGTTTTGGGACCCACTTTTTCTACACCAGGGACATTGTCTACGGTGTCACCCATCAGGGCTAAATAATCGCGAATTTGATCTGGCCTGACGCCAAATTTTTCTATGATTCCTGCGGGATCAGCGTAAGTATTGCTCATGGTATTGATTAAGTGCACTCGCTCATCGACCAATTGCGCCATGTCTTTATCACTGGTGGAGATAAGTACTGCGCCTTGATGTTCGCTAGCGAGTGTACCAATTACATCATCGGCCTCTACACCTGCAACCATGAGCAAGGGGTAACCTTGGGCACGAATGATTTCCAATAAGGGTTCGAATTGGCTACGCAATTCATCAGGCATGGGCGGGCGATTGGCTTTATAGTTGGGATATAAATCATCACGGAAGGTTTTGCCTGAGGCATCAAATACCACGGCCATCAAGTCTGGCTCGTAATCTTTGCGTAGCTTGTCCAGCATATTTAATACGCCGTGCATAGCGCCTGTGGGTTCACCACGTGAGTTAGTTAGTACACGTAAGTTAGGCACATAAAAGGCGCGGAACAGATAAGACGAGCCGTCAACAAGAATTAGTGGTTTGGTAGTAGTGGTCATAGCAAAGCAAACGTTTGGACTAATGACCGAAGCTTAGCGGGGTTTGGCTAAGGGAGCGAGAACAATTCACTCCCTTATGGGAATCAAGCGCTTTATAAATCGCCCATAATATTCGCACGACCGACAATCAACGGGTCAATCGCAAGAATATTGGAAGGATCTTTGCCTGTGTAGTGCATTTTGTGCAGCACATAACGCATGGCATTGAGACGTGCCCGCTTTTTACAATCAGATTTCACAATGGTCCACGGTGCTTCTGCAGTATCACTGTGGAAGAACATAGCTTCTTTCGCTGCGGTATAGTCCTCCCATTTATCCAAGGAAGCTAAGTCGATCGGGCTGAGTTTCCATTGCTTAAGTGGATGGATTTTGCGCTCTTCAAAACGGCGACGTTGTTCGGCACGGCTAACGGAGAACCAGAATTTAATTAAATGCACACCGCTTGAGACTAAATGACGTTCAAATTCAGGCACTTGGCGCATAAAATCATCATATTGTTTATCAGTGCAAAAACCCATGACACGCTCAACGCCCGCGCGGTTGTACCAAGAACGGTCAAATAACACGATTTCACCGGCTGTAGGGAGGTTTTGCACATAACGTTGGAAATACCACTGGCCTTGTTCTGCGGTGGTAGGCTTTTCCAAAGCCACTACGCGTGCACCACGGGGATTAATGTGCTCCATGAAGCGTTTAATCGTTCCACCCTTACCAGCAGCGTCGCGGCCTTCGAATAAAATAACTACTTTTTGACCGGTTTCACGTACCCATGCTTGCCACTTCAGCAATTCGACTTGCAGCATATATTTTTGTTTTTCATAGGTTTTGCGTGACAAGCGATTTTTATAAGGATAAACCGCAGAACGCCAATTCTCGACTAATTCTTCATCCTTATTTATCATAGAGCGGTGTGCCTTGGGATCATTCCAACGCGCAATCGCCACTTTTAGTACCTCAGCATCATCGGGTGATGCACCTTCTAGCATAGCCTCCAACTTTTGAATCATATCGGCGGCAATCGCTTGATCTGCATGTTTCGCTTGAGCCAAAATGCTTTCCGTGGCTGCTAGTTTGGCATGTTGTGCAGCGCTGACAGCTTGTGTGGCGGTAAAGGCGTTTATAGCATCTTGTTGCACTGTATCGACTGAACTTGGATTGGTTGACGCGCCTTGCTTGAGATTCTCTTGATCCATCACTGAACTCCACCACTTATTGAAATGTCTTACTCTAATCATAGAGATTTAGTCAGAAAACTATCTTGACGAATGTCAAAAGGATAGTCCTGCCGGAATAGGCTAGAATGCTATTATACTATTGATAGATCATGAAATTTAAAAGTCAAAAAGACGGGAGCGGTTTATGTTGAAAACAACCAAACAATGGGCTGGTTTATTGCTGTTATGTGCATTCAGTAGCACTACTTGGGCTGCTGCACAAGCAGGGCAGCGGTTTGGTGACTGGGGCGTGCAATGTGAAGCCTCTCCGGATAACAAGCAACTTTGCTATTTACAACAAGTATTGTCGGAAAAAGGTAAAAAGCAGCCCCTGATGGTGACTGTATTGGGTTACGGACAGGGAAAACAATTTCCTACCGCGATTTTCGAATTGCCGAAAGGGATTGATATTAAAAAGGGCGTACAGCTCAAAGTGGATAATAATCCACCCGTTGGCTTTGGTGGCGTCTGTAATGCCCAAGGCTGCCGTGCAGGATTTACCTTAGATAATAAAATGTTCCAACAACTCACGCATGGCAAGCGGGCTTTATTAGCTTATCGCCCAGCCCCGAATAAAGAGCCGGTAATTTTCCCCGTGTCGCTCAATGGTTTGCAAAACGGTTTAAAAGCGGTGAAGTAATCGAATGGGTTAGCCCCTCTGTAAAAAGAGGGGCGTCTAAACGCGTTAGTTTTTGCTAGAAGAGAATAGATTAAAAGCATCCATCCATTTTTTAGCAAATTCAGTATTATTCATAATAGAAGCTTGAAATAAGTTCATGGGATCAAAGCCCTCTGCCCCTGCGGTCAGCTTTTCCATCATTTTCGTCATGACCTGTTGATTAAATTCTTGTACATCCGGCAAACCGACCAAGCGGCGCACTTCTTCAGGCGTCATATCAATGTCAACCTTTATATTCATACCTGCTCTCCTCAACGGAATGAATTCTATTTTAATTAAGTATTAAAATGGGTAGCCATCTAATAGGGACTCTAATAAAACGGCTGGTTGGTTGGGATCATCTGCATCAGTTACTAAAAGTAAACGAAGCTTATCGCCCTCAACGCTTACAGATACCCCTTCGATTTTATAGCGATTATCTAATGGTATTAGATGTTCTAGCTTACCCTGTGCACTGATTACACCAAGCGCTGCTGCCACTAATACACCATCTGCATAACTATTATCAGTGTCCTCTGCCACAGCTGAAAATACCCAACCCCCACCAAGCAAAGGGCTAGCATCGGTAAAGCATAAGGGTACATCATGGACATTTCCTAGATCATAAGGGCGAATCTCCCTTATCAAATCGGCATTGAGTTGTTGCTGTGTCAAAGCAGCTAGGCTAGCTTGCAAATCCAAAAGAATACAAGCATTTTTATTATGTTCGGACTTATTCCCACGCTGTAATAGATTCAGATGTTGATTAACAAATGCGCCTTCAATATTTAGGTCAGTAAATTGTTCGGCTAATTGTTCATACAAAGGACTTAAATCAATGATGAGCGGCGCAGTATTAATTGAACCATCTATTGCCAAACCTAATAGCACGGCTCTGCGACGATGTTTCTTCGACCCCGACCCCATGGCTAATAGAGCACCGTGTGGATAATTGCTAAAAGCAGGTAGTAAAGTTAAAACTTCAAAATCAGGTTTTTGTTTTTTACGTTCCTTAGCATCATTTGGTAAATCACCGTCTACTAAGCGTAACAAGCGTCCAGATGCAGATTGGATACGAGAGAAAATGCCTAAATGATTTTCATCATCTGCGACAACATACAAATAATCGCCTACGCTGACTAAACCGCTGGCGGCTGACAAAAAAAGCGGGCGACCAGCTTGAGTTGGCTCAGTTAAATCTAAGTGACGTAATACCTTAAGTTGCAACATAGGTGCCTTATTCTAAGCCTTGGCTGCTTAAGTACTCATCATATGTGCCACGATAATCCACAATCCGCCCATCTCCTTTCACATCGAAAATCCGAGTGGCTAAGGAACTGACGAATTCGCGATCATGTGACACGAAAATGAGTGTCCCATCATAACGCGCTAGCGCACCATTCAGCGACTCGATGGATTCCATATCCAAGTGGTTGGTTGGCTCATCCATTAGCATCACATTAGTACGTGACAGCATCATGCGCCCAAAGATCATCCGGCCTTTTTCACCACCCGATAAAACTTTTACTGCCTTCTTAACGGTATCACCACCAAATAATAAGCGACCTAGCGTACCACGTATTTGCGTTTCCGCATCTTCACCTTCATAGCCTTCTTTGCGTACATATTCCGCAATCCAGTCGGTGAGTGAACGATCACTTTTGAATTCATCCTCATGATCTTGATCATACGAGGAAATACGTACTTTCTCCGCCCATTTGATCGTACCTTTTTGCGGCTGCAAATGACCTTGCAACAGTTTTATCAGTGTCGTTTTACCCACGCCGTTTTCACCGATAATGGCGACTTTTTCACCCGATTCAATAGTAAAGCTGAAATTTTTAGCAATCGGTTTATCGGAACCTTCATAAGCGAAGTTTAGATTCTCCACCTCGACGGCAAAACGATGCAAACGTTCTTTTTCATCATATTCAAAACGAATCCAAGGATATTGACGACTAGACGGTTTGATGTCTTCCGGCTTAAGTTTTTCAATCAATTTGCGGCGGCTAGTGGCTTGTTTGGCTTTGGATTTATTTGCTGAGAAGCGGCGCACGAAATCTTGTAGCTCCAAAATCCTTTCTTTAGCCTTGGCATTCGCATTGGCTTGGCGTTCACGCGCCATTGTTGCCGCTTCCATGAATTCATCGTAGTTACCCGGATACACCTGAATCTTGCCGTAGTCCAAGTCAGCGGTATGCGTACAAACTTGGTTCAAGAAGTGCCGGTCATGCGAAATAATAATCATAGTCGAGTTACGATTATTCAAAGTCTCTTCCAGCCAACGAATCGTATTAATATCAAGGTTGTTGGTGGGTTCGTCCAAGAGCAGAATGTCTGGATTCGCAAATAAGGCTTGGCATAATAGTACGCGCAATTTCCAACCCGGTGCTACTTCGCGCATCGGGCCATTGTGTTGCTCCACCGGAATACCTACTGCAAGCAATAATTCACCGGCGCGTGCTTCAGCGGTATAGCCGTCCATTTCTGCGAATTGTCCTTCCAATTCAGCCGCACGCATATAATCATCTTCGCTGGCCTCAGGATTGGCATAAATTGCATCTTTTTCCGACATGATTTTCCACATGTCTTCGTGCCCCATCATGACCACATCCAACACCCGCATTTCTTCGTAGGCGAATTGGTCTTGACGCAGATAGGCCATACGTTCGGTGCTATCTTTAGAGACATTGCCGAAGCTTGGCTCTAACTGACCGCAGAGAATTTTCATGAATGTTGACTTGCCCGCGCCATTCGCGCCAATCAAGCCATAGCGATTTCCATCGCCAAATTTGACAGAAACATTTTCAAACAGCGGCTTAGCACCAAACTGCATGGTGATATTGGCAGCAACCAGCATGGGAAGAACCTCTTAGATAAATCAGATACGCTACGTCCTAGGGTGGCGCAGCAAAATAGTCGGGTATGGTAGCAGTTTTGGGGCAGGGGTGCAGTAGGTGAGTTGCTATCGCAGCATACCGATTTGTAAGATAAAAAGCCTATATGTTCAGCTATAACCAAGTTGCCAGCTAGCCCAAAGGCAGTCTATGGCAAAGGCTTTGTCTGAGGTTCGTTAACCACACAGACAAAACGGTAGGGAGGATTTGTGATCGGTGGAACTCAGCGAATAAGAACAGCTAGTAATGGAGGGGTGAGCGTGTCGGCTATTCGTTTCTTGGTGGGATTTTGGATACCATATCATGTCAGGAGGCGGTTTCATGCTTCTTATTAAACGAGTTAATAAAATCCTACAACACACTATGCTATTGCGACCAATAATCTTTGAGCACCGCCACATCTGGGTGGTGCTAATGTGTATCTAGCGCAACCCCCAAAGCCAGTAATACTGGCAGAGGAGCTTTTTTGGAATAGCTATCTACATAGCGTTTTAGATGATTTCCAACAATTTTAAGCGTAGGTTTTTCTCATCTTTACGGCCTGCACGTGTTGCGATGACTGCACTATGCCATTCTTCAAATAAATCACGTAAGTCTTGATGGGTTTTTGCGGTTTGAATACGACTGATTAAACCACTAGCCCCGAATGAACCAACGAAAGCGTTCAAGGTATTACACATAAAATTGCGTGCCATTTGCAGCGTTTCTAGATCTATTTCGCTAGGCAAAGGCCGAAACATAGTATTGCTGCTAGGTAAGGGCCTAGCTAAAGGCGTGCTGTTACGCGTGATTGTGTTGTCTGAGGCTAACAACTCATTGACTGGCATGATGTAACCCCCGCGCAATAGGGTATTTAGTACATCTTGCAAATCACCAATTTTAGGCAAGCGCTCTAGCTCCTTTACGGAGCGCTGCCCATCAATAAAGATTAAGACCCGACGTAATACACTCGACAAGCCACCTGCATGGCTATCGATTTCATCTTTTCCTTTCAAGGTTTTTGCAAAAACAGCAGTCATACTCCCTCCGTCTGACAATACTCCCCAAAGATTGTTATAGAGCGATAAATATTATGTGGCCCATTCAAGCGTAATGCTTAAGAGGTAGAGTATAGTCTAAAGTTGGTTTTTTGCAGGAAAGATTAGTATAAATTTTATACATTTTTTAATTGCATCTTTACCAAGGGTGTAGACTGAAAGTGATTGATTAGGGTTTTAAGCTCGCTCTTTAGGATGAATAAACTTTAATCAATTTATTATTTGACGGCTTTAGGGGCGCGAACTAGGCATCGCAGGGTATAGGGGCTAGGTAATATTTAAGGATAAGCGCCAATTTAGAGCTTATCCTTAATCGGTTTATTATAAAGCGATACCTGCTCGCTCTAACATCGCATGTAAAAGTACATTGCAACCTGCGGTAATATGCTCAGGCTTCGCGTCTTCAATTTCATTGTGGCTAATCCCGTCTTTGCAGGGAATGAAAATCATGCCGCTAGGTGCTAGACGTGCCATATACACCGCATCATGCCCCGCGCCTGAAACAGCAGGCATATTGGAATAGCCGAGCTTTTCCGCTGCTTTAGCGACCGCATTCACACAGTCAGGATGGAAGGGTTGCGCGGGGTAGCTGGAAACCATTTCAATCTTAATCTCTAAGCCACGGCGCTCAGCCACTGCTGCTGCAAATGCTTTTACCTCATCGGCCATTTGATCAACTAGCTCATCGGTATGATTACGTAAATCAATACTGAATTTCACTGTACCTGGAATCACATTGCGGCTATTAGGGTGAACATGCACCATACCGACCGTACCGCGCCCGTGGGGTGCATGGCGTAAAGCACAAGTGACAATCTCTTGCATAATTTCCGCAGCGCCCTGCATCGCATCTTTGCGTAAATGCATAGGCGTAGGGCCTGCATGCGCTTCCATGCCGACCACGGTGCAATCGAACCAACGAATACCCAGCACTGCTTGTACGACGCCGATGGTCTTATCGTTGTCTTCGAGTACTGGCCCTTGCTCAATATGCGTTTCAAAATAAGTACCAATCGGATGATCACCCGGCTCTTGTTCACCGATATAGCCAATTCGCTCCAATTCACCCTGTACGGTTTTGCCTTCGGTATCTTTTGCGGCATAGGCATGTTCCAGCGTAAACGCTTTGGCAAATACGCCCGATCCCATCATCACCGGCACAAAACGTGAGCCTTCTTCATTCGTCCAAAAAGCCACTTCAATTGGTGCTTCGGTTTCGATTTTATAGTCGTTTAAAGTACGCACCACTTCTAAACCTGCGAGCACACCATAGTTACCATCAAATTTTCCACCCGTAGGCTGGGTATCGATATGGCTGCCAGTAACCACTGGGGGTAGTGCATTATTGCGCCCCGCACGGCGCATAAATCCATTGCCAATCTTATCAATAGTAATCGTCATGCCTGCTTCTTGCGCCCACTTCAGCACTAGATCACGACCTTGTTTGTCCAAATCGGTGAGGGTTAAACGGCAGACTCCCCCTTTTGGAGTTGCGCCAATTTGCGCTAGCTCCATTAAAGAGTCCCACAAGCGCTCACCATTCACCCGTAAATTGCTAATATCCAACTCTGTTTGCTGTTTCATCACATCCTCCTCAACGCCTTAGCGCTGCACAGCAGTTGGTTTTAAAGTTTCACTGCGCTTTTGCGCAGCCGTAAAATTCACACCAAAAGCGGGACGTTTGATATAGCGACCTGCACCGCGCTCAGCGCGCAAATCACCCTGCGCCCAAACGACTTTGCCTTGACTCAAGGTATGACTGGGAATGCCTTTGACTGTGCGCCCTTCAAAGATATTAAAGTCCCCTTTACTATGATGGGTTTGTGCCGAGATAGTGCGTGTTCCTTCTGGATCCCACAGCACCAAATCAGCATCCGCACCAACTTGAATACAACCTTTTTGCGGATAAATATTAAATAATTTGGCGGCATTGGCACTCGTGATAGCCACAAATTCACTGGGCGTTAAACGGCCAGTATTGACCCCCGCATCCCATAAAACGGTCATGCGTTCTTCCACGCCACCCGTGCCATTGGGAATTTTGGCAAAATTATCTAAGCCAGCGGCTTTTTGAGCAGCACAGAAGGTACAGTGATCGGTGGCGGTAGTGTGCAATTGTCCAGACTGTAGGCCACGCCACAACGCTTCTTGGTGGCCTTTTGGACGGAAAGGTGGGCTCATCACATGCGCGGCGGCAAAAGCAAAATCAGGGTGACGATACACACTATCATCAATCAGCAAATGCCCTGCCAAGACCTCGCCATAGACACGTTGTCCTCTAGCACGCGCCCGTGATATCGCATCAGCCGCTTCGATACACGAGACATGCACAATATAGATTGGTACACCTAACACATCGGCAATCGCAATGGCGCGATTTGCCGCTTCGCCTTCTACCATTGGCGGACGTGCGAGTGGATGACCTTCAGGACCCGTAATACCCATTTTGGCGACTTCTTGCTGGAGCAGATAAACGAGCTCACCGTTTTCGGCGTGCACGGTGGGCATCGCGCCCAGTTCTAAGGCTCGCTTAAAACTATTCACAAGGGTCTCGTCGTCGCACATGATGGCATTTTTATAAGCCATGAAATGCTTGAAACTATTTACGCCTTCTTCACGCACTAACTTGCCCATATCTTCATGTACTTGATCACTCCACCACGTAATCGCCACATGGAAGCTATAATCACTGGCTGCTTTTTCTGCCCAGCCGCGCCAGGTTTGATAGGCTTCCATGATCGGCTGTTTCGGGCTTGGAATAACGAAGTCAATAATAGTGGTCGTACCGCCCGCCATCGCTGCTGCCGTACCCGTATAGAAATCATCGACCGTGACCGTACCCATGAAGGGCAATTGCATATGGGTGTGAGGGTCAATGCCGCCGGGTATAAGATATTGCCCACTAGCATCCAGCGTTTGCTTACCTGCAGGCGCTAAATCAGCTGCTTGTTCGCCCATGGCCGCAATTTTACCCTCCACACACAGCACATCGGCTTTGCGCTCGGCATCCGCATTGACGACTGTACCGCCACGAATTAAGACTGCTGAACTCATGCTGTTACTCCACTGAGCTTATGCTGTTTTGATGCGCTAATGTAATAATACAAACCCGCCACGAATAAACTGAAAAACCAGCCGAAACTAAATAAATCTACTAAGAAGCTCGGTACACTTTCCTTAGCGACAATGCCGGCTACCGCCAAATAACCGGGTAGGCAAGGTAAGACGCCAAGCACAAACGCTAAGACAGCCTGCCAGTTCCAGCCATTGCTATAAGTATAGATGCCATTCGTGTTATAAAGCTCTTCTACGCTTAAGTGTCCTTTGCGCACAAGGTAATAATCTACCAACAAAATACCTGCAATAGCGCCCAACAAAGTCCCATAACCGCCCAACCAGACAAATAGGTAGTCGCCGGAAGTGGCCAGTAATTTCCAAGGCATAAATAGCAAGCCAATCACAGCAGCAATTAAGCCACCGGTGCGGAAGCTAATATATTTTGGTGCGACTTGGCTGAAGTCATAAGATGGTGAAACCAAGTTGGCAGCGACATTCGTGGTTAAATTAGCTAAGAGAATCACTAATAAACCAATGCCTGCGGCGACGCTTCCGATTTGGGAAAGTAAAGCATCCGGGAATAATTGTGCTTTACCATATAGAATTTGTGATACGGAAAAACCAATAATGCCTACCAAAGAGAACAGGGCCATGGGAATTGGCAAGCCAATAAATTGCCCGACTTGTTGATCTTTTTGTGATTTGGCAAAGCGCGTGAAATCAGGGATATTCAAGGCTAAGGTTGCCCAGAAGCCGACGAGGCCGGTTAAAGCTGCCCAAGTTTTGGGGCCACCCTCAACCACTTTGGCCGGTAAACTGAAAATTTGGCTGGGTGAGACTTTAATAAAAGCCCAGATAACTAAAGCCACTGAGGCAGCGATCATTAAGGGAGCTGCATAGACTTCTAGTTTACGGATCGACTCTAGGCCATTCCAAATGAAATAGAGGTGCATCAGCCAAAAGATAAAGAAAGTGACCAGTTGTGAGTTGCTAATAAACTGGCCCTCGGCAGGTCCCGATAAGTTCATGCCCAACACATTGAGAAAACTATGTAACGCCAAGCCCCCAAAATAACAATTAATTGAAAACCATCCACAAGCGACTAAACCACGTAACACTGCCGGTAAGCTCGCCCCTTTTACCCCAAACGATGCACGTGCAATCACCGGAAAAGGGATGCCATATTTTGCACCAATCCTCCCCATTAAAATCATCGGTACCAGTACAATACAATTGGCCAAAAACACGAGCCAAACGGCTTTTTGCCAAGTAAAACCTTGGTCGAGCATGGAGCTAGCCATCGTATAAGTGGGTACACAAACCACCATGCCGACCCAAAGCGCTGCATAATCTTGCCAACGCCAATGTCGTTCAGCGAGAGCCGTGGGTTGTAGATCTTTATTGCTTAACGAATCGCTCATGTTTAATTCCTTCTGGTGGTTTAAGGGGTAAAGGACTCAACTTGGCTTAACTTTTTCTCCCGCTACTTGAATGAGGTGAGTACTACTTAAGAGCAACTGGCGCCTGGATTATTAGGGTGAGTTGTCCAATTAGCATAAGTCCCACTGATGGTATGCCCTGTGCGCTGATCCAATTCACCGACTTGTAAGGCACGCATAGTGATGCAATTGGGCACAGGGCAAATGGAGACACATAAATTGCAGCCCACGCATTCGGCCTCATTAATTTCAAAATGGCGTTCACCATTTTTCGTCGCGAAAATGGCTTGATGTGAAGTGTCTTCGCAGACGATGTGACAGCGCCCGCATTTAATGCAGAGATCCTGATTAATCACCGCCTTCTCAACATAATTGAGATTGAGCTGATTCCAGTTTTTAACCGTTGGCACAGCTTTGCCTACTAACTGATCAATGGACTGATAGCCTTTGCTATCCATAAAACTAGACAGGCCATCGCAGAGATCTTCGATGATCTTGAATCCATACACCATGGCGGCTGTGCAGACTTGGACCGTCCCTGCGCCAAGTGTTAAGAACTCTGCCGCATCGCGCCACGTGGTAATGCCCCCAATCCCTGATATTGGTAATCCAGCCGTTTCAGGATCGCGCGCAATTTCTGCCACCATATTCAGCGCAATCGGCTTCACTGCATAACCACAATAACCGCCATGCGAACCTGCGCCATCGGTATTCGGGTAAATCGCCATCTTTTCCAAATCCACACTCATAATGGAGTTGATGGTATTGATGAGTGACACTGCATCCGCACCGCCGGCTTTGGCTGCACGCGCGGGCATACGAATATCGGTGATATTAGGGGTGAGTTTGACAATAATCGGGAGGCGGCTGTATTGCTTGCACCATTCAGTCACCATTTGAATATATTCCGGCACTTGCCCCACGGCTGAACCCATGCCACGCTCACTCATGCCATGTGGGCAACCGAAATTCAGTTCAATGCCATCGCAGCCGGTATCTTCTACTTGCGGCAGGATATTTTTCCACGCTTGCTCGGTGCAGGGCACCATAATCGAGGCAATAATCGCTCGATCCGGAAAGCGCTTTTTTACCCGTGCCATTTCTTCTAAATTAGCTTTGAGTGGGCGATCTGAAATCAGCTCAATATTATTGAAACCAATCACGCGCCGATCTTGGCCTAATAAAGCGGCATAGCGTGGGCCATGCACATTCACCACGGGCGGATCTTCACCTACCGTTTTCCAAACCACCCCCCCCCAACCTGCCTCTAAAGCACGCATCACATTGACTTCTTTATCGGTTGGCGGTGCTGAAGCCAACCAGAATGGATTAGGGCTTTTGATACCTAAGAAATTACTGCTTAAATCGGCCATGATTTGCTCCTCTCTTAGGCGGTTCTTAATACACGATCAATGTCGATAGCAGCCAATTTTCCATGCTGCACCCCTTCTACGGTCAGGTCTTTGCCACCATAACGGCAGTCTCCCCCCGCCCAGACTTTGGCGAGACTGGTTTTGCCATGAGCATCGGTGAGAATCTTGCCGCCTTGCATCGCCAAGCCTTCAACGCTGTGACTACTATCAAAGGTCTGACCAATCGCCCGCAATACCATATCGGCCTCTAGCTGAAAACTTTCTGGCAGTTGTGTCAGTCGACCATCCACTAATTGGGTATATGCAAAACGTATTCCAGTGAGTTGGCCATTAGCAGTATGTAATTCAAGAGGTGCTGCCCAATGGCGAATCTTTACCCCATTGTTTTTCGCCCATGCCTGCTCATATTCGGAAGCACTCATACTTTCTTGACCACGTCGGTACACAATAGTCACTTCCTCTGCACCTAATTTTCGGCTTTGCACTGCCGCATCAATGGCGGTCATACCGCCGCCAATGACCACGACTTTGCGCCCGACTGGCAATTGACTTAGATCCTCGGCTTGACGCAAATCGGCAATGAATTCCACAGCATTACGTAGACCAACAGACTCAGGTTCATGAATGCCTAAAGCATTTACACCCGCTAAGCCTAAGCCTAGAAATACGGCATCAAAGTTTTGCACTATATCTTGGAAGAACACATCTTTACCCAAGCGGGTATTGGTTTGAACAGTGATGCCACCAATCGACAGCAACCATTCAATTTCTTGCTGTGCGAACTTATTGGGGGTCTTATAAGCAGCTAAACCGTATTCGTTTAAACCACCTAATTTAGGTTTCGCTTCAAATACAGTGACCTGATGGCCTAGGCAGGCTAAGCGATGTGCGCAGGACAAACCGGCTGGCCCTGAACCAACCACGGCGATCTTTTTGCCAGTATCAGTGGTGCGTTTAAATAACGGTGGTTTGGGTTTAGAAAAAAAACTATCCGTGGCAAAGCGTTGTAATAAACCAATTTCCACCGGTTTATCTTCATTAGTATTACGCACACAAGCTTGCTCACACAGCACTTCGGTAGGACAAACACGCGCACACATACCCCCTAATATATTCTCCTCCAATATTTTAGCCGCAGCGCCTCGCGGATTATCTTGGGCAATGCGTGCAATAAAGCTGGGAATATCGATACCGGTAGGGCAAGCCGTTTGGCAGGGTGCGGCAAAGCAATAATAACAACGTTCGGCTTCGATTTTGGCTTGGATAGCATTGAGAGGGGGATGTGCGTCGGCAAAATTTTGTTGATAAGTAGCTAAATCCAGTCGTGCACTACAAATGCCATTTTGTAAGCTAGCCAGCATAGATTTTATTCTCCTTAACCAATTGTTATGGGTAGCAGCCAAGGGTTTGAACCTTTCTCTCACGAGCTTTGCGCTAGCTTGCTGCACTTAAGGACAAATGCCCTCGCCAAACATTAGTATAGTTCTCAAAGAATTCACGCTAATTTAGAAACTGACTACTAGCCTTCAGCGATTAGGACAAAAGTCTTTTGGGTTTTTTTATTGTGTTACAGAGCTTGAATGAGATAAATTTCAAAAAAATTGAAATCACTTTTATATTTACTTAACTAAAGTGCAGCATTTTCGTGCTGAATACGCCCTATAAAAACGCTTACTTAGCGCTTTAGAATAAGCCCATCGTTAAATCAGTCAGTTAAGGATTTCTACTGGTTCTTTTTTAGGGCATCCTCAAGCTAGGCTTACAGATGGGCTAAAAACTACAGGGCAGAGGCGATTTTGCTTAAACATCTGGCGTAGCTTATGGTTTAGTTTTCATTAAACTAAGTGGATGAAATTTTAAATTTATTAAAAATAACGACTAAAGCACTATAGGCGCATTATCGCCACCTTGGAGAGATTTGTATGACTTCGACTAACTACTCAAATGCCTACTGGTTACCGTTTACCAGTAACCGCTCTTTCCACAAAGATCCTCGTGTGATTGTCGCAGCAGAGGGTCGTTATTATCGAGATGATCGCGGACGCACCATTTTCGATGGTTTATCGGGACTTTGGACTTGTGGTCTAGGACATTGTCAAGCAGACATTAGCGCAGCAATCGCTAAACAAGCCCAAGAATTGGATTACTCGCCAGCGTTTAACTTTGCCCATCCCAAAGCGTTTGCCTTAGCTGAGCGCATTACTGAGCTTATGCCTACAGGTCTAAATCATGTGTTTTTCACTTGTAGTGGTTCGGATGCGGTCGACAGCGCCTTAAAAATAGCGAGGGCTTATTGGCGCAAGCAAGGTCAAGCCTCCAAAACACGTTTGATCGGGCGTATCAAGGGTTATCACGGCGTGAATTTTGGTGGTATTAGTGTGGGTGGTATTGTTGGCAATCGTGCTCTCTATGGACAAGGGATTGAAGCGGATCATCTGCCACATACCATGACTGCGGCGAATGCCTTCTCTAAAGGTATGCCCACGCAAGGCGCTGAACTGGCGAATGAATTATTGAATATGATTGCCTTGCATGATGCGTCGAATATTGGTGCGGTGATTGTCGAACCCATGGCAGGGTCGGCAGGTGTTATTCCGCCACCTGTTGGCTATTTGCAGCGTTTACGTGAGATTTGTACTCAGCATAATATCTTATTGATTTTTGACGAGGTGATTACTGCGTTTGGACGTGTTGGTGCTAATACAGGCGCTGAGGCATTTGGTGTAACGCCAGATATGTTAACCTTCGCTAAGCAAGTCACCAATGGTACTCAGCCGATGGGCGGGGTGGTGGTGAATGACGCGGTGTATCAGTGCTTTATGGATAAAGGTGGCGCTGAACACATGATTGAATTGCCACATGGTTACACTTACTCGGCTCATCCGATTGCCTGTGCAGCGGGTTTAGCAGCTTTAGAAGTGTTGCAACGTGAGCATATGATTGAGAAAGTGAAAGCGATGGCGCCAGTGTTTGAGGAAGCGTGGCATGGTTTAAAAGGTTTGCCGCATGTGACGGATATTCGTAATTACGGTTTGGCAGGTGGCTTAACCCTGCAAGCGCGTGATGGCGATGCGGTGATCAGACCTTTTGAGGTGATGAAAAAATGCTGGGAAAAAGGCTTTTACGTGCGTAGTGGTGGCGACACCATCCAACTGGGTTTACCTTTTACGATAGAGCCGCAAGAAATCGATGCGTTGGTCAATGCCATTGGCGAGTCAATTAAGGAGCTTCATTAATGAAAACAGTCGGTCACTTAATCAATGGTGAGTTACGCGCAGATACAGGTCGTACACAAGCGGTGTATAACCCTTCTACAGGCGAAGTGAGCAAACAGGTAGCCCTAGCCTCAAAAGCGACCGTCGAAGAAGCGATCGCTGCGGCGCACGCGGCGTTTCCAGCCTGGCGCGATACGCCCCCTGCGAAGCGTGCACGGGTAATGTTCAAATTCAAAGAGCTGCTAGAACAACACGCTCAAACCATCAATCAACTGATTGGTGAAGAGCATGGCAAGATTGCCCATGATGCGGGGGGAGAGTTACAGCGCGGTATTGAAAATGTCGAATTCGCCTGTTATGCCCCTGAGCTCTTAAAAGGTGAACACAGCCGCAATACAGGGCCTGGGATTGATTCGTGGAGTGAGTTCCAAGCCCTCGGTGTCGTTGCAGGAATTACCCCCTTTAACTTCCCCGCGATGGTTCCCTTATGGATGTATCCCGCAGCGCTGGTCTGTGGCAATACCTTCGTTCTGAAACCTTCGGAGCGTGATCCAAGTTCCACGATGTTGATTGCCCAACTCGCGCATGAGGCAGGTTTACCGTCTGGGGTATTGAATGTTGTTAATGGTGATAAAGAGGCCGTCGATACCCTGCTAAATGATCCCCGTGTGCAAGCCGTGAGTTTCGTTGGCTCCACCCCGATTGCCGAATACATCTATTCCACCGCGACCAAACACGGTAAGCGTTGTCAAGCCTTAGGGGGCGCGAAAAATCACGCTATCGTCCTCGAAGATGCGGACATGGATAATGCGGTCGCGCAATTAGTGGGGGCGGCCTTTGGCTCTTCAGGCGAACGTTGTATGGCCTTATCGGTTGCGGTAGCGGTTGGCGACAATGCTGCTAATGCACTGGTTGAGAAAATGACCCTAGCGATGCAGAACCTGAAAACGGGTGCGTATTCAGATAGCAGCAATGACTTTGGACCTTTAATCACCAAAGCGCATCAGGAGAAAGTCAAAGGCTATATTGATAGCGCGGAACAGGATGGTGCCAAGATTGTGGTCGATGGTCGTAAGGTCAAAGTCGCTGGGTTCGAGCATGGCTTCTTTGTCGGTGCGACGCTGATTGATCATGTCAAACCGAGCATGATTAGTTACCAAGAAGAAATCTTTGGTCCAGTCTTGCAAGTGGTACGCGTCAACACGATGGAAGAGGCCATGCAGTTGATCAATGATCATGAATATGGCAATGGCACTTGTATTTTCACCCGCGATGGTGAAGCGGCACGTTATTTCTCAGATTATATTCAAGTCGGCATGGTCGGGATCAATGTGCCTTTACCTGTGCCAGTGTCCTATCATAGTTTTGGTGGTTGGAAGCGCTCCTTGTTTGGGGATCTCTCGGCTTATGGGCCGGATAGTATTCGTTTTTATACCCGTCGTAAGACCATCACCCAACGTTGGCCTTCCTCAGCGGTACGTGAAAAAGTCCAGTTTGCTTTCCCGTCCTAAGCTATGCTCAAAGGCCAGCTCAGTGATAGTAGTTTAAGGCTGTTGCGCATTTATAAAACCGTCGTCGAGTGCGGCGGTTTTGCGGCGGCAGAAGCGGAATTAAATATCAGTCGCTCAGCCATTAGTTTGGCAATGTCTGATCTTGAGCAGCGTTTAGGCTTACGTCTTTGTCAGCGTGGACGCACGGGTTTTGCGCTCACGGATGAAGGCGCAAAAGTTTATGACTCTACCTTACAGCTCTTGGGTTCGATGGAAACCTTTCGCACCCAAGTCAACGAGCTACACAATCACCTGCGTGGCGAGTTGAATATTGGCATTACCGATAACCTTGTCACCATGCCATATATGCGGGTCACGGATGCCTTAAAAAGCCTACACACCCTCGGCCCTTCGGTCAAAATTAATATCCGCATGATTCCACCCAAAGATATTGAATTAGAAGTCTTGGATGGTCGTTTGCATATTGGCGCAGTGCCTGAGTTACGCCCCTTGACCGGTTTAAACTATCTTTCGCTGTATGATGAATTATCGTGTTTGTACTGTAGCGCCGAGCATCCTTTATTTGACTTCGATCAGCAGCAACTGGATCGTAAAATCTTAAGCCAACAAGCGGCGGTTTTGCCGGCTTATGCCCAAACGGTTGCCGTGAAAGAATTGATGCGCGATTTAAAACCCGCTGCTACTTCCACTGACCGTGAGGGGATTGCTTTCCTGATTTTGACAGGGCAATACATTGGCTATTTACCGACACACTATGCACAGCGCTGGGTAAATGAAGGCCGAATGCGTGCACTGCTGCCCGAAGAGCTTCATTACAGTACGGCCTATGCCATTATTACCCGTAAAGGTGCACGCTCCAATTTGGTGGTCAAAACTTTTATGGATGAATTACAAAAAACCTCGATCGATTGAAATTTTAATTCTAATATTCTATTGATATAGAAAATAAATTACAAAATTTATTGCTCTTGCTTATACTCTCAAGCAAATTAGTAGCTGAAACGAAGGATTGAGCATGTTTAATGAAGAGCGGCATTTCACTGCCCCGATTCGTTGGGGCATGGTTGGGGGTGGGCGTGGCAGTGAAATTGGTTATGCGCATCGTGCTAGTGCTGCTCGGGATCGTTTTTTCCAACTCAAAGCCGGTGCATTGGATCTTGATGCCGCACGCGGGCGCGAATTTGGCAGCCATTTAGGGATAGAGCCTGAGCGCTGTTATGCAGATTACCAAGCGCTGTTTGCTGGCGAGGCGGCACGTGCGGATGGCATTCAAGCCGTGAGTATTGCTACACCAAATGACATGCATTACGCGATTAGTAAAGCGGCACTCGAAGTGGGTTTGCATGTGATTTGCGAAAAGCCGCTCACTTTTACTAGTACCGAAGCCCAAGAACTGGTTGATTTAGCTAAAGCTAAACGCAAGCTATTCGCAGTAATGTATGGCTATTCTGGCTATCCCATGCTACATCAAGCACGTGAGATGATTCATCAGGGTAAGCTCGGTGAGATTCGTATTGTCACGCTGCAATTTGCGCATGGCTTTCATAGCACTGCCATTGAAGAGCAGAGCGCGGGTGCAAAATGGCGCATGAATCCAGCCATTTCAGGGCCAACTTATGTGCTGGGTGATCTGGGCACACATACCTATTATTTGATGGAAATGCTCACGGGGCTTGAAGTGGATGAGCTGTGCTGTATGCGCCAGAGTTTTATCTCAAGCCGTGCACCCCTCGAAGATAATGCGCATGTGATGTTTAAATTCAAAGGCGGCGCGGTCGGCACATTGTGGGCAAGCTCAGTGAATGCAGGTTCGATGCACCAACAAAAAATCCGCGTAATCGGCGAAAAAGCTAGCCTAGAATGGTGGGACGAATACCCCAACCAATTACGCTATGAAATTCAAGGTCAGCCCGCGCAAATTCTCGAGCGCGGCCTGGGCTATTTAGCGCAAGGCGTGGATGGGATTTGCAGCCGTATTGGTGGCGGTCACCCCGAAGGATTTTTTGAGTCATGGGCGAATTTGTACCACCGCTTTGCTTTGGCGATTGATGCGCTGGAGCGTGAGGATCACGCCTTTTTAGAACAACTGTGGTATCCCGATGTGCAGGCGGGGCTGTGTGGGGTGAAGTGGCTGGAGGCTTGTGTGAAGTCTGCAGATAATGGGGCGATTTGGGTGAAGTTTTAAGATAATTCCCTTAAAGTCTAGCTCTACAATTTTAAAAATCTCGACTAAAATGGAATTATATTCCCGATTAGTCGAATGTCATGTATCAACGCACCCTTCAAAATACCATCCAGCAAGCTTCCAGCGTGTTCCCTGTCTTACTACTCACAGGAGCAAGGCACGTGGGCAAAACCACTTTATTGCAAGCCTGCGCAGAGCCGGAACGCCACTATGTGACCTTGGATGATCCACAAGAAGCTGAATTGGCGCGCACTGATCCTGCTTTATTTTTTCAACGTCATCCTCCACCTGTGATCGTGGATGAAATTCAATATGCGCCAGAGTTATTTCGCGCTATTAAACTCATGGTTGACCGTGAGAAAAAAACGGGTTTGTTTTGGCTGACAGGTTCGCAGAAATTTCATTTGATGCAGGGCATTACCGAAACCTTAGCAGGTCGAGTGGCGGTCTTGGATTTATTAGGTCTATCACAAGCGGAACTGAATCAACGTGCTATGGATTCCCAGCCTTTTCTACCAACGACTGCCTGGCTTTATCAAGCGCGGGTACAAAAACTACCCAGCTTAAATCTAATAGATTTATATAAGCGTATTTGGTTGGGTTCTTTTCCGCGTCTGGCTTTAGAGCCTGCCATGCCGCGAGATTTATTTTACAGTGCTTATTTGCAAACTTATTTACAGCGCGATGTGCGTGATTTAACTCGTGTCGGTGATGAGCGTTTATTTCTCCAATTCTTGCGTGCTTGCGCGGCACGTGTCGGGCAATTATTAAACTATGCTGATTTAGCGCGTGATGTAGATATTGACCCTAAAACCGTAAAAGCATGGTTGTCGATTTTAGAAACCTCTGGAATTATTTATCTCCTCCAGCCTTATCACACTAATGTGACTAAACGTTTGGTGAAAACGCCCAAGTTATATTTTTTAGATACCGGTTTATGCGCTTATTTGACGCAATGGTCATCTCCTGAAACATTAGAAGCAGGTGCTATGTCGGGTGCTATTTTAGAAAATTGGATGTTAGTGGAAATCCTGAAGAGTTGGTGGCATAACGGAAAAACACCTTATGCTTATTTCTATCGTGATAAAGAGCAACGTGAAATAGATTTATTGCTAGAACAGGATAATACACTTTATCCGGTGGAATTTAAAAAAACGGCCAGCCCTAATTTGAGCATGGTCAAAAACTTCAAGGTGTTAGCAAGTTTACATAAGCAAGTGGGGCATGGTGCTCTTATTTGCCTACGCGAGGCGGATATTCCGTTGTCGGCTGGAGTGGATGTGATTCCGGCTAGCTACTTATAAGCTGATTCGTTATACCTCTACTTTTAGTTTAAGCTAGTGCTAGGCATGGGCTAAGGAGGATTGAGTATGATAGGGCTGGAGTTATTAGTAAGCGGTGCTTTGCTTTTGGCAAAGCCTATACTAGAAGAGTTCCTTAAAGATTTTGGCAATGATCTAGCTAAAGATGCCGGAAAAAGTACTTTAGGAAAAATTTATAAAACTACCTTTTCTAAACTCAAGCGTGAACCTTTATTGAAAGCCACCGGTTTAGCATTGAAAGAGTTCTTGGAGCTTATGGAGAATGAGCTACTCGATAATGAGGTGAGCGAAAAAGATATTCAATACCGCTTTCTACCTTTTGTGAAAGTGTTTGTTAACTCTGAATCATTCCTTGATCTCTTTGAGCCTTTATTCACTGATCCTCAATTTCAGTTAGATGCGGGTATTTTGGCACGCACATGGCAAGACCTTCCTAATGCACCTGATTTACCAGAGGAGTTTTCATGGGAACACCTTGCCAAAGCCTTCAAACGCAAAATCAAAACGATTCGCGATAACCACCCCGAAATCCAACAAGCTTTTGAGCATGCGCAAACAACACAATCCCACACGGCTTTATTAGAGTTAAGTGGCTTACCGCCGGAGTTTGATCAAGAGGCTTATCGTGAGGCTTTATTAGAAAAATTTCAGGATGTGGGTTTTGATTGTTTAGACAGCACGGGCGTTTTTTACAATGAAATTCGTTTGTGGAATATCTTTGTGCCGCAATCCTGCCGCGAAACCCAAGATTACAAACCTCAACTTTTAGAAATGCCCAAAGAGCATCAAAAGCGTTTGTTGGAAAGAGGCGAGATTGATGCAGCGAATTTGGAAGAGTTGGAGCGTTTGCAAGCGATGCAACGCCAGCGCTATTTTGAGCAGCCGCTGCGCCCGATTTTAGAAGTTTGCGCTGATCCGAGCTTAGCGAATTTGGTTATTTTGGGTGATCCGGGATCGGGTAAATCGTCTTTATTACGTTATTTGGCCTTGCGCTGGGCGAATTTACCCTCTGCTAATGAGCGCTTGCAACAAGCTTTACCTTTGTTGATTGAGTTACGTGCTTATAATCTCTGGGAATGTCCTAGTGGCAAAAGTTTTTTGCATTATTTACATGCCGCGCGCACTTGGCATCGCCTCAATCAGCAAACCCTCAATCATCTGATGCAACAACCTGATCGGGTGATTTTGCTGTTGGATGGCTTGGATGAAGTGTTTGATCCGGTGCAGCGTGAGCAAGTGATTCATGATATTCACCGCTTTAGCAATGACTATAAACAAGTGCGGATTATTGTCACCTCGCGTGTGGTTGGCTATCAGCCCAAAGCTTTACGCGATGCGCAATTCCGCGATTTTATGTTGCAGGATTTAGATTCAAAGCAGATTCAAACCTTCCTAGAGCAATGGCACGCAACTACTTTTGAAACTTCCAAGGCCGCAGAAGCCGAGTTAAAACGCGAGCGCTTAGCCAAGGCGATTGCAAGCTCAAAATCCATTGCGCTACTAGCCGGTAATCCCTTATTGCTAACCATGATGGCTATTTTAAATCGCCATCAAGAATTGCCGCGTCATCGAGCTGCATTGTATCAAAAAGCCTCTGAAGTCTTATTGCATCAATGGGATACCGAACGCGCCTTGGAAGCTTATCCCGAATTGCGCAACGAGTTTGATCTCAGCGCCAAAGTCGCTTTATTACGGCGCATTGCTGAACAGATGCAAAATGCGCCAGAAGGGTTGGCAGGAAATATTATTACCGGCGAAAAACTAAGCAAAATTATCGAAACCTATTTGCGTGAGGAACTGCATTTTGCCCAAGCAAGAGGTGCTGCTAATGCAGTCGTCAAACAATTGCGCGAACGGAATTTTATTCTGTGCTTTATTGGTGCGAATAGTTATGCCTTTGTGCATCGGGCATTCTTAGAGTATTTTTGTGCAGCGGATATTGTTTATAAATTTACTCATCAGCGTGCTTTGAGTATTGAGGATTTAATAGGAATATTTGATGCACATTATGCGGATGATGCTTGGCGTGAAGTATTGCGTTTGATTTGTGGTCAAATTGATGAGCAATTTGTGGGGCAGATTGTTGAGCATTTGATAAATAAAACAGATTTGGATGCTTTGGATACAGAAGCAAAATTACCAGAAATTATTTTAGCTGCTTTCTGTTTGGGAGAAGCAAGGAATAGCAGCAGATTAGTAAAAACTGGCGAACAGTTTTTTAAAAAAATTGAGCGCTTATTTATTAGCTTTAATAACCCTAGCGACGGATTTTTTAAAAGTCTACACCGAGCTTTTCAAGAATTAGGACAAAATTGGCCAAAACTCAACTTGCCTACTGAGCTTCCAAATTTTTCACAAGGGAACGTCATAAGGCATTTTTTTTGGCCACTACTATTACAGAGTTTAGGATTAACTAAACAGACGCTTACTAATTTTTTAGAGTCAGACTTGCCATATATACGTAGTGGCAGTTTACTTGCTCTATGTGAATTCGATGATCAATACCCTGATATATATAATCTGCTACGAAAAACTGCCTTAGAGGATACAGATCAATGGCTACGCAGTATTGCTTTAGAACAGCTCGTGAAAAAGTGGCCCGATGATCAAACCCGAGCACTCTTGCAACAGCGTGCCTTAGAGGATATGGATGAAGCGGTACGCTGCACCGCTTTAGAGCAGCTTGCTAAACAATGGCCCAATGAGCAAACCCGAACACTCTTACAGCGGCGTGCCGTAGAGGATGAGGCCGTACGTAGCATTGCTTTAGAGCAGTTTGCTGCACAATGGCCCGATGATCAAACCCGAGCACTCTTGCAACAGCATGTTGTAGAAGATATGGATGAAGCGGTACGCTGCACCGCTTTAGAGCAGCTTGCTAAACAATGGCCCGATGATCAAACCCGAATACTGTTGCAGCAGCGTGCTGTAGAGGATGAGGCCGTACGTGGCATTGCTTTAGAGCAGTTTGCTACACAATGGCCCGATGATCAAACTCGAGCACTCTTGCAACAGCGTGCTGTAGAGGATACCAATAATCAGGTACGCCGCACCGCTTTAGAGCAGCTCGTGAAAAAGTGGCCCAATGATCAAACCCGAATACTGTTACAACAGCGTGCTGTAGAGGATATGGATGAAGCGGTACGCCTCACTGCTTTAGAACAACTTGTTAAACAATGGCCCGATGAGCAAACCCGAACACTCTTGGAGCGCCTCACTGCTTTAGAGCAACTTGTTAAACAATGGCCCGATGATCAAACCCGAACACTCTTGCAACAACGTGCTGTAGAGGATACCAATAATCAGGTACGCCGCACCGCTTTAGAGCAACTTGTTAAACAATGGCCCGATGATCAAACCCGAATATTCTTGCAACAACGTGCTGTAGAGGATACCAATAATCAGGTGCGCCGCACCGCTTTAGAGCAACTTGTTAAACAATGGCCCGATGATCAAACCCGAATACTCTTGCAACAGCGTGCCTTAGAGGATATTGATGAGTTTGTACGCGAAATCGCTTCAGAGCAGCTTATTGAGCACTGGTCAGATCTGGCAGCCCAAGCCTGGCTGAGGTTAC